>NZ_JBTLWN010000011.1:0-1224 GCF_054483635.1 Pseudomonas cistanchae | reverse complement strand
ATATCAGCGCAGTTGCAAGCATTGAGCGTCGGCGCGCAAAACATCTGAATGTTCGTAGCCTTTCGCGGTGGCGTTGCCGGCCCATCGCTGGGGCAAACGCCATTGGTCGTCCTACCGCTATGTATCTGCCAGCCCACGCACGTTCGTTGCCCAACATCTCGGTTCGGCTTCAGGTACATTTGGCGTCGCCTGAAAATTCCGAGCTCGATTTGTCACCGCGTCTAACTACTGGTTCAAGTCGCTCGCTCCGCTCGCTGGGACCGGCTAAAGCCGGCCCCTTAACCAAACGTTAGGCACTTCATGAAAAATATCCAAGTCTTCGATGGTGCCAGTAATGCTGTATATGACATTTTCTCGGCCACAGACGATGAATTCGCTTTGATATTTCCAACCGGCGAAGACGTAGCATTCATCGATGAGGTTTATGAGCGCCAGGATGCAAACGTATTAAACTCGGCTTTTGAACGTATATGGGCTCGCCGTATCCCCAAGAAAGAAGCAATGGGCATTCATGGCTTGCTGTTTTATGAGCTAGAGGAAAAGAAGCAGTTTTATCACACACGTCGAGACGAGGAGGCACAGAACCCAGATGGCACACGCCTACGCTGAGTATCGTGCCGTGAAGCGCCTAACAAGGCGCTCAAATCGTTCGCTTCGCTCACTGGGACCGGCTAAAGCCGACCCCTTAGCTTAATCGTTAGCCACTACTGAGAAAATCATGCTTAGACAATTTGTTATTACCGCCGTTTTCGCATTTTCAATATGCGCACATGCAGATTCATTGATGACCGAGCAAGATGCAAAAAGCCTAGCGGAACAAGTTATGGCGAAAGCATCCAAAGGGGATCTAGATGCTGCATTTTCCGTAATGAAGCCTTACGCTGCAATTTCAGAAACAGAATTTCAAAGCATGGCATTACAATCAAAATCACAACGGGATCAATTTGGTGTGCGCTATGGAAATTCTATCGGGTATGAATTCATACGCGAAACAAAAGCAGGAAGCTCTCTCCTTAAGTTAATTTACATTGAAAAAACTGTTAAGCACGCCCTGCCATGGATGTTCATATTTTATAAAACACCAGGCGGCTGGGTATTAAATTCATTTGCCTGGAATGATCAAATTCAAAGCGCTTTTTCCGAGTAACGCCGCTAACAAGGCGCTGAAATCGCTCATTACATTCGCTGGGACTGCGTTCCGCAGCCCCTTAGCTTAATCGTTAT
>NZ_JBTLWN010000010.1:0-1726 GCF_054483635.1 Pseudomonas cistanchae | reverse complement strand
GTTAGCCACTACTGAGAAAATCATGCTTAGACAATTTGTTATTACCGCCGTTTTCGCATTTTCAATATGCGCACATGCAGATTCATTGATGACCGAGCAAGATGCAAAAAGCCTAGCGGAACAAGTTATGGCGAAAGCATCCAAAGGGGATCTAGATGCTGCATTTTCCGTAATGAAGCCTTACGCTGCAATTTCAGAAACAGAATTTCAAAGCATGGCATTACAATCAAAATCACAACGGGATCAATTTGGTGTGCGCTATGGAAATTCTATCGGGTATGAATTCATACGCGAAACAAAAGCAGGAAGCTCTCTCCTTAAGTTAATTTACATTGAAAAAACTGTTAAGCACGCCCTGCCATGGATGTTCATATTTTATAAAACACCAGGCGGCTGGGTATTAAATTCATTTGCCTGGAATGATCAAATTCAAAGCGCTTTTTCCGAGTAACGCCGCTAACAAGGCGCTGAAATCGCTCATTACATTCGCTGGGACTGCGTTCCGCAGCCCCTTAGCTTAATCGTTATATGCTGATCTAAACATGAAGTACAAAAACATAAAATCAGCAATTCACAATTTCGGGCACAGCTTTGTAAGCTCAATAAACTATGTCGACCATGATTTCGTTGCCGACGAAATTGGGAAGCTTCACAAGAAAGGCTACGACATCGAAATCAACTGGCTTACAGGGGAGTTCAGGCCCGCTCAGCTTGAGTCAGAGAGAATAAAAAAATCAATTGGTTATTGGGGTGACAACCTAAAGAAACATTGTGCATCCCATAATGTCAATCTGGAAAACCTATGTTCTTTATCGTTTGTCTGGCCGGCAGGTCAAAGTAAATATATGCTTGCCATTGACGACAAGGGCACAGAACACAAAATTTACATCAATGAAGCGGCGTGATACGCATATAACAACTGGTTCAAATCGTTCGCTGCGCTCACTGGGACGGGCTAAAGCCCGCCCCTTAACCAAACGTTAGGCACCAATAGTTAGGAGTACGCCGTGACGAAGGGAATCATTCTGTTAGCACTGTCAGTGCTGGCCTTTCTAGCCTCTTGGTACTGCCTACTTTGGGTGTTTTCCTCTAGCAGCCTTGCAGCAATCGAGTGCAACGCACAATTTTCATTTTTTCACGAAAATCTGCGTTGCCGGTGGGCAGCATTTGCATCTGTACTTTGGATCCTAACCGGCATCACTTCTATTAGCCTGCTGTACTTCAGCGTCAAGGCTTTCAAGCAGTCAAACAATAAAGCAGGCGCCTAACAATGCGCTCAACTGCCGCTCACTTCGTTCGCTGGACTCGCAAAAGCTACGCTTTTGCTCGCCCGTTAGCTTAATCGTTAGGTGCTAAACAATGGACGTAAGCAAACTACTTGAGGACGTCAAAGACATTGAAAGCTTTTTGGTCTTTGCGCGCGCACTAGCAGCAGATCGTGCTGCATCCGTTTTACAGGAAAAGGTAAATCCGAGCTCCCCATATGGCACCGATGCTAATGGCTGGGAAAACACCACCATCGAGTCTTTTCTTGAAAGTGCAATCGCATGGGCTGAGGCTAGTGACTTCGGTCTAACTCAAGGTCTTTCTCTATCAAATCCGTGGAAGCAATTTGCTGTTTTTCTTTACTGCGGGAAAATTTATGAGTAAACACCTAACTATGCGCTCAAATCGCTCACTCCGTTCGCTGGGACGGGCTAAAGCCCGCCCCTTAGCTTAGTCGTTA
>NZ_JBTLWN010000009.1:0-8540 GCF_054483635.1 Pseudomonas cistanchae | reverse complement strand
TAACGTTTGGTTAAGGGGCCGGCTTTAGCCGGTCCCAGCGAGCGGAGCGAGCGACTTGAACCAGTAGTTAGACGCGGTGACAAATCGAGCTCGGAATTTTCAGGCGACGCCAAATGTACCTGAAGCCGAACCGAGATGTTGGGCAACGAACGTGCGTGGGCTGGCAGATACATAGCGGTAGGACGACCAATGGCGTTTGCCCCAGCGATGGGCCGGCAACGCCACCGCGAAAGGCTACGAACATTCAGATGTTTTGCGCGCCGACGCTCAATGCTTGCAACTGCGCTGATATTTGGCTGAGGAACTGAATTAATGCTTCCGTGCATATAAACCACCAAAATTAAGAGCCGCTTCTAACGTTTGGTTAAGGGGCGGGCTTTAGCCCGTCCCAGTGAGCGCAGCGAACGGTTTGAACCAGTTGTTAGGCCGTGTCGCGGTGCAGTGCCGTAAACAGGTCTTGATTGCCGGTAATTCGAAATGCTTGTTTTTTGGCTATATTAATTGCAGTTTAATTTTTGGCAAAGATTGGTGAGTTTTCTATTGATTTCCTTCACTCCCCCAGAAACTGTGTCTGGGCCGAAGTTAGCGATTTGTCCTTCTGCATAATAGCCAAGAGAGTCATAGACGTTTATTACTTCGACCCTTGTGGCTTGGATTTCAGTTTTTAGGCTTGAGACTTGATTTAATGTGTAAATATTGAGTGATGTCAGGATAAAGAAAGCGATTGCTGCAATTATTTTTGTGTTCATGAAATGTCCTTCTCTATGACTGAGCGAAACAGATAATAAGGGTGAGGTTTTCCGCTTTTGGCCTAACGATTAAGCTAAAGGGCCGCGGAACGCGGTCCCAGCAAACGAAGTGAGCGCTTTGAGCGTATTGTTAGAGCTTGCTCAGATCTTACAGCCATTCTTGACGGGGTGTATTTCTATGGATGATGGTGGTGTTTGGGATGTGCTATTTATTAAGAATATTGAGCAGCTTTTATTGTTGGAGTGGTGTTTCATGGTGTATGAAACTCCAGCCTCTGGAGTGAAGCTGATCACATTGACGCACCGCTGTTGCAGCATGCAGTAGCTGGTTCCGCAGACCTGATTTTCTCCTGTGATCCCAACAGTGGCAGCCTGGATATATATTTTACTCCCGGGATAGAGCCTTACGACCTTGCTGCTTTCGGATGACCAGCTCAGGCCAGCGATAGCTGCACCATGGTTTGCTTCGCAGTTATCATTGTTGTAGGCATAAAATAGCTGTGCGCCACCTTGGGGTAGCTCGTTCTGAGCAAATTCTACGGTTAACTTTGCATGCGGCTCAGTTTCGGTTGGTTGCTCATAAATTCCTGCACAACCACTTAGAAAAATAGCCATGAGAAATCCTAGTTTTTTCATTCTCAAACTCTTATGTGTCTTCAATTTCTCTTAGCTCTAACGTATGGTTAAGGGGCGGGCTTTAGCCCGTCCCAGTGAGCGAAGCGAACGATTTGAACCAGTTGTTAGAGTGCTGTTAACGCGGAAAAATTGTTGGCTATTTTTTGAAGCTTACCGGTTTCGTGCGCCCAGATATAAATTTCCTGCCCAAATGATGCGCCTTCTTTTAGTAGAACCAACTGGTCGCCGCTGCCATTGCCGGCGATTGCTACTGCCTCTTCAGGAAAACCTGGCCAGCTCTTTAAGTGGTTTGTTTCTTTTATTATGTGATTTGCGGTGCGAGAGAGGCGCTTGCGATCAGATGTGTCGGCTATAGGGTACTGCTGCCAAACATCATCGTCGATTTCTAGTTCCCCGCCATTACTCATGAGCATTGAGCTTCGGTAAGAATCTGGAAGCTTTGCCCCTAACAATTCCTCTGCTGCAGAGATGAAATTTTCGGCTAGATCAAAGGGCATAGGAAAGCACTCTAACGATAGGTTAAGGGGCGGGCTTTAGCCCGTCCCAAGTGAGCGAAGCGAACGGCTTGAACCGCCTGTTAGGCCGCGGGCTTAAGCCGGACGCTGTGACCGAATACAACACGGTAGCCAAAATGGCGTTGGCTTTGAAGCCTTTTCCCTTGCTCTTTCATCGGTTTTTTTATGATAGTGCGTCCAGCCTTTAATATTGCTCTGGGCTGCGCGAGGATTTGACATTGAAAAATGTTTGAGCGAAGAAAGTTGTCGCGGATGTTCAATGACATAGCGAACTTGCCCAGTGGCTCTAGCAACATTGAAGTTGAGAAAAAGTTTCAAAGCACTTGGGGCAGCAGTGGTCATAAACAATTGCGCTGCCTGGAAGTTTAGCTACAGGTATATCGCATGAGTCCAGTTGCGCAAGAAAAATCATTGTCTGTCCGCACGAGCATTCAGGATCACTGCCGGATTGAATCCACTCTGGCTCTCCACCTAGTTTTGTTGTCGCGAGTGGCTCCCCGGAAAACCGTTCGTCGACGGGGATGAGTCTAGTCTCTGGTAGCCGCATGAGTAACCGCCTAACGTTTGGTTAAGGGGCGGGCTTTAGCCCGTCCCAGTGAGCGAGGCGAACGATTTGAACCACTTGTTAGCCGTACTGATGGACTTCGCCAAAATACCACTGCTCAGAAATATATGGATTTCCATCATCATCTTCGTCAGTACGCAAAACTCCAAGCTCGTTAAAACCCTCCGGTAGTACTAGACCAAATTCCTGAGCAAGACTTTTTCCTTGAATCTTTTCAATTTTCCCGAAGCGTCCAGTTTGTTGGGTTGTGTGCTCTTTGAAATATTCTTCACTTGTATAAATACACAGCTCACTTGAGAACATGCAGGGAAGTGAAATAACGCATGTAACTCTAGAATAATCAGCGTCTTGGGGTTTGGCTTTGTATATATGGTGTGCGGCATCTATAAGTTGCTGTGCACAAAAGGCTTGTATGCTCTTGGTGGTTTGCTTGCCCTCAACAAGATTTCGATACACAGGAATTTTATAGTTCCAGTACGTTTCCTCTGGTGTTAGCTGGCTTGGAAAATATCCTAAAAACGACTTCTTCCAGCGCGCTAGTGCGCGCAAACGACGTGGTATGCCACGAAGTTTTTTATTGCTAAACGAAAATCTGCGAGCTGTCATAAAGTATGGCTAACGATAGGTTAAGGGGCGGGCTTTATCCCGTCCCAGTGAGCGAAGCGAACGATTTGAACCGTTTGTTAGAGGAGCCCCAGAGGCCAAGAGCACCGACTGGTAACAGTAAAGTCCATTGGGGCAACTTAAGAAGCATTGAGACATCGGAGTAGAGCAAAGCCACTGCGATAAATACTAGGCCGAAGCAGAGCCACATACAGGAAAGCAGTTTTGCCATGTAATGTGGTGATGTACTAATGGTACGAGCGGAAATGAAGAAGGCTACCGCAGACAGCGTTAATGTAACAGAGACTAAGTGCCAGCATGCATAGAGAAGAAGGCTAACCTCTTGCGGTAGCGCAGATTGAAGCAATGGTTCTTCGATTTCCGGCGTACCAACGAAAATATGTATTGCTGCAGTGAATGCAGCAAAAAGAGATGTAGAAAGAAGTATACGATTCATACTGATGTACAACCTCTAACGTTTGGTAAGGGGCGGGCTTTAGCCCGTCCCAGTGAGCGAAGCGAACGGTTTGAACCAATTGTTAGCCGCTTTTTACTCTGGATTTACGTATTTTTGCAGTATGAAAATACCCGCCGCCATATGAGCGGCCTAGCATTAAAAATAATATACATGACGACATGCTCAGTGCCAGGAAGGCGAAATAAAACCAATTAATAGACTTCTCAATTCCGAACTCGGGCAGAGAGTAAAATAGCAGCAATGCCCAAAGTGCAAAAACATAAATGCTAATTATTTGGTTTATTTTTGAAACCGATATTGATGATGGCCCGGTAATGAGGTGAACAGCTTTTTCACTGAGATTACTTGTTGAATTTCTAGACATTACAATTTTATAAAGAGGTCCGGTAACTTTATCCTCTAGTACGTCAACGTGTTTTTCCCAGTTCTCTTGCCAAAATTTGCTCCCTCTGTTGACGCATACCCACGCGAAAGAAAAAACAAAGCCAAGACAGGAAAGGATTACTGTAAGGTCTTGTTTGTTTTGGGCTGATGAGGCTTGTATAGCGAGAAAGCCAGCCATTGTTGCACCGATGAATGTCCAGAAATAAGACGCACGCTTCCAATATAGTTCGATTTCGAATTTTCTTATGTCGAGTGCCTGCTTTAGAGCCTCGGCCTCTTTACCTTTGAATGCGAGTTCATACTCTTCCTGGGTTATTTCTTTTGTCGTGATATTTTCGGTCATGTTCTTATGGCTAACGATTAAGCTAACGGGCGGACAAAAGCGCAGCTTTTGGACGTCCAGCGAACGAAGTGAGCGGCAGTTGAGCGCATTGTTAGGCGCGTTGCCGCAGGTTGCTAACGTAAACGACTGCCATCGGGGTTCCTTGCCTCTTCATCGCGGCGTGTCGGGTAGAAATCTTTCTTCTCGTTTAGCTCATAGAAAAGGATGCCATGAATTCCCATTGCTTCCTTCTTGGGTACTCGACGTGCCCATATTCGTTCAAACGCTAGATCAAGCTCCCTAGTGCTCTCGCGCTCATACACTTCGCCGATGAATGCGATGTCTTCGCCTTCAGGGAATATCAACGAAAACTCGTCGTCTGTGGCCGAGAAAATGTCATATACGGCATTTATTGCACTGTCGATGACCTGGATGTTCTTCATAAGCGCCTAACGTTTGGTTAAGGGGCGGGCTTTAGCCCGTCCCAGTGAGCGCAGCGAGCGACTTGAACCAGGTGTTAGACGCGGTGACAAGTCGAGCATTGGGTTTGCCGGCGACGCCAAATGTACCCCAAGCCGAACCGAGATGGTGGGCAACGAACGTGCGGGCGCTGGCAGATACATAGCGGTAGTACGATCAATGGCGTTTGCCCAGCGATGGGCCGGCAAGGCCACTGCAAAAGGCTACGAACATTCAGATGTTTTGCGCGCCGACGCTCAATGCTTGCAACTGCGCTGATATTTGGCTGAGGAACTGAATTAATGCTTCCGTGCATATAAACCACGAAAATTAATAGCCGCTTCTAACGTTTGGTTAAGGGGCCGGCTTTAGCCGGTCCCGAGTGAGCGAAGCGAGCGACTTGAACCAATTGTTATGCTGCGCACGGTACCATCGTTTTTAGTCTGGAATGTATAGATAGTCTAGATAGCGTTTTTGATAAAAAACATCTAGCGAGTCGTAAGACTCAAAAAGCTCTGACCACACCTCATGCCCTTGTATCAAGCTCCCAGGGTCGAGCTTATAGCCAACTTGCTCGTCATGGCTAACAAAGTTGGTTGACTCTACGTATTCCTTGGACTCTGTCTCTGCTAATTCATGTGCTGCTTCTTCTGACTCGGCAGAAAAGCATACGACTCTTTCCTCAAAGATGTTCTTCCCATCTTCCTTGGTGCCAAAGTGATATACATTTCTTATTGCGTACCAAGGCATCGACGACCACCTAATGCATAACGTTTGGTTAAGGGGCGGGCTTTAGCCCGTCCCAGTGAGCGCAGCGAACGATTTGAACCAATTGTTATGAGTTTATGTGATGTTTTTGTCGTTGATAAAAAATGAATTTGGTTTTCCTATTGATAGGATAGAGATATCTATAGCCTTGCAATCCCCGTAGCTATAATTGAATTTAAATGTTCTATCTTTATTAATAGTTAAAACGACTACAGTGGCATCAGGTATATTGCTACAGTGAATGGAGGTCAAAACACCTTTCGTTAATTCTGTAATTGCATCGCTATATTTTTTTCGAGTGCTTGCTCTTCACTCAACCCTTTAAGTTGGTACTGGTTTTTTCGTGCTTCAATCTTGTTGAGTATTGCTGTGTTAGCTTGATCTTCTGTGAGGCCTTTCTCTTTCATTAGGAGTATTACAAGTGTTGCATGGCTATTGATTACTTCGCTAAGCTCCTGCGTAGTTTTTTTAGTTGCATTGGCTCTAGTGATAAGTTCAGCTTTTATTGCCTGATTCTCTTTCTCAAGTACTGCTATTTCATTTTTTAGTCTCTCGTACCTCCATATGTCTTCTTTGGTTGCCTGTAGATTGCAGATAATGTTTGTGGATTCCGTGGTGAGTTTCGCTAATTTTTTGGATATTTTATAACTTCTACCTTGGAGTTGTTCTGATGAGTATTGATCAGTGTATTCAGTAAGAGAGGGTTGGTTTGGGAGAGCTTTGGCAATAAGTACGACTAAAATAACAATAATCACCAGTACTATTATGGCTTCCACTATCTTCCCTCTCTCTTAGCTATGCGCATATCTTGATAGAGCTTATAACGTTTGGTTAAGGGGCCGGCTTTAGCCGGTCCCGAGTGAGCGAAGCGAGCGGCTTGAACCGCTTGTTAGGCCTCTGGCCCCTCAGCTTCTATTTGCTTTCCGCTTTTGTATCCGAAATATGACCACAGTAAGAAAATCAAGCCAATTACTGCCATAAAGGAGGCGTCATAATTGTTATTAATTGCTACTGGGAGGCCGCCAATTAATATGAAAGTAAGGCCCATTATTAGCGTTGCGAGCGCCCCTCGCTTGTGTGCTTTCCCTGCTTTTTGATAAGCACTTTGGTTTCGCGTGTTAACTATATTTAATTCTTCAACATCCTTTTCGCATCGATTAATGCAGGCTGTTCCTGGGTGTACATCTGCCGCGCAGCACCGGCAGAGCGCCCTAGTGCATGATTTACAAAGCGCGATAGCTTCATCTTGTTGGTGGTAAAAACACTTCACAGGCGACTCCTTTTGCCTAACGATTAAGCTAAGGGGCCGGCTTCGCCGGTCCCAGCGAACGGAGTGAGCGCTTTGAGCGCATTGTTAGGAGCCATTACCACCACTGCCGTTCAGGGGGCAGGTTTTGATCTGCTGGGCCGTTTAATTTCCATTGAATTGCTTCTTCGGTGCTTAATATCCGTAACCCACAGTGCCTGATATTGCAGTAATGGATTTTTCCATCGACGAGGGAAATGCCCTCGATTTGAACCCCTGCGGAATCAACCTCACAGCACAAGCATGGGTGAAATGAGCAGCTTTCAAAGAACTGGCCGATAGCAAGTTCTCCAGGTTTGTTGATTGCAAGAGGCACCGAAATGGCTCCTAACGTTTGGTTAAGGGGCGGGCTTTAGCCCGTCCCAGTGAGCGAAGCGAACGGTTTGAACCAGTTGTTATGCGCTTTGATGTTCGGCCTGAACTAGTTCTATGCTTTTTCGTAAACTGTAAATATGTGCAAAAACGTAAGTCGTGATTGAGATAGTGCCACCGACTAAAGCGGGTCGCCAAATGTAATCTAGTGCAGGTATAAAACTTAAATCCATGCTCTTCATTACATATGAGATCAAACCGATACTGCTAGCTGCTGCTGCACCAGAAGCAGCGCTTATTGCATAGGTAGCGAGTATAATAATTTGTGATTTTACGGTGCGCTTTGATGATTTCAGTACGAGATTGAAATAGGCAATAGAGACGGACGAGAAGCAAATAAGGGAGCTAATTAGTGGTCCGGCTTGAGAAAGATCTCTAGCGTTAGCAATCAGCATAAACACTCCAAAAAAGGCCGTAACGCCTGCGAGTCCTAGCATTATTGATATGTTAAGTGTGCGCATAGTGCTTCCTGTGCATAACGTTTGGTTAAGGGGCGGGCTTTAGCCCGTCCCAGTGAGCGAAGCGAACGGATTGAACCAGTTGTTAGGCGCTTTAGCCGACTTTTGACTTTGGTGGATATTCTAAATGTTTATCGAGGTATTCTCGAAAATATTTACGCTCGTCTACTTTCGGATCGTTCGATAAAAAATATCCAAACGATATTGCGCCGTAGTTTTTTATTATGTGGCTATAGAACTTACCGCTTCTGTTGGTACAAAGTTTTTTAGAGTAACGAAAATATCGTGCGCGTAAAGATGTATTGGATTTGCCTATGTATAAAATTCGAGACTCACCTAATACCCTAGGGATTGGTTTCTCTGACAGGAAAAAGTAAACAATACCTTTATGTTCGTCAGATTCTTTGCTGCTAAAAGCTAATCTGAACTCTTGCTCTGCGTTTTCTGGGCAAGATATTTTATGCGGCAGATAGTGAAGGCCTTCATAAGGCATAAGGTGTTCTCAATTTTGTGGCAACGCCTAACGTTTGGTTAAGGGGCCGGCTTTAGCCGGTCCCAGCGAGCGGAGCGAGCGACTTGAACCAGTAGTTAGACGCGGTGACAAATCGAGCTCGGAATTTTCAGGCGACGCCAAATGTACCTGAGGCCGAACCGAGATGTTGGGCAACGAACGTGCGTGGGCTGGCAGATACATAGCGGTAGGACGACCAATGGCGTTTGCCCCAGCGATGGGCCGGCAACGCCACCGCGAAAGGCTACGAACATTCAGATGTTTTGCGCGCCGACGCTCAATGCTTGCAACTGCGCTGATATTTGGCTGAGGAACTGAATTAATGCTTCCGTGCATATAAACCACCAAAATTAAGAGCCGCTTCTAACGTTTGGTTAAGGGGCGGGCTTTAGCCCGTCCCAGTGAGCGAAGCGA
>NZ_JBTLWN010000008.1:0-52668 GCF_054483635.1 Pseudomonas cistanchae | reverse complement strand
CAGTAGGTCTGAGCCTGAACCGCCAGTGGCTTGAGCCACTGCGGCAGATAGATTGGCGGTGATGCCTTTGGTTGCATAAGTATAGGCAGCCGTGTCGGTGCCAGCGCCACCATCCAAGATATTGTTACCAGCTCCAGCATAAATTAGGTTGTTAAGATCGTTACCTGTTGCATTGGCGGAGCCACTCGATAAGATGCGCAGATTTTCGACATTGGCGCCAAGGGTGTAGGCAGAGAGGTAGCTGTAAACGGTATCGGTGCCGCCAGTGCTGGCTACGGCATTGGTTTCGCTGATGACATCGGCAGCGCTCTCGACGAAGTAAGTATCGTTACCATTACCGCCAATCATCCGGTCCGCACCAGAACTGCCATTTAAGATATTGGCCGCTGAGTTGCCTATCAACGTGTCGCCATATTTGCTGCCAGTGAGATTTTCAAAGTTCTTCAGTAGGTCTGAGCCTGAACCGCCAGTGGCTTGAGCCACTGCGGCAGATAGATTGGCGGTGATACCTTTGGTTGCATAAGTATAGGCAGCCGTGTCGGTGCCAGCGCCACCATCCAAGATATTGTTGCCGGCCCCGGCATAAAACACATTGTTAAGATCGTTACCTGTGGCATTGGCGGAGCCACTCGATAGGAGGCGCAGATTCTCGACATTGGCGCCAAGGGTATAGGCAGATAGGTAGCTGTAAACGGTATCGGTACCGCCAATGCTGGCTACGGCGTTGATTTCGCTGATGACATCACCGATGTCTTCTACGTAATAGATGTCGTTACCATCGCCGCCGCTCATAGCGTCGGCCCCTGCGCCACCATTGAGTGCGTTGGCCCACTGATTGCCAATCAGCGTATCGGCATAAATCGAGCCCAGGGCATTTTCAATTCGCGCGCCGTAAGCAATAGCCAAACCATTGTTGATTGAGCTGATGGAGCCCGATGTTTCGTACTTTAAAAAAGACTGTCCGATAGTGCTGAAGGTGCCTGGGTTCAGGTTGAGCGTAACCGCAGCATTCTGATTGCTGGCATTTAAGGTATCAACGCCGCCTGCGTCCCAGATGGTTTCGAAAACGGGCTTGTTTGCTGCCCATTGGTAGGTGTTGTTCCCAGTTTGCCACTGCATGTTCGCGCCATACATATGCTGTATGGCAGCTATATCCAGCAGCATCGGCGTCGTCGGCTCAAAACTGTAAGCATCGGTATAGCTCATTACGGTATAGCGCACATCCTCGTACTCGATAGGCAGTACATTTGGATTGCCGCTGTCGTTTTCGAACGAATGCTTCAGACCGAGGGCGTGACCGATTTCATGGACGAAGGTGAGATAGTCGTAGGTACCCGGTGTTGGATTGGCAGCAGAGGTCGACGGGCCAATCCAGACATCGCCTGACACCGGAGCGTCGCCCGGCAGATAAGCCCATGCGGCAATGCCAGAGCCCATGTCCGCATAACCCCCGAAGCGAAGGTCGCCTGCGTTGAGGAGCGAATCGGTGGTCAGCGAGAAATCTATATTTGCCACTGTGGCCCACGCGTCAAGCGCCTGGGTTACTGCAGTTTTTTGATTGCTACTCAGCTGGTAGCTGTTGAGATATTCGTCGTCGTACGAATAATTGCTCGCGTAGTACGAACGGCTGGAAAGAAAACTGTAGGAAAGCGTTGCGCCTGAGCCTAGAGGGCCACCCCACTTGATGCCGTACATCAGGCTATCAATAAGAACATCACCTGAAAGGATAATTTCGGTGGAGAGGGTAGATCCGTTGGGCCTTGGCATGGCGATTTTCTATCCGTGGTGGTCTCAGGAACACTCATTTCCTTGTGGTAATGATGTGTCGGTTCGGGCGAAAGCGTCTTCATGCGAACCTATAGCGGGCCGCAATTGTACTTTCTGAATCGCCGAAGGGAAGAGCCGCAGTTGAGTAAACGCTAACTAATATGATGGGCGGTGGAGCGCCGCCATTATTGATGTCCCGCGTAACCGAACAGCAGAAACAAAAAAGCCGCGCAATGCGCGGCTTTCAAGTTGGTGGGCCCAGCAGGACTCGAACCTGCGACCAAGGGATTATGAGTCCCCTGCTCTAACCAACTGAGCTATAGGCCCGAAGGCGCAGGATTATACCGGCGCCTTTCTGCCAGTGCCAAGGGAAGTACGTGGGGCGAGGAAGTTATTGGCGAAAGCGTCGGCGGGCAGCGGGCGGCTGATGACGAAGCCCTGGATCTGCTCGCAACCTTCGGCGGCGAGAAACTGTTCCTGCTCGGTGGTTTCCACGCCTTCAGCGATAACCGTGAGCTTCATGCTGCGACCCAGGGCGATGATGGCGCGGGCGATGGCGGCGTCGTGCGGGTCGTCGGGCAGGCCGCGGACGAATGACTGGTCGATCTTCAGGGTGTCCAGCGGCAGGCGCTTGAGGTAGCTGAGTGAGGAGTAGCCGGTACCGAAGTCGTCTATCGCCAGTTGCACGCCGAGGTCCTTCAGCTTGTGGAGGATGGCCAGTGCTTCTTCGGCCTGGTTCATGATGAAGCCTTCGGTTATTTCCAGCTGCAACAGGCGCGGGCTGAGGCCGCTTGCATTGAGCAGCGCTGCTACGCGATCGACCAGTTGGACCTGGCGCAACTGTGCGCCGGCCAGGTTGACCGAAAGCGGGCCGAACGGCGCGTGGCCGGCTTGCCAGTCGCGCATCTGTCGGCAGGCCTGCTCCAGCACCCAGTCGCCCAGTTGCAGGATCAGCCCGGCTTCTTCGGCGATTGGAATGAAGCGATCCGGCGGGATGTCGCCAAACACGCTATGCGGCCAGCGTATCAGCGCTTCAGCGCCGACCAGTTCGCGGGTCTGCAGGCATAGTTTGGGTTGGTAATACAGGCGCAAGTCGCCGTTCTCCATGGCGCGGCGCAGCTCCTGCTCCATCGCCATGCGCTCGTTGGCCTGGAATGTCAGGGTGCGGGTGTAGAACTCGATGCGGTTACGCCCCTTGGCCTTGGAGTGGTACATGGCCGCGTCGGCGTTTTTGACCAGGGTCGCGACGTCTTGACCATCATCCGGGTAGAGGCTCACGCCGATACTGGCGCTGATGAACAGGTCATGGTCGTCTACCTGGAAAGCGGGTGCGAAACAGTCCAGCAGCTTGCTTGCGACCAGCTGCGCATCCTGTGCGTTGTGCAGACCGGGCAGCAGGATGATGAATTCGTCACCGCCGAGGCGGGCGACGGTGTCGATATCGCGCAGCTGGCTCTTCAGGCGCCCGGCAATGCCGGTGAGCAACTGATCGCCAACCGGATGGCCAAGACTGTCGTTGATGTGCTTGAAGCGATCCAGATCAATGAACAGCACGGCGCCTTGATGGTTATCGGTGCGCGAGTGCTCCAGTGCCGCGCGCAGCCGCGTTTCGAACAACAGACGGTTGGGCAGACCGGTCAACGGGTCGTGGTGGGCCTGGTGGTCGAGGCGCGCCTGGGCGTGTTTCAGTGAGGTGATGTCGGAGAACACACCAACGAAGTGGGTAATCTGGCCGGCCTTGTTGAACACGGCATTGATGGTCAGTAGTTCGGGGTAAGGCTCGCCGTTCTTGCGTCGGTTCCAGATTTCCCCTTGCCAGTGGCCATGCGCTTCGAGCTGATGCCACATGGTGCTGTAGAAGGCGCTGTCGTGTTGGCCGGATGCCAGTAGCTGCGGCGTCGCGCCGAGCGCCTCATCCTCGCTGTAGCCAGTGATTTCGGTAAAGGCGCGGTTGACTGCGACGATGCGTTGCTGGGTGTCGGTGATCATCACGCCTTCGGCGGTGCTCTCGAAGACGGTGGCGGCCTGCTGCAGTTTTACCTGCATGACCTGACGCTCGGTGACATCGCGAGCGATGGTCAGCAGGCAGGGCTCGTCGCCGATCGGAATGAGCTGCGCGGACAGTTCGCACAGGCGAATCTGGCCGTCGCGGGTGCGGATGGAGGCCGTCATGTCGCGCACGCTGCCGTGCAGTTTCACCTGTTCGATCATGCGCGCGCGGTCCTGTGGGTTGGCCCAGATGCCGAGGTCGAGGGTCGAGCGGTTGGCGACTTCGCTGAGGCTGTAGCCGGTGATGCGGCTGAAGCCTTCGTTTCCGTCGAGCAACAGACCATCACTGGCGCGGGTGATCAGCAGGCCGTCGGGTGAAGCATGGAAGGCCTTGGCGAACTTCTCTTCGGAGATCTGCAGCTGCTGTTGGGTTTCCTTCAGCAGACTGATGTCGCGCACTACCACCATCAGCGCCTTGTTGTCGGCGAGCTGGACGGTCTGCGCGGAGATCAGCCCGGTAAAGACGCGCCCGTCGCGGCGGCGGAACGGAATTTCCAGGTTATGCAGGCTTTCGCTCTGCAAGCGCTGCAGCAGCGTCGGCCCAATGCCTGGGACGCCCCAGATGTCGAGCTCGGTCGCGGTCCGGCCGATGGCCTCGGCGACGGGGATGCCGGTTTGCTGCTCAAAGGCATCGTTGACCTCCAGCAGACGCCCTTCCTCCAGGCTGGCGATCACCAGAATGTCGGGGCACTGCTGGAAGACCGAGGCAAACTTCTGCTGCGAAAGACGCAGGGCCTGCTCGGTTTGCTTCGCTTCGCTGATGTCGATCATCAGACCGCTCATCAGCAACTGATCGCCTTGCTTGCTCAGGGTAACAATGTCGCGAATCCAGAGGATGCGGCCGTCGGCGGCAAACATGCGGTAGTCGAGGCTGTGATCGCGGTGGGCGGCGCACTCCTGACGACAGTAGTCCGTCGCGCGTTGCAGGTCGTCCGGGTGCAGGTTTTTTGCCCAGAAGCCAGGTTGTTTCCAGTCGGCCAGGGGGTAGCCAAGCAGCTTTTCCGCATGCTGCGAGACAAAGGTGAAGGTGAAGTCAGAGAGCTGCGCCTCCCAGGCGATTGCCGAAAGGTTCTCGACCAGGCTACGGTAGTGCTGCTCGCTGGTGCGCAGCTCCTGTTCGAGCGCATTGCGGGTGGCAATTTCAGCGCTCAGGCGGCGATTGATGCGTACCACCGCCGCGATGATGGCGGTCAGTACCAGTAACGCCGGCAGGCCGTACAGCAGAATCGTCGGCCAGAGGCTGCGCCGCTCAAGATCGGTACCCACCCACTGCGCTTGCAGCTCGGCGATTTCGGCGCGGCTCATGTCGGCGAAAAGCTTGTCGAGGATGCCGACCAGGATCGGCTGATCGCGGGGTGTCGCCATTGCCGGCTGATAGCGATAAGGCGTGTCGCCGCTGATATACAGGCCTTCGAGCTTGAGCTCGCGCAGGCTCCAGGTGCTGGACGCCAGGTCGCCCACCAGCGCATCCGCCTGACCGGTGGCCAGTGCCTGCAGCGCCGCGCTCACCGAGGGCAGTGGCAGCAGAGTCAGGTCCGGGTGTTGGCTGCGCAGCAGTTCGTGGGGGGCGTAGTCCTCGACCACCGCGACTTTCAGGCCGTACAGCTCATCCATGGTCTGCGGCCGCGGGCCATCGTTCCGCGCGAGGATGACAATTGGGAAGTCCAGGTAGGGCCGGGTGAACGACAGGTAGGCCTGCCGCTCGGGGGTCGCCATCACGCCTGGGAGCAAGTCGATCTCGCCGCGTTTGGCCTGGCGCAGCACATGAGCCCAGCTGCTCGGTTCCACCGGCTCCATGCGGATGCCGAGGCGCTTTTCGATCAGCTTTATATAGTCGGCGGACAGCCCCTGATAGCGCTCCTCCTTATCGCGAAACTCGAACGGCGGCCAGGAGGCGTCCACGCCCAGGCGCAGGACCGGGTGCTCGGCAAGCCAGGCACGCTCCTCGTCGCTCAGGGTCAGGGCTGCTGCCGGTGAAATCCATTGGACCAGGCACAACAACAGGATGGCCGAAAGTCGCCGCATGGCAGTCTCGCGTGGAAGGGTATTTGTCGAGTGTAGACCGCTGGCGGCGCGGCGCCGCAGATAGCAAAACCCCCGGTTTGGGCCGGGGGTTTGCTTTTACTCGTCGAGGAAGGAGCGTAGGTGCTCGCTTCGCGTCGGGTGGCGCAGCTTGCGCAGCGCCTTGGCTTCGATTTGACGAATTCGCTCGCGGGTTACATCGAACTGCTTACCAACCTCCTCAAGGGTGTGGTCGGTATTCATGTCGATGCCGAAGCGCATGCGCAGTACCTTGGCTTCACGCGCGGTGAGGCCGGAGAGTACTTCGCGGGTGGCTTCCTTGAGGCTCTCAACGGTGGCGACATCGATTGGCGACTGCATGGTCGAGTCTTCGATGAAGTCACCCAGATGAGAGTCTTCGTCATCACCGATCGGGGTTTCCATGGAGATCGGCTCTTTGGCGATCTTCAAGACCTTGCGGATCTTGTCCTCGGGCATCTCCATGCGCTCGCCCAGCTCTTCCGGGGTCGGTTCGCGACCCATTTCCTGCAACATCTGCCGGGAAATGCGGTTGAGCTTGTTGATCGTCTCGATCATGTGCACCGGAATACGGATGGTGCGCGCCTGGTCGGCAATCGAGCGAGTGATCGCCTGACGAATCCACCAGGTGGCATAGGTCGAGAACTTGTAACCACGGCGATATTCGAACTTGTCCACCGCCTTCATCAGGCCGATGTTGCCTTCCTGGATCAGGTCGAG
Source organism: Pseudomonas cistanchae (assembly GCF_054483635.1). NCBI lineage: Bacteria > Pseudomonadati > Pseudomonadota > Gammaproteobacteria > Pseudomonadales > Pseudomonadaceae > Pseudomonas > Pseudomonas cistanchae. The sequence goes on along the minus strand of NZ_JBTLWN010000008.1, from coordinate 46,092 downwards.
GAACTGCAGGCCGCGGTTGGTGTACTTCTTGGCAATCGAGATCACCAGACGCAGGTTCGCTTCAACCATCTCTTTCTTCGCGCGACGAGCCTTGGCCTCGCCGATCGACATGCGACGGTTGATGTCCTTGATTTCAGCGAGGGTCAGCTGGCTTTCTGTTTCTAGAGCAGACAGCTTTTGCTGGCAGCGCTGGATGTCGCCCTGCAGGTTGCCAATGGCTTCGGCGTACTTGGCTTTGCCCTTGGCCAGGCCTGCGGCCCAGGCTTCGTCGGTTTCGTGGCCTGGGAAGAGGCGCAGGAAGTCGGCGCGTGGCATGCGTGCATCACGCACACAGAGCTGCATGATGGCGCGCTCTTGGGCGCGCAGACGATCCAGGGCGCCGCGAACGCGAATCCCGAGCGCATCGTACTGCTTGGGCACCAGCTTGATCGGCATGAACAGCTCGGCGAGGGCTTTGAGCTCGGCAATACCTTGCTTGCTGCCACGTCCGTGCTTTTTCAGGGCCTTGTTGGCTTTTTCCAGCTGATCAGCGATTGCCGTGAAGCGGCGCAGGGCTTCTTCCGGATCCGGACCGCCGTCGCCTTCTTCTTCCTCTTCGTCGCTGCTGTCGTCTTCGCTATCGTCGTCCGTGGCCTCTGCGTCGCCATCTTTGGCGGGCACAGGGGCTGCGGCTTCGGCGGGTACGATGCCGTCATCTGGGTCAATGTAACCGCTCAGTACTTCAACCAGACGGCCACCTTCGGTGGTCACGCGGTTGTATTCGCTGAGAATGCTGTCGACGGTGCCCGGGAAGTGGGCAATCGCCCCCATGACTTCGCGTATGCCTTCCTCTATGCGTTTGGCGATTTCGATCTCGCCTTCGCGGGTAAGCAATTCCACGGTACCCATTTCACGCATGTACATGCGCACTGGGTCGGTGGTGCGACCGATATCGGTTTCAACGGCAGCGAGTGCAGCAGCGGCTTCTTCAGCAGCTGCTTCGTCGGTGTCGGCCTCGGCCAACAACAGGGCGTCCGCATCCGGAGCACTCTCGAATACGTTGATCCCCATGTCGTTGATCATGCGGATGATGTCTTCCACCTGTTCCGGATCGGAAATATCCTCCGGCAAGTGGTCATTGACCTCCGCGTAAGTCAGGTAACCCTGCTCACGACCACGGCTGATCAATTCTTTCAAACGAGATTGCTGTTGCGCTTTACCGGACATAACACCCTATCCACTGAAGGTCTTGGCGGGCTAAAAATAAGCCGCAGATTATACCCGAGGAAGACCCTTACGCGCCAGTTGGGCTCGGGACTAATGGAGATTCATTTCGGCTGAGCAGGTTGCGCAGCTGATCTTTCTCCTCTGCGCTCAACTCGCTCTGACGGGCTTTGCGCAGCAATTGTTCCAGGCTGCGCTCGCGTTGGCGATCAACAAGACTAGTTATAGTGTCGAAAAACTGTTGTTCAAGGTTATCGGCCGAAATCAGCCATTCCTTTTCTGCCAGGGCCCGAAGTAAGCGGCCTTGCTCGGTGCCATGCCAGCGCGCGATCAGTTGCAGCGAGCGCAGTTTGGGGTTCTTCTGCAGGGCGCCGAGCAAGGCGACCAGCAGTTGGGCGTAGGTGTCGTCTTCTGCCGCGAAGTGGCTGACGTCGGCAACGTTGGCCGCCAGTTCGGGGTGATGCAGTAAGGTGCGTAATGCACTCAGGTGAGGCGACTCGACGTTAACTGCGGTACGCGGTGCGCGGGGTGTGAAATCACCGCGCCCCTGTTTGCGCCACTTGCCGCCTTCCTTCTTCCAGTTGCTTTTGCCTGAGGTGCGCTCAACGCCGATCTGGCTGGGGTTTTCATATTCGTTGCGACTGGGCGCAGCGTCGTAATAAGCGCTGTCGGGGATCGTCAGGTAGTCAGGCTGATCGGCGTGGGCGGTACTTGGCGCGGCTTGCGTGGATCGTCCTGCGGGCGCCAGCTGGCTCAAGGCTTCGCCGCTCAGGCCGGTGATTTCGGTCAGCCGCTGGCGCATCAGCGTGCGCAGGTTGTTGCCTGGAATCTTTTCAATCAATGGCGCGGCCAGCGTTACCAGGTGGGCCTTGCCTTCCAGCGAGCGCGGGTCGGCTTCTTCGCTCAGTTGCTGGAAGAAGTAATCGGCCAGCGGTTGCGCGTGCTGGTTGATGCGGGCGCGAAACGCGTCGGTGCCTTCGCTGCGCACCAGGGTGTCGGGGTCTTCGCCGTCGGGCAGAAACAGAAAACGCGCGCGCCGGCCATCTTGCAGGCTTGGCAAGGTCGCTTCGAGGGCGCGCCAGGCGGCATTGCGGCCCGCAGCGTCGCCGTCGAAGCAGAACAATACGCTGGGCACGACACGAAACAGGCGCTTGAGGTGCTCTTCGCTGGTGGCGGTGCCGAGGGTGGCGACGGCGTTGCGCAGGCCTTGTTGCGCCAGGGCGATCACATCCATGTAGCCTTCAACCACCATGATCTCATCAAGGTCGCGGTTGTGCTTGCGCGCTTCGAACAGTCCGTAAAGTTCCTGGCCTTTATGGAAGACCGGTGTTTCCGGCGAGTTCAGGTACTTGGGCTTCTCGTCGCCCAGCACCCGGCCGCCAAAAGCGATCACGCGGCCGCGGCTGTCACGGATCGGGAACATGATGCGGTCGCGGAAGCGGTCATAGCGCTTGCCGCTCTCGGCGTTTTCGATCAGCAGACCAGCGTCGATCATTGCCTTTTGCTGCAGGCTGTCGCTGGCCAGGTGCTTGAGCAGGTTGTCCCAGCCGGGCGGTGCGAAGCCCATGCCGAAGTCACGAGCAATCTCCCCGGACAGGCCGCGGCCTTTCAGGTAATCAATCGCGGCTTTACGTTGCGGGTGACTTTTCAGTGCCTGCTTGTAGAACTCGGCGGCGGCAGTCAGTAGCGGGTAGAGCGGCGAATCAGTGGGTTGGCGCGGCTTGTTGCTGCGGCCGCCTTCCTCGCGTGGCACGTCCATGCCGGCACGCTTGGCCAGGTCCTCGATCGCCTGGGGGAAATCCAGCTGATCGTGGTCCATGACGAACCCGAGCGCATTGCCGCCAGCGCCGCAGCCGAAACAGTAGTAGAACTGCTTGTCCGGGCTGACACTGAATGATGGGGTTTTTTCTTTATGGAATGGGCAGCAGGCCGTGTAGTTCTTGCCAGACTTTTTCAGCTGGATGCGCGACGCCACCACGTCGACGATGTCGGTGCGGTTGAGCAGATCATCGATAAAAGACTGTGGGATCAGGCCGGCCATAGGCACTCAGAATACTGCCGTGCGAAACGGCTGGACAGGTGCGCATAAACAGAAAAACTCCGACCATTCGCCAGCAAGCGAAGCGGAGTTCAAATGCAATGCCCGGCCGAAGCCGGGCATTCAGGCGTTACGCAGTACGTATTAGTACAGGCGAACGCTGCGGCGCTGTTCGCGCTGCACTTTCTTGGCGTGACGCTTAACAGCAGCAGCTGCCTTGCGCTTACGCTCGGAAGTCGGTTTTTCGTAGAATTCGCGGCTGCGAACTTCAGCCAAAACACCGGCTTTTTCACAGGAGCGCTTGAAACGACGCAGAGCTACGTCGAAGGGTTCGTTCTCTTTAACTTTGACGGCTGGCATCCAGGGCGTACCTTCTTTATTACCGGGGGTGACGTTGCTCCTGGCAGATGGCGCTGGAGAACGTAGGTTTTTAAGGGTTGCGGATGTTACCGCCTAGTCACCAGGAATGCAAAGCCTCTGATCGAAAAGCGCTGGTCGGGTCGTCGCGGCCGCTATTATCATGCGCGCCTTCGAAGTTGCACCTCTCTACTACAAGGCACTGCCCATGCTGGTTCTGGGATTGGAAACCTCCTGCGACGAGACCGGTGTCGCGCTTTATGACAGTGAGCGTGGCTTGCTGGCCGACGCACTGTTCAGTCAGATCGATCTGCACCGTATCTATGGCGGCGTGGTGCCCGAGCTGGCCTCCCGCGATCACGTCAAACGCATGCTCCCGCTGATTCGCCAGGTGCTGGGGGAGGCCAATTGCATCGCTGGCGATATTGACGCCATCGCCTATACCGCAGGTCCCGGTCTGGTGGGTGCGCTGTTGGTCGGCGCGTCCTGCGCCCAGGCGCTGGCCTTCGCCTGGAATGTGCCCGCGCTGGGAGTGCACCACATGGAGGGCCACTTGCTGGCACCGATGCTGGAGCAGCAACCACCGAAGTTTCCGTTCGTCGCCTTGCTGGTTTCCGGCGGCCATACCCAGTTGGTGCGGGTCGATGGCATCGGCCAATACCAGTTGCTAGGCGAATCTCTCGACGATGCTGCGGGCGAAGCGTTCGATAAAACCGCCAAGCTGATGGGCCTGCAGTACCCAGGCGGGCCGGAGATCGCACGATTGGCGGAGCGGGGTGTAGCGGGGCGCTTCAAGTTCCCGCGGCCGATGACCGACCGTCCAGGGCTTGAGTTCAGCTTCAGCGGCTTGAAGACCTTCACCCTGAACACCTGGCAGCAGTGTCAGGCCGCGGGTGACGATTCCGAGCAGACCCGCTGCGATATCGCCCAAGCGTTCCAGCAGGCGGTGGTCGACACGCTGACCATCAAATGCCGACGCGCGCTCAAGCAGACCGGCCTGAACAACCTGGTTATCGCGGGCGGGGTAAGTGCCAACAAGGCTTTGCGTGCATCACTGGAAAAGATGTTGAGCGAGCTAAACGGCCAGGTGTTCTACGCTCGCCCCGAATTCTGTACCGATAACGGCGCGATGATCGCCTACGCCGGATGCCAGCGTCTGTTGGCTGGCCAGCACGAGGAACTAAACATCAAGGTGCAGGCGCGCTGGCCGATGGAGCAACTGCCAGCGCTGTAAGCGTGCAAGTGTTGGATGAGCCGGGTTCAGCTTGCTGATTCAGAAATGCCGCTCACGGCCGGCGAAAAGGTCGCGTAAATTGCTGCGATGGCGCCAGACGATCAAGCCGGTCAGTACGCACATGGGCAGTAATGCGGCCGGTTGCTGCCAGGCCAGTAGCGGCAGGGTCAGGGGGGTGGCGATCAACGCCGCGAGCGAGCTGGTGCGGGTCAGCGCGAATGTCAGCAGCCAGGCGCAGATAGCGAGCAGCGCGGCAGGTGGATAGAGACCCAGCAGCATGCCGGCCGCCGTGGCGACACCTTTACCGCCCTGGAAGCGAAAATACAGCGGATATAAATGGCCAACCACCGCTGCCAGACCGAGCCAGGCCTGTTGTTGCACGCTAAAGCCGAGTGCTGCAGCGAGCAGTACCGGCAGCAAACCTTTGAACAGATCGCCGATCAGCGTGAAAATGGCCAGGCGTTTACCGGCGACCCGCAGCATGTTGGTGGCGCCGGGGTTGCCCGAGCCGCTGGCACGAGGATCCGGCCCGCCGTTCAGACGGCTGAGCAGAATGGCAAAGGACAATGAGCCAAGCAGGTAGGCGAGGATCGCCAACAGCCAAAACATGGTATCCATTCCGGGCGAGGAAGCCCTGATTCTAACTAGGTGCGACCTCCTTGTCGTGCCGCGGAGAGCGTGCTTGGACACAGTCTTTATCGAAGGTCTAGAGGTCGATACGGTGATCGGCGCCTACGACTGGGAGCGTACCATTCGTCAATGCCTGCGCCTGGACCTTTGCCTGGGGTGGGATAACCGGCCCGCTGCCGCCGACGACGATCTGAGCAAGGCGCTCGACTATGCGCGCGTGTCGGCGCGCATTCAGGATTTTTCCCGCGAGTCGGAATTCATTCTGGTGGAAACCTTTGCCGAGCGCCTCGCGGAACTGTTGATGAGTGAATTTCAGATCCCCTGGGTTCGGCTCAAGCTGACCAAGCCAGGTGCGGTGCCAGCGGCCAGTGGCGGCGTCGGCGTGGAGATCGAGCGCGGATGTCGCTAACACCCGTTTTGCTTGGGCTGGGTAGCAATATCGAGCGCGAAGCCCACCTGCGCAATGGCCTCGACGCGCTGTCGGCCATTCTTGGCGATATGCGCTGCTCGCCGGTATTCGAAAGTCAGGCCGTCGGCATCAAGAGCGGGCCTTTCTTCAATCTAGTGGTGTCGGGCTTCAGCGAACTGCCGCTGGGCGAGCTGGACCGTCGCCTGAAATTCATCGAGGCGGATAACGGCCGCTATGCACCCGACCGCAAGGGCTTGCCGCTGGATATCGATGTGCTGTTGTACGGCGATCTGGTCGGCAACTTCGACGGGTTGATTCTGCCGCGAACAGAAATTCTCAAGAACGCCTTTGTGCTCTGGCCGTTGGCGCTGTTGGTTCCCGAAAGCCTGCATCCCGGCGAGCAGCGCAGCTTTAGCGACCTTTGGCAGAACGCACGGATCGACCAGCAGCTATGGCCGGTGGCCTTTCAGTGGCGCCAGGATGAGCTGACACCGGCCGCGCTCATTCAAGCCTTTGCGCAGACGTAGGGCGCGCATGCTGGAGGCTTGCCCGCCATTGAGCAACTAGCGGTGGACCAGGCTTTGCCATGCCCCTTCTGCATCCTTATCGTCTTTTGTTCAGCTCGTAGGATGCGCCGCGCAGATTTTTGGTGCGCACGGCGCACCCTACCTTTGCGGCCTCTACGCAATGGCTACATCTCCAGCGTCTTTTTATAGGCCTTGAGCGCTTTCAGGCGTTCCAGCTTCAGCGCCTCGCCCAGTTGTGAGCCTTTAAACCCTTGCTCCAATAACGGCTGTACCGCCACGGCGCGAGCCGCCTGCATGGCGCCGCGCAGGTAATCGGCTTGCGGGTAGTCGCGCTGTTCGAGGCCGAGTCGACCACGCGCGTCCATCTCGCAGGCGGCAATGAACTCTTCGAAGCGCTGTGGGCGGCGATACACATCGAAATGCTGCAACAGCTCCAGCAAGGTCGAGGCCTTCAGCTCCAGCGCCCGGTGGCCATGGGTATGGTATTCACCGACCAGCAGCGCCAGTTCCTGACAGTCCTTCGGTGCCTTGCTGCGTTCATTGATGGCGCGAATCAGCCTGAGACCGCGCTGCTCGTGAGCGATATGCCGGGGCCAGTCCGCCTCTGCCGTCAGGCCCTTACCGACATCATGCAGCAGGCACGCCCAGCGCACGGTCAGCGGCTGGTGATGTTCGGCGCACTGGCGCAGCACGCTCAGCACATGAACGCCGGTGTCTATCTCGGGGTGATGGGCTGCCGGCTGCGGTACGCCAAATAGGGCGTCTATCTCAGGCAGAAGAACTTTCAAGGCGCCGCAGTCGCGCAGCACCTGAATGAACACGTCAGGGCGCGGCTCCAGCAGTGCGCGGGAAATTTCCTTCCAGCTGCGCTCCGGCGTGAGCGCATCGAGCTCGCCGGACTCGCTGAGCTGCCTCATCAGCGCCAAGGTTTCAGGCGCGACCGTGAAGCCGAGGGGCGCATAACGAGCGGCGAAGCGGGCAACTCGCAATACCCGCAGGGGGTCTTCGGCGAATGCGGGAGATACATGGCGCAAGAGCCGTGCGGCGAGGTCGCGCTGGCCGCCATGGGGGTCGATGACCGTGCCGTGATCGTCCTCGGCCATGGCGTTGATGGTCAGGTCACGGCGGATCAGGTCATCTTCGAGGCTCACGTCAGGGCTGGCGTAGAACGTGAATCCGCCATAACCCCGCCCGCTTTTTCGTTCGGTGCGGGCCAGTGCGTATTCTTCGCCGGTATGTGGATGGAGGAACACCGGGAAGTCAGCGCCTACGGGACGATAGCCGAGTTCACGCATCTGCTCGGCGGTTGCGCCGACCACCACCCAGTCGATCTCGCTGATCGGCCGCTCCAACAAGCGATCCCGCACAGCGCCGCCCACTCTGTAAACCTGCATACCTGATTCCTCCGTTGCCGCAGAGCATAACGGCGACGGGGGCGAGCGGCCATGGTTAAGAGTTTTGAAGGTTGGCGAGGCTTCGCCATAACGGCGGCGTCATTTCCGCTACGCGCGGGTTTATAGGGTGAGTTGGCGACGCCCGTAAGGCGGAAAATCCTAGATATGTCCGCCTTACGGGGCCGCACACTTATAACAATGAGAGGTCTGCAAGCGCCCTATTTGTCGGCCGCAGGCTAAATGGGCGGGATGATCAGGTCGAGCCGCGGCTGCTCCTTGTCATGGGCAGCTTCGGCTTTGGCCGGTACGTGATGCACGCTGATCAGCTGCTCGCCCTGAAGCACCTCCAGGTGGATGTCAAAACCCCAGAGGCGGTGCAGGTGCTTGAGCACCTCTTCAGTCGAGTTGCCCAACGGTTTGCGGTCGTGCTGCTGATGACGCAGGGTAAGCGAACGATCACCACGGCGATCGATGCTCCAGATCTGCACGTTTGGCTCGCGATTGCCCAGGTTGTATTGCGCGGCCAGGGTCTCGCGAATGCTCTGGTAGCCGGGCTCGTCATGAATGGCCGGGACCAGCAGTTCGTCCTTCTGGTCATCATCGAGGATGCTGAACAGCTTCAGGTCCCGGATCACCTTGGGCGACAGGTACTGGAGAATGAAGCTCTCGTCCTTGAAGCTGTTCATCGCGAACTTGAGTGTCGTCAGCCAATCGCTACCGGCGATATCGGGAAACCATTTCCGGTCTTCTTCGGTCGGCGCCTCGCAGATTCTGCGGATGTCGCGGTACATGGCAAAGCCTAGGGTGTACGGATTGATGCCGCTGTAATACGGGCTGTCGAACGGCGGCTGATAGACCACGCTGGTATGCGACTGCAGGAATTCCATCATGAAGCCGTCGGTCACCAGGCCTTCGTCGTACAGGTCATTCATCAAGGTGTAATGCCAGAACGTCGCCCAGCCTTCGTTCATCACCTGGGTCTGGCGCTGGGGGTAGAAGTACTGGGCGATCTTGCGCACGATGCGAATCACCTCGCGCTGCCAGGGCTCCAGCAGGGGCGCATGTTTCTCGAGAAAATACAGGATGTTTTCCTGCGGCTCAGCCGGGAAGCGCTTGCTGTCCTGGTCCTGGCCTTTGCTCGCACTCTTGGGGATAGTGCGCCACAGGTCATTGACCTGCTTCTGCAGGTGTTCTTCGCGGTCCTTCTGCCGGCGTCGTTCTTCCTCGGCTGAAATGGGGTAGGGCCGCTTGTAGCGATCCACGCCGTAATTCATCAGTGCGTGGCAGGAGTCGAGCAAGTCTTCAACCGCATCGATGCCGTGGCGCTCTTCGCACTGCATAATGTACTGCTTGGCGAATACCAGGTAGTCGATGATCGAACTGGCGTCCGTCCAGGTGCGAAACAGGTAGTTGCCCTTGAAGAAACTGTTATGCCCGTAGCAGGCATGGGCGATCACCAGTGCCTGCATGCAGATGGTGTTTTCTTCCATCAGATAGGCAATGCAAGGGTCGGAATTGATCACGATTTCGTAGGCCAGGCCCATCTGGCCACGGCTGTAGGATTTCTCGGTGCTGAGGAAATGCTTGCCATAGGACCAATGGTGGTAACCCAGCGGCATGCCGACCGAGGCGTAGGCATCCATCATCTGCTCGGCAGTGATCACTTCGATTTGATTGGGGTAGGTGTCGAGCGCATAGCGCTCGGCAATGCGGCCGATTTCGCGGTCATACGTGCGCACCAGGTCGAAGGTCCATTCCGAGCCGGTGGAGATCGGCTGACGCCGTTTGTCTCTGGCATGGGTCATGTCGAAAGCCTCCGCTGAAACAGTTCGCGGAATACGGGATAGATATCGCCAGGCGTCACCAACTGCTGCTGGGCGAAGGTCTGGGCAAAGGCGGCGCTGACCTGCTCGTACTCGAACCACAGCGCCTGGTGCTCGCGCGGGGTGATCTCAACGTAGGTGAAGTACTGCACAAACGGCATGATCTGATTGACCAGGAGGTCCCGGCAGATCGGCGAATCGTCATTCCAATTGTCGCCATCCGATGCCTGCGCGGCATAGATATTCCATTCGTTGATCGGGTAACGCTCGACCATGATCTCCTGCATCAGCTTGAGCGCGCTGGAGACGATGGTGCCGCCTGTTTCGCGCGAGTAGAAGAACTCCTCCTCGTCGACCTCTTTGGCACTGGTGTGGTGGCGGATGAACACCACTTCGATCTTGTCGTAGTTCCGCTTGAGAAACAGGTAGAGCAGGATGAAGAAACGCTTGGCGATGTCCTTGGTGGCCTGGGTCATGGAACCGGAGACGTCCATCAGGCAGAACATCACAGCCTTCGAGCTTGGGTTGGGATGCTTCACCAGTAGGTTGTACTTGAGGTCGAAGGTGTCGAGAAAGGGCACGCGCTTGATGCGCGCCTGAATCTTGCTGATTTCCGCTTCGAGCTGCTGGATATCGCCGAAATTGTCCGGCTCTTCGATTTTCAGACGAGCCAGCTCGGCCACTGCGGCCTTCAACTTCGCACGACTGCTGCCGGACAGCGCGATGCGCCTGGCGTGGGCGGAGCGCAGGGTTCGTACGATATTGATGCGCGAGGGATTGCCTTCGTTGCTGATGCCTGCGCGCACGGTTTTGAAGGTGTCGCTGCCAGTCAGGTGACGCTTGACCAGGTTGGGTAGCTCCAGGTCCTCGAACATGAAATCGAGGAACTCTTCCTGGGTAATCTGAAAGACGAACTCGTCCATGCCTTCGCCGGAGTTACCGGCTTTACCTGCGCCGCGCCCGCCGCCACCGCCTTGTGGGCGTGGGATGCGTTCACCGGTGGTGAACTCCTTGTTGCCCGGGTGCACGACGGTCTGTTTGCCGCCGCGGCCATGGTGCAGCACGGGCTCGTCGATGTCGCGGCCGGGAATGCTGATCTGTTCGCCGTGCTCCATGTCGGTAATGGAGCGCCGACTGACGGCCTCTTCCACGGCCTTCTTGATGTGGTCACGGTAACGCCGCAGGAAACGCTGGCGGTTCACCGTGCTTTTGTTTTTGCCGTTCAAGCGTCGGTCAATCACATAGCTCATGGGCCCCTCCGAGGAGCTGCACGCCACAAGCCGCAGGCTGCGCGGCCGACCATCGCGGGCCGGCTCGATGCAATCTAAGGCTTGCTGCTTAGGGCTGCGTTACTGCGATTTGCGAACCCGCAGATACCATTCGGACAGCAAGCGCACCTGCTTGTCGGTGTAGCCGCGCTCGACCATGCGAGTGACAAAGTCGTTGTGCTTCTGTTGGTCTTCCTTGCTCGCCTTGGCGTTGAAGCTGATGACCGGCAGCAGGTCCTCGGTGTTGGAGAACATCTTCTTCTCGATCACCACCCGTAGCTTTTCGTAGCTGAGCCAGGTCGGATTCTTGCCGTTGTTGTTGGCCCGTGCGCGCAACACGAAGTTGACGATTTCGTTGCGGAAATCCTTGGGGTTGCTAATCCCGGCCGGTTTTTCGATCTTCTCCAGTTCCTCGTTGAGTGCCACGCGATTGAGGATCTCGCCGGTTTCCGGGTCGCGGTATTCCTGATCCTGAATCCAGAAGTCGGCGTACAGCACGTAGCGGTCGAAGATGTTCTGCCCATATTCGCTATAGGACTCCAGATAAGCGGTCTGGATTTCCTTGCCGATAAACTCGATATAGCGCGGCGCCAGGTACTCCTTGATAAAGCGCAGGTAGCGCTCACGGGTTTCGGCCGGGAACTGCTCCTGTTCGATCTGCTGTTCCAGTACGTAGAGCAGGTGCACTGGGTTGGCAGCGATCTCGTGCGGATCGAAGTTGAACACCTTGGAGAGGATCTTGAAGGCGAAGCGGGTCGACAGGCCGTTCATGCCTTCATCGACGCCGGCGGTGTCGCGGTACTCCTGAATCGACTTGGCCTTGGGGTCGGTGTCCTTGAGGTTCTCGCCGTCATAAACGCGCATCTTCGAATAGATGTTCGAATTGTCCGGCTCTTTCAGGCGGCTGAGGACTGAAAATTGCGCGAGCATCTTCAGGGTATCTGGCGCGCAATGGGCTTTGGACAGTGAGCTGTTGATCAGCAGCTTGTCGTAAATCTTTATCTCATCGCTGACCCGTAGGCAGTAAGGCACCTTGACGATATAAATGCGGTCGATGAAGGCCTCGTTGTTCTTGTTGTTACGGAAGCTGTGCCATTCCGACTCGTTGGAGTGGGCGAGCAGGATGCCACTATAGGGGATCGCGCCCAGGCCCTCGGTGCTGTTGTAGTTGCCTTCCTGGGTCGCGGTCAGCAGTGGGTGCAGCACCTTGATCGGCGCCTTGAACATCTCGACGAATTCCATCAGGCCCTGGTTGGCCCGGCACAAGGCGCCCGAGTAGCTGTAAGCGTCGGCGTCGTTCTGCGGATATTCCTCAAGCTTGCGGATATCCACCTTGCCGACCAGTGCCGAGATGTCCTGATTGTTCTCGTCACCCGGCTCGGTCTTGGCGACGGCAATCTGGTTGAGAATCGAAGGGTACAGCTTGACCACGCGAAACTGGCTGATGTCGCCGCCAAACTCCTGCAAGCGCTTGGTCGCCCAGGGCGACATGATGCTGTTGAGGTAGCGCTGTGGGATGCCGTATTCCTCTTCGAGGATGGCACCGTCTTCGGCCACGTTGAACAGGCCGAGGGGCGATTCGAATACCGGGGAGCCCTTGATGGCGTAGAACGGCACCTTCTCCATCAGGTGCTTGAGCTTCTCGGCCAGCGAAGATTTGCCGCCGCCGACCGGGCCGAGCAGATAGAGGATCTGCTTCTTCTCTTCCAGACCCTGGGCGGCATGGCGGAAGTAGGAAACGATCTGGTCGATGCACTCTTCCATGCCATGGAAGTCGGCGAAAGCCGGATAGCGGCGGATCACCTTGTTGGAAAAAATGCGCGATAGCCGTGAGTTAGCAGACGTGTCGAGCAGCTCGGGCTCGCCGATAGCCATCAGCAACCGTTCGGCTGCGCTGGCATAGGCACTGCGATCCTGCTTGCAGAGCTCGAGGTACTCCTGAAGGGAGCACTCCTCCTGGCGAGTCGATTCAAAACGTTGCTGGAAGTGGCTGAATATACTCATGACTTCACCTCGCTCGATACGTGGAGCCGGGTGGGGATCGGTCGTGTGAGCAACTGGAAGCCGCCACTTGCATGGCTGGAAGCCCCCCAGACTCCTAAGATGATACCGATGGCCCGTTATGCCGCTTGGCCGGCTCTACCTTGTTTTGGATGGCCTGAACTAAAGGATAGTTCGTAATCGGCAAGGTCAAGGGTCGATCAACGATAACAGGATATTACTGGCTGACCGGTTGGCGCGGCAGGCCACGACTGGCGGGGGCTGAGGGGTATTAAATTTTTTACTCGGGCGGGGTTTGCTCGGTTTCCGTCGGGTAGGTTGCGCGCCACAGCTCAAACCCGCCGTCCAGGCTGTATACGTCGGCAAAGCCTTGGCCTACCAGGTAAGCCGCTGCGCTTTGGCTGGAGTTGCCGTGGTAGCAGGCCACGATCAATGGCTGATCGAGGTCGGCCTGGCGGATGAAGTCATGCAGCGAGTGATTATCCAAATGCAACGAGCCGCTGATATGGCCATTCGCGAAGCTCTGCGCATCGCGGATATCCACCACCACCGCGCCCTGCGCGCGCAGGGTCTGCGCCTGCAATGGGACGATACGTTTGAATTCGCTCATGGTTGCTCCTCGCACGCGCAGCTGTGGCGCTCGCCGGTGTCGATATTGATTAACGTCATGGCGCCGCCCCATACGCAGCCGGTGTCTAGCGCTATTACCCCCGGTTCGCTGCAGCGACCCTCAAGGGCTGCCCAGTGACCGAAGATGATGGTTATGCCGCGGGTGCTGCGCTGGGAGTGGCTGAACCAGGGGGCGAAACCGGAGGGGGCGGTGTCGATGCCTTCCTTGCTTTTCAGGTCGAGGGTGCCGTCTGCCATGCAGAAGCGCATGCGGGTGAAGTAATTGGTGATCACCCGCAGGCGCGCGACTCCGCTCAGGTCTTTATCCCACACGTCCGGCTGATTGCCGTACATGCTGTCGAGGAACAGCGGCAGGCGCGCGTCGTCGAGTAGCACCTGCTCCACCTCGGCCGCGCGTTTCAATGCTTTTTGCAGTGTCCATTGCGGCGGGATGCCCGCGTGGACCAGGGCGGTTTTGCGTTCGGCGTCGTAGTGCAGCAGTTTTTGCCTGCGCAGCCAGTCGAGCAGCTCGGCGCAGTCGGGCGCTTCGAGAATCTCCTGCAGCGTGTCGTTCTTTTTCAGCCGTTCGATATTGTGCGCGGCCGCAAGCAGGTGCAGGTCGTGGTTGCCGAGCACGCAGGTCAGTGCATCACGCATGCCGTACAGAAAGCGCAGGGTGTCGAGGGACTGCGGGCCGCGGTTGACCAGATCACCGACCAGCCACAGGCGGTCCTTGGCTGGGTCGAAGGCCACCCGTTCCAGCAGGCACTGCAGCGGTTGCAAGCAGCCTTGCAGGTCGCCAACGGCGTAAGTCGCCATCAGTGCAAGGCTCCCGGCACCGCTAGGCGAAAGGGCGCGATGCTGGCGTCGAAACGTTTGCCGTCCTCGGCGAGCATCTGGTAGCTGCCCTGCATGATGCCCACCCGCGTGGCCATGAGCGTCCCGCTGCTGTAAGTGTGGCTCTGTCCCGCGGCGATGTGCGGTTGTTCGCCCACCACTCCGGCACCGCGTACCTCCTGCACCCGGCCGTCGCCATCGGTGATCACCCAGTGGCGTGACAGCAGTTGCGCCGATAATTGACCATTGTTGGTTACGGTAACTGTGTAGGCGAAAGCAAAACGGTTCTGTTCCGGCTCCGACTGCTCGGGCAGGTAGCGAGTGGCGACGCTGACGTCAACTTGGTAACGAGGATCTGACATGCAAACCTGCTTATATCCGTTGCGTGTATGCGGTCCTAAAGACCGTCCGAAGCTGAAGTGCTCAGGCCGCGCAATGCGGCTGCTGCATATTGGCAACTCGCTGAGCACGATGATGCGACCTGGCCGTGCTGCATCTGACCACTGGCCGCAGGAGTTGTGGCCAGTTTTTTATCGGCTACTGCAGTCACTCGCTGCTTGATTGAGCAGCCAGTACGTCCGCCAGGCGCACAAATGCGGCCAGATCCAACTGCTCGGGACGCAGGCTGCCATCCACCCCGGCGGCTTCGATGGCCTCGGCCGTGAGCAACGCCTTGAGCGTGTTGCGCAAGGTCTTACGACGTTGGTTGAAGGCCTCGCGCACGACCCGCTCAAGCAGGTGGTGATCCTTCGCCGGATGGGGCAACACCTCATGCGGTACCAGTCGAACTATAGCCGAGTCGACCTTGGGTGGCGGGTTGAAGGCGCCAGGGCCGACATTGAACAGGTGCTCCACGCGGCAGTGATACTGCACCATGATCGACAGCCGACCCCAATCGCCGCCGCCGGGTTCTGCGGCGAGGCGCTCGACGACTTCCTTCTGCAACATGAAGTGCATGTCGCGGATCAAGACGGCGTTGTCGAGCAAGTGGAAGATCAATGGAGTGGAAATGTTGTAGGGCAGATTGCCCACCACGCGCAGGCTATGACTGGCCGGGTTGAGGCTGGTGAAATCGAATTTCAGCGCATCGCCCTGGTGCAACTGGAAGCGTGGCTGCGCGGCGAACTTGTCGTTGAGAATCGGGATCAGGTCGCGGTCCAGTTCGATCACGTCGAGCTGCGCGCCGCTGTCCAGCAGACCCTCGGTCAAGGCGCCCTGTCCAGGGCCGATTTCCAGCATGCGCTCGCCTTCGCGGGCGTGGATCGCGCGCAGGATGCGGTGAATCACCCCGGCGTCATGCAGGAAGTTCTGGCCAAAGCGCTTGCGGGCGCGGTGTTGGTATTCGGGCATTCAGGCCACTCCAGGCTTCAAGCCGCGTGCTTGAAGCGATTTACGCATGAGGAAAAGCGCGGCAGTTTAACAGTGAAGCGCCGCCAAGCCTCAAGACATCGGCCCGGTAGCTATGGCAAGAGGGTGATGATTGGTTGAGATCAGGCTTTGCTGGCAGCCATTTCGTATGCAGTTTCCAGCGCGACCTGCAGGCTTCCGCTGTCGATCCTGCCGGTGCCTGCGAGATCGAGTGCTGTGCCGTGATCGACCGAGGTACGGATGATCGGCAGGCCCAGGGTGACATTCACCGCCGCGCCGAAACCCTTGTATTTGAGCACCGGCAGGCCCTGGTCATGGTACATCGCCAGGACCGCATCGCAGGCGTCGAGGTGCTTCGGAGTGAACAGCGTGTCGGCCGGTAGCGGACCTATCAGGTCCAGACCTTCGCCGCGCAGTGTTTCCAACGTCGGTTCGATGACTTCGATTTCTTCACGGCCCAGGTGGCCGCCTTCGCCTGCGTGCGGATTAAGACCGCAGACGAGAATCCGTGGCCGGGCGATACCGAATTTACCGCGCAGGTCGGCATCGAGGATGCGTGCAACCCGGCTCAGCCGCTCTGCGGTGATAGCCGCTGCGACGTCCTTTAGCGGTAAATGGGTGGTCACTAGCGCGACCCGCAAACCTCGAGTCGCGAGCATCATCACCACCTGCTCGGTTTGGGTAAGCTCGGCCAGAAACTCGGTGTGCCCAGAGAAGGCGATGCCAGCCTCGTTGATTACGCCCTTGTGCACTGGTGCGGTGATCATTCCCGCGAACGCGCCGTCGATGCAGCCTTGACCCGCTCTAATCAGCGTCTCCAGTACGTACGCGGCGTTTGCCGGGTCCAGTCGGCCGGCCACGACAGGAGCGGCGAGGGGGGTATCCCATACATACAGGCTTCCCGCAGGCGCAGCTTGCCGGGGCCAGTCGCCCGGTTCGCAGGAAATCAAGCGGATATTCAGACCGAGTCGCTGGGCGCGCTCTGCCAGTAGCTTCTCACTGGCGATCACGACGATCGGCTGCGGTTGTGCGGTACGCGCAAGCACCAGGCACAGGTCCGGGCCGATGCCTGCAGGCTCGCCGGGAGTCAATGCGAATAGGCTCGAAGCGGTCATGATGGCCTCTCGATGGGTGCGCCAAAACGCGTGGCGCGGGGTTCAAGGGTTTAGCTGACTAAACGTATTCGCTGGCGAAAAAAAGCCCGACTCTGCGATGCGCATGGAGCCGGGCTTGATAGTACGCCGGATTCAGCCTGTCAGAGCTTGGTCTCGACATAGGCTTCGTCACGGATCTGACGCAACCAGGCCTGCAGTTCCTCATCGTATTTGCGATTGCGCAGCAGGTTCATGGCTTGCTGCTCGCGGAACTGTTCGCTGCTATCGGTGGCACGGCGGCCCATGACCTGCAGCACATGCCAGCCGTACGGGCTCTGGAACGGCTTCGACAGTTCGCCGCTAGCCGTGTTGTTCATGACCTCGCGGAACTCGGGCACCAGCGCGTTGGGGTCGATCCAGTTCAAGTTGCCGCCATTCAGTGCCGAACCAGGGTCTTCGGAGAAATTTTTCGCCAGTTCGGCAAAGTCTTCACCTGCGACAATTCGCTCGTACAGGCGCTCGACCAGGCGCTTGGTTTCCGCTTCGCTGCGGATCTCGCTCGGCTTGATCAGGATGTGACGGACGTTGACTTCGTCGCGAACCAGGGTTTCTCCGCCGCGCTTTTCGAGCAGCTTGAGCAGGATGAAGCCGCCGGGTGTGCGAATTGGCTCAGTCACTTCGCCAACCGGCAGGCTGCCGATCATCGAATCGAACGGCGGAGGCAGCTGGGCTGCCTTGCGCCAACCCATCTCGCCGCCTTCCAGGGCGGTTTCGCTGGCTGAGCGCGCGATTGCCATCTGGGCGAAGTCGGCCCCTTGGCGGAGCTCCTGATACACCGCTTGGGCTTGGCGTTCGGCAGCTTGAATGGCTTCAGGCGAAGCGCCTTCCTCGACCGGTATAAGGATGTTAGCCAGGCGGAATTCTTCCGAAAGCTGCATTTTGCCGAGGTCGGACGCCAGGAAGTTCTGCACCTCCTGATCCGTTACCTGAATGCGCTCAGCCACCCGGCGCTGGCGCACGCGGCTGATAATCATCTCACGGCGCACCTGGTCACGAGCCTCGTCGTAGGAGAGGCCATCCCTGGTCAGCGCCGCACGAAACTGCTCGATGCTCATGCCGTTGCGCTGAGCAATGGTGCCGATGGCCTGATTGAGTTCTTCATCGGCGATGCGAATGCCGGAGCGATCACCAATCTGCAGCTGAATGTTCTCGATGATCAGTCGCTCGAGCACCTGCTGGCTGAGCACGTCCTCGGGAGGAGCCTCAGCACCACGCTTGGCGATGGTCTGCTGTACTTCACGCACGCGTGAGTCCAGCTGACTCTGCATGATGACGTCGTTGTCGACGATCGCGACAACTCGGTCCAACGGTTGCACCGCGGCCTGCGCTGCAGTACCCAGAAACAGCGCGCCCAGCAAGAGTGGGCGGATGGAGTCAGAAAGCTTGATCTTCACGTTCACGATAACCTTGAATGCCGTCGTCGAGGAATGTCTCGACTTTATTGCCAACCACGCCGCCTAGGCCCTTGAGAACAATCTGCAGGAAAATCCCGCGGTCCGGCTCATCATTGAGCGAGGGGTTCAGGCTGACTTCGTCATAGTCGATCCAGTACCGGTTGATCAGCCGCAGCTTCCAGCAGCAATTGTCGTACTCGAAACCGCCGAAGGCTTCCAGGGTGCGGTTGCGGCTGTAGTCATACTGCCAGCGGGAGATCACGCTCCATTGCGGCACGATCGGCCAGATGACCGAGAAATCGTGCTGGCTGATCTTGTAGTAGTCCTTGATGTAATTGGGCGAGCCAGGCGTACCGTAGTCGCCGCCACCAACAACCCAGTTACCTGTGGTTTGGTCATAACGCACGGTGTCGTTGCGGTAGCGATAACCGGCGTTAATCACCTTGTTCGGATTAGCTTCCGGCTGGTAGTGGAACATTGCGCTGCCCGAGCGAGTGCGACGAGTGTCCGGGTCCCAGTTAAAGTCGGAGTTGAAGCGCCAGTCGCGGTTGAAGCGATACAGGTACTCAAGTGCGTAAGGCGATACCGAAGCCGTCGAGTCCGAACGGGTGCGGTAGTCGATGCCCGGCAGTTGTACCTGGCGGTCTTCGAAGTAGAAGGCCTGGCCAATGCTGAAGCGCTGGCGTTCGAAGCCGTTGGTTTCGATCCAGCGGCTGGTTACCCCCAGCGACAGCTTGTTTTCATCGCCGATACGGTCTTTGCCGGAGAAGCGGTTTTCCCGCCACAGCGAAGCGTAATTGAAGGTGGTTTCGCTACTATCGAATATTGGAATGTCGGTCTGGTCTTCTTCCGGCACGTATAGGTAGAACAGCCGGGGTTCCAGGGTCTGCCGGTAGCCTTTACCGAAGTATTCGGTATTGCGGTCGAAGTACAGGCCACTGTCTACGCTGAACATGCCAATGCCGCGGCTTTGACTGCTTTTGTATTCCTGCTCGGCGAGCAGAGTATTTTCACCCTGCTGATCAAGGCTCAGATCATAGTTGGTCTGCAGATATTTGACCTGCGGCTTGACGAAGCCCCAGTTCCACTCGAGTGGCAGACTAACGCTCGGCTCCAGGTGCAAGCGCTCACCATTTGCGCGGGCCAGACCGCGAACCCGGGTGTCGTACCAGGGTTGTTCCACCACGCCGTCTTCCTTGATGAAGTTTCCTGAGCGCAAGTCGCGATCAAAACGAACCAGCTCGGTGCCGTAATTGAAGTTAAGGCCAGCCGGCTCGAACGGCAGCTTGCCGTCCAGGGTGATCTGCGGCAACCGGTTGTACGGCGTGATATCGGTGATGGTTGCCAGTTCATAAGCGTGGGCGTTCAGGCGCGCGGTATAGCTGTCGCCCCGATAGGTCAGGGTGCCGCGCTGGTTGACGTAGCTAGTGGTATTGATGCCGAGATCGGTGCTCAGATCCTGGAAATAGTACGGGTCGCTGATGTCGGTGTAGTCGACCTCTGCCAGCAGGCGGGCATCGAGGCCCTGTTTGTGCTGCCAGCTATACGCCCAGCGCTGATCTTCATACTCTGATTGCAGCTTGCGATCATCATTGCTGTCGCTGAGGTAGGCTGCGCCGACCTGGCCTTCGCTGCTCTTGGTCAGGTAGCGGAACTCACCCTCGGTCAACAACCCGCGATCGCTCATGTAGGTCGGGTAGAGCGTGGCGTCGTAATTGGGAGCCAGGTTGAAATAGTAAGGCGTTTGCAGTGTCAGGCCGTTGTCGCTTGAGCTGCTGATGCTCGGCGGCAGGAAGCCGGACTGGCGACGGTCATCGATCGGGAAATAGATGTACGGGGTATAGAACACCGGGATGTTCTTCACCCGCAACGTCACGTTGGTCGCAGTACCAAAACCGGTGGCCGGGTTCAGGGTAATGTTGTTGCCTTTGAGGTGCCAGGCGTTGCTGCCAGGCTCACAGCTCGTATAAGTGCCGTCCTTCAAGCGGATCACTGCAGCTTCGTCACGCTTGGCATAAAGCGCGTTGCCGCGCACATGGCCTTCATGCATCACGTATTCGGCGTTCTCGACTTTGGCTTCGCCATTATCGAGTTGCAGTTCGGCGCGATCACCGACTACCAGAACACCCTGGTCGCGAAGGCGCACATTGCCAATCAGCTCACCGCGATTTTCTGCCTGACGCAGGTTGGCTTCGTCGGCCTCGATCTGCATGCTCGATTGACGCAGCACCACATCGCCGGCCAGCGTGGCCACCTGTTGTTCCTGCTCATAGCGCGAGGCTTTGGCGGAAACGAACATTGGCGCTTCGGACATCGGCGTCTGGTCGTTCATGCCTGGGCGAGCAGGCTCGACATAGGCGCCCGCACAATAAGGACCGGCTTCAGCCAGCTGAGCGGCTGTCAGCTCTTCGCGCGGGACCCAGTCCAGATGGCTGTAGTCGACGCTGCGTGATTTCAGACCTTTGCCACGGCTTTCAGTGACCAATATAGGTCCGGCCGCCTTGGCTTCACGGGGTTCGCTTTCTGCATCACCGTTCGCACTCAGCGCTGTATCGCGTGGTGCCGGGCGTGCTGGCAGTGCGGCGTTGGTGGTTTTGGGCGAACATGCCCAGCCACCCGTTGCGGCAGCCTTGCAGTCATACTGCTCGGCAGCAACGACAAACTGGCTTGCCATCGGCTGCATAGCCAACAAGCCAGCTGTGACCAGAAATGGGAATTTCTTACGGAACGCGGGGTATTTTACTGCCATCTTATTTTTTTCCGGGCTTCCTGCGCGCTATAGGCCCGGGGGCCGCACGCCTCTCGATGGGCTGAAAAAGATGCTGGATAATAAAGCATGACCCGCACAACGGCTAGCGCCGTCGGAGACCTCGCAATGCCCGATGAAGATGTACGCCTGCAAGACCTTGAAGAATGGCTCGCCAAGCAGCTGCCGCCGCTGTTCGCCAGCCGTGGCTGGGGGGCGGTTCCAGCGGCGGGCCTGACCTCTGCCAGCAGCGATGCCAGTTTTCGCCGTTATTTTCGCTGGGAAGGGGGTGGCCGTACCTTAATTGTGATGGATGCGCCGCCGCCACAGGAGGACTGCCGCCCGTTCGTCAAGGTCGCCGCCTTGTTCGCAGGTGCAGCGGTGCATGTACCGACCATTCTGGCCACGGATCTGGAACGGGGCTTTCTGCTGCTCGATGACCTGGGGCGACACACCTACCTGGACGTGATTGATCCGGAAAATGCCGATCGGTTATTCGCCGACGCCATTGACGCCCTGCTGAGTTTCCAGCAACTGCCGATGGACACGCCGCTGCCTGCTTATGACGACGCCTTGCTGCGCCGCGAGCTGCAGCTGTTTCCCGACTGGTACATACAACATCACCTCAACGTCACGTTGAGCGAATCTCAGCTGGCCGCCTGGCAACGGGTCTGCCAGGTGTTGATCGACAGCGCACTGGCGCAGCCGCAGGTGCTGGTGCACCGCGATTACATGCCGCGCAACCTGATGCTGAGCGAGCCCAACCCGGGGGTGTTGGACTTTCAGGATGCCGTGTACGGCCCGGTGACCTATGACATCACCAGTCTGTTCAAGGACGCCTTCCTCAGCTGGCCGGAGCCACGGGTGCGTGGCTGGCTGCAGGACTATTGGCGGCAGGCCCGCGTACGGGGCATTCCGGTGCAGGATGACGTGGAGGAATTCCTCCGCGCCAGCGACCTGATGGGCGTGCAGCGTCACCTCAAGGTGATCGGCATATTCGCGCGCATCTGCTACCGCGACGGCAAACCCAAGTACCTGGGCGATGTACCGCGCTTCTTTGCCTACATACAGGAGGTGTTGGCGCGTCGGCCCGAGCTGGCCGAATTGCACGAGTTGCTGGTGAGTCTGCCACGTGGGGTGGAGACGTCGGCATGAAGGCGATGATTCTGGCTGCGGGCAAAGGCGAGCGCATGCGCCCATTGACGCTCCATACACCCAAACCACTGGTTCGGGCCGCTGGCGTGCCATTGATCGAGTACCACGTGCGGGCGTTGGCCGCCGCCGGTTTTCGCGAACTGGTGATCAATCACGCCTGGCTCGGCCAGCAGATCGAGGACTACCTAGGGGACGGTGAGCGGTATGACGTGAGCATCCGTTATTCGGCGGAAGGCGAGCCGCTGGAAACCGGCGGCGGCATCTACCGCGCGTTGCCGCTGCTGGGCGAGGAGCCGTTTCTGGTGGTCAACGGCGATATCTTCACTGACTACCCATTCGCTGATTTGCACCGTCCGCTGACGGGGATGGCCCACCTGGTGCTGGTCGATAACCCTGCGCACCACGTCACGGGGGATTTCTACCTGCACGACGGGCGCGTTCAAGACGCTTGCGCCGATCAGGCCAGCCTCACCTACAGCGGAATCGCGCTGCTGTCGCCGCAGCTGTTCCTCGGCGCCAAGCCCGAGGCATTCAAGCTCGCACCTTTGCTGCGCCGCGCCATGGCGGAGCAGCAGGTGACCGGCGAACACTTCCCCGGACGCTGGGTGGATGTCGGTACCCATGAGCGTCTCGCCGATGTCGAGCGTCTGCTCGCGCAGGAGCGCTGAGATGATTTGGCCGGTGACGCTGCTCGGCGCCGTTGCCGGTTGGGCCATCGCCGATATTCCGGGCGCCTTGCTGGGTGGGCTGCTGGGGCAGGTACTGGACCGCCGTCTGCGTTTGCGTAGTTGGGCCGACCTGCGTGTCAGGATGGGCGGCAAGGCGCTGCCGGGTGACGACGAGTTGCTGTTCGTGCTGCTCGGGCGCTTGGCCAAATGCGACGGCAGGGTGCTGCAGGTTCATATCCGGCAGGCGCGCGCGGAAATGCAGCGTCTCGGGTTGGATGAAGCCGCGCAGCGCCGCGCGATCGAGGCCTTTGCCCGCGGCAAGACCGGGCGCGACAACTTGCGCGCACCGCTGGTGCGCCAGCAGATGCAGGCAGAAGCCCTGTTGCGTGCTTGCTGGCGCATGGCCTGGGTGGATGGCGAGGTGAGCCAGGCAGAGCGCGAGCTGATCCTGCTGTGGGGCGAATGGTTGGACATTTCGCCAGCCAGTCAGGACGCGATGAGGAGTGCCTATGCACCCAAATCCGCGCCCATCGCCACAGCCGGTGGTAGTAGCTATCAGGCCGCTCTGCGCCTGCTCGATGTGGCGGCCGACAGCGAGCCGGCACAGATCAAGCGCGCCTACCGGCGTCTGCTCAGCCGGCACCATCCGGACAAGCTTGCCGGCAGTGGCGCCAACCCCGAGCGGGTGCGCGAGGCGACCGAAAAAACCCGCGAGCTGCACCAGGCCTATGGCCTGATTCGCCAGCGCCACGGCTTTCGTTAAGGCTGCGTCGTGCCTATCTCGCCGGTTGCAGATGCTGGGTCAGCCAGCCGCGAATACGCCGGTAGAGCTGCTCCTGCTCGGCTGGCGGATTGCCGGGCAACGCCTTCATCGCGATCTGAACGTAAGCGGGATGCTGATGCCGTTTACTCGCATGCATGCGCTTGAGCGCCGCCTGGCGATCAGCCAGTTGATCCTTGTAATAGAAGTCGCCGGTGGCCAGCTTCAGGCCCGGGATCAATTCATCCAGTGCTGGGCCATAGCCAGCCGGTAACTCGGCGGCGACCAGCAGCAGATTCTTCACCGGTGCGGCCGGGTGTTCGGCGAGGTACTGCGCTGCCCAGTAGGCGCCGCTGCCATGGCCCAGCAGCACGATACTGGTGGCTTGTTGCTGTATGGCGAAGGCGATGCCGGCGTCGATACGAGCCGCTATCCGCGCTGCATGATTTTTGCGCTGAGTTTCCGGGTCGTCCGATACAGGGGCTGGCGCTGCTTCGCTTGCGTCCGTTGCAGCGGTATCGGCGCCGGCGTCTTCGCCTGCAGCGGGCTCCTGCGCCGGAGGTGTTTCGGCGGCGGGTGCTGGCTCGCCTGCAGGTGCTGGCGTGTCGGCAACTGCGGCGCTGGTTCGCGGCGGCAGATAGGGCTGGTTGGGGTCGGGCAGCATCAGGCTCAGGCTGTGCCAGCCGGCGTTGGGCAATTTCTGCCGCAGCGGCCCCACCGTATTCGGCCAGTCGGCGCTTTCGCTATCGCCCGGCACGATGATCACCACCCCGCTCGGCTTGCCCACATTAGCCGGCAGCCAGAGGGCGAGAAAAGTCTCGTCAGGTGTCTGCAACTGTTGCTGCTCGGCGGTTTCCACTTGCTGCGTCAGCGCGGTGGCGGTGGCCTGGCTGCGCTCTTCTAGCGGTGCGCGCTCCTGCGCTGCGGGTGGCGCGGCTGCGTCGTCGGCGGGCGGTTCCTCCTGTGCCTGGACATGCAAGCCCGCGAGCAGCAGAAAAAGAGCAACGTAGCGATGGCGCAAGGGCATGATGACTTCTCCAGCGGATATTCGGTTCAGCCTAGCCGTTTTGCTCGGCCTTTGTCAGGCCGGCGCGGTGGCGCTCGAACGCATGCCGGGCTGGTACAATGCGCGCCTTCGTGAACCCCTCTGAGGTGCGCCATGCAACCCTTCGCCATCGCCCCGTCGATCCTCTCCGCCGACTTTGCCCGCCTGGGGCAGGAAGTGGATAACGTCCTTGCTGCTGGGGCCGACATCGTGCACTTCGATGTGATGGACAACCACTATGTGCCGAATCTGACCATCGGCCCGATGGTCTGCGCCGCGCTGCGCAAGTACGGCATCACTGCGCCGATCGATGCGCACCTGATGGTCAAGCCGGTGGATCGCATCATCGGCGACTTCATCGAGGCGGGCGCCAGCTATATCACCTTCCACCCTGAAGCCTCCGAGCACATCGACCGCTCGCTGCAGCTGATTCGTGACGGCGGTTGCAAGGCCGGCCTGGTGTTCAATCCGGCGACGCCGCTGGACGTGCTCAAGCACGTGATGGACAAGGTCGACATGATCCTGCTGATGAGCGTTAACCCAGGGTTTGGCGGGCAGAAATTCATTCCCCATACCCTCGACAAGCTGCGCGAGGCGCGTGCGTTGATCGACGCCAGCGGCCGGCAGATCCGTCTGGAGATCGACGGCGGGGTCAACGTACAGAACATCCGTGAAATCGCCGCAGCCGGCGCTGATACCTTTGTTGCCGGCTCGGCGATCTTCAATCAGCCGGACTACAAGGCAGTGATCGACGCCATGCGGGCCGAGCTGGCGCAGGTGCGCGGTTGACGCCGCTGCATGAGCTGTTCGACGGGCAGCTACCGCGGCTGGTGATGTTTGACCTGGACGGCACGCTGGTCGATTCGGTACCGGACCTGGCGGCCGCGGTGGACGCCACCTTGCTCGCGCTCGGCCGCGCCCCAGCAGGCGTTGAGTCGGTGCGTCACTGGGTCGGCAATGGCGCGCGCGTGCTGATACGACGGGCTCTCGCTGGCGGCCTGCACCACGTGGATGTCGCGGAGTCTGAGGCCGACCAGGCCCTCGCGTTATTTCTGCAGGCTTACGCGGACAACCATGAACTGACGGAGGTTTATCCAGGCGTGGTGGAGACACTCGACTGGCTTCGCGCCTGCGCGATTCCGCTGGCGGTAGTCACCAACAAGCCGGAGCGATTCGTCGCACCGTTGCTGGCCGAGAAGGGGTTGGCCGAATATTTCCGCTGGACTGTCGGCGGCGATAGCCTGCCCCGGCAGAAGCCCGATCCTGCTCCGCTGCTGCATGTCATGGCGCTCGCTGGCGCAACGGCGCCGCAATCATTATTCATCGGCGATTCGCGCAGCGATGTGCTGGCCGCCAAGGCCGCTGGCGTAGCCTGTGTCGCGGTCAGTTACGGCTATAACCATGGTCGCCCCGTTGCCGAAGAAAACCCGGCGCGGGTGCTGGACGATTTGCGCGAGCTGATGGCCGTATCGCGATAGCGTCGGCGTGCCGCGCCTCGTTGCGCCAATGTCCTGTTATCCCGGTGGTGGCGGTTGATTCGGCCAATGGCCTGCGCTAGTGTGGCCGGACTTCAATCCCGCCAAAGAGAGCACCGTGGTGGTTACCTGCACGCGCTGGTCCGCAAGAACCGGTATGAAAATCATCAAGGCCCTGGCCCGTTGGCGCTGGCGCCTCTGACCTGATCTTGGCCGCTCAGTCGGCGCGTTTGCACACGACCGTATACCCCTCAAGCCACGAGGCTGATCATGACCCGCGAAGAATTCCTGCGTTTAGCCGCTGCCGGCTATAACCGCATTCCTGTTGCCTGTGAAACCCTGGTGGATTTCGATACACCCCTGTCCATCTATCTGAAGCTGGCCGACCAGGCCAACACCTACCTGCTGGAGTCTGTCCAAGGCGGCGAGAAGTGGGGGCGCTATTCGATCATTGGTTTGCAAGCACGTACCGTGCTGCGCGCTTATGGTCACGAGGTCAGCGTCAGCGTGGAGGGTCGCGAAGTAGAGCGCCACCACTGCACAGACCCGCTGGCCTTCGTCGAGCAGTTCAAGGATCGCTACAAGGTGCCGACGCTTGCAGGCCTGCCCCGTTTCAATGGTGGTCTGGTGGGCTACTTCGGTTACGACAGCGTGCGTTATGTCGAGCCCAAGCTCGCGGCTGGCGTCAATCCCGACCCGCTGGGCACGCCGGATGTGCTGTTGATGGTGTCTGATGCCGTGGTGGTGTTCGATAACCTCGCCGGCAAGATGCACGCGATCGTCCTCGCCGATCCGGACGAGGAGGGCGCCCTCGAACAAGGGCAGGCGCGGCTGCAGGAGATTCTGCACAAGCTGCGTCAGCCGATTACCCCGCGCCTTGGCGTAGATCTGGCCGCGCCGGCGGGTGCCGAGCCGGATTTCATTTCCAGCTTTAAACGCGATGACTACGAAAATGCGGTCAAGGCGATCAAGGAGTACATCCTCGCCGGCGACTGTATGCAGGTAGTAATCTCCCAGCGCATGTCGATCCCTTTCAAGGCCGCGCCTATCGACCTGTATCGGGCGCTGCGTTGCATTAACCCGACGCCCTACATGTACTTTTTCAACTTCGGCGACTTCCACGTGGTCGGCAGCTCGCCCGAAGTGCTGGTGCGTCTGGAGGACGGTCTGGTTACGGTTCGCCCGATTGCCGGCACCCGCCCGCGCGGCGCCAATGAGGAGGCTGACCAGGCTCTGGAAGAGGATCTGTTGTCGGACGCCAAGGAAGTCGCCGAGCATCTGATGCTGATCGACCTGGGGCGCAATGATGTCGGTCGGGTTGCCAGCACCGGCAGCGTCAAGCTGACCGAGAAGATGGTGATCGAGCGCTATTCCAACGTCATGCACATCGTGTCCAACGTCACCGGTCAGCTGAAAGACGGGCTGACCGCGATGGACGCACTGCGCGCCATTTTGCCGGCCGGCACCCTGTCCGGTGCGCCGAAGATTCGTGCGATGGAAATAATCGATGAGCTGGAGCCGGTCAAGCGCGGCGTCTATGGCGGCGCCGTCGGCTACCTGGCCTGGAACGGCAACATGGATACGGCGATCGCCATTCGCACTGCGGTGATCAAGGACGGCGAGTTGCACGTCCAGGCCGGCGCGGGGATCGTCGCCGACTCGGTGCCGGCGCTGGAGTGGGAGGAGACGCTGAACAAACGCCGGGCGATGTTCCGCGCCGTGGCGCTGGCCGAACAAACCGCCTCCGAACAAGCCACCCCTGCCCAGACCGACCGTTGAGGAGTTCCGCCATGCTGCTGATGATCGATAACTACGACTCCTTTACCTACAACGTGGTGCAGTACCTGGGTGAACTCGGCGCTGACGTGAAAGTGATCCGCAACGACGAGCTGAGCGTCGCCGAGATCGAGGCGCTGCAGCCCGAGCGCATCGTGGTCTCGCCGGGACCCTGCACGCCGACCGAGGCCGGGGTATCGCTGGCCGTGATTACGCATTTTGCCGGCAAGCTGCCGATTCTCGGCGTCTGTCTGGGGCATCAGAGCATCGGTCAGGCCTTCGGTGGCGATGTGGTGCGTGCCCGCCAGGTGATGCACGGCAAGACGAGCCCGGTTTTTCACAAAGACCTGGGTGCCTTTGCCGGTTTGAACAATCCGCTGACCGTAACCCGCTACCATTCCCTGGTGGTCAAGCGCGAAACGTTGCCGGACTGTCTGGAAGTCACCGCCTGGACTCAGTTGGAAGACGGCTCGGTCGACGAGATCATGGGGCTGCGCCACAAGACCCTACATATCGAAGGCGTGCAGTTTCACCCGGAGTCCATTCTGACTGAGCAGGGCCACGAGCTCTTTGCCAATTTCCTCAAGCAACAAGGAGGCGTGCGCGGATGAATATCAAGGAAGCCCTGAATCGGGTGGTTAATCAGCTCGATCTGTCCACCGCGGAAATGCAGGACGTGATGCGCGACATCATGACCGGCCAATGCACCGACGCGCAGATCGGCGCGTTTCTCATGGGTCTGCGCATGAAGAGCGAGACCATCGACGAGATCGTCGGCGCCGCGCAGATCATGCGCGAGCTGGCCGCCCCGGTGCGAATCAACGCCGAACGGCTGGTCGATACTTGCGGCACCGGCGGCGATGGCATGAACATCTTCAACGTCTCCACGGCCGCGGCGTTCGTCGTCGCGGCGGCAGGCGGCAAGGTGGCCAAGCATGGCAACCGCGCCGTGTCCGGCAAAAGCGGCAGCGCCGACCTGCTCGAGGCGGCCGGGGTGTATCTCAACCTCACCCCCGAGCAGGTAGCGCGCTGCGTCGAAAGCGTTGGCGTGGGTTTCATGTTCGCGCCTGCGCACCATGGCGCGATGAAGCATGCGATCGGCCCACGCCGCGAATTGGGCCTGCGCACGATCTTCAACATGCTCGGCCCGATGACCAATCCGGCTGGCGTCGAGCACCAGGTGATCGGTGTGTTCAGCCAGGCGTTGTGCCGGCCACTGGCCGAGGTGCTGCAGCGTCTGGGTAGCAAACATGTGCTGGTGGTGCATGCGCAGGACGGTCTCGACGAGATCAGCCTGGCGGCACCGACCTTTGTCGCTGAATTGAAGGACGGGCTGGTTAGCGAATACCGGATCCAGCCGGAAGATTTCGAGATAAAGAGCCAGAGTTTGATTGGCCTGACGGTGGACACACCGCTGCAGTCGCTGGAGCTGATCCGCGATGCGCTGGGCAAGCGCCGCACCGAGAACGGCCAGAAAGCGGCCGAGATGATCGTGCTCAACGCTGGCGCCGCGCTCTATGCCGCCGACCATGCCACGAGCCTCAAGCAAGGTATCGACCTTGCTCATGATGCGTTACATACCGGTCTGGCCTGGGAAAAGCTGGACGAGCTGGTGTCCTTTACCGCCGTGTTCAAGCAGGAGAGTGAAGGATGAGCATTCCCACCGTTCTGGAAAAAATCCTCGCGCGTAAGGTTGAAGAAGTCGCCGCACGCCGCGCCGTTGTCGCTCTGGATGAAGTCGAGCGGCTCGCTCGCGCGGCGGATGCGCCCCGCGGTTTCGCCCAGGCGCTGTTGCGCCAGGCTGGGCTCAAACAGCCGGCAGTGATCGCGGAAATCAAGAAGGCCTCGCCGAGCAAGGGCGTATTGCGCGAGCATTTCGTGCCCGCCGAGATCGCCCGCAGTTACCAGGCGGGCGGGGCCACCTGTTTGTCGGTGCTGACCGATGTGGACTTTTTCCAAGGCGCTGATAGCTATCTGCAGGAAGCACGCGCCGCCTGCTCGCTGCCGGTGATCCGCAAGGATTTCATGATCGATCCCTATCAGATCATCGAAGCGCGCGCGCTCGGGGCGGATTGCATTCTGCTGATCGTCTCCGCGCTGGATGACGGGCTGATGGCCGAGTTGGCTGCTACGGCGAAAGCCTTTGACCTGGACGTGCTGGTGGAAGTGCACGACGGCGCCGAGCTGGAGCGCGCCTTGAAAACCTTGGATACGCCGCTGCTGGGCATCAACAATCGCAACCTGCACAGTTTCGACGTCAGCCTGGAAACCACCCTCGATCTGCTACCGCGCATTCCACGCGATCGTTTGGTCGTGACCGAAAGCGGCATTCTCAACCGCGCCGACGTCGAGTTGATGGAGATCAGCCAGGTTTACGCGTTTCTAGTCGGCGAAGCCTTTATGCGCGCCGAAAACCCGGGCGTGGAACTGGAGCGGCTGTTTTTCCCGGGGCGTAAGCGGGTTGTTCTGCAACCGGATGTCGACTGAAAAAGCGGGCATAAAAAACCGACGCAAGCGTCGGTTTTTTTATGCGTGGCCTTCAGCGGGTGCCGAACACCACCATGGTTTTGCCTTTGACGTTGACCAGGCCCTGTTCTTCTAGAGCCTTGAGAACCCGGCCGACCATTTCCCGCGAGCAGCCGACGATGCGGCCGATTTCCTGGCGGGTGATCTTGATCTGCATGCCATCCGGGTGAGTCATCGCATCCGGCTGTTTACACAGGTCTAACAGCGTGCGCGCGACCCGGCCGGTGACATCGAGAAAAGCCAGGTCGCCGACCTTGCGCGTGGTGTTGCGCAGGCGCTCGGCCATCTGGCTGCCAAGGGCGAAAAGGATGTCCGGATCCTGCAGGGTCAGCTCGCGAAACTTGGTGTAGCTGAGCTCGGCCACTTCACATTCCGTCTTGGCTCTGACCCAGGCACTGCGTTCTTTTTCGCTGCCATCCTTCTCAAACAGGCCCATCTCGCCGAAGAAGTCGCCGGCATTGAGGTAGGCGATGATCATCTCGCGCCCATCATCATCCTCGATCAGGATAGTGACCGAGCCTTTGACGATGAAGAACAGGGTTTCGCAGCGATCACCTGCGTAAATGATCGTGCTCTTGGCGGTGTAGCGACGTCGGTGACAATGCGCGAGTAATTTGTCGAGATTTTTTATCTTTGGTGTGAGGGTGATTGCAACCATGCCCGAATCCCGAATTTATAAGAGTAAGCCGTTGTCTGGTCGGCATTTTTTAATTTTTTATCCAAACAAGTGTGCCAGTAAACAGACGTCAGCTTAACAAACACTCCGCAGAAGGCCGCATTTTTGCGACGCGGCTAACATCTAGCCGGGGAACTCCGCCCTATCCGTGCCTTGCTGGGCTGCCAAAAGTGCTGTGCTAAGCTGCGCTCCTTTTTAACAGCGGAGCCTGAGTAATGAAAGCGCGCGTTCAATGGGCCGGCGAAGCCCTGTTCATCGGTGAGTCCGGTAGCGGCCATGCGGTGGTGATGGATGGGCCGCCAGAGAGCGGCGGCCGCAACCTGGGCGTGCGCCCGATGGAAATGCTGTTGATCGGTTTAGGCGGCTGCAGCAATTTTGATGTGGTCAGCATCCTCAAGAAATCCCGACAGGCGGTTGAGAGCTGCGAGGCTTTTCTCGAGGCCGAACGTGCCGACGAAGACCCGAAAGTGTTCACCAAGATCCACCTGCATTTCGTGGTCAAGGGTCGGGGTCTTAAAGAAGCGCAGGTCAAGCGCGCCGTCGAACTCTCCGCCGAGAAGTATTGCTCCGCCTCGATCATGCTTGGTCGCGCGGGCGTTGAAATCAGCCATGACTACGAAATCGTCGAGCTCGGCTGAAACAGCGGCTCGGCGCTGACACCCTTTTATCATCTAGCCGCTGCAAACTCTGGCAGCGGGCTGTCTTCCTCTGCATAATGCGCGCCTTTTTCAGGGGCGCATGGCGCCTCGAACCACACAACCAAAATCGCCATCGCGAAGAGGTGTTAACCGTCCTACGCAGCTGTGTCGTTCGCAGTTGACGGGCATGCTCGACCACGCGGCCACGCCGCTTATATAAAGAGAGTTCCCTACGGTGAAAAGCAAACTCAAGCTCCACGGGTTCAATAACCTGACCAAGACCTTGAGCTTCAACATCTACGACATCTGCTACGCGGAAACGCCGGAAGACCAGCAGGCCTATGTGCAGTACATCAATACCGAGTACGACGCCGAACGCCTGACGCAGATACTGACCGATGTTGTCGACATTATCGGTGCCAATATCCTCAACATCGCTCGCCAGGATTACGATCCGCAGGGCGCCAGCGTGACCATCCTGATTTCCGAACAGCCGGTGGAGCCGACGGAAAGCCAGATCGAGGAGTCGCCCGGTCCGTTGCCCGAGACCATCCTCGCGCACCTGGATAAAAGCCATATCACCGTGCATACCTACCCGGAAATCCACCCGGTGGAAGGCATCGCGACCTTTCGCGTGGACATCGACGTCTCGACCTGCGGTGTGATCTCGCCGCTGAAGGCGTTGAACTACCTGATCCACCAGTTCGATTCGGACATCGTCACCGTCGATTACCGTGTGCGTGGCTTCACCCGCGACGTTGAAGGCAAGAAGCACTTCATCGACCATGAGATCAACTCGATCCAGAACTACCTCTCCGATGACACCCAGGCGGCGTACCAGATGACCGACGTCAACGTGTATCAGGAGAATCTGTTTCACACCAAGATGCTGCTCAAGGATTTCGAACTGGATAACTACCTGTTCGGCGACGCCACCCGCAGCCTGACCACGGAGCAGCGCGAGCAGGTCGAAGCCCGTGTGCGCCATGAAATGCTGGAGATTTTCTACGCGCGCAATATGCCGCGCTGATTCAGACGTTGCGTCTGGAGGTAGAAATAGAAAGGGCGCCATTGGCGCCCTTTTTTGTGGTCATCGATTCAGATGCGGTAGCTGCTTTTGGTCATCACTTTCGAGATGAGCGTCATGCCGAACTTCACCGGTGCCGGAAAGCGCACGCCACCAGCCTCTATCGCGCTGGTCGCATGATGCGCTTCGTCTGCACGCATCTGCTGAAGAATCGCCCGCGATTTCTCATCGGCCAGGGGAATCTGCTCCAGGTGCTCGTCGAGGTGCTTGACCACTTGGTCTTCGGTGGCAGCAACAAAACCCAGGCTGACCTTGTCGCTGATCAGTCCCGCCACCGCGCCAACTCCGAATGACAGGCCATAGAACAACGGGTTGAGCACGCTGGTCTGGCTGCCAAGCTGCCGAATGCGCTGCTCGCACCAGGCCAGGTGGTCGACTTCCTCATCGGCCGCGTGTTCCATGGCGGCGCGCACCTGCGGCAATTTAGCGGTCAGGGCCTGGCCCTGATAAAGCGCCTGGGCGCAGACCTCGCCGGTGTGGTTGATGCGCATCAGGCCGGCGATATGCTGGGCTTGCTGTTCATCCAGGTCCGCTTCCGGCTGCACGATGGCCGGCGAGGGGCGACTCGGCTGGCCGCTGAACGGCAGCAGCGTGCGCAATGCAGCATCGGCTTGCAGCAGCAGGCGATCAACGGGTGAGTAGTGACGTTGGCTGGCCATCAGGCACCTCCGGCGGAAACGACGGTTTGCAGTTTACTTCAATCGCCGCGCCGAGGCCGACGCGCGATTGTCGCAGGGCTTGACGCCTGTTGTTGCACAGCGATCAACTGCGCTGCGATCAACCCGGCGGCCAGCTCATCTGGCGCTGACCCAGTACATGCATATGGATGTGATAGACCGTCTGTCCACCTTGTTCGTTACAATTCATCACCACGCGGAAGCCCTCGTCGCAGCCTTGTTCTTTTGCCAGGCGCTGGGCCGTGAAGAGAATGTGCCCGGCAACCGCCTTGTCCCCTTCGGTCAGGTGGTTGAGGGTGCTGATGTGCTTTTTCGGAATCACCAGGAAATGCACGGGCGCTTGCGGGCTGATGTCGTGAAAAGCGATGACCTGATCATCTTCGTAGAGCTTGCGCGCAGGGATTTCCCCGGCGACGATCTTGCAGAACAGACAGTCCATGGACAGTCTCCCGGCCTGTTGAAAGAGGCCCGAGTTTAACGGTGACGAGCTAGCCAGGCCAGTGAACAAGGAGCGTGTGTGAAAAACGATATTCATGATTTGGGGCTGGTGCTCGATTCGAAGACCAAGCTGATCCTGATCGAGTCCTGGGATGAGCCGCGGGTGCTGGAAACCCTGACCGGGTTGGCGGTGAAGCGTGGGCTGGGCCTGCACATCTGGTCCATTACCGAGGGGTTGCAGCGCCTGGGGTTTGCCGGTGGTGCCGTTGGCGAGCAGACCGGCCAGGAGCCTGAAGCCGCGTTGAAGCTGATCAAGGCCGATCCGCAGGCCAATCTGTACGTGATGTGCGACCTGCATCCCTTCCTAAGCGATAACCCGAAGCTGGTGCGACTGCTCAAGGAAGTGGCGATGCGCGAGGCGCCCCAGGCTCCGACGCTGGTGCTGGTGTCCCATGCCTGCAAACTGCCGGCCGAGGTGCAGCGGTTCGCCGCTCGTTTCAGCCTGGCGCTGCCCACCGAGGAAGAGCTGCTGGCGATGGTGCGCGAAGAGGCGCTGCGCTGGAGCGAGCGCAACCGAGGCGCTCGGGTGCGCACCGATAACCGCACCCTGCAGCAGGTGGTGAAGAACCTGCGCGGCATGAGCCATGCCGAGGCACGCACCCTGGCACGCAACGTGATCTGCGACGATGGTGCGATCACCCAAGAGGATCTGCCGGAGCTGAACAAGACCAAGTTCCAGCTGCTCGACCTCGATGGCGTGCTGAGCTTCGAATACGACACGGCGCGTTTTGCCGACGTTGGCGGGCTGAACAACCTCAAGCGCTGGCTGGCCGAGCGGCAGGGCATCTTTCTCGACGGCAAGGCGGTGGATCTGCCCAAAGGCATGCTGCTGGTGGGCGTGCAGGGCGGCGGCAAGAGCATGGCGGCCAAGGCCGTCGCCGGGTTGTGGGGTTTGCCATTGCTGCGCCTAGATTTCGCCTGCCTGTACAACAAGTTCTTCGGCGAAACCGAACGCAATCTGCGCGATGCCTTGAAACTGGCCGAGCAGATGGCGCCTTGCGTGCTGTGGATGGACGAAATCGAGAAGGGCCTGGCCAGCGGCGACCACGATGGTGGCGTCAGTCAGCGCGTGCTTGGCACCTTGTTGACCTGGATGGCCGAACGCAAGGCGCCGGTATTCATGGTTGCGACCGCCAACGTGATCGAGCGACTGCCACCGGAATTGGTGCGTAAGGGGCGGTTTGACGAGTTGTTTTTTGTCGACCTGCCGGACCCGGGCGTGCGTGCCGAGATCTTTCGCATCCATCTCAGCCGCCGCGAGCTGGACCCCGCAGGTTTCGATTTGAATGGGTTGGCCGCGGCCTGCGATGGCTTTTCGGGTGCGGAAATTGAGCAGGTGGTGGTCAGCGCGCTGTATGCGGCGCAGGCGCAGCAGCAGACGGTGGATCAGGCTCTGCTGCTGAAAAGCATCAGCGCTACGGCGCCGCTTTCGGTGGTCATGGCCGAAGATCTGCACGCCCTGCGTAGCTGGGCCAGTGGCCGGACGGTGAGCGCCAACTGATGTGGGCCTGGCTCAGCTGGCGGCGCCGACACGCCGGTTGAGCCTGGCGACCACACGCCGCACCAGCCAGCGTGGCATAAACCGCGGCGCAATGGTCAGCAAGCGATTGCGCCAGCCGGGAATGATCAGCGCGCGATTCTTCTCCAGCGCCCTGACGGTGATCAGGGCTACTTCTTCGGCGCTCATCAGTGAGGGGCCTAAACGGCGTGTATCCAACCCGGCGTTGCGAAAAAACGCACTGTGCGTCGGCCCCGGGCAGAGCACCGAGACCTTGACACCATAGGCCTTGAGTTCTTCGCGCAGGCCTTCGGAAAGATGCAGAACGTACGCCTTGCTCGCGTAATAGTTGCTCATCCAGGGCCCCGGCTGAAACGCCGCGACCGAGGCAACATTGAGGATCTGCCCGCTGCCCTGGCCAGCCATGACGGTGCCGATTGCGTGGCAAAGCCGGGCCAGCGCGAGAATATTCAGCTCGATCAGGTGTCGCTCCTTGCCCCAGTCCTGGGCGACCAGCGCGCCTGAGCTGCCGCCCCCTGCGTTGTTGACCAGCAAGTCGATGGGCAATGCACTCTGTTCCAGCTCATGCAGCAGCCCGGTCAGCTGTTGCGGCTGGCTCAGGTCGCAGACCCGAAACAGCACCTGCACGGAGAACCGTTGCGTGAGCTCACAGGCAATGCTTTCCAGGGCGTCACGCTGGCGCGCCACCAGAATCAGGTTGCGCCCACGGCGTGCCAGGGCTTCAGCCAGGGCCAGGCCGATTCCGCTGGAGGCACCGGTGATCAGGGCATAACGAAGCATTTTGCGAGTCTCCGTGCCGAGGTCGTCTTGGACCTCGGCAGGCTTGGGTCAGAGCCCGGCGCGGCTGAGGTATTGCTGGTAGGCAGGCAGCGCAATGGCTGCGACGATACCGAGCACCGGAACCAACAGCCAGAGCGCAGCCATGATCTTCACGGCCGTGCTATTGGGCGGGGACGGTGGGCCGAAGCGGTTGGCGGCGGGCGTGCCGGGTACCACCAACATCAACAGCGCCAGTACGCTGCCAACCAGTGGAATGAAGTTCAGCAGAAACAGCCAGCCGGACCAGCCGATGTCATGCAGACGCTGCACGCCGATCTGGACGGCCACCACCATCATGGCAATCACCACGACGCCGACCAGCAGGCCGCCGAGAACTTCCGAGATGGCAAACCCCGCCGCTGCGATCGCAAAGACCGGGATACACGCCAGCATCAAACCCAGCGACCACGCCAGGTAGCGCAAGCGGCCGACACGGCCTTCGGTGGTGAATACCTTCAACGCGCCGAACTCGGGCAAGGTTTCGCCAACCTTGGCCTGTGGTGGTGCATAGGGCGACGCTGCGATCCCTGGCGCCATCGACGGGGCGGGTTCCGCGGCGACTGTAGTTGCGGCCAGCGTTGCTTGGCGGGCGATGTATTTCTCGATCACGACGCCGCAGCCCGAGCAGTCGATAGCTGCGGGCTGTTGCATGCCGCACTTGGGGCAGACCATGGTCTGGCTGGAAGCCGCCGTATCATCGGCGCTCAGCGCAGGGCGGTGATCGTCGGTCTCCACCAGGCTCAGGCTGGCCGCCAGATCGGGCTCCTTGCGCGCGTTGGCTCCCGCCTTCTGCAGCGCGATGAGGTACTGATCCGCTTCGTTTTCCGGAAGGTCGCGCTTGATGGCGATGGGCGTGCCGCTGAACAGGCTGTTGATGCGTGCGGCGTCGCTTTTGAACAGGCGGGCAAGGTTGTCTTTGGCTGTTTCGAGCGTCATATCGGGCATCAACTGACCGTCGAAGACAATCTTGTAACGGGCTTGAGTCATGCAAGCATCCTTGTCAGCGTGAGCGTGGTGGAGGTGACCCAGCCTAACGGGCCGCAGACCGCTAAACAAGCGGACTCGAGCAGATTGTCGACGCCGGCTGTGATGCGCCCAACAATCATCTATGCGTGGCTCTGCGACGCGCTTCGGTATGCCAGCGCCATCCTGTCCCCGGAGCCGGCCGGCGCGACTTATCGGGGCCAGCGTTGTTGCAGCATTTGCGTTTGCGTCAGGGCTGCACGGTATTCACGATCCAGCCGGGCGATCAGTTCGGCGACCGTTGGCAGGTCAGCGATGGCTCCAGCCCCTTGGCCTGCCGACCAGACGGTCTTCCAGGCTTTGGCCTCGTCGCTGATCGGCTTCAGCTTCTCGCCGTAATTGACTTCGCCCTTGTTCTGCAGCTGTTTGAGGTCATAGCCCGCCTGCTCCAGGCTCTGGCGCATAAAACTCGCCGGTACGCCGGACACGGCAGGGGTGTGAATGATATCGGCGGCTTTGGCCTCGATGATCATCTGTTTGTAAGCCGGTGAGGCGTTATTTTCCTGGGTGGCGATGAAGCGGGTACCGAGGTAGGCCAGATCGGCGCCGAGCAGTTGAGCGGCGAGGATTTCATGGCCATGGTTGAGGCAGCCGGCCAGCAGCAGGGTCTTGTCGAAGAACTGGCGGATTTCGGCGATCAGCGCGAACGGACTCCAGGCTCCCGCATGGCCGCCCGCGCCCGCAGCCACCGCGATCAACCCATCGACCCCGGCCTGCGCAGCCTTCTCCGCATGCCGCCGGGTGGTCACGTCGTGGAACACCAGACCACCATAGCTGTGCACGGCGTCGACTACTTCCTTGGCTGCGCCGAGGCTGGTGATGACAATGGGCACGCGATGTTCGACACAGATGGCCAGGTCGGCCTGCAACCGGGGGTTGCTGCCGTGCACGATCAGGTTGACGGCGTAAGGGGCCGAGTTGTCCTGCAAGCCGGCTGTGATTTCCTCCAGCCAAGCCTTGAAGCCACTGCTTTCGCGCTGGTTGAGGGCCGGAAAGCTGCCGACGATACCGCTGTTGCAGCAGGCCAGCACGAGTTGCGGGTTGGACACCAGAAACATCGGCGCTGCAACTACCGGCAGGCGCAGGCGCTGTTCGAGCAGGGCGGGAAGGCTCATGGGAACTCCTTGGCGGTTCAGAAGGGTTTGACGACAACCAGGATCACGATTGCCAGCAGTGCGAATACCGGCGCCTCGTTGAACCAGCGGTAAAACACGTGGCTGCGCTGGTTCTCATCGCGCGCGAAGCGCTTGAGCTGTGCTCCGCAGCCGTGGTGGTAGCCGATCAGGGCTATTACCAGGGCCAGCTTGGCGTGCATCCAGCCTTGGCTGAAGTAATAGCTCGGGTTGAGGCTGAGCAGTGCGATCCCGAACACCAGGGTCGCGAGCATCGACGGCAGCATGATGCCGCGGTACAGCTTGCGCTCCATCACGCAGAAACGTTCGCGGCTGATGCTGTCGTTGCTCATGGCGTGGTAGACGAACAGCCGGGGCAAATAGAACAGGCCGGCAAACCAGCAAACCATGGCGATGATGTGCAGGGCTTTGAGCCACAGATAGAGCATCGGTCGATTCTCCGAGCGGGAAAGTGCTCCGATAG
This sequence comes from Pseudomonas cistanchae, assembly GCF_054483635.1. NCBI lineage: Bacteria > Pseudomonadati > Pseudomonadota > Gammaproteobacteria > Pseudomonadales > Pseudomonadaceae > Pseudomonas > Pseudomonas cistanchae. The sequence goes on along the minus strand of NZ_JBTLWN010000008.1, from coordinate 7,162 downwards.
TAGTGATCGCGGCCCAATACGTCATCTGCACGGTTGGCCGTTGGCGGCTGCGGCCTTATCATCGACCGCTTTCCAGTGGTTTCTGCAAGGGGCATCGTGATGATCAAGGTTGGCATCGTCGGCGGCACGGGTTACACCGGGGTCGAGTTGTTGCGGCTGTTGGCGCAGCATCCGCAAGCGCGGGTAGTGGTCATCACCTCCCGCTCCGAGGCGGGTATGCGCGTCGACGAGATGTATCCCAACCTACGCGGCCACTATCCGGATCTGGCGTTCAGCGTGCCTGACGTCGCTACGCTGGGCGCTTGCGACGTGGTGTTTTTCGCCACACCTCATGGAGTTGCCCATGCTTTGGCGGGTGAACTGCTGGCAGCCGGGACCAAGGTGATCGACCTGTCAGCCGATTTTCGCCTGCAAGACGCTGACGAGTGGGCCAAATGGTATGGCCAGCCCCACGGCGCGCCGGACCTGCTCCCTGAAGCGGTGTATGGCTTGCCTGAGGTCAATCGCGAGGCCATCAAGCAGGCGCGTCTTATCGCGGTGCCGGGTTGCTATCCCACTGCCGCACAGCTCGCGCTGATTCCGCTGCTGGAAGCCGGACTGGCCGATACCACGCAAGTGATCGCCGACTGCAAGTCCGGGGTCAGCGGTGCCGGGCGCGGTGCCAGCGTGGGGTCGCTGTTCAGTGAGGCCGGGGAAAGCATGAAAGCCTACGGCGTGAAGGGCCATCGGCACCTGCCAGAAATTCGCCAGGGCTTGCGCCGCGCGGCTGGCAAGGACGTCGGGCTGACCTTTGTGCCGCACCTCACGCCGATGATCCGTGGCATCCACGCCACCCTTTACGCAACGGTACCGGACAAGTCGGTTGACCTGCAGGCGTTGTTCGAGAAACGTTATACCAACGAGCCCTTCGTTGATGTGATGCCAGCCGGCAGCCACCCGGAAACCCGCAGCGTGCGCGGTGCCAACGTCTGTCGGATTGCCGTGCACCGGCCGCAGGGCGGAGACCTGGTTGTGGTGCTTTCGGTGATCGACAACTTGGTCAAAGGCGCTTCGGGTCAGGCAGTGCAGAATATGAATATCCTTTTCGGTCTCGATGAGCGCCTCGGTTTGTCTCACGCAGCCATGCTGCCCTGATGGCAGGCTGGGAGGTCCGGCTTAGCGAGCCGCGCCCTAGCGGGTGGTCGCGGCTCGTGGTGCCGCTGTTGCTTGTGGCGATACCGGCAGCCTTTTATGCCGGCAGCAGTTGGCAGATGCATCGCAGCCAAGCCGCGGTTTTGCAGGCGCAACCGGCGCAGGCGCGCGTGGTGGAGTTGGAGCGCGAGCTGGATCAAGCCCGCCAGCGGCTCGCGGTGGTTGGCAGCGGTGAGAAAGTTGCCCAACAAGCCAATGAGCAAAGCCGTCTCACCATCAAGTTACTTGAAGAGCAAATCTACAAGCAGCAGCAGGACCTGGCTTTTTATAAAGGCGTGCTGGCGCCGGGGAGCCGCCGCGATGGGCTGCGGATCCGCACCTTTGAGTTGCAGGCCACGGACAGGCCGCGGCATTTTCGCTACAAGTTGCTGCTCAGCCGAGTGGGCAAGGATGACCAACCGCTCGAAGGGCAGCTGACGGTTACCGTCGAAGGCCGCCAGGGTGACAAGGATGTCAGCCTGCCGCTGGCGGAGCTGACGCGGGGTATGCCTGATCAGTTGGCCGAGCCTGTGGTGCCGTTTTCGTTCAAGCACTTCCAGGCGCTCCCGGAAGCCGGGCGCTTTGCCGAGCTGCAGCTGCCTGCGGGTTTCGAACCCAGCCAAGTCAAAGTGCGCGCCGAGGTCAAAGGCGAAAAGCCGCTGGAGCGCACGTTCAAATGGATTAATGAAGAGTGATCTTTTCCCATGTGGAATAAAGACAAGAGCAAGACCGATCTTCAACGTTTCAGCGGCAAGACCAGCCTGATCGCTGCTGGCGCCGAGCTGAGCGGCAATCTGCGATTTCAGGGCGCCGTCCAGGTGGACGGGCGGGTCAGCGGCAATCTGTTGACCACCGACGGCATGGTGCGCGTCAGTGTTCAGGGGCAGGTTGAAGGCGAGATCCGTGCACCCCATATCGTGGTGGATGGCGAGGTCATCGGCGACGTGTATGCGGGCGAGCATCTGGAACTGGGCAGTCGGGCTCGGGTGCGGGGTAATCTGTATTACGCGCTGATGGAAATGGCCATGGGCGCCCAGATCGAAGGGCGGTTGTGCCATCTCAAGGATGAGCAGCGACCGTTGGAGCTACCGAATCAACATGAGCCCGCAGAATAGTTGACCGCTTTTGTAGGGTAAGCGGATAATGCAGGGCCTCAACGCAGTATGGCGCCTCGCGCCGGGAGATAGTCAGCATGAGCGTCGAAACCTTCACCCCCACAGCGTTGCAATTCACGCAGGGCGCGGCGAGCAAGGTGAAGAGCCTGGTCGATGAAGAAGGAAATCCGCGTCTGAAGTTACGGGTATTCGTAACAGGCGGCGGTTGTTCGGGATTCCAGTACGGCTTCACGTTTGATGAAGAAGTGGCCGAAGATGACACCATCGTTGAGCGTGAGGGTGTCAGCCTGGTTGTCGATCCGATGAGTTTTCAATACCTGGCAGGGGCGGAAGTCGACTATCAGGAAGGTCTGGAGGGCTCGCGTTTCGTCATCAAGAACCCCAATGCCACAACAACCTGCGGTTGCGGTTCGTCCTTTTCGATCTAGCCGATCTTTGTAGTCACGCGCCGCGCTTATTGCGCGGCGTTTTCGTTTCAGAGGCTGTAACGTCAGGCGGGGTAAATCGCGCCGAGAACTCTCAGGCCTCGCGCCCCGGTTACACTTGGGCGATTAGCCGGCAGGCCCTCCAGACAGCAATGAGCCAGCCAAGCGAACGCCATGGCTTCGACCCAGTCTGCAGGCACGCCGTAGGCTTGCGTGCTGGTTACTTTGCAATTGGGCAGCAGCGCAGCAAGACGGCCCATCAAGGCACCATTACGCGCACCGCCGCCGCAAACCAGCAGTTCTGCGGTTCCTGCTTGCGCCGTCGTCAATGCATCTACCACGCTGCAGGCGGTCAGCTCGAGCAACGTCGCCTGTACGTCTGCGGCGGCAATGGTCGGAAATTGGCGCAGCTGTCGGTCTAGCCAGGCTAGGTTGAACAACTCCCGCCCCGTGCTCTTCGGCCCCTGGGTGCTGAAAAAAGGATCGTTAAGGAAGACTTTTAACAATAATGGCTGCACGTGGCCGCTGGCAGCCCAGGCCCCGTCGCGGTCGTAAGCTTCACCGCGATGTCGATGAACCCATGCGTCGAGCAGCACATTACCCGGTCCGCAGTCGAATCCCTGAACCGGCTTGCTGGCCTCAAGCAGGGTCAGATTGCTGAATCCGCCCAGATTCAACACGGCGCGCGGCCCCTTTGCGGTAGCGAACAGGCTTTCGTGAAAGGCAGGTACGAGCGGGGCGCCTTGGCCGCCTGCAGCGAGATCGCGGCGACGAAAATCACCGACAACACAAATACCGGTCAGCTCGGCAAGTAGCGCCGGGTTGCCGATCTGAACAGTGAAGCCTTGGCTCGGTTCATGGCGAATAGTTTGGCCATGGCTACCTATGGCGCGAATATCGGAAGGTGTGAGGCTGTTCTGCTGCAACAGCAGTGCGATGCCTTGAGCGGCCAGTCGAACCCATTGCTGTTCGGCAATCGCCGCCCGAGCGATTTCATCAGGGCCTGTTGCGCACAATGCCAGCATGTCAGCCCGTAATAGGGCAGGCATGGGCATGTAATGAGTTGCCAGAAGGGAGGTTCGGTTGGTCTGCTCGATCAGCGCGATGTCCAGACCGTCCAGACTGGTTCCAGACATCACACCGAGGTAGTACGGCATCGGTCAGCGCTTGTTGAGGGCAAGCAGCGTGGATTTCTCTTGATCCATACGAGCCATGAGCGGCTTGCTGAGTTGCAGGAAGCGAGCTTTTTCGCTGTGCGCGATAGGGTCGGCCATCGGCAGCTTTTGGCTCAGCGGGTCGACATGCGTACCGTTGACCTGGAATTCATAATGCAGATGGGGCCCGGTCGAAAGGCCTGTAGTGCCGATGTAGCCGATGATTTGGCCCTGTTTCACATGACTGCCCGTCCGAACCCCCTTCGCGAAACCCTGCATGTGTGCATAGAGAGTGCGATAACGACTTCCGTGCTGCAGCACCACGGTATTACCGTAGCCACCTTTGCGACCGGCAAGAGCAACCTTGCCATCGCCAGCAGCCTTGATCGGAGTGCCATGCGGAGCCGCATAGTCGACTCCTTTGTGTGCACGAATCTTGTTCAGAATCGGATGGCGGCGACCGTTGGAGAAGCGCGAGCTGATTCGAGCGAAATCCACCGGAGTACGAATGAAGGCCTTGCGCATGCTGGTGCCGTCTTCGCCGTAATAGCTGGTGTTGCCCTGCTTGTCGGTGTAACGCACTGCGGTAAAGGTTTTGCCGCGGTTGGTGAAACGTGCTGAAAGGATGTTGCCAGTGCCAACTTGCTTGCCGTTGACCACTTTTTCCTCGTAGACCATTTCGAACTCGTCGCCGTCGCGAATATCCATGGCGAAGTCGATGTCGTAGCCGAACACGTTCGCCAAGTCCATGGTGAGCCCATGGGAAAGGCCTGCGCGCTTGGCTGACAGGAATAAGGAGCTGTTGATTACACCGTGCGCGTAGGTCGTTCGCACATCGGGTTTGACCAGTTCGCGCTTGAAGGAAAAGCCTTCGTCATTCTTTGCCAGGCTGATGCTTTCAAGGTCGCTTAGCTTGGTGTTTAGGCTCTCCAACTTGCCCTCTGGGCTTAGCTGGAATTCGAGGGTTTGGCCTACTTTTAGACGGCTTAGCTGTTTTGCTTCTTTGCTGCTGCTCAGTACAGCGTGCAAGGTGGTTGCCGACAGCCCCACTTTATTAAACACGGTAGACAAGGTGTCGCCGTTGGCGACTGTAATGACGCGCCGTCCAAGGTCGACAGGCTGGTCGGCAATTACGGGTTGATTAACGGCTTCTGCCGGTGGCTGAGGCGCGCTGGACTGGGTCGAGGCGTCTTCAATCTGGGCGAACGGAGATGCGGTGGGAGCTTGGTGGGGTTGTTCCGTTTGCTCCAGGGGTTCGCTGCGATTATCGAGTTCAAGATTTAGGTAGGTTTTTTGAGCTTCAACTTCACGAGAGGGGAAAACCAGAAGGGCCAAGCTAAGCATCGCTGCGACACCGCTTGCAGCTAGGATATGGCTCTTGGGATAGAGAGGAGGCGCTTTAGTTGTAGAGGTCATAGGCCACTTTGACTTTGAAGATGGAAAGAAAATGATGAATATGCAGTAACTGTATAAAATATAACCAAATGCCTGGCTAGGCAAGCCTTCAGACTGAATCGTCTTTATGGTGGTGACGGCGAGGGCGAAACTTGTGCTTTGTCTGCGATCTTGTATGGTTGGTTCCCTTTTCGGTTTGAGTGGTCGTGAGTCCTGTCATGAAGTCGGTTGAAGAGCAATTAGCGCTGATCAAGCGCGGTGCGGAAGAAGTTCTGGTTGAAGCGGAGCTGGTCGAGAAGCTCAAGCGCGGTCAGCCATTGCGTATCAAGGCAGGTTTTGATCCGACTGCGCCGGATCTGCACCTCGGGCACACCGTGCTTATTAATAAGCTGCGTCAGTTCCAGGAGTTGGGGCATCAGGTAATTTTCCTGATCGGCGACTTCACGGGAATGATTGGTGACCCCAGCGGCAAGAGCGCCACGCGCCCGCCGCTGACCCGCGAGCAGGTACTGGAGAACGCGGAGACTTATAAAACCCAGGTGTTCAAGATTCTCGATCCGGCGAAAACCGAGGTCGCCTTCAACTCCACCTGGATGGATAAGATGGGGCCGGCTGATTTCATTCGTCTGACCTCGCAGTACACCGTGGCGCGGATGTTGGAGCGCGATGACTTCAGTAAACGGTATTCGACCAATCAGTCTATCGCCATTCACGAGTTTCTCTACCCTCTGGTTCAGGGTTATGACTCGGTTGCCTTGCAGGCGGATGTCGAGCTGGGCGGCACCGATCAGAAGTTCAACCTGCTGATGGGGCGCGAGTTGCAGCGTTCCTATGGCCAGTCCTCGCAGTGCGTCGTCACCATGCCGTTGCTTGAAGGTCTGGATGGCGTGAAGAAGATGTCGAAGTCGCTGGGCAACTACATTGGTATCCAGGAAGCGCCGGGTGTCATGTACAACAAGCTGGTATCCATGCCGGATGCACTGATGTGGCGCTACTTCGAGCTGCTCAGCTTCCGTTCGATGGATGAGATTGATCGGTTTAAGCGGGATGTCGAGCAGGGTGCCAATCCACGTGACATCAAGATCAAGCTGGCAGAAGAGATTGTTGCCCGCTTCCATGGCGAAGAGGCGGCGCTCAATGCCCATCGCTCGGCGGGTAATCGTATGAAGGAAGGCGAGCTGCCCGAGGATCTGCCAGAGATCGAGGTTCTGTCGGCTGAGGATATGCCGATTGCCGCGCTGCTTAATAAAGCAGGCCTGGTAAAGAACGCCGCGATGGCGCGTGATCTGCTGGGCTCTGGCAGTGTACGCGTGGATGGCGAGGTGGTGGATCGCGCTTTCATATATAAGGTGGGTGCTGTGCACGTCTGCCAGGCCGGCAAGAAGGCGTTCGCGCGTATCACGCTTAAGGCCGAGTAGTTGGTTACACGCTTGTGTGGCGGTTGCGACAAAGCCGTTGAAGCGTCAGCTTCAACGGCTTTGTTGTTTCTGCAGGCGGCGCGCAGCAGTTGTGTGGTTGCGGCGCTCGATTTCGTGAGGATTGAAACAAAAGCATAACAATCGGTTGACCTTCGTTTGGTAGTCCCTATAATGCGCAGCTCTTCAGGCGTATGCGGCTCCTTAAACTTCTTATAAAACAAGAGGTTAGATTTAAAAGAGGGGTTGCAAAGCAGCGAAAGTTGCGTAGAATGCGCCGGGCTAACAGGGTGGTGGTTTGATCCTGTTAGTGCTTCGGTCGAGGTGATCGGAAGCGGTGAAAGAGGCGGTTGACAGTGGTTTGAAACGCTGTAGAATTCGCCTCCCGCTGACGAGGAGCTGAGAAGTGATCGAAGGCGCAAGCGGTTGAGTAGAAAGGTTTTCTTCGGAAAAGAACTTCGAAAAACAGCTTGACGGAAGATGAGGCT
>NZ_JBTLWN010000007.1:5000-366452 GCF_054483635.1 Pseudomonas cistanchae | reverse complement strand
AAGGTCAACCGATTGTTATGCTTTTGTTTCAATCCTCACGAAATCGAGCGCCGCAACCACACAACTGCTGCGCGCCGCCTGCAGAAACAACAAAGCCGTTGAAGCTGACGCTTCAACGGCTTTGTCGATTGCGGTGGGACTGCTATTCGACGCTTTTACGGCGACGCAGCTGCAACAGGTATTGGATAGGGCCAGAGGCCGCATAAGCCAAGAAGATGATCAGCAAAATCCGAGGAGGATCGCTGAATACCACCGCGAACACCAAGACCACAACCAAGATCGCAACGAATGGCACACGCCCCTTCAGATCAAGATCCTTGAAGCTGTGGTACTTGATATTGCTGACCATCAGCATACCGGCAGCAGCCACCAACACGGCGACAACAAAAGCCATGTTGGAGCCTTTGATGCCGAAGTCGCTGAACGCCCAGACGGTACCCGCTACCACGCCCGCCGCAGCTGGGCTGGCTAAGCCTATAAAGTAACGTTTATCGGCGCTGCCAATTTGCGTGTTGAATCGCGCCAGACGCAGCGCTGCCCCCGCTACATAAATGAAGGCGACCATCCAACCCACCTTGCCCATGCTGCCAAGCGCCCATTCGAACGCCAGCAAAGCAGGCGCCACACCAAAGGCGACCATATCGGAGAGCGAATCGTACTCAGCACCGAAAGCGCTTTGGGTATTGGTCAGCCGCGCAACTCGACCATCCAGACCATCAAGCACCATGGCGACGAATACCGCCGCAGCGGCGACATAGAAGTTACCGTTCATGGCATTGATGATCGCGTAAAAACCAGCGAACAAATTGGCAGTGGTAAACAGGTTGGGCAGCAGGTAGATACCGCGATGACGAACTTTACGCCCCTCCGCATCATGTCCTTCTTCGATGTGTTCATCGATAGGCAACAAGCTTTCAGCGTCTGGGCCCGATTTTGGCTCTTCTGGACGTTCGTTCATGAACTGCACCTTGCAACGGATTCGAAAGATGTGGACAGGGATAGCCGCCAAGCGTTCGCCACCCCCTGATTTAACGCTAAAGCTTTATACCAGAAGCCCTGGCTTAAACGAAAAAACGCGGCACAGGCCGCGTTCTTTCATAACCAAAAAAATCAGTTCTTGGCTTTGTCGACGATCTTGTTGGCAGAGATCCACGGCATCATGGAGCGCAGCTTCTCGCCGACCACTTCGATGCCATGCGCCGCGTTATTGCGACGGTAGGCAGTCATGGACGCGTAGTTGGTGGCGCCTTCCTGGATAAACATCTTGGCGTATTCGCCGTCCTGGATGCGCTTCAGAGCATTGCGCATGGCTGCACGGGATTCGGCGTTGATCACTTCAGGGCCGGTCACGTATTCGCCGTACTCGGCGTTGTTGGAGATCGAGTAATTCATGTTGGCGATGCCGCCTTCGTACATGAGGTCGACGATCAGCTTCAGTTCGTGCAGGCACTCGAAGTAAGCCATTTCCGGCGCGTAGCCTGCATCAACCAGGGTTTCGAAGCCGGCCTTGACCAGCTCAACGCAACCGCCACAGAGAACAGCCTGCTCGCCGAACAGATCAGTTTCTGTTTCATCCTTGAAGGTGGTTTCGATAATGCCGGTACGACCGCCGCCAACGCCCGACGCGTAGGACAGGGCGACGTTCTTGGCATTGCCGGAGGCATCCTGGTAAACGGCGATCAGGTCAGGAATACCACCACCTTTGACAAACTCGGTACGCACGGTATGGCCTGGTGCTTTCGGCGCGATCATGATCACGTCGAGGTCTGCACGCGGTACAACCTGGTTGTAGTGGATCGCGAAGCCGTGGGAGAACGCCAGGGTGGCGCCCTTCTTGATGTTCGGTTCGATTTCGCTCTTGTACAGCTGGGATTGGAATTCATCCGGGGTCAGGATCATGACCAGGTCAGCGCCGGCAACAGCGGTGGCAACGTCAGCCACTTTCAGACCGTGGGCTTCAGCCTTGGCAACGGTGGCGGAGCCTTTGCGCAGGCCAACCGTCACGTCAACGCCGGAATCTTTCAGGTTGCATGCTTGAGCGTGACCTTGGGAGCCATAGCCGATGATGGCAACTTTCTTGCCTTGGATGATGGAAAGGTCACAGTCTTTGTCGTAATAAACTTTCATGTTCTTGGCTCTTTTAAATCGAAAAGGGATGGGGTGCATGCACCGCGACGGAGACACCTTAAGTGATCCGTTCCGTTGCGTAAAATGATATATTTGCAACACAACATGCCGATAATTGAAACATCTATGGACAGTCACGCGCTCAGGCTTTTTCTCTCTCTGGCCGACAACCTGCACTTCGGTAAAACCAGCCGCGAGCAGCACGTCAGCCCTTCCGCGCTCAGCCGCAGCATCAAACAACTCGAGGAGGAACTCGCTGCACCGCTGTTTCTGCGTGACAATCGCTCAGTCCGCCTGACCCGCGAGGGGCAGCAGTTCCGCGAGTATGCGAGCGAGGTCATGAATGGCTGGCAAGCCATTCGCCAGACCTTTAAGCAGGACCAGTTGGTCCTGCACGGCGAGCTTTCCCTGTATTGCTCGGTAACGGCCAGCTACAGCTTCCTCTATGACATCTTGAGCAGCTTTCGCCAGGATTATCCGCGCATTGAAATGAAGCTGCACACAGGCGATGCAGCCAAAGCCGTGGAGCGCGTGCAGGAAGGACTGGAAGACCTTGCCATCGGTGCCCGTCCCGACAGCTTGCCGGCCGGCATCGAATTTCAGCCTATAGCCCGCTCAGAGCTGTGTTTTATCGGCCCACAGTCACCTCAGCTATTGAGCGAGGAACAACTGAAGCATCCCGGGGCCGAAAGCTGGCTGGACGTGCCGATGATCCTCTCGGAGGAAGGCCTCGCCCGCACGCGAACCGACCTGTGGCTGAAAAGCCACAACATCAAGCCGCGAATTTATGCACAGGTGAGCGGTAACGAAGCCATCGTCAGCATGGTGAGCCTGGGCTTTGGCATTGGCGTGGTTCCGCAAATCGTACTCGACAATAGTCCACTGGCCGCACGCATCCGCATCTACGATATTCAGCCACCGTTAACCGCCTACGACATTGGCCTATTTGCGCTAGGCAAGCGCCTTAAAGATCCGCTGATCAATGCCTTCTGGAATCGCCAACGCTAGATGCGGGCAGCGAGTCACCCACGAAAAGCAAAAAGCCCTCAGGAGAATTCTCCCGAGGGCTTTTGTTTTACCACTAACGCAATCAGATGCTTAGCACTTTGTCGCCACGGGCAATGCCCGTCACTCCGCTACGTACAGTTTCCAGGATCGAGGCTGTGCCTATCGCCTGAATAAAGCTGTCCAGCTTGTCGCTCGTGCCAGCCAACTGAATGGTGTAGACGCTGGTGTTCACATCGACGATCTGCCCACGGAAGATATCGGTGGTGCGCTTAACCTCGGCGCGTTGGGCGCCGGTGGCCTTGACCTTGACCAGCATCAGCTCGCGCTCGACATGAGCGCTTTCCGACAGATCGACCAGCTTGACCACCTCGACCAGCTTGTTGAGGTTTTTGGTGATCTGCTCGATGACTTCGTCATGCCCAACAGTGGTCAGCGTCAGACGCGACAGGGTCGGGTCCTCGGTCGGCGCCACGGTTAGGCTTTCGATGTTGTAGTTGCGTTGCGAGAACAGACCAACCACGCGGGACAATGCGCCGGGCTCGTTTTCCAGCAGCAGGGAAATAATGTGTCGCATGATTAGGTACGCTCCGTCTTGCTCAGCCACATATCGCGCATCGCACCGTCTTTGATCTGCATCGGGTAGACGTGCTCACTGGTATCGACCTGAATATCGAGGAACACCAGACGGTCTTTCAGGGCAAATGCCTCTTCCATCTTCGGTTTCAGATCCTTCAGGTCGGTAATACGCATGCCGACATGGCCATAGGCTTCGGCCAATTTGACGAAGTCCGGCAACGACTCCATATAGGAGTGCGAATGACGGCTACCGTAGTTCATGTCCTGCCACTGACGCACCATGCCCAGCGCGCCGTTGTTCAAGTTGACGATCTTTACCGGAAGATCGTACTGCAGGCAGGTCGACAGCTCCTGGATGTTCATCTGGATGCTGCCTTCGCCGGTCACGCAGGCAACGTCATCATCCGGGAAACTCAACTTGACCCCCATCGCAGCGGGCAAACCGAAACCCATGGTGCCAAGGCCACCCGAGTTGATCCAACGGTTGGGCTTGTTGAAGCGATAATACTGCGCGGCAAACATCTGGTGCTGGCCCACGTCGGAGGTGACGAAGGCGTCGCCGCGGGTTACTTCGGAGAGTATTTCCACCACGGTCTGCGGCTTGATGATGCTGCCGTCGCCCTTCTCATAGGGGAACATGGCACGGCCGCCGCGCCACTCCTCGATCTGCTTCCACCAGTTCGACAGCGCTTCCTTATTAAGGCTTTCACCGATTTCCTTGAGGGTCGCAACCATCTCGGTCATAACGCTCTCAACCGGGCCGACGATCGGTATGTCGGCCTTGATGGTCTTGGAAATCGAGGCGGGGTCGATATCGATATGGATGATCTTGGCATTGGGGCAGAACTTGCTCGCACCGTTGATCACCCGGTCATCGAATCGCGCGCCAACCGCGAGAATCACATCGGCATGGTGCATCGCCAGGTTGGCGGTGTAGCTACCGTGCATGCCGAGCATGCCGAGGAACTGGCGATCGGTGCCTGGATAGCCGCCAAGGCCCATCAGCGTGTTGGTCACTGGCAAGTTGAGCATCTGCGCCAGCTCGGTCAGCGGCGCTGCAGCGCCACCCATGATCACGCCACCGCCTGAATAAATCATTGGCCGCTTGGCACTGAGGAGCAATTCAGCCGCTTTGCGAATCTGCCCCGAATGCCCACGCAATGCCGGGCTGTAAGAACGCAGCTTGACCTTCTTCGGGTAAACGTACTCGAACTTCTCGGCTGGATTGGTCATATCCTTCGGGATATCCACAACCACCGGCCCTGGACGACCAGACTGCGCCAGGTAGAAGGCTTTCTTCAGTACTTCAGGGATTTCCGAAGCGTGCTTGATCATGAAGCTGTGCTTAACGATGGGCCGGGAGATGCCGATCATGTCGGTTTCCTGGAACGCATCGGTGCCGACCATACTGCTCGGCACCTGGCCAGATAGCACCACCATCGGGATCGAGTCCATATAGGCGGTAGCGATGCCAGTGATGGCATTGGTAGCGCCTGGCCCCGAGGTCACCAGCACCACACCTGCCTTGCCGGTGGCGCGGGCATAGCCGTCAGCCATGTGAGTCGCCGCCTGCTCGTGACGAACCAGGATGTGATTCACTTCCGGCTCTTTGAACAGGGCATCGTAGATGTGCAGCAGAGCACCACCTGGGTACCCATAGATATTTTTAACGCCTTCGTCACGCAGGAAGCGGACGACCATTTCAGCGCCGGATAAAAGCTCCACGTTGTTCACCTCTAAAACGCCAGAAAGCCGCCCACAGGTAGGACGGCCTAAGATAGGTTTACTGTCAGCAGAGCATGAGCGACGGTGGTCGCCGACTACGTCAGCTACTACTGAGCAAGTATTGGGAAATCCCCAAAGTGTTGCGGGGGCTTCCCACCCAGCGCGAGGTAACGCGTTGCGGGTGTAACAGGTCGGCGCGGGTGTGCGCCTCATGTCTACTGAGCTAAAGCCTGCTTGCGGCGGACTCCACTACAGCGAGCGTGGAATTGTTGGGATTCGAGACCGCCAAGTCAAGCAATCCGTGATGGATTCTGCAATCTTCTGTGCCAGCTGCACGATGGGTGACGAATCTGCGGTTTTGGTTATAGTAACTGGCGGGATTTGCAGCTCATAATTTGGCAGCTTAAGAAAAGGAAACAGCATGCGCCGTATTATCCTCACCAGCAGTTTGCTGCTTGCCCTGAGCGCACCCGCCATGGCCAGCCAGGTTTATAAATGGGTCGACGCGCAGGGTGTCACCCACTTTGGAGCGCAGCCCCCACAAGGCCAGCAAGCGACCAGCATCAATACCGCAGCTCCGCCTCCGAAAACCGAGCAGGCACCAAGCAGCGCGCCGACCTTCGACAGCATCGCCGACCCTGACCAGGCTGCTATAGACGAGAAGGTCAAGCGGGAAGTAGCAGCCCAGGATGCTGAGCGCAAAAAGTATTGCGAAGGGATCCGGACCAACCTGGCCCAGCTGGAAAACAACCCGCGTCTGCGCGTGGAAGTCGAAGGCGAACTGCGCAGACTCAACGAGGAAGAGCGTCAGCAGCGGATCGCCGATACCAAAGCCACCATCGCTGAAAACTGCCAGTAACGAGCCGAGCAGCTTTAAAGCTGCTTAGGCATTCTTGGGCGCACTGATCAACTGATCGAAGTCGCCCAGCAATCGCACAAGCTCACGGGCCTGTGCGCCGAATACCTGCTCCGCCATTGGCTGAATGCCAGATACACTCGGCAGTGCAGCGCCGCTCTCCAGCATGTGCTTCATGCGCGGAAGAAATATCCACTGCAACCACTGATCAAACGCCATGCTGTCGACGCAGAACGGCTCCTGGCTCGCGAGCGCCTGCTCACTCGGCGGTGACGGTTGCCACCACCCCTGTAGCCGGAGTTCGCGCTCTATCAGCAGCAGCTGTTCGGCAATCGCAGGCACTCGTGCATCCATCAGAGATTTACCCGAGCCTGCTCGCGGGCCTGTGCGGCGCCCGCTGCGTCGCCTTGGCGTTCGCGGGCCTGAGCAATCAGGTTCCACAAACTGGCTTGCAAAGCTGGACGGCCATTGGCATAGCTCAACCCACGACGAGCGAATTGCTCGGCCTGAGCAGCATCGCCCTGAGCCAAACGCACTTCGGCCAACCGATAAAGCACTTGCGGCTCACGCGGAGCGATGCGCTGAGCACGCTCCAGGCTAGATGCGGCGCCGTTCAAGTCGCCAGCGCCCTGCTGCTGTTGAGCGCTGCTTAACAGCGCTAAAACCGGTCCGTCCAATTGCTCATCGGCAGCTAAACCGCCGCCACTGGGAATACCCGTGGGGGCAGTCGGCGCTGGCGAGTTGTACACACCTGGGTTGATCGGCTCGCTGCTGGTCATGACACCACTGGTGCCGCTTGGCGCGGGGAACGTCTCAATCGGCGCCGAGCTGCCGGCACCCTGCGGCACCATCACCACAACCCCGGAGTCCTCGGGAAGGCTTTGTGGCTGCGTCGGCTCGGTGCTGTATCCACCTGCACCCTCCTCCGATTGCTGGTAGATCGACGAACCGCCGTCAACAACCGGGATGGAACCACGGGGTACGGTGCTACAGCCACTGAGCACGGCCGAAGCGGTCAAAACAGGAAGAAACCACTTGATCACGATACGTCCTCTTAAATTAGTCTATCCAGCCGCGCACCCAGTCCATCACCGAGTCGACCGGCGCCTGCAGCCCGCATGCCGGGCCGGCCAGCGGTTCGCTGCCGCGAATATACGGCATCTGCACCGCACCGGGGCAGCTCGGATCAGAGCCTTGAGCCGTTACCGGGTCAATCCACGCCTGAACGATATTATCTGGCTGCGGCATATCCAGCGGCAGCGGATCGGCCTTGTACATAAACTCGGTCCAGACCTGCAAAGCGCCGGTGGCGCCAGTCAATGGCGTCGGGCCGTTGTCATCGCGACCCAGCCACACCACCGCCAGCAGATCCTGGCTGAACCCGGCGAACCAGCTGTCGCGTGAGTCGTTACTGGTGCCGGTTTTGCCCGCCAGCTTCAGCGAGCCTGGCAGGCGGCTATAGACCGAGCGCCCCGTGCCTTCGCGCATGGTGCGCTGCATGGCATTTTGCAGCAGGTAGATTGCACCCGCATCGAAGCGCTGCTGAATCTGAAACGGATAGCGCTTGAGCGGCTCGCCCTCGGCCGTCAACACGCTACGGATTCCGCGCAGCGGCGTATTGAAGCCGCCATTGGCGAGGGTCTGGTACATGTCGGCCACTTCCAGCGGGCTCAGGGCGCCAGCACCAAGCAACATCGACGGATAGGCCGGCCACTTCTGCTCGACACCGAGGCGGTCGAGGGTCTTGAGCACTGTCGGAACGCCAAGCTCCATGCCCAGCTTGATCGTGGACAGGTTGTAAGAATTCACCAGGCCCTGGTACAGCTTGATCGTGCCATGGGTCTTGCGATCGTAATTCTGTGGGCGCCAGAGCTGCCCATCCTGCCCTTTGATCGAGACGGCCTCGTCTTCCAGCAGGCTGGTCAGGGTGTACTGGCTTGGGCGTTCCAACGCGGCCAGATAAACAGCTGGCTTGATCAACGAGCCGATTGGCCGGACTGCATCCAGCGCCCGGTTGAAGCCGGCGAAGCGCGGCTGGCGACTGCCGATCAGTGCTTGCACTTCGCCGGTTTCCGGATTGGTCACGACCATACCGGCCTCGACCATTTCCACCCCCTTGCGTCCAGCCAGGCGCTGCAACGACTCAGCCAGCGCGGCTTCCGCCTTGAGCTGCAGAATGGGATCGAAGCTGGTGAAGATGCGCAGCCCTTCCTCGGTCAGATCCTGCTCCCGGTAGTCCTCGCGCAGCTGACGCTTGACCAAGTCAAGGAATGCCGGAAACGAACTGTCGGCAAGGCTGCCGCGCTGGGTGACGCCAAGCGGTTTCTGCTTGGCGGCATCGGCCTGCTCACGGGTAACCACACCTTGCTCGGCGAGCACATCGAGAACCAGATTGCGTCGTTCGAGGGCACGCTCAGGGTTACGTCGCGGGTTGTAATACGTCGGCCCCTTGACCATCCCGACCAGCAGCGCAACCTGATCGAGCTTCAACTCGGACAGCGGCTGACTGAAGAAATATTGACTGGCCAGACCGAAACCATGCACTGCGCGCTGGCCGTCCTGGCCAAGAAACACCTCATTGAGATAGGCCTCAAGAATGTCCTTCTTCTCGTAATGCAGCTCCAGCAGCACCGCCATCATGGCTTCGGTTGCCTTGCGGGCCAGGGTGCGCTCGTTGGTCAGGTAGAAATTCTTCACCAACTGCTGGGTCAGCGTACTGCCGCCCTGGCGCAACTGGCCTGCAGTGGCATTGATCCACACGGCGCGGGCGATGCCCTTGGGCGACACACCAAAGTGATTGAAGAACTCGCGGTCCTCGATCGCGACCAGGGTTTCCACCAGATACGGCGGCACCTGGTCCAGCTTGATCAGCAGGCGGTCCTCCTGGTGGGCCGGGTACAACCCGCCAATCAGCATCGGTTCCAGCCTGGCGACGGCCAGATCACCGCCATTGGCCTGTTTCAGGCCTGCAACATAATCACCGGAGAAGCGCACGCGAACGCGCTGCGCAGGTTCGGTGCTCTCATAAAACTGGAAGCCGCGCGTATGCAACTCCAAATTATTGGCCGCAACCGATACCGCGCCAGGACCACCAACTGCGGCTTCGCGACGATAACCAAGGGCATCCAGCTCTTTAAGAAAGTCGGTCTTGGAGAGCTTTTGCCCAACGAACAGCTCTAACGGTCGCGCATAGACCTTAGCGGGTACGGTCCAGCGCTTGCCGGAGAACTTCTCCTGCACGACAGCATCGAGGTACACCGCGAATACGGCAAGCACCACCAGACCGACGAGACTGAGTTTAAGGGCCCAGCTGAGCCAGGGGCGCATGCCCCGCGAGCGGGATTTGGAACGGGGACGGGAGGATCGGGAACGAGTCATGGCGCGGCATTATACGCACTTTGCCCGGCACAAGCAGACACAGCCTGGCGGTTTGCAGACTGGAGCTCAGCAGCCATAATGCCGGCCTCTGAATTCGACTAGAAGCCAAGGATCGCCCGTGAGCCAAGCCCTGATCGCCGCCCTGCAGAACCCCGCCATCTACCCTCACCCGGTCGAGGATTTCCAGGTCATCGAGACGCATATTTCCTGGGTGATACTGACCGGCCCTTTCGCTTACAAGATCAAAAAACCAGTCAATTTTGGTTTTCTCGACTTCTCCGAACTGACGGCGCGCGCGCATTTCTGCCAGGAAGAACTGCGGCTCAACCAGCGCCTGACCAAGGATTTGTACCTTGAAGTACTGCCCATTACCGGCAGCAGCGACGCACCGCAGCTCGCGGGCGATGGCCCGGCGATCGAGTATGCACTGAAGATGCGCCAGTTCCCCGCCGGACAATTGCTCGGCGAGCTGCAAGCCCGTGGCGAGCTGAGCGAAGCCCACATCGACGCATTGGCTCGGCAGATCGCCCACTTTCACCTGAGCGCGCCGCAGGTTGCCCAAGAACACGCGCTAGGAACGCCTGAAGCGATCATGGCGCCCGTGACCCAGAACTTCGAGCAGATCCGCCCGATGCTCTCGGATAAGACTGATCTGCTGCAGCTGGACGCACTCGAGGCGTGGGCGCAAAGCAGCTTCGAGCGTCTGCAGCCACTGCTGGCTCAGCGCAAGGCGAACGGGTTCATTCGCGAGTGCCACGGCGATATCCACTTGGGTAACGTCACGTTGCTGGATGACGAGGTGGTGCTGTTCGACTGCATCGAATTCAACGAGCCATTCCGCCTCATTGACGTGGCATCCGATGCTGCCTTCCTCGCCATGGACCTGGAAGACCGCGGCCTCAAGCCGTTCGCTCGCAGATTCATCAGCAGCTGGCTGGAACATACTGGCGACTACGCCGCCCTGGAATTGCTGAATTTCTACAAAGCCTATCGCGCAATGGTTCGCGGTAAGGTCGCGCTGTTCCGTCTGGGGCAGGAACAGGATGCGGTGCAGCGCGCCGTTATTCTTCGCCAATACCGCAGCTATGCCGCTCTCGCAGAGAGTTACAGCGCCATACCCTCGCGCTTTCTGGCGCTGACGCACGGGGTTTCCGCGGTTGGCAAAAGCCATGTGGCCATGCGCCTGATCGAGGCGCTAGGTGCCATTCGCCTGCGCTCGGATGTCGAACGCAAGCGCCTGTTCGGCGAGCAAGCGGGCGACAGGGCTCAGCTGAGCAGCGGGATTTATAGCCAGGACGCCAGCGCCGCGACCTATCAACGCCTCCATCAGTTGGCCAATACCGCACTGCATGCGGGGTTTCCCGTGGTGATCGACGCCACTTATCTCAAGCACGCCCAGCGTCAGGCCGCCTGGCAGGTTGCCGAGGAAAACGGTGCACCCTTCCTGATCCTCGATTGCACCGCACCCGACGACGTCATCGCGATCTGGCTGGAGCAGCGCAAGGCCGCTGGCCTCGACCCTTCAGACGCGACCATGGAGGTGATCCAGGCCCAACATGCCAGTCGCGAAGCACTTACCGATGAGGAGCAGCTGCACAGCAAGCGGGTGAATACCCACGAGAGCGCCAGCCTCGACAGCTTGATTGCGCGCATCCGGCAACGTTTGCCTGGCTTGTAACCTGGCGCGCGCCACGGCAAGCAGAGCGCGCCGTGGCTTCTATACTGGCTGGAAATCCCCGTTGGAATCCCGCCATGAGCCAGCCCCGTCAACTCGACAATCCGCTGTATCGCCTGCTGCGCAATGAAGACATCGCCGGCTTCAATAAGCAAAGGCCGCAGGAAGGCGAAATCGACCTAAGCAGCGGCGACTTTCGCGGCATCGATCTTCGCAATCTGAATGCGCTGCACATTAATTTCACCGATGCCTACTTCCGAGGCACCGACCTACGCGGCCTGGACCTGCGCGATGCCAAACTCGACGGCGCCAGCCTGGCCCATGCGCAAATTTCCGGTGCCTACTTCCCGGTGGAGCTGACGGCAGACGAAATCCTCATGTCGGTCAATTTCGGCACCCGCCTGCGTTATCGCACCAAATAATCCATGCATGACGTCAGCCAGTTGTTCGGCGTCCGCGCGGACGGCTACGCCCAGTTCAGGCCACATTACCCCGAGCAGCTGTTCGCCTGGCTGGCAGACCAGAGTCCGGCTACCGGCTGCGCCCTGGATATCGCCTGTGGCAACGGGCAGGCCAGCCTGCCCCTGAGCAAGCACTTCACCCAGGTCCTGGCATGCGACTCGAGTTTCGAGCAACTGCGCGCCGCCGAGGCCCCGGCGGTGATGCTATTCGCCGCGAATGCAGAGGCGCAGCCCCTGGGCGATAACAGCCTGGATCTGATCGTGGTGGCGCAGGCACTGCACTGGTTCGCCACGCCGGCCTTTTTTCGCGAAGTCGCCCGGCTACTAAGGCCTGACGGGCTGTTCTGCGCCTGGTGCTACGGCCTGATGCAGGTTGATCCGCAGGTCGACCAACTTATCACCCGGTTTTATTCCAGCACCCTGGCTGGTTGCTGGCCAGAAGGGCGCAGCAGCATCGAAGCGGGTTACCGGGACATAAGCACCCCATTCCCGCGTATCGAGGTGCCGCAAATGGCTATCGAGGCTCAGTGGACCTTCGCTCATCTGCTTGGCTATCTGCGCACCTGGTCCGCCGTGCAGCGTTGGGAAAACCTGCATGGGCGCGATCCGGTTGCAGACCTGGCGCCGGCGTTGCGGGAGGCATGGGGCGATATCAAAAAGCCACGCTTCGTTCACTGGCCGCTACACTTCCTGGCAGGCAAGCCAAATCCTGTTGTTTCGCTGCATCAACCACGCAAGGAGGTTTGATGAACGACGAACTGCAACATTTGAAGAACTTGGGGAAGACCTCGGCGCAGTGGCTGCATGCCGTGGGCATCCATAACGCCAGCGACTTGCGCCGGCTTGGCGCGGTGAGCGCCTACAGTGCGGTGCGCGCCCGCGGTTTCAGGGCTTCCAAGGTCCTGCTTTACGCGATAGAGGGCGCGCTGTTGGATGTGCACTGGAATGAACTGCCACCCGCACATAAGGCCGAACTGAACGGCCAGCTCGACGCCAGCCTGTCACGCAACAAGAGCTAGCTCACAACCTCCATGCACAACGATTTACCAATGGCCTAACGCACCCTATTCTCTAGAGGACGTTCGTGCGCCTCAGCCAGCCAAGCCAGTTCAAGGAATTACGCTCATGTATCTACTCGGGGAGCAACCGGCCTACGCCGATCAGCTGATCAACCGACTGCAAAGCATCCCCACTCAGTTGCTCGATGGCCTGGCTCCCAATGGCTCACCGCTGCAACTTGAGCGCGTAGACGATCTGGCGGCGGTACTGCCCGGCAATCAGCTGTTCATTATTGAGAATGGTTTGCTGCATGCGCTGGTCGATGAACGCCCGTTGTTCTACCTGCAAGAAGGCGATCTGGTCGGACTACGTCAAGGCATCGAAATGCCCAGCTGCCGTCTCAGCAGCGAAGAGCCACTAAGCCTGATCCCCTACGCCCGCAGCGAAGTGTTCAAACACATCTACGGCGACGAGCACCGCCAGGAACTGTTCATCCAATACCTGATCGGCCATACGGCACTGTTGTCCGACGCCCTGGCGCGCCTCAAACAGCCGGAAATCCGCCCTTCTACCGGGTTCCAGCACTTTGCCGCCGGTGAAGAACTGATCCACCAGGGCGATCCCGCTGATAACGTGTTCATCATCATCGAAGGCCACGCCGAGGCCTACGTCGATGGGCACAAGGTTGGCGACGTGCAGAAAGACGAAATCTTCGGCGCCATGGCGGTGTTCACCCGGGAAAAACGCAGTGCAACCGTTCTGGCCAGCGAGCCTTGCACTGTGATGGTCATTCCCAAAGAGCAGTTCCTGAGCCTGATGCAAAGCAATCCGCGTATTGCGCACAGCCTGATCGAAAGCATGGCGCGGCGCATCGACTTGTTGAACAAGGAAGTCACGCAACTGCGTTTGCCAGCAGAAACCCTCTAACCATCAGGATGGTCAAAGCGAACCCGGCCATGCGCCGGGTTCACTGTCTCTAGCGCCTAGATTGGGCTTTGAAAAAAGTTTAGGTGCAACTGTTGACTTACAAATGATAATCGTTATTATTAGCAACAACTGGTCGCGAGATCAGTCGATAAGCTCAAGAGCCCTAGGTCGGACTCTTCAGGTTATCTCCTCATCAGGCTAATCACGGTTATTGACCCGGCTCTTGCCGGGTCTTTTTTTGCCTGATGGTTTAGTAGTCGTCGACCTGAGCCAGCCACTCGGGCAGGTTGAAGTGCTGGCTGACGCGGCAGATCAAGCCATCGCGTATCTCAAAGAAGGCGCCGGCGCTGAGCCGATAAGGCTGGCCACAGGCCTCAGGCAGTCCGTCTTCGGTAAGCAGGTATTCACCGGCCAAGGTGTACTCGCACGCGGCATGTCGTCCCTTCTGCTCCGCCATGATCACCAAGTCTTCTGCCATTTCCCGATAACTGCGCTGGCTACGCTCGAGGTAGGCGGCAAAAGCGGCACGCCCCTGTTCGCGCCCGCCCTGATTGACGTCAAGGATCACATCGTCACTGAGCAGGGCAAGACAGGCGCGGCTGTCGCGCTCGTTTAGTGCGTTGAAGTAGCGGTTTACCAGTTCCTGGGCAGCGGCAAGCATGCACATGTCCTCGATTAAAACGTCGAGAATACGCTGAGCAGCCGCCTGCGACGGGGCTAAGGTCGCAGTTTCGCGCAGTGGTCCTGCGCCGCGACGGCAGCTGTGTACCACACATAATCGGCCTGGCTGGCACTGACTGGCTGACCGACCTCCGCGAATATCAGCACCCGGTTCGTTGCTCGAGCGTCAGGATCATGCAGGTGCAGAGGTACCCCAAGGTCGCGACGCACATGGTAGGCGCCCGCAAGCAGCAGGCTGGGCTCTGGCGCCGCGAGCACGGCTTCGGCCATGCGTCGATCGCGCTGCAGCTGCACGGCGAGCATCGCCGGCAGCTGGTTCTCCGGCAGCAGGTCGCAATGGGCCAGACGGATCTGCTCCAGCAAGGTGTCACGGACGTACGCCGTTGCGACACTGCTGCTCGCCGCTGACGGGTGCTTGTATATCTGCACCACTTCCGCGCGCTCCAGATTGGCGGCCAGCAACGGATAAGGCTGATGCAGTGCATGGCTGACGATGGGACCGTACAGTGCCCAATCCCAACCTGTTTGCCATGCCAGGGCTTGTGGCAGGTCGTCGATCTGCTGGCCGGCAGCGATCTGCCGACGCACCTCATCCACCTTGATCTGCTGATCGGGCGTCAGCATTTCCAGGAGTAGGCTGCCCTGCTCCCTCTGCACCGCCAGCGCCTCTAACAGCCAGAGTTGCAGGGCGTGGTGGTCGGGGTTGTCATGCCGCTCGCCGATCAGCACGCGTGGCGCGACCGCGAGGGATTCGAGAAGTTGCTGCGCCGTCAAGTGCCTGCCGCTGCGCAAATCGACGATCAGGCCCAGGTCCGGATGTTCCAGCCCTTCCGGACTTTGCCACTCGGGCAGCGGCGGCAACGCAGTCTGACAACCCGCGAGAACCAGCAGCACAAGCAACGAAGCAATACGCATGACGACCTCAGCGCGCGATGATCAATGGGTGGTCGCGCTCGGGATGGCGCTGTACCAGCACGTCCAGACCAAATACCTGGCGCAACAGTTCGCGACGCAACACCTCTTCCGGGCTGCCCAGCGCCTGCGGGCGGCCCTGATCAAGCAGCAGCAGGCGGTCGCAGTAACGGGCGGCCAGGTTCAGGTCATGCAGGATTACCAGCACCGCGACGCCGCCCTCGGCAAACTTGCGGATGGCCTGCAAGGTGGTGTGCTGATGCAAGGGATCGAGCATTGAGGTCGGCTCGTCCAGCAACAGAACCTGACCCTCGGCGCCTGGCCAGAGCTGCGCCAATACGCGTGCCAGGTGCACTCGCTGGCGTTCGCCGCCAGACAGCGCCAGGTAATTGCGGCCAGCCAGGTGTCGAGCGTCCGCCGCTGTCAGCGCGTCCTGCACGATGAGCGCATCGCATTGCTGGCCGCTGGCATGCGGCAACCGCCCCAATGCCACGACCTCTTCGACACGAAAGGCGAAATTCAGCGTCGAACTCTGCGGCAGCACCGCCAGCTGTCGTGCCCGCGCCGTCCCCGGCCAGTCAGCCAGGCGGCGCTGCTGGAAATACACCAGCCCGTGAGCCGGTGTCAGCTCGCCGCACAACGCGCCGAGCAAGGTGCTCTTACCCGCGCCATTCGGCCCCAGCACGCCGAGAACCTCGCCGGCATTCAACACCAGGTCGACATCGGCCAACACGGTGCAAGGGCCACGTTTGACCGCCAGTTGTTGCGCTCGCAGCATCAGGCGCGCCCCCGCAGCAGCAGATAGAGGAAGAATGGCGCGCCGATCAGCGCGGTGACAATGCCAATTGGCAGCTCGGCGGGTGCCAGCAGCAATCGTGCAAGCAGATCGGCGAACAACAGCAGACTGGCGCCGGCCAGCGCCGACGCTGGCAACAGCACGCGGTGATCCGGCCCGACCAGCAGGCGCATCAGGTGCGGCACCACCAGGCCGATAAAACCGATCATCCCTGCGGCAGCGACCGCGGCGCCCACTCCCAGGGCCGTGCAGAACACCAGTTCGCGCTTGATGCGTTCGACCGCAAACCCGAGATGACGAGCCTCCGACTCGCCAAGCAGCAGCGCATTCAGCGCCCTGGCTCGGCGCGGCAGCCAGAGCGCAACCGCCACCGTCACCAGCAGCAGCGGCCAGAGGCGCGCGTAACTGGCACCGTTGAGGCTACCCAGGTTCCAGAAGGTCAGCGTGCGCAGCGTCGTGTCATCGGCCAGATAGCTGAACAGGCCAATCGCGGCGCCCGCCAGCGCGGTCAGGGCGATGCCGGCCAGCAGCATGGTCGCGACACTGGTTTCCCCCTGTCTGCGGCCCAGGCGATAAACCAGCGCGGTCACCCCAAGGCCGCCGATAAACGCACACAGCGACAGCAGATAAGGCGCCACAGCCTCGGGCAGTCCGCCCAACGCGGCGCCGCCGACGATCGCCACGGCAGCGCCAAGCGCCGCACCGCTGGACAC
The DNA here is from genome assembly GCF_054483635.1 of Pseudomonas cistanchae. Classification (NCBI taxonomy): domain Bacteria; kingdom Pseudomonadati; phylum Pseudomonadota; class Gammaproteobacteria; order Pseudomonadales; family Pseudomonadaceae; genus Pseudomonas; species Pseudomonas cistanchae. The sequence continues at coordinate 349,618 of NZ_JBTLWN010000007.1, read as the reverse complement.
GCCGACCAGACCGGGATCGGCGAGCGGGTTGCGAAACAGGCCCTGCATTGCCACGCCGCACAGGGCCAGCACCACACCCACCGCAAGCCCCAGCAGGGTGCGCGGCAGACGAATCTGCCCGAGTATCAGTTCTGCCTGCTGCACATCGTCAGCGCCCACGGGCAGCCCGAACAAGCGCAACGCCGCCTTTAGCGTGTCGGCCAGCGGCAGGCTGACCGGACCGAGGGCCAAGGACAGCCAGAGCGCAAGCGCGAGCAGCACGCTCAGGGCGAGAAACAGTGAGCGCGGGGCGATAACGGGATTCATGGCGTGGCAGGAGTTTCGCTGAGCAAGTTGGCTGGCAGGATAAGAGCCAACCGGCCAGGCCGCCAGTCAATCCAGCGTCGCGCTCGGCAATCGCCGTATATGCACGGGGCTTGGCAAGCCAAGCCAGTCCGGGATAATGCGCGCCTGCCGTGGAGGTAACGATGAAGCGTTTATGTGCACCGGATGAATTGGCCGAAGGCCAGAGCCGCGGCTTCGTCATGGGCGACGAAAAGCTGTTCGCCGTGCGCAAGGACGGCCAAGTATACGTGTACCGCAACCGCTGCCCGCACCGCGGCATCTCCCTCGAATGGCTGCCGGACCAGTTTCTCGACGCCAGCGCCAGCCTGATCCAGTGTTCGACCCATGGCGCGCTGTTTCTGATCGACAGCGGGGAATGCGTCGCCGGCCCCTGCGCCGGGCAATCGCTCGAAGCGTTGAGCTGCATGGAAAACAGCGAGGGGATCTGGGTCGAACTCGCTTCGTAGCCAGGATGAATTCCGGGAATATGCAGCCAGCCATTCCCGATAGCCCTCGCCACCCCATTCGCTGTCGCGCAGGGGGAATGCACCCGGGTTACCAGAGCTATGTAGGCTGGATCGAGGCGCGTTGCTGACGCTTTTTTCATCCACCGTCGCGATTTGGTGGATGGATGAAGCGTCATCCACCCTACAGCGGCTTCGGTCTCTGGATTGGCTTACAAATGCACCGCGAGCCGACGCACCAGTTGAATCCCCTGCGGGCTGATCTCGGCGCCATACACCAGCACCTCGACCCCCGCCTCGACCGCGTCGCGCAGCGCGGCGGCATAGGCCGGATCGATTTCTTCGGCAGGACGTACCGCATCGACGTCCGTCAGGTTGACGCAGTAAAGCTGCACCGCGCGGACGCCGGCGCGGGCTAGCGCGGAAAGCTCGCGCAAATGTTTGGCGCCGCGGTCGGTGCGGGCATCGGGAAAGGCGGCGACATGGCTGTCGGCAAAGCCCAGGGTCACGCTTTTCACTTCAACGAATGCAGTTCCGCTTGGATATTCCAGGCAGAAGTCCACCCGGCTGCGCTCCTGACCATAGGGCACCTCCCGTTTCAGCGCCGTAAAGCCGGCCAGCTCGCTGATCACACCGGCCCGTAGCGCTTCTTCGACCAGGCTGTTGGCCCGCGCGGTATTGATTACGGCAAGCCGGCCATGGGGCGTTTCGCCGATTTCCCAGGTGCCCGGCAGCTTGCGCTTGGGGTCGCTGGAGCGGCTGAACCAGACCCGCGCGCCCTCGCTCATGCAGTTGAGCATCGAGCCGGTGTTGGGGCAGTGGATGGTCAGCAGCTCGCCGCTGGCGGTTTGGATATCGGCGAGAAAGCGCTTGTAGCGCCGCAGCAGCCGCCCCTGTTCCAGCGCGGGTTCAAAGCGCATCGGGCCGCCAGCTCTTCAGGCCACGCTGGATGCGATCGACTGCCTGTTGCAGGCGCGGCAGATCCTGGGTGTAGGCGAAGCGCACATGCTGACTGGCCAGGTGCCGGCCGAAATCCAGCCCCGGCGTAAAAGCCACGTGTTCGGTTTCCAGAAAGTGCTGGCAGAAGGCAAAGGCATCGCCGCCAAACGCACTGATATCCGCATATAGATAGAAGGCTCCCTGCGGCTCCACTGCAATCTTGAAACCCAGTTCGCGCAACGCTGGCAGCAGGAAATCACGGCGCCGGGCGAATTCGTGGCGGCGCTGCTCAAGGATTTCCAGGGTCTGCGGCTGGAAGCAGGCAAGCGCTGCGTGCTGGGCCATGCTCGGCGCACTGATGTAGAGGTTCTGCGCCAGCTTTTCGAGGTCCGCGACCGCTGCCTGCGGCGCCACCAGCCAGCCCAACCGCCAGCCGGTCATGCCGAAGTATTTGGAGAAGCTGTTGAGAACAAAGGCGTCGTCATCCACCTCCAGTACGCTGGCAGCGTCCACGCCATAGGTCAGCCCGTGATAGATCTCGTCGACCACCAAGTGGCCACCGCGGGCTTTCAGCGCCTGCGACAGCTCGGCCAGTTCCTCGCGCGCGAGCAGGGTTCCGGTCGGATTGGCGGGCGAAGCAACCAGCGCACCGACACTGTCCTGATCCCAATACCGCGCGACCAGATCCGCAGTGAGTTGGTAGCGTACTTCCGGCCCGACCGGTACGAGTTGCGCCGCACCTTCGACCAGGCGCAGGAAGTGCCGGTTGCACGGGTAACCCGGGTCTGCCAGCAGCCAGTGCTTGCCCGGGTCGACCAGCAAGCTGGCCGCCAACAACAAGGCGCCCGACCCGCCGGGGGTTACCAGTATCCGCTCAGGGTCTATGCTCACCCCGTAGCGTTGCGCGTAGAAGCCGGCGATCGCTTCACGCAATGCCGGCAATCCACGGGCGGCGGTGTAGCGCGTATGCCCATCGGCCAGCGCGGCTTGACCGGCTGCCACGATGGGCGCAGCGGTGGTGAAATCCGGCTCGCCGATTTCCAGATGGATCACATCAAAGCCAGCCGCCTGCAATTGGTTGGCACGTGCCAGCAGCGCCATCACGTGAAAGGGTTCGATGGCGCGGCTGCGCGCACTGTAGGACTGGGCCATGGACCTGCCTTGCAAGAAATAAAGGGCGGATTCTAACCAACCGCTCGGCCAAACGGCAGCAACCTCGACAACCGGGAGTGGCGCAGCTTGAGTTGTTCTGGTAAGTTCGCCCGCTTGCAGCCGCAGGGCCAGTTCTACTCGACGTAGGATCGGCAAGGGACACCGTCCTGCGCAGGATTAGAGAGAGTGAGAGGCGGTCATCCATGCCCACCAAAGCAAAAGCAAAAGTTACCAAAAGCAGCCAGCTGACTCGTGGCTTCGAACCCTATAAAGAAACCAAGGGTGAGGAGTATATGGGTGAGCCGATGCGCGCCCACTTCACCGGCATCCTTAACAAATGGAAACTGGAGTTGATGCAGGAAGTCGACCGTACTGTGCACCACATGCAGGACGAAGCGGCCAACTTCCCCGATCCAGCGGACCGCGCCAGCCAGGAAGAAGAATTCAGCCTGGAACTGCGTGCCCGTGATCGCGAGCGCAAGCTGATCAAGAAGATCGACGAGACCCTGCAGCTGATCGAAGACAACGATTATGGCTGGTGCGACTCCTGCGGCGTCGAGATCGGCATCCGCCGACTGGAAGCCCGCCCCACCGCGACCTTGTGCATCGATTGCAAGACGCTGGCGGAGATCAAGGAAAAGCAGATCGGTTCCTGATCTGACCCAAGGGGTGCTTCGGCACCCCTTGTTGTTTCTGTCCCCTGGCCTTAGTTCGCCCCATGAACACGCCCACCTATATCGGTCGCTTCGCCCCCACCCCTAGCGGTTACCTGCACTTCGGCTCGCTGGTCGCTGCGCTGGCGTCCTACCTGGACGCGCGTGCGGTGGGCGGACGCTGGCTGCTGCGCATGGAAGACCTCGACCCGCCACGGGAAGTCGCAGGTGCGCAGGATGCGATTCTCGCCACCCTGGAAAGCTACGGGCTGTACTGGGATGGCGAGCTCACGCGGCAGAGCCAGCGGCATGGCGAATACGCGGCGCTGGTCGAGCGTTTGTTCAGCCAGGGGCTCGCCTACGCCTGCACCTGCTCGCGCAAACAACTCGAAGGCTGCAACGGAATCTACCCTGGCAGCTGCCGCAACGCCGGCCATGCCAGGGAGAACGCGGCCATCCGGGTGCGGGTTCCGCAGTTGCACTACCGCTTCACCGACCGCGTGCAGGGCGAGTACGGCCAGCACCTGGGCCGCGACGTTGGCGATTTCGTGATTCAGCGCCGCGATGGCTTCTATGCCTATCAGCTCGCCGTGGTCCTCGACGACGCCTGGCAGGGCGTTACCGATGTGGTGCGCGGCGCCGATCTGCTCGACTCTACGCCACGGCAGCTGTACCTGCAGGAACTGCTCGGCCTGCCGCAGCCGCGCTACCTGCATGTCCCTCTGATCATTCAGCCGGATGGGCACAAGCTCGGCAAATCCTACCGCTCGCCGCCCCTGCCGGCCGACCAGGCCACGCCGCTGCTGATCCGCGCCTTGAACGCCCTGGGTCAGGCGTTGCCTGATCAGGCCCGTTACGGCGAACCGGCGGAACTGCTGCGCTGGGCCGCGCAGCATTGGGACGCCGCGCGCATCCCGCGCACCCTGACGCTGGCCGAAACCGCACTGCGCTAGTTGCTGGCTCGGACCTCAGCGTCAGGGGGCCGGCATCATATGAATGGTCTCACCGCGCAGCCGTACCTCGATCACCTGCCCCGCTGCCAACCCGTAACGCTGCGCTACATGGCGTGGCACATTCATGGTCAGTCGCTGATCGCCAGTGACGAGCGTCAGCCGATAAAGCTCGCCGAGCGAAAGCAGGCGTTCGATGCGCACTGTCACCCGATTGTCCAGCGGCGTGCCGGGGCGCTCGTTCAGCGGCACCAGCAACACCCCGGAAGTGGGCATCGCCCAGCTCACCGGCTGACCCACCGGCAAATCCGGCTGCGCACGCGCTTTCAACACATGACCGGCCCAGTGCAGCAGGCTGTGATCGCCCCCATGCCCCGCCACCGTTCCGCTGAACAGGTTGCGCATACCCAGCAGACGAGCGATCTCGGCGCTGGCCGGCGCCTGCATCAGGCGGTCCGGTGAGTCGACCTGCAGCGTTCGCCCCGCAGACACCACGCAGATGCGATCAGCCAACAGGGTCGCTTCGTCAAGGTCATGGGTGACCAGGATCACCGGCATGCGCAGCTCCTCGCGCAACTCCGCCAGCTCGCCGTACAAGGCCTCGCGGGTGGCTCGGTCCACCGCCGAAAAGGGTTCATCCAGCAGCAACACCTTGGGCTCGCGGGCCAGCGCTCTGGCCAGGGCGACACGCTGCTGCTGGCCGCCAGACAGCTGATGCGGCAGACGCTCGCCCAAACCCGGCAGATGCACACGCTGCAACCAGGACGACGCCCGCTCGTTGCGCTGCGCAGGCGGGTAGTCGAGCAAGGCTTCGGCGATATTGCCCTGGGCACTGAGGTGAGGAAACAGCGCGAAATGCTGGAACACCATGCCGACCCGCCGATGCCGAGTCGGCATGGCCAGGCGGCGCTGGCTGTCGAACCAGACCTCGCCATCGCAGCCAATGTGCCCTTCAGCGGGCTGATACAGCCCGGCAATGCTGCGCAGCAGCGTCGACTTGCCGCTCCCCGACGGCCCGACCAGCGCCAGCACCTCGCCGGGCGCGCAGCTGATGTGCGCATCCAGCGGGATCGGCCCGCTTTGCCTCACCACCAGTTGCAGACCCTCAGCCATGGCGATGCCTGCTGGCCAGGCGCGACGTGGCGAAATACGACAGGCCGATCGCACACAGCGAAATCAGCAGCAGGACTGCCGACATTACCCCCGCCGCCTGATCATCGAACGCCTGCACCCGGTCGTAGATGGCGATGGCAATGGTGCGGGTTTCCCCAGGGATGCTGCCGCCCACCATCAGCACCACGCCGAACTCGCCCAGGGTATGGGCGAACGTCAGCACCAGCGCGGAAACGATGCCCGGCCACGCCAGCGGTAGTTCGATCCGCTGCAGCACCTGCCAAGGCGACAGACCGCAGCAGCGCGCCGCCTCGCGTACATCCCGCGGAATCGCTTCGAAGGCGCGCTGCATGGGCTGGATCGCGAACGGCAGATTGAACAGCACCGACGCCACCAGCAAGCCGACGAACGAGAAGGTCAGCTGCGCGCCAAACAGCGCGTGATACGCCCGGCCGATTGGCGAGTCGGCACCCATCGCCACCAGCAGATAGAAGCCCAGCACCGTCGGTGGCAGCACCAGCGGCAGCGCCAGTAACGCCTCGACCAGGCTCTTGCCGCGAAACTGGCGCCAGGCCAGGGTGCGCCCTACCCCGATACCCACCGGTAGCAGAATCAGCATCGTGCACAGGGCCAGTTCAAGCGACAGCAGCAGCGCGGGCCAATCCATAGCGATTCCTCAGCGCGCGTCGGGCAAGGCAAAACCGTGGCGCTGCAGAACACTGCGCGCGGCCGGCTGTTGCAGGTATTGGTAGAACGCCTGGCTGGTCGAATTGGCGCCCTTGAGCAGAACCATGCGCTGCTGCAGCGGCTGATGCCAGCTGGCCGGGATCAGCGCCCATTGGCCGCGCTTGTCCACATTCGGCGCCAGCGCCAGCGAGTGGGCGATGATGCCGCCCTGGGCATTGCCGGACGTGGCGAACTGCGCCGCCTGTGCGATGTTCTCGCCCAGCACCAGCTTGCCCTGCAGTTGCTCCCACACGCCAGCGTGGCGCAGCGCCTGCTCAGCCAGACGACCGTAGGGCGCGTGCTCTGGGCTGGCGATGGCGAACTTGTTGATGCGCCCCGCCGCCAGCGCCGCTTTCAGGCCCTTGAGCTCGCTGTCGACCGTCAGCGGCGAACCCTTGGGCGCCATCAGCACGATACGGCCCACGGCATAGAGCGCCCCCGCATCGAGCGTTCTGCCCGCGGCTACCAGTTGCTCCACGTATTGTTCATCGGCGGAAAGAAACAACTCGAATGGCGCCCCTTCGCTGATCTGCCGATAGAAGTTGCCGGACGAGCCGAACACCAGCTTTACCGTGTCACCGGTCTCGCCCGCAAAGCCCGCGGCGATTTCTTCCAAGGCGAATTGCATATTGGCGGCAGCGGCGACTGTGGTGCTCTCCCCCAGCGCGCATGCCGGAACAAGCCAGGCGGCAACTAGACAGGCGAGCAGATTGCGTAGGTGGTTTCGCGTGCGCGTCATCGCGGGTGCTCGGCAGATGATTGAATTGCGCTATATCCTTCCATATACAGCGAAAATCCGTCCAGCGAATTCGCTCGCTGCGCCTATGGCTCCTCGGAAGCCGGTTCGGCCAACAGACCAATCAGTTCATCCAGCCCAGGCTGCACGGCCGCCAATGCCTGGGCGCCAAGCAGCCGATACTGCTGCAGCACCTGCTCGCCAACCGCCGTCAGCTGCGTGCCGCCGCCATGCTTGCCGCCTGCCAGGGTAGTGACCAGCGGCTGGCGAAAACTGCGATTCATGGTTTCCACCAGCAACCAGGCGCGCCGGTAGGACATCCCTAGCGTGCGCGCAGCTGCACTGATCGAGCCCTGCTGGCGGATGGCCTCGAGCAAATCGGCCTTGCCCGGGCCAATGGCAATATCGGCACCGTTATACAGGCGAATTTTCAGATCGAATCGATGCATGACGGGGCAACTGCAAAGGGAAGAGTTGCGCAGACTAAACCCTGGGACAGGTCGTGGCATAGCTGGAGGAAGTATGGAACTGCTGCTATCAAGACGAGGGAAGCATGAACCGATGCCGGCATGGATTCGGTTGCTCAGGCCAAGCACCCGACTGGCCTTGGCCTGAGCGAGGGCAGACGACCCGCTAGATTCGCCCCATCAGCAGCAGCACGATCACAATGACCAGTACTACGCCCAACCCACCAGTAGGCCCGTAACCCCAGCTTCTGCTATGCGGCCATGCCGGAATGGCACCTACCAGCAGCAGGATCAGAACGATCAGCAGTATGGTTCCTAAGCTCATGTGTATCTCCTCAGTGAGTAGCTTCAGCTTGCTGCGAAGACCTTGGGAAAACGGCCCATGTTCGCGGCTAGCAGGCGACCGGTTCGACACATCCTTGCGGACCTGTCACACCGGAGGTTCGCGGCCGAATAGCCTCCAGATAGCCAAGTAGCACCTGGTACCACCCCGCTCAACTTGCAGCCGGCCAGCCAGACTGTTCGAGGCCTGGCTCATCGGTGCGCTGTCGAACACTTGGGCTGATCAGCGATTTTCCGCGGATCAACCGAGGCGGTAGCGACACTAGGTTCGAGTAGCCACTGCGAGAAAAAGTGCCCGCTTTCGCTTGGCGTGATCTAACGGTGAGCGGGCAGCCCCGCTACTCGCATCGGCTCAGTCGGTGCCCAGCGCGGCGTCAACGATCTGCTGCGCCTCGCCGAGAATCCGCTGCAGGTGCGCCTCGTCGCGATAGCTTTCGGCGTAAATCTTGTAAATGTCCTCGGTACCTGAAGGGCGTGCGGCAAACCAGCCGCCGGCGCTGACCACCTTGATGCCGCCAATAGCGGCGCCGTTGCCCGGCGCCTTGTCGAATACCTGAAGGATCGCATCGCCCGCCAACTCGCTGCTGTTCACCTGCGCAGGCGAGAGTTTTCCCAGGGCCTTCTTCTGCGCAGCATTGGCCGGCGCGTCGACCCGGTCAGCGAATATCGCGCCAAACTCATCGACCAGGCCGCGGTACGACTCGCCAGGATCGCGGCCTCGGCTGGCGGTCATCTCTGCCGCCAGCAACGCCAGCACGATACCGTCCTTATCAGTGGTCCACACGCGGCCATCGCGGCGCAGGCAGGTCGCGCCGGCGCTTTCCTCACCGACGAAACCGAGCGAGCCATCGAAGAGCCCGTCGACGAACCATTTGAATCCAACCGGCACCTCCACCAGGCGCCGGCCGAGGCGTGCGCTGACCCGGTCGATCATCGAACTGCTGACCAGGGTCTTGCCAATCGCCGTCTGCGCGCCCCAGTGAGGACGCTGCTGAAACAGGTAATCGACGGCGACGCTAAGAAAGTGATTGGCCGGCAACAGGCCGACACTCGGCGCGACTATGCCGTGGCGGTCGTAATCGGTGTCGCAGGCAAAGGCGATGTCGTAGCCGTCCTTGAGCCCGATCAGGCGCTGCATGGCATCGCGCGAAGACGGGTCCATGCGGATCTTGCCGTCCCAGTCCAGCGACATGAAAGCGAACTGCGGGTCGATTGCCTCGCTGACCACACTCAGGTCGATGGCATAACACTCGGCGATGCGCGCCCAGTAATGCACACCCGCGCCGCCCAACGGATCGACGCCCAGGCGCAGGCCGGCCCCGCGAATCAGCTCGAAATCGATCACGCTCCCCAGGTCGGCGACGTAATGGCCGAGGTAATCATGTTCATGGGTGGTCGCTGCCCGGCGCGCCTCATCCAGCGGCATGCGCTTTACATCCTTGAGGCGACCTTCGAGCAGCTGGTTGGCACGGTTCTGCACCCAGCCGGTGATATCGGTATCGGCCGGCCCGCCGTTGATTGCGTTGTACTTGAAGCCGCCGCTGTCCGGCGGGTTATGCGACGGCGTGATGACGATGCCATCGGCCAGACCGCGGCTACGGCCCTGGTTGTACGTCAGGATGGCATGGGAAATCGCAGGCGTCGGCGTGAACTCGCCGTCCTTCGACAACATCGTCTGTACGCCATTGGCCGCCAGCACCTGCAGCGCTGTCTCGAGGGCCGGCTGCGACAGTGCGTGGGTGTCCGCACCGATGAACAGCGGCCCGTCGATCGACTGGCTCAGGCGGTAATCGCAGATCGCCTGGCTGATGGCCAACACGTGCCACTCGTTGAAACTGCCCGCCAGCGACGTGCCGCGATGCCCGGACGTGCCGAATGCGACCCGCTGCGCAGCGCTGCTTGGATCTGGCTGCACATCGAAGTAAGCGGCGAGCAGTTGCGCGATGTTGGTCAACATAGAAGCAGGTGCCGGCTTGCCGGCAAGTGGGTGGATACGCGAACTCAAGAAGAAACTCCTGTCAGGGACATTGCGCCGCAAGGCGGTGGCTAAACGCTCGGCGCGCAAGCATAGCGCCACGGCTATTGAAACGTTGACTCCATTAACACCGCACAAGTGCAGGGAATCGCAGGCCGCGCCATGCTCCGATGCAGCCTTGGACTGGACAGCAACAACGCTCATAAATACGCGAAAATCCGGCTTTTTGCTGCGATCAGGTGCTCTGCAAGGGCGTTTCGTGTGGCAACGTACGAAAGGTGGAACCGTGGCCGACGGAGTTCTGTCGAACCTGTAGCAAGTCCACCAATAAGCCGTACCTTTATGGTCGCTGTCGCTACGACTGCGGCCATTTGTGCAAGCACAAGCCAGATGCCGCGCCTTTAGCGACGACGCTGAATATTGCCTCTTCAGCCTGCATGCCGGGACCTTGTTCCGGATATTTGCTTCACGGATAGAAGGAGCAGGCCGCACTTTCGCCTGTGGATCGTTTCTTGTTCATACAGTTGCAGAAAGGAGTGATGGCAAGATGACCAATCGAGTGCTGATCATCACGGGGGACGCCCACGATGCCACGACATTACGTTCGGTCCTTGCGCGTGCGCAGGACGGGCCGTTCGAGGTCGAGTCAGCGGGCAGCCTGGCAGACGCGCTGGCTCGCCTGAGTGCGCAGGATCAGGAATCGGTGGATGCGATCATGGTTGACCTGGCGCTCCCCGACAGCCAGGGACTGGACACCTTCGATGCCTTGTTCGCCCTGACGCCACATACACCGATCATGACCCTCAGCGAAATCGAAGATGAACAGCAGACCTGGGAAGCGATCCAGCGCGGGGCCCAAGGCTGTCTGTCCAAAGGGCATTTCAGCAGTTACCTGGTGCCGCAGTCGCTGCGCAACATCATCCAGCGCAAGGCGGTGGAAGAAGCCTTATTCATTGAGAAAGGCCGTGCCGAAATCACGCTCAACTCGATCAGCGACGCGGTGATCAGCACCGATCTGGCCGGTAACGTTGATTATCTCAATCTGGCTGCGGAACAAATGACCGGCTGGCCCCGCGACGAGGCCTTGGGCAAGCCCATTGAAGACGTCATGCGCTTGATCAACGGCGAAACCCGCGAGCCCGTCGCAAACCCCGTACGACGGGTGCTTCGCGACGACGAACCCAAAATGCTGACACCTGGCACTATTTTGATCAGACGCAATGGCAGCGAGGCCGCGATCGAGGATTCCGCTGCGCCTATCCATGACTGGGCGGATCGCACCAAAGGTGCAGTCATGGTCTTTCACGACATGACCGCCGCCCATGAAATCACTCGAAAAATGGCTCATTTGGCCCAGCATGACGCGCTGACCAACCTGCCCAATCGTGCCCTGCTGAACGATCGGATTGCCCAGGCTATTTCCCTGGCCGAGCGGAGCGGGACGCAATTGGCGCTGTTATTTCTCGACCTCGATAACTTCAAGCGCATCAACGACTCGCTTGGCCACGGGGTGGGCGACGAGTTATTGCAATCTGTGGCCACGCGTATTACCGGGTCCGTACGGAGCTCGGATACTGTCAGTCGCCTGGGAGGCGATGAATTCGTCGTACTGCTTGGCGAAAATAATTCGGCTGAAGATGCCGCACGCACCGCGGACAAGATTCTTACCGCCCTGGCGAATCCGCACACGGTCAGCGAGCACGAGCTACACGTGACCTCCAGCATTGGTATCAGCACCTATCCGGCCGACGCAAAGAACGCAGAGGCGCTAATCAAAAATGCAGATACGGCGATGTATCAGGCCAAGGAAGAAGGCCGCAACAACTACCAGTTTTTCAAACGCGAGATGAATGTCCGCGCTGTCGAACGGCAGATGATCGAAGCGCACCTGCGCAATGCCCTGTCACGCGACGAATTCACCCTGTATTACCAGCCAAAGATCAACCTGAATACGGGCGAAATCAGCGGCGCCGAAGCCTTGATCCGCTGGATTCATCCGGAATGGGGCGTGGTCCTGCCGGACCGCTTCGTGCCGGTCGCCGAATCCTGTGGGCTGATCATCCCGATCGGGCGGTGGGTCCTGCAGCAGGCATGCACGCAAGCCAAGCACTGGGAAGCTGGCGGTTATAGCCTGGCATCGATTGCCGTGAATATTTCCGCCCTGGAATTTCGTCGCAAGGATTTCGTCGCCAGCGTCACCGCAGCGCTTGAAGCCAGTGGCCTGCCAGCCGAGCGCCTGCAACTGGAGATTACCGAAAGTGTGCTGATGCGCGACGCGCCCGCCAGCGCGGCGATTCTGCAGCAGCTCAAGGATCTCGGCGTGCAGCTGGCGGTGGATGATTTTGGTACTGGCTATTCCAGCCTCAGCTATCTCAATCAGTTCCCCATCGACGTGCTCAAGATCGACCGCTCCTTCGTTCATGACATCGGCTCCAACGAGGGCATCATCGTCAGCGCGGTGATCGCCATGGGCAACAGCCTGATGCAGCGAGTGGTCGCCGAAGGCGTCGAGGAAACCGCCCAGCTCGAATTCCTGCAAGCGCACCATTGCGAAGAGGGCCAGGGCTTTCTGTTCAGCCACGCTGTCGACGTCGAGCAGTTTACCCAGTTGCTCGACACCGGCATCCAGCCCCGGCCATTGCCAGCATGACGGGCGCCGCCGTGCGGCAAATCCAGCTATGCTTGGCGACCTTTTTCGCCAGGACACACCGCCATGAAAGCCCAGCTTGAAGAACTGATCGGCCGCATAAGCTCGGGCTGCATGACCGCAGACGAGATCGCCCGTATCGCCGATGAGGCCGCCCAGGCCTATGCCGACCCACAGGCATTTCTCGCGGCCAATCCGGATATCAATTACGACGACAGCTTTCCCATTCCGCTCGGCGAATGGATCGTGGTCGGCAGCCTGCCGGACACCGTGCTGTTCCAGGCCGACAGCTACGACCAGCTGTTCCAGCAGATCGTCGAGTCTTTCGGGCCCCAGGTGAGTTTCGTGCTCAAGGCCAAGCAGTTGTTCAAGGTCGAACCGCTGAAGGCGCTGAACCGAATCCAGGTGCAGCTCGCCAGCCTGTCGCCAGAGACCCAGGGCTATGTACTGGTGGACTTCAGCGAGCCGCTGGACGATGCGCTGCAGGCGGTGCTGGTCTATACGAACGACCTGCCGCGGGTAATGGCGCTGGCGGTGGAAGTCGGCATCTATGCCGCCCCGGCCTATGACACGCTGAAAGCGGCCCAGGCCAGCGAATAAGCGACGCTCAACGCCCTCACCGTCTGCACAAGCCTTGCGAAACCCTAGGGCGGACATGTTGCAAGGTTCGGCCGTCGTATGCCCTGTTGGTGGACAAGCTGCGCATGTCCACCCTACACCGCAGCCGTAGCCGGATGCCTGCAGGCTACGCGACCAAACCCGCTTATCAGGCCGTTAAAGATCGCCACGCAGGGCTTTCTCGAACAGCTGACGATACTGCGTGGCACTGAAGGTGATCGGGTTGGTGCCTGCCGAAGGGTCGACCTCCGCCATCTGCCCGACCTGCTCGATACGCCGGTCGTCGATGCCGATCTCACTCAGACTGTGGGGAATGCCCACCTCGTTGCGCAAGTGCAGCACCCAGTCGAGCACACCGGTGAAGCCCGGTTTGGCCAGATTCAGGTAACGCGCCATCTTGGCCATCTGCGGCTCGATGCTGGCGCGATTGGCCACCAGCACAAAGGGCATCAGCACCGCGTTGAGTAACCCATGGTGGGCGTCATACAGCGCACCGAGCGGATGAGCCAACGCGTGCATGGCGCCCAGCCCGCGCTGAAACGCGGTCGCGCCCATGCTCGAGGCCACCAGCATCTGCAGGCGCGCCTCAACATCGTTGCCATGGCTCACCGCCCTTGGCAGGTAGTGTTGGATCAGGTGCATGCCTTCCAGGGCGATGCCTTCGGCCATCGGGTGGAACAGCGGCGAACAGTACGCTTCGAGATTATGCGAGAGCGCATCCATACCGGTGGCCGCGGTGATTTTCGGCGGCAGCCCAAGGGTGAGCTCAGGGTCGAGAATCACCAGGGCCGGCAACATCTTCGCGTGGAAGATGATGCGCTTGATCTGCGCCTCGTCGTCGGTGATCACCGAGGCGCGCCCCACTTCCGAACCGGTACCGGCGGTGGTCGGTACCGCCACCACCGGCGCCATGCCACTGACGTTGACCCGGTTGCAGTTGTCGCCGATGTCCTCGAAATCCCACAGCGGCCGATCCTGCCCGACCATCAGCGCGATGGCCTTGCCGGCATCCAGCGCCGAGCCCCCGCCAAAGGCGATCACCCCGTCATGGTTGCCGGCCTTGAATGCGGCGACGCCAGCGGTCACGTTGGGGCCGGTGGGGTTTCCCTTGATGCCATCGAACAGACCGGCTTTCAGGCCATCATCGCGGCATTGGCGCAGCGCCTGCTCGACCATCGGCAACGCGGCGAGGCCGGGGTCGGTAACCAGCAGCGGCGCGCTCATGCCCAGTTGCCGGCAGGCGGCCGCCAGTTCGGCGACGCGGCCCGCGCCGACGCGCACCGAGGTCGGGTAATTCCAGTTCATGCGGTACTGATTCAGGTCCATAACGTGCCTCACAACTGGGTTTTGAAGTGGAAGGATTTCGGCCGGGTCAGGTGCTCGTAGCCGACACTGGAAAGCGTGCAGCCGCGCCCGGAGTTCTTCACCCCGGTCCAGGCCAGCGCCGGATCAAGGTAGTCGCAGCGGTTGAGAAACACCGTGCCGGCCTCGACGCGGTCGGCCAGTGCCAGCGCGGTCTCGACGTCGCGGCTGAAGATGGCGGCGGTCAGGCCGAATTCGCTGTCGTTCATCAACGCCAGGGCCTCTTCGTCGTCGCGAACCCGCTGGATGCCCACCACCGGGCCAAAGGATTCTTCGGTCATCACCCGCATGCCATGGTGCACGCCGGTCAGCAACTGCGGGGCCAGGTAAGGCGTGCCGCGCTTGCCCAGGGTGAAGGTCGCGGGATCGATATGGGCCGTCGCGCCTTGCGCCAGCGCCTCGCTGATCTGATCGCGGACGAAATCCGCTGCATCGGCCTTTACCAGCGGGCCGAGGGTGGTGTCCGGGTCGTCGGAGCGACCCAGCGTGTATTGCTTGACCAGCGCCACGGCCTGTTCGACGAAGGCGTCATACAGCGACTCATGCACGTAGATGCGCTCGATTCCGCAACAGGATTGCCCGGAATTGAAGAAGGCGCCGTCGATGGTGGTTTCCACCGCGTGAGCGAGGTCGGCGTCGGCGCGGACGTAGGCTGGGTCCTTGCCGCCCAGCTCCAGCCCGGCGCTGATAAAGCGCCCTGCCGCCGCGCGCTCGACCATGGCGCCACCCGGTACCGAGCCGGTAAAGGCGACGTGCTGGATCGCTGGCGCCTGGATCAGTTGCTCGGTGTCGGCATGGCTCAGGTGCAGGTACTGGAACACCCCATCCGGCAAGCCGGCCTCGGTGAACGCCTCGACCATGCGCTCGGCGCACAGAGGTGTCTGCGCCGAGTGCTTGAGCAGCACGGCGTTGCCGGCCAGCAATGCCGGCATCACCGCGTTCACGGCGGTCAGATACGGGTAATTCCAGGGCGCGATGACCAGCGCTACGCCCAGCGGCTCGCGGCGGATAAAGCGAATAAACCCGGGCTTTTCCGGCACCTTGATATCCGCCAACGCCTGCTCGGCAATATCCGCCATATAGCTGGCACGCTCGACAAAGCCGCGCACCTCGCCTGCGGCATAGCGGATCGGCCGGCCCATCATCCAGCACAGCTCTTCAGCCAGTTGCGTTTCCCTTGCGGCAAAGGCAGCAATCGCCTTGCGGCCGATGGCGATGCGCTCTTTCAATAGTGTCCGCCGCCATGCCTGCTGGGCCTGTTGCGCTTTGGCCAGCGCACTGGCGATCTGCGCGGCGCTGGCCAGTTCGCGTTCGACATACAGCGAGCCGTCGATGGGTGAAATGCATTGCAGTCTGCTCATTGCTCACTCCGTAGAATTCTGTGGCGAATAACAGGTAGGCCTGCTGTGTCTCTATAAGTCTGGTTCTCGTGGGGTGGATGGCGCACCCACCAATACGCGGGTGGATGAAACAGCGTCACCCACTTACCTAGCTTGTTTGCCGTCCGCGCCGCCAAGGGTGGACAAGCCTTCGGCATGTCCACCCTACAAAAAGCCCGTCCCTTGGGTTATGCGGCGCTCAGATGATTTCGAAGTAGCGATCAAGCTCCCAGTCGCTGACGTGGCGGCGGTATTCGCGTTCCTCCCATTCGCGGCTGGCGGCGAAGTGCTCGACGAACTCACTGCCGAACAGCTCGCGCGCGGCCTCGGAGGCTTTAAAGCGCTGCGCCGCATCCCACAGGGTGCGCGGCAGAGCCAGGTGTTCCGGGTGTTTCTGCGAATAGGCATTGCCCTCCACCGGATCGGTCGGTTCCCACTGGTTCATCACCCCGTACAGGCCGGAGCCAAGCGCCACTGACAGCGCCAGGTAAGGGTTGCCGTCCGCGGCGCCGAGGCGATACTCCTGGCGCTGGGATTTGTCGCTGCCAGGAATCACGCGCAGCGCGGCGGTGCGGTTTTCCACGCCCCAGGTGGCATCGGTGGGTGCCCAGAAGCCTGGAATCAAGCGCCGGTAGCTGTTCAGCGTCGGCGCCACCATGCACAGGAATTCCGGCATCAGGCGTTGCTGGCCGGCGAGAAAATGACGCTGGATCGCGCTCATGTTGTGCGCCTGGGTCGGGTCGTAGAATGCCGACTTGCCGGTAGCCTGATCGCGCAGCGAAACGTGGATATGCCCGCTCTGGCCAGGGTACTTGCCCGACCACTTGGCCATGAACGTGGCCATCAACCCGCTGCGCTGGGCCAGCACTTTCATGAAGGTCTTGAACAGCGCGCCCTTGTCCGCCGCTGCCTCGGCATGGTCGTAGGCGATGGCTGCCTCGAGCACACCGGGGCCGGTTTCGGTGTGCAGGCCTTCGATGGGGAAATCCATGCGCTCGGCCATGTCGAGAATTTCGTGGTACAGCTCGGCATGCACCGAGTTGCGGATCATCGAATAGCCGAACCAGTCCGGGGTAAACGGCTTGAGGTTGCGGTAGCCCTTTTCCCGAGCGGAGTCCGGGGTTTCCTCGAACATGAAGAACTCGTACTCCAGCGCTGCAAAAGCGTCGAAGCCCATGTTGTGGCACCGCTCGATCACCCGGCGCAGGGTGCCGCGCGGGCAGACCTTCTCTGCCGCTTCGGCAAACTCGCAGATAAACAGCAACATGCCGTTCTCAAACGGCAGCTCGCGACAGGTATGCGGCAACACCCGCACGGGTGCGTCCGGGTAGCCGGTGTGCCAGCCGGTGTATTGGCCGTTGTCGTACAGCTGGTCCTTCACATCCCAGCCGAGCACCACATCGCAAAAGGCGAATCCGCTGCCCAGGGCGGAGATGAACTTGCTGCGGCTCAGGTATTTGCCGCGCATCACGCCATCGTTATCGAACACCCCAACCTTGACGTGACTGAGCTCGCGCTCCTCGACGATGCGCCTGGCATCCTCGACAGTTTTTACATCCCGCGGATTGAGCATAAATCCCCCGTTCTTGTTGGTATGAACCTCACCTGCAGCGGCAGAGGTTCGAGCCAGGTCCATAGGCAAACGACACCCCGGCATCAAAGCCCATTGAGTGTGGTACAGGTTTGCCAACTTGGCTGAAGGGTTAGGAAAAATCTGCGGGCTGGGCGGGGACGGTCAAACCGGGACGCATGGCGCTGGGTGAGTCGCTTCGCTCCCTTTTGATTCAAAGCAGCGTTGAGTGAAAGATGCTGATATCAACTTAATAGTGGCTTGACTCTTGAATAGCATTCGCCAATACAACTACTTAAATGATTGCAACCTCCTATCACAGTCACTCTCACGGATATTGCCGATTTATAACTTAGACATCATTTTGATTACATACACGAGTCGCTACCAATCCTCGCTGTAGGCTAATAGGCGAGAACAAAAAAAGGGAAGACTAAAAAGCCTTCCCCTTTCGGTGTTACACAATGGGTTCGCCACTAGTTGCGGCCGCCACCGTGCCCGTTCTGCCCGCCTTTGCGGCCGGCCTCAGAGGCTTTCTCGCGGTCATTGGCGAAGTTACCACCGGAAGCCTGACCGCCTTTACGGCCAGCTTCTGAAGCCTTTTCACGATCGTTAGCAAAATTACCCGAGTTGGAGTTTCCTGAATTAGGCATGACTATATCCTCATAAATTGAAATTTAACGAAGCAAGTACTTGCAGAGTTTCTGAAGGGTAGTGACCTGTAAAAGTTCTGACTGGTTAATGTAGAGGTGACGAACGGCTCACTTACACCCGGCTTATGATTAAACAGCCTTATTAAAGCTAAAACTCATTCCACGAATTTATAAATTTAATATTAATTCGCCGCTTTACACTTCGACGTTTAGGCTGTTGCTATCGCTTCAATATCAGCCGTCCACAGCGTCTCGTTAAACGCACGCCCTGACCAAAAATTCGATATGGAACGGCCATCGCAACCTGTAATCGAAACTTCAGGCGCGCAGCTTCGCTGCTTGCGGCCTCGCCAAAAGGGAAACCCGTGAAACACACCGCCAAGTCCCTTGACCCTTCTACTGCACCGCACTTCCCGCTGAGTGCGGGGATTCTCGTTGGTCTGGGCCTGGGCGGTTTCTTCGATGGCATCGTTCTGCACCAGTTGCTGCAATGGCATCACCTGTTGAGCAGCGCCGGTTACCCGCCCACCAGCCTGGCCAACCTGCAACACAACACATTGTGGGACGGCATCTTCCACGCCTCCACCTACGTGTTCGTGCTGTGCGGCCTTGTGCAACTCTGGCGCGCAGCGCATCGCCCTCACCTGTACTGGTCGAGTCGCCTGCTGGTCGGCTCATTGCTGGTCGGCTTTGGCCTGTTCAACCTGGTGGAGGGCATCCTTAACCATCAGATCCTGGGCCTTCATCACGTCAATGAAACCGTCGCGCCGCAGTACTGGATCTACTGGGACCTGGGCTTTCTGCTCTGGGGGCTGCTGATGCTGGTTAGCGGTGCGCTGTTGCTGCGCTCCAGAGCAAGCCAGCTGGGTAAGCGCGAGCACGACGCCACACCTTGACCACCCAGCGTCAAATAGCGCTGGGACACCCTTCAGGAGAGAACAATGACCGATCAACAATGCGCCTGCCCAACCTGCTGCTGCAGCGTCGATACCGCCATCGCCCAGGTGCGTGGCGCGGCCACCTATTGCAGCGAAGCCTGCGCCAGTCAGCATGCCGAGGGGCAGCACTGCCCGGCAGCGCAGTGCAACTGCGAGCAGGTCGCCAAAGCGCCGAGGGCTGCTGTCAGCGAGGACCAACTGGATGATGCGCTGGAAGAAACCTTCCCGGCCAGCGACCCGATCTCCCCGTAATCTGCGCCGGTAATCCGTTGCGACAGCTGAAGCGCAGCGCCGGTGCCGATGGCCGAACCCATTCGTTCGGACTATTCTGCTGGCCGAGCCGACGCCCGACGTACCCCGTGTGCGGCGCGTGCGGCGCGTGCGGCGCACCTCCCAGACGATTATTCGGAAAATAAAATGAGCGACAGTCAAACAAGCGAAAAAAAACCGATAAAGATGCCGGTCGAGCTCAGCAAGGAAGAACAGGAAATCGTCTCCTACGTCATGAACAACGGTCTGACCCTGGTTTCCTACGAGCGCCTGTGGGCGACCCTGATGGCCTGCAAGCACGCAATCGAGCGCAATATCGAGGGTGACTTCGTCGAGTGCGGCGTTTGGCGCGGTGGCAATGCCCTGCTCGCCGCGGCGATGTTCAAGCTGCACAAGGTCACCCGCAAGGTGTACATGTTCGACACCTTCAAGGGCATGACCGCGCCGACCGATGCCGACAAGTATTTCTCCAACGGCGCCCCGGTGATCGACACCTTCCTCAGCAAGCAGCGCGACACCCACAACGAGATGTATTACTCGTCGCTGGACGAGGTGAAGAACAATTTCACCAAGGCCGGTCTGCTCGACGACAGCATCGTCTTCGTCGAGGGCGACGTGCTGCAAACCCTCGAAGACCCAGCCAACCTGCCGGACAAGATCTGCGTGCTCCGCCTCGACACCGACTGGTATGAATCGACCAAGAAAGAGCTCGAAGTGCTCTATCCGCGCATCACCATCGGCGGCTCGGTGATCATCGACGACTACGGCCATTTCACCGGTTCGAAACAGGCCACCGACGAATACTTCGCCGCCACGCAAAAACGTCCCTTGCTGCTGTACACGGACTACACCGGCCGGATCGGGGTGAAGTTCGACTGATGCCGGCGATGCGGTTGCCCCGCGCGAACAACCGCATCGAGCGTCCCCCTCCCCCTACGCGTTGAACGTCAGCACCTGACCATCGCCTGGTATCGACAGGCGTGCCGCGACCCCGGCCTGTTGCGCGGCCAGCGCCAGTTCGGTGCGGGTTACCGGGCAATGGCTGAGCGCCTCCAGGTGGTTGGCCACCACCCGACCGGTGGCCAGGCGGGCAAAGGCAATCACGTCATCGACGCCCATGATGATGTCGCCCCCCAGATCGAACCGCGCGCCACCGGCCGGCACCACGCTGACCTGCGGTTGATGCGCGCGGACGAAGGCCTCGACCCTTGGCGTCAACCGCGTATCGCCCGCCAGATAGAGGCTGGGTTCGCCTGGCATCTCGATCAGGTAGCCGACCCCATGCTCCATCAGCTTGCCAACCAGCCCGTAACCGTGGGTGCAACGCACCGTGCGGATCTGCCCGCCGAGAAACGCGCTCGGCTGCTCATGCCGCTCGGGCAGCGGCTGCACGTTGAGGCCGCGTTTGCCGAGGTAGGCCGCATCGTGCGGGGTGCAGATGACCGGCGTCTGGGTGTCCCTGAGCCAGCGCGCACCGAGCCGATCGAGGTGGTCGAAGTGGCCTTTCTGGCAGTGGGTGATCAGGCAATGGGTGACCGATTGCAGCGCCGCGCTCGCCGAATCGGGCAGGTCGACCAGCGGGTTGCGCTGCCGCGCGCCGAACAGGCGCAACGGCGGCAGTGCGTCTTTCGCCGCCAGCATCGGGTCGAGCAGCACCCGGTGCGGGCCGAGTTCGAGAATAAGAGTCGCGTTGCGCAGCTGGTGGATTTGCATGGCCTAGCCTCCGGTAAGAGGCCCCATTGTGTCGATGCACGGGCGCGCCCAGAATGGCAAGCCTGGACACAATCAATTCGGTTTCAGCCATGGCCACTCCCCTGCGCATTGCTTTACTGCTGTTCCCCCACTGCATGCCGGCCGGCCTGTTCGCCTTTGCCGACCTGCTTAACGCGGCCAACCGGCGCGCCGGCAAAAGCCTGTTCGACTGCCGCTTCGTCGCACTGCAGGCGGGTCCGCTGGAATGTGCCCAGGGCCTGACGCTGGACGTGACGACAGCACTCGAACCGCGCGAGCTGGACGCGATTCTGCTGCCCGGCTTCTGGGCCGAGTCGGCGCAGCAGGTCGAGGCCGCCATCGAGGCGAATGCCGCGCTGATCGCCGCACTGGCGAAGAGCCCGCGAAGGCTGCAACTGTGGAGCTATTGCGCGGGCGTGAGTCTGCTGGCGGCCAGCGGGCGGCTGCACGAACAGCCAGCGACCATCACCTGGTGGCTCACCGAGGCCATGACCCAGGCCTACCCGCAGATACGCTGGCAGAGCGAACGCAGCTGCGTGGTCAACCCCGGCAATGCCACCGCTGCCGGGGTCAACGGTTACCTACCGATCGCCCAGGCGCTGATCGAGCAGCGGCTTAGCCCCGACGCGCTGAACGACCTGATCAAGCTGATGGTGCTGCCGCGCCCCGCCCAATCCCACCGCGCCTTTCACGCGATGAGCCTGATCGAACAGCCGAGCACGCTGCTGCGCCGTCTGCACGCCTTGGTCGAGCGCACGCCCGCCGAGCAGATCACCACCCTGCGGCTGGCCGAACAGCTCGGCCTGTCGGAACGCACCCTGGCCCGCAAGGTCAGCCGCGAAACCGGCGTTGCGGTTGCCGCCTACGCCCGCTGCATCAAGCTCAACCAGGTCAGTGAGCGCCTCACCCTGACCTCGGCTTCAGTCTCGCGAATCAGTCAGGAGCTGGGTTTCAGCAGCGATTCCAACATGCGCCGGATGTTCAAGGAACTGACCGCGCTGACGCCGCTGGAATACCGCCAGCGCTTCGCCCGTTACTGACCCGCCTGCCGGCTGCGTTGGTAGGGCAGCGCGCCGGCGCGCAAGAATCGCAGTGAACGGATGCAGGCACTGATCGAGTTTCTCGAAGCTTCGCTGAAAGGCGAAAGCCTGACCGAGAAACAGGCAAAAGCCCCGGCGCTTGCGACAGCGGCGGGGCTTGCCATTCACTCGATTACGATTACTTCAGGTTGGCTTTCAGCGCCTCGGCCGCCTGTTGCAGGGCGCTTTGCGTGCCGGGAATCTGGCTGATCACGTTGAGCAGACCGAAGTCGTGGATCATGCCGTTGTAGCGCACCGAGGTGACGTTGACCCCGGCCGCGTCCAGCTTGCGGGCGTAGGCTTCGCCTTCATCGCGCAGCACGTCGAACTCGGCGGTCTGCACCAAGGCCGGCGGCAGGCCCTTGAGCTGTTCGAGCGAAGCCTGCAACGGCGAGGCGTAGATCTCGGCGCGCTGCTTCGGGTCGGTGGTGTAGTTATCCCAGAACCATTGCATCAGCGACTTGCTGAGGAAGTGACCATCGGCGAACTGGTTGTATGAGGCGTTGTTGAAATTGGCATCGGTTACTGGCCACAGCAGCAGCTGGAAGCTGATTGCCGGGGTGCCCTTGGCCTTGGCCATCAACGCAACCACCGCGGCCATGTTGCCACCAACACTGTTGCCGGCTACCGCCAGGCGCTTGCCATCCACGCCGATCTGCTCGCCATGCTGCGCCACCCACTGGGTCGCGGCGTAGGCCTGGTTGATCGCGGTCGGGTACTTGGCTTCCGGCGACGGGGTGTAATCGACATACACCGCCGCAGCGCCCGAGCCGACCACCAGATCACGGATCAGCCGTTCATGGGTCGGGTAATCACCCAGCACCCAGCCACCGCCGTGGAAGTACATGAACACCGGCAGTGTGCCGGTGGCGTTCGCCGGACGCACGACCTTCAGGGCAATCGACAGGCCATCGACGCTGATGGTTTTATCCTCGACCTTGATCCCGGAGACATCGACCTTGACTCCGGCTTGCGCACCCACCAGCACGGCGCGGGCGTCCTTCGGGCTCATCTGCTCGAGCGGTGTGCCGCCACCGGCGGCCAGGGCATCGAGGAAACCCTGGGTGTTGCGCTCGACGCCAGGGCTGCCCGCGGCGAAGGCGGTGTTGACGGCAAGGGCGAGTACGGCGATCGACAAACGTTGCTTGATGTTCATGGTGAGTCTCCGAGGTGGAGGGCCGCCATCCAATGGCGGCCCTCCGAAGGGGTTAGCAGGCCGTTAAAAACTATCTACGTTGGCAATACGGCGTTAAAAACAGGCCGGGACGCGGCGTCTCGGAATGCTCATTTACAGCACGTAAACTCCGCTTCCTCGCCTGTTTTTGCCTTGTCTTGCCTGCCTCGCTTACGTTTTTAAATGGCCTACTAGTCGATCAGCGTCAGGGTGACGTCGATGTTGCCGCGGGTGGCGTTGGAGTATGGGCAGACGATGTGCGCACGCTCGATCAGGGTCTGTGCCTGAGCGCGGTCCATGCCTGGCAGGCTGATGCGCAATTCGACTTCGATGCCAAAACCGTTGGGGATTGCGCCGATCCCGACCACGCCTTCGATGGAGGCATCGGCCGGCATGGGCAGCTTGTCGCGACCGGCCACGAACTTCATGGCGCCGATAAAGCAGGCCGAGTAGCCGGCAGCGAACAGTTGCTCGGGGTTGGTGCCCGCACCGCCTGCACCGCCGAGTTCTTTCGGCGTGGTCAGGGCGACGTCGAGGATGCCGTCGGAGGAGATGGCACGGCCGTCACGGCCGCCGGTGGCTTCTGCGTAGGCACGGTAAGCAATGGTTTGAATCGACATGGTGGTAATCCTCTGGTTCGTATGGGTAAGGGTGTACGTGGGTGTTGCTGGCTAACCGGCCGGTATGGCCGATCAGCCCAAGCGAAACTTTAGAATCCGTAGGTGACATCTTTAGCGAGCAGAAACCTCGGCCGCTTCGATGATCAGTGCTGCGACTTTCTCGGGGTTGGACGTCATCACGACATGGGACGCGCCCGGCACGGTAACGGTCTTCTTCGAGCCGGCGCGCTCGGCCATGAACTTCAGCGCCGCTTCGGGAATGTTCTTGTCCGCCGAGCCGTAGATGAACCAGGACGGCAACTGCTTCCAGGCTGGATCACCCGAGGCTTCGGTCAAAGCGAACTCGCTGATCGGGCGCTGGGTCGCGGCCATCAATGCTGAATCGGCGGCGGCGACGTCGGCTGCAAACTGCTGACCGAACTTGTCCTGCTGGATATAGAGGTCCTTGTTGCCGTCATCGAGCAGCACCGGGGGAGCCAGGGTCGGGCCAAGGGTGCCGCCGGGGTAACGACCGGACAGCTCAAGGGCGGTTTCGCCTTTGTCCGGGGCGAATGCCGCGACGTAGACCAGCGCCTTGACCTTGGCGTTGTCACGCCCGGCGTTGGAGATCACCGCACCACCATAGGAGTGGCCAACGAGAATCACCGGGCCGGCGGTTTGCTCGACGATGTCGGCGATGTAGTCGGCATCATGGGTAACCCCACGCAGCGGGTTGGCTGCGGCGATCACCGGGTAGCCCTTATCCAGCAGGCGGGCAGCGACGCCATTCCAGCTCGAGGACTCGGCGAATGCGCCATGGACCAGCACGACAGTGGGCTTGGCACTGGCGCTCTGCGCTGCAGCAACCGCAACATTCAATGGGCCGAATGCGAGGGCGGTGGTTGCTACGGCTACGGCGGTCTTGAGGAACTTGAATGTACGCATGATGGTTTCCTTTTCGTTCATGGTTGGGTTCGTCAGCGCTAGCCGATGCCGGCGCCTGGTGATCTGTTAACGGGTTTGGCTTTATCCAGCAGGTGTAAACCCTGGTTAAGCCAAACGTCTTCGTTCAATAAACAAATCTGAATCTGCTAAGTCTGGCGCGGCGATCAACCCTGGTGGTTGATCAGCCATTCCGGGTACAGGCCTTTGCCGTCCCGCTGGTTGGGCTGGCTGTTGTCAGCCAGAACAGGAGCAGAAAGAACCAAGGTGGCGGCGAGAGCGATCAGGGTTTTCATCGTTAATCTCCAGAAATATCGAGTTGTTTGGTTGGGTGGCGAAGACCACTGCAAGGTCTTCCCTGGGCCTTCGCGCTAATGTTTTGTGCGCTAATCAGTTCCATGGAGCGAACATTAGCGGCCAATAATTTAGCGCGCAAGTTATATTTTTGATCTTTTCGTTATACCTGCTGCGCGCTTACGGCATAAGCGAGTAACCACGGGGCTTCCAGGGCGTCATACACGCAGAAAATAATTACTTGATGCTGCCCACGTGCGACCTGATGTCGGCACTTATGCAACCGGCGTAACTCGCGATCGCCGGAAGAGAAATCATGCTCGGAGATACATCGCCCTTGGGAAGGGCCTGATGAGGTGGTAGGTTTCCACTCCCGATCTGTCTCAAGGAAACCTCGATGCGCCCTTTCGCAACAGGCTGTGTGCGCCTTCTGCTATTGGCCTGTAGCAGCGCTTTCGCCAGCATCACCTCGGCCGGCGATGCGCAACAGCCTAGCGATGCCCATGTGCGGGCCGCCGCCGAAGCGGTGATGCAGCAGTACGGCATTGCCGGCATGGCCATCGCACTCACCGTCGACGGCAAACAGCGCTTCTACAATTTCGGCGTTGCCTCCAAGCAAACCGAACAGCCCGTGACACGCGACACGCTGTTTGAGATCGGCTCGATCAGCAAGACCTTCACCGCCACCCTGGCGACCCTGGCCCAGGCCAACGGGCGCCTGGCACTCAGCGACAGCCCGAGCCGGCACCTCGCCCAGTTACGGGGCAGCAGGCTTGACCACGTGACGCTGATGCACCTCGGCACCCATACCGCCGGAGGCTTCCCGCTGCAGGTTCCCGAACAGGTCCACAACGATCAGCAACTGATGGACTACTTCAAGGCCTGGCAGCCCGAATTCGCCGTGGGCACCCAGCGCACCTACGCCAACCCCAGCATCGGCCTGCTCGGGGTGGTGGCCGCCAAGAGCATGAACCTGCCGTTCGATGTCGCGGTGCAGAGCGAAGTATTCGCCAAACTTGGCATGCACAACAGCTACTACGATGTTCCGCCAGCGCAGATGGCGCGCTATGCCCAGGGCTACAACAAGGAAGATGCACCTGTCAGGCTCAATCCGGGGGTGTTGGCTGCCGAGGCCTACGGGGTGAAGACCAGCAGTGCGGACCTGTTGCGTTTCGTCGAAGCCAACCTGCACCTTGCCGAAACCGAAACCCGGTTGCAGCGCGCGCTCGATGACACCCGCACGGGTTACTTCAGGCTCGGTGCGATGACCCAGAGTCTGATCTGGGAGCAATACCGCTACCCGGTGGCGCTGGAGACTTTGCTGCAAGGCAACTCCAACGCGCTGGCTTACGAAAGCAAGGCCGTTACCCCCATCGACCCGCCCGAACCGGCACAAGACGCCATGTGGGTGAACAAGACCGGCTCAACCAATGGCTTTGGCGCCTACGTGGCATTCGTACCGGAGAAGAAGCTCGGCATCGTCGTGCTCGCCAACAAGAACTACCCCAACGAGGCGCGGGTGAGCCTGGCGCATGGGATTTTCAGTGAGCTGGATTGACCAGGCGCGGAGCCGCCCCATCCGCCATCAGCGACGAACGTTATGGGGCCTTGGCCAGATTCACGGCGTGGTAGACCGCATGGGCCAGGGCTTCCTGATCGAAGGGTTTGTTCAACCTGGGCAGCCCATCGATGATATCGGTCGGCTCTTCGCTGTACCCGGTCGCGAGAACCACCGGTAGCCGAGGATGGCTGCGCTGTATCGCCTTGGCCAGCTGGGTACCGGTCATCTTGGGCATGACCTGGTCGGTAAGCACCAGATCAAAGCGGGTGTGTTCGAGCGCGACCAGAGCTTCGGCAGCCGACGACGCCTGCACCACCGTACAGCCGAGGTCCTCCAGCATCGCGGTCGCACTGAGCAGCACCAGCGGATCGTCGTCTACCGCGAGCACCACCAGATCATTGGTGCCGGCTTGGGTCGATGAAGGCTTCGTGACCGGACGCGGCTTCGCCCTCATTTCAACCGCAGCGGGCAACCACAGTTCTGCGGTGGTTCCTTGGCCAACCTCGCTCTTGAGGAACAACCGGCCTCCCGACTGCTCGGCCAGTCCATGGACCATGGACAATCCCAGCCCCGTACCCTTGCCTACGCCCTTGGTGGTAAAGAACGGTTCCTTGGCGCGCTGCAAGGTTGCCTCATCCATGCCTTCGCCGCTGTCGGTGAATGACAGGCACACATAGTTACCGGGCTTCATGCCCTCGCGGTCGTCGGTGATCTGCCGCTCTTTCGACGAGATGACGATCACCCCACCGTTCGGCATCGCATCGCGGGAATTGACCGCCAGATTGAGCAGCGCCATTTCCAGCTTGTTGCTGTCCGCCAGCACGGATTTGAGAAACAGCGGGAAACGCGTCTCGATGGTGATCTGCGGGCCGAGCGAGCGTTGCAGCAGCTCGGCCATGCCGCGAACCAGCGTGCGCACATCAATCAGTTCCAGCTTGAGGTCCTGGCGCCGCGCGAATGCGAGCATGCGCTGGGTCAGGCTGACGCCGCGGTTGGCGCCCTGAATGGCGTTGTCGAGCAACGAAAGCACCCGCGGATCATCATCGACGCGCTTGCGCACCAGTTGCAGGCTGCCCAGGATGACCATCAGCAGGTTGTTGAAATCGTGGGCGATGCCGCCGGTCAGTTGGCCGAGGGATTCTATTTTCTGTGATTGGAACAGCGCTTCGCGGGCCTTCTCCAGTGCCAACTGGGCTTCTCTGGCTTGGGTAACATCCCGAGTGATCTTGGCGAAGCCAAGGAGCGTGCCGTCTTCACTGCGAATGGGGTCGAGCACCACGCTGGCCCAGAACCGCGTGCCGTCCTTGCGCACCCGCCAGGACTGGGTCTCAAACTTGCCGTCGCGCGCCGCGGTGTCGATTCCGCGCTGCGGTTCGCCTTTCAGCCGGTCCTCTTCGGTAAAGAACAGCGAGAAATGCTTGCCGATGACTTCTTCCGGCAGATACGCCTTTATCCGCTGTGCGCCCATGTTCCAGTTGGTGATGAGCCCATTCGGGTCGAGCATGTAGATCGCGTAATCGGTGACGCTCTGCACAAGCAGCCTGAACTGCTGCTCGCTTTGCAGCAGGGAATTTTCCGCCTGCCTGCGCTCGGTCAAGTCGCGGGTGATCTTGGCGAAGCCCAGCAGCCTGCCGTCGTTGGCAACGATCGGGTCGATGACCACGTGGCACCAGAAGTGGCTGCCATCCTTGCGCACCCGCCATCCCTCACCTTCGAAACGACCTTCGGTGGTGGCGATGCGCAGCGCGCGTTGCGGCATGCCGGCGCGCTGATCTTCGGGGGTATAGAACCGCGAGAAATTGGAGCCGAGCACCTCGGCCTCTTCATAGCCCTTGAAGCGTCTGGCGCCAGCGTTCCAGCTGGAGATCGAACCGTCCGGAGCGAGCATGTAAATGGCGTAGTCGGTTATCGAGTCGACCAGCAACCGATATCGGCTTTCGTCCACCATGGAGGCGTCCAACCGTTCTCCTGGGTACATTGACAAGGCTCCAGACAGCGTGAGTGATTGGGCAGGTTCGATGTGCAGATGCGCGAAAAGGTCAGCCGTTATCCGCGATATCGTTGAAAAGTACGAGAAATATTCTGACTTATTGTCGTGACGTAAGTGCAGACTTTCACCGCGCTGCGGTTCACGAAATCACGCTTGCAAGCGACCCATCAGAGCCTGTTTTCAAGACTCTCAGGCACGTAGCCGACGCATCCCCAAGCGGCTGAAACGCCCTCCTCACCTCAGCTCGCTGCAAACCAACAGCAGTCCGTTACAGGCTGATGAATGCACGGCTACCGCCGGTCGAATTCCACGGCAACCGGCTCAAGGGATTGGCGAAATGCGCGATTAATTGTCAGGGACCAGGGTTTTCGTCCTCGGTGACTTGGCGCGGCTAACCGGCATCTGTCAGCACCGCCTATCTCAGGATCAGGCCCTCCCCCAGGTAACTCGATAAATGCTCGTTGGTAGCTACAACCACATTCTGGTGTTCTTTTCCTTCGTCGTGGCGGTGCTCGCGTCCTATACCGCGCT
The DNA here is from genome assembly GCF_054483635.1 of Pseudomonas cistanchae. Classification (NCBI taxonomy): domain Bacteria; kingdom Pseudomonadati; phylum Pseudomonadota; class Gammaproteobacteria; order Pseudomonadales; family Pseudomonadaceae; genus Pseudomonas; species Pseudomonas cistanchae. The sequence continues at coordinate 320,439 of NZ_JBTLWN010000007.1, read as the reverse complement.
CGACATGGCCGGCCGTGTCGCCACCGCACGAGGCAAGGCCGCCCGCCGCTGGCTGATGGGCGGGGCGTTTTCCATGGGCTTCGGCATCTGGTCGATGCACTTCATCGGCATGCTCGCATTCAGCCTGCCGATCCCTTTGGGCTATGACCTGGCCATCACCGCGGCCTCGCTGGTCATCGCGATTGCCGCTTCGGCGCTGGCGCTGTGGCTGGTCTGCCAACACACGCTGCCGTTGTCGCGCCTGGCTCAGGGCGCCACATTGATCGGCTGCGGGATTGCCGCGATGCACTACACCGGCATGGCCGCGTTACGCATGCAGCCAGGGATCGTCTATCACAGCGGCTGGCTGACGGCTTCCGTGGTGGTCGCCGTGCTCGCGTCGGCCGCGGCACTCTGGCTGGCGTTCCGCCTGCGCGCGGAGTCCTCCCATGTCCGGGCGTGGCGCGGCATCTCGGCCATCGTGATGGGTTTCGCGATCGTCGGCATGCACTACACCGGCATGGCGGCAGCGGACTTTCCCGAGGGCAGTTTTTGCGCGTCGTCGAACTCCGGCGTGGACATCGAGTGGCTCGCCGTTCTGGTGATCGTGCTGACGCTCGCCGTGCTGTTCATCACGCTGCTGGTTTCGGTACTCGATGGGCGCATCCATTCGCGCACCTCGTCCCTCGCCCAATCGCTCAAGCAGGCCAACAGCGAGCTGATGCAGCTGGCCTTGCATGACAACCTCACCAAGCTTCCCAACCGGCTGCTGCTGGAAGACCGAATCGAGCAGGCGCTAAACACCGCACAGCGCGAAAGCAGCTCGTTCGCGCTGATGTTCATGGACCTCGACGGGTTCAAGGCGGTCAACGATGCATTCGGCCACCACGTTGGCGACCTGTTGCTGATCGGTGTGGCCGAACGGCTGCGCGCCACGTTGCGGGCTCAGGACACCCTCGCCCGGCTCGGTGGCGACGAGTTCGTCCTGCTGGTGAAGATCGCCAGCCCGGACGACGCCGCAGCACTGGCGGAAAAGCTCTGCGACAGCATCAACCAACCGTTCGTCCTGCCACGGCATGAGCTGCATGTCTCGGCCAGCATCGGGATCGCCGTTTACCCGGGCGATGGCGAAGACGGCCGCGACCTGATGCTGCACGCGGACGCCGCGATGTATCACACGAAAAATTCCGGCCGCAACGGCCACAGCTTTTTCGAGGGATCGATGAACGCCAACTCGGCGGAAAAACTGCGCCTGGTGCATGACCTGCGCCTGGCCGTGCAGAACGCCGAGCTGCGCCTGCACTACCAGCCCAAATACCAGGCGCCCAGCGGCCCGGCCTGCGGCTTCGAGGCATTGCTGCGCTGGCAGCATCCGCAACGCGGGCTGCTGTACCCGGATGCCTTTCTGCCCCAGGCCGAAAAAACCGGGCTGATCATCCCCATCGGCAACTGGGTAGTGAATGAAGCCTGCCGCCAGCTACGCGAGTGGCACACCCAGGGCTACGAACAATGGACGGTCGCGGTCAACCTGTCGGCCGCTCAGTTCGAGCAGCCTGACCTGCTTCGGGTAGTGACCGAGGCCATCACCGAGCACGGCATTGCACCAGCCAGTCTGACGATCGAGGTCACCGAGACCGTCGCCATGCGCAACCCGGAAACCGCCATCGCCACCCTAAACAAGCTGACGACGCTGGGCATCAAGGCGTCGATCGATGATTTCGGCACCGGTTATTCCAGCCTGCTTTACCTGAAGCGATTGCCGGCCAGCGAGCTGAAAATCGACCGGGCGTTCGTCAAGGAAATGCGCATCGGCAACGAGGACTCGGTGATCGTCTCGGCCATCATCGCCTTGGCAAAGGCCCTCGGCCTCACCGTCGTGGCCGAGGGCGTCGAAACCCAGGAGCAGCGCGATTACCTGACGCAATTGGGGTGCCAGACGCTGCAAGGCTATTTCTTCGACATGCCTCTGACCGCCGAGCAGATTCACCTGCGCTGCGAACACGCCAAGGCCAACAACGCACCGTTTATGCCTCTGCAGGCCAGCCACGAACCTTGATGTGCAGTCAGCTGCCTGGCGGTTGCCGCACTTCAGCTCACGGCGACCGCTTTTTCAGGCCCCCGAGCCAAGGCGCTAACGCACTTGGTTGGACTTAAACTTGCGCAGCAAAACTTATGACCCAGAGGGCGCCTCGACCTCTGGGTGGATGACCAATTCGGCGACAGGGTTGCGTCGCTCCGTTGATCACCGGAACGCCTTTTGCGAACTTATGATTTTTGAGGACCGTCCAGAGACGCGAACGCTGTCGCTGGCGGAGAGGAGATGACCCGCTCCTTGCGAAGCGGGCACTCAGGTGCAGGCAGCTGTAGCCGGCCATGCCGGTGGGTTAAACCACGCCTTGTGCCAGCATGGCGTCGGCAACCTTGACGAAGCCGGCGATATTGGCCCCTTTGACGTAATTAATGCGGCCGTTTTCCTCGCCGTAATGCACACAGGCGCTGTGAATGCCTTGCATGATGCTGTGTAGCCGCTGATCTACTTCGCCGGCGGTCCAACTCAAACGCACGGCGTTCTGGCTCATTTCCAGGCCACTGGTGGCCACTCCGCCGGCATTGGACGCCTTGCCTGGAGCGAAGCAGATACCGGCTTCGAGGAACAGGTCTACGGCCTCCAGGGTGGAGGGCATGTTGGCGCCTTCCGCCACGCAAAAGCAGCCGTTGCTCAGCAGAGCGCGCGCATCGCCGGCATCAAGCTCGTTCTGCGTCGCACAGGGCAGCGCGATATCGCAGGGCAGGCTCCATGGCCGCTGGTCCGCATGGAAGTTGAACTGGAACTGCGCGGCCATCTCGCTGAGGCGGCCACGGCGTACGTTCTTGAGCTCCATCAGGTACTGCCAGTGCTCGTCGGTCAGGCCATCCGGGGTGTGCAGGGTGCCTTCCGAGTCCGACAGCGAGACGACTATGCCGCCTAATTCCATGACCTTCTGCGCGGCGTACTGGGCCACGTTGCCCGAGCCGGAAATGGCCACGCGCTGAACTTCGAAGCCGCGATTGATGCGCTTGAGCATTTCCTGGGCGAAATACACGCAACCGTAGCCGGTAGCTTCCGGGCGAATCAGGCTGCCGCCGTAGCTGATGCCCTTGCCGGTCAGCACCGATGTGAACTCGTTGGACAGACGCTTGTACTGGCCGAACAGGTAGCCGATCTCACGGCCACCGACACCAATGTCTCCAGCAGGCACGTCGAGGTCGGCACCGATATGACGGTACAGCTCACTCATGAAAGCCTGACAGAAACGCATCACTTCGTTGTCGCTCTTGCCCTTGGGATCGAAATCCGATCCGCCCTTACCACCGCCCATGGGTAGTGAGGTAAGCGAGTTTTTGAAGACCTGCTCAAACGCTAGAAATTTGAGCACACCAAGATTGACTGAGGGGTGGAAACGCAGCCCGCCCTTGTACGGACCGATCGCGCTGCTCATTTGCACGCGGTAACCGCGGTTGACCTGCACCCGACCGGCATCGTCAACCCAGGACACACGAAACAGAATTGCCCGTTCCGGTTCGACCATGCGCTCTAGAATGCCGGCCTTCAAATAGCGCGGATTGGCTTCAAGAAACGGCCACAAAGAACGCAGTACCTCTTCCACGGCCTGGTGAAACTCGGGCTGATCGGGGTCGCGCTGTTTCAGGCGAGAGAGGAAAAGGTCAACAGCCTCGGTCATGTGGATATCCTGCATTGCCCATACAGCTGGGCAGATTGGCTAAAAGTGCGGCGACTTTATCAGCCAAAAAGGCTCCCAAACAGTGCAAAATGTCGCCAAGGCGAATCTTTTTGGTGCATTTATATAAATAACGAACAACCTTGAACATTGCTGTGCCAGCACGCCCCCCGGACAAACCAGTATTGAACTCGCCGGCTCCGACCTTCGGCCGGTTCGGCGCTAGGCGACGTCCGGCAGCTTGGCGATCACCTTGATCTCGAACTGGAAGCCATACAGCCACGTCACCCCGACGGCGGTTAATGTCGGATGTGGCGCGTTGCCCCAGAATTCGGGGACGACCTTCCAGATCGTTTCGAACGTCGAGTCGGGATCGACCATAAATACGGTCACGTCGATCACCTCGTCGAACGAGCAACCGGCCTCGCTCAGGATCGCGTTGAGGTTGGTGAATGCGCCTCGCACCTGTGCTTCAAGATCAGGCTCGGGCGAGCCGTCTTCCCGGCTACCCACCTGCCCCGAAACGAACAGAAAACCGTTGGAGCGGATCGCAGGCGAGTAGCGATTGCGTTCGTAAAGCGCCCGGCGTCCGGACGGAAAAACCACATCGCGTGTATTCGTGCTCATGTCACATCTCCAGCAAAGGGTCGCAAATGACCCGGAATCAAACGATGGAGGCACTTTAGGCGCTTGCACTGGCGCGATAAACGCGCAACCGTAGCCATCACTGTTTGTAAAATCCAAACAATCAGCAGAGACAGAAGAATGGACCGCTTCGATGCGATGCAGGCGTTTGCTCGGGTGGTTGAAGCAGGCAGCTTCACCAAGGCGGCGGAGACCCTGCACATGAGCAAAACCAGCGTGACCCAGCTGGTGCAGCAGCTGGAGGCGCGGCTGCGGGTCAAGCTGCTCAACCGCACCACGCGCAAGGTCAACCTGACGGCCGACGGCGCGGCGTACTACGAGCGCGTGGTCAGGCTGCTCGACGACCTGGACGATGTGGAAACCAGCCTGTCCAGCGCCTCCGCCATGCCCAGGGGCCGCCTGCGGGTGGATGTGCCGAGCCCGCTGGCCAGGATGATTCTGCTGCCGGCGCTGCCCGCCTTTCACGCACGCTACCCGGATATCCAGCTCGACATGGGCGTGAGCGATCGGATCGTCGACCTGATCGGCAAGAAGGTCGATTGCGTGGTGCGCGGCGGCGAGCTGACGGACCAGTCGCTGATGGCGCGGCGGGTCGGCGACCTGCAGCTGGGCGTTTACGCGGCGCCAAGCTACCTGGCGCGGCTCGGTACGCCCACCCACCCGCGGGAGCTGGAAGACTCGCACCATCGCATCGTCGGCTTTCTCTGGGCGCGCACCGGAAAAGCCCTGCCTTATGCCATGCACCGGGGCGCCGAAGGCATTCATATCCACGGCCGTTACGTGCTGGCGGTGGACGATGGCAACGCCTACCTCGCGGCCGGCCTGGCCGGCATGGGGGTGCTCTGGCTGCCGGACTACATGGCCAAGGCCCATGTGGCGCAAGGCGAACTGCTCCCGCTGTTCGAAGACTGGCGCCTCGAATCGATGCCGCTTTATGTAGCGTTTCCACCGAACCGGCATATCAGCATCAAGCTGCGCGTGTTTATCGACTGGGTGGCGGAACTGATGGCGCAGCACGCGCCTATCACGCGTCCGCATCAGCAATAAGCGGATGTCCGCTGTCAGCAGCGAGTCGCCGGGCGGACCTGCTGTGTTGCTGACAGTGCTGACCGTATAGACGCGCTAGCCCGACAGCGGGCCGGGGCTTGAATCAAGAGAGCTCATTGGTGCGCGCGGCGCACCCTACGGTAGCTTGGCGCTGTCAGATGTCGATCACCCCCTGTCAGCCGCTGCGGGCTACTGCACGCACGGCCTCGCCTGGGCCTGCTATGGCTTGGGGCTACTGAAGCGCTGACCGGATACCGCAGGGTGAAAAAGCGGCTGTATCTTGTTGCCGGCCGGGTCGAGCAGATGGAAGCTGCGCGCCCCATCACCATGATCGAACGGCCGGTCTAGAACCGTTACGTTGAGCGACTTGCAGTAGGCGTACCAGGCGTCGAGTTCTTCCACGCTATCAACGACAAACCCATAGTGATCGACAGCCTGACCGCCACCGCTTGGCACATGCGCGCGGCCCAGCGAGAGGTTGTCGTTGCCGCAGGTCAGGTAAACCAGGTCCGCATTTGCCCGATGCAGTACCTTCATGCCCAGTACATCCACGTAGAAGCGTTCGCACTCTTCCAGATTCGGTACAAGCAATGCCAAGTGTCGTAGCCCGTTGAGGCGGCCGGGTCGTGTGCTCATGAGATTGGCTCCATTTTTTGTATACAATATTGTAGACAATAATCCATATGGAGCGGCCCATGTACAGCATTCTGCTGAAAACCCGCCTGAAGCCGGGCAGCCGTGACGCGTTCCTCTCTGCGATGCGCAACAATGCCGCCGCTTCGGTTCGCGACGAGCCAGGCTGCATAAGCTTCGATGTTCTGCTCGACCGCAGCGACTCGGACGTGGTCTGGCTGTACGAAATCTATGTCGATGAAGCCGCGCTGGATGATCACATGCGCACAGCGCACTTCATGGCAAGCCGGCCGCTGGTGGAACCCTTGATACTCAATCAGGAAGTGATCGAAGCGGACGTCGCGCTGCTAAATCCTCAGCGTTAAAACCGCGTGCTGAGCACGGCGCCTGCGCCATAAGCGCGCGTTCGTTTAGTTCTTCATGAAGGCTCCGCATTCGCGGCCCGGCTGCGCCGCAGCGACATGCTGCCAAGCAGCAGCGCCAGGATCGCGACCATCTGCACACCGCCAGCAAAACCGAACAGCAGCAGCGCGGAACCAGGCTCGTCGACACGCGATTTCAGCAGGCCGAACAGCGCCGGGGCGAAGGCGTAGCAGCCTTGCGACGTCGCCACGATCAGGGCGATCACACGCTGCGTCTGCTGCCTGGGAAATTCGGCCTGGGCGATAAGCGGAGGCAAGGACGTCGCGTTACCGATGCCGGCGCCGAACATCAGGATGCCGATCCACACCAGGGCGGGATGGAGGTGCAGCCCCATCATGATCAGGCAGCCCGCCAGCTGGCTTGCGTAGCTGATGCAGGCCACGGTTCGCCGGTTGGCGTTCACCGGCATCAGCCAGCCCACCAGCAACCGTCCGGCAATTGCGCTGGCAGTCGCCAGGCCCATCGCCAGGCCCGCCTGGGCCTCGCTGAGCTGCGGCGTCAGCAGCAGAAAGATGTGCGCGATCAGGCCGATCTGGGCGAACAGGCCCAGGGACATCCCCGCCGCCAGGGTGAGAAATTGCGGGTTTTTCCAGAGCGACTGCGTGGATGCGACTGCCTGGGTAATGGCCTCGGCAGAACTGGTATCGGCACCATCGGCATGCTGGCCAAGGTGCTCCGGGCGGACGCCGAACACCTTGAGCGACAGCAAAGCGATGACCGTTATCGTCAGCCCGCCGATCAGCACTGCGGTCTGCGGAAAACCCAGGTGGTTGATCAGGTAGACCCAGGCAGACGAGAAGATCACCCCGCCGATGCTCGCTCCGTTGTAGGCCATCGCCAGCGCGGCAGGCCGCTTGGTGACGAACCAGGGCGCGATGATCGCGTTGATCGCCGCAGCACCCAGCGTTACCCAACCCAGGCCACTCAGCAGCGCGGCGATAAACAGCTCGCCTGGCTCGCGCGCCACGGCCCAGCCGTAAACCCCCACGCAAAGCAGCGCGGAGCCCAATACGGTGATCCGCGGAATGCCAAAGCGCTTGTACAGCCGGGGCAGGTTCACCACCACCAGCGTGCCCGCGAGAAAATGCACGGTGACGGCGGCGGAGCACAGCTGCACCGACCAGCCCGTGCGCTGGATGACCGCGTAGAGGAAAATCGGCGGCCCGTAAAAGCCGATTCCCCAACCGAGCAACGCGGTGACAAACGCCGCTGCCACAACCTTTCTACCGAAAAACGCTGGGTTCATGCCTGACTCCGTTCATGGGGTTTGAACCTGAGTATGATGGCGACGACACGGGACGCTTCGGGGATTGCCGAACTATGAATGCAGATAGCGCAGACGTTTATCTCGCTGCGGTGGCAGGCGCCATCGCCGATCCAGCGCGGGCGCGCATGCTCTGTAGCCTGCTGGATGGCCACGCGCGCACCGCCACCGAACTGGCCGCGGTTGCCGACATCGGCGCTTCCACCGCCAGCAGCCATTTCACCCGGCTGCGCGACCAGGGCCTGGTCGAACTCCACGTGCAGGGCAGGCATCGCTATTACCGGCTGGCCACTGCCCAGGTGGCCCAGGCATTGGAGGCGCTGCTCTCCCTGGCCCAGGGATCAGCACCCGCTTTCCAGCCGTCGACCCCGTCCGCATTGCGGCACGCACGCACCTGTTACGACCACTGCGCGGGTGAAGTCGCGGTCGGGCTCCACGACGCCCTGCTGGCCGCGAACTGGATTCAGACGCAGGGCAACGACTACGTACTCACCGAAGCAGGCATTCACGCACTCACACATCTGGGCATCGACGTCGACCGCGTGCTCCATCAGCGCAGACGGCTGGCCTATCCGTGCATGGACTGGAGCGAGCGCTCGCCCCACCTGGGCGGCGCGCTGGCCGCGGCGCTGCTGGAGCTGATGCTGAAACGCCGCTGGGTCACTCGCCACCTGGATTCCAGAGCCCTCAGCGTGACGGCCAAAGGCCGTGCGGGGCTGGCGAAAAGTTTCGGGATGGCAGGTAAAGGGTTGGGCTGACGTTACGAAGGTGGGAAGCGCTCGCGATCAGTCTGCGAGGTTAGCGGTGAGTAAGGGCCAGGGTTGGTAGATTCATTTTGTTCGTCGATTGTCGGTCGCTGACGGCGGGCTTGAGAACATACTTACTAGCGGTTGACGCTGGACTGTCCGCTATCGGCCAAGAGCGGACGGTCAGCAGCGCTCGTAACGGCCGCGCGTCGTCACCCCCGAGCGCATTTGCAATGCTCGCACACTCGCCGCTCAGCGTTAATCGCGTAAGAAAATCTCGATGCTGCCCTGCTTGCGCGGCTCAAAGATGCACCTAGCCGTGTAGCCGATCTCCGTGCCAAAAACGTTCTCGGCATCAAAGTTTAAGAGCACCTGGACGTTCCCGGTGGTCTTGGCGGTTGTTGCACTGGTACCAGTAAAGCTGTGGAAGTTGACCGAGCTCGGGATGGTCGCGCTCCGTTTCGTCATGCCCCTACACGCAGCAATGGCCTCACCTTCGTCCCAAGAGTTTTCTGCCTGCGTACGCACCTCGGCGCCGCTCTTAAGTTCAGCCTCGGTCAGGTAGATCCGGTTCTCGTTGGCGCAGTCAATGAAGAACTTGAGTGATCGCAGCGAGCTTTCGTCGCTGAGCTGGACATTCTCGACGTAGTCGCATTTGCCGCTGTCAATCACGCGCTCAGCCGCTGTGCGGCGGAAGTTTTTAATCTCCATAAGCCGGCTGCGATATTTGGCCGTAAGCTTCGGATACTGTGCCGAAGTGTACTCGTCGATCGCGTAGTCTCGGATGCGAGTGGTGTAGTTCTCCTGGCGCTTCCGCTCGGCCTCGGTAGCGGCCTTCTTGGCTTCGAAGGCTTCCTTTTTCAGTTCGTATTCACCCTTGAGCGCGACCAGATCAGAATCAGAAACCGCGCTGTACTTGTCCATGATCGCTTTCGCGTCCGTAAATCGCTCTTCTTGGATGGCCCGACTTAGGTTATCGAGGACCTCTAAGCGCTTCGCCGCGAACTCATTACCGACTTGAGCCTCTGCCGCCAGCCTTTTCTGTTCGGCATCCACGCGACGCTGCTCGGCAACTCTCTGCTGCTCAATCGCCCGCTGATTTTGCTGTTCGACAAGGAGGGCCTGGCTCTCGTCGTAGACCGCCTGGGCATGCTGAAAGTAGGAGATGTTAGCCAGTAACACGATGCCCAGAATCGCCCAAATTCCGATGTTGTATCGGTCGTACCACGGTGCTTTCTGCACCATTTTCTGGTGTGTCAGCGGGTTGAACACCAAGCCGGCAACCAGCATCAGCAAGGCCCCCAGCCAGCCTTGGTGGATGGCGGTGTAGACCGCGACGGCGACGAACACTATCGAGAAAAACCAGCGGGCCGGGATCAACAACTTTTCAGCCTCGCCTGCCGGCTGGATTGCGTCGGCCGCATACTCTTCGACGGGGAACTGACGGGGGAACACATCGCCGTCCAACAGTTGGAGAAGCATGGTCGTGGCAAATTGGTGGAAGACAGCCTGATCGGCCCGGGTCCTGATAAAACCCTCGACCTTCGGGCGGACGATCATAGTGATGAACTTGTCCAGTTCAGCTTTCCACTTCGAGTCGTCGACGACCTGATACCCCTTATCTTCGACCAGCAAAACCGACTTGTCTTTCAGCTCAACGTAATGCGCTTCAACGGCGGCCATCACCGCCTTACCGTAGGCGACCCCCTGTTTCTTGGTCTGCATCGCAGCCAGTTGCTGACGGGTCAGCCAGAAAAGGTAAGCACCCAGCGCCAGCAGCACCAGAACGAGATAGAGCTTGGGACTCATGCGGAACTCCTTTTCAAAGCATCTGTTTGTGGTTCTTTTGCACGCATACCATAGCATTCCGCCAGCATCGGGAGCTCGCCTGCATGAGTAGTTGTCGTTACATATCCGAGAAAGCGTGGGGCTGTGGGAAAAGGCAAAAGGGCCAGATTTACTTTCCTAAACTTAACGTCCGCTTTTGGCCGAAAGCGGACCCTAGTAACAGAAAAACTGCTCTTAGCCGACGAACTCAGTCCGAACTGAAATACACTTTGCGCCGACTACCCTGGGCCATAACTATGGCTGCCTCGAACAAGGAAACCCGCCTCCATGGCCTCCCCCGATAAACAGCAAAAACGTGCCCAGCGGGCCAAAGCCAAGGCCAAGCAGAACCGTTCGGGCAAGCCTAAAGCCAATGTCGTACACCCGGTGCTGGCCAATCCGCTGATCAACGAACCGTTCGATGATGTTGAAATCGACCTGAGCACCTTCGACTTCAAAGACATCGAAGAGAACGGTTTCGACCCGGCGCATTTCGACGATTTGTTCCAGGCAATGAAGGTTGGCGAGGGCATCAGCCTGCTGGCGATGTGTCTGGTGTTCCTGCAATACCCGGTGTTGGAGCTGGTGGTCGCTGAGGAAGCGGAAGACGCGGCCACCGACTTTATGATGGGCCTGCTGATCACCTATCGCGGGATTTTCCACGATGAAGACGAAGACACGGCCGTGGAGTGGATCGGCGGCGATGCCTTCCAGAATGCCTACAACGAAGCGTCGATGATTTTGCAGAAGAAGAACGCTCGCAGCACCCCAGGCGCCCACGTTTAGCCGCGCCGAGCTGCCTCAGCTTGCAAGTCCATGCGGCCGGTGTCCGGACCGGCCCGATGGCTGCTGTTGGCGGAGCTCTACCGCTCACCCAATCACACCGCACTCGTTCGCGATACGTGCAAAGCGCATTCAGACAGCCAGGGTTCCAGCCGCGCCGATGACGCTGCCGGGCGCCGCTTTTTCGGCGCCGCTCCACGCAGCAGGTGCTTACCCCTACTCCTCGCCGCGCCCCGCTCCTTCTCGGTCGTGCTGGTAATGCCTGGCCAGCGGAAACGCCGGCAGCCAGGCCTCGCGGCGGGTGGTCCAGCATTCGTAGGTGGGCATCAGCTGGTCGGGGGCATCCAGGGAGCCCAGGTTGACTTCGATTTCGTCTGCGCTGCGGTTGAATACCGATGAGCCGCAGCGCGGGCAGAAACACCGCCCTTGGTAATCCCGCGTTTCGCCTTCGACCGTCACCGCATTCTTGGGAAACATCGCGGCGGCGAAGAACAATGCGCCGTGCTGCTTGCGGCAATCCAGGCAATGGCAGAGGCCGACCCGGTACGGGCGCCCCCTGGCCTCAATTCTTACGTTGCCGCACAGGCAGCCGCCAGTGAATCGGTCCATGTTGCGTCTCCTCTAGCTGTTCAACCGCATCAAGGGTTGACCACATACGAGTCAAAACTGCCTGACCAGCGCCGCTGTGAGGATGCCGGCAGCAATCGCGGGCAACGGCTTTTTCACCAGCAACATCGTGAGTGCGGTGGCCAGTAATGCCAACCGCGCGCCGTTGTCACCGTCCAGCGCCAGCGGGGCGAGAAGCGCGACCAGCACCGAGCCGGACATGGCGTTGATGAACTGCTGCACCCGGTAGCTGATCGGCACGAAGGACATCACGAACACGCCACCCAGGCGAGTCGCCAGGGTCACTACCGCCATGATCAGGACAATTAGCAGCGCGCCAAAACCGGTCGTTTCAATGTTCATTGGGTTTCTCCATCCACAGCGCGCCGAGCACGCCGCCCGCCAGGGCTCCCACTACGACGTGACTGTTGGCAGGCAAATACCAGTGCGCCAGCAGTGACGAACCTGCTGCCACGACCCAGATGACCAGCATGCGCGGATTCTTCTGCCCGCCCACCACCATTGCCAGCAGGAAGCAGCCCATTACCATGTCCAGCCCCAGGCTGACCGGGTCCTGAATCGCATTGCCGAAATAGAGCCCCAGCCAGGTGCCGACTATCCAGAACGACCAGAGCGCAAGACCGCCGCCGAGCAGCAGACCCATGCCCGGCTTGCCGCGACCGAACGCCTGCATGGCCATAGCCCAGTTGGCATCCGAGGCTACCACCATCACCCCATAACGCTTCGCGGGCGGCAGCTGCCGTAGCCAGGGATAGAGCGTGGCGCCCATCAGCAGGTGGCGGGCGTTGATGGCAAACACCGTGACGATCAGCGGCACGACCGGCACCTGGGTGCCCCACAGTTCCAGCGCGGCGAACTGTGAGGCGCCGGCAAACACCAGGGTGCTCATGGCGACGATGGTCGCGTCGTCCAGCCCCGTCTGCGTGGCGGCCAGCCCGAAGGCCAAGCCGAACACGATGACGAAAAGGGAAATCGGTACCAGTTGCTTGAAGCCCGCCCAGACATCCTGGCGGGTGATTACATGCAAATTCGCTTCGACGTCTGACACCACATGCCTCTCCTTTAACCCGTGCTCGCGGCCATTTTCAGCACACGTCTGCTAGCTGATACCGCGTTTTCGCGGCGCTCGACAAGTGAACGCCAGCGCAATCGGGCACCAGCATGCGCCAGACACTGCGCTGCGAAAAACGCATAATTCGCGCGAACGCTATTCGATTACCTAATGCATGAGCAGATGACATGACGTATCAGGACCTGCAGATTGATTGGCTGAAGTGCTTTGTCGCGGTGGTGGATGCAGGTTCGCTGTCAAACGCCGCCCCGCAGGTGCATCGCTCCCAGTCGGCGGTGAGCATGCAGATCAAGAAACTCGAAGCCGCTCTGGGCTGCCCGCTGTTGCTGCGCGGCCCGCGCCAGCACCAGCTCACGGCCGAAGGACAGATTCTGCTGGGCTATGCACGGCGCATGCTCGACCTGCATGCGGAGGCCCAGGCTGCGTTCCATGGCGAAGAACTCACCGGCCGCGTTCGCCTCGGCGTACCGGACGACTATGCAGCCAAGTACCTGACGCCTGCGCTCAAGCGCTTCGCCCCGCGCCACGGCACCGTGGAAATCGAACTGAACTGCGAGCAGTCAACCGCGCTGATTCCCCGTGTCGAGCGTGGCGACCTCGACCTTGCGCTGATTTCCCGAGACCACGCGCGCCGCGGCACCCTGCTGTTTCATGAACCCATGGTGTGGGTCGGCTCGCCTCAGTTCGATGCCTGGCGACGCGACCCGCTGCCGATCGCCGTGTATGAAAACACCAGCCTGGCAAGGCGCAGCGCGATCCACTCGCTCGGTTTGCAGGGCCGCCGCTACAAGGTGGTCTACAACAGCTCCAGCCTGGCCGGGCAGATTGCCGCGGTTGAAAGTGGCTTGGCCGTGGCGGTGCTGACCCAGTGCAGCGCACCGGCGCACCTGCAGATTCTCGGCAGGGAGCACGGCCTGGGGCCGCTCGAACCCATGGAGGTCGCGGTTTACCGCAGCGCGGCGTCGATGGGCTCGAAAGCCGTCGACAGCCTGCATGATCTGCTGCTCAAGACGCTCAGGTTGTCCGCGTCAACCTGAGCGAGGCAGCAGTTTATGGACCCGCCGTGCAACGGCATCGGTGAGTCGGCTTTCCCTCGCGATGACCACGCCCGCACAAAAAAGCCCGCACCTCTCGGCGCGGGCTTTTATCGCAAGCGCCAGGCTTTAACGGTAAGGCGCGCCGGCCTTGGCCATCAGCGCGTTGTACTTCTTGAAGATCTCCACGACCTTGGCGCAGCGCGGGCTGGTCTTGGCGATTTCATCCCAGAACTTCTGCGCCTCGGCTTCCACCGTGGCCCACTCCTCCGCCGGGATGGAGGTGAGTTGCAGTTTGCCGCCCTCAACTCGCAGCTGCGCTTCGCCGCCCCAGTACCAGTGCTGGCGGTAGTAGTTGGAGCTGTCCATACACAGCTTGAACAGGGTTTGCAGGTGCTCGGGGACCTCGTTCCATTTCTCCGAGTTGGCGAAGTAGGAACCGCACCAGGCGCCGGAAATGTTGTTGGTAAGGAAGTACTTGGTGACGTTGGCCCAGCCGACGGTGTAGTCCTCGGTGATGCCGGACCAGGCGATGCCGTCCAGTTCGCCGGTCTGAATCGCCACTTCCACATCCTCCCAGGGCAGGGTCACGGGGATGACGCCGAAGCGGGTGAGGAACTTGCCCGCCGTGGGAAAGGTGAAGATGCGCTTGCCCTTGAGGTGTTCGAGCTTGGTGATCGGCTCAACGGTGGCGAAGTGGCAAGGGTCCCAGGCGCCGGCGCCAAGCCAGGTCACGCCTTTGACTTCGCCATAGGCCTCGGCCCAGATCTCGTTGAGGCCGTACTGGTTGAACAGCACCGGTACGTCGAGGCTGTAGCGGGTGGCGAAGGGGAAATAACCGCCGAACACCGAGATGTCGACGGGCGCGGCAATCGAGTCGTCATCGCTCTGTACCGCATCGATGGTGCCGCGCTGCATGGCGCGGAACAGCTCGCCGGTGGGCACCAGTTGGTCTGCGTAATACAGCTGGATTTCCATCTGCCCATTGGCGGCCTTGTTGAAGGCGTCGATGGACGGTTTGATCACGTGCTCGCCCAGCGCCGGGCCGGCGTAGGTTTGCAGGCGCCAGGTGATCTTCTTTGGCTCAGCGGCATAGATATGCGCCGAGCCCAGGGCCGTGGCGCCCACTGCGCTGGTTGCCACCGCGGCGTTCTTTAGAAAACTGCGTCTGGTACTCATGCTGGTCTCTCCCTAAATGTCGGTGCAGACAGTGTCGATTCGAATGGCATACAACCGCATTGCGCTGCGCGGCCTGGTGGAGCCGCGCGGTGTTTTCAGGAGGGCGCGTTGGCCCTTGTTACCGGATGCGCATGAGCATGCGTAGAGGTCCGACTGCGTGTAACCAGTTCCTGAAAAATCGAATCAGTTTGCGTAGTGCCACTCGGGCAACCACAGGGCGATCTGCGGGAAGACCATCACCAGTGCCAGCGCCAGCGCCATGATCAGCACGAAGGGCGTGACCGACACGTAGATATCCCGTAGCGAGATTTCCGGCGGCGCCATTGCGCGCATGAGGAACAGGTTGTACCCGAATGGCGGCGTCATGTAGGCGATCTGGCAGGTGATGGTGTAGAGCACGCCGTACCAGACGAGGTCGAAACCCAGGGCGCCGACGAGCGGAATATAGAGCGGCGCGACTATCACCAGCATGGCGGTGTCGTCGAGGAACATGCCCATGATGATGAACGAGAGCTGCATCATGATCAGGATTTCCCAGGGGCCGAGGTTCATCCGGTCGACGAAGAAACTCTCGATCGCCTTGACCGCGCCCAGGCCGTCGAACACCGCGCCGAAGCACAGCGCCGCGAGAATGATCCACATGAACATGCAGGTGATGCCGAGCGTCTTGCGCACGGTTTCTTCCATCACCTGGCGGTTCAACCGACCTTTGACCCAGGCCATCAGAATGGCCGCGGCGGCGCCGACCGCCGAACTTTCCACCAGGCTGGTAACGCCCAGCAGAAACAGCCCGGTCATGCAGAAGAAGATGAACAGCGGCGCGATCCCGGCCCTGAGCAGCAGCAGTTTTTCCCGCCGTGGGATCTGCTGGCGCTCCGCCTCGGACAGCGCCGGGCCCATGCTCGGGTTGAGGCGGCAGCGGATAACGATATAGAGCACGAACAAGCCGGCCATCAGCAGGCCCGGAAACACCCCGGCCAGCCACAACTGACCGACCGGCTGGCGAGCGATCATGCCGTACAGCACCAGCACCACGCTGGGCGGAATCAGGATCCCCAGCGAGCTGCCGGCCTGGATCACGCCGGTGACCATGATCTTGTCGTAGCCACGCCGCAGCAGTTCCGGCAGAGCGATGCTGGCGCCGATGGCCATGCCGGCGACGCTCAGGCCGTTCATGGCCGAGATCACCACCATCAGGCCGATGGTGCCAATGGCGAGGCCGCCGTGCAGCGGGCCCATCCAGACATGGAACATCTTGTAGAGGTCTTCAGCCAGGCCCGACTCGGACAGCATATAACCCATGAACACGAACATCGGCAGGGTCAGCAGCGGGTACCACTTCATCAGCTTCATGGCGGCGCTGAAGGCCATTTCCGAGCCGCCGTCGCCCCACAGCAGCAACGCTGCCACCACGGCGACGAAACCGATCGCGCCGAACACCCGCTTGCCGGTGAGCAGCAGCAACATCATGGTGGAAAACATCAGCAGGGCGATTAGTTCGTAGCCCATCAGAGCGTCTCCCCGCGCGCCTTGGCGACATCCCGGAAGAAGGTGGCGAGGGTCTGCAGCAGCATCAGGGCCACCCCGATGCACATGACGATCTTGATCGGCGCCATCGACGGCGACCAGGCCGAGTAGCTGGATTCGTCGTACTCCAGCGCGTACTGGGTCGAGGAAATACCGCCGTAGAGCAGAAACCCCAGGTAGAACAGCAGAAACAGCACGGTGATCGCGTCGACCACGGCCTGGGTTTTTGGCGACCAGCGACTGTAGAGCAGGTCCATCCGCACATGGGCGTCGAGCTGCATCGAATAGGCGCCGCCGAGCAGGAAGTAGGCGACCATCAGAAACTGCGCGGTCTCGAGCGTCCAGACCGCGGGCAGCAGGAAGGTTTTGCTGAGCGAGGAATACAACAGAACGGCGAGCATGGCGAAGATCAGGTACATGGCGAAGCGCCCGATTGCTCGGTTCATCGCGTCCACTGCTCGCACAAATAGCCTGATTGCCCTAGGCATACCCCGGCCCGCCGAATAGTTGTTATCCGGACAGCCTAGACGAAGATTGGCCAAAGCCAACCGGCCCACCTGCGCCTTCAAGCAGTCCGGGCAGCGGCGCTAAAAGCGCCGCTGTTATGCGATGGGGAAGATCACTCGGCGAGGAAGCGCTGCAGTGCCGCGACGGTGCGTTGCGGGTCTTCCTCATGGGGGACGTGGCCCAGGTCGTCGAAGACCACCAGTTGGCTGCCGGCGATGTCGCGCTTGAAGCGCTCGCCATTGTCCGGCGGGATCAGGCCATCGCGCCCGCCCCAGATGATCAGCGTCGGTATCTTGATTTCGCTGATCCGCTCGGCGCCCTCGCTCCATTGCGCCTGGGCGAAGCGCTGACGCAACGCCTGGCGGTTGCCGGCGCGCAGGGTCAGCTCGTAGTAACGGTCGATCAGCGCTTCGTCGACCTTGTCAGGGTCGCCATACACGTTGCGCACGCTGGATTCGATCATTGAGCGCGGCAGCAGCTTGCTCATCAGAGGTGCAAGGGCCGGGATCTGCGCCAGACGAAAACCGATCGGCACCGAAGTCGCGTTGCGTGGATAACCGGCCGCATCGACCAGCACCAGTCGCTCGACGCGCTGCGGGTATGCCAGGGCGAACTGCCAGGCCAGTTGACCGCCAAAGCTGTTACCGGCCAGCGTCGCCTTCGGCACCTGCAGGTGATCGAGCACGGCGACAATGAAGCGGCTGTAGTGGTCGGTCCGGTAGTCGCCATCGGGGAACGGGCCGGTCAAACCAAAACCCGGCAGATCGAGGCTGATCACCCGCCGCTGGGTGCTCAGCGCCGCCACCCAGCCTTCCCAGGTATGCAGGCTGGCGGAGGTGCCATGCAGCAGCACCAGCGGCGCGGGGTCGTCCCGCGGGCCCTGATCGCGTATGTGCACCTGCATGCCGTCGATGGCGATGAACTGCGACGGTTCAGGTGCCCAGCGCGGCCGCAGCTCGGCCAGCGAGCGGTCCGGCGCCCAGCTCAGGGCGATGAATGCGCCGACCGCGCAGCACAGCAATACGACAACCGCGAGCGACAGCTTGCCGAGAAACTTCATAGGGTTGTTTTCCTTGCGACGACCATTGGCGGGGCTGCAAGCATAGCCAGCAGCCGGGCGCCCGGGGATCGCTCCTAAGCAGTAATCGCCGCGGGTTTGCCGGCTGTTTATAAGCCAGCGGCATGCAGGCGCTGGGCATGCTCGACGAACAGCTTGACCGGGTCCGCGCCCTTGCCGACCAAGCCGAAGGTCTGGTTGACGATATCGAAGTGGTCCAGCGGGTAGCTGTCGCCGATCACCTTGCCCAGGTGCGAGCTGTAGCGGCCCACCATGCCGTCGCAGTGACCGGCCTCACGGACGAAGGTACGGGCAAAAATGCGGCAGGCGCGATTCGGCCCGTCGAAGCGGTTGCCGCCCTGGTCGGTGATCCCAGGCTGCAAGGTACCGGACCAGGAGTAGTAGCGTACGCCGGCCACTTCTTCCGCGCCTTCGCCGCCCCAGGTCGCAGGCAGGCCCTGGGGGTACTTGGCATTGAAGGCCGCCACGCCGGCGCTGGTCAGCGATTGCTGCGCCGCGGCGACATCCATAGGCAGCCGTGACCCCTTGTAGCCGGTTTCCAGCAGCGCCATGCAACGGGCAATGCCGCGTAACACCATCGCCAGCAATCGTTCCCGCAGGCTGCCATGGGGCGCCTTGCCTTGCAGGTAGTCGGCCAGTTCCGAACCCTGATTGGGCCCGGCGACCGAGGTGACCGAAGCGACCCATTCGGGCCTCATGGCGGCGGCATAGCGGGCGGTCAGCGAGCCCTGGCTGTGACCGATCAGATGGACCTTGGCCGCGCCGGTCTGCTGACGCACCTCGGCGATCCGCTCTAGCAACTGCTCGCCGCGCACCTCGGAGGAATTGACCGAGGACACCAGCACGGGAAACACCGTGGCGCCGTGGCGACGCAACGCCGACACGATGCCGTACCAGTACGGGTAACCAAGCTGACGGATAAATCCAAGCAGGCCTGGTACCAGAACCAGGGGATAACGTGGGGCATTGGCGGACATGGGTGCACTCCTGTGCAGATGAAACGGGCAAGCCTGTCGCGCCGGTGGCGAACAAGGGCTTGAACAGGCAGGCAACGAAAAGGTCGCGCACCCTGCACGCTGGCAGGACGGCGCTGATGTAGAACGTCGGTACTACCTCAGGTTCAATCTGCCACTACGACGCAGCCAGCAGGCGATCTGCCGACCGTCCAGGCGACAGGTTAGGGCAACTTTATTCGCGGCTGGCCGCTCCAACACTGGGTAACCCGCCACCTACAGCGATGAGGAATCCGTCATGTACAAGCAAACGTTGGGCGTCGTATGTGTAATGACCGTGCTAGCCGGTTGCGCCGGTAAGCCGGAAAACCCGATCGACCATGTGACCTTCCGCAACGAGCCGCTGGTCGAGCACGTCGAAGATGGCATGACCAAGGAGCGCGTACTGGAGATCGGCGGCCCGGCCTCTACCGAAGTCCAGCGCAGCATGTTGCCCGGCACCTGCAACAACTACGTGCTCAACCGGGACGGCCATCAGCAGACCTACCACGTCAGCTTCGACTCGAACGGGCGTGTGGACGGCAAAGGCTTCATGAGCTGCGAGCAGATGGAAATCAACGAGCGCGAGCGCGCCGAGGGCAATGGGCTCTGACCTGTAGCGTGTCCCTCAAGCCCGGCCAATGCCGGGCTTTTTCATGGGTGCTCAGAACGCCTAGGCGTTTGCCAGGCGGTAAATCCAGATGCGTTTGAGTACGCTGGCGAACTGCACGCTCAGGCGGCCGCTGTTGTAGACCTGACCGTAACGCCCGGCAATCTCGCGAACGTCCACCGCCATGGCGGCATAACGCCGCGCGGGCAAATCCGGAAACAGGTGGTGTTCGATCTGGTGGCTGAGGTTGCCCGTGAGGATATGCAATAGCGGGCCGCCCTCCAGATTGCTCGACCCACGCAGCTGACGCAGGTACCAATGCCCGCGGCTTTCACCGTCCAGCATCTCGGGCGGGAAAACCGCTGCGCGCTCGGTGAAGTGGCCGCAGAAAATCACCAGGAACGTCCACAGGTTGCGCAGCAGGTTGGCCAGCAGGTTGCCGACCAGCACCGCCAGCGCATTGGCACCCAAGAGCGCAGCCAGCAATGGAAAGAACAGGTAATCCTTGCCCCACTGGCGCAGCAGTTTGGCGTTGAACTGGCGGATCAGCGGCGCCACCGCGGCGCGGTCGAGTTTGCCTTTGTAGACCTTGTCCAGGCGCAGGTGCTGAACCGCCACCGCGTACTGAAACAGCATTGCCTGCAACGTCACCCACAGCGGTTGCCAGCGGTAGAACGGCTTCCAGCGCTGCTCGGGAAACAGCCGCACCACGCCGTAACCGACATCGTCGTCCATGCCCAGCACATTGGTGTAGGTGTGGTGGATATGGTTGTGGGTGTGCCGCCAGAAGTCGGCGGGGCCGGCGATGTCCCACTCATAGCTGCGCCCGGCGAATTCGGGGTCGTTCATCCAGTCGTACTGGCCATGCATGACGTTGTGGCCGAGCTCCATGTTCTCGAGGATCTTGCCCAGGCCCAGCAGCAAGGTGCCGAGCAGCCAGGTCGGCGGAAACCAGCCGGCCAGCAGCAGCGCGCGACCGCTCCAGCAGCAGAAGCGCACCGCACCGCGAACGCGGCGGATATAGCGCGCGTCGGCCTCGCCCAGGTCGGCCAGGGTGCGTTGGCGCAGGGCGTCCAGTTCTTCGCCGAACGCCGCCAACTGCTGCGCCGACAATTCACGATCGAATCGCATGGGTAATCCTCATTCGGGTGATGCTGAATGGCTGCCTACAGGTCGAGCAGCAGATCGCGATAAGGCGCGCTGATGCACAGCCGGATCGGCTGCCCCGGTTCGCTCATGACGACGCCGCTGCGCAGGTCGCGCACCGCACCGCCAAGCAGGATGCAGGTGCAGCTCGCGCAGATGCCCTGGCGGCAACCGTGGGCTGGGCGCAAGCCGTGTTCCTCTGCCTGTTCGAGCAATGCGCGGCGGGGGTCGCCCTGCACCGTCTGCTGGCTGCGGGCAAACCCCACCTTCACTGGCGCAGACGCAGACCCAGCGCCCTCGGACTGACGCAGGTCAGGCGCGGTAAAGGCCTCATACTGCAGCGCGGTGTTCACGCCCATGCCGTCCCACCAGCGCTGTACCCGCTCGACGAAACCGGCCGGGCCGCACGCCAGCACACGCCGCTGCGCCAGGCCGACGACGGCCTGCAGATGTTCGGAACTGAAGCGGCCGCGCAACTCGCCCTCGGCGGCAGGTGCGTCGCTGAAGGCCCAGCGCACCCGGAAATTGCCATGTCGTTGTTGCAGCGCCAGCAGTTCGGGTACGAAAGCCTGCTGCCCCTGCTCGCGTACGTAGTGCAGCAGGTCGATCGGTGCGTCATAGCCCTGGGCCAGTGCACCGCGCAGCAATCCGATTAGCGCGGTGATGCCGCTGCCCGCGGCCAGCAGCACGACGCCCTGCTGCCCCTCAGGCCAGTGCAACTCACCGAACGCCGAACCCAATTCGAGCACTTGACCGACCGCTAGCTGCTCGAGCAGGTACGGCGAAACGCGTCCGCCGGGCTGGCGCTTGATCGCGATTTCCAAGAGGCCGTCGGCATGCACCGCCGTCAGGCTGTAACTGCGACTCAAGCGTACGCCCATACGCTGCAGGTACAGCTGCACATGCTGCCCGACCCTGGCGCCGCGCCAGTTGCCGTTGGGGCGCAGGGTCAGGGCGAGCATGTCGTCGGCAACCCAGCGCCGCGACTCGACCCGGGCAAACACCCGGTTCAGGCGCCAGGCCGGATGCAACGCCGCAAGCAGCGCGTCGGCATCGCTTTCGCGCATCCAGTTACGCGTTACCAGCGCACGTAGCGGTCGCAACCAGGGCGCACTGGCACGCACCAGGGCAAAAGGCAGTAAGGGCATAGAGTCGATCCAGTGAACATACGTGCACTAAAATGGCAGAGCCGCAACACTCAGTCAACAGTCGTTCACTCAAACCGTTCGACGGCTCTAAAGCGCATTTGCTAGAGTGCGCGCAAACCCCTGGAAGCCCGTTTGCATGCAGCCCCGCGCCGAACAGAAACTGCAAACCCGCCATGCGCTGATGGAAGCGGCACGCACCCTGATGGACAGCGGCCGTGGCTTTGGCAGCCTTAGCCTGCGCGAGGTCGCGCGCAGCGCGGGTATCGTCCCGACCGGCTTCTACCGCCACTTTCACGACATGGACGAACTCGGCCTGGCACTGGTCGCCGAGGTAGGCGAGACCTTTCGTGAAACCATCCGTCAGGTACGTCACCACGAGCTCGAAATGGGCGGTGTAATCGACGCGTCTGTGCGCATCTTCCTCGACGCAGTGGCGGCCAACCGCTCGCAGTTTCTGTTCCTCGCCCGCGAGCAATACGGCGGCTCGCTGCCGGTGCGGCAGGCCGTTGGTGCGCTGCGCGAACGTATCACCGCGGACCTGGTGGCGGACCTGGCAACCATGCCCAAGCTGCAGCACTTCGACACGCCGGCACAGACGGTGATCGCCGACCTGGTGGTGAAAACCGTGTTTGCCACCCTGCCGGAGCTGATTGATCCACCCGCACCCACGCTGCCCAGCCATGCCACGCCGCAGGTGAAGATGATCGAGCAGCTGCGCTTCATCTTTATCAGCGCCAAGCATTGGCAGGGGCTAGGCCACCCGCGGGATTAACGCACCAAAAAAAAGCATCCTTGCCTAGCGCGCACCAATAAAAACCCGCCACCGCCCCAATTGCTGTCACCTGCCAGCCGCCCGCCTTGATAACCCGCGCTCCAACCGGCTTGGCAAGCCCCTTGCTCTAGCAACCGGCATCAACCTGCCGGAACCTGCCCATGCTGGTGATCCATCAACGTATCGACGCCCAGCCCCAGTGGGACGCCGAACTGCAGCTGACCTTCGAAGCCCGCAGCAAAAGCCGTCTGCGCTGCCTGTCCAGCGCAGGCGAAGACGTCGGCCTGTTTCTCGAACGCGGCCAACCGCCGCTGCAGGACGGTGAATGCCTCAGGGCCGAAGACGGCCGCATCGTCAAGGTGCGCGCCCGCGCCGAACGACTGCTGCATGTCACCTGTGCCAACCCCTTCGAACTGATGCGCGCCGCCTATCACCTGGGCAACCGCCATGTCGCCCTGCAGCTCGGTGATGGCTGGCTGCGCCTGCCGGACGACTACGTGCTCAAGGCCATGCTCGAACAGCTCGGCGCCACGGTTGCAGACGTCGAAGCGCCCTACCAACCCGAACAGGGCGCCTATGGCGGCGGCCATCACCACTCCCATGCCGGCGATGCCGAATTCAGTTACGCGCCGCGTCTGCATCAATTCGGGGCGCGCAAGTGAATAAAGCCTGGCAGCTACTCCGGCTCGCCAGCCCGCAGCTGCCGATTGGTGGTTATAGCTATTCACAAGGCCTGGAAATGGCCGTCGAGCAGGGCCTGGTCATCCACGCAGAAAGCGCCGAACGCTGGATTGCCGATCAGTTGCTGCTGAATCTCGCGCGCTTCGAAGCGCCTTTGCTGCTCGCCCATTGCCAGGCTGCCGCGAGCGAGGACTGGACGCAGCTGCGTCAGCTGGCCGAACAGCAACGCGCCAGCCGCGAAACCCGCGAGCTGCGCCTGGAAAGCCGGCAGATGGGTTACTCCCTGCAGCAACTGCTGAGCGGTTTGCCGGAGCTGGATCAGCCGGCGCAGCAGCTGTTTGGCGAACTGGACGAACCCGGCTTGGCCGTCGGCTGGGCGCTGGCCGCGCGTGCCTGGCAGATCGCGCCAGAGGATGCCCTCGCCGCCTGGCTCTGGGGCTGGCTGGAAAACCAGCTGGCGGTGCTGATGAAAACCCTGCCGCTGGGCCAGCAGGCGGCCCAGCGCCTGACCTCGCAACTGTTGCCGCTGCTCGATCAGGCGCAGCGCCAGGCCAGTGAACTGCAACCGCAACACTGGGGCAGCGCCGCGTTTGGCCTGGCCCTGGCGAGCATGGCGCACGAGCGCCAGTACAGCCGTCTATTCCGTTCTTGAAGATAAGGAAGACTCGAAGATGAACAGCCAACCCCTGCGCATTGGCATCGGTGGCCCGGTCGGCTCCGGCAAGACCGCCCTGACCCTGGCCCTGTGCCTGGCCCTGCGCGAGCGCTACAACCTGGCGGTGGTGACCAACGACATCTACACCCAGGAAGACGCGCAGTTTCTGGTGCGCAACGAAGCCCTGGCGCCGGAGCGGATCATCGGTGTGGAAACCGGCGGCTGCCCGCACACGGCGATCCGCGAGGACGCCTCGATCAATCTGGAAGCGGTCGACCAGCTCAACCGGCGCTTTCCGGGGCTGGACCTGATCATCGTCGAATCCGGCGGCGACAACCTCTCGGCCACCTTCAGCCCGGAACTGTCGGACCTGACCATCTATGTGATCGACGTATCGGCTGGCGACAAGCTGCCGCGCAAAGGCGGGCCGGGCATCTGCAAGTCCGACCTGCTGGTGATCAATAAAATCGACCTCGCCCCGCTGGTCGGTGCCTCGCTGGAGGTGATGGAGCGCGACACCCTGAAAATGCGCGGCGACAAGCCATTCGTGTTCAGCAACCAGAAGATCGGTCACGGCCTTGACGCCATCATCGCGTTTATCGAACGCCACGGCATGCTCACCGCAGCCTGATCGGCCGCCTCGGGCAAATACACGCTGCCAACGCACACTGACACGGAGTTTTTCTTATGACCCTGCGCCAATCCCTGTACGCCCTCGCCCTGTTTCTCACCCCGGCCGTTGCCTTTGCCCATTCGGGCCACGACCCATCCGGCCTGATGGCAGGGCTGGCGCATCCGGTACTCGGCCTCGATCACCTGCTGGCGATGCTTGCCGTTGGCCTCTGGGCCGCGCAGCAATCCGGCGCGACGCGCTGGGCGCTGCCGCTGACATTCGTTGCCAGCATGCTGCTTGGCGGCCTGTTCGGGCTTAACGGCGTGCAGCTTGCGCTGATGGAAACCGCGATCGCCACCTCGGTTATGGCGTTCGGCCTGCTGGTGGCCGTGGCGATTCGCCTGCCAACCGCGATTGCTTTGGGCATGACCGCGCTGTTCGCCCTGACCCACGGCGTCGCCCATGGTCTGGAACTGCCGGCTCTGAGCAGCCCCTGGGGCTACGCAGCCGGTTTCGTGGTCGCGACCGCGGCGCTGCACGCCTGCGGGTTCGCCCTGGTACGCGCCCTCCCCGCTGCAGCTGCACCCTTGGTACGCCTGGCTGGTCTCGCCTCGGCAATCACCGGCGCCTGCCTGCTGGCTGGCTAAGCCAGCGCACAAGGACGAGGGCCATCACTGGCGCGAAAGAGCCGGGACCTGGCGCATTTGGCCTCTCGCCCGGCAACGCGTGCTTTGTCATAGTCATGGCGTTTTCCCTCGTCCGTGGAAGCTGACCATGTTGCGCCTCGCTCGTTTCTTGTTGATTCCCGCACTGCTGATCGCTGGCGTATTGCTTGCGATTGCCGCCACCAGCCAGCCCGCGCAACAGCCGGCGGTGCTCGCGGCCCTGGGCGACCAGCCGCTGGTCATCGCCCACCGCGGCGGCAAGGGCCTATGGCCGGAGAACAGCCTGTTCGCATTCGAGCGCGCCCACGCGCTGGGCGTGGACATGCTGGAAATGGATTTGCACCTGTCCAGCGACGGCGAGCTGGTGGTGATTCATGACCAGACGCTGGAGCGCACCACCAATGGCCAGGGTAATGTCGCGGCCTTCAGCCTGGACCAGCTGCAGGCGCTCGATGCCGGCTATCAGTGGACCGCAGATGGCGGGCAGAGCTATCCGTATCGAGGTCAGGGCATTGCCATTCCGAGCTTTGTCGAGGTGCTCGAACGCCTGCCCAGCGCGGCCAAGGTCATTGAGATCAAGGTGCCGGATGCCGGCATGGAAGCGCGCCTGTGCGATGCACTTGAACAACACGACCAGCTTGAGCGGGTCATCGTCGGCAGCTTCTATGAGCGCAGCCTGCAAACATTCCGCGAACAGTGCCCAGGCGTTGCGACCTCGGCCGGCCCAGGCTCGGTGCGCCTGCTAGTCGCGCTCAACTGGCTCGGTCTCGGCGGCCTGCTGTCGCCGTCGTACCAGGCACTGCAAATCCCACAACGTCACAGCGGCCTGCAGGTTGCCAGCGCGCGGCTGATGCGGGTCGCCCAAGAGCGTGGCCTGGCCGTCCAGCTATGGACCATCAACGAGCAGCCGCGGATGCGTCGCCTGCTGGATCAGGGTGCCCAGGGGTTGATCACCGATTACCCGGACCGCGCCCTGCAGCTGCTGGGTCGCTCGACCCGTATCGGCGCGCTGGAGCAATAGCCACGGCAGTTCAAAAAACCGACAATCGCCGTCGCGCCTAGGCGCGCGCGGCATTGCCTCAAGCGCTCGCAGCTTATCCACAGATCGCTCCACAGAAATCCGGGATATTTCTCCCGCCTGCACCTGGAGAAGTTCATCAAGTTATTGAAACAGCGTGCTTTTTGCTTGACTTTGGCTAAACCGGAAAGCACCACGACCGCTGCTCATAAAATGATCATCTGGCGCTAACGCCCGCTGTGACTGGCTTGCAGCGCCCCATACCCTAGTTATCAACAGCTCTGCCCACAGCAGCCGTGGACAACTAAAATTGTTGCTAAGTAGCTGTTTTTATATGAATTATCGCACTGTTCAAAAAATCACCAGCGGTTGCAAGCGACCGGCTTGCTAAGGGCTGCGTCACCTGCACCCACGTTATCCACAGTTCCCTCCACAGCATCTGTGCACAACTGCCATGCGCGTCACTATTACCCTCATCGAGACAATCAACGAGGCGCTCTGCCGATCCCCAGGTACTGTGCCGTTCATTGCTCAGGAGAACGCCCATGCCATTCAACGATCTGTTACGCAGCCTGCTTGCCGCTTACGCCAGTGGCGCCAGTGGCAGCAGCACCGATTGACCAGCCAGCCCACCGCGGGTGCATAACCTGGCTATCGATTGTTTTCAGTTCAGCGGCTGACCCACATCCAGCCGGCTTGCCTCTGGCTGAGCGAGGCGCAGTCACGTATAACCCTGCCGATAGCCGCGCGACTCGCCTGAGTCGCGCCCGACAGCGTGCTGAAAACAAGGAAATCTTCCCCATGGCCGGTGCCAGCCTGTTAACCC
Source organism: Pseudomonas cistanchae (assembly GCF_054483635.1). Lineage (NCBI taxonomy): Bacteria > Pseudomonadati > Pseudomonadota > Gammaproteobacteria > Pseudomonadales > Pseudomonadaceae > Pseudomonas > Pseudomonas cistanchae. Next base: position 293,223 of record NZ_JBTLWN010000007.1, on the reverse strand, counting down.
TGCTCGACGACATTGCGACGGTATTGGACGACGTCGCACTGATGACCAAAGTGGCCGCCAAGAAGACTGCCGGCGTGCTCGGTGATGACCTCGCCCTCAACGCCCAGCAGGTCAGCGGCGTACGTGCCGAGCGTGAACTGCCTGTGGTCTGGGCGGTGGCCAAGGGCTCGATGAAGAACAAGCTGATTCTGGTGCCCGCCGCGCTGCTTATCAGCGCGTTCGCGCCCTGGGCGGTGGTGCCGCTGCTGATGTTTGGCGGTGCGTTCCTGTGCTACGAGGGCTTCGAGAAACTTGCCCACAAGTTTCTTCACGACAAGGCCGACGATCAGGCCAAGCAGCACGAACTGCTGGAAGCGGTGGCCGACCCGCAGGTGGACCTGCTGGCGTTCGAAAACGACAAAATCCGCGGCGCCATCCGCACCGACTTCATCCTGTCCGCCGAGATCATTGCCATCACCCTGGGCACGGTGGCCGCGGCCAGTTTCGGCAAACAGGTGGCGGTTCTCGCAGGTATCGCAATCCTGATGACTGTGGGCGTATATGGCCTGGTGGCGGGCATCGTCAAGCTGGACGATGCCGGCCTGCACCTTAGCGAGCGCCCCGGCAGCGGCGCCTTCAGCCGTGCCCGCCGGGCCTTTGGCCGCGGCATCCTGCTGACCGCGCCTTACCTGATGAAAGCCTTGTCGCTGCTCGGCACCGCCGCGATGTTCATGGTCGGTGGCGGCATCCTGACCCACGGCATCCCTGCAGCGCACCATTGGATCGAAGACGTCACCGCGCAGGTCGCGACCAGCAGCGGACTGCTCGCCGCCTTCGTCCCCACCCTGCTCAACGCCCTCGCGGGGATCATCGCCGGCGCCATCGCTCTGGTGCTGGTGATGCTCGCTACCCGCGTCTGGAAAGCGCTTAAAGGCTGACAAGACGGCGCGCGACGATCAGCCCGCACGCGGTCGTCGCGTGATTCCGCCAGCTTACGCAGGCCGGTGCGCATCCGTTACCATCGCGGCACTCACGAGACGGGACGCGGCATGTATATCTATCGACTGGTCCTGATCCTGGTGGTGGGGATCTACCTGTTTTCCCCCGCCATCATGGATTGGTGGATCGACCCGAACGGCGCCTGGTACCGGCCCTATCTGCTGTGGCTGATCCTGATCGTGGTCACTTTCATTCTTCAGAGCCAACGTGATGCTGATGAGCTTTAGCCTTAGCCAGCTGATCCTCATCAGCGCCGCTTACCTGCTGGTGTTATTTGGCGTTGCCTGGGGCAGCGAGCACGGCCTGGTGCCGCGCCGGATCATCCATCACCCGCTGACCTACACCCTGTCGCTCGGCGTCTTCGCCAGTGCCTGGGCTTTCTATGGCACGGTCGGCCTCGCCTACCAGTACGGCTACGGCTTCCTCGCCAGCTACCTTGGGGTTTCCGGCGCCTTCCTGCTGGCGCCGGTGCTGCTTTATCCGATCCTACGAATCACCCGTACCTATCAGCTGTCTTCCCTGGCGGATCTGTTTGCCTTCCGCTTTCGCAGCACCTGGGCCGGCGCGCTGACCACGGTGTTCATGCTGGTCGGCGTGCTTCCGCTGCTGGCGCTGCAGATCCAGTCGGTCGCCGATGCGATCGGCATCCTCACCCGCGAGCTGGTCCAGCAGCGGGTGGCGCTGGCCTATTGCGGACTGATCATCCTGTTCACCATCCTGTTTGGTGCCCGCCACATCGCCACCCGCGAGAAGCACGAGGGGCTGGTGTTCGCCATCGCCTTCGAATCGGTGGTCAAGCTCGTCGCTCTGGGCGCCATCGGCCTGTACGCGCTCTATGGCGTGTTCGATGGCCCGCAGGATCTGGAATTCTGGCTGGTACAGAACCAAGCGGCGCTCGCCAGTCTGCACACGCCGTTGCAGGAAGGCCCTTGGCGCACCCTGCTGCTGGTGTTCTTCGCCTCGGCCATCGTGATGCCGCACATGTACCACATGACCTTCACCGAAAATATCAACCCGCGGGCCATGGTCAGCGCCAGCTGGGGGCTGCCGCTGTTCCTGCTGCTGATGAGCCTGGCGGTGCCGCTGATTCTCTGGGCTGGCTTGAAGCTGGGCGTCGCCACCAACCCGGAATACTTCACCCTCGGCCTCGGCCTTGCCGTGGACAGCCGCACCCTGGCGTTGGTCGCCTATGTCGGCGGCCTTTCCGCCTCCAGCGGGCTGATCATCGTCACCACCCTGGCGCTGTCGGGCATGGTGCTCAACCACGTGGTGCTGCCGCTGTATCAGCCGCCCGCCGAAGGCAATATCTATCGCTGGCTGAAGTGGACCCGCCGCGCGCTGATTTTCGCCATCATCATGGCCAGCTACGGCTTCTACCTGCTGCTCGGCGCAGAGCAGGACCTGGCCAACCTGGGCATCGTGTCGTTCGTCGCCACCCTGCAGTTTCTGCCCGGCGTGCTTTCGGTGCTGTACTGGCCGGCCGCCAATCGGCGGGGCTTCATCGCCGGCCTGCTGACCGGTATAGCGGTCTGGATGGTCGGCATGCTGCTGCCGATGCTGGGCAATCTGCAGGGCTTCTACCTGCCGATGTTCAACCTGGTCTACGTGCTCGATGACAGCAGCTGGCACCTTGCGGCAATCGCCTCGCTGGCTGCCAACGTGCTGGTGTTCACCCTGGTGTCCTTGTTCAGCGAAGCCAGCAGCGAGGAAATCAGCGCGGCCGAAGCCTGCGCGGTGGACAACGTGCGCCGCCCGCAACGCCGCGAACTGCTTGCGGTAACCCCGCAGGATTTCGCCACTCAGCTGGCCAAGCCGCTTGGTGCCAAAGCCGCACAGGGCGAGGTGGAACAGGCGCTACGCGACCTGCATCTGCCCTTCGACGAAAGCCGGCCCTACGCCCTGCGCCGATTGCGCGACCGCATCGAGGCCAACCTGTCCGGCCTGATGGGCCCGAGCGTTGCCCAGGACATAGTCGAAACCTTCCTGCCTTATAAGTCCGGCACCGAGGGCTACGTCACCGAAGACATCCACTTCATCGAGAACCGCCTGGAGGATTACCACTCGCGCCTCACCGGCTTGGCAGCCGAACTCGACGCGCTGCGCCGCTACCACCGGCAGACCCTGCAAGACCTGCCGATGGGCGTCTGCTCGCTGGCCAAGGATCAGGAAATCCTGATGTGGAACAAGGCCATGGAGGAGCTCACCGAGATTCCCGCAGAACGCGTGGTCGGCTCGCGCATGTCGGCGCTGAGCGAACCCTGGCGCGAACTTCTGCAGAACTTCATCGAATTGCCGGACGAGCATCTGCACAAGCAGAACCTCGCGCTGGATGGCCAGACCCGCTGGCTGAGCCTGCACAAGGCCGCCATCGACGAGCCCCTGGCGCCAGGCAACAGCGGCCTGGTCTTGCTGGTCGAGGACCTGACCGAAACCCAGTACCTGGAAGACAAGCTGATCCACTCCGAACGCCTGGCGAGCATCGGTCGCCTGGCCGCCGGGGTGGCGCACGAGATCGGCAACCCGATTACCGGCATTGCCTGCCTGGCGCAGAACCTGCGCGAAGAGCGCGAAGGCGACGACGAGCTGACCGAGATCAGCGGCCAGATCATCGAGCAGACCAAGCGCGTTTCACGCATCGTCCAATCGTTGATGAGCTTCGCCCATTCCGGCGCCCACCAGCATGCCGACGAACCGGTGTGCCTGGCCGAAGTCGCCCAGGATGCGATCGGCCTGCTGGCGCTCAACCGGCGCAGCATCGAGGTGCAGTTCTTCAACCTGTGCGACTCGGATCACTGGGTGACCGGCGATGCGCAACGGCTTGCCCAGGTGCTGATCAACCTGCTGGCCAACGCCCGCGACGCTTCGCCGCCAGGTGCGGCTATCCGGGTCAAGAGCGAGGCATCCGAGCATACCGTTGACCTGATCGTGGAAGACGAAGGCAGCGGTATTCCCCAAGCCATCATGGATCGTTTGTTCGAGCCGTTCTTCACCACCAAGGACCCAGGAGAAGGCACCGGACTCGGCCTCGCACTGGTCTATTCGATCGTGGAAGAGCATTATGGACAAATAACAATCGACAGCCCGGCCGATCCCGAGCAACAACGCGGCACCCGAATCCGGGTGACACTGCCGCGGCATGTCGAGGCGACGTCCATAGCGACCTAAACCAGCTACCGATGACCCTGAATCATTTGATTTCAGGCTCTGCGACCGTCGAGAGATTCTGTTGATGCCTCATATTTTGATCGTCGAAGACGAAACCATTATCCGCTCTGCCCTGCGTCGCCTGTTGGAACGCAACCAATACCAAGTCAGCGAAGCCGGGTCCGTGCAAGAGGCGCAGGAGCGTTTCAGCATCCCCAGCTTTGACCTGATCGTCAGCGACCTGCGCTTGCCGGGTGCGCCCGGCACCGAGCTGATCAAGCTCGGCCAGGGCACGCCGGTGCTGATCATGACCAGCTACGCCAGCCTGCGCTCGGCGGTCGACTCGATGAAGATGGGCGCGGTCGATTACATCGCCAAGCCCTTCGACCACGACGAAATGCTGCAAGCCGTTGCCCGCATCCTGCGCGACCGCCAGGAAGCGAAAAGCACTGCCGGCCAGACTGCAAGCACCCCTGGTGCGGCGCGCGGCGACAAGGGCGTCGATAACAGCAACGCCGAGATCGGCATCATCGGCTCCTGCGCCTCCATGCAGGAGCTCTACAGCAAGATTCGCAAGGTTGCGCCCACCGACTCCAACGTTCTCGTCCAGGGTGAATCGGGCACCGGCAAGGAGCTGGTCGCGCGCGCGCTGCACAATTTGTCCAAGCGTGCCAAGGCGCCGCTGATTTCAGTCAACTGCGCGGCCATTCCCGAATCCCTGATCGAGTCGGAACTGTTCGGCCATGAGAAGGGCGCCTTTACCGGTGCCAGCGCAGGGCGCGCTGGCCTGGTCGAGGCCGCTGATGGCGGCACGCTATTCCTCGACGAGATTGGCGAGTTGCCGCTGGAAGCCCAGGCCCGACTGCTGCGGGTACTTCAGGAGGGCGAGATCCGCCGGGTCGGTTCGGTGCAGTCGCAGAAGGTCGACGTGCGTTTGATCGCCGCCACCCACCGCGACCTGAAAACCCTGTCCAAGGTCGGCCAGTTCCGTGAAGACCTGTATTACCGCCTGCACGTCATTGCCCTGAAACTGCCCGCGCTGCGCGAGCGTGGTGCCGACGTCAGCGAGATAGCCCAGGCCTTCCTGCAGCGGCACTCGGTACGTATGGGGCGCAACGATCTGCATTTTGCCCAGGACGCCGAGCAGGCCATTCGTCATTACCCATGGCCCGGCAATGTGCGCGAACTGGAGAACGCCATCGAGCGCGCGGTGATCCTTTGCGAGAGCGCGAGTATCTCTGCCGAGCTGCTGGGTATCGATATCGAACTCGACGACCTTGAAGACGACGATGGCTTTTCCGGTTTGCCAGGCCAGGGCGGCAACAGCAGCAATGAGCCGACCGAGGACCTGTCGCTGGAAGACTACTTCCAGCACTTCGTGCTCGAACACCAGGACCACATGACGGAAACAGAACTGGCGCGCAAGCTCGGCATCAGTCGCAAGTGCCTATGGGAACGCCGTCAGCGCCTCGGTATCCCGCGTCGTAAAGCGTCGGGCGCAGCCGCTGGCTAGCGGCGGTTACACCTGCCAGGCTGTTACCGCATCAACAGTTAGTAACAAAAACCGGGTTTTACGGTAACGAGAACCCGGCTCCCACCGCCTCCCACGCGCCGCCCAATCTCCGCAACCCCTTGTTTTATAAAGAATCTCAAAAGCTGGCACGCGTTCTGCTTTGTTGCTGGTACAACAACAATAACAAGCACGACCCAGACAATAAAAATAAGACGTACCGACTCCAGCAAAATAAAAACAACAACGCGGAGGCGCAGCTAACTGATTCTTTTGGAAAGGAATGCCGTTGGGGTTCTGCCCCACAACCAGGCTGAGAACAATAAAACTGCTTCGAGGCAGTGCCCGTACTGGTTGGGTCAAATGACTAAGGCGATATCAGCATCCAAAATAATCTGTTTGCTATTTACTCCCAGCTTGGGAGGTTTTCCTGAAGTCTCTGACTTAATGGAACGGGTAAGCAAACAAAAACAAGAAGCCCGCCATAATAATAAAAACAAAGTAAGCACCTACTTGCGGGGGAGCCTCGGCTCCCCCAGTAGCTTCTGCCTGCAGCGTTCTCGCTCGCTCCCGCCTCGTCCTACACCATCTCCCGACACAATGCTAGAATCCGCGCCACTCATGTGGTCAGCGTCCATTCTGGCCGGTCATTTCGTCAAACAGTGCATCCCATGCTGAAAAAGCTGTTCAAGTCTTTCCGCTCCCCCCTGCGTCGCGCCAACCAATCGCATAGCAGCCCCGCAGTGCTGACCAATCATCAGCATTCGCTTCACCGCGGGGATATCAGCCGCTACGCCACCAGCGTAGTGGAGCGCCTGCACCAGGCGGGCTATCAGGCTTACCTGGTTGGCGGTTGCGTACGCGACCTGCTGCTCGACATCGACCCCAAGGATTTCGACGTTGCCACCAGCGCCACGCCTGAGCAGGTGCGCGCCGAGTTCCGCAATGCGCGGGTCATCGGCCGCCGCTTCAAGCTGGTGCATGTGCATTTCGGCCGCGAGATCATCGAAGTCGCTACCTTCCGCGCCAATCATCCCGAAGGCGATGAGGAAGAGAACAGCAACCTGTCGTCACGCAACGAGAGCGGGCGAATTCTGCGCGACAACGTGTACGGCAGCCTGGAAGACGACGCCCAACGGCGCGACTTCACCATCAATGCGCTGTACTACGACCCAAGCACCGAACGCATCCTCGATTACGCCAACGGCGTGCACGATATCCGCAACCATCTGGTCCGTCTGATCGGCGACCCGACCCAGCGCTACCAGGAAGACCCGGTACGTATGCTGCGGGCGGTGCGCTTTGCCGCCAAGCTGGACTTCGATATCGAGAAACACAGCGCCGCGCCGATTTACAAGCTGGCGCCCATGCTGCGGGAAATCCCCTCGGCACGCCTGTTCGAAGAAGTGCTCAAGCTGTTTCTCACCGGCTACGCGGAGTTCACCTACGAACTGCTGGTGGATTACGGCCTGTTCGGCGAACTGTTCCCGGCCAGCGCCGCTGCGCTGCGCGACAACCCCGATTACACCGACACCCTGATCCGCAACGCGCTGGCCAATACCGATCTGCGCATTCAGCAGGGCAAGACGGTAACGCCAGCGTTCCTGTTTGCCGCCATGCTCTGGCCCGCTCTCCCCGCTCGCGTGATTCGTTTGCAGGATCGCGGCATGCCGCCGATTCCGGCCATGCAGGAAGCTGCCCATGAACTGATCAGCGAGCAATGTCAGCGCATCGCCATTCCCAAGCGTTTCACCATGCCGATCCGCGAGATCTGGGACATGCAGGAGCGCCTGCCTCGCCGCAGCGGCAAACGCGCCGACCTGCTGCTGGAAAACCCGCGCTTCCGTGCCGGTTATGACTTTCTCCTGCTACGCGAAAGCGCGGGCGAACAGACCGGTGGCCTGGGCGACTGGTGGACGGTTTACCAAGACGCTACGGACAGCGAGCGCCGCGCTATGATTCGCGACCTCAGCCAGGACAGCAGTGCCGAAGCACCGCGCAAACGCCGCCGCGGCGGCAGCAAACGCAAACGCGCGCCTGGCGCAGAAACCGCCGGCAACCCGACCGGCGAGTGATGGAACGGGTTTATCTGGGGCTCGGCAGTAACCTTGCCGATCCGCTCAGCCAATTGCGCGACGCCCTCGCCGCGCTGGCTGCACTGCCGGATTCGCAGGTGCGGACGGTTTCCTCCTTCTATAGCAGCGACCCACTGGGCCCGGCCGACCAGCCGCGCTACGTCAATGCCGTCGCGGCGCTGGACACCGTCCTTGCGCCGCTGGCGCTGCTCGACGCCTTGCAGGCGATCGAGCGAGACCACGGCCGCGTCCGTAAAGCCGAACGCTGGGGCCCACGCACGCTGGACATCGACATCCTGCTCTTCGGCGAGCGGGTATTGAACGAGGCCCGCCTGCAGGTGCCGCATTACCACATGCATGCGCGCCCGTTCGTGCTCTACCCACTGGCCGAACTGGCGCCTGCGCTGCACCTGCCGGATGGACGCGTTCTAAGCGAGATGATCGCTGCCTGCCCGTTCGTGGGCTTGGAACGCCTGCCTGACCTTGACTGACTTCGTTACCCAGCCGCGCACCGGCTACGCGAACCGCGGTGGGTGCCCACTGGCGCAGGCGAGGTAACGCCAGTAACAGGTCGGTAACAGCCGCAATTGACTTCAAGCCCCCCCATCAGGACTATAGGCGTCCCGTCGCCCGGCCACCGGTGCGAACCGAGGCCAATGCAGGCCAACTTGAAGCAGCAACAACGCTGACCGAATGCCTGAGTGAGGACATTTCCCATGCCTGATATAACCCTGACCACCCTGCAAAGCCTCAAGCAGAGCGGCGAGAAGATCGCCATGCTGACCTGCTATGACGCCACTTTCGCTCAGGCTGCCTGTCAGGCAGGTGTCGACGTACTGCTGGTCGGCGATTCCCTTGGCATGGTCCTGCAAGGTCACGACAGCACCTTGCCAGTGAGCACGGCCGAGATGGCGTATCACACCGCCTGCGTCAAACGCGGCAACCAGGGCGCGCTGATTCTCGCCGACCTGCCGTTCATGGCTTACGCCACCAACGAGCAGGCCTTGCTCAATAGCGCGGCCTTGATGCAAGCCGGCGCGCACATGGTCAAGCTGGAAGGTGCTGCCTGGCTTGCCGAGCCGATCCGCCTGCTGGCGGAGCGCGGCGTACCGGTATGCGCACACCTCGGGCTGACGCCGCAGGCCGTCAACCTGCTCGGGGGTTACAAGGTGCAGGGGCGCCAGGAAGCCCAGGCGCGGCAGATGCGCGCCGATGCCATCGCCCTGGAACAGGCCGGTGCCGCCATGCTCCTGCTGGAATGCGTGCCAAGCGAGCTGGCTGCGGAAATCAGCCAGGCAGTCAAGATTCCAGTGATCGGCATCGGTGCCGGCAGCGCCACCGATGGCCAGGTGCTGGTGCTCCACGACATGCTCGGCTTGTCGCTGAGCGGGCGCATGCCCAAGTTCGTGAAGAACTTCATGGCTGGCCAGAGCAGCATCCAGAACGCGCTCAGCGCCTATGTCAAAGCGGTCAAAGATCAGAGCTTCCCAGCAGCCGAACACGGGTTTTCTGCATGAATACGGTTAAAACCGGCCGTGAACTGCGTGCCGCCATTGCCCAGGCCCGCGCCGAAGGCAAACAGATCGGCCTGGTTCCGACCATGGGCAACCTCCACGCCGGCCACGCGGCGCTGGTCGAAAAAGCCGCTCAGCGCGTCGACTTCGTGGTCGCCAGCATCTTCGTCAACCCCCTGCAGTTCGGCCCCAGCGAGGACTTAGACAAGTACCCACGCACCCTGGCTGCCGATCAGGAAAAACTGCTCGAAGCCGGTTGCGACCTGCTGTTCATTCCCGATGTGGACGAGATGTACCCTGCCGGCATGGCCGGGCAAACCCGCGTGTGCGTTTCCGGTGTATCGGAAGGCTTGTGCGGCGCCAGCCGGCCGGGGCATTTCGAAGGCGTCGCCACAGTCGTCACCAAGTTGTTCAATCTGGTGCAGCCGGACCTGGCCATCTTCGGGCAGAAGGATTATCAGCAGCTGGCAGTGATCCGCACCTTGGTGCGTGACCTCAATATGCCAATCCAGATCATCGGCGAAGCCACCGTGCGCGCTGAAGACGGCCTGGCGCTGTCCTCGCGCAACGGCTACCTGAGCGCCGAACAGCGCGCTGCAGCGCCCACGCTGTACCGCGGCCTGAGCGAGATGGCGACAGCGATCAGGAATGGCGAGCGCGATTTCGCCAAGCTGATCGCCGCCGCGCAACAGCAACAGCTGTCCGCAGGTTTTCGTCCGGATTACCTGGAAGTGCGCGAGGCCAACAGCCTGCGTCCGGCCACTGCAGACGATCGCCATCTGGTGATTCTGGTTGCGGCCTTTATCGGCAGCACCCGACTGATCGACAACCTGGCCATCGACCTGGACAGCGTGACCTAATTCGCTTTTTCAAGGCGGTTGCCCGGCATTTTTGCTTCGGGCACACTCTGCCGCCGTTTGTGGACCCGCTAAGGAAACTGCCATGCACGCCATCATGCTCAAGGCCAAACTGCACCGCGCCGAAGTTACCCATGCGGTGCTCGATTACGAAGGCTCCTGCGCCATCGACGGCGACTGGCTGGACCTGGCCGGTATCCGTGAATACGAGCAGATCCAGATCTATAACGTGGACAACGGCGAGCGTTTCACCACGTACGCCATTCGCGGCGAAGCCGGCTCGCGGATGATTTCGGTGAACGGCGCAGCGGCGCACAAGGCCAAGGTCGGCGACCGCGTGATCATCTGCGCCTACGCTCACTACAGCGAAGCCGAGCTGGCCAGTTTCAAACCGCGCATGCTCTACATGGCGCCGGGCAACGAGCTGAGCCACACCAGCAACGCCATTCCGCTACAGCTTGCCTGAGCCAACGCCGCTACACTCGAGTGCTTGCCGGCAATGGCGCCCTGCCGTTCAGCTGAATAATCCGGCCCGCTGATGCTTACCGAGTGCGGTACAGACGCGGTGAAATCCCCGGTTACTGGCGCTGCACCAGCGCCCGGGGGCCGCGTAAAAAAGCTGACTTTTCCAGGCGTTTCGTTGCCCAAGCCATTGCCCCAAGAATGCATAACGCACAAGGAAGCAACTCTAGATGGCGTACTACCAGCACCCGCTCGACGTAACCGCGCTGCCCACCTGGCAAGCGCTTCAGGCCCACCGTGCCAGCATGCAGAACTTCAGCATGCGCGAGGCGTTCAATGCCGACGCCGAGCGCTTCGACAAGCTGTCGCTGAGCGGCTGCGGTCTGTTTCTCGACTACTCGAAGAACCTGATTACCCAGGAAACCTGCGACCTGCTGGTCAGCCTAGCGAAGGAAGCTGGCCTGGAGCAGGCGATTCGCGCGCTGTTCGACGGCGAGCTGGTCAACGCATCGGAAAGTCGTCCAGCCCTGCACACGGCGCTGCGACGCCCCCTGGGCGATCGACTGCTGGTGAGTGGCGTCAACGTGATGCCGGAAGTCCACCGCGTGCTCAACCAGATGACCGAACTGGTTGGCCGCATCCATGACGGGCTATGGCGCGGCTACACCGAAAAGCCGATCACCGACGTCGTCAATATCGGCATCGGCGGCTCCTTCCTCGGCCCGCAGCTGGTCTCCGAAGCGCTGCTGCCGTTCGCCCAGCGCGGTGTGCGCTGCCATTACCTGGCCAACATCGACGGCAGCGAATTCCACGAGCTGTCGGCCAAGCTGCGCGCCGAAACCACCTTGTTCATCGTCTCTTCTAAATCCTTCAGCACCCTGGAAACCCTCAAGAACGCCCAGGCGGCGCGCATCTGGTACCTCGCTCAAGGTGGCACCGAAGCGCAGCTGTATCGGCATTTCATTGCGGTATCGAGCAACCGCGAGGCGGCAGTCGCGTTCGGTATCCATGAAGAAAACATCTTCCCGATGTGGGACTGGGTCGGCGGGCGCTACTCGCTGTGGTCGGCGATTGGCTTGCCGATTGCCCTGGCCATCGGCATGTCCAACTTCAAGGAGCTGCTCTCCGGCGCCTACAGCATGGACCAGCACTTCCTCAACGCGCCCTTCGAAGAAAACATGCCGGTTCTGCTGGCGTTGCTGGGCATCTGGTACGGCAATTTCTGGGGTGCGCAGAGTCAGGCGATTCTGCCGTACGACCACTACCTGCGTAACATCACGAAGCACCTGCAGCAGCTGGACATGGAGTCCAACGGCAAAAGCGTGCTGCAGGACGGCAGCCCGGTGAACGCCGCTACCGGCCCGGTGATCTGGGGCGGCGTCGGTTGCAACGGCCAGCATGCCTACCATCAGTTGCTGCACCAGGGCACCCAGTTGATACCGGCCGATTTCATCGTGCCGGTGGTCAGCTACAACCCGGTCGCCGACCATCACCAATGGCTGTACGCCAACTGCCTGTCGCAAAGCCAGGCGCTGATGCTCGGCAAAACCCTGGCAGAAGCCAAGGCGGAGCTGCGCGCCAAGGGCCTTGCAGAGGACGAGATAGAGCGTCTGGCGCCGCACAAGGTGATTCCCGGCAACCGCCCGAGCAATACCCTGGTACTCGAACGCATCAGCCCCCGGCGTCTCGGCGCGCTGGTCGCACTGTATGAACACAAGGTGTTCGCCCAGAGCGCGATCTGGGGCATCAACGCATTCGATCAGTGGGGCGTCGAACTCGGCAAGGACCTCGGCAAAGGCGTCTACCAGCGCCTGACGGGCACCGAAGAGAAGTCGGCCGAAGACGGCTCGACCCAGGGCTTGATCGATTACTTCCGCGGCCGTCATCGCGGTTGAACATGGTCATGCGGCCTGGGCAATCCAGGCCGTTGCCAGGGGCGTTTCCCTTGAGTTGAAGCAGACGGGCGCCTGGGTGCTATCTTTGACGGCACTGCGGAACAACAAAAAGGCCCCGCCATGTTCGAAATCACTCGTCACCCGGTTACCGATGCCGTTCGCCAGCACGCCCACCTGAAGCAGGCCGATTACCAGCGTCTCTACCAACAATCCATTGCCCAGCCAGAGTCGTTCTGGGCAGAACAGGCCAAGCAGTTTCTCGACTGGCTCAAGCCCTGGGATGCGGTGTACAGCGGCGACCTGCAGTCCGGGCAGGCGAGCTGGTTTGCCGGTGGCCAGCTGAACGTCAGCCACAACTGCATTGACCGTCACCTGGCCGAGCGCGGCGAGCAGATCGCGATCATCTGGGAAGGCGACAACCCCGCCGAGTCGGCCAACATCACCTACAACAAGCTGCACAGCCATGTGTGCCGCCTGGCCAACGTGCTGAAGAGCCGCGGCGTGAAAAAGGGCGACCGGGTGTGCATCTACATGCCTATGATCCCCGAAGCCAGCTACGCGATGCTCGCCTGCGCGCGCATCGGCGCCGTGCATTCGGTGGTGTTCGGCGGCTTCTCGCCGGATGCGCTGCGCGACCGCATCCTGGATGCCGACTGCCGCACCGTGATCACCGCCGACGAGGGCGTGCGCGGCGGCAAGTATGTGCCGCTGAAGCAGAACGTCGACAAGGCGCTGCTCAGCTGCCCGGCGGTTTCCAGCGTGATAGTGGTCGAGCGCACTCAAGGCGAGGTCGACTGGGTTGAAGGCCGCGACATCTGGTATCACCACGCCTTGAAGCAGGCCTCCAGCGATTGCCCGGCCGAACCGATGGATGCCGAGGATCCACTGTTCATCCTCTACACCTCGGGTTCGACCGGCAAACCCAAAGGCGTGCTGCACAGCACCGGCGGTTACCTGCTGATGGCGGCCATGACCCACAAGTACGTGCTCGACTACCACGAGGGCGATATCTACTGGTGCACGGCCGACGTCGGCTGGGTCACTGGGCACAGCTATATCGTCTACGGCCCGTTGGCCAATGGCGCGACCACCCTGGTGTTCGAGGGCGTCCCGAACTACCCGGACGCCTCGCGCTTCTGGCAGGTGATCGACAAGCACCAGGTGAATATCTTCTATACCGCGCCAACCGCCCTGCGCGCCTTGATGCGCGAGGGCGAGGCGCCGCTCCAGAGCACCAGCCGCAACAGCCTGCGCCTGCTGGGCAGCGTCGGTGAACCGATCAACCCCGAAGCCTGGGAATGGTATTTCAACGTGGTCGGCGCGCGCCGCTGTCCGATTGTCGACACCTGGTGGCAGACCGAAACGGGCGCAATCATGATCAGCCCGCTGCCTGGCGTCACCGACCTCAAGCCCGGTTCGGCGACCATCCCGTTCTTTGGCGTGGCACCCGTGCTGTTGGATGAACAGGGCAAGGAAATCGACGGGGCAGGCGCGGGCGTGCTTGCCATCAAGGGCAGTTGGCCAAGCCAGATCCGCAGCGTCTATGGCGACCATCAGCGCATGGTCGACACCTATTTCAAACCCTACCCCGGCTACTACTTCACCGGCGACGGTGCGCGCCGCGACGAAGACGGTGACTACTGGATCACCGGTCGGGTCGACGATGTGATCAACGTATCCGGCCACCGCATCGGCACCGCCGAGGTGGAAAGCGCGCTGGTGCTGCACGATGCGGTGGCGGAAGCGGCCGTGGTCGGTTATCCCCACGACGTCAAAGGCCAGGGCATCTATGCCTACGTCACGCTCATGAACGGCGTCGAGGTGAGCGATGAACTGAAGAAGGAACTGCTCGCCCTGGTCGGCAAGGAAATCGGCAGTTTCGCCAAACCCGAGCTGATGCAATGGGCGCCGGGCCTACCGAAAACCCGCTCGGGCAAGATCATGCGGCGCATCCTGCGCAAGATCGCCTGCAATGAACTGGACAGCCTAGGCGATACCTCGACCCTGGCCGATCCGAGTGTCGTCGACAACCTGATCGACCAACGCCTGAACCGCTAAAACCTACCCCACGAACCAACGCGAGCCGGCTGACCGGCCGGTTCGCACGCTGGCCGTCAGCGGAGCCGGTATGCCAACATAGCGGCCTTTCGCGGCCCGCCGCGCTCGCTCGTGAGGATCGAACCCATGCAAGAAGTCGTCATCGTCGCCGCCACCCGCACCGCCATCGGCAGCTTCCAGGGCGCGCTGGCCAGCATTCCGGCGCCGGAGCTGGGCGCCGCCGTGATCCGCCGGCTGCTTGAGCAAACCGGCCTGAACGGCGCCGAAGTCGATGAAGTGATCCTTGGCCAGGTGCTCACCGCCGGCAGCGGCCAGAACCCGGCGCGCCAGGCGGCGATCCTCGCCGGTCTGCCCCATGCGGTGCCCGCGCTGACCCTGAACAAGGTCTGCGGTTCGGGCCTCAAAGCATTGCACCTGGGTGCTCAGGCGATCCGCTGCGGCGATGCCGAGGTGATCATCGCCGGCGGCATGGAGAACATGAGCCTGGCGCCTTACGTGATGCCGGCGGCGCGTGCCGGGTTGCGCATGGGCCACGCAAAGCTTGTCGACAGCATGATCACCGACGGCCTGTGGGATGCCTTCAACGACTACCATATGGGCATCACCGCCGAGAACCTGGTGGAAAAATACGGCATCAGCCGTGAAGACCAAGATGCGTTTGCCGCGGCGTCCCAGCAAAAGG
Source organism: Pseudomonas cistanchae (assembly GCF_054483635.1). NCBI lineage: Bacteria > Pseudomonadati > Pseudomonadota > Gammaproteobacteria > Pseudomonadales > Pseudomonadaceae > Pseudomonas > Pseudomonas cistanchae. The sequence goes on along the minus strand of NZ_JBTLWN010000007.1, from coordinate 278,048 downwards.
CCGTAGCGGCCATCGAGAGCGGTCGCTTCGTCGATGAAATCACCCCGATCCTGATTCCCCAGCGCAAGGGCGACCCAATTGCCTTTGCCACCGATGAGCAGCCACGCGCCGGCACGACGGCCGAATCCCTCGCCAAGCTCAAGCCGGCCTTCAAGAAGGACGGCAGCGTTACCGCCGGCAATGCCTCCAGCCTCAACGACGGCGCTGCGGCCGTGCTGCTGATGAGCGCCGACAAGGCCAAGGCCCTCGGCCTGCCAGTGCTGGCGAAGATCGCCGGCTATGCCAATGCCGGCGTCGACCCGGCGATCATGGGTATCGGCCCGGTCTCGGCAACCAACCGCTGCCTGGAAAAAGCCCGATGGACGCTCGCCGACCTCGACCTCATCGAGGCCAACGAGGCCTTTGCCGCCCAGGCTCTTTCAGTCGGCAAAGAGCTGGGCTGGGACGCCAGCAAGGTCAACGTCAACGGTGGCGCCATCGCCCTGGGTCACCCGATTGGCGGCTCTGGCTGCCGCGTGCTGGTGACCCTGCTGCACGAGATGATCAAGCGCGACGCCAAGAAAGGCCTGGCGACGCTATGCATCGGCGGCGGACAGGGTGTGGCCCTCGCGATCGAACGCGCCTGACCGTGGGGTGGGTCGGTCTTTAACCGGCACACCGCGGAGGGACCATTGGTGGATGAACAAAGTGTCATCCACCCTACAACAGCTGCGCGGACCTCCCCTCACCCGCCACGACAAAACGCCGGCCAAGAGCCGGCGTTTTTCTTGGTAAACTGCGCGCCCTTTTATCGAGACGCCGCGCATGTCCTCTCTCGACCAGGCGCTGCGCGCCGCCCTTGATGCTCGTCAGCCGTTGCTGGCCGACCTGCACCAGCAGGGCACCGACTGCTACCGGCTGTTCCACGGCAGTCAGGAAGGCGCTGGCGGCCTGACCATCGACCGCTATGGCCCGCAGCTGCTGGTGCAGAGTTTTCATCAGCCGCTGAATCGCGACGAGCTGCTGCGCCTGGCCGAACAGTGCCAGGTCAGCCTCGGCACACCGCTTTCACTGGTCTACAACGACCGCTCCCAAGGCAATTCGCGAATCGACCGCAGCGACCCGATCTACCAGGCCGAAGCCGACGCGTTGCGCGACCAGGTGGGCCACGAATGGGGCCTTAATTACCGAGTGCGCGGCCGCCATCCCGGGCAGGATCCGCTGCTGTTTCTCGATCTGCGCAACGCCCGCGGCTGGGTCAAGCAGCACAGCACCGGCAAGTCGGTACTCAACCTGTTCGCCTACACCTGTGGCGTCGGTCTCAGCGCGGCAGCAGGCGGCGCACGCGAGGTGGTCAATCTGGATTTTGCCGAAGGCAACCTGGCGGTGGGCCGGGAAAACGGCGATCTGAACCCGCAGCTGGCGCCGATGCAGTTCATTCAGTCGGATTACTTCCCGGCAATTCGCCAGTTGGCCGGGCTGCCGATCAATGCGCGTCGCGGGCAGAAACTGCCGCACTACCCGCGCTTGTCGCCGCGCCAGTTCGACCTGGTGTTTCTCGACCCGCCGGCCTGGGCCAAGAGTGCGTTCGGCACCGTGGATCTGTTGCGTGATTACCAGAGCCTGCTCAAGCCGGCGATCCTCGCTACCGCCAGCGATGGCGTACTGATCTGCTGCAACAACCTGGCAAAGGTCGCGTTCGCCGACTGGCGTGACCAGGTGCTGCGCTGCGCGGAAAAGCTCGGTCGACCGGTACGCGATTGGCAGACACTGGCGCCGGCAGCGGACTTCCCTTCGCTGGACGCACAACCGCCGCTGAAAACGCTGATCCTGCAGTTCTAACGCAACACCGGCTCGCGAAAATTCCAGCGCGCAGGCACGCTTTAACTCCCGCCTCTTGAACTGCGGCCGCGTGCCATACTCAAACGCATTTCTCATCGGGACAGATGACGTTCTATGCAAAAGGGAATAAAACGCGCCGCGGCTGCAGTAGTAATTGCGCTCGGCCTCTACAGCCTCATGGGGTTTCTGGTGGTGCCGGGCATCGCTCTGCGCATCGCCAATCAGCAGTTAGCGATCTACAGCAACCAGCCCGCGCAATTGCAGCGTGTGCAACTCAACCCCTTCAGCCTGGAAGCAAGCCTCTGGGGCCTGCGCATCGGCGAAACGGGCCAGGAGCAGATCGCCTTCGAGCGGCTGTATGCCAACGTCCAGCTCGACAGCCTGTGGAGTGGCGTGCTGCACCTCGCAGCGGTGGAGCTCGACAAACCGCACACTGAGCTGCTGTTCGAAGCCGACGGCACGCTCAACCTGAATCAGCTGTTCAAGCTGCCCGGAGCTGGCGAGCAGCCTGCCCAACAAGCGCCCAGCGATCCATTCCCGCTGCGTATCGAGCGCATCGAACTGACTGGCGGCAACCTGCATTTCCAGGACCTGCGGCCAAGCGAACCCATCGAGTTTCTTTACGACGACCTGAGCTTCGAGCTGCACAACCTCAGCACCCTGCCCGATGACAACGCGCAAATGCAGCTGGTTGCCACCGGCCCCCAGGGTGGGCGGATCGACTGGACCGGCACCCTCAGCCTGGTACCCATCAGTTCGAAAGGCTCGCTGAAAATCAGCAACGGACCGATGACGACGTTCTGGCCCTATGTCCGCGATGCGCTGCCCCTGGTACTGAAAGAGGGCGTAGTCAGCGCCGCCACCGATTACGAGCTGAGCCTGGCCGACCGCACGCAATTGCTGCTGAACAACCTCCAGCTTCAGGTTGCCCCTCTGAACATCGAGAGCGTGGATGGCAGACCGCTGGTCAAACTGGCCAAGCTGGACGTCAGCGAAACCCGAGTGGACCTCGCCAACCAGCAGGTGCAGGTAGGCAAGCTGCGCAGTCAGCAACTGGAAACCTGGGTCGAGCGCGAAAGCGACGGGCAGTTGAACTGGCAGACGCTGTTTAGTGACGCCGCACAGCCCGCGCCTCCGAGTGAAGCTCCTGTCGCAGCGCCAACGGAGCCAGCCGGACAAACGCCAGCGCCGTCTCCCGACGCAGAAGCAGGCGACGCCGGCAAACCCTGGCAGGTGCTGCTGCGTGATGTGCAGTTGCGTGACTATAAGGTGCACGTGAGCGACCGGCAGCCAGAACAGGACGTCGCCATCGACGTGGGCCCGCTGGACCTCGACCTGCAGAACTTCGACAGCCTTGGCACCTCGCCTTTCAGCCTGCAACTCGACACCGGGGTCGGCAAGCAGGGCGAACTCGCGATCGATGGCGACGTGCAGCTCACCCCGACCAGCGCGCGTCTGAAGGTGGTCAGCCGCAATCTCGACCTGCGTGTCGCCCAGGCCTACCTCAGCCCCTACGTACGCCTGGAGCTGCGCAGCGGTCTGCTCGGCAGCGACCTGAACGTCGCGCTGACCAGCACCGAACCCTTGGCCTTCACTATTGCCGGTCAGGCACAGATCAATCAGCTGCACACCCTCGACACCATCAAGCAACGCGACTTTGTGCGCTGGCAGCAGCTCGACCTGCTGGGTCTGAACTACCAGAACGGCGACAGCCTCAGCATCGACAGCGTGCAGCTGAATCAGCCCTATGCGCGCTTCATCATCAACGAAGACCTGACCACCAACGCCAGCGATCTGGTAATTTCAGCGCCTGCAGCGGCTAAAGAAGCGCCAACCGATGCCGCAAACTCGACGACAGCTGAAGCGACTTCCGCCAGCAACCCCCTGGCCATCCGTATCGGTGAAGTGACCTTCAAGGAGGGTTCGGCGAACTTCGCCGACTTCAGCTTGACACCCAATTTCGCGACGGCGATCCAGCAACTCAACGGCCGCATTGGCACCCTCGACAGCCGCAGCGACAAGCCCGCCAGCATCGCCGTCGACGGCAAAATCGATCGTTATGCGCCGGTCAGCGTCAATGGCAGCTTGAACCCCTTCGATCCGCTGCAAAGCCTGGATATCACCGCCCAGTTCAAACAGGTGGAACTGACCACGTTGACTCCCTATTCCGGCAAGTTCGCCGGTTATCGCATCCGCAAGGGCCGGCTCAACCTCGACCTGCATTACCGTATCAGCCGGGGGAAGCTCACGGCCGAGAACAGCGTCGTGGTCGAGCAACTGCAACTTGGGGAAAAGGTCGACAGCCCCAGCGCCGTCGACTTGCCCATTCGCCTAGCGGTGGCACTGCTCAAGGACACCGACGGCAAGATCGCGATCAACCTACCGGTGCAGGGCGACCTCAACAACCCGCAGTTCAGCGTGATGCCGATTGTCTGGCAGACGCTGCGCAACCTGGTGTTGCGCGCGGCCCAGGCACCGTTCAAATTCATTGGCGGGCTGGTAGCCGGGGGCTCAGATTCCGACCTCAGCACCGTGCGTTTCGCGGCGGGCGAGAGCGAGCTTGACGACACGGCCAGGTCTTCGCTGGACACCCTGGCATCGGCGCTCAAGGAGCGCCCGGCGCTGCGCCTCGAGATAGAAGGTGCGAGCGCGCAAAGCAGCGATGGCCTGCCACTTGCCGAACAACGCCTGGAGCGCGAATTCCGCACCATCTACTACCGAATGCTGCAGCGCAGTGGCGACGAGGTGCCGTCCGAAGCCAGCGCCTTGCAGGTACCCGAGGACGAAAAAGCCGCGCTGCTGGAAGGCATTTACCGCGCGCGTCTGAAACAACAGCCGCCCGCCGAATGGCAGGACCTGGACGATGAGCAGCGCACCGCCAAAATGCGCGGGGCCGTGCTGCAGTCCTGGGCGCAAAGCAAGCTGCTGCAGCGTCAGCTTGCCCGAGAGCGGGCATCGGCGATCAAGGCGTATCTGGTCGACACGGGTGGTCTGGCAGCCGAGCGGCTGTACCTGCTCGACGTCAGCCTGGGCCAGGCCGAAGCCGATGGCAGCGTCGCAACACCACTACACCTGGACAGTGAATAGGAGTTGCCCATGCATAGAATTCTTGTGGCGCTGGCAGTCGCGCTGGCCGGCACCAGCGCAGCCCAGGGCGAAACCCTGCGCTGCGGCAGTCAGCTGGTAAGCATTGGCGACCGCGCCTTCGAGGTGCTGCAAAAGTGTGGCGATCCGGCGTATCGCGATGAGGTCGGCTATTCGCTGGGCGCGCACGAGCGTCGGGAATACAGGATCGAAGAGTGGGTATATGGGCCCGATAACGGCATGCTGAGTATCCTGACCTTCGAGGCCAATCGCCTGCGCCAGATCGAGCGCAAACGTAACTGACGGCCAGGTTCGCCTGCCCCACCCTTTTTGGAGCCCCCATGAAAGCCTTCTTAGCCGCCTTGCTGCTTTTACTGCCAGTTGCCGCCCAGGCGTCCTCGACACTGCGCTGCGGCAGCGAGCTGATCAGCCAGGACGACTCCACCAGCGAGGTTGCCAGCAAATGCGGCGAGCCCATTAGCCGGGATTTTCTCGGCTACAAGGAAGTGCTGGATGCCTATGGTTTCCGCAACGAGGTCGCGGTCGAGGAATGGACCTACGGCCCGCGCAACGGCATGTACCACTTCCTGCGTTTCGAAGGTAACCGCCTGTTAAAGATCGACAGCAAACGCGGCAACTGACAAACCGCGAGCCGGCTGTTAGCCTCGCCAGCTGCCTGTCGCCAAGGAACGGTTGCCGATGCTGATCATCCCCGCAGAACACCCGCTGGACTGGAAAAAACCGCCGGTCATCACGCTGCTGCTTATCGCCCTCAATGTGCTGATCTATTTCGCCTACCAAGGCGGCGACGGGGCGCGCGAAGCGCATGCAGTTGAGCTTTATCTGGACGGGGGTCTGCTCAATCGGGAGCGGGCGCTATTCATCCCCGCCTTCACCGAGCGCCACGCGCTGGACGCCGACGAGCAGCGTTACGTGAGCGCCATGCGCCGCACCGAACTGGCCAAGCTGGTGCTCTACGACCTGCAGTTCGAGAACAGCCTGCACCACAATCCGCTGTACCTGGCCGACCCCGCCTGGCAAAAGGCTCGCCAGCAGGCCGAGGCGGCGCGCGACCAGATCAGCTCCATGCGCTTTGGCTTCATCCCTGCCCGTTTCAGCCTTGAAGGTTTGTTCGGCGCGATGTTCCTGCACGGCGACTTCGGCCACCTGGCCGGCAATATGCTGTTCCTGTTCATCTTCGGTTTCGCCCTGGAGATTGCCCTCGGGCGCTGGGTCTACCTGGGCCTGTATTTGCTCAGCGGCGTTGCGTCGCACCTGCTGTGGTGGATCATGGAGCCGGTCTGGATAACCGGCGTAGGCGCCTCTGGCGCTATCTCCGGGTTGATGGGCATGTACCTTGGCGTCTACGGCCTGCGCCGGATCAATTTCTTTTACTGGCTGGGCCCGCTGTTCGGCTATTTCCGTGCGCCGGCGCTGTGGATTCTGCCGGTGTGGCTGGGCAAGGAGCTGTACGGCGTGCTGCTGGCGGATGACAACGTCAACTACTACGCGCACCTTGGCGGCCTGTTGGCCGGTTTCATCTGCGTCTGGCTACCGCGCCACGGGGGCGCCCTCAAGGTCGATGAGTCCTACCTGCACAAGGAGGACCCGGACGCCGTGTTCAAACGCGAACTCGCGGGCCTGGATCAGCTGATCGGCAGCTTTACCCTGGATCAGGCCGCCAGCCGGGGCCAGGAGATGCTCACACGCTACCCGGGCCGCCTGGCGTTGTTGCAGCGACTCTATCCCCTGGCGCTCAACCGGCAGGACAAAGGCCTTCTCCGCACCGTGCTGCAACAGCTGTTTAAGCTGCCAGAGCAACCGGAGACCCTTGCATTGCTGCAACGCCTGGCACAGGACAGCGGCAACCCGCTGTATGCCCTACTGCGCCATCCGGCGGTACAACTGCATCTGCTCCAGCGCCTGTTACGTGCTGCTCAAGCGCCTCTGGCCCTGAATGCCTGGCGCAGGTTGAGCCAGACTCAGCAGCGCCCCGCTACGCTGCCCACCCTGACGCTGCAGTTGGCCAAGCAACTGGGCAAACAGGGCGACTTCGGCGGCCTGGCGGAACTTGCCCAGTTTCTCGGCAAGGCTTATCCCGACGCCGAGCAGACCGCTCAGTTGAATCTCTATCGCCAGCACCTGCAGCGCTAAAACGCAAAAGCCCCGCAGGCATAACCTGCGGGGCTCTGATTGAATCTTCAACCCGATTCACCGATAAGCCTGGTGCTGATTCGGTGAGGCACTCCATTGCCTATGGTGACTGTCGATCAGTCGGCGGTTTTCAGGCCGTCGGCGGAGACAGAGGTCACACCCTCGATTTCCTTGGCTTTAGCTACTGCCAGGTCACGCTCAGCTTCGCTCGACACTACGCCGGACAAGGCAACGACACCTTTGTTGGTTTCAACTTCGATGGCCATGCCACTGAGGCTGTCATCGGCGAGGAAGGTCGATTTAACTTTGCTGGTGATCCAGGTATCGGATACGGCTTCGCCTGCTTTATCCATGGTGTTTTCTGCAGCGTCCATGGTGTCTTCTGCAGCCAGCATCAGCGGCTGAGGCGCTTGAGTGGCTTCGGCGAAGGCGGCGCTGGAAATGGACAGGCTCAGAGCGGTTGCAGTCATGGCAACGACAAATGCATTCATTGGATTTTTCATAGGTATCAACTCCTGTACGTCCTTAGACAATCTGCAGCCATTCCTCCGAGCTGCAGTCTCCCCATAACTATCGCAAGCGCTGTGCCAGCCTGACTTAATTAATAAGTTCTTATTTTTCAACGACTTAAAATACTAAAAGCGAAGCGGATTCGTGCAATCTGCAAGTTGGCCATATAGGGCCAGGGCAATTTGCACGAGTTTTCAGATCTGACTGGCAAGTTTTTTCAGTGTGGCCTGCAGGGCTGTCACTTCCGCAAGCAACGGCGACTGCGGGTAACGCGCCTGAATGTAGGCCAACAGCTTTTGCGCGGGCTCAACCTGCCCCAGACCCTCGGCAAAACCTCGCGCCGCCAGCAGATAAGCACGAGGTATGTCCGGATAAGCCGGAAAGCGCTGGTGCAGGTTACGCAACAGACTCAGCGCCTCGCGCGTTTTATGGCGGCGCAACAGTGCTTCGGCGATGCGCTCGCACACCCATGCATCGTCTGGCAGGTAATCGGCCTTGAGCTGCCGAGCATTGAGCAGCGCGGTGGCCGCCAGAGGCGGGTTCGCCCGCGCCGCCAATGGCAGGTAATGAGCCAGATGACGCAGGCAACGTTCGCGGTCATGCAGGCCATACAGCAATTGATGAAAACGCTCGTTCAACTTGAGGTCGTCGGGGTCGCGCTCGAGCGCGCTCGCCAGCGTCTCGAGGGCTTGTCCGCTCTGCCCATCCTTGACACGGATCTCGGCATGCGCCAGCGCACGGCGGCGCAGGAACTCGGCTGCCGGATAAGCCGCCTGCCCCTCTTCGTCGGCGATCACATAACCCAGATCGCCCTGATACTGGAAGACCGCGTACCCCATCATGGCGCACATCACCACGCCAAAGTAGGCGAACAGAAAGGCTGCGATGGGAATCAGCACCACACCCGGCAAGCCGCTCGACAGCATGTAGGTGACCCAGCTCGGCGACTGCCAGAGGATGAACAGGAACGCGCAGAGAATCAGGTAGCGCCAGCCCATGGCACTGATGACCTGGCCGACCTGATCGGGGCTGAGCGCCGCACTCAGCTCCTTATCCAGGGCCAGACGGATGATGCTGGCCGGTAACACCAGCAGGATGGCGATATTGACCGCCCAGTACAGCGCCTCACTGTCAAAGTCGATCGCCAGCCAAAGCGCGCAGAACGCCACCAGGAAAACCGCAAGCTGTTTGAAAAACAGGCTGAAGCCCTCGCCGCTGAAGGCGCTCAACAGCGTGGGAGCCTGCTTTTCCGCCTGGCAGCTGGCTTCGATCACGCTGTAGAAGTATTTGGTCGCAACGCTGAACAGGCCGATCCACAGCAGGATCGAGCGAGGCATGAACATACTGGCCAACGCCAGCAGGGCAGCAAATGCCAGAGGCCCGGTCTGCAGACCATAAGCGAAGAATTTAGGGATACGTTCCCAGAACGGCTGCGCGCTGTTCGCCGCGCCGAGAAAATTCAGTGAAGCATTGCATAACGGACAGCCCGGCGTTTCTTCCGGGGCGTCGGCATTCAGGGCGATGCAGCAGTCGCCAAAGCTGCGCTCGCAGGGCACGCATTGCCAAGTCGCGGGCTGCGCCGGGTGGTAGCGGCAGAGAGTCTTGTCCATAAGCGAGGGCCTTCCAGGAGCGTGCGGGGGCGAGCTGATCAGCTCGAACGGATTACAGAAAATGTTGCCCGCCAGGTCCTGGCGGGCGACGCGCTATTGTCCAGGCAAAAAAAGAGGGCCCGCAAGGGGCCCTCTTCTCAAGCGTGAAGCGCGTTGGCGATTAAGCGCCAGAGGCTTCAGCTGCGGCTACGTCCTTGATCGACAGCTTGATACGGCCGCGGTTGTCCACGTCCAGTACCAGTACCTTCACTTCCTGACCTTCCTTCAGAACGTCGGTGACCTTCTCGACCCGCTGATCGCTCAGCATGGAGATGTGCACCAGACCGTCCTTGCCCGGCAGGATGTTGACGAAGGCGCCGAAGTCGACGATGCGCTCGACCTTGCCGACGTAGATCTTGCCAATCTCGGCTTCCGCGGTGATGCCCAGGACACGCTGACGCGCAGCCTCGGCCGCTTCCTTGGTTTCGCCGAAAATCTTGATCGAACCGTCGTCTTCGATATCGATCGAGGCCTTGGTTTCTTCGCAGATGGCACGGATGGTCGCGCCACCTTTGCCGATCACGTCGCGAATCTTATCCTGGTCGATCTTCATCGCGATCATGGTCGGCGCGTTGGCCGACAGTTCGGTACGCGACTGAGCGATCACTTGGTTCATCTGGCCGAGGATGTTCAGGCGCGCTTCCAGGGCCTGGCCCAGGGCGATTTCCATGATTTCTTCGGTGATGCCCTGGATCTTGATGTCCATCTGCAACGCGGTCACGCCTTTAGCGGTACCGGCTACCTTGAAGTCCATGTCGCCGAGGTGGTCTTCGTCGCCGAGGATGTCGGTCAGTACGGCGAACTTCTCGCCTTCCTTGACCAGGCCCATGGCGATACCGGCTACCGGCGCCTTCATCGGTACACCGGCGTCCATCAGTGCCAGGGAAGCCCCGCAAACCGAAGCCATGGAGCTGGAACCGTTCGACTCGGTGATCTCCGATACCACACGAATGGTGTACGGGAACTCGTCGGCGCTCGGCAGCATGGCGGCAACGGAACGACGGGCCAGACGGCCGTGACCGATTTCGCGGCGACCGGTGGCGCCCATGCGACCACACTCACCGACCGAGTACGGCGGGAAGTTGTAGTGCAGCATGAAGGGGTCTTTCTTCTCGCCTTCGAGGGTGTCGAGCAGCTGCGCATCGCGTGCGGTGCCGAGGGTGGCAACCACTAGGGCCTGGGTTTCGCCGCGGGTGAACAGCGCCGAACCGTGGGTCTTGTCCAGCACGCCGACTTCGATGTTCAGACCGCGCACGGTGCGGGTGTCGCGGCCGTCGATACGCGGCTTGCCGTTGACGATGTTCTCGCGCACGGTGCGGTATTCGATTTCGCCGAACGCCTCTTTCACTTCGCCAGCAGAAGGCTGACCTTCCTCGCCGGAGAACTTGGCGACAACCTGGTCTTTCAGCTCGCCCAGACGCGCATAGCGGTCCTGCTTGATGGTGATGGTGTAAGCCTGGGAAATCGCTTCGCCGAACTCGCTACGGATGGCGGACAGCAGCGACGTGTTTTCCGCTTTCGGCTGCCAGTCCCAGGTTGGCTTGGCGGCTTCGGCAGCCAGCTCGGTAACGGCCTGGATCACGGCCTGGAATTCGTCATGGGCGAACAGTACGGCGCCCAGCATCTGGTCTTCGGTCAGCTCTTTGGCTTCCGACTCAACCATCAGCACGGCGTCTTTGGTGCCGGCTACGACCATGTCCAGGCTAGACGCCTTGAGCTGTTCATAAGTCGGGTTCAGCAGGTAGCCGGTTTCCGGGTGGAAGGCCACGCGCGCGGCGCCGATGGGGCCGTTGAACGGAATGCCGGAGATCGCCAGGGCAGCAGAGGTACCGATCATCGCAGCGATGTCCGGATCGGTCTTCTTGCTGGTGGAGATCACGGTGCAGATGACCTGCACTTCATTCTGGAAACCTTCTGGGAACAGCGGACGGATCGGACGGTCGATCAGGCGCGAGGTCAGGGTTTCTTTCTCGGAAGGACGCGCCTCACGCTTGAAGAAACCGCCGGGGATCTTGCCGGCTGCGTAGGTTTTTTCCTGGTAGTGCACGGACAGCGGGAAAAAGCCTTTGCTTGGGTCAGCGGTCTTGGCGCCGGTTACGGCGACCAGTACGGCGACGTCGTCGTCAACGGTGACCAGCACTGCGCCGGAGGCTTGACGGGCGATACGGCCTGTCTCGAGGGTAACGGTCGATTGACCGAACTGGAACTTCTTGATTACCGGGTTCACGGTGTCTTCCTTCTCTGTATTGCCTTTGGGGAAAGCGTTTCTTGCTCCGGCACTCACACAGGTGCTCAGGCCGGCTTCTGCAGAAATTGGTGGGCAGTGGCGGGTATCGAACCCGGACCTGTCCAAAACGCGTATGGCTGAAACGCAAAAGCTGGAAGCAGGGCAAACCCCACTTCCAGCTTCGGCAGTCAGCTACGCGTAAGCATTGCTTAGCGACGCAGACCCAGGCGACCGATCAGGGCGCTGTAACGACTGGCGTCCTTACCTTTCAAGTAATCCAGCAGCTTACGACGCTGGTTAACCATGCGGATCAGACCACGACGCGAGTGGTGATCTTTACCGTTGGCCTTGAAGTGACCTTGCAGCTTGTTGATGTTGGCGGACAGCAGTGCAACTTGCACTTCCGGGCTACCGGTGTCGCCTTCAGCTTGCTTGTAGTCGCTAACGATCTGGGCTTTTTCTTCAACGCTGAGTGCCATGTGGGCATCCTCTCAGTTAGGAAACTGCCGCAGCGCAACAGTTCCAATAGGCCGGGAATCGCTTCCCGTGTTTTTAAGTGAGGTATGACCGCGCCTATTAACAGCCACCCTCGGTATGGATGCCGAAAACCGAAGTTCCCAGCCACCCGCTACGGTCATGCAGACCGAATCAAACGACGTGGCGCAATGCGCCCGTCTTCGCTCACTTCACCGATACCGATAAAGCGGCCGTTGTTATCTTGCACCCGTACCATGCCGAACTTCGGCGCTTCTGGAGCGCGTATCGGCTGCCCTTGCAGCCAGTAGAACGAACTGTGCTCGGAGAACTGCAGCAGCGGCCAGTGTTGCAGACCGCTATCGACCGGTTGCAGGAACTGGTCGACCGCTTCGTTGCCACCTTCGCCATGCACCCGTTCCAGCTCTTCGAGCGTTACGGTGCGGCTCAGATCGAAGGGGCCGGCTTTGGTTCTGCGCAGCTCTGCAACATGTGCACCGCAACCCAGCAGCTGGCCGATGTCTTCGACCAGGGTGCGAATATAGGTGCCTTTGCTGCAATCGACCGCCAGACGCGCCTGCTCCGCCTCGCAGCCCAGTAATTCCAGGCGCGCAATAGTAACAGAACGCGGCTCGCGCTCCACTACTTCGCCAGCACGGGCCAGCTTGTAAAGCGGTTGCCCGTCACGCTTGAGCGCCGAGTACATCGGCGGTATCTGGCTTATTTCACCCCGGAAACCGGGCAGAACCGCTTCGATATCAGCGCGACCAACGGTCACCGGGCGACGCTCCAGTACTTCACCTTCGGCATCCGCGGTGGTGGTGGTGACACCCAGCTGCATCAGGGTCTCATAGCCTTTGTCAGCGTCCAGCAAGTACTGGGAGAACTTGGTCGCCTCACCAAAGCACAGCGGCAGAACGCCAGTGGCCAAGGGGTCGAGACTACCAGTATGCCCGGCCTTTTCGGCATTGAGTAACCAGCGCACCTTCTGCAGCGCCGCGTTGGAACTGAAGCCCTTGGGCTTATCCAGCAGGATGATGCCATCGACGGCACGACGAATACGTTTAACCTGGGCCACGCGCTTACTCCTTGGCCTCGGGTTCATCACCGTGCTGACGGTCTTCGCTGACTGCACGCTCGATCAGTGCCGACAGCTGGGCACCGCGAATCACGCTTTCGTCGTAGTGGAAACGCAGATTCGGCACACTGCGCAGCTTCATCGCCTTGCCCAACTGCATGCGCAGGAAACCGCTGGCATCGTTGAGCACCTTGATGCTCTGCACAACGGGATCAACGCCTTCTTCCGGCTCGCCACCCATGATGGTGACGAACACCTTGGCATGGCTGGAGTCGCGGCTGACTTCCACCGCAGTGATGGTCACCAGGCCGCCTAGACGCGGATCCTTGATTTCCAGGCGGATCAACTGCGCCAGTTCGCGCTGTATCTGGTCGCCGATGCGCTGAGCCCGGCTAAATTCTTTGGCCATTTCTACTACCTTCACTCGTCACGCTGCCCAAAAAGCAGCGGACCTAAAAGCGGCAAACGCCCGGCCGCGCAAAAGCGGGGCCGGGCGCTGCGTGTTGCGACTCGCGTCTTACAGGCTGCGAGCCACTTGGACTTTCTCGAACACTTCGATCTTGTCGCCGACCTTGACGTCGTTGTAGCTCTTCACGCCGATACCGCATTCCATGCCGGCACGCACCTCGGACATGTCGTCCTTGAAGCGGCGCAGGGATTCCAGTTCGCCTTCGAAGATCACCACGTCTTCGCGCAGGACGCGAATCGGACGGTTACGGTGCACGACACCTTCGACCACCATGCAACCGGCGACCGCGCCAAACTTCGGCGAACGGAACACGTCACGCACTTCGGCGATACCCAGGATGTTCTCGCGAACATCGCTGCCGAGCATGCCGGTGAGGGCTTTCTTGACGTCTTCGATGATGTCGTAGATCACGTTGTAATAACGCATATCCAGACCTTCCTGCTCGACGATCTTGCGCGCACCGGCATCGGCCCGCACGTTGAAGCCGAACAGTACAGCGTTGGAGGCCAGCGCCAGGTTGGCGTCAGACTCGGTGATACCACCGACACCGCCACCGACCACACGCACTTGCACTTCGTCGTTACCCAGGCCGCCAAGCGAACCCTGCAATGCTTCCAGCGAACCACGGACGTCGGATTTGAGGACGATGTTGAGCGTCTTCTTCTCTTCCTGGCCCATGTTCTCAAAGATGTTTTCCAGCTTGCCGGCGTGCGCACGGGCCAGTTTCACTTCGCGGAACTTGCCCTGACGGAACAAGGCGACTTCGCGGGCCTTCTTCTCGTCGGTCAGCACGCTCATCTCGTCACCCGCATCCGGGGTGCCGTCCAGGCCGAGAATCTCGACCGGGATCGACGGGCCAGCTTCTTTGATCGGCTTGCCATTCTCGTCGAGCATGGCGCGGATACGACCGAAGTTCGAGCCGACCAGAATCATGTCGCCTTGGCGCAGCGTGCCGTCCTGAACCAGAACGGTAGCAACCGGACCACGACCTTTGTCGAGGCGCGATTCGACCACCACACCACGACCAGGCGCGGATGGGGTCGCTTTCAGCTCGAGAACCTCGGCCTGCAGCAGTACCGCTTCCAGCAGATCGTCAACACCGGTACCCACTTTCGCGGAAACCGATACGAACGGCGTGTCACCACCCCACTCTTCGGACGTCACGCCATGAACGGACAACTCGCTGCGGATACGATCGAGATCGGCGCCGGGCTTGTCGATCTTGTTCACTGCTACCACCAGCGGAACACCGGCGGCCTTGGCATGCTGCACGGCTTCAACGGTCTGAGGCATCACGCCATCGTCCGCGGCGACCACCAGAATCACGATGTCAGTCGCCTGGGCACCACGGGCACGCATCGCGGTAAACGCCGCGTGGCCGGGGGTGTCGAGGAACGTAACCATGCCGCGGTCGGTTTCCACGTGGTACGCACCGATGTGCTGCGTGATACCACCGGCTTCGCCGGCAGCTACCTTGGCGCGACGGATGTAGTCGAGCAGCGAGGTCTTACCGTGGTCGACGTGACCCATTACGGTAACGACCGGCGCACGAGCGAAGCTCTCGCCCTCGAACTTCAGGGACTCGGCCAGTTGGTCTTCCAGGGCGTTGTCGCTGACCAGCTTGACCTTGTGGCCCAGCTCTTCGGCGATCAACTGGGCAGTTTCCTGATCCAGTACCTGGTTGATGGTCACCGGGGTGCCCATCTTGAACATGAACTTGATGACTTCGGCGGCTTTAACCGACATCTGCTGAGCCAGATCACCGACGGTGATGGTTTCGCCGATGGCAACATCACGCACTACGGGACCGGTCGGGCTCTGGAAGCCGTGCTGGTTACGCTTCTTCAATTTCGCCTTGCCACGGCCACCACGACGGAAACCGTCGCTTTCTTCATCGATGGTGCGCGGTGCAACACGCGGAGCAGGCGCCTTTTCCTTGACGGTTGGGCGGTGCTGGGTGGTCTTGCGATCGCCGCGACGATCCGCATCGTCGTTGCGGGTCTTGTCCGGACGACGCTGCTCATCTTTCTTGCGTTCGTCAGCCGCTGGTGGCGGCGCAACCATAGGCAACTCGACGGCTGCACTGGGTACGGCAACCGGAGCAGCAGGAGCCGAGTCGGCTGCAGAAGATGTGGCGGCTTGACGCTGCGCATCTTCCTTAGCTCGACGGGCTGCGTCCTCTTCAGCCTTCACGCGCTCGGCTTCGGCCGCTGCACGCTGCTCAGCCAGTTCACGCTGCTTTTCAGCTTCGATCTCTTCAGGGCTGCGCTTGACGAAGGTCTTTTTCTTGCGCACTTCCACACTGATGGTCTTGCTGCCTGCTACGCGCAGGGTGCTAGTGGTTTTACGCTGCAAGGTGATCTTGCGCGGTTCTTCCACTTTCACGCCGTGGCTGCTCTTGAGATGAGCAAGCAAAGCCTGCTTCTCGTTATCGGTGACAACTTGCTCGGCACTGCTGTGCGGCAAACCCGCCTCACGCATCTGCTGCAGCAGGCGCTCTACCGGTGTGTCGACCACTTGGGCCAGTTCTTTCACCGTGACTTGCGACATGCACTTCTCTCCTCAGGCCGTAAAACTTACTCGAACCAATGGGCTCGGGCGGCCATGATCAGCTTGCCGGCACGCTCTTGGTCGATGCCGTCGATGTCGAGCAGGTCGTCAATCGACTGCTCGGCTAGGTCTTCGCGGGTAACCACACCGCGCACTGCCAGTTCCTGCGCCAGGCCTTTTTCCATACCCTCGAGTGAGAGCAGGTCTTCGGCCGGGTGCGCATCCGCCAGTTTTTCTTCAGTAGCAATGGCTTTGGTCAGCAGGCGATCTTTCGCCCGTGCCCGCAGCTCATTGACGATTTCTTCATCGAAACCGTCGATGCTGAGCATCTCTTCCATAGGCACATAAGCGATCTCTTCCAGGCTGGTGAAACCTTCTTCAACCAGTACCTGAGCCAGCTCTTCGTCGACTTCCAGCTCGTCGATGAAGTTCTGCAGAATGTCGCCCGTTTCCGCCTGTTGCTTGGCCTGAATGTCCGCTTCGGTCATCACGTTCAAGGTCCAGCCAGTCAATTGACTGGCAAGCCGCACGTTCTGACCACCACGGCCAATGGCCTGCGCGAGGTTGTCTTCGCCAACTGCGATGTCCATGGCATGGGCATCCTCGTCGACAATGATTGCTGCAACTTCAGCCGGCGACATGGCGTTGATAACGAACTGCGCGGGATTGTCATCCCACAGCACGATATCCACACGCTCGCCTACCAGCTCGCCGGATACTGCCTGCACGCGCGAGCCGCGCATGCCGATGCATGCACCTTGCGGATCGATACGCTTGTCCTTGGAGCGCACGGCGATCTTGGCGCGCGAACCCGGATCACGGGCAGCGGCCATCACTTCGATCAGCTCTTCGGCAATTTCCGGCACTTCGATGCGGAACAGCTCGATTAGCATCTCTGGCGCAGTCCGCGAAAGGATCAATTGCGGACCGCGATTCTCGGTGCGGATTTCCTTGAGCAGTGCACGCAGGCGGGCACCCACTCGGAAAGTCTCGCGGGAGATGATGTCTTCGCGGGCCAACAGCGCTTCTGCGTTGTTGCCCAGGTCGACGATCACGCTGTCGCGGGTAACCTTCTTCACGGTACCGGAAATGATCTCGCCCAGACGCTCGCGATAGGCTTCCACTACCTGCGCGCGCTCCGCTTCACGGACCTTCTGCACGATCACTTGCTTGGCGGTTTGCGCCGCGATACGACCGAACTCGATGGAGTCGATCTTCTCTTCCAGCACGTCACCGACCTTGGCCTTGGCTTCAAGCGCCCGAGGCATATCAATAGTCACCTGATGTGCCGGATCGTCGAAATCGCTTTCCTCAACCACTGTCCAGCAGCGGAAGGTTTCATAGCTGCCGGTCTGACGATTGATCGTCACCCGCAACTCGACTTCGTCTTCAAACCGTTTTTTCGTCGCTGTCGCCAGAGCAAGCTCAAGCGCTTCGAAAATCACACCGGCCGGTACGCCTTTTTCATTGGATACCGACTCAACAACCAGCAGTACTTCTTTGCTCATCGTACGCCTCGCCTTTCGCAATCCATTGGATCCGCGGGATCCGCGTCTCAATCAAACCTGGGGATAATATTGGCCTTGTCGATCATGTCGACCGGCAACAGGAACTCGTGGTCATCCACCTGCACTACCACGTCCTGCTCCTCCACACCGCGGAGAAGGCCCTGAAAGTTGCGACGCCCTTCGAAAGGCGAACGCAACTTGATCTTTACCTGCTCGCCGGCATGACTGGCGAATTGTTCCAACGTGAACAGCGGTCTATCCATGCCTGGCGAAGACACCTCGAGGGTGTATTCCGCACTGATGGGATCCTCTACATCGAGGACCCCACTGATTTGCCGACTGACTTTCTCGCAATCTTCAATGAGAACGCCGTTGGCGTGATCGATATAAACGCGCAGCAACGAATGCCGCCCCTGCGACAGGAACTCGACACCCCAGCACTCATAGCCGAGCGCCTCGACTACCGGGGCCAACAAGGCCTGCAACTGTTCTAGCTTGCTCGACACCTGAACCCCTCGCGCATGCTGTGCAAATAAAAAATGGGCGAAACGCCCATCACTAACCGCCTGTACAGGTCGGCAAAGCTGTCACCCAGCTAGCAAAAAGCCCCTGAAAAGGGGCTCCGCTACTGCTGGTTGCGGGGGCTGGATTTGAACCAACGACCTTCGGGTTATGAGCCCGACGAGCTACCAGACTGCTCCACCCCGCGTCAAAGCTGGGGCCGAAGTATACGGCCGAACCCTGTTTTGGGTCAACCGAAGCTCCAGCGACAAGAAAGCCCGCATGAAGCGGGCTTTCTTGTTTGTTGGTACCGAGAAGGGGACTCGAACCCCTACAGCCTATGGCCACTACCACCTCAAGGTAGCGTGTCTACCAATTCCACCACCTCGGCAAAATCGTTTTTACTGCTGCTCTGGAGCCTGAGGTACGTCAGCGGCTTCAACAGCCGGCTTCTGCTCTTCGAGCACCGGCACGTCTTCAACGGCCGGTTTTTCTTGCACTTCCAACACGGCCGGATCAGGCAAACCAACCTGAGTCAGACCATCAGCCTTTTCTTTAGCGAAGAACGCTAAGCCCAAGCTGGTTATGAAAAAAGCGGTGGCGAGTATAGCAGTAACGCGACTCAAAAAGGTAGAGGAACCTTGGCTACCAAAAACAGTACCCGAAGCACCCGAACCAAAAGAAGCGCCCGCATCGGCACCCTTGCCCTGCTGCAACAGAACCAGCGCAACCACGCCGATTGCACCCAGCAGATGAACAACTACAACGACTGTTTCCAGCATTTTTTCAGTTTCCTGCGGCGCGACAGATCGCACCGAATTCATCCGCATTCAGAGAGGCCCCACCAACAAGCCCCCCATCGATATCCGGCATACCGAACAACTCGGCAGCATTGGCGGCCTTGACACTGCCGCCATATAGAATTCTTACACCGCCAGCCACCTGCGCGTCATGCGCAGCCAACTGAGCGCGGATCGCAGCATGCACATGCTGAGCCTGCTCAGGCGAGGCGGTCAGCCCCGTACCTATTGCCCATACCGGCTCGTAGGCAACCAGCGCTTCGGCAAAAACCTTGATACCCAGAGCAGAAATGACCGCATCCAGTTGCCGACCAACCACTTCAAGCGTTTGACCAGCTTCGCGCTGCTCAAGGGTCTCCCCCACACAGAGCACAGGTGTTAAGCCGCAGGATTGTGCTGCAGCAAACTTGCTCGTCACGTCCTGATCGCTATCACCCAGCGCCTGGCGCCGCTCGGAATGCCCGACCAGCACCATGCTGCACGCTGCATCGCGCAATTGACTGGCAGCCACTTCGCCCGTCAAGGCGCCCTGTCCAGGCTCGACCGCACAATTCTGGGCGCCTACGGCAAAAGCCTTATCACCCAGACCCTCTACAACCTGCGCAATGTGCAGGCAGGAAGGGAATACCGCCACATCAACTTTGACTGGCCACTCCTGCTTGCGTAAACCGTCAATCAGCTCTGCGACGCTGGCGCGGGTACCGTGCATTTTCCAGTTACCAGCTACCAATGGGCGACGCATGGCTTACCTCGTCGGTCAAAGAGGGCGCAGATGTTACCCAACAGCACCAGGGCTGGCAAGCCGAATCAAACACAGACGTCGGCAACAACCCTAGCCAATTCATCGGCATAGCCCCGAACCTGGATTTCGTCGTCGCCTTCGACCATTACCCGCACCAACGGCTCGGTGCCCGACTTGCGCAAGAGGACTCGCCCGCGACCAGCCATACGCTCAGTGACGCGAGCGCTGGCATCCAGTACCGCTGGGTGCTCTAAGGGATCCTGACCGCCAGCAAACCGAACGTTGACCAACACCTGAGGACACTTGCGCAAACCCAGGCGCGCTTCAGCAAGACTCTGGTCGCGGCGCTTCAACGCCAGTAGAACCTGCAAGGCCGCAATGATCGCATCACCCGTGGTGGTGTGCTGACAGCACAGCAAATGGCCGGAGTTTTCTCCGCCCAGCTGCCAGTTGCGCGCCTGCAACTCGGCAACTACATAGCGATCACCAACTTTGGCCCTTACGAAAGGAACACCGAGATCGGCCAACGCCAGCTCGAGACCCAGGTTGCTCATCAATGTCCCGACAACCCCGCCTTGCAACTTACCGCGTTCCTGAAGATCCCGCGCGATGATGAACAACAGCTCATCCCCATCGACCACCGCCCCCGTGTGATCGACCATCAAAACCCGATCCGCGTCCCCGTCAAAGGCGATACCCATATCGGCATGCTGCGCAACCACTTCGGCCTGCAGCGCATCGAGATGGGTCGAGCCACAGGCATCATTGATATTGAGCCCGTTGGGATGCGCGGACAGCACAGAAACCTCGGCGCCCAGCTCACGAAAGACACTGGGCGCCACTTTGTAGGCCGCGCCGTTAGCACAATCCAGAACGATTTTCAGGCCCGCGAAGTCTGTGCTGGTTGGCACACTGCTTTTGCAGAATTCGATATAGCGCCCAGCGGCGTCATTGATACGGGATACCTTGCCCAACTGCGCAGACTCGACCACAGTCATCGGCGCATCAAGCAACTCCTCGATCATCAGCTCGATTTCATCGGGAAGCTTCGTGCCCTGCCCCGAAAAGAATTTGATGCCATTGTCGTGATGCGGGTTGTGCGAAGCACTGATGACAATCCCGGCCTCCGCATGAAAGGTGCGCGTCAAATAGGCTATGGCCGGAGTCGGCATGGGACCGAGCAGCATAACGTCCGCCCCAGCCGCCGAGAGACCGGCCTCCAGCGCGGACTCGAACATATAGCCGGAGATGCGGGTGTCCTTGCCGATCAGAATCCGGCACTTGCCCTGCTTGCGAAACGCCATCCCGGCCGCCCAGCCGAGCTTGAGCATGAAATCCGGAGTAATCGGAAACTCGCCGACACGCCCACGAATACCATCGGTGCCAAAATATTTTCTACTCATGAACCACGTGTCCCTTTGATTATTCGGCCGCTTCGACGGCAGCCAGCATGCGCACCACGTCGACCGTCTCGGCTACATCATGCACCCGCAGAATATGCGCACCCTTGCTCACCGCCAGGGCCGCCAGAGCCAGGCTGCCACACAACCGCCCGCCTACCTCGTGACCCAGCACCCGACCGATCATGCTCTTGCGAGAGACGCCAACCAACAGCGGGCGCCCCAAGCCATGCAGCGAGTCCAGGTGCTTGAAGAGCGTAAGATTGTGCGCCAGGTTTTTAGCGAAACCAAAGCCCGGATCAAGAATTAGCCGGTCGGCGACGATCCCTGCGGCCTCACAAGCCGACATCCGCGCCTGCAAGAAGTCACGCACTTCCACCACTACGTCGGTGTAAAAGGGATCCTGCTGCATGGTCGTAGGCTCGCCACGCATATGCATCAGGCAGACCGGCAAACCGCTATCAGCTGCTGCATCCAGTGCACCATCTCGCTGCAATGAACGCACATCGTTAATCAGCCCAGCACCCAGGCGCGCAGCTTCGCGCATCACTGACGGAGTCGACGTATCCACCGAGATGATCACGTCGAGCGCCTCGGCGATAGCTTCCACCACAGGCGCAACTCGCTCCAGCTCCTCAAGCGGTGACACCGCCCGCGCACCTGGACGAGTGGACTCTCCGCCTACATCGATCAGTGTAGCGCCGGCCTGCATCATGGCTTCAGCGTGGCGCAACGCGGCATCGCGCTGGCTGAATTTGCCACCGTCGGAAAAGGAGTCAGGCGTGACGTTGAGAATACCCATCACTTGCGGACGGGTTAAATCAAGAAACCGGCTACCACAGGGTAGCCGGTTGATCTTCGCTGCAGACATTGTCGACCTTAAAGCTCGGTGGCTGGGCCGCCGATTGGCTTCTCGGGAACATCGACCCCATCGGTGCTGGTAACCGGCAGGCCGGCATCAGTACCACCGCCACTCCAGTCGCGAGGCTCACGCGGGGTGCGGCCGTTCATGATGTCGTCGATCTGGTTCGCGTCGATGGTTTCATACTTCATCAAGGCCTCGGCCATCGCATCCAGCTTGTCGCGGTTTTCTTCAAGCAGACGCCGAGCGGTCGCGTAGCAACCGTCGATAATGCTGCGCACTTCCAGATCGATCAGCTTGGCGGTGTCCGCAGACACGTTACTGCCCGAGCTGCCCATGCTGCGACCGAGGAACACCTCACCCTCTTCTTCGGCATACATCAGCGGGCCGAGCTTTTCCGACAGGCCCCACTTGGTCACCATGTTTTTTGCCAACTGTGTGGCACGCATGATGTCGTTCGATGCACCGGTGGTAACACCATCAAAACCCAAGGTCATTTCTTCAGCGATACGACCACCAAACAGCGAGCAGATCTGGCTGGTCAAGGCACGCTTGCTCAGGCTGTAGCGATCTTCTTCCGGCAGGAACATGGTCACGCCAAGCGCGCGTCCGCGGGGAATGATCGACACCTTGTAGACCGGATCATGCTCCGGCACCAGGCGCCCGACAATCGCGTGGCCCGCTTCGTGGAACGCGGTATTGAGCTTTTCCTTATCGGACATGACCATGGTTTTGCGCTCGGCGCCCATCATGATCTTGTCTTTCGCCAGCTCGAATTCCTTCATCTCGACCACGCGCTTGCCAGAGCGAGCGGCAAACAGCGAAGCCTCGTTGACCAGGTTAGCCAGATCCGCCCCTGAGAAGCCAGGCGTACCACGGGCGATGACAGCCGGCTGGACGTCTTCGCCCATCGGCACTTTGCGCATATGAACCTTAAGAATCTGCTCGCGACCCCGGATGTCCGGCAGTCCGACGACCACCTGACGGTCGAAACGACCCGGACGCAACAAGGCTGGGTCGAGTACATCAGGACGGTTGGTGGCGGCAATTACGATGATGCCGTCGTTCATCTCGAAGCCGTCCATCTCCACCAGCAACTGGTTGAGAGTCTGCTCGCGCTCGTCGTGACCGCCGCCCATGCCTGCGCCACGATGGCGGCCCACGGCGTCGATCTCGTCGATAAAGATGATGCAGGGCGCGTGCTTCTTCGCCTGCTCGAACATATCGCGAACACGGGAAGCACCGACACCGACAAACATTTCAACGAAGTCAGAACCGGAAATGGTGAAGAACGGCACCTTGGCTTCGCCAGCAACCGCCTTGGCCAGCAGCGTCTTACCGGTACCTGGCGAGCCGACCATCAGTACGCCACGTGGAATACGCCCACCCAAACGCTGGAACTTGCCCGGATCACGAAGAAACTCGACCAACTCGCTGACTTCTTCCTTGGCCTCGTCACACCCGGCGACGTCAGCAAAAGTCGTCTTGACCTGATCTTCTGAGAGCAGACGCGCCTTGCTCTTGCCGAAGCTCATCGGCCCGCCTTTGCCGCCTGCACCGCCCTGCATCTGGCGCATGAAGAACATGAACACGGCGATGATCACCAGAATCGGGAAACTAGCTACCAGCAGCTGAGTCCAGATGCTCTGCTGCTCAGGTTGCTTGCCGACGATCTCGACGTTGTTGTCCATCAGGTCCTTGATCAGGCCATTGTCCTGAATCGCCGGACGCACGGTTTCGAAGGACGAACCATCGCCGCGTACACCGCTGATGATGAAACCATCGACAGTGACCCGCTTAACGCCGCCATCCTGAACCTGCTGGATAAACTCCGAATAGTTGAGCTTGCTCGACTCACTCGGGCTGGAAAAATTGTTCATCACCGTCACCAAGACAGCGGCGATGATCAGCCACAGGATCAGATTCTTTGCCATGTCGTTCAATTAGCTACCCTCTGAAGCAGGCCCCGTGCGCAAGCGCGCTTCGCATGACGACCAGTTATGTACAGAACTTAACTTACTACACAACGCCCACTCCTGGCAGGCGCCGTCTGTAACCCTTTATTTGAAGCACATCTGCCTGCTGGTTCGACCCGCCAAGCGCCGCATGGTTGCAGGCGTCAAACCCCGCGAAATCCACGCGCCAGCATGTACTGCTCTCGCGAGCGATCTCGGGACGACAACGGTTTGCGCATCTGCACCTTGTCGAACATCTGGCGAACCTGCTTGTGGTAGACGTCGAATCCTTCGCCTTGGAAAATCTTGATCAGGAAATCACCGCCCGGGCGCAGCACCCGGGATGACAAATCAAGCGCCAACTCACACAGGTACATGGCGCGCGGCTGGTCGGACTCTCTCACCCCACTCATATTGGGGGCCATATCGGAAATCACAAGGTCCACTGGATTTCCACCAATCGCATCAAGGATCTGCGCGAACACCGCATAGTCGGTAAAGTCGCCCTGAATGAAGTTCACGTCGGGGATGCTGTCCATCTCGAGAATGTCCGACGCAATCAGAGTTCCCTTGTCGCCAATCACCCGGCTGGTGACCTGCGACCACCCACCGGGGGCGGCGCCCAGATCCACCACGGTCATGCCGGGCCTGAGGATGCGATCCTTCTCCTGAATCTCCAGCAGCTTGTAACTGGCACGCGAACGGTAGCCGTCCTTTTGCGCCATTTTGACGTAAGGGTCGTTGAAGTGCTCTTTCAGCCAACCTTGACTGGTCTTGGAACGGGCCACGCAATACCTCGATGTGTGCTGCGCATGAATATCTGGGCGGCCCCGAGAGTGCTCGGGTAAACTAATCGCCGTTTTTTACCAGATTAAATGCAGGAATCAGATTATGCCGCTCACTCAAGAGCAGAAGAAACAATTCAAATCTATCGGCCACCACCTGAAACCCGTATTGATCGTGGCCGACAATGGTTTGACCGAAGGTGTGCTGGCTGAACTGGAGCGCGCACTGAGCGATCATGAGCTGATTAAAGTGCAACTGCGCATCATCGAGCGCGAAGACCGTCTCGCTGCCATCGCCGCGCTGTGCAAAGCCGGCCACGCCGACCTGGTGCAGGTCATCGGCAAGATGGCGCTGATTTACCGGAAGAACCCCAAGGTAAACAAGAACCTGTCCAACGTGCACCGCCACCACGGCTAAGCATCGAGCTGGGTAGCACCGCCATGGCTAAACCCAGCTATTGCCGAACAGCCGCCGTTACCGGCACTGGCTGCAATACCAGCAGCAGCCCGCAGAACGCCATCACCAGATAGCTGAACATCAGCCACAGATCACTGCCAGGTAGCAACGCGCGCACGCCGAAGTAGCTGCCAGCCATCACGACGACCACCAGCAGCAACTGCCCACGGGTATCGCGCCACATGCTCGCCAGACGCTCGACGCGCACCAGCACCATCATCTGCAAGCCTGCACAGGCCGCCGCAAGCCCCACCAACAGCGGGCGCAAACTGCTGCCAATCTCCTCGACCAGCAGCGAAGCCAGGCCGGACTTGGCGATTGCCGGCAGAATCAGAAAATGCAGCAACCAGAGGCCGCCGACCCAGAGCGTCTGAGCCAACAGCCAGCTGATCGAGCCAGCATCTCGCGCGCCAGGCTTAAATATGGCGAACCTCGACGATCTCATACTCGACGGTGCCGCTCGGCGTCTTGACCATGACCACGTCGCCTTCTTCCTTGCCGATCAACGCGCGGGCGATGGGCGAACCCACCGACAATTTGCGCTGCTTGATATCGGCTTCGTCTTCGCCAACGATCTGGTAGATCACGCTTTCGTCGGTTTCGACGTTGGCGATCTCGACCGTCGTGCCGAAAATCACCTTGCCCGTGTGCTCGATGGTCGTGACATCGATGACCACCGCGTTCTGCAGGCGGCCTTCGATATCACGAATCCGCGCTTCTACCATACCCTGCTGCTCGCGCGCGGCATGGTATTCGGCGTTTTCCTTGAGGTCACCCAGCTCGCGCGCAGTGCCAATATCCTGGCTCAGCTTGGGCCGCACCACCTTGGTCAGGTGAGCGAGTTCTTCCTCCAGGGCGCGTGCGCCCTGGACAGTCATCGGGTATTTGGTCATGCCTTGAGTCCTGCATGCAGATCCTGCAGCCGGCGCACGGTCTTCTCGGGACCGAATTTCAGCGCTTCACAGATCGCCTGGCCCGCCGCGATGGTGGTGGTGCAGTAGATCTTGTGCTGCAGAGCGTTACGACGAATGGAATAGGAGTCCGCGATGGACTGGCGGCCCTCGGTGGTGTTGATGATCAGCGTGACTTCGTCGTTCTTGATCATGTCGACCACATGCGGGCGGCCTTCGGTTACCTTGTTGACCCGGCGCACCGGCAAACCGGCGGCCTCGATCAGCTTGGCGGTACCGACAGTTGCCACCACCTCGAAGCCCTGCTCGATCAGGTCACGAGCGACGTCAGCCACCAGCGGCTTGTCGTCGTCACGCACGCTGATAAAGGCAACACCGGCGTTCGGCAGCACTTCGCTGGCGCCCATCTGGGCCTTGGCAAAGGCTTCACCGAAGCTGTCGCCCACGCCCATGACTTCACCGGTGGACTTCATTTCAGGGCCAAGAATGGGGTCGACGCCTGGGAACTTGGCGAACGGGAATACCGCTTCTTTGACGCTGTAGAAGTTGGGGATGATTTCCTGGGTGAAACCGACTTCGGTCAGGGTCTTGCCGGCCATTACCCGGGCGCCCAGCATCGCCAGGGAGATGCCGATGCACTTGGAGACAAACGGTACGGTGCGGGAAGCGCGTGGGTTCACTTCAATGACGAAGATGTCCTCACCCTGTACGGCCATCTGCACGTTCATCAGGCCGATCACACCAAGCTCCAGGGCCATTTTCTTGACCTGATCGCGGATCTCGTCCTGGATATGCGCCGGCAGCGAATACGGCGGCAACGAGCAGGCCGAGTCGCCGGAGTGCACGCCGGCCTGTTCGATGTGCTGCATGATCGCGCCGATCACCACGTTCTCGCCGTCGCAGATGGCATCGATATCGACCTCGATGGCGCAGTTGAGGAAGTGGTCGAGCAGCACCGGGCTGTCGTTCGACACCTTCACCGCTTCACGCATGTAGCGCTTGAGTTCTTCTTCCTGGTAGACGATTTCCATCGCTCGGCCGCCCAGGACGTAGGACGGACGCACCACCAGCGGATAACCGATGACCTTCGACGCAGCCAGGGCCTCTTCTTCGCTGCGCGCCGTGCAGTTCGGCGGTTGACGCAGGTGCAGGCGCTGGACCATCTGCTGGAAGCGCTCGCGGTCTTCGGCGCGGTCGATGGCGTCCGGCGAGGTGCCGATGATCGGCACACCGGCTTCCTCCAGGGCGCGGCAGATCTTCAGCGGGGTCTGGCCGCCGTACTGCACGATGACGCCTTTCGGCTGTTCGACGCGGACGATTTCCAGCACGTCTTCCAGGGTCACCGGCTCGAAGTACAGACGGTCGGAGGTGTCGTAATCGGTGGAGACGGTTTCCGGGTTGCAGTTGACCATGATGGTCTCGTAACCGTCCTCTCGCAGGGCCAGTGCGGCGTGTACGCAGCAATAGTCAAACTCGATGCCCTGACCGATACGGTTAGGCCCGCCACCAAGAATAATGATCTTGTCGCGGCTCGACGGATTGGCCTCGCACTCTTCCTCATAGGTCGAATACATGTAGGCGGTGTCGCTGGCAAACTCGGCGGCGCAGGTGTCGACACGCTTGTATACCGGCAGCACTTTCAGCTTGTGCCGGTGACTGCGCAGGCTCTTCTCAGAAATGCCGAGCAACTTGGCCAAACGGATATCGGAGAAACCCTTGCGCTTGAGTTTGTACATCAAGTCGCGGTCGATGCTGGCCAGGCCGAGGGTCTTGACCCGCTCTTCTTCCTGGATCAGGTCTTCGATCTGCACCAGAAACCATTCGTCGATCCGGGTCAGCTCGAACACTTCGGCAACCGTCTTGCCCGCCCGGAAAGCATCGGCGACGTACCAGATACGGTCGGCGCCGGGGACGGTCAACTCGCGCTTGAGCGTGCTTTCGCTTTCAGGGTCCGCCAGGTCGAGCATCGGATCGAAGCCGGATACGCCGACCTCCAGACCACGCAGGGCTTTCTGCATGGATTCCTGGAAGGTACGACCAATGGCCATGACCTCACCGACGGACTTCATCTGAGTTGTCAGACGGGCATCGGCCTTGGGGAATTTCTCGAAGGCAAAACGCGGGATCTTGGTCACGACGTAGTCGATGGCCGGCTCGAACGAGGCCGGGGTGCGGCCGCCGGTGATGTCATTGCTCAGCTCGTCGAGGGTGTAGCCGACAGCCAGCTTGGCGGCGATCTTGGCGATCGGGAAACCGGTGGCCTTGGAAGCCAGCGCCGAGGAACGCGACACGCGCGGGTTCATCTCGATCACCACCATACGGCCGGTGTTCGGGCAGATGCCGAACTGCACGTTGGAGCCGCCGGTTTCCACGCCGATCTCGCGCAGTACCGCCAGGGAGGCGTTACGCAGGATCTGGTATTCCTTGTCGGTCAGGGTTTGCGCCGGGGCCACGGTGATCGAGTCGCCGGTGTGCACGCCCATCGGGTCGAAGTTTTCGATGGCGCAGACGATGATGCAGTTGTCCTTCTTGTCGCGGACCACCTCCATCTCGTATTCCTTCCAGCCGATCAGCGATTCGTCGATCAGCAGCTCGCTGGTCGGCGACAGATCCAGGCCGCGCGCGCAGATTTCTTCGAATTCTTCACGGTTGTAGGCGATGCCGCCGCCGGTGCCGCCCATGGTGAAAGACGGACGAATGATGCACGGGAAGCCAACCTTCTCCAGCACGCCGTAGGCTTCTTCCATATTGTGCGCGATGCCAGAAACCGGGCAGGCCAGGCCGATGTCCTTCATCGCCTTGTCGAAGCGCGAGCGGTCTTCGGCCTTGTCGATGGTGTCGGCATTGGCGCCGATCATCTCGACGCCGAATTTTTCCAGGATGCCGTGCTTTTCCAGGTCCAGTGCGCAGTTCAGCGCAGTCTGGCCACCCATGGTCGGCAGCAGCGCGTCTGGGCGCTCCTTCTCGATGATCTTGGCCACGGTGGACCACTTGATCGGCTCGATGTAGGTGGCGTCGGCCATGGCCGGGTCGGTCATGATGGTGGCGGGGTTGGAGTTCACCAGAATGACCCGATAACCCTCTTCCTTCAGGGCCTTGCAGGCTTGCGCACCGGAGTAATCGAACTCGCAGGCCTGGCCGATAACGATCGGGCCGGCGCCGAGGATCAGGATGCTTTTGATGTCTGTACGTTTTGGCATGTTATCTCTCTCGAATCTCTGGTTCAGCCGGCGAGCCGCCTGGTAACGCGGTGCTCATTCCTCGCCGTACTGCTTGTGCTGTCTCGTCGCTGCGTTCCGAGCGCCTTGCGCAGGCGCCGCGCGCTACGTGTTCAAGACGACTCGATTAACGGCGCTTGGCCATGGTTTCGATAAAACGATCGAACAGAGGCGCCACATCGTGCGGGCCTGGACTGGCTTCCGGGTGCCCCTGGAAGCTGAAAGCGTCCTTGTCGGTGCGTTCGATGCCTTGCAGGGTGCCGTCAAACAGCGACTTGTAAGTGGCGCGCACATTACTCGGTAGGGTCGCCTCGTCCACCGCAAAGCCGTGGTTCTGGCTGGTGATCATCACCACTCCGGTTTTCAGGTCCTGCACTGGGTGGTTGGCGCCGTGGTGACCGTTGACCATTTTCACCGTCTTGGCTCCGGAGGCCAGAGCCAGCAGTTGATGGCCGAGGCAGATGCCAAAGACCGGTACATCGGTTTCCAATACTTCTTGAATGGCCTTGATGGCGTAGTCGCAAGGCTCAGGGTCGCCTGGGCCGTTGGCGAGGAAGACGCCATCGGGATTCAGCGCCAATGCTTCGCTGGCAGGGGTCTGTGCCGGCAGCACGGTGATCCGGCAACCGCGCTCGACCAGCATGCGCAGAATGTTCCACTTAACGCCGTAGTCGTACGCCACAACGTGGTAAGGCAGTTCGCTGGCCGGAACTTCCGGATGAGCATCGTCCTGCAGGTTCCAAACATTTGAACGCCATTCATAGCGCTCGGTGCAGCTGACCACCTTGGCCAGATCCATGCCTTTCAAGCCGGGGAAGCTGCGCGCCAGCTCCAATGCCTTTTCTTCGGTGGCGTCGTCGCCCGCCAGGATGCAGCCGTTCTGGGCACCTTTCTCACGCAGGATGCGGGTCAGGCGGCGGGTATCGATACCAGCAATGGCGACAGTACCGTTTTCTTTCAGGTATTCATCCAGCGGTTGCTTGTTGCGCCAGTTGCTGGAAGTCAGCGGTAGATCGCGGATGATCAAACCGGCTGCCCAGACGCGGTTGGATTCGGCGTCTTCCGGCGTCGTGCCGGTGTTGCCGATATGCGGGTAGGTCAGGGTGACGATCTGCTGGGCATAGGAAGGATCGGTAAGGATTTCCTGATAGCCGGTCATGGCGGTGTTGAAAACCACCTCTCCAATGGTATGGCCATCGGCACCGATGGCCTCGCCGCGAAAAATGCTGCCATCAGCAAGGGCCAGAATGGCAGGTTTAAGGGCTGGCTTACTCAAGAAAACCTCCGAAGATCAACGCTTGAAGCAAACGCAGATTGTAAAAAAGCGGGATGACGTATCGACCGTCACCCCGCTTTTTTATCTGATTCATTCTGCGCAACTTTAGTGGACACACTAAAGCGGGAAGCTTACAGAAAAATGCCTTTTTGGTCCACCGCAAGATGCGATTAAGACCCAACGGCGTGTCGTTTTTCGGACAAAACGCTTAGTTGAGGCCCAGCACATCCTGCATGTCGTACAGCCCTGGGCGACTCTCGCGCAGCCACAGCGCGGCACGCACCGCACCTTTGGCGAAGGTCATGCGGCTGGACGCCTTATGGGTGATTTCCACACGCTCGCCGTCGGCGGCGAACAGTACGGTATGATCGCCAACCACATCGCCAGCGCGCACGGTGGCAAAACCGATGGTCTCGCGAGCACGGGCACCGGTCTGGCCCTCACGGCCATAAACCGCGACTTTTTGCAGGTCACGCCCAAGAGCATTGGCGACCACTTCGCCCATTCGCAGCGCAGTACCCGATGGTGCATCGACCTTGTGCCGGTGGTGCGCCTCGACGATTTCAATATCCACGTCATCACCGAGCACCCGCGCAGCGGTGTCCAGTAGCTTCAGGCAAAGGTTCACGCCAACGCTGAAGTTGGCGGCAAACACGATCGGGATCTGCTTTCCAGCATCCGCCAGCAGCTGCTTTTCTTCCGGGGAAAAGCCGGTGGTGCCGATGACCATGGCTTTGCCGGCCTTGCGGCAGACGTCCAGATTCTTCAGCGTCACCGATGGATGGGTGAAGTCGATCAGCACGTCGAACTGGTCAAGCACCGCACTCAAGTCGCCAGCCAGGGCCACGCCGATCTTGCCCAGCGCGGCCAACTCGCCGACGTCCGCACCCACCAGACTGCTGTCCGCGCGATCCACCGCCGCGCTCAGGCTTGCACCGTCGGCAAGGTGAACCGCTTCGATCAGGGTCTTGCCCATGC
The DNA here is from genome assembly GCF_054483635.1 of Pseudomonas cistanchae. Lineage (NCBI taxonomy): Bacteria > Pseudomonadati > Pseudomonadota > Gammaproteobacteria > Pseudomonadales > Pseudomonadaceae > Pseudomonas > Pseudomonas cistanchae. The sequence goes on along the minus strand of NZ_JBTLWN010000007.1, from coordinate 246,639 downwards.
GCCCTGCGGCGCCCATCACTGCAATACGTTGCATCTACCAGCCCCCACAAACACGCAGCGAGCCCCTGCAAGTAACCCCGCAAGACCCCGCGCCGATTACTTACAAGTCGCCAAAAAAGCGCTTCACACCTTCGAACCAGCCGTTGGCTTTCGGCGAGTGCGAGCTATCGCCTTCCAGCGACTTGCGGAACTCCTCCAGCAATTCGCGCTGACGCCTGCCTAAATTGACCGGCGTCTCCACCGCCACCCGGCACATAAGGTCGCCGGCTCCGCCGCCACGCACCGGCGCGACACCTTTCCCACGCAGACGGAACAGTTTGCCGGTCTGGGTGCCTTCCGGAATTTTCAGCTTGACCCGGCCGTCCAGCGTCGGCACTTCCAGCTCGCCGCCCAACGCTGCATCGGCAAAGCTGATTGGCACTTCGCAGTACAGATGCTTGCCATCGCGCTGGAAAATCGCGTGCTCGCGCACATTCACCACGACGTACAGGTCGCCTGCCGGGCCGCCCATGGCCCCCGCTTCGCCTTCGCCGGACAACCGAATGCGGTCGCCGGTATCAACACCAGGCGGCACTTTCACCGACAGGGTCTTGTGCTCTTCGACACGCCCCTGACCGTGGCAGCTACCGCACGGATCGGTAATCATCTTGCCGTTGCCATGGCAGCGCGGGCAGGTTTGCTGCACCGAGAAGAAGCCCTGCTGCATGCGCACCTGGCCGATACCGCCACAGGTGGTGCAGGTCACGGGGCTGGTGCCCTTCTTCGCGCCTGAACCTTCGCAGGTCTTGCAGTTGACCAGCGTCGGCACGCGAATCGTCACGGTGGTGCCACGCACCGCCTCTTCCAGATCCAGTTCCATGGTGTAACGCAGATCGCTGCCGCGCTGCGCGCCGCCACGCTGGCCACCACGACCGCCGGCTCCGCCAAAGAAGTCGCTGAACACGTCGCCAAAAATATCGGAGAAGTTCGCCCCACCGAAGCCGGGGCCGCCCGCTCCACCGCCCATGCTCTGATCCACACCGGCGTGGCCGTACTGATCATAGGCGGCGCGCTTGCTCGCATCGGACAGCACTTCGTAAGCCTCGTTGGCTTCCTTGAATTTCTCTTCCGAGGCTTTATCGTCGGGATTGCGGTCCGGGTGATGTTTCATTGCCAGACGCCGGTAGGCCTTTTTCAGCTCCGACTCACTGGCGCCACGCTCGACACCCAAAACCTCGTAATAATCTCGTTTAGCCATAAGTCTTCAACACCCTTAAATCGTCTACCCCAGACACGCCAACGCGGGAGCAAGCTCCCGCGCGGCGGATCGTACCAGGCGTGACTCGCGCCACGCCTGGCCAGAGCGGCATAAGCTTGCGCTTACTTGTTGTCTTTGACTTCTTCGAACTCGGCGTCGACCACGTCGTCAGTCGAGTCCTTGGCTTCTTCCGCACCGCCTTGAGCTGCGGCACCGGGCTGCGGTTGCTCGGCGTACATCTTCTGCGCCAGCGGCGTGGTAGTTTCGGACAGGGCATTCATCTTGGCGTCGATTTCAGCCTTGTCGTCGCCCTTGATCGCCACTTCCAGTTCGCCCAGCGCTTTCTCGATAGCTGCTTTCTCATCCGCGGTGGCCTTGTCACCCGCCTCGGTGATCATCTTGCGGGTGGCGTGCACCAGCTGATCGCCCTGGTTACGCGCGGTGGCCAGCTCTTCGAACTTGCGATCTTCCTCGGCGTTGACCTCGGCATCGCGCACCATCTGCTGAATTTCTTCCTCGGACAGACCGGAGTTGGCCTTGATCACGATCGACTGCTGCTTGCCAGTAGCCTTGTCTTTCGCGCCCACGTGCAGGATGCCGTTGGCGTCGATGTCGAAGGTCACTTCGATTTGCGGCACGCCACGCGGAGCCGGCGGAATTTCGGCCAGGTCGAACTTGCCCAGCGACTTGTTCTGCGCGGCCTGCTTGCGCTCGCCCTGCAGCACGTGAATGGTCACGGCATTCTGGTTGTCATCGGCGGTGGAGAACACCTGGGACTTCTTGGTTGGAATGGTGGTGTTTTTCTCGATCAGCGCAGTCATCACGCCGCCCATGGTTTCGATACCCAGGGTCAGCGGGCTGACGTCGAGCAGCAGAACGTCCTTCACGTCACCGGCCAGCACGGCGCCCTGAATGGCGGCACCCATGGCAACGGCTTCGTCCGGGTTGACGTCTTTACGCGCTTCTTTACCGAAGAAATCGGTCACCAGCTTCTGCACCAGTGGCATACGGGTCTGGCCGCCGACGAGGATCACGTCGTTGATCGAACCAACGTCGATACCGGCGTCTTTCATCGCGATGCGGCACGGTTCGATAGTGCGCTGAACCAGGTCTTCAACCAGCGCTTCGAGCTTGGCGCGGGAGATTTTCACGTTCAGATGCTTAGGACCGGTGGCATCCGCCGTGATATACGGCAGGTTCACGTCGGTCGACTGGCTTGAGGACAACTCGATCTTGGCCTTCTCAGCGGCTTCTTTCAGGCGCTGCATGGCCAGCGGGTCACCCTTGAGGTTCATGCCGCTTTCTTTCTTGAACTCGTCGACGAGGTAGTCGATCAAGCGGATGTCGAAGTCTTCGCCACCGAGGAAGGTGTCGCCGTTGGTGGCCAACACTTCAAACTGGTGCTCACCATCGACTTCGGCGATCTCGATCACGGAGACGTCGAAAGTACCGCCACCCAGGTCGTAAACGATCACGGTGTGATCGCCCTTGGCCTTGTCCATACCGTAGGCCAGCGCGGCTGCGGTCGGTTCGTTGATGATGCGTTTTACGTCCAGACCCGCGATGCGACCTGCGTCTTTGGTGGCTTGGCGCTGGCTGTCGTTGAAATAGGCCGGAACGGTAATCACCGCCTCGGTCACAGGCTCGCCAAGGTAGTCTTCGGCGGTCTTCTTCATTTTCTTGAGGATTTCAGCCGAGATCTGCGGCGGCGCCATCTTCTGGCCGTTCACTTCAACCCAGGCATCGCCGTTATCGGCCTTGGCGATCTTGTACGGCACCATCTTGATGTCTTTCTGCACGACGTCTTCGTCGAACTTGCGACCGATCAGACGCTTCACCGCGTACAGGGTGTTGTGCGGGTTGGTCACCGCCTGACGCTTGGCAGACTGGCCAACCAGAATTTCGCCATCGTTGGCGTACGCGATGATCGATGGCGTGGTACGCGCGCCTTCAGCGTTTTCAATAACCTTGGCTTTGCCGTTTTCCAGAATGGAGACGCAGGAGTTGGTGGTCCCCAGGTCGATACCGATAATTTTACCCATCTTCACTCTCCCGAAACTTTGATAATCCCGCCGCTGTGATGTGTCAGCCGCGGTAGCACTAAAACGCTTGACTGCTTAATGGGGGCGTCCCGAAAAATTTCAAGCCTGCTCGTCGATCGACGGCGGTGCATCGACCGGGGCCTTGCTGACCACCACCATCGCCGGGCGCAGCAGCCGACCATTGAGCAGGTAGCCTTTCTGAAACACCTTGAGCACGGTATTGGGCTCGACATTGGTGCTTTCCTGCATCGCCATCGCCTGATGGTGCTCTGCGCTGAAGGGCGCACCATGGGGGTCGATAGCTTCCAGCTGGTAACGCTTGAGGGTGTCGTGGAACAACTTCAGGGTCAGCTCCATGCCTTCGCGCACCGCCCTGATCGCCTCGTCGTCGGGGCTGGACAGTTCAAGGCCGCGCTCCAGGCTGTCCACCACCGGCAGCAAGTCGTTGGCGAATTTCTCCAAGGCGAACTTGTGGGCTTTTTCCACATCCTGCTCGGCGCGGCGGCGCACATTCTGCAGGTCCGCTGCCATGCGCAGCGATTGATCCTGCGCAGTAGCCAGTTGCTCTTCCAGCGTTTCCACGCGAGCAGCCAGGTCATCGCCCGATGCTGCTTGTGCTTCGGGATTCTGCGGATCCAGGGTCTGTTCGTCTGCCATGCGTTTCTCTCCTCAAAAAAATCGACGCGAGCCTCAACTTGCGTACCTGACGCCTATATGGGGGCAAAAACCAACCCTTCAAGGGCCGCCGGAGGATTGTCAGCCCATGAATAAACACTGTATAAATAACCAGACTTAAGAACTGGGAGGCCTCCCCATGCTGGTGCACCTGTCCGTACACAACTACGCCATCGTCGAACACCTCGACCTCGAGCTGGATGCCGGCATGAGCGTAATCAGCGGCGAGACCGGCGCCGGCAAGTCGATCATGCTCGATGCCCTCGGGCTGACTCTGGGCGACCGCGCCGACAGCGGCGTGGTGCGCCCCGGTGCGGACAAAGCAGACATCCTCGCCAGTTTCGATCTGGCTGATATTCCCGAGGCACGCGCCTGGCTGGCCGAGCGCGATCTGGACAACGACGGTCCGTGCATCCTGCGCCGCGTCATCACCGCAGAAGGCCGTTCGCGCGGCTATATCAACGGGGCACCCTGCCCCCAGGGCGACCTGAAGGCGCTGGGCGAGCTGTTGATCGACATTCACAGCCAGCACGAGCACCAATCACTGCTGAAGGCCGATACCCACCGCCGCCTGCTTGACGAATACGCCGGCAGCCAGGAACTCGCGCGCCAGGTTCAGCTCGCCGCGCAACGCTGGAAACAGACCAAAGCCGAGCTGGAGCGGATTGCCAATATCGGCGACGAACAACGCGCGCGCCATCAGTTGCTCAGCTACCAGCTGGAAGAGCTGGACAACCTGGCCCTGGGCGAGGATGAACTGGAGCAACTGGAGCACGAACACAAGAACCTTACCAACGCCGAAAGCCTGCTCAGCGCCTGCCGCCTGGTGATCGAACAATGCAGCGAAAACGACTCGGGCAACGTGCTCTCGGCGCTGACCAGCAGCCTGCATCGGCTTGGGGCCTTCCAGGGCCAGCCCGGCGCCTTGAGCGAAGCGACCAATCTCCTGGCCAGCGCGCAGATTCAGATAGAGGAAGCGGTTGGCGAGCTGAATCGCTTTCTCGACCATTTCGATGCAGACCCTGAGCGGCTGCAACAGATGGAAGAACGCCTGGATGCGATCTACACCCTGGCGCGCAAACACCGCATTCAGCCTAGCGAGCTGCTCGCCATGCAGCAGCAGCTGTTCGAGGAGCTGGAAAGCCTCAATGCCGACGACCAGGCCGCCGAGCGCCTCGGTGAAGAACTGGCCGCGTATGAGCGGCACTATCAGGAAAAAGCTGGCGAACTGAGCACGCTGCGTAACAACGCGGCCACCGAACTGGCCGCTGCGGTCGAGCGGGAAATGCAGAACCTGGGCATGCCCGGCGGGCGCTTCAGCATAAAGCTGAGCGCCAACAGCAACAGCGAACCGCACCCGCACGGCTTGGAGCAGCTGGAGTTTCTCGTCAGCGCCAACCCCGGCCAACCGCTCAAGGCGCTGGCCAAGGTCGCCTCGGGTGGCGAACTGTCACGCATCAGCCTGGCGATTCAGGTGATCACCGCACAGACATCGCGCGTGCCGACCCTGGTGTTCGACGAAGTGGATGTCGGCATCGGCGGCCCTACCGCAGAAGTCGTCGGCCAACTGCTGCGGCGGCTTGGCGAGCGCGGCCAGGTACTGACCGTGACCCATCTGCCGCAGGTGGCAGCACAGGGTCATCAGCACCTGTTCGTGCACAAGGTGCGTGAAAGCGATGCCACCCGCACCGCCGTCAGCAAGCTGGACAACGCGCGTAGGGTCGAGGAAATCGCGCGCATGCTTGGCGGTGTCGACCTGACAGAAGAGTCCTTGGCCCACGCGCGGCAAATGGTCAGCAGCGCCCAGGCCTGAGCCCGACAATCGAAACACCAGACAGCACAAAGGCGACCCTAGGGTCGCCTTTGGCATGGTGCAATTACGTCTGCGTTGCCACGCTTACATCGATTTCTTGGTTCGCACGTACAGCACCAGGTTGTGATCGACCAGTTCGAAACCATGCTCTTGCACGATTTCCTTCTGGCGCTTTTCGATCTCAGCATCGAAGAACTCGATCACCTGACCGCTATCAACGCACACCATATGATCATGGTGCCCACCGTCGGCCAATTCGAACACGGCATGGCCGCCATCGAAGTTGTGCCGCACCACCAGACCTGCAGCTTCGAACTGGGTCAGGACGCGATATACCGTTGCCAAACCGACGTCTTCGCCAGCTTCCATCAGTGATTTGTAGACATCTTCCGCGCTCATATGACGCTGCTCGGCAGAGTCGAGCATCTGCAGAATCTTGACCCGCGGCAGGGTTACCTTCAAGCCAGCTTTGCGTAGTTCGCTATTTTCAACCATGGTCTGTTTTCTCGCGGAAGCGGCTTCGCAGCTCCCTTTATTGCGGGTATGATCCGGGATTAAATTGCCCAGCCAAGATAGTGGAAGTCACCCTCCGATGCAAAAAACCAAGCTCATGCTGACCAGCCTCACCCTCTCGGGGCTCCTCGCACTCGCCGGTTGTTCGTTCCCCGGGGTTTACAAAATCGACATCCAACAGGGCAACGTCGTAACGCAGGACATGATAGACCAGTTGCGCCCCGGCATGACCCGCAGCCAGGTGCGTTTTATCATGGGCAACCCTTTGATCACCGACACTTTTCACGCCAATCGCTGGGATTACCTGTACAGCATGCAACCCGGTGGCCGTCAGCGTCTGCAGGAGCGCGTCAGCGTGATGTTTGACGATGGCGACCAACTCGTGGGCCTGTCGGGCGACTTCATGCCGGGCGTCAGCCGCGACCAGGCGATTCTCGGCGAGCCGGGCAGCAGCGTCGTGACCGAGCCTGCCAACCAGCAGCAGACCGACGACGAGCCCCCAGCGCCAGGTTCATTGCTCGAGCAGATCCAGCGCGACGTGGACAACGTCGAAACCGTGCCGGTACCGACTCCAGAACCGCTGGAAACCTCGCCGCAGTAAGCTGCGCGCTGCAACAAAAAGCCCGGACATGCCCGGGCTTTTTTATTGGGTTCTGCTCATACCAGCCAAGCTTCGACTCAACCGCTACACATCAGCGCCATCGCTCTTGGCTTTGGCCGCTTTGGCAGCACGCTGCTTACGAACTTCTTTTGGATCCGCGATCAGCGGCCGGTAAATCTCGACCCGCTCGCCATCCTCCAGAACGCGCTCATCCGGCTTGGCCACCGCCTTGCCGAAAATGCCCAAAGGACTGCTGGACAGATCGAGGCCCGGAAAGTGGCTGGCCAAGCCGGACTGCTCGGCGGCCTGGCGCACGGTTGTGCCGTAAGGCAGGCTGAGCCGCAGCAACTTCTGCTTGTCGGCGAGCGCGTATACCACTTCGACGACTATCGGTTTGCTATCCATACAGATGCTTTGCCCTCTGACAGAACGCATCCACCAAGGTATTGGCGGCCTGGTTGAACAATGGCCCCAACGTCGCCCGCACCAGCGGCCCGGCATAGTCGAAGGTGAGGTCCAGACTGATTTTGCAGGCCTTGTCGGTCAAGGGTTTGAACTGCCATTGGCCGTGAAGCTGAGTAAACGGCCCTTCTTCCAGGTTCAACTCGATCGACTGCCCGGGCACCAGCGTGTTTGACGTCACAAAGCGCTGGCTGAAACCCGCCTTGGCAACCTCCAGGCTGGCGCGCATATGGGTGGCGCTGGCTTCCAGCACCTCACTGGCCGAACACCAGGGCAGAAACTCCGGGTAGCTCGCCACATCGTTAACCAGCTCGAACAGCGCCTGCGCCGGATACGGCAATAACGCCGAACGCTGGATATGAGTACTCATTTCAGCAACTCGGCAACAAACACCACCAGCACACCCAGGGGCGCCACCACTCGCACCAGCCAGTACACCAGGCTGAACAGCAGCGGGTTGCTCATCGCCAGCTCCTCGCGCACCGCCTCGCGTTTCAGCACCCAGCCGGCGAACATCAGGAACGCCAGGCCGCCTAGGGGCAGCAGAATGCGGCTGGTCAGGTAGTCAATGCTGTCGAAGAAGTTGCGCCCGCCTTCGGCACCCCACTGGAACAGATGGAAGCCATCCTCGGCAAACACGAAGAATTTGGCCTCGGCACCGATGTTGAAGGACAGCACGGTGCCCATGCCGACCAACCAGCAGAGCAACGCCAGCACGCTGGTCACCAGCACGCGGCTGCGCTTGGTGCGCTCGACCAGATAGGCCACCGCAGGCTCCAGCATGGAAATCGAAGATGTCCAGGCAGCGATCAGCACCAGGATAAAGAACAGCGTGCCCATCACCTGGCCGAAAGCGATGTTGCCGAACGCTACCGGCAAGGTGACGAACATCAGCCCAGGCCCGGCACCCGGCTCAAGGCCAGCCGCGAAGACGATTGGAAATAACGCCAAGCCGGCGGTCAGCGCCACCAGGGTGTCGAGAATGCCGACCGCCAGCACGGTATTGCCGATCGAGGCGCGCTTGGGCATGTAGGCGCCGTAGACCATGATCGAGCCGACACCCACGCTCAGGGTGAAGAAGGCATGACCCATGGCGGCGAGCACGCCATCGAGGACCTTGTCCGGCTGGAAATCGAAAAGAAAATGAAAGCCCTGCATGAAATGCCCGGTAGTCATGCTGTAACCCAACAATATCAACAGCAGAACGAACAGCAGCGGCATCATGATCCGCAGGCTGCGTTCCAGGCCGGCAACCACACCGCGGGCGATGACGAAGCCGGTCAACAGCATGAATAGCGTATGCCACAGGGTCAGGCGCCACGGATCGGCCGTCAGTGCACCAAAGGCGCCGCCCGCCTCCTGAGCGGTCACGCCCTCAAACTGGCCGCGGCCCGTGCTCAGGATGTAATCCAGCGACCAGCCGGCCACCACACTGTAGAACGACAGGATCAGCAAGGCCGCGATCATGCCCATCATCGCCGCCCAGGACCACTTCGCCGATGCGCCGGATTCGATGGCCAGGGTTTTCAGGGTATTCACCGGACTTTGCCGGCCGCGGCGGCCAATCATGGTTTCCGCGAGCATGATCGGCAGGCCGATGAGGAAGATGCACACCAGGTACATCATCACGAACGCCCCACCACCGTACATGCCGGTCATGTAGGGGAACTTCCAGATGTTGCCGAGCCCGACCGCGGACCCCGTAGCAGCCAGGATAAATACCCAGCGACTGGCCCATGCGCCGTGGATGGAAACCTTGTCACTCGCCATGAATTCGCTCGAGATGGGGAAAAAGATCGCGCATTGTCCGGGATTACCCCCTCACCCTCAAGATCGGGCTGTCGCCAGCAGGCCAACGACTCCCTATAATGCGCGCCCTATGGCTAAACAAAAGAAACACCCGCAAGGCACCATCGCGCAGAACAAGAAGGCGATGCACGACTACTTCGTCGAATCCAGATTCGAGGCGGGCCTGGTCCTGTCCGGCTGGGAAGTGAAGAGTCTGCGCGCCGGCAAGGCCCAGTTGGTCGACAGCTATGTATTGCTTAAGGACGACGAAGCTTGGTTGATGGGCTGCCACATCACCCCGCTGAAAACCGCCAGCACCCACGTGATCGCCGACCCGATCCGCACACGCAAGCTGCTGCTGAACAAGCGCGAGCTGGACAAGCTGTTCGGCTCGGTGCAGCAGAAGGGTTACACCTGCGTGGCCATGTCGATCTACTGGAAAGCGCACCTGATCAAGTGCGAAATCGCGCTGGCCAAGGGCAAGAAGGACTTCGACAAGCGTCACACCGAGAAGGAACGTGATGCCGATCGCGAAGTGCAGCGCGCCATGCGCACCAAGGGCAAGGACGATTAACTCGTCCATAGGGCGTGCCGCGCGCACCTGAATATCCGCACAGCAGTGCGCATGGCGCACCCTACGGCTTGACCGCTAGCCCGCGCCGCTGTGCCCGCTCTTCGCGGCGGGCCTGCTGCTGCACCTCAGCAAGAACCTCCTGCACGTAATCGATATGCTGGTTCGACAGCTGCCGCGCATCCTCGGCACGCCCTTCGACGATCGCCCGATAGAGCGCGCGGTGCTGCCCGATCAGCATGTCGCGGGTTTCGTCACGCTGGGCATACATGCCGCCGATATTGGTCACCACGTTACGCTTGAGCAGGTCGAACAGGCCGCGAATGGTGTGCAGCAGCACCGCGTTGTGGCTCGCTTCGGCAATCGCCAGATGGAAGCGCGCGTCGGCAGCGCCCTCTTCGGCGCGGGTCACCTTGCCGCTGCGACCGTAGCAATCCTGCAGGGCGGCAAACGCCTCGCTCAGGCGCTGGCGGTCGAGATCGGTGGCGCGTTGCGCCGCGTAGAACGCACAGGAACCTTCCAGGGTATGGCGGAACTCAAGCAGGTCGCGCTGCGCATCCGCGTTGCTTTCCAGCAGGTGCAGCAGCGGATCGCTGAACGTCGAGCCGAGTGACTCGGCGACATAGTTGCCGCCGCCCTGCCGGCTGACCAGCAGGCCTTTCGCCGCCAATTTCTGAATGGCTTCGCGCAGCGAAGGTCGAGATACGCCGAATTGCTCGGCAAGCATCCGCTCCGCCGGCAACCGCTCGCCGGCCTTGAGCGTGCCTTCGAGGATCATCGTCTCCAGCTGCAGAACGATATCGTCTGATAAGCGGCGCTGGCGCACCTGGCCTATTTCCATCGCTCACACTCCATTGGTTTTACCACCTGCTTGGCAGTTACGGCGCTCAGCCTATCGCCGCATCGGCTATCCAACAAGGCTTCAGCTCAATCTCCAGAAGCCCTACGACCAAAGTAGCAGGTCGTCTGATTGACAGCAGCTGAGCCCGGCCCCTACCCTGAGCAGGCATATTTGTAAATTGGTATTACCAATTAAACAACAATAATTCAGCTCCACGAGAACCGCGCCGACTTGTGCTCGTGCAAGGGTCGTCCCGGCCTCCTTAATCCGCCGCGTTTCGCAAAGGAAATCGACATGTCCACTGGCCTGCTCGCCCTTCTGGCTTTCTCCCCCATTCTGCTCGCGGCGCTGCTGCTGGTCGGCCTGCGCTGGCCAGCAAAACAGGCCATGCCGCTGGTTTACCTGGTTACCGCCGCCGTAGGCCTGTTCGTCTGGGACATGAGCTTCAACCGGATCTTGGCCTCCACCCTGCAAGGGCTGGTGATTACCGTCGGGCTGCTGTGGATCATCTTTGGCGCGATCCTGCTGCTCAACACCCTCAAGCACTCCGGCGGCATCACCGCCATCCGCGCAGGCTTCGCCACCATCAGCCCGGACCGGCGAATTCAAGCGATCATCATTGCCTGGCTGTTCGGCTGCTTTATCGAAGGCGCCTCCGGCTTTGGCACCCCGGCCGCCATCGCCGCACCACTGCTGGTGGCTATAGGCTTTCCGGCCATGGCCGCAGTGCTGCTTGGCATGCTGGTGCAAAGCACGCCGGTGTCGTTCGGCGCGGTGGGTACGCCGATCGTCGTTGGCGTCAACACCGGCCTCGACTCGGCGACCATAGGCGCACAGCTGATCGAGCAAGGTTCGTCCTGGGCGCAGTTCGTGCAGTTGATCACCAGCGAAGTGGCGATCGTCCACGCCACGGTCGGCACCGTCATGCCGCTGGTCATGGTGCTGATGCTGACGCGCTTCTTCGGTCAGGAAAAAAGCTGGAAAGCCGGCTTCGAGGTGCTGCCGTTCGCACTCTTCGCCGGCTTCGCCTTCACCATTCCCTATGTGCTGACCGGCGTGTTTCTCGGGCCCGAATTTCCCTCGCTGGCCGGTGGCCTGATCGGCCTGGCGATTGTTACCAGCGCCGCGCGCCTGGGCTTTCTGGTGCCGAAAACCACCTGGGATTTCGCCCCGGCCAGCAGTTGGCCAAGCGAGTGGCTGGGCACCGTGGAGATGAAGCTCGACGCGCTGACCTGCAAGCCAATGAGCACGCTGCGCGCCTGGCTGCCCTATGTGCTGGTGGGCGTGCTGCTGGGGATCAGCCGGGTATTTCCAGAGGTCGCCGCGGCGCTGCAATCGGTGGTCGTGAGCCTGCCCAACCTGCTGGGCGAAACGGGGGTCAGCGCCAGCTTCCAGCCGCTGTACCTGCCCGGCGGCATTCTCGTTGCCGTGGTGCTCGCCACCTATGTGCTGCACGGGATGAAACCGCGCGAACTGGGCCTGGCAGTCAAGGAGTCGTCCGGCATCCTGCTCAGCGCCGGCTTCGTGCTGCTGTTCACCGTGCCGATGGTGCGCATCCTGATCAACTCCGGGGTCAACGCCGCGGAGCTGGCGAGCATGCCGATCCTGATGGCGCGCTGGGTGGCCGACAGCGTGGGCGGCATCTACCCGCTGCTGGCACCGAGCGTGGGCGCCCTGGGCGCATTCATCGCCGGCTCCAACACCGTCAGCAACATGATGTTCAGCCAGTTCCAGTTCGGTGTAGCCAACAGCCTGGGCATCTCCAGCGCGCTGATCGTGGCGGTGCAGGCAGTGGGCGCCGCGGCCGGCAACATGGTGGCGATCCATAACGTGGTGGCGGCCTCGGCAACCGTGGGCCTGCTTGGCCGTGAAGGCGCGATCCTGCGCAAGACCATCTGGCCTACCCTGTACTACGTGCTGTTTACCGGCGTGCTGGCCTTGCTCGCCGCCTATGTACTGGGCATCCGCGACCCGCTGATGGCGGGCTAGCCAGCGGGCCACCAACAACAACAACAACAACGAATTACCCGAACGACCGGCGCTGTAGTGTTACGGACCGCCCGGCCTTCAACAGCGACAGCCTTCTCCGCTTTCAGGGGTGAACCATGATCATTTCCGCCTCCACCGACTACCGCGCCGCCGCACAGCGCAAGCTGCCAGCGTTTCTGTTCCATTACCTCGACGGCGGCGCCTATGCCGAACACACCCTGCGGCGCAACGTCGAAGACCTCGCCGACATCGCCCTGCGCCAGCGCGTGTTGCGCAACATGTCCGAGCTGAGCCTGGAAACCCGGCTGTTCAACGAAAACCTGTCGATGCCGGTGGCGCTGGCCCCGGTGGGCCTGACCGGCATGTACGCGCGGCGCGGCGAAGTGCAGGCGGCCAAGGCAGCGGCCGCCAAGGGCATTCCCTTCACCCTGTCGACGGTATCGGTGTGCCCCATCGAGGAAGTCGCGCCGGCCATTGATCGCCCGATGTGGTTCCAGCTCTACGTGCTCAAGGACCGCGGCTTCATGAAACATGCGCTGGAGCGCGCCAAGGCCGCCGGCGTGACCACCCTGGTGTTCACCGTGGACATGCCGGTGCCCGGCGCCCGATACCGCGACGCCCACTCCGGCATGAGCGGGCCGAACGCGGCGATGCGCCGCATGCTGCAGGCCGTGACGCATCCGGCCTGGGCCTGGGATGTCGGCCTGTTCGGCCGCCCCCACGACCTGGGCAATATTTCTGCCTATCGTAATAGCCCTACTGGGCTGGCCGACTACATCGGTTGGCTGGGGGCGAACTTCGACCCGTCGATTTCGTGGAAGGACCTGGAATGGATTCGCGACTTCTGGGAGGGCCCTATGGTGATCAAGGGCATACTCGACCCCGAGGACGCCAGGGATGCGGTGAAATTCGGCGCCGACGGCATCGTCGTGTCCAACCACGGCGGACGTCAGCTTGATGGCGTGTTGTCCAGCGCCCGCGCGCTGCCGGCAATTGCCGACGCGGTGAAGGGCGACCTGACGATTCTCGCCGACTCGGGCATCCGCACCGGCCTGGACGTGGTGCGGATGATCGCCCTCGGCGCCGACAGCGTGCTGCTCGGGCGCGCCTTCATCTACGCCCTGGCCGCGGCCGGCGGAGCCGGGGTGAGCAACCTGTTGGACCTGATCGAGAAAGAAATGCGTGTGGCAATGGTACTGACCGGCGCCAGGTCGATCAGGGAAATAAGCGCCGATTCGCTGGTGCGTGAACTGGGTCGCCCAGCCTGAGCTCTGACACCTATCGACAACGATATCGACAACGTTCGGAGCGCCCATGAGCCTGCCCGCCGCTTTTCTTGCCGAGGTACAACGCCTGATACCGCGCGAGCGTCGCTTCGACGACCCGCTGTCGACCCTGGCATTCGGCACCGACGCCAGCTTCTACCGGCTGATTCCCAAGCTGGTGGTGCGCGTCGAGAGTGAAGATGAGGTGATTGGCCTGCTCAGGTCAGCCAGGGCCGAAGGCGTACCGGTGACCTTCCGCGCCGCCGGCACCAGCCTGTCCGGCCAGGCGATTTCCGACTCGGTACTGATCGCCCTGGGCGACAACTGGAATGGCCGCGAGATTCGCCAACAGGGCCGCCAGATCCGTCTGCAGGCCGGGGTGATCGGCGCCCATGCCAACGCGCTGCTGACCCCGTTCCAGCGCAAGATCGGCCCGGACCCGGCGTCGATCAATGCCTGCAAGATCGGCGGCATCGTCGCCAACAACGCCAGCGGCATGTGTTGCGGCACCGCGCAGAACAGCTACCACACCCTGGCCGGCATTCGCGTGGTGCTCGCCGACGGCAGCGTGCTGGATACCGAAGACGCGGACAGCGTGGCGCGCTTTCTGGTCAGTCACGCGGAACTGCTCGCACAGCTCGGCGAACTAGCACGCGCGACCCGCGCCGACGCTGAACTGGCCGCCAGGATTCGCCATAAGTACCGCCTGAAAAACACCACTGGCCTGTCGCTCAATGCCCTGATCGATTTCGACCAGCCGCTGGATATCCTCAGCCACCTGATGGTCGGCTCCGAAGGCACCCTGGGCTTCATCAGCGCGGTGACCTACAACACCGTTGACGATCACCCGCATCGGGCCAGCGCCCTGCTGGTATTCGCCGATGTGGAGACCTGCTGCCATGCCGTCACCACACTCAAGCAGCAGCCGGTGTCTGCGGTCGAGTTGCTGGATCGACGCAGCCTGCGCTCGGTGGAGAACAAGCCGGGCATGCCGGAGTGGGTCAAGGCGCTGTCCCAGGGCGCGTGCGCACTGCTGATCGAGTCCCGTGCGGCCAGCGACAGCCTGCTGCAGGAACACCTGCTGCAGATCATGGCGGCCATCGCCCATTACCCGGTGGAAAAGCAGGTCGATTTCAGCACGGACCCGCTGGTCTACAACCAGCTCTGGAAGATCCGCAAGGACACCTTCCCCGCGGTCGGCGCGATGCGCCAGACCGGCACCACCGTAATCATCGAGGATGTGACCTTCCCTATCGAGCAGCTTGCCGAGGGCGTTAACCGGCTGATCGGGCTGTTCGACAAGCATGGCTATGACGAGGCGATCATTTTCGGCCATGCGCTGGAGGGCAACCTGCACTTCGTCTTCACCCAAGGCTTCGACGACCCGCAGCAAATCACCCGCTACGCCGCCTTCATGGATGACGTGAACCAGCTGGTGGCGGTCGAGTTCGGTGGCTCGCTCAAGGCCGAGCACGGCACGGGGCGCAACATGGCGCCCTTCGTTGAGCTGGAATGGGGCAGCCAGGCGTACCAGTTGATGTGGCGCATCAAGCGCCTGCTCGACCCTGCCGGCATTCTCAACCCGGACGTAGTGCTCAGCGACGATCCCGATATTCACCTGAAGAACCTCAAGCCGCTGCCGGCCGCCGACCCGATCATCGACAAATGCATCGAGTGCGGCTTCTGCGAGCCGGTCTGCCCGTCCAAAGAGCTGACCCTGAGCCCGCGCCAGCGCATCGTCATCTGGCGCGACATCCAGGCGAAAAAACGCGCCGGCATCGACACCGCCGCCCTGGAGCGCGACTACCAATACCAGGGCGTCGACACCTGCGCCGCCACCGGCCTGTGCGCCCAGCGCTGCCCGGTGAACATCAATACTGGCGACCTGGTGCGCAAGCTGCGCGCGCAGAGCGCAGACAACGGCCGCAACGCCGAGTGGCTGGCCAACAACTTTCACAGCGCCATGCTGGCCGCGCGCTTCACCCTGCACGTCGCCAACGGCGCGCGAATGGTCATGGGCAAGAATCTGCTGGGACGCACGTCCGCCGCCCTGAGCAAGGCCAGCAAAGGCCGCGTGCCGTTGTGGACGCCCGCGATGCCGCAGCCGATCTACCGGCTGGACCTGGGCCAGCCCCAGGAGAACACCGACGACCGTCCGCGCGTTGTCTATCTCGCCGCCTGCGTATCGCGGGCGATGGGCCCCGCGCCTGGCGACAGCGAACAGCTGCCGCTGATCGACAAGACCCGCGCATTGCTCGACAAGGCGGGCTTTCAGGTGATTTATCCGGCGCAGCTCGACAGCCTCTGCTGCGGTCAGCCGTTCGCCTCCAAAGGCTACCCCGAGCAGGCCGAGCGCAAGCGCCAGGAACTGATCGACGCCTTGCTGATTGCCAGCCGAGGTGGCCTCGATCCGATCTACTGCGATACCAGCCCGTGCGCCCTGCGCCTGTTGCAGGACGGGTTGGATACGCGGCTGAAGCTGTACGACCCGGTGCGGTTCATCCGCGAACAACTGCTCGACCGCCTGGAGCTGACGCCCCAGGACGCACCGGTGGCCGTGCACGTGACCTGCAGCACCCAGCACCTGGGTGAGGCCCAGGGTTTGCTCGATATCGCACAGCGCTGCGCCAAGCACGTGGTGATTCCGGAAGGCATCCACTGTTGCGGCTTTGCGGGTGACAAAGGCTTCACCACCCCCGAGCTGAACGGCCATGCATTGCGCGGACTCAAGCCTGCGGTGAGCAGCTGCGCGGAAGGCATTTCCACCAGCCGTACGTGCGAGATCGGCCTCAGCCAGCACGGCGGCATCGATTACCATGGCCTGGTTTACCTGGTGGACCGAGTATCGCGGGCAAAACAGCCCTCCTTGGCGCAGGCGCAGGCGCCAGAGTGATTGCCTCGGCGCGTCGTCAGCCAACGCCACTGCCGCCGTCCGATCAGTCAGGCGCGCCGCCGTTTACTTCCTATACTGGCTTTTCCGTCAACGAGGAGAGTCACCATGCGCCGTCTTACCGCTTTCTTCACCGCTGCACTGTTGAGTACCTCAGCCCTGGCCATGCACTGCCCAGCCGACATGGCCAAGATCGACGAACTGCTGAAAAGCGATCCACCTGCCGACGCCACCGTCCTTGCGCAAGTGCAGGCGCTACGCGCCGAAGGCGAAAGCCTGCACAAGGCTGGCGATCACAGCCAGTCGGTAAAGGTGCTCGACGAAGCGCTGCTTCTGCTGCAAGGCAGCGAATAGGCCGTCAGTGGCCTTGGCTCAGCAGGGCCAAGGCCACCTGACGAATCTCCACCAGGTCGATGGGTTTGGCCAGGCATGCCTGGGCGCCATGTCGACGCGCCTCCTCGAATTCCTGTACATCAGCCGACGCACTGATCACCAGCACCGGCACCGCGCGCAGCCGCGGGTCCCGGCGCATGGCATCAAGCACCTCGAGGCCATTGCCGTCCGGCAGGTCCAGGTCCAGCAGCAGCAAGGTCGGCGTGGCACCTTCCAGCTCAGCCCAGGCCTGACGCACGGAGCCTGCGCCGCGCACGTTGGCAAAACCGCGCAGCGCTTCTTGCACCACGCGCAGACAAACCGGGTGATCCTCCACGCACAGCACGTCCGCCAGTGATTGGGCCGCAGGCGTGGCAACCACTGCGGCAGGCTCGTCCACCGTACCTGGCACCGGAGCGCCCGGCAGATCGATCCAGAACCGGCTGCCATGGCCTGCCGAACTGCTGAAGCCCATCTCGCCGCCCATCAGGTTCGCCAGTTCGCGGCACAGCACCAGGCCGATGCCGGTCCCGGGAATGCTCGAATTCTCCCGGCCGAGTCGCTGGAACGGCTGGAACAATTGCGCCTGCTGCTCTTCGGTCAGACCCGAGCCATTATCCTCGACCCACAACCGCACGCAGTCCGAACGCACCTCGAAGCCCATGGTGATCAAGCCCTGCGGGCTGTTGTACTTGATCGCATTGGACAGCAGGTTGAGCATCACCTGGCGCAGCCGGCGAACATCCGCCTGCACGTACAAGCCGCTGTCCACCTCCGCCAGCACATGCAGCTGCAATTGGCGCTGCAACACCTCCGGCTGCACCAGCTCGGCGCAGCTGGAGAGCAGCGCACCCACTTCCACCGCCTGCAACTGCAGCTGCTGGCGGCGGCTTTCGATGCTCGACAGGTCGAGAATGTCGTCAACCAGTGAGGTCAGGTGGCGGCTGGCGTTGACGATCTCGCGGGCGTAATCCGCTTCCTGTCTGGCCTCGGGCTTGTCCTGTGCTTCCATTTCAATCAATTGGCCAAAGCCGTAGATCGCGTTCAACGGCGTGCGCAGCTCATGGCTCATGCTCGAGAGAAAGCGGCTCTTGGCCTGGCTCGCCGCCTGTGCTTCCAGCGTTGCGCTGCGTAACTCATCCTGCACCTGCTTGAGTCGGGTGATATCCACGTGGGTACCGGCCACCCGCAGCGCACGGCCATTGGCATCACGCTCCAGCACCTGTCCGCGGCTGAGCAGCCAGGCGTAGTCGCCGTGCGCGTTGGCATAGCGGTATTCGGCCTCGAACTTGTCTTCGCCACTGGCAACGAATAGCTGCCGCAGATGGCGAATCCGCTCGAGGTCGTTGGGGTGCACGCGCTGGTTGAAGTCGCTGAAGCTCATCTGCTCGGCGGGCAAACCAAAGCGCTTGGCGAAGCGCCCGCTGAGGCTGATATGGAGGTTGGCAACATCCACCTCCCAAAGGCTTTCCGTGGTGCTGTCCAGGACAATCTGCAACACCTGTTGCGCCTTGTGACGATTGTCCTCACTGACCTGCAACTGCTCGCCGGTGTGCTGCACCGCCCGCGCCATATCGACCAGTTCGACGATCTGGCTGTGAGGCGCTGCCGGTTGGAAATTGCCCTTGCCGAGTTCCTCCATCATGCCGACGATGCCATCGATCGGCTGCACCAGCTGCTCGTTCAGACGCCGCGAGCGCATCCACATCCAGGCGAAGAACAACACGTAGAACAGCGCCAAGCCAGCGATCAGCAGGTAGCCGATCTGCAGGTAGCGCTCGGCCAGTCGGTTGGTCTCGCGGAAGATGTTTTCCTCATCCACGACCAGCATCAGCCGCCAACCGGTCTGCGGAATTTCGCTCCAGGCCACCAACTGTTTGCGACCACCCAGGAGAACCTCCTGAACGTTGTTCTGGCCGCTCGCCATCGCCTCCAGCAGCGGGCGCATTTCGCTGCGCTTGCCTAGGTTGAAATCCTCGGGTTTGAGCATTTCGCGCCGCACCGCTTCGGCGTAGGAATACTCGGTGAGCTCGCGCAGACCGAAATCGGCCTCGCCAGCGCGCGGCAGCGCCATGATGTTGTGGTCGTGGCTGACTAGCATTGCATACCCCTGCCAGGGCACATCCAGCTCGCCGATCTCGCTGAGAATCTGGCCGACGGTGATATCCAGGCCGACCACACCCTCCAGAAAATCATCGCGGTAAACCGGCGCGACCGCCGACATCATCCAGCCCTGCCCGGCCGGGTCCAAGTACACATCGGTCCAGGCCACCCGGCGAGCCGGGTTATGCTTGGCATCGGCGAGGTAATAGAAGTTGTAATCCGGGATCACCATGTCATGGGGATACTGCTCCGGCGTCATGAAGAACGGATAGATGCGGTTGTAGCTGTCCCAACTGTTGAAATACAGCCCGGCAACCAATGGGTTGGCCGCCTTCATCGAGCGCATCAGCGGGTCGAGCTGCGACAGGCGCAGCGCCTTGGCGTGATCCTGCTGCGCCACCGGCGTGCTGTTGGCATAGAAGGACGCGGCCCGGCCATCGTCGCTCTTGCTGTAATACACCCCGTTTTCGGTCATGGCGTGGCGCTGGTGCTCCACCTCATCCGGCTGAAAGGCCTTGTTCTGCAAGGCCGTAACCGCAGCGTCGCGAAAGATCCGCACTTGCTCCTCGACCGAGCGCAGGCGGCTGTCGATCACCTGGCCTTCGCGTTTGACCGCCGTGGTCAGATCGTCCAGCGCGCTTTCCTGCAGATGGTCGATCTGCGCATCACGAATGGCCGCATTGCTCAGCAGGTAGACGGTGATCAGCACTGACTCCACCAGAACCAGGGGAATCAACGCGCTTTGCACGAACGCGCGCCAGATCCACTGACGCAGGGGGTAGCGGGACTCGCGGGGCATAAAAGGTCCAGTCCTCAAGACAGCGCAGGCAGCAGAATGGCAATCATAGCTGCGCGCGTCTACCCGCGCCCGCTCGGCATTGCGGGTCGACGCTGTGGAACCTTTGCCGTACACTCCCGTCCCAGTAACACGCACTGAAAGTTTTGGGGCCGATTAGGATTCGACGCCGGTAGCGAAACTCGAGGGGCATGCCGAGTTGGTAACAGAACTCGTAAATAAACTGTTGCAAAACTCTATAATTGCCAATGATGACAATTACGGTGCCCAACTAGCTGCGTAAGCAGCCTAGTCGCACTTCTGGTAGCTTCGGCTCCAGCAATCATTAGGGGATGTCTGTAAACCCGACATGATTGTCATATAGAACAGAATCGTCGCTTAGTACGTTGTGGACGACGCGACTAAAAATTACACAACTCGCCCAAAGCACCCTGCCCGTCGGGCGGCCAAGGGTTAACTCAGTAGACACGGCTAAGCATGTAGAACCAACAGCGGAGAACTGGCGGACGGGGGTTCAAATCCCCCCGGCTCCACCAATTAGAAACACCTTAAGCCCCTGATTTTCATAGAGAAAGTCGGGGGTTTTTGCTTTCGACACTTGTCGACTGTCCCGAAAGTGTCACGCTTCAATCAAGAGCTGCTGATTGAACGATCATCTGTGAGTGAGCAGGACGCGATGCCAGGAGGTGATTATTTATGTTCAGTGTTCTGATTCTCGGCTTTTTCTTCCTGCTGCTAGGCATCGGTGTTGGCGTTTCCGCCTATCTGGATATATCAAGCGGCTCCGTCTATATCGCCGGGCACCGCGGCTCACCTTCGGCTTGGTACACCGCGGAGCACAATCCCGAAGAGTTTGCATCAGCTATCCAGCTCAGCATTGGATTCTCCAGTGTTTCGGCCATCATTGGTCTGGTGCTGATCGCGGTCGCGGTCAGAATGGCATTCCCTAAGCGCAAGCAGTACCGCGGGCTGATTTGACCATCGCAAGGAGGCACAACATGGAATACCTAACGTTCAGCCGCGTACTTTCTTTGGGCTGCCTTATGGCGGCGCAAGGCCCGGCACTCGCAAGCTTTGAACAAGGCAACCGAGCATTGGCCTACAACGGCGGCATACTTCTCGCTCAGTTTGTTGGTGCGTTCGTTCTGCTGACAGTCATTGGTGCGATATGCATGATTGTTCGAGACATCCGCAACTGGCTTTGCCGGCGTCGGGAACGAAAGGCTCAGTCAATTTCAGAGGCTTCTGCAAAAGGCCAGAAGTAATCCTGAATGAAGGGCTGCTTTGGGGTGATACCTACCGTTGACGAGCGACAGCGTTGGGTCGTTCGCTGACAGCCAGAGCTACAAAGCATGAAGCCCAAGCTAGAAATGAAGGGCATGGCAATCTAGTGAAGCGAAGAATGTGCCCTGCCAACGGACTCAACCTCACCGCCTCAGCCAGATGCTCCGGGGCCAGGTGCGAGTAGCGCATTGTCATAGCCAGGCTGGAGTGACCCAGGATCTTCTGCAGGGTCAGGGTGTTGCCGCCCTTCTGTATGAAGTGACTGGCGAAGGTGTGGCGTAGAGCGTGGCTGGCTTGGCCTTTCGGTAGCTGGATTCCTGATCGAACCAGGGCACGGCGAAACGAGCTGATTGAGCCAGTGAACGGGCCATGACGCTTCCAATGATCCCTGATCAATGTCTCCAGGGCCGGATCGATTGGCACCGTACGGACGCGGCTGGATTTGGTCTTGCTATACGTCACCGAACCATTACGCAACCGAGCCGGGATTAACCCTTCTGCCTCAGACCAACGCGCACCCGTTGCCAGGCAAAGCAAGGTGATCGGTTCGACATGCGGGTTGTCCGACTGCTTGCGGATGGCGTCCAGCAGAATGGTTACCTGATCATCTGTGAGCCAGGGCAATTCACGCTCATCAATGCGGAATGGCTTAACCAGCTCCAATGGGTTGGCGTAGTCGATCTGGCCGAGGCCGCGAAGCTCATTGAACACCGCACGCAGGTAGCCCAACTCATTGTTGAGGGTCTTAGGACTAGTGCCGTTTTCAGGGCGAACGCGCCGATCATGAGCGTAAACCGAAGCATCGAGCTTGGCAGCTACGGGGTTACGAAGGCGAACGCACAGAGCATCGAGCTTGGATTTCCTACGCATACCATCCTTGAGCATGTGGCCGTGCAGGTCATACCAGAGCGTCACCAGTTCCAAGAGCTTACGACAGTCTGATGCCTTGGGGTTCCAGCCGGCATCCTTGGCTTTATTGGCCAGAATGAAGGCCTCGTAACGCAAGGCCTCAGCCTTTGTATCAAAGAGCGTGCGGAAGCGTTGACCACGGATAGGCTGAACATCCGCCAACCAGCGACCATCATCGCGCCGCTTCACACTCATACAGCACGATCCCGCCGCACACTGCGCTCTTCCAGCAGCTTCTTGATGTGCTTGTAGATGTCGTGCTAGCTCATGTCCTTGGCGGCGTAGTGATCCCGCACATGCCGCGTTGTTTTGAATAACACCTTGAATGCGACACCCCCCAACACCCAGTTCTATGAACTTAAATCACCCTTTCCCTGACAGAGTTCAAGGGAGCCGGAAACGGATTTAAGGGATGCCTGCATGAACATCAAACAAGCCCGCAACAACGCCCGAGTGCGCATCGTCATCGGCATGGGCGTGGCCGTTTTGGCATCGCTGTCGACGCTGATTTCGCTGCTGTTGATGCTGAGTGCCTTTACCTCGACCATGGCCGCGCCGCTGCGCAATCTGGTGTATGTCGTGTATGCCAATACCGGGTTCCTGGGTTGGCTGTGGCAGTACTGCCCGACGCCAACGCCCTATCAGTTGATCACCTTCGATAACCTGGTGTTTGCGCTGATCTACCTGGCTTTCTTTGTCGGGCTGGCGCTTAGCGCGTCCGGCTGGAAAATTCAGCGGCGGGTGAAGCGGCTGGAGCAAGAGATTGATGATCAGCTGATGCGGGAGTCGATCCAGGGTGTTACGCAGCGCAGCAGGGAGCAGATCGAGCGCAGCGCGCAGGTGCCTGGCAGCAGCGTGCTGGCGCAGATCCATCAGTTGTATATCGCGCCGCTGGTGGTGACGATCGTCGGCGGGTTGATACTGAAGTTCATCTTCGGTGTCTGAAGGTTACTGCCCGGCCACCGAGCGTTATCGCCATGAACGACCCCTATCAGCTGCAGCGATTTGTCGACGCGCAACAACCGATCTTCGAGCAGGCCCTGGCGGAATTGCAGGCGGGCAGGAAGCGCACTCATTGGATGTGGTTCGTGTTTCCGCAGCTGCAGGGCCTCGGCCATAGCGCCACTGCCAGGCACTACGGCATCAGCGGTGCCGACGAGGCCCGCGCGTACCTGGAGCATCCGCTGCTCGGCCCTCGCCTTGAGCGCTGCACGCAGGCCTTGCTGCAAGGCCATGAGCGCTCTGCGACGCGAATTTTCGGTTCGCCGGATGACTTGAAGCTGCGCTCATGCATGAGCCTGTTCGCGGCGGTGTCGGCGCCAGGCTCATCGTTCCAGCAGGTGCTCGATGCTTTCTATGACGGCCAGCCCGATCCCGCCACGCTGGCCAAACTGGGATAACCCGCCGGTCGTCCGGCCTGGTAAATCTTCTATCGCTGGGCGTGTCCGAATGGATAGCCGGCTCGGCTGTTCGCGCGTCAGCGACGCGCAGAAAACCAACGGTAAGGCATACCCGTGACTCACCTGAAAATCGCGACATTCAATATCAACGGCATTCGCTCGCGTCTGCCGATCCTGCTGGACTGGCTGGACCGCGAAGCGCCCGATGTGGCGTGCCTGCAGGAGTTGAAAGCGGACGACCACGCCTTCCCCATCGATGACATCCGCGACGCCGGTTACGGGGCGATCTGGCAGGGGCAGAAATCCTGGAATGGCGTGGCGATTCTGGCGAAGGGCATGGAGCCGCTGGAGATCCGCCGCGGGCTGCCGGACGATCCCGACCCAAGCCAGAGCCGCTACCTGGAAGCGGCGGCCCATGGCGTGATCATCGGCTGCCTGTACCTGCCCAACGGCAACCCGCAGCCGGGGCCGAAGTTCGATTACAAGCTGGCCTGGTTCGAACGTTTCATCAGCCATGCCGCTGGCCTGTTCGAGTCTGGCCATCCGGTGGTGCTTGCCGGCGACTACAACGTCATCCCTACCGATGCGGACATCTACAACACCCGCTCGTGGAAAAAGGATGCGCTGCTGCAGCCGGAAAGCCGCGCCTGCTTTCAGCGCCTGCTCGATCAGGGCTGGACCGACGCATTGCGTGAGCGTTACCCGGAGGAGCGCATCTATACCTTCTGGGACTATTTCCGCCAGCACTGGCAAACCAACTCGGGCCTGCGTATCGACCACCTGCTGTTGAGCGACGCCGTGGCGCCGATGCTGGTCGATGCCGGCGTACACCGCTGGGTGCGCGACCTGCCCCATGCCAGCGACCACGCGCCGACCTGGATCGAACTGGCCACTGCCGCGAAAAAGAAACCCCGGGCGAAAGCCAGGAAGCCCTAGTCTGGACGAACTAGGCGCAGCGCACACGCCGAACTAACAGGCCTATGTTGAGTCAGCTTTCTGTAGGTCGAGGTACGCTCGTTACGTAAGATCAGCCAGCGTTTTTAATGAGATAACGATGAGCATTTTGCTGAATACAGGTGTGGTCCTGCTCACCATCGCCGTGATGGAGTGGATTGCCGTGGTTGCGCACAAACACGTAATGCATGGCTGGGGCTGGGGCTGGCACCGCTCGCACCACGAGCCGCGCACGGGCTGGTTCGAAAAGAACGATCTATACGCCACCGTGTTTGCCAGCCTGGCGATTGTGCTGATCGCGCTGGGCACGGCGGGCGCCTATCCGTTGCAATGGATAGGCGCCGGCATGACCGCCTACGGGGTGATCTATTTCGTGTTGCATGACGGCCTGGTTCACCACCGCTGGCCGTTTCGCTACGTGCCGCGCAGCGGTTATTTCAAGCGGCTCTACCAGGCCCATCGGATGCACCATGCGGTGGAAGGCAAGGATGGCTGCGTGTCCTTTGGTTTTATCTACGCGCCGCCCATTGCCACGCTCAAACGGCAACTGCGCGAGGCGCATGACGGGCCACTGAAAAAGGCTGACGAAAAGCCTAGCGAGGCCGCTGCCACAGCGCTTCGGGACGCGGCGGCGCGCTCAGGTTCCGCGAGCCAAGGGCAAAACCGGCGGCACAGGTAACCAGACGCAGCTTGTCCAGTTTCGAAGTGGACACTCGCTGATCCCACGCCTGGGCGCCACGGGCCCTGACCTTGATACCGATCTCCCGATACACCCCACGCGCCGTGGCAATGGCCCAGGCGGAACGCAGCGGCAGCGCCGCGATGCCGGCCTGCGCCGAGGCGTAGTACGGCTCCGCGTGCTCGACCAGGCGCCTGGCCAGGCCAGCCAGCGCCTCGCGGTGCACCGTTGCGGTCAGTTGCTCAGGCGCAATGCCCGCTTCGTCCAACCACTGCACGGGCAGGTAGCAACGACCGATGGCGGCGTCCTCGACGATATCGCGGGCGATGTTGGTCAGTTGAAACGCCAGGCCCAGGTCGCAGGCACGGTCAAGCGTGGCCTCGTCCTCGACGCCCATCACCCGCGCCATCATCAGGCCAACCACGCCGGCGACGTGGTAGCAATACTCGAGCGTGTCGTCGAGCGTGAAGTAGCAGCGCTCACGCACATCCATGGCGAAGCCTTGCAGGTGCTCGAAGGCATAGCGTTGCGGAATTCGATGGCGCACGGCGACTTCCTGGAATGCAGCGAAAGCCGGCACTGTCATCGGCTCGCCGGCATAGGCGCGCTGGGTCAGGCGGTACAGCTCGGCAAGGGCTTGTTCGCCGTCGTGCGGCGTCAGCGGCTGGGCGGCGAAACCCATTTCCTGGCCATCGACCACGTCGTCGCAATGACGGCACCAGGCATACAGCATCAAGGCGCTGCGCCGGGTCTGCGGGTCGAACAGGCGCGAGGCGGCCGCGAAGCTTTTCGAGCCGACGGCAATGGTCTGGCTGGCATGTTGGTACAACGCCTCGTTCATGCCAGGTCCTCCAGCATCAGCCCGGCGGTGGCCTTGGCCGACCCGACCACGCCTGGCACGCCAGCGCCGGGATGGGTACCGGCGCCCACCAGGTACAGGTTGCCGAGCGTGTTGTCGCGGTTGTGCGGGCGAAACCAGGCACTCTGGGTCAGGATCGGCTCGAGGGAAAAGGCCGAGCCGTGATGGGCGTTCAAGTCGTCGCGAAAATCCGTGGGGGTGAAGATGCGGCTGGTGACGATGGCGTCGCGCAGGCCCGGCATATAGCGCTGTTCCAGGTACGCCAAAATGCGGTCGCGGTAGCGCGGCCCCTGCACCGCCCAGTCCAGCGGCGCGTTGCCCAGATGCGGCACCGGCGCCAGCACGTAATGGCTGCCGCAACCGGGCGGCGCCAGTGCGGGGTCGGTGACGCAGGGTGCGTGCAGGTACAGCGAGAAATCATCGGCCAGGCTGTCGCGCTTGAAAATGTCCTCGATCAAACCCTGATAGCGCGGGCCGAAGCAGACAGTGTGGTGCTGCAGGTCGTACTGGCGATCAACGCCGAAATAGATCACGAACAGCGAGTTGCTGAAGCGCTTGCGCACCAGCGACTTCGCCTCGCTGGCGCCACGCGGGTGATGGCCGAGCAACGCGCCGTAGGTGTGCACCACATCGGCATTGGACGCCAGCGCATCGGTGGCGAAACTGCGCCCGTCGGCCAGACGCACGCCGCTGACCAGGCCGGCTTCGACCTCGATGCGCGCTACTTCGGCATTCAGCTCCAGCTTCCCGCCAAGGTCCTCGAACAGCCGCACCAGGCCGCGTATTAGCGCGCCGGTGCCGCCGCGGGGAAACCACACGCCCCACTGCCGCTCGAGGGCGTGGATCAGGGTGTAGATCGCCGAGGTGGCGAACGGATTACCGCCCACCAATAGCGAATGAAAGGAGAACGCCTGGCGCAGCTGCTCGTCCTCGATGAACTTGGACACCATCGCGTAGACGCTGCGCCAGGCCTGCAAGCGGGCCAGTTGCGGGCCAGCCTGGGCCATATCGCGGAACGACAGAAACGGCACTGCGCCAAGCTTGATGTAGCCCTCCTCGAACACTGCCTGGGAATAGGCGAGAAAGCGCCGGTAGCCGGCGACATCCGCCGGATTGCGCGCGTGGATCTGGCGGTCGAGGGCATCCTGGTCGTTGGCGTAATCGAAGTGCGAGCCATCTTCCCAGCACAGCCGGTAGAACGGCGCGACGGGCAGCATCTCGACGTAATCGGCCATACGCTTGCCCGCCAGGGTGAACAGCTCTTCCAGCGCCGAAGGATCAGTGATCACCGTGGGGCCGGCGTCGAACACGAAGCCCTGGTCTTCATACACGTAGGCGCGGCCGCCCGGCTTGTCGCGTTTTTCCAGCAGTGTGGTCTGTACCCCCGCTGCCTGCAGGCGGATGGCCAGGGCCAGGCCGCCGAAGCCAGCACCGATTACCAGGGCGCGTTTGGGTTGGCTCATGAGTTGTTCCTGATTCGGTGCGGATTGGACAAACGCGCCGCCCTGGCGGCCTCGGCGACCGGCACCGGCGGTTTGCCGACGAGGATGCGCAGCTTGTCGAACGGGTTGAGTCGGCCGGCGTAGAAGCGCTGGATCAGCCCCTCCGGCAAGCCATAAAAGCGCTGCATGACGCGCCAGCGCTGCTCCGGCCGCCCAGCCAGAAACAGCATGCGATTGAGCAGGCGGAAATAGCCCTGACGCTGCCATTGCCGCTGCGCCTCCTGGCGAATGGTGGCGAACAGCGCAAGCGCGCTGAGGTCTTCCAGGTTGGCAATGGCGTCGGCCAGCCGTACCGCATGGGGTAGCGAATAACCGGTGGTGGGGTGAAACAAGCCGGCGCGCAGGCCGCTGCGTGGCAGGCCGTAGGCTTCACGCCAGAAGCCGTCGAAGTCGCCAGCCAGCACGATGGGCAAGGCGCCTTGCTCCTCGCGTAACAGCGTATCGATCTGCCAGCCGCGGCTGGCGGCATACGCCGCGATATGACCACGCAACTGCTCGGCGGTGAGGCTGACGCGGTCGACATAATGGGTATCTTCGATCAACAGGGTATCGGCATCGAACGGCAGCACGTAGACGAAGCGATAGCCACCCGCCTGATCGACGCTGGCGTCCATGATGATCGGCGCCTCCAGGCCATGGGGCTGGCGCAGGCGGAGCAACTGGCCGAGAAACGCCTGCACGCCGATTGCCAGATGCGGGCTCGGCTGCGCGCCGCGGCCATCGATCACTGCCGCCGCGCCGAGCATTTTGCCGCTGGCCAGGCACACGCTGGTGGGCGTCAGGCTGTGCACCGGCGTGTTCACTTGCAAGGCATCGCCCAATGCGGGGCCGATGACCCGGGCAAAGTCGTCGGAAAATATGCTGGCGTAACCGCTGGCAAGCGTGCGCGAGCGCTGCGGGAATATCACCTGATAGCGCGGCCAGCGCCGGCTGATCAGCGGCTCCAGCCACTGGTGCTGGGCGGGGCTAAGATCAGCGTCATGAAACGACCAGGTGTGGTTGCCGCCGAGTTGCTCATCCTGCTCCAACAACAACAGGCGCAATTGCGGACGCAGCGTTTTCAGGCGCCAGGCGATCAGGCCGTTGGCCAGGCCGCCGCCCACCAGAATCAGGTCATAGTCGGTTGCCTGCTTGCGCTCGCTTGCCTGGTCACCAGCGCCAGGGGTGTGCGCGGCGCGGCTCATGCAACCTGCTCCGCAAGCACCGGTTTACCGCTGCTCAGCACCGTCTCGACGATATCGGCAGCGTGCAAGGTACCGCCGGCGGCGGCCAGCTCGACAGCCAGCCGCTCAAGGTGGGTACGCAGCAAAGGCTGCTCGAGCACCTGGCGTAGCCGCACACTCAGGCTCTGCGCACTGGCGAAGCGAGCCGAGGCACGCAGGCCGATACCGGCATGGCACACCCGCGCCGCCACTCCCGGCTGGTCGAAGGCGATCGGCAGCGCCAGGATCGGCGTGCGTGTGGCGATTGCGTCCATCACCGTGTTCAGGCCCGCGTGGCTGATTACCGCATCGGCTCGCTGCAGCGCCGCGCGCTGCGGGGCGAAGTCAGTCACCCAGGTCGCCCCGCTCGCCCGCAACCGCCGCGCCTGGGCCTCGCTCAAGCCGCCGCAATGGGCCAGCAGCAACTGCACATTGAGCGTGCGACAGGCCGCTGCGATGCGCCGGAACAAGGCGAAACGCTGGCCCTGCAAGGTGCCCAGCGAGGCGAACACCAGTGGCCGGTCCGCCGCCACCGACATGCTCAGCGTTTGCTCCTCGCGCTGGGCGGGGCGCAGCGGGCCGACGTGGTGAAAACAGGCTGGTAGCGCAGTGCGCGGAAAATCGAACCCGGCAATTGTCTGGCTGATCTGCGCCAGCGGGGACAGGCATTCATGCAAGGCGCCGCGGCGCGACAGGCCGAACACGGCGGCGTGCTGCTCAATCACCCGGCGGTGTGGCTGCATCAGCCAGTCGTACACCTGGGTGCTGCCCTGATACAGCCGTTGCGCCTGCTCGCTACGCGAATAGGCGAACGGCATGACCGGCAGCGGCACGCCCGCTTCGCGGTTGACCGGCAACGCACATGCCACCGAGACCAGCGGCCGGCCCGTGGCCTCGGCGAGCAGACCGGCGGCGGCCTCCATCTGGTCGCCGATCAGCGCATCGATATTCAGTGCATCAAGCACGGCCGGTACCTCCCGGCAGAGCATGGCGGTGGTCCGGCTCAGGTCCTCGATCACCCGGCGCAGGCCCAGCGGGCCACCGGGGTTGGCGGCAATCCGTACGCTGCGCGCGAGGCTGCCGGGCGGATGGCTGCGTAGGCCGACCGCAGAAAAACCCAACCGTGGGTCGGCGAGCAGCGCTGCGGCGTCCTGCTGGTGAATGAAGGTGACCTGATGGCCACGCTCGATCAGCTCCACGCCCAGGTTTTCCAGCGCGCGGAAATGGCTGAAGAACGGCGGTGCGATAACGCCCAGATGACTCATGAGGGCAGATCCACCCATGTGCGCTCGACGCTGATTGGCGCACGTTTTAACGCGGCGATATCAGCGGAACCGGTACAGAAGCAGGCGATTCGCAGCTGGCGGATGACGACTTCGAAGTGCTCGACTACCGCCTCGGTGGAAGCCGTAGCGCTGTTCAGCACGGCGGCGGCCTGGCCGACCACGTCGGCACCGAGGCGCAGTGCCTTGGCCACGTCGATGCCGCTGCGGATGCCGCCAGATGCGATCAACGGCGTGGTTGGCAGCGCCTGACGTGCCAGAATGATCGCCTCGGCCGTGGGAATGCCCCAGCCGGCAAATGCCATGGCTACCTGGCGATCGGCAGCACTTTGCGCGCGCTCGGCCTCGACCGCTGCCCAACTGGTGCCGCCGGCCCCGGCCACATCGACAATCGCAACGCCTGCCTCGACCAGCGCCTGGGCCACTGCCGCAGAAATGCCCGCCCCTACTTCCTTGACCACCAGCGGTACCGGCAGCGCCGCCGCAACCCGGCCAATGGACTCAAGCACACCACGCCAGTCGCGGTCGCCGCCACCTTGAACGGCCTCCTGCAATGGGTTCAGGTGCACGATCAACGCATCGGCGTCGATCATTCCAACCGCCCGCCGGGCAAGCTCCAGGCCGTGCTCGCCGACGATCTGCGCCGCACCCAGGTTGGCCAACAGCGGCACGCTCGGCGCCAGGCGGCGCAATTCACGGGTCAAGCCCTGGTCGTTGCCGGTCTCCAGTGCCACCCGTTGCGAGCCGACGGCTAGGGCGATACCAAGGGCTTCGGCGGCCTCGGCCAGGTGCCGGTTGATACCGGACGCCCGCGCCGCACCGCCGGTCATCGAGCTGATCAGCAAGGGTGCCTTCAGCTGCTTACCGAGCAGCGAAGCGCTCAAGTCAACCTGATCCAGGTGCAGCTGTGGCAGCGCGCAATGGCGCAAGCGGTAGGCGGCAAAGCCGGTTTGCGCAGGCGCAGCCGCCCGTAATGGGTCCAGCACGATGTCCAGATGGTCATTCTTGCGGGTCAGCACATCGACGCTGGTCATGTCGGCTCCTGATTTAGGGAATATTTCCCAGATGACGCGGTCACTTTTCTACGCGACCCGGTTTTGTCCAACTCGGGTACAACAATCGCTAGTTTTAAGGCAGTGCTTTGCCCATAGCGTTCCCTGAAAAATCACACCGCAGACTCACCCGCGGCGTGATATGGCGAAAACCGGACCCTCGACTCAGCAGCGAGATGCGTGGTGAGGGTCATCGAACAATGAGGATCGGTTCATGGCGTCTTATGCACAGTCGGTGGCTCCCAGGAAAACCCCTTGCGATATCGCAGCGATTCGCCAGGAGTTCGAGCGGCGCATGGGCGAGTTGCTGCCTAAAGCCGGTGGCGAGCGCGATCTGGTGGCCCTGGCAATGGGCGAAAGTACCCTGGCGCCGGGCAAGCGCCTGCGCCCGATGCTGCTGATACTGGCAGCGCGCAATCTCGGCTACGACCACCCGGCACTGCTCGACCTGGCCTGCGCGGTGGAAATGGTCCACTCGGCGTCGCTGGTGCTGGACGACATGCCATGCATGGACAACGCTCGGCTGCGCCGCGGACGCCCGACCATTCACCTGCACTTCGGCGAGGACGTCGCCATCCTCGCAGCTGTCGCGCTATTGAGCCGAGCGTTCAGCGTGATCGCCTCGACCAACGACATCGCTCCGGCGATACGCACTCAACTGGTCAGCGAGCTGGCCAATTCGATCGGCATGCAAGGCCTGGTCAAGGGACAGTACGAAGACCTGCGCGAGGGAGCGCGGGCTCGCACGGCGGAAGAAATCGCTGCCACCAACGAACACAAGACCGGCGCGCTGTTTGGCGCCACCCTGGAAATGGCAGCGATCATTGCCGGCAGCCACCATTCGAAACGGATGACCCTGCGCAGCTTCGCCCTTGAGCTGGGCCAAGCGTTCCAACTGTTCGACGACCTGCTCGATCACCTTCTGCAAAACGGTGCAGCCATCGGCAAGGATGTGACCAAGGACAAGGACAAATCCACCCTGGTCGCCTTGCTTGGCGCCGATGCTGTGCGCGCCCAGCTCGAACGCCACCTGCGCAACGCTGACGCTCACCTGGCGACGGTGTATGGCGACGATCAGACCATCAGCGCCTTTATCGCCGGCATCTTTGCCCCGCTGCACACGCTCGATACCGGGGCCGCCCACGCCACCTTGCAAAAACAGGCAGAACCTCTGCCCGTGCCCGGTGCCTGAAGCCATTCAGGAGGATTGGGTTATGAGCAAAAAACTGTTGCAGGTATTGCTGGTTGCGGGGCTGGCCGGTGCGCTGGCAAAGACGATGGCACTGCGCAGCCGCGCCTACTTCAAACCGGAGGGACCGCGCGAACGCCTGCTGCGCAGGTGCCGACAGCACCGCTGAGCCACCTACGACTGAGCGTAGGGCCTAAGGCGCGAGGGCATCCAGCGCGCTTTTCAGGCTCGTCGCATCGCTGAACAGGCGTTGCTGAAGCGCTTCGCCATTCCTGACCTCGACCCAGATCACCGCGTCGCGTTCGCTGCCGTAACGCGCGGCCACCTGGCCCTCGCGATCCAGCAGAATCCGGTAGGACGCATCGCGCATCGCCGGCAGAAAAAACAGCTTGGCCACTGCCGGCATGCGTTCGATATCGGCGATAAACACCGCATCACGCGCTTCCAGATAGCCTTTGGCTTGATCCTCCAACGTCGCGTTGACCAGCTTGGCGCTGCCCATGCTGCGGGCGACCAATAACACGCGGGTGTTCGCATCAAGGCGGTAAGGGCGGTCGAACTGGTCGTTGAGCGTCCAGGGTTCGGCGAGCGGCGCGGGCTGGGTGGCGGGCGCCGGCGCTGCGAAGCCCGTCAGGGATAAGCTCATCAAAAACACTGCGTAGAGAAGTCTCATTGGCTGTTCCACAAGTGAAGGATGGCGCGGCAGCACGCTTCCA
Organism: Pseudomonas cistanchae; assembly: GCF_054483635.1. Taxonomy (NCBI): domain Bacteria; kingdom Pseudomonadati; phylum Pseudomonadota; class Gammaproteobacteria; order Pseudomonadales; family Pseudomonadaceae; genus Pseudomonas; species Pseudomonas cistanchae. The sequence continues at coordinate 213,652 of NZ_JBTLWN010000007.1, read as the reverse complement.
GGCGTAGCGGGCGCATGGCCGCCGTCGCCTCTTGAGACCACACGAAACGACGTTGGTGTCCGCTACAGGCTAGGCGCGTACCGCCGTTATTTCACTGAGGATCAACTGGCTGGACGGCAGCATCGGGATGCGCCGGCTGGAGACCTTGATGTCGTGCGTGGCGACGGTGTAACGCATGCGCCGGCTAAACAGGCGCAGGGCATTCTCGATCAGGGCGATGGCCAGGTCCTCGCCCGGACAACGGTGGTTTTGCTGCGCAGTCGCGCCACCCTGGGTGATGAAGTCGAAGTCGCTGCCCTGGCGCGCGTTGAAACGTTCCGGGAGGAAGTCGTCGGGTTTTGGCCAGGTCGCCGGGTCGCGGTTGGTGCCGTACAGGTCGAGCAGCACGCGGGTGCCGGCGTCGAAGCGATAGCCCTGCCATTCGAAATCCTGACGCACGCGCGCGGGCACGAACGGAAAGAAGGCATACAGCCGCCGCACTTCCTGGGTGAAGGGGCGTAGCCATTCATCACTCTGCACCAGGCGCCGATTCCACTCCGGGTGGCGATGCAGCTCCAGCAGGGCGAACACGATAAAGCGCGCCACCGCCACGGTCGGGCGCAGCAGGTTGAGCAATTCGACTGCGGCGACCTCTTCTTCCAGCAGCTCTCCGTCGTCGTCACGGTGCAGGCTGAGCACCGCCAATGCGGATTCCGCAGGGGCGTGCAACTGGCCGCCACGCTGGGCGACCACCAGGTTGGCCGCCCAGGTCTGCGCGGCCTTTTGCGCGGCGCGGGCTTGGAAGTGGCCCCATCCCAGACGCGCGGTGCCGTCGATCATCGCGGCCATCTGCTCGCGCCGCTCAGCCGCCTCGCCATCCGCCAGCGGTACACCGGCCCAGCGGCACACAGCCTTGCACAGCAGGGTTTCGATTTCCGGCAGCATCACCACCTGGGGCTGGCCTTCCCAGCGCTGCAGCGCCGCCAGCCATTGCTGCTCCGCCAGTTGCACCAGCAGCTCGACCCGCTCAGGCGCCAGCACGTGCATGAACAGCTGCTTGCGCTGCAAATGGCTGGTGCCGTCCAGCCCTTGCACGCCGCCAATGCCGAACAGGGTTTTCTTCAGCAGGCGCGGAGCAGCGTTCTTGCGGGTGAATAGCTGCTGGTCATAAAACAGCGCGGCCGCCGCCTCGCCACGCATGCAGATGGTTCGTTGCAGCATTAATCGGGTAGCGAATATAGGGCTCTGATACCGCTCACAGCGGTTGGAGATGAATCGGTAACCTTCGCTCAACAAGGCCAGCGAACTATCAAACAGGGTTCCCCCTGGAATTTTCTTCATGCAGCCACTCCGTTATCCATCACGTCGGGGCACGGTACTGCCAGTGCCAATGCTGCAATCGACCACAGCAGCGGTTAACAGTTTGATCTGATTGTTACAGTAAAAGGCTCAAGCTAGAGAGGCTGCGAGCCACTGCACAAACACCGTTTATCGACTGGATTGAACAGCCCGACGCTTGGGCAAGTCGTCTATACACCCCCCTGATGGAGTAGACGACATGGTTGCATTCGATCCCCAATCACGCACAACCGCAGCGCCTCAACGCAACGTCCAGGGCTGGGAACGCGCCGCTTCCATCGGTGGCGGCCTGTTGCTGCTGGTGAAGGGCGCACGCAAGGGCGGCGTGCTGGGCCTGGTCAACATGGGCATCGGCGGCATGGGTCTGCTGCGCGGTATCAGTGGGCATTGCGAAGCCAAGCGGGTGTTTAACCGGGTAGCCTCGCCCAGCTCCGCCGCCCGTCTTGGCACTTCTCCGTGCAGCGATACGCGGCCCATGCCCACCCTGGATATGGACGCCGGCCCGCAAGCCGGCGCCGATATCGGCGTGGACAGCCGCGACCCGCTGAGCCCACGGCCCAATCCAATCATCTGAAACTACCGAGGAGGCTCAACATGATTGATACACCCCCACGCGCAGAACCTGGCAGCACCGCACCGGCCACCGTCAAACTGGCCAACACTCAGTTGCCGATCGCCAACGTCACCGGCTGGGAGCGCAAGCTGTCCACCGGCCTGGGTGTCGCACTCATCAGTCGCGGCATCAAGAATGGCGGCGGCGTAGGCCTGGCCGAAATCGGCGCTGGCGGCCTGTTGCTGACCCGCGGTCTGACTGGCCACTGCAGCATGAAGGCGATGTTCAAACAGCCTGATCAGGAGCTGCATTACCTGCAGGATGAACTGCGCAAGGCCAAACACAGCCTGGCCGATCTCTATCGGCAAAAGGCCAACCTCGCGTCCACCACTCACTAACGGCCAGGCGGGGTGGCGGCGATCAGTGCCGCCGCCCGCTGCCTGAGGTTGCGCGACTTTCATACCTCAATAGTCGTCCACAGCTTTGTAGTCCACAGTGCCAAGCGAACCTGAAGTCCCCATCCAAGAGGAAGTCCAGCCGATGCCTGTTCGTCCCATGCGTTTCGATGGCCGCTGGTTGCGCGCCTGGTTCGTCAGCCTGCTGTTGCTTGGCCTGAGCGCCTGCAGCAGTTTCGGCCCACGTGACCCCTTGCACATCGACCTGGTGGGCCTGGAGCCCTTGCCGGGCGAAGGTCTGGAAATGCGTTTCGCGGTAAAGCTGCGGATTCAGAACCCCAACGACGATGCCATTTCCTACAACGGCGTGGCCTTGCAACTGGCGATTAACGATCAGCCGTTGGCCAACGGCGTCAGTGCGCAACGCGGTCAGGTACCGCGCTTCGGCGAAGCGCTGATCAGCGTGCCGGTGACCATCTCGGCCTACTCGGTGATGCGCCAGGCCTGGGGTGTAGCGGGCTACCAGGAAAAAGACGGCCTGCAGTATCACCTGCGCGGCAAGCTGGCCGGCGGCCTGTTCGGTAGCGCGCGCTTCAGCGACTCCGGCACTCTGCAGTGGCTCGGCCCCGCCACGCCCTGAGCCAGCTGCGCTGACGCAATTGGCGGCGAGATCGCGCTGATCCTGCCCCTGGCACGCACCAGCGGATAAACGGCTGCACGGCTCTGGAACGGCATTATCGGCGCGCTGTCCATTCTCCACTGGGTGATCACGCTCAGCCTGCGGAAGCAGTGTTGTGTCCGCGTCATAACGCTTTGGCCTCAGGCCGAAAAGGAATCGATATGCGCTCTACCTGCTCCGCTCAGCATTCGCTGCGCGCCCCCATGCTCGCCCTCTGCATGATTGCCCTACCCACCTACGCGGCCGATTTTCTGGTTACCAGCGACACCGACCAGCTCAGCGGCGTCTGCGCTGCTGTCTGCTCGCTGCGCGATGCGGTGCAGGCGGCCAACAGCCTGGGCGGCAGCAACCGCATCCTCCTGCCAGCGGGCACCCATACGCTGGCGCTGCTGCCGCCGCGGGGCGATGAAGGGGAAATTCTCGATGACGATGACAACCAGAACGGCGATCTCGACGTCAGCGGCCACCTGACCATTCTCGGTGCTGCGGCCGGCAGCACGGTCGACGGTGCCTATATCGACCGGGTGTTCGAAGTGCTTCCCGGCGCCAACCTCACGCTCAGCCGCCTCACCGTGCAACGGGGGCGCACCTACTACTTTGGCGGCGGGGTCGAAAACCACGGCACCCTGACCGTGCAGCGCGTGCGCTTCGAGGGCAACCTGGCATCCGGTGCCTTCGAGCCCGGCGCCGGAGGCGGCATCGCCAACTTCGGCCAGTTGAACCTGTACAACTCGGTGCTGAACGGCAACCGCTCCAGCGCAGGCGAGGCGTTTTCCGGGCGCGGCGGCGCGCTCTTCAACCAGGGCACGGCGCTGGTGCGCGACAGCCTGTTCAGCAACAACCGCGCCTCCGACGACGATGAGACCGGCATGGGCGGCGGCGTGTACAACCGCGGCAACGCCGATGTCGCGCGCAGCGCCTTTATCGGCAACAGCGCCTCGGGCAGCGGCGCGGCCATCACCAATATCGGCGTGCTCAAACTAAGCAACAGCACCCTGGGCGGCAACGACAACCTGAATGCCTATTTCGGCGGCACCTTCAACAACGGCCAGTCGTACCCGCCATTCAGCGGCACTCCGGAAGCGACGCTGATCCACGTCACCATCGCCGGCAACCTGGGCGGCGGGCTGCACAACTTCGGCAAGCTGCGGCTGCGCAACAGCCTGATCAGCGGCAACAGCGGCCTGTACGACGAAACCTCGGTGGACAACTGCAACAACGCCGGCGACCTGGCGGAGTACCAGGCAGTGGGGCTGCTGCTCGGCAGCGGGCCGGGCAACTGCACTGCCGAGCTGACCGTGGACAACCAGCAGACTTTCACCCAGGTGTTGGAGCCAATGGCGGATAACGGCGGTAACAGCCCGACCTTCACCCTGCCCGCCAATAGCCCGGCACTGGACGCCTCGATCGGCTCCTGCGCCAGCCACGATCAGCGCCGCGCCCCACGGCCGCTGGATGGCAACGGTGACGGCGTCGCGACCTGCGACCTCGGCGCGTTCGAGCGCTAGCTCGGCAAGGCGACGCGCGCCAGCTCAGGCGCGCGGTCACCTATTCGTTGGCGACCTTCTCCCCTTCGTTCTTGCCTTCTTCGGCGAGGTGTTCGACCACCGCGTTCAACTCGGCGCCAAACAGCAGCACCGCCGATGAGATGTACAGGTACAGAAGAAACACGATGATTGCGCCGATGCCGCCATAGGTAGCGTTGTAGTCGGCGAAGTTTTGCGCGTAGTAGCCGAAGCCGAGAGAGCCGACTATCCAGACCACCACGGCAAGCACCGAGCCTGGGGTGATAAAGCGAAATTCCTGCTCGACATCCGGCGCGACGTAATACACCACCGCCACCACGACCATCAGCAGAATCACCACGATCGGCCAGCGCAGCCAGGTCCAGAGCGTGATGACCACCTGCTCCAGCCCCAGGTAGTGCGCCAGCCAGCCGATCACCTGCGGCCCGACGATCATCAGGCCTGCCGCCATCAGCAGGGTCCCGGCAATCGCCACGGTGTAGAGCAGCGACAACGGCACGCGCTTCCAGATCGGCCGCCCTTCGGTGACGCCATAGGCCTTGTTGGTGGCGTCCATCACCGAGCGCACGGCGGCCGAGGCGGTCCAGAGCGCCACCAGGATACCCACGGAAAACAACCCGGCCTTCTGCGTCTGCAGCTGCTCGATCACCGGGTCGACCAGCTCCATCGCGGCCTGGGGCATCACCAGCGCGGCCTGCTCGCGCAGCCAGTCGAAGAACGACTGCAGGTCCAGCACACCGATCAGCGCGATCAGAAACAGCAGAAAGGGAAACAGCGAGAAAAACAGCTGAAAGGCCAGCGCGGATGCATACGTCGGTAATTCATCATCGATGAAGTCAGCCACCGTGCGCTTGATGACGGTCACGATGCTCACATTCGGTAAACTCGGAAAAAACATACTCAGCCCCCCAACGCCAATCTGGCTCTCAACGATGAGCTTTGGAACGGTACAGGCGGCGGTGAGTTCAGGCTTATTGGCTACGCTGGCAGGCGGCATGCGCGCTATGCTTCGCCTTACTGCCATGCGCACAGCCGAGCGGCGACCCGCCCGCAACCAGAGGAGCAATCCTGTGATCCGCAGAATCCTGGCCGCGTTATTGCTGGCGGCGGTCGCCGGAAATGGCCTGGCCACCGACCTGCACTTCGTCACCGAGGAGTTTCGCCCGTTCAGCTTCGCCTCCAGCCGGGTCAAGACTGCGGCCGGCTTGCCCCAGGCCGATGGCGCTATGGCCGATATCGTCCGCGCCGTGTGCGAGCGTCTGCACTACCGCTGCACCATCGAGGTCCATCCGTGGCGCCGCGCCCTGGCACTCGGCGAAAACGGCGAAGTGGATGGCCTGTTCACCGTGATCCGCTCGCCCGCGCGGGAGCGCGCCTTTTTCATCACGCCGATGCTGGCAACCTCGCGCTACGACATCTACGCCCTGGCCGACAGCGGCTTCGCCTACCGCAGCCCGGCGGACATGCGCCGCCGCACCGTTGGCGTCTACGGGCCGTCCGGCACGTCGTACATCCTTGGCGAACACTTGCAGGCAGTCCCGGATGTCGACGTGCAGCTGGTCACTGATAATCAGCGTTTGCTGCGCATGCTCAACGTCGGCCGTTTCGGTGCGGATGGCCTGGTCGTGCTGAACCGTGATGTCGCCCGTCACCTGATCGAGAAAGAGAAGCTGGTGCGCATTCGCAAGGTCGGCCACCTGGAATCGGTGTCCTACGCCATCGGCCTGTCGCGCAAGCGGGTCAGCGAGGCGCGCTTCAAGGCGTTCAGCGGCGGTGTAAGCGCGGCGATTGCCGACGGCACGGTGGCGACCATCCTGCAGCGCTACGGCCTGCAACCCGCCGAACCCGAACCGAGCCACGCGCCCTCAGCACAACGCTGACACGCCGCCTGGCTGGGCGCGCGCAGCCAATCGCGGCAAAACCTTATACACTTCGCGGCCCTTCGTTTAGCCCACCTGCGAGATCGCCCATGAGCACCCTGCCGCCCTGCCCGAACTGCCAGTCCACGTACACCTATGAAGACGGCGGCCTGCTGGTATGCCCGGAGTGCGCCCATGAATGGTCCGCCGACGGCGGCGCCGACAGCGCGACAGACGACGGCAAGGTGATCAAGGATTCGGTCGGCAATGTGCTGCAGGACGGCGACACCATCACCGTGATCAAGGACCTCAAGGTCAAGGGCTCGTCGCTGGTGGTCAAGGTCGGCACCAAGGTCAAGGGTATCCGCCTGGTAGACGGCGACCATGACATCGACTGCAAGATCGACGGCATCGGCGCGATGAAGCTCAAGTCCGAATTCGTCCGCAAGGTCTAAGCCTGGCGCCGTCGAGCCGCCTTCCCCTTCAGTTATTTCATGGAGCTGCCATGCGCGTCCTTCACATCAGCATTGCCCTGATCGGCCTGCTCGCCCTGCTCGGCTGCGGCGCCGGCGAGACCGCCGCCACCGCCGCCTTGCAGGCGGAAAAAGCCAAGCAGGCGCAACAGCAGATGGAGCAACTGCAACAGCAGATCGACCAGGCCAACCAGCACAATGCCGAACGGCTGGAGCAGGCGATTCAGGACGCGCAGTAGCCGATCACAGCAGCAGAATCTGCAGCTCGGTGCCGACCTCGACCGTTATTCCACCGGCGCCGGCGCTGACGGTCTGGCTGGTGCCGCGCAGTGGGTTGTAGAGCGTGCCCTGGCCCGGCCGGGGCAGCGTGACCTGCCCTGGAACCTGGGCCCAGAACACCCAGACCCAACGGCCATCGGGGCGTTGCCAGGCCATGTTCAGCATGCCGTCCGGCGCATTGGCGAACGCCGGAGCGTCCATCGGCTTGACGCTCGGCCCGGTGATGTCGAGAAAGCGCTTGAGCGCCTGATAGGCGGGCTTCTGGCTGCCATCGAGGCGCAACAGGCCGTACTTGCGGTCACGCACCGTGGCCCGCGCGTCCAGGTCGCTCAGGTTGAACAGAAAGATGCGGTCGTAATCCATCGCGCTCATCAGGGCGATGCGCTTGATCAGGTAATCCGCCTGGCCCTGCTCACCCACCAGCGGTTGCCATTCGATCTGCTCGGTGTAGCTGGACCAGCCGAACTCGGTGGCCCAGATCGCCTCGCTGCCCAACTCGCGCAGACGCTGGTTGAGCACGGTGCCGCGAATCAGAAAATCCTTGTCCGCCACCACATCGCCCTCGGGGCTCATGCTGTACGGGTGGTACGCCACGACCCGATCGGGACCGATGCCATTGAGGCTGTCCATGGCCTCCAGCATCAGCCCGCCCCGCAGCGGCATCTGGCTGTAATAGGCCATTCCACCCATGACGCGCTGCGCTGCCGGATTGGCGGTTTTCAGGCGATCAAGGGTGGTTTCCAGCAAATGGCTGTAAGCCACCGGGTCTTCGGCGGGCTGCCAGAACGGCGAGATGTTCTGCTCGTTCCACACCTGCCAGGCGTCGACCGAGGGATAGCGTGCGGCGAGGTAGCCCATGCTGTCGGCAAACACTTCCGCCGAAGTTGGGGGGTACTGGTCGTAATTCGGCGTGCCGGCCGGGGCACTGCTGGCGAACGGCGCCGAGCCGACCATGAACAGCAGCGACTTGATGTTCTTCTCCGCGAGTACCGCGGTCATCCGATCCATTTCGCTCAGTTGCCACTGCCCTGGAGTCGGCTCCAGGCGGTCCCAGTGCAGGTCGACGCGCACCCAATTCAAGCCGAGGGCCTGCATCTGCTCCAGCTGGTGCCGGTAGCTTGCCTCCTCGAACCAGAGCAGCTGAGCGTTCACACCGAGAAAGTCGGCCCATACCACATCGCGAGGTCCTTTCAACGACAGGGAAGATCCAGCTTCCACCGAGGGGCATATCAGCAATGCCAGGCTCAACAAAAACGCGGCCACTTGTTTGCGGCCACTTTCTACGGAACTACGCGTCCAGAGTTTCATGTCTGGCTCTCCTGTAGAGGTGGGTTCACGCGCAGCCTAAGGAGAGTCAAGCAATCAATCGCGGCCCTTTGGAACGGCCTGAGACGTAATCGGCAAATTTATGGCGTCAAGTTACAGACGGTATAGTTTGATATTCATTGGGATATCTATCGATGCTGTCCTTACCCAGGGAAAGGCATAAGCAACTGACACGCGCTCGCATATAGGCGCAGCGGTGCAGGCACGCGACGTCAACACGCGGGGTATTAGGAGGCTGAAGCCGCAGCGCGGGAGGCAGGTCAGATCGGCTTTGGGGAAGCGCTACTGCACCGGCAGGAAGTTGAGAAACAGCAGGCCCTGGGCATAATTCACGCCCATGCGCCGGTAGCGCTCGTCCAGCACATCGGTGAGCAGGTCGAGGCGCGCGACTATCTTGCCGAACTCCACGGCATAGCTCAGGTTGCGGCCATCGGCCGATATCTCATTGGACAGCAGCCACGGCTTGCCCTGGGCGTCGCGGCGATTGGCGAGCATCCAGGTGGCGATTTCGATATTGCGCGCAGCGTTGTGGATGAACTGAGGGTCGAGCGAGTCGCTCAGGTAGAACTCGGTGCGCCCGCCGTGAGCAGTAATCAGCATGCTGGCGATGGAATAGATGAAAGCGCCAACCCGATCACCCTGGTATTCGGCGCTGAGTGCATAGCCAAGCGCGGCGATGTCCTTGCGGCCACCCAGTTCAGGCAGCGGCTGATCCAGCTCTATCGCCCGGTGCACTGCTCGCTTGGCTGCCTGCATATCGGCGAGGCCGGTCTTGCGCCATTCCCGCGGGTTGCGCAGGTAGAGCTTGTCCATCAGCCGGTAGAGGCTATTGAGGTTGTTGCGCATGCCGATGGTGGCCATGCGGTCGGCATGGCTTTGCAGCAATTCGGTAGCCTTGATCGAGCTGCTGTTGCTGATGATCGACTGATGGTCCTGACGGCTGGCGCAGCCCGAGGCAGCACCAATCAGCAGCACGCCCAGCACCAGTCGACGCCAGGCGGCGAACGGCTTGCAAATCGGACGAGGCAGCGGCTGTTGCACCGCCGTAAAGTCACGCGACGTCATCATGGGCAGCGCTATCCATAGGGAACCCTGGGTTAAACCTAGCTGCAAAAAACCAGCGGCGTGGTTTTTCTGCGCTAAATATGACCTGTAGCGCAATCAATCGTTTAGGCGCAGAAGTTAAAGCCAGGGGAGAGATCGCGACGCTGATCGCAAAAAACCTCCAAGGCTGCCAAATCGCACGGGCGAAAGGTCCGGACTAGAGCGACGCCAGGTATGATGCGCAACTTTTTGCGCAGAGTGTTCCATGCCCCGCCTGCTAGCCCTGTTGTGTGTGCTGCTTGTCCTCCCTGCTTACGCCGATGCCCCGAAAACCTTCGCCGCCGCTAAGAAGATTGCCTGGCAGCTCTACGCCGAACGCCCCACCACCTTCTATTGCAACTGCACCTACAGCGGCAACCGAGTGAACCTGGGCAGCTGCGGTTACCGCGTGCGCAAGCAGTTGCGTCGCGCCCAGCGACTGGAGTGGGAACATGTGGTGCCGGCCTGGGTGATCGGCCATCAGCGCCAATGCTGGCAGCAGGGCGGGCGCAGGAACTGCACCCGCAGCGATCCGCTGTTCAAGGCCGCCGAAGCCGACCTGCACAACCTGGTGCCAAGCATCGGCGAGCTCAATGGCGACCGCTCCAATTACGCCCTGGGCATGCTCAGCGAGCGCCCCACGCAATACGGCGCCTGCCCGATGGTGGTCAACTTCAAGGCGAAAACCGCGATGCCGCCAGAGCGCGCCCGCGGCGCGTCGGCGCGCATCTACCTGTACATGGCCGATCGTTACCGGCTACGGCTGTCAAAGCAGGACCGGCGGACCTACGAGGCCTGGAACCGCCAATACCCGATCAGCGAATGGGAGCGCTGGCGTAACCAGAAGGTCGGCTGCGCGATGGGCCACGGCAATCCCTATGTCGGCCCATTCGACAGCACCCGCTGCACGCCGCTGCGGCGCGCCAGTGCAACGCAGCGGACCAGCGGCTAGGCCGGGCTGCGCCCTGAGCCGTATGGCTCAGTCGCGCTGCAGCAGGTCGCCGAATACCGTGTACTCGGCCTCGGTGCGATCAGGCCCGGGCGCGTCGTACAGCACCAGCCAGCTTGGCGTGCCACCGCTCAAGGCGAGCGGCAGGTTGCAGATCGCCTCAGCGCGGTTGCAGCCATCGCCATGGGGTAATTGCACCGCATCCACCAGGTTGTCTTCGAAACGCACCGGCTCGCGGTTGGCGGCTAGCGGCGGTCTGGCGCCCGGCCATTTGAACAGGCGGATTTCGCCATCCAGCACCATGGTCGGGCCGGCGAGCAGGTACAGGTCGTCGCCACAGAAATGCAGGTCACGCACGCCAAGGCCGCCAAGCTGAAGGAAATGTTTGCGCAGCAGCGTGCCGTCCTCGTCCAGGGCAACGAGGCGCAAATGGCCGCCATGGGCCTCGACCGCGATTTCCAGCAACGCCGTCCAGCCACGTAGAACCGGCCCACGCAGGCCGAGCAGCAGGCGGTTGCCGTCCACCGCCAGGCCTTCGATATCGAAGCCGTTGTCCTTGCCGGGAATCGCCATGAACGGGCCGAAGTGCGGGTCGTCCGCCAACAGCTCGGTGAGCAGGTTGTCTTCGGCATCACCCTTGAGCCGCAGGGCTTCGCGGCCGTCTTCGGCGCTGCGTACCAGGCAAGGCACGCCCTGCGGGTCGAACTCGACGGGCACGCAGGCCAGCAGCCGACGATTGCTGTCCAGCTTGAGCTTGGTCAGCCGCTTGGCGTTGTCCGCATCGCTGCGGTCAGGCTTGGCGTTCTTGCGCTTGAGCCCGTGGGAGCCAACCATCCACAGATAGCCGTCTGCCAACGCTATGCCTTCGAGGTCGGCCTCATCGTCTGCCGCCCCGGGCAGGTCGAGCAGATCGGCCAGGGTGAAGCTACGGCCCTTGCCGAAGCGCAGCACCTCCCCCGCCACCGGCTCGAGCCGCTGCAACCGCTCGACCGAACAGGCTTCGTCGCCCGCCACCCATAACCACTGCTCGGTAAAGGCCGCGCCGGAGAGGTTGCTGTGCACCAGCGCGCCGGGTTCGAACTCGAGGCGCACGGCATTGGCTAATCGCTGCTTGGGCATGGTTATGCTCTGCTGAATTTAAGGGCGCTCGGGCAACCCGAGCGGTGCGCTGGCAGGGTCATGGACAACGGGCGCGGTGAATCATCTGGTTTTTCGCCGCCGCAGTCAGCCCTGTTGCTCGGCCAGTATGCGCGCGATCGTGGCGCGCAACGCGGGGTGCTCCGGCGGGCGAATGCCGAACTCGCTGCGCAGCACCTCAAGCAGCGCATCGACATCGGCCAGTTGCACCCGCTCGCTGACTTCGCCCTGGCGGTGAATGGCGAAGCTGCCGTTGTGCAGGGTCTTGCGCCACTGCGGCCCGGTGCGGGCGACGATCATCTGGCCGAGAAACGGCGAATCCGGGTGGGTGGAGACGTACCAGCTGGCGACCGTGTAATCGATCTCTGCGGTCCGCTGCAGATCGAACACGTACAGCGCCCGCCACTCCTCGCCTACCAGCGCACGCAAGGTGTAACTGCCGTCGCGCAGGCTGAGCCGGTAGAGCTCGTGCGGCGTGGCCTGTTGCGCGTCGCTGTCGAGCAGCAGCGGACCGGTCGGCACCAGGCCGCCAAAACCGACATCGACGATGTAGCGCGCGCCGTCGAGCGTCACCAGCACGATCATATGGGTACGCGCCGGCAGCGCATCTTCCGGCCCGCCCATCACTACCCGCCCGGTCAGCCCACGCGCCTCAAAACCGAGCGCCTGAAGCAATCGCAAGAACAGCTGGTTGAGCTCGAAGCAATAACCGCCGCGCCCCTCACGAAACAGCTTGTCCTGAATGGCTGCGGGGTCCACCGCTACCGGCGCGCGCAGCATTGTCGACAGCGTCTCGAACGGAAACTCGGCGGTGTGCCGCAGCTGCAGTTCGCGCAGCGTTTCCAGGCTCGGCGGCGGCGCGGCCGAATAGCCCAGGCGGCCGAGGTAGGTTTGCAGATCCAGGGTAAACGGCTCGCTCATGATCATTGCTCCTTGCTTACATACGCCCTTTTTAACAGAAGGCCCTGACGACTAGACGAACCAGTGGGGCGGAATAAGACAAGAAGAGATGGAATAAGCCTTTACGTAGCCTGGGTTGAGCGCAGCGATACCCAGGGCACGGTTTCCCGGGTGTCGCTTCGCTCGACCCGGGCTACAGTTGGGTGGTGTTTTTCTGCAAGGGACTGCAGGCCATGGTGCTTTACCGCCGTGACACCACACCAGGCGCGACCTGGTTTTTCACCCTCAACCTGGCGAACCGCCGCAGCGATTTATTGACCGCGCATGTCGATCTTCTGCGCGCCAGCTTCAGGCATGTGATGCGCCTTCATCCGTGGCGCATCGAGGCTATCGTCATCCTCCCCGATCACTTGCACGCGCTCTGCACGCTGCCACCCGGGGATGCGGATTTTGCCCTGCGCTGGCGTCTGATCAAAAGTGGCTTTTCTCGATCTATACCATCAGGCGAACACATATCGGCTAGCCGCCAACGCAAAGGCGAGCGCGGTATCTGGCAGCAGCGTTATTGGGAGCATCATATTCGTGACGATGACGACTTTTCCCGCCATGTCGATTACATCCATCACAACCCACGCAAGCACGGCCATGTGGAGCGCGTGATCGACTGGCCGTGGTCATCATTTCATCGTTATGTCGCGTCAGGGATGTTGCCGGCGGATTGGGCAGGTGGTGGGAATGATGAGCTATCAGCCGGGGAGAGGCCGTAGCCTTGACGGTTCATGAGTCGCTCCCGGGTGTCGCTGCGCTCGACCTGGGCTACGAGGTGTCCGTAGCCTGGGTTGAGCACAGCGATACCCAGGGGTGCGCGCACAAAAAGGCCAGTCTCTCGACTGGCCTTATGTTTACCGCCCTACTCGCGCTTAGCTCCCGGGTATCGCTTCGCTCAACCCGGGCTACGAACTGGATACGCGCTTAGCCATTGCTGGGGAACGCGAACTGCGCCGCTTCATGGGACGCGCGTTGCGGCCAGCGTTGGGTGATGGCTTTTTTGCGGGTGTAGAAGCGCACGCCGTCCGGGCCGTAGGCGTGCAGGTCGCCAAACAGTGAGCGCTTCCAGCCTCCGAAGCTGTGGTAAGCCACCGGCACCGGCAGGGGTACGTTGACGCCGACCATGCCGACTTCGATTTCGTCGCAGAACAGGCGCGCCGCTTCACCATCACGGGTGAAGATGCAGGTGCCGTTGCCGTATTCGTGGTCGTTGATCAGTTGCATGGCCGCTTCCAGGCTGCCGACGCGGACGATGCACAGTACTGGGCCGAAGATTTCGTCGGTGTAGATGCTCATGTCTGGAGTCACCTTGTCGAACAGGGTGCCACCGACGAAGAAGCCGTTCTCGTTGCCCGCCACCACCAGGTCGCGGCCATCGACCACCAGGCTCGCGCCCTGAGCGACGCCGGCGTCGATGTAGCCCTTGACCTTGTCACGCGCCGCGCCAGTAACCAGCGGGCCCATGTCCAGGCCGCAGGAGGTGCCAGCACCGATTTTCAGCGCCTTGATCTGCGGCACGATCTTATCGACCAGCGCATCGGCGATCTGGTCGCCCACGCATACGGCCACCGAAATGGCCATGCAGCGCTCGCCGCAGGAACCGTAAGCCGCGCCCATCAGCGCGCTGACGGCGTTATCAAGATCAGCATCAGGCATCAGCACGGCGTGGTTTTTCGCGCCGCCCAAGGCCTGCACGCGCTTACCGCGCTTGGTGCCTTCGCTGTAGATGTATTCGGCAATCGGCGTGGAGCCGACGAAGCTCAGGGCTTTGACTTCCGGCGCTTCGATCAGGCCGTCGACCGCTTCCTTGTCGCCGTGCACGACGTTGAGCACGCCTTTCGGCAGGCCGGCTTCGAGCAGCAGTTCGGCGATATATAGGGTGGAGCTGGGGTCGCGCTCGGATGGCTTCAAGATAAAGCAGTTGCCGCAGACGATGGCCAGCGGGTACATCCACAGCGGCACCATGGCCGGGAAGTTGAACGGGGTGATACCGGCGACCACGCCGATCGGCTGGAAGTCGCTCCAAGCATCAATGTTCGGTCCGACGTTGCGGCTGTACTCGCCCTTGAGGATTTCCGGGGCGGCGCAGGCGAACTCGACGTTCTCGATGCCGCGCTTGAGTTCGCCGGCGGCGTCTTCCAGGGTTTTGCCGTGCTCTTCGCTGATCAGTTGGGCGATGGCGCCTTCATGCTGTTCGAGCAACTGCTTGAAGCGGAACATCACCTGGGCGCGCTTGGCCGCCGGGGTGTTGCGCCAGGCCGGAAACGCGGCCTTGGCCGAGTCGATGGCCAGTTGCAGGGTGGCGCGGTCTGCCAGGGCGACTTGCTTGCTGACGGCGCCAGTGGACGGATTGAACACGTCTGCGCGGCGGCCGCTGCCGGCGACCAGTTCGCCGTGGATCAGGTGGTTAACAAGGCTCATGGGAGTCTCCGATTTTTGTAGGGTGGATGACGCTTTTTCATCCACCTTGCGGTTTTGGCTTTTTGGTGGATGGGTGAAGCGTCATCCACCCTACGGTTCAATCGATTGCGTTCAGGGTCTCGCCGACGGCATTGAAGACGCGGTCGAGGTCTTCCATCTTGGCGTTGAACATTGGCCCGAACTGCAGGGTGTCGCCACCGAAACGCACGTAGAAACCGGACTTCCACAGCGCGATGCCGGCCTCGTAGGGGCGGATCACCGGGTCGCCATCGCGCGGCGCCAGCTGAATAGCGCCGGCCAGGCCGCAGTTGCGGATGTCGACGATATGTTTGCTGCCCTTGAGGCCATGCAACGCGGTGCCGAATTTCGGCGCCAACTCGGCGGACTGCTGCAGCAGGTTCTCGCGCTTGAGCAGTTCCAGCGAGGCCAGGCCGGCGGCGCAGGCAACCGGGTGGGCCGAGTAGGTGTAGCCGTGGGTGAACTCGACCATATGCTCAGGCGTGGCCTGCTGCATGAAGGTGTTGTAGATCTCGCTGGAGGCGATGACCGCACCCAGGGGAATGGCGCCGTTGGTGATCTGCTTGGCGGCATTGATGATGTCCGGCGTCACGCCGAAGTATTCGGCACCGGTCCATTTGCCCAGGCGGCCGAACGCGGTGATCACTTCGTCGAAGATCAGCAGGATGTTGTGCTGGGTGCAGATTTCGCGCAGGCGCTGCAGGTAACCCTGGGGCGGCACCAGCACGCCGGCGGAACCCGCCATGGGTTCGACGATCACCGCGGCGATGTTGGAGGCGTCGTGCAGTTCGATCAGCTTGAGCAGCTCGTTGGCCAGCTCGACCCCGCCGGTTGCGGCCATGCCATTGGTGAAGGCCAGCTGCGGCTGCAGGGTGTGCGGCAGGTGATCGACGTCCATCAATTGGCCATACATCTTGCGGTTGCCGCCGATGCCGCCGAGGCTGGTGCCGGCGATGTTGACGCCGTGGTAGCCGCGGGCGCGGCCGATGAACTTGGTCTTGCTGGCCTGGCCTTTCAGACGCCAGTAGGCCTTGGCCATCTTTACCGCGGTGTCGGCGCACTCAGAACCAGAGCCGGTAAAGAACACATGATTGAGGTCGCCTGGGGTCATCTCGGCCATCTGTTCGGCGAGCTGGAATGACAGCGCGTGGCCGTACTGGAAGCCTGGCGAGTAATCCAGGGTGCCGAGCTGCTTGGCCACCGCCTCCTGGATTTCCTTGCGGGCGTGACCGGCACCGCAGGTCCACAGGCCGGACAGGCTGTCGTAGATCTTGCGGCCCTGGTCGTCGAACAGCCAGCTGCCTTCGGCGCCGACGATCAGGCGCGGGTCGCGCTGGAAAGCGCGATTGGCGGTGAAGGGCATCCAGTGGGCGTCCAGTTTCAGCTGGCTGGCCAGCGACGGGGTGGCGGTCTGCGGCATGTTCATGGGGCGGCCTCGCGAGAAAGAGCGTGAGTTCTTATGAGAGAAGCAGTTGTCAGCTAAGGTGCCACGGGCTTAGAGTCAGTAAAACCAAACTCTTCTTATCTTTAGTTAAGCCCACGCTAAACAAAGCGAGTAGCAACCATGAGCACCCGCCGCCCCGATCCACTGGCCCAGGTCAGTGATTTTGATATTCGCCTGCTCAAGCTGTTTCGCAGCGTGGTGGAATGCGGCGGCTTTTCCGCAGCGGAAAGCGCCCTGGGGATTGGCCGCTCGGCGATCAGCCAGCAGATGAGCGACCTCGAGCAGCGCCTGGGTTTGCGCCTGTGCCAGCGCGGCCGCGCCGGCTTCGCGCTGACCGAGGAAGGCCGCGAGGTGTACCGCAGCACCCAGCAATTGCTGGTGGCGCTGGAAAGCTTTCGCACCGAGGTCAACGGCCTGCACCAGCACCTGCGCGGCGAGCTGAACATCGGCCTGACCGACAACCTGGTGACGGTGCCGCACATGCGCATCACCAATGCCCTGGCACGCCTGAAGGAGCGCGGGCCGGACGTGCACATCCATATCCGCATGACGCCGCCGAGCGAGGTTGAGCAAGGCGTGCTCGACGGCCGCCTGCATATCGGCGTGGTTCCGCAGGCTGGCGCGCTGTCGGGGCTGGAGTACCAGACGCTGTACGACGAACGCTCGCTGCTCTACTGCGCGGTCGGCCACCCATTGTTCTATGTCGATGACCAGCAGTTGGCGGATGAACGACTGAATGCCCAGGAGGCCATCGCGCCGACCTTTCGCCTGCCTACCGAAGTGCAGAGCCACTATCAGGCGCTCAATTGCACCGCCAGCGCCTCGGACCGTGAAGGCATGGCCTTTCTGATTCTCACCGGGCGCTATATCGGCTACCTGCCGGACCACTACGCCCAGGCCTGGGTGCAACAGGGCCGCCTGCGCGTGCTCAAGCCGGCCAGCCGCTTCTATGACATCAGCCTAGCCTCGGTCACCCGCAAAGGGCGGCGCCCTCACCTGGTGCTGGAGAGTTTTCTCGAGGCGCTGGCCAACAGTTAAGACCTGCGCATCAAGCTTGGCGCTCGGCTAGCCAGGCGCAAATCCGGGCCACGCGGCGTGCTTTTGTAGAGTGGAGATAGCGAAGTTTTGTCCACCGTGTGCACCCTCATGGCGGACAAGCCTGCGGCATGTCCGCCCTACGGCTCGCGAACTTGCCGATAGATCGGTAACAGCTTCAGCCCCACCGTCACGCTTGCGCGCATTACGCGACATGGCCGCTAACAAAACCACCCATCACCTTTGCCGGGCCTCTGCGGTCATAGGTCTATGCTCGAAAGGGCGATTTCGCCATGCCCTCGCTTGAGGACTTTTCTGCACCCGTTGCGGTGCAACCAAGGAGGCCATCATGCCCAGCCGCCGTCACTTTATTCAGCGCAGCGCTTCCCTGCTCGCCCTTGCCGCCGCCGCGCCGCTACTGCCCCGCTTCGCGTTCGCCCTCGACCCCACCCAGCTGCTGCAGCGGGTCATTCCCAGCAGTGGCGAAGCCCTGCCGGTAATCGGCCTCGGCACCTCGCGCACCTTCGATGTGCGCATTGAAGATGACAGCCTGGAACCGCTGGAAGACGTGATACGTACCTTTATCAACGGTGGCGGCCGGTTGATCGACACAGCGCCCAGCTACGGCAACTCTGAACAGGTCACCGGCGCACTGCTTGAGCGCACCAGCACCGAAGCCAAGGCGTTTCTCGCCAGCAAGATTTCCGCCACGGGCCGCGAGCGTGGCTTGCAGCAATTCGAAGCAAGCCTGCGTGCCTTGCAAACCGAACGGATCGACCTGATGCAGGTGCACAACCTGCAGGACACCCGCACCCAACTGGCACTGCTGCGCGAGCTGAAGGAGCAAGGCAAGGTGCGCTATATAGGCGTCACCCATTACCGCGAATCCGCCCACGACGATCTGCTCGACGCGCTGGCGCGGGAGAAGGTGGATTTCGTCCAGTTCAACTATTCGGTGGGCGAACGCAACGCGGAAAAACGCCTGCTGCCCTATTGCGCCGACCATGGCATCGCGACCCTGATCAACCGACCGTTCCAGCGTGGCGAGCTGCTCGCGCGAGTGAAGGACAAGCCGCTGCCAAGCTGGGCGATGGAGGTGGACGCGAACTCCTGGGCGCAGTTGCTGCTCAATTTCATCATCGCCCACCCGGCGGTCACGGCGGTGATTCCGGCCACCTCCAAGCCGCGCTACATGGCCGACAACCTCAAGGCCGGCCACGGCCGGATAGCGGACGCGGCGCTGCGCGAGAAAATCGCCCAGGCGTTCAACTGATTCGTCGCCAAGCGCGCTTGCGTCCCTGATGGCTGCCATGCAACCCGGTGAATGGCTGGCCAACGCCATCAACGCCCGGCCTGGCGAATGGCGCGCCGCGCTCTGCGGCTTCGTCCTGTTTCTGTGCCTGTTCACCGGCTACTTCATGCTGCGGCCGATCCGCGAGGCCATGGGTATTCGCGGCGGCGTGGACAATCTGCAATGGCTGTTCACCGCCACCTTCGTGGTAATGCTGGTGGCCGTGCCGCTGTTCGCCTGGCTCAACTCGCGGGTGGCGCGGGCGCGTTACATCGACTGGGTGTACGGCTTCTTCATCCTCAATCTGCTGGCGTTCGCCGCGCTGTTTCAACAGGCCGGCGATGCGATCTGGGCGGCGCGGGTGTTCTATGTGTGGATCTCGGTCTACAACCTGTTCGTCGTGTCGGTGGCCTGGAGCCTGATGGCCGATGTGTTCGACGCGGCGCAGGCGCGTCGGCTGTTTGCCTTCATCGCCGCGGGCGCCAGTTGCGGCGGCTTGCTGGGGCCGGCGCTGGGTGCGCTGTTTATCGATGTGGTCGGCCAGAGCGGGCTGATTGTCGCGGCGGCGCTGTTGCTCGGTATGGCCGTGCTGGCCAAGCATTACCTGATGGCCTGGCGCGCCCTTGGCGGTGCCGGGCGGCCGGGCGCGGAACCGGGCGAAAGTCCGCAGCAGCCGGTGCTGGGCAATCCGTTCAGCGGCATCACCCAGGTGCTCGGCTCGCGTTACCTGATGGCGATCAGCGCGTTCGTGGTACTGCTGGCGACGGTCAGCACCTTTCTCTATTTCGAACAGGCGCGTTTGGTCGCACAGCTGTTCCCCGAACGCAACGAGCAGATTCGCGTATTCGGCTTGATCGACTTCTGCGTGCAGGCGCTGTCGCTGTTCGCCCAGCTATTTATCACCGGGCGCATCGCCCAGCGCTGGGGCATACGCGCGCTGCTGACCGGCGTGCCGCTGCTGATGTGCCTGGGTTTTCTCGGCCTGGCCCTGGCACCGACCTTCGCCATGCTCGCGGGGCTGATGATCGTGCGCCGAGTGGGCGAATACGCCTTCGTTCGGCCGGGCCGGGAGATGCTGTTCGCCCCGCTCGATGCGCAAACCAAATACAAGGCGAAGAACTTTATCGACACCGTGGTCTATCGCGGCGGCGATGCCATCAGCGCCTGGGCCAAAGCGCTGCTCGACCTGCTCAGCCAGGGCGTATTGCTCGCGGCACTGGCCGGTGCACTCTGCGCAGCGGCCTGGGGCGCCCTGGGCTGGTACCTGGGCGGGCGTCGCGAACAGACACCCCGCTTGCCTGCGCCGTAACGGGCTCGCTTAACGGCGCGCGCCCACCCGCCGTTGCAGTTCGATCACCGCCGCTGCCGCTTGCCGCCCCAGCTCGGCAAGGTCGAGCCCGGCGACGCAGTCGTTGTCGACCACCCGCCGGCCGCCGATCAACAGCGTGTGCAGCCGGGCGCGACCGCCGCAGGCAATCGGGCCGATGGCCGGATCGTGCAGGCCGAAATACCGTGGGTCGTCCAGCCGGTAGATCGCGATGTCCGCAGCCTGACCAATAGCCAGGCTGCCGACTGCATCCAGCCCGAGCACCTCGGCACCGCCCGCCGTGCCCCAGCGCAACACGTCCTCGACCTTGAGCACATGGGCGCCGCCTTCATGCTCGCCGCCGGCGGATCGCGGCAACGCCCGCTCGCCGCCCTTGGCCCGCTGCAGTAGCCAGGCGGCGTGGGTTTCGCTGAGCATGTCGCAGGCCTCGTTGGAGGCCGCGCCGTCAACGCCGAGGGAAATGCGCATGCCGGCCGCCTCCATGGCGACCACATCGGCGATGCCACTGCCCAGGCGCGCGTTGCTTTGCGGGCAATGGGCGACACCAGTGCGCGTGGCGCCGAGCAACTGGACTTCCTCGGGCAGCAGCTTGACCAGGTGGGCGAACCACACGTCCTCGCCCAGCCACTCGTGCTCGGCGCAATAGGCCACCGGGCTCATGCCGTGGCGCGCCTGCACCTCGTCGAGGTAGTCGACCGTTTCCGACAGGTGACTGTGCAGGCGGATACCCAGGCTGCGCGCCGCGCGGGCGGTCTCCCGCAGACCGTCGGGACTTACCGAATAGGGTGGGCTGGTCGGCGCCATGACGATTCGGCGGTACGCATCCGGCGCCGGGTCGTGGTAGCGGGCGACCAGCCGTTGCACGTCAGCCAGGTAGGCATCCAGGGTTTCCAGCTGCCGGCCGCGCGCGGTGTCGCGCAAGCGGGTAGCGCCGCCGCGGCACAGCACCAGGCGCATACCCAGCGCCTGCGCCTCGTCGAACAGGATCGCCGCGCCATCGAACGGCATGTCCGGGTAATACAGGTAGTGGTGATCGGCCACCGTGGCACAGCCGGAGCGCAGCAGTTCGACCAGGCCGATGCGCGCCGCCAGGCGAAAACTGTGTTCATCGAACGCACCGCGATAACGCAACGGCACCGCGTTCAGCCAGGCGTCGAGGTTCTGATCGAGCCCTTCCGGCACACCTTTGAGCAGCGACTGGAACAAGTGGTGGTGACTGTTGACCCAGGCCGGATACACCACGCAGTCGCGCGCATCGATCAGCGGCTCGCCGGTCTCAGGCTGCAGCGTGCCGATGGCGGCAATGCGCCCGCCAACGACGCGAATATCCGGGCCGACGGCACGCGCAGCACCACCGCCAAGGCCGGTGAGAATCGCGCTGGCGTTACGGATCAGCCAGTTGCTTGCAGTGTTCATGGGCAGGTATCCGCGATTGCCCGCGACGTGGCGGGAGGTTTGCTCGGGTTGCAGCGATCAAGGCCACGAAAAACAGCGGCGGCGCGGCGATTTCGATCTGATAGGCCAACGCCGCGCCAGTTCCGCTGCGCCGAACAAAATCGACAAACCCAGGCGGCCCTGGCGAGGCATCGGGCGTCGGCCAGGCGGATTTTCCGCTGCCCGTGCTTGTCACCTCGATGACGTTGGGGTATCTGTGCTGTCGCTCCGTTCCCTGATCAGCCGGAATCGCCCATGACCTTTAACGTACCCGCGCACAGTGCCAACCCTGCCGGCAAGCCAGCCGGGCGCATTCGCCAGAAAAACGAAGACGCGATCATCAAGGCGGCCGAGGAAGAGTTCGCCCGGCACGGCTTCAAGGGCACCAGCATGAACACCATCGCCCAGACCGTCGGCCTGCCGAAGGCCAACCTGCATTATTACTTCGGCAACAAGCTGGGCCTCTATCAGGCGGTGCTGAGCAATATCCTCGAGCTCTGGGACAGCACCTTCAACCACCTGCAGGTGGACGACGATCCCGCCGAGGCCCTGGCCCGCTATATCCGCGCGAAGATGGAGTTTTCCCGACGCCACCCGAAGGCCTCGCGCATTTACGCGATGGAGGTGATCAGTGGCGGCGAACACCTCTCGCAGATGCTCAATCAGGACTACCGCGCCTGGTTTCGCGGCCGCGCGGCGGTGTTCGAAGCCTGGAGCGCTGCAGGCAAGATGGACCCGGTCGACCCGGTGCACCTGATCTTCCTGCTGTGGGGCAGCACCCAGCACTATGCCGACTTCGCCTCGCAGATCTGCCGCGTTACCGACAGCGCACGCCTGAGCAAGCGCGATTTCGAGGTAGCAGGTGACAACCTGGTGCAGATCATCCTCAAGGGCTGCGGCCTCACCCCACCCGTCCATTAAGCTGATTGCCGATGCCTGCCACCCTGCTCGGCCCCTGCGATTACCGCGAAGAAATCCGCAAGAGCCGCTTCCTTGCCCTGGCTGCGCCGATTAGCGATGCAGCCGAAGCCCAGGCATTTATTGCCCGCCACAGCGACGCCGCCGCCACGCACAATTGCTGGGCCTGGAAGGTCGGCAATCAATACCGTTTCAGCGACGATGGCGAACCGGGCGGCACCGCCGGCCGGCCGAT
The DNA here is from genome assembly GCF_054483635.1 of Pseudomonas cistanchae. Lineage (NCBI taxonomy): Bacteria > Pseudomonadati > Pseudomonadota > Gammaproteobacteria > Pseudomonadales > Pseudomonadaceae > Pseudomonas > Pseudomonas cistanchae. The sequence goes on along the minus strand of NZ_JBTLWN010000007.1, from coordinate 190,984 downwards.
ACTTGCGGCCATCGAGGGGCAGGATTGCGACCAGGTCGCCGTGCTGGTCATCCGCTGGTACGGCGGCATCCCGCTCGGTACAGGCGGCCTGGCCCGCGCCTATGGCGGCAGCGCCAGCAAATGCCTGCAAGGCGGCGAACGCCTCGAGCTGGTGGCGCGCGGCCGTTACGCCTGCCACTGCCTGTTCGCCGAATTGCCGCTGTTCAAGGCGCGCCTGGCGGAACTTGAAACGCTGCTGGAGCACGAGACCTACGACGGCACAGGCGCCGAGTTGCAGCTGGCGGTGCCAGCGCAGCGACTGACCGAACTGCAACGCGCGCTGGCCGATATCAGCCGCGGGCGCGAACAACTGCGGCCGCTCTAGCCCGCCTATCGCACGCGTACATAAGCCGAACCGTGCGCGGCCCGGTATGCTGATACGCCTTCAACCCAGGAGCGACCCCATGACTTCCACTCGAACGGCATTGATCATCGGCGCATCCCGCGGGCTTGGCCTGGGCATGGTGCGCCGGCTGCACAGCGAGGGTTGGCAGGTAACGGCCACGGTGCGTGACCCCAGCCGAGCGCAAGCCTTGCAGGCATTGCCCGGCGTGCGCATCGAAACCCTCGATATCGATGAACGCGGCGGGCTGGATGCACTGGCGGAGCGTTTGCAGGGTCAGGTGTTCGACGTGCTGCTGATCAACGCAGGGATTCTCGGGCCAGACCATCAGTCCGCCAGCGCGGCCACGGCCGAGGAGCTGGCCCAGTTGTTCATGACCAATGTCGCGGCGCCGATTCGCCTGGCCGAGCGCTTGGTCGCCCAGGTCCGCCATGGCAGTGGCGTGCTGGCGTTCATGAGCTCGGTGCTGGGCAGCGTGAGCAACCCGGAGGGCAATAACCTGGCGCTGTACAAGGCGAGCAAGGCCGCCCTCAATTCCCTGACCAACAGCTTTGTCTGCAACCTGGCCGAGCCGCGGCCGACGGTGCTTTCTCTGCACCCCGGCTGGGTCAAGACCGACATGGGCGGCGCAGGCGCAACGCTGGAAATCAGCGAAAGCTGCGAGGGCCTGGTACGGCAGATCGAGCAGTATGCCGGGCGTGGCGGTCATCATTTCATCGACTATCAGGGCCGCTCCATTCCCTGGTGACTTAAGCGCGCCGACCCGCGCGAGACGGATTGCGGTCGCTGACCGAGCAGGGTATGGTCGCCCCACGTCATTCGACGCACCTGGATCAGCAGACAGGGTCAACACTGAGCTGGCTAACCTGAACTCAACCTCAGAGGAGCCTGCTCAATGGCAGCTACCCGTATCTGGATCAAGAACCCTCTCGCGATTTTTACCGCCAACAACCTAGACGCCGCTGGCGGCCTGGTGATCGACAATGGCGTGATCGCCGAACTGCTCGGCGCCGGCCAGCAACCTTCCCGCCCCTGCGACCAGGTATTCGACGCCCGCGAGCATGTGCTGCTGCCGGGCCTCATCAACACCCATCATCACTTCTATCAGACCCTGACCCGCGCCTGGGCACCGGTGGTCAACCAGCCGCTGTTTCCGTGGCTGAAAACCCTGTACCCGGTATGGGCGCGGCTGACGCCCGAGAAGCTCGCGCTGGCGAGCAAGGTGGCGCTGTCCGAGCTGCTGCTGTCCGGCTGCAGCACGGCGGCGGATCACCATTACCTGTTTCCCGGCGGCCTGGAAAACGCCATCGATGTGCAGGTCGAGGCGGTGCGCGAACTGGGCATGCGCGCCATGCTCACGCGCGGCTCAATGAGCCTGGGCGAGGCAGAGGGCGGCCTGCCGCCGCAACAAACGGTGCAGCAGGGCGAGGTGATTCTGGCCGACAGCCAACGCCTGATCGAGCAGTACCACGAGCGCGGCGACGGTGCACAGATCCAGATCGCCCTGGCACCCTGCTCGCCGTTTTCGGTGACCCAGGAAATCATGCGCGACAGTGCCGCCCTTGCGGAAAAGCTCGACGTGCGCCTGCACACTCACCTGGCGGAAACCCTGGATGAAGAGGACTTCTGCCTGCAGCGCTTCGGTCTGCGCACCGTGGACTACCTCGACAGCGTCGGCTGGCTCGGCCCGCGCACCTGGCTGGCCCATGGCATTCATTTCAACCCGGACGAAATCGCCCGCCTGGGCCAGGCCGGCACCGGCATCTGCCACTGTCCAAGCTCGAACATGCGTCTGGCTTCGGGCATCTGCCCGACCCTGGATCTGCTGGCGGCTGGCGCGCCGATCGGCCTCGGCGTGGATGGCTCGGCATCCAATGACGCATCCAACATGATTCTCGAAACGCGTCAGGCTCTGTATATCCAGCGCCTGCGTTACGGCGCCGAGAAGATCACCCCGGAACTGGTGTTGGGCTGGGCCAGCAAGGGCTCCGCTCAGCTGCTCGGGCGCAGCGATATCGGCGAACTGGCGGTGGGCAAGCAGGCCGACCTGGCGCTGTTCAAGCTCGACGAACTGCGTTTCTCCGGCAGCCATGATCCGGTATCCGCCCTGCTGCTGTGCGGCGCCGACCGCGCCGACCGGATGATGATCGGCGGCCGGTGGCGCGTCATCGACGGCCAGATCGAGGGGCTCGATGTGGCGCAACTGATCGCCGACCACCGCCAGGCGGCTCGAGAGCTGATCGGGGACTGAGCAAGCCGTAGGGTGGACGACGCTTTTATCGTCCACGACTGTGCCTAGCGCAGGTGGATGGGTGAAACGTCATCCACCCGACGACTGACTACGCAGTTAAACTCCTCCCGACCACGACGAATAACGAGGCCCCATCATGTACGACTGGCTCAACGCCCTGCCCAAGGCCGAACTGCACCTGCACCTGGAAGGCTCGTTGGAACCCGAATTGCTGTTCGCCCTGGCCGAGCGCAACAAGATTGCCCTGCCCTGGAATGACGTCGAAACGCTGCGCAGCGCCTACGCATTCAACAACCTGCAGGAATTTCTCGACCTTTATTACGCCGGTGCGGACGTGCTGCGCACCGAGCAGGATTTCTACGACCTGACCTGGGCCTACCTGCTCAAATGCAAGGCGCAGAATGTCATCCACACCGAGCCGTTCTTCGATCCGCAGACCCACACCGACCGCGGCATTCCCTTTGAAATAGTACTGCGTGGCATCAAGCAGGCGCTGGTCGATGGCGAGAAACAGCTGGGCATCCGCCACGGCCTGATCCTCAGTTTTCTGCGCCACCTGTCCGAAGAGGAAGCCTTTAATACCCTGAAACAAGCCATGCCGTTTCGCGACGCGTTTATCGCCGTCGGCCTGGACAGCTCGGAAATGGGCCACCCGCCGAGCAAGTTTCAGCGGGTGTTCGACAAGGCGCGCAGCGAAGGCCTGCTGACCGTCGCCCATGCCGGCGAAGAAGGCCCACCCGACTATATCTGGCAGGCCCTGGACCTGTTGAAGGTCGAACGGATCGACCATGGCGTGCGGGCGATTGAAGATGAGCGACTGATGCAGCGCATCATCGACGAGCAGATCCCGCTGACCGTGTGCCCACTGTCCAATACCAAGCTGTGCGTGTTCGACGACATGCGCCAGCACAATATCCTGCAGATGCTCGAGCGCGGCGTGAAGGTAACGGTTAACTCCGACGACCCCGCCTACTTCGGCGGCTACGTAACGGAAAACTTCGTGGCGCTGCAGACAAGCCTTGGCATGACCGAACAACAGGCGACTCGCCTGGCCCAAAACAGCCTCGACGCGCGGCTGGTTTAGCGCCAGGCCCGCCGCTGCCGACGACAGGTGCCGCCGGCAGTTGGCCAAATGCACCACAGGTGACTATAAAAACCTTGGTTGACCGGCATTCAGCTTGCGCCCTGAAGCATGCCGCGCAATCGATCCGCCATGGGACTACTTGGCGCTTTTCCCTATACGGCTACCCAACTCAGGCGTTCTGACGTAGGGTCGGAATAAAGCTGTCTATCTAAAGCCCGCCAGGAGATGGCAATATGATGGCAACTGACGAAATCGCTTTTCGCCGCATCCGAGGTCGTTGCCTATGACAAAGCCCCTGTCCAGCCGCCTCGCCAGCCTGGTATTCAGTGTGTTGGCCGCATTCGCTCCGCTGGCCGGCGCAACCGACAAGATTCGTATCGTCACCGAAGAGTTGCCGCCCTATAACATGACCCTCGACGGGCAGCTCACAGGTATGAGCACAGAGGTTGTGCGGGCGGTGCTTGAGGAAATCGACGTCGACGCCGACATCCAGTCGATGCCCTGGGCCCGTGCCTACGACACCGCGCTAAACTCGGAAAACGTACTGATCTATTCGATCATCCGTACACCCCAGCGGGAAAACCTGTTCAAGTGGGTCGGCGTGATCGCTCCCACCAACTGGCACCTGTATTCGCTTGCCGAGCGCACCATTCAACTGACCGATCTTGACCAGGCGCGCCAATATCAGATCGCCACCGTCAAGGAGGATGCTGGTGAGCAATACCTGATTGCCAACGGCTTCGCCATCGGCAAGAACCTGCAGTCGAGCAACAAGTACGAACACAACTACGAAAAACTCAAATTCAGGCGCGTCGATCTCTGGGTCTCGAACGAGCTCAATGCATCCTATCTGGTGCGTCAGGCGGGTGAGGACCCGGCAAAAATGCTGGTGTCCGCGCTTAGCCTGCCGGAGCTAGGCGGCAATGGCGGCTCCGGCCTGAACATGGCCTTCGGCCCAAAGACGTCGAATGCCGTGGTCGAGCGTTTCCGTAAAGGCCTGGCCGCCATCCGCAGCAATGGCACTTACGATGCCATCGCGAAAAAATGGTTGTAGCGTGATCGAAACCTCCCAGACCGAACCTGTGGCCGCAACGCCGCCAGCAAGCGCCAACGCCGGTTCGCTGGGCCGTCGGCTGGTGATTGCGACACTGCTGTTCTGCCTGATCTTTACCCTGTTTACCGTGGCGGTGCGCACCTGGTCAGCCTGGAACGCCAACCTTGCGACCATGACCGGTGAGCTCACGCTGATCGATCAAGTGTTCCAGCGCACCCTGTCCAAGGCGATCTGGGAAATGGACCGTGAGTCCTTGCAGACCCAGCTGGACAGCGTGTCTCAGGTCGCGCCCGTAGGCCAGGTGGAGCTGCGCATCCTGCGGGCCGGCCGCGAACCTGAAGTGCTTGAACAGCACCGCGGCGACCAGGCCAGTTCAACCCTCGCGCCGTCGCTGCAGCGAGAGCTGGTGTATGAGCCCTATGCCGGCGCAAGCGAAGTCGTCGGCAAACTGACCTTGATGGGCGATGAGCGGGTGCTCTGGCAACGGCTGGCCGGTGAAGTGGCGAGTATCGTCGTGACCCAGATCATCCAGTCACTGCTGCTGGCGGGCTTGATCATGTGGATGTTCAACAGCTCGGTCACGGTGCATGTGCAAGCCATCGCCCGCCACCTCAGCCAGCTGTCGCCAGCCAATCTTCGCCAGACGTTGCGTCTGGAACGCGCCACAACGCGCCGCGACGAGCTGAGCTTGCTCGAAGCCGGGGTTAACGACTTGCAGGACAAACTCTCCGCCTACCTAGAGCGGCAGAAACAGGATGAACTGGACCTGGCCGCCCACCGCGACCGCCTGGCCGAATTGGTGGAAGAGCGTACGGTCGAATTGCGCGAAGCCAACAGTCGCCTTGAAGAACTGTCGCGCAGCGACCCGCTGACCGGCTTGGCGAATCGCCGGCACTTCGATGAACTCAAGGAAATCGAATTTCGTCGTGCGCAACGTCTGGGCCAACCGCTGTCGGTGCTGATGTGCGATGTCGACTTCTTCAAGCTGTATAACGACACCTACGGTCACGCGCTGGGTGACGAGTGCCTGCAGACAGTTGCCAGCACCTTGAAGCAGGTCTTCGCCCGGGCAGGTGAGTTGTCGGCACGCATCGGCGGGGAAGAATTCGCTGTGCTGCTGCCAGGCTCCGACGCCGGGCAAGCCCACAAAGCAGCGGAACGACTGCGTCAGGCAATGGCCGCGCACGCCGTACCGCATCGCTCATCGCAAGCAGCCGAGCACGTCACGCTGAGCATTGGCGTCGCCCAATACGAGTCGGCAACGATAGCCAGTTTCGACCAGTTACTGCAGCGTGCCGACCAGGCGCTGTACCGCGCCAAGAGTCTTGGGCGCAACCGAATCGCCGATTGATCAACTTCGACCGAGGCCTGTCATGAACTTTCGCCAGTCGCTCTGCGTTGCACTTCTGCTACTGGCCAGCACCGGTAGTCTCGCCGAAACCATCAAGGTGGTGACCGAGGACACCTCATACAGCTATCTGGAAAACGGCAAGGTGGCCGGCCCGGCAAGTGCGGTGGTCGAAGCCACCCTGCAACGCGCGGGGCTTAGCGACTACCGCATGATTCTGTACCCCTGGGCACGGGCGTACGACATGGCGCTTCAAGAGCCCAACGTACTGATCTATCTGATCGCGCGCACCCCGGCCCGGGAGCGTCTGTTCAAGTGGGTGGGGGAAATTGAACGCATCGAGTATCACCTCTACAAACTGCGCGAGCACGAGGACATCCAGGTGCAGGGCCTCGCAGATGCACGGCGCTACAGCGTAGGCGTGGTACGCGACGATGTACGTCATCACTACCTGGAAAAACAGGGCTTCAACAAGGTGGTGGTTGCGGCGCAGAACCGCGATATCTTCCGCATGCTGCTCAACCAGCAGGTTCAGTTGATCCCGATGCCGGAGCGCGACGCCCAGACCCTGAGCGAGGATGCCAAGATCGACTTCGCCAGCCTGGAGAAAGTCCACACCCTTGATGCGCTGACCACCGGGCTTTACATGGCTTATAGCCCAACGACCGAGGAGGAGTTGGTCACCCAAACCCGTACAGCCTTTGACAGCATCAAGGCCGAAGGGATGGTGAAGCGGCTGATGCAGCCCAAGAAATGATGCCTTGCTCACAGCCGAGATGGCCGGCATTGCAGGGGCTGCAGGGGACGATAGGATTTAGACGGATCGAATTGCAGGCGCGCCTGTTAACCCAGGCGGCCGGCCGGTGCATAGGGCGCAGGATCAATAATCGGCTCGCGCTCTAGCAGCAAATCCGCAAGCAACTGGCAAGACGCCGGGGCCAGCACCAAACCGTTCCGGTAGTGGCCGCAGTTCAACCACAAGCCTTCGTGCCCAGGAACCGGGCCGATAAACGGAATGCCCTCGGGCGACCCAGGACGCAAACCCGCCCAGTGCCCGACGACCTCGGCCTCCGCCAATGCCGGCAGCAGCTCCACCGCGGACGCCTTGAGACTTTGCAGCGCCTCATCGGTAGGAGTCTTATCGAAACCGGCATGTTCGAGCGTGCTACCAATCAGAATATGGCCATCGCGCCGCGGGATCGCATAACGACCCTTGGCCAGAACCATCGACGGCAGAAAGTCCTCGGCACACTTATAGAGAATCATCTGGCCTTTGACCGGCACGACAGGCAGCTCAAGACCCAGGGTCTTCATTAACTCGCCGCTCCAGGCACCTGCGGCGACCACAACCCGGTCCGCGCGCATATCGCCCTCGGCAGTACGAACCCCCACTACCCGCTCGCCATCTCGTATGAAACCGGTCACCGCACACTGCTCGTGCAGCGTGACGTTGGGCATCTGCTGTAAGGCTGCGCGGAGCGCTTTGACTAGCCGAGGGTTGCGCACATTGGCGACATCCGCCATCTGAACCGCCCGCTCAAACCCACGCGCCAGTGCCGGAACAGCCTGGTGCACCGCGGCCATCTCAACAGACCGCAGCGACCGCCCCTCACGCGCAGCCCAGGCCAACGCGTCGGCCTCGTCCTTAAGGTCCAGCCAATACAAGCCAGTGGCCTGAACCTCAGGATCGATCCCCGTCTGAGCAAACAACTGCTCGCCTAACCGAGGATAAAAATCCTGCGACCAATGCGCCAACGCCGTCACCGCCGGGCTGTACCGCCAGGGATACAACGGCGAAATAATGCCGCCGCCGGCCCAGGAGGATTCGACGCCAAGCACGCTGCTCTCAAGCACGTCTACAGCCCGCGTTGCACTATGTAGTGCCCCAGCCGACAGCAACCCAATAACACCGCCACCAACAACGAGAATTTTCTCAGCGTGATTCAAACTGGCAACCTCTAAAAAACCATCTTTAATAAAACGGCGCCCATGGATAGGGGAACAAAAATGAATAAGGAAAATACCGCCGGAGCCAGTCTTGTTGAGCTTCTGACCTGTGTAAGCATTCTAGGCGTCCTTGCCTACGCGGGCTCAGCCTCGCTGGATGCGTTGTATCGCCGAACGCAATTAACCAATACGAGTCAAGACCTCCACCACCTGACGCAACTAGCGAGGCAGAGCGCTTTAACAAGGCAGACTCGAATTTCCCTCTGCCCGCTCAACCCAGCAGGAGAGTGCTCAAGTGACTGGCAACAATCGCTCAGCATATTTACTGACAACAACGGCAACCGCCGCCTTGATCAAGACGACGAGATTTTGAAAACCTATCAAAATCATACCCGCACGCAAATTACCTGGCGCGGAATGGGAACCCAAAACAGCTTACACTTCAATCGTCAAGGAATAACCTTCGTTAGCAATGGCACCTTTTATCTTCAAAACGGAAATTTAACAGCACAGCTGGCCATCAGTCGCCTTGGCAAAGCCAAGATCGTAGCCAGCGCCAACCGTCCGCCCCCAGAGTAAAGCCGACCATCTCCCTGACATTGTCCTAGGCTAGTCACCGTCTTATGGTAACCGCCAGGCATAAGGGGTCCGTGGATGTATAGAAAAAATGGCTTCACCCTCATAGAGCTTCTGATCACATTGACGCTACTGGCGATATTGATGGGAATAGCAATTCCTAACATGAGGCAATTTCTTGTAAATCAACGCGTGTCTGCGCAAGCCAGTGAGCTGATCAATTCCTTAGCGGCAGCCCGCAGTGAAGCTAGCAAACGCAATACGAATATCGTTGTAATTCCTTGGACGAATGCACCCACAGGATGGGGCAACGGTTGGTGTACCGGCCCCGTAAGTATTACCAATTGCGGCCACGCTGACGTCTTGACGATTTACCAACCCAAAGCTACCGATGTAACCGTTACCTCAACCTATTTACAGAGCGGCAACCGCCTGACTTTTCGCCGTGACGGCACCCTGCTCGCTCCAGGCGCCGCTGCCCCTTTCAAAGTAAGCTCCTCTCGCCTAAACGCGACAAGTAGCAGTGCTCGTTGCGTCACCCTGAATGGCCTAGGAAAAACCACAATCACCAAGGTAAAGCCCGATGATGATTGCTAAGTTCGATCACTACAGTAAAGGTTCATCCTTGATCGAAGTATTGATCACGTTACTAATATTTGTGGTCGGCCTGCTTGGCTTTGCCGGCCTCCAGCTAAACGCTTTACAAAGCACCGCTGATAGTAGCCAACGCTCCCAAGCTGTGTGGATCAGCCAAGAACTTGCAGAGCGGATGCGCTCCAACGCTGAGGCCGGTGATGCGGTCTACACGGCCGTAGCCACCAACTGCGCTACGCTACCTGCTCGTATGTGCGCGGATTATTTTGATCCCATCAGCGCAAACAAAGTTAATGCTGCAGATTGCAATGCTGCCCAAATGGCGGCCTTCGATCTATGGGAGGCGCAATGTGCATACAGTGGTACAGCTGTCTACCAAGCAAATCCTACTGCTGCCAATGGCCGTTATAACAGCCGAGACTTTCTTACACGACCGGCAGGGGCAACGCCGCCCTTAGCGCTACAAGTTTCAGGAACCCGCTTAAGCATTACCACTAACTGGCTAAGTACTGCTTCAAGATCTGCAGCAGGCGTGGGCGCGGGAGAAAACCTTTCCAATCGCCTGGAGGTGCAGCGGTGATGGATAGACAGCAAAAAGGCTTCAGCATCATCGAATTGCTAGTCGCAATGGCCATAGGCCTGATCCTCCTTCTTGGGGTCAGCCAAGTTTTCCTGTCCAGCAGACAGACCTTCGCAACCAACGACGCGATGAGCAAGCTTCAGGAAAATGGACGCTTCGCCTTGGAGTTCATCGCAAGCACCGCTCGCCAGGCCGGCTATTTATCTCCAGGGTCGACAGAAAGCCGACCCTTTCCGGTAGAACCAATTAATTGCGGGAAAGGTTCAAGCGCTAGCAACCCATGCACAGTTAATGGCGCCGCGGGCGCTTCTGATCGTGTGAGCTTTAGTGCCGAACCGGCAATATTGATTGACGGCAATCTACGCGACTGTGCTGGAGGAATAGTTCCAGTCAACAAGATCGTTATCAACTCGTACTTTATTATCCCCGCAGATGGTGACAACCCTCAGCCATCCCTCGGCTGTAGTTCTTACAACAGGAGCGATAGCACCTGGATTGTACAAAACCAACGCCTTATTGATGGAGTTGAATCACTGCAAGTGCTTTACGGCGTTGCCTCCAATGCAGACCCATTGAGCGTTGGCAGCTTTATTTCAGCAGATAAAGTTGAACTACAGAACAAATGGAAGGATGTGATTGCTGTGAGAATAGCCGTACTAGCCAACAGTATTGATGCGGTTACTCCCGCCCCACCGCAACGAGGTTATTACCTGCTAGACGCCCCCCCCATAATGCCGGCCGCTAACGACCTGCGATCCAGGCAGATATTCACAACAACGATTCAACTGAAAAATGTTTACTGAGGCCCCATGCCAAGCACAGCCCACCCGAAAAAAATGCAACGCGGCGCAACGCTGATTGTAGCCCTGGTATTTCTGTTGATACTAACAGTCGCAGGGATAACAGCTGTGAGGCTTTCAACAACAAGCGAGCACATGGCGAGTAACAGTCAGTTCAGGGGCTCATCTTTCCAGCTAGCTCAAAGTGAGCTGAAGGGGCAGCTACGCAATATGAATTTGAATATTGTAAATAGGCAACCACTATTAAACGCCAAAGCCAAGTCAATAGAAGCCCTTCCGCGCTTTCCTGAACGCCGCGCAGCACTAGCTCTTAATCCACAGATTGCCACGTCCAACCTAACACAAACAAGCAGAGTAAATTCATTAGGCAGCGTTGATTGCTTGCTTTTTGGCGAGGGTACTTCGGCAGAGAAATTCAGCTGTGAGCAGTTTGAGCTTACCGCCCGCTCAACGCTAACCAGCGGTGCATTCTCAGAACAGGTAAGTGGCTTAGTAATGTCCACTCCTAGATAACGCGAGGATAGATAATGATTAGTTTTGGAAGAGTATTTCTTGCCTTGATGTTTAGCATGGTAGCAACCGCCGCAACCGCATCCGAAGAGAATATTAAATATATAGAGTTTGCGGATATCGTACTCAATTTGGAAACCTCCCCAGAATCAGACGATATACAAGGTTATTTATTGGCTACAGCATGTGAAACATGCTCACCCGTTCGCATAGAAGTGGACAGGCATACGGAAATCTTCTTAAACGGTAGACGCACCGATCTAGAAAAGCTGGCACTAAAAATTGACTGGCAGGGAATGGTTTTCTTCAATAGCAGAAAACCCGCAATTGCTACCCGCCTACTATTGCAGTGACCCGAGGACAGAATGATGATTAACAAGACCAACACGGCAACCAGTTTTTTTGCCTTCAGTTACCTATTCCTTTCGCTACAAAGCGGCCTGCTATTTGCCGATGACACCGAAATCTATTTGACACGCGAGCTCCCGGCGGATCAACGTGTTCGCCCGAATATTCTCTTCGTTATTGACACATCAGGCTCGATGTTGAGTGGTGTACCCGGCACCAACTGTCGAGCACTAGTGGTACCAAACAACTATGGATCAACACCACAAAACTGGTGCACGAATACTAGACTCCCTAATGATCGCAGAAATGACGGCACACTGACGCGCATGGAAGTAGTCAAGCAGGTTGTCACTCAACTTGTAGATGAGCTTGCTGTATCAAATGACTCTAATATTGGCCTCGCTAGATTTGACTCCAACAGCTACGGGGGATTCATAAATGTTCCCATCGGACAGGCTGCCAATGTAGCGACTACTTTTAAATCGCAACTACGCAGTTACTATGCGGCCGGCGGCACGCCCCTACTTGAAAGCTATCATGAGGCGGCACTGTATCTACGCGGAGAAGCGCCACGCTATGGCAACAACACACGCGGCAGGATTGAAGATGGCACAGGTGCGATAACTGTCAACCCTTGGCGAAGCAACAGCGGCGCCTTCGCTGGCAGCAGCTATAAATCACCAATTGAAAACTCCTGTCAAAAATCAAATATTATTGTTTTGACTGACGGACTACCAAACGGTGACATAGACAGCAATGCGGCAGTTCAAGCATTAGTTGCTGACAAAAATACACAATATACTTCGTGCAACCGTAACTATCCAACCGACGGCGTGCCCGCTGACGGCTGTTGGATGCCTGGGCTGTCGGAGTATCTTGCCAATCAAGACAACTCTCCTGCAGCCGGAAAGCAGTCAATCAACACATACACTGTTGGTTTCGGGAATATCGGTAATTCCCAATTACTTCAGGATACTGCGAATTATGGCGGTGGTAAATTTTTCACAACAGGTGATACATCAGGTTTAGTTAGCGCCTTAAAAAGCATTGTTGTAGATATCCTTGCAGAAAATACATCCTTTACCACCCCTACTGTTTCAGTGAGCGCATATAGTAACTTCGGCTATCGCAACGATCTTTACTACGCTCTTTTCAGACCCGCCGAAGGTGCACGCTGGGTCGGGAATATCAAAAAATATAAAGCTGCTACAGATACTACCTCTGGCAACCTCATCATTACCGATGTTAATGGTAGGAACGCTGTAGATTCGGAAACTGGTTTTTTCAAAGATACAGCTCAGAGCTTCTGGAGCCCTTCTGCTGATGGTAAAAATGCAGAAAGTGGTGGCGCTGCAAGTAAAATCATAAGCCCCAGCAGCAGAAAAATGTACACATACACCGGTACCACACCACTAGCAGGCCCCAGCGCCACGGGTACTATCAACCTTACCTCAAGCTCAAATGCACTTAACACCACTAATATTACGAAGGCGTTATTGGGCGATGCGTCAATGTCGGATGATTACAAAACAAAATTAATCAGTTGGGCTCGAGGTAGCGACCCAAGTGTTTCCGGTTCTCCAGCACGCCTACAAGTGGCAGACGTATTGCACAACGCCCCTAAAGTTGTCGCATATATTAGTGACGAGGACTTGGCCCGTGTTGACGCAGGCAACAGCCAAGATAAGCTAGTTCTATTTTACGGCACCAACGAAGGTCATATTGCCGCTATTGACCCAGAAACAGGTAACGAGCTATTCGTTTATATTCCGAAGGAGCTGCTTCCGAATTTAAAGGCGTATTATGACAACCCTAAAGGTAGCGCAAACAAAAAATACGGTATAGATGGTCAATTTGGCCTCAAGGTCAGCTACGGCACTCCCAATGCGACCACTAAGGTACGTCCGGTTTCGCAGGTCATACTATATGCCGGGATGGGTCGCGGCGGGCGCAACTATTATGCTCTTGACGTAAGCCCATCAAGCAGTGGTGAGCCCTCTACCATTCAACCAAAATTAAAATGGGCAATAGCTGGCGGCACTCCCGGCACGGCCTATCAGCGCTTGGGGCAAACATGGTCCACACCCAAGGTCAGCAAAATCAAATGGAATGGCAGTGCGCGCGACGTGCTGGTTTTCACCGGCGGCTATGATCCAAACCAAGACGATGACACGCCAAACACACCAAACAACGACAGCTATGGCAATGCGCTCTACATAGCAGATGCAAACACAGGGGAACGCCTATGGATGGCTGGCCCGGATCCTATATCCGGAGAAACTTCTCCGGCAGATTTGCGTATAACCAGCATGACCAACAGCATGCCGGCCGACCCGACTCTAGTCGATATAACAGGTGATGGACTAATTGATACCATCTTTGCAGCCGATACTCGGGGACAAATATTCCGTTTCGACTTAAACCCGCTTAGCACCACTGCAAGTAATTTTGCCACTGGTGGCCGAGTGGCCAACTTTGGCGGTACCACAGCGCTAGATAACCGCCGATTCTACAATGCGCCTGACGTTGCACTGATCAGGGAACGTGGAAAGCCGCCTTTTTACACGATCGCTATCGGGTCCGGCTATCGCGGACATCCACTAAACGAAGACACAATTGATCGTTTTTATGTGATTCGAGATACACACGTAGCAAGCAAACCAGCAACTTACGAAACGATAACAGAAGCAAATATGGTTGATGTCAGCAGCATTGACCCTAGCGGTACCACGGCAACGGATATACAAAATCGTATTAATGCAAAGCGTGCTGAGATTGCTTCTTTAACCGCTGCCGAAACGGCCGCGCGAGATACTTTTTCAAGCTACCAATTCAGCATTGGTTATATTGCCAAGCAAGAAGCCCTGCTACAAACAAACAATGAGATAAATGCAAAGCAGTCAGCCATTGAAGCCATTATAAAGAACGACCCCTTTATTGTTCAACATGCGACCGAAATGGATGCTAGAACTCAGTTAAGCAACTTGATCATTGAGACTCTTGACGGCCTAAAAACTTTAAAAACCCTAACGGCGTCAAGCTCACCATCCAATGCAGAAAGCTTTTTGGCAGATCAACTAAGCAATAGTAGCCGCGCCGACTGGGGCCAACTTCAGCTTAACCTGCAAGTACTTAAAACAACACCGGACAATGAATACCAAGCGGTCGTTGCTGCTGAGGAGGCGCTGAAAACAGCGCGTGCAAACAACCAACCTGACACGACATCACTGGAAGGAAACCTGGCAAATGCAATTGCCAATCACGAGGCCTCCTCTGCATATATCCAACGTCAAGAATTGATTGACAATCAGGACGCTTTAAATAATAAGCTGAGCCAAGTTTTGGCACTACAAAAGGAAATTTTTCAGACGCTGGAAGCGGATGACAATGCTGACGTAAGCGCCGAAATAACGAACTTGGCTAATTTAAAGACGAACATCAGCGACCTTATTCCCAGTCTTGATCAAAACTCCACAACCCCAACTACTAATAGCGAAATACTGTCTGTAGAGGCGGATATTAGACAGGCGCAGATCGACAGTGTTGCCGCTAGTACACCACTGAATAGTGAGGTTGCTCGACTCAACGCCCTGCAGGCAGAGCAGTTGGCGCTAAGTGGCCTTGCTGCAAGTCAGCTTGCAGAACTTACCGCCATGAGTGAAGCAAATTACAACGGTACAGAACCTGCTTTGACAGCTGCGCAGCTAGCTGCTGCAACGGCAGCGGATGAAGTACCTCCACTTAGCTCGTTTGATGTGTATAACTACTTGATTGATGCGCAACGACAGGCGGCAATGAACCGAATCCCTACGTTACGCAGTGAGATCAATGAGCTTTATGCTCAACTTAGCCCCGGCAACAGCTATGTCCCAGACCTAACGGCACTTAATAACAGTAAAGGTTGGTTCATACGTTTTCCCATTGGGGAGAAGGTACTTTCAAGTTCTATCAGCTTCCGAGGAGCAGTGCTTTTCTCTACTTTCCGCCCTAGCGGACAGCAAGTAACGACCTGCGGGCCTGATGTCGGCCGCGGTAGGTTCTATGCGCTTAACCTAACGGATGCAACGTCGATCTTTACTGAAACTATCAACGGCGTGACTACTGATAAGCGCGGCATTGACCTTAAGCATGGTGGGATACCACCTCAACCCGCGGTGGTACTTCGTGAGGACGGTCGTCCTGGGTTACTATGTGGTGCTGAGGGTTGTGAAGGCGGAGAAGATGACGGAATCAAACCGCCTCTAACCTGTAAACCAACTTCCCTATTTTGTGACCCCAATGCGGGAGGTCTTAAGTCCACCTACTGGAGAGAAAATTAATGCCCCGTCAAAATGGCTTTACTCTGATAGAGCTGATGATCGCAGTGGTCATACTTGCTATTTTGGCAGCGATTGCAATACCAAACTATCAGCAGTATTTATTGAAAAGTGGCCGTAGCGAAGGGCAGGCTAAGCTGCTGGAGGCGATGCAGATGCAAGAACGCTTCTATTCGCAGAATCAAGCATACACGCGCAACTTGGGGGTTGGTGGTATAGGGTATGCGGGAGTGGCGGCAAACGCTGCAGCTCCATCTGAAGACGGACGGTATCTAATAACCGCAGACGTTTGCGCAGCAGGGATACCTATAACTGCTTGCGTAGTGTTAACAGCCGCGCCTCAGGGCTCCCAGGGTGCAGATACAGTCTGCGCTAGCCTTACCTTAAACAGTCGTGGCGTTAAGGGGATTAGCGGAGGAACAGGTACTGCAGCCACTTGTTGGTAAAAATTGAAAGCTGAGATATAGCCTTCAGCTCCGAGCCAAGTCGCAAGTTATTCTTGCCGAGCAATTACTCTCAACTCTCTTGGCATAGAAAACGTCACGTTTTCTGCGCGCCCCGCCAGTTCACTCTCACCTTCAGCGCCCCAGAGTTGGAGTTGTTCAACCACACCCCGCACCAACACCTCCGGCGCTGAAGCGCCGGCGGTGATGCCTATGCCGTTCACGCCGTTGAACCATTCCTGTTTGAGATCCTCTGCCCCATCAATCAAGTACGCTGGGGTACCCATACGCTCTGCCAGTTCACGCAGGCGGTTGGAGTTGGAGCTGTTGGGGCTGCCGACCACCAGTAGCACATCGCATTCAGCAGCAAGTTGTTTCACGGCATCCTGACGGTTCTGGGTGGCGTAGCAGATATCGTCCTTGCGCGGGCCGCCGATGGCAGGGAATTTGGCGCGCAGGGCGTCGATGACCTTGCTGGTGTCATCCATCGACAGCGTAGTTTGGGTAACAAACGCAAGGGCCTCGGGGTTTCGCACCTGGAGCTTTTGCACATCTGCTTCGTCCTCGACAAGGTAGATGGCGCCGCCGTTGCTAGCGTCATACTGCCCCATCGTGCCCTCGACTTCAGGGTGGCCGGCGTGGCCGATGAGGATGCACTCGCGCCCTTCCCGACTGTAGCGGACCACCTCCATATGGACCTTCGTCACTAGTGGGCAGGTTGCATCAAAAATTTTCAGCCCCCGCCGTTCCGCTTCAGTGCGCACCGCCTGAGAAACTCCGTGGGCGCTGAAAATCACGATTACATCATCGGGAATCTGGTCCAGCTCCTCGACAAAAATCGCACCACGCGCGCGCAGGTCTTCGACCACGAACTTGTTGTGCACCACTTCATGGCGTACGTAGATCGGTGGGCCGAAAACCTCCAGTGCGCGATTCACAATCTCTATCGCGCGGTCGACACCGGCACAGAAGCCACGGGGATTGGCGAGTTTGATATGCATGGCGGATCTCTCGGCGTGCTTAAATGAAATGGCCGTTGGATTTTGGCGGCAGACTGCGGTACATGCCAGTAAGAGCGAGATTAATGCCCTAACACTGCAGCACGGGGCTCAACATGCGAGCAATGGTGGGTTACTGCGCTCCGAACACGCTGTTTCAATCCATCCACGCTCAGCGTAAGCGCCTAACCCACCCTACAAGAATACTGCGCCGATCAGAGCGCTTTGACGTCGATAATTTCCACGTCGAAGCTCAGCGCTTTCCCAGCCAATGGATGATTGAAGTCAACGGTAACCTGACTGTCGTCGAAGCTTTTGACCACACCCGGTAGCTCGGCGTTGGCGGCGTCGTTGAAGATGACCAGCAACCCTTCCGACAACTCCATGTCTTGAAACTGACTACGCGGCATAACCTGAATGTTCTGCGGATTGCCCTGGCCAAATCCCTGCTCCGGCGTGATCGACAAACAGCGCTTATCGCCCGCCTTGAGGCCATAGATGGCTTGTTCGAAACCTGGCAACAGGTTGCCATCACCCACCTTGAAGGTGGCTGGCTGCTTGTCGAAGGTGCTGTCCACCACATCGCCGTTTTCCAGCTTGAGGGCGAAATGCAGCGTTACTTGCTTGTCCGGGCCGATACGCTGTTCTTGGATGAGAGGGTCAGTCATGGGCGGGCTCTCGGGATTTATCGCTTTTGAACATGTCCAGTGCCAACAGGATGGCACCACAGGTAATCGCCATGTCGGCAACGTTGAACGCAGGGAAGTACGAACGATGCTGCCAGTGCACCAGAATGAAATCGACGACATGGCCAAACACCACGCGGTCGACCAGATTCCCCAGCGCACCGCCCAGCACCAACGCCAGCGCCAATGCCAGCCAGGTTTCCTCGCGCTTCAGACGCTTGAGCCACACCACCAGTACCACACTGACAACCACGGCAATCGCGGCGAAGAACCAGCGCTGCCAACCCGACTCGCCCGCCAGAAAGCTGAACGCCGCACCTGTGTTGTAGGCCAGGGTCCAGCTGAAATACTCGGGGATCACCACGATCTGCTGGTACATGCTCAGGCTGTTATCGAAATAGTATTTGCTGGCCTGATCGACCACAAACACCAACAGGCTCAACCACAGCCAAGGCAGCTTTCCGAATCGGGTGCTCATAAGCCAAGCGCCCCTGCCAGAACCTGACCGCTGCCGGCAGCCGGGGTGACTTGCCACTGATTACGCATAGTGGCGAACCTCGCCGTCACCTTCGATATTGTCCACACAACGGCCGCAGATTTCCGGGTGCGCCGGATTCACGCCGACGTCCTCGCGGTGGTGCCAGCAACGTGCGCATTTGATGTGGGCAGACTTCGACACTTTCAATTTCAAGCCAGCGACTTCGGTAACGACTGCATCGGCAGGCGCAGCGGCGAGCGGCGCAAGGCTCGCGGTGGAGGTGATCAGGACGAAGCGCAGCTCGTTGCCGAGCTTGTTCAAATCGGCGATTAGGCCGTCTTCGGCATACACCGTCACCTCGGCCTGCAGGTTGCCGCCGATGGCCTTGGCTGCGCGCAGGTTTTCCATCTCCTTGTTGACCGCGACCTTGACCGCCATCACCCGTTCCCAGAACTCGCGGCTCAGCTCGAAATCCTCCGGCAACTCGCTCAGGCCCTGATACCAGCCATTGAGCATCACCGACTCGTTACGCTCGCCCGGCAGGTAGTGCCACAATTCGTCCGCGGTAAACGCCAGTACCGGGGCGATCCAGCGCACCAAGGCTTCGGCGATGTGAAACAACGCGGTCTGGCATGAGCGACGCGCCACGCTGTCGGCTGCAGTGGTGTACTGCCGATCCTTGATGATGTCGAGGTAGAAGCCACCCAGTTCCTGCACGCAGAAGTTATGCACCTTCTGATAAACGTTCCAGAAGCGGTAGCTGTCGTAGGCTTCTTCGATTTCACGCTGCAGCAGCAGGGCGCGATCCACCGCCCAACGATCAAGGGCGAGCATATCTTCGGCCGCCAGCAAGTGCTGCGCAGGGTCGAAGCCGCTGAGGTTGGAAAGCAGGAAGCGCGCGGTATTGCGAATACGCCGGTAGGAGTCGGCGCTGCGCTGCAGGATGACCTTGGACACGGCCATCTCGCCGGAATAGTCGGTGGACGACACCCACAAACGCAGGATATCGGCGCCCAGGCTGTCGTTGACCTCCTGCGGAGCAACCACGTTACCCAGGGATTTGGACATCTTGCGGCCGTTCTCATCGACCACGAAGCCATGGGTCAGCAGCTCCTTGTACGGGGCATGGCCATCAATGGCGGCGCCGGTGAGCAAGGAGGAATGGAACCAGCCGCGGTGCTGGTCGGAGCCTTCCAGATACAGATCGGCACGCGGTCCTGTGCGGTGGCCGAGCGGATGAGAGCCGCGCAGCACGTGCCAATGGGTGGTGCCGGAATCGAACCAGACGTCGAGGGTGTCGCTGATCTTGTCGTATTGTGCCGCTTCGTCACCCAGCAGCTCGGCTGCATCCAGTTTGAACCAGGCTTCGATCCCCGCTTCTTCGACGCGCTGGGCTACCGCTTCCATCAATTCTGCCGTGCGCGGATGCAGCTCGCCGCTTTCCTTGTGCAGGAAAAACGGGATGGGCACACCCCAGTTGCGCTGACGCGAAATGCACCAATCCGGACGGCCCGCGATCATGCCGTGCAGACGTGCCTTACCCCAGGCGGGTACGAACTCGGTTTGCTCGATGGCTGCCAGGGCGCGATCGCGCAGGGTCTCGCCGTCATTCGGCTGCGTGTCCATGCCAACAAACCACTGCGCCGTTGCGCGGTAGATCAGCGGAGTTTTATGCCGCCAGCAGTGCATGTAGCTGTGCTGGATCGCTTCATGCTTGAGCAGCGCACCAACCTCCTGCAGCTTGGCGACGATATTCGGATTGGCCTTCCAGATGAATTGGCCACCGAACAGGGGCAGCGACTCGACATACACGCCATTGCTCTGCACCGGGCTGAGAATGTCGTCATTGCTCATGCCATAGCCTTTGCACGAACGGAAGTCGTCCTCGCCATAGGCCGGAGCCGAATGAACGATACCGGTACCAGCGCCCAGCTCGACATAGTCGGCCAGGTAGACAGGGGCGAAACGCTCGTAGAGCGGGTGGCGGAAGCGGATCAGCTCCAACGCCTCGCCTTTGGCGCGAGCAACCACTTCGCCCTGCAGGTCATAGCGCGCCAGGCTGCTTTCGACCAGTTCTTCAGCCAACACCAGCAGTTTGTCGCCGGTATCGACCAGGGCGTAATTGAACTCAGGATGAACGTTAAGCGCCTGGTTGGCCGGGATCGTCCAGGGCGTGGTGGTCCAGATGACGATACTGGCAGGCTTGCTCAGGCTCGGCAGGCCGAACGCGGCGGCCAGCTTGTCGGCATCTTCGACCAGGAAGGCGACATCGATGGCATCGGATTTCTTGTCCTGGTACTCGACCTCGGCCTCGGCCAGCGCCGAGCCGCAGTCGAAGCACCAGTTGACCGGCTTCAGGCCCTTGAATACGAAACCCTGCTTGACCATCTCGGCCAGTACGCGAATTTCGCCGGCCTCGTTGGCAAACGCCATGGTTTTATAGGGGTTATCCCAATCGCCAAGCACGCCCAGGCGGACGAAATCAGCCTTCTGCCCTTCGATCTGCTCGCCGGCATAGGCGCGGCAACGCTCGCGCGTCAGGTCGGAGGGCTGGTTCTTGCCAAAGGTGGTTTCGACCTTGTGCTCAATCGGCAACCCGTGGCAATCCCAACCCGGCACGTAAGGTGCGTCGAAGCCGGCCAGGGTTTTCGAACGGGTGATGATGTCCTTGAGAATCTTGTTGACCGCATGGCCGATATGGATGCTGCCGTTCGCATAGGGCGGACCATCGTGCAGAATGAATTTCGGCCGGCCTTCGCCCTGCTCACGCAGCTTCTTATACAGACCGATTTCGTTCCAACGCTGCAGAATCTGCGGTTCGCGTTGCGGCAAGCCGGCCTTCATCGGGAACTGGGTATCAGGCAGGTTTAGCGTGGCTTTGTAGTCGGTCATGTCAGGCTCTTCTAAGCGGATGGCACTAATTATTCAGTGCGCCAGTGGGCACGGGCGGCGGCAATATCGGCAGCAATCGCCGTCTTCAGTGCCTCAAGCGAGGCGAAACGCTGCTCATCGCGCAGCTTGTGGTGGAAGGCCACCGTTAAACGCCGGCCATACAGATCACCGGCAAAATCAAGGAGATGCACTTCGAGATGGGCTCGGCCATCGCCTGCCACACTCGGACGCACACCTATATTGGCGACACCCGGCCAGGGTTGACCATCTATCTCCGTGCTGACGAGGTAAACCCCAGTCAGCGGTACACGGCGCCGCTTTAGCTGCACGTTGGCCGTTGGCGCATTCAACTGCCGGCCCAGTTTCTGCCCGTGCAACACGCGCCCGGCGATCTGGAAGGGCCGACCGAGCAGATGCTCTGCCAGGCTGAAATCGCCTGCCGCCAGCGCCTCCCGCACGCCGGTGCTGCTGACCCGAATACCGTTGAGTTCAACCGTCGTCGCAGCCTCCACGCTGAATCCCTCGCGCGCTCCGGCTTGAGCCAGAAAGCTGAAGTCCCCGGCACGGTCACAGCCAAAGCGGAAGTCGTCGCCCACCTCTAGATGACGTACCTGCAGGCCATCCACCAGTACCCGCTGCACGAATTCACTGGCGCTGAGCTCGCGAAACCGGCGATTGAAGCTCAGGCACAACACCAGATCCACGCCCTCGGCGGCAAACAGCGCGAGCTTGTCGCGCAAACGGGTCAGCCGGGCCGGAGCGCTGTCCGGGGTGAAAAACTCCCTCGGTTGGGGCTCGAAAATCACCACGCAGCTGGGTAACGCCAACTCGGCTGCACGCTCACGCAAACGCCCCAAGATGGCCTGATGGCCACGATGGACGCCGTCGAAATTACCGATGGTGGCGACGCAGCCCCGATGCTGGGGCCGCAAATTGTGAAGGCCTCGAACCAGCTGCATAGCGCGCTTCTTGCTCATAAAGTGCGCGATTATACGCATACCCGCCAACGGACAACAGGCGACATATCCCACGTGCGCGTCATCACAGTACCGACCGGCGGGCAAAATCGCGCAGACGAAAGCCCAATAGCAGCAACATGCCAAAGTAGCTCAGCAGGCCAAGCGCCACGAGCGCGGCTAAACGCGACAGACGCCACAGCATATGGCCCTCGCTCCAGGCTGGCATGACATGCATCGCTGCCAGCAATGCAGCTGCCATTGTCAGCACCGCAACCGCCAACTTGCAGAAGAACGCTGCCCATCCCGCTTGAGGCTGGAACATATCTGCCTTGCGCAAGCGCCAATAGAGCAAACCGGCATTCAGGCACGCGGCCAGGCCAATCGCTAGCGCGAGGCCGGCGTGGGCAAGCGGAATGACATAGACGAACAGCACGTTCATCAGCTGCGTGGCCACTAAGGTGATGATCGCGATTCGCACCGGCGTTTTGATGTTCTGCTGAGCGTAAAACCCCGGGGCGAGGATTTTCACCAGAATGATGCCGACCAGCCCGAACGAATAGGCGATCAGCGCGCGCTGGGTCATATCGGCATCATTGGCAGTAAACTTGCCGTATTGAAACAGCGAGACCGTCAGCGGTTCGGCAAGAATCGCCAGGGCCACCGCGCTCGGCAGCGCCAGAATGAAACACAGCCGCAACCCCCAATCGAGCAGCTTGGAGTAGTCGTCGCGACTGGCACCTGCATGGGCCTTCGATAGCGCAGGCAACAAGATGGTACCCAGTGCCACGCCCAGCACACCGGCCGGCAGCTCCATCAGGCGGTCGGCGTAATACATCCACGACACCGAGCCCGCCACTAGAAAAGAGGCGAAAATGGTATTGATGATCAATGAAATCTGACTGACCGAAACACCGAAAATCGCCGGTCCCATTTGCCTGAGCACCCGCCAGACGCCGGTGTCCCTGAGGTTCAGGCGCGGCAGCACCAGCATCCCAATCTTCCTCAGGTGCGGCAGCTGAAACAGCAGCTGTAGCAGACCGCCAAACAATACGGCCCAGCCCAACGCCATGATGGACGGGTCGAAATAGGGCGTCAGAAACAGAACGAAGACGATCATGCTGAGGTTGAGCAAGGTCGGCACGAACGCCGGCACCGAGAAGCGGTTCCAGGTGTTGAGTACCGCACCCGCCAACGAAGACAGCGAGATCAGCAGGATATAAGGAAAGGTCACCCTCAGCAGATCCGTGGTCAGCGCGAACCGGTCCGCCTCGTCGGCAAAACCCGGCGCCGAGACCCAGACAATCCATGGGGCCGCCAGAATCCCGACGAGGGTTACCAGCGCAAGTACCAGGGTCAACAAACCAGACACATAGGCAACAAAGGTCCGGGCAGCCTCTTCGCCTTGCTGGGTTTTGTACTCCGCAAGGATCGGCACGAATGCCTGGGAAAACGCGCCCTCTGCAAAAATTCGGCGCAGCAGGTTTGGTAGCTTGAACGCCACCACAAAGGCATCTGAGGCAACGCCTGCGCCAAAAACTCGGGCTATCAATGTGTCGCGTACAAAGCCAAGTACACGCGAGAGCATGGTCATGGAACTGACTGCAGCCAACGACTTGAGCAGATTCATGTAATAATCGGTTTCCGCAAGCAGCACGACCGCGGACAATCCGGCGGCGCGCGAAGGCGACGAGTGTAGCGGTCTGCCACTGGTCAGGCCAGCACAGGGAAACACCAACAGGGTTGACAGCCTGCCCTCATATCGGCATGATTCGCGGCCTTATTTGTTTGTAACCCCCCAGTTTTTTTCGAGGAGCTTGACGGTGGCCAATACACCTTCTGCCAAAAAACGCGCAAAACAGGCTGAGAAGCGTCGTAGCCATAACGCCAGCCAGCGCTCGATGGTTCGTACCTACATCAAGAACGTCGTTAAGGCTATCGAAGCCAAAGATGTCGCTCTTGCTACTACTGCTTACACCCTGGCTGTGCCGGTAATCGACCGTATGGCCGATAAAGGCATCATCCACAAGAACAAAGCAGCGCGTCATAAAAGCCGCCTGAATGGCCACATCAAGGCCCTCGGTGAAGCTGCAGCTGCCTAAGCTGTCAGTCATTCGCTGCGAGTTCTTAGAAAACCGACCTTAGGGTCGGTTTTTTATTACCCACAAAAAAGTCCGAATTGCTTCGGGCTTTTTTGTGATACGGATAAAGCATGAGCCAATGCCGCAGCCTATTGTTTTTCAGGCCAAGGCAGAATGGGTATGGCCGTTACCGCGTTCTGCGGGCTACCTTCGATCACCCGGTCGCTGTAGACCAGATACACCAGGGTATTGCGTTTTTCATCGAAGAACCGCACCACCTGCATGGTTTTGAATACCAGCGAGGTGCGCTCACGAAAAACCTCCTCGCCCTCTTTCAACTCATCAGTGAAGCTGATCGGACCGACCTGGCGACAGGCGATCGAAGCCTCTGCGCGATCTTCGGCCAAACCCAAGCCACCTTTGACGCCACCGGTCTTGGCCCGCGATAGATAGCAGGTCACACCCACAACTTTAGGGTCATCGAAGGCCTCGACGACAATTTTGTCGTTCGGCCCCACGATCTTGAATACCGTCGAGACTTCGCCAATCTGTTCTGCCGAAGCCAGCAGCGGCAACGCCGCAAGCACGCCCATCCATCCTTTAGCCACTCGCATGCAACCTCCTCAAACCAGAATCAAATTATCCCGGTGCACCAACTCCGGCTCATCGACGTAACCAAGCAGCTTCTCGATTGCGTCCGAAGGCTGGCCGATGATTTTCTGCGCTTCGAGAGCGCTGTAATTAGCCAGCCCACGGGCAATCTCGCGCCCCTCAGGCCCGACGCAAACCACCATTTCACCTCGCCGGAAGCTGCCCTGCACGGCCTTGACGCCCACCGGCAGCAGGCTTTTGCTGCCAGTCGCCAGCGCCTTGACCGCGCCGGCATCCAGCACCAGGGTGCCACGGGTCTGCAGATGACCTGCCAACCACTGCTTACGCGCCGCCAGCATCCCGCGCTCGGGCGCCAATAAGGTTCCTAGGCGCTCGCCCGCCTTGAGCCGCGCCAGCACCTGATTGATAGCGCCGCCTACGATAACCGTGTGCGCACCGGAGCGTGCCGCCAGCCGCGCAGCGCGCAGCTTGGTCTGCATGCCGCCACGCCCTAGCACACCACCGACACCGCCCGCCACGGCATCCAGCGCCGGATCATCGGCGCGTGCTTCGAAAATCAGCTCGGCATCGGGGTTATGCCGCGGATCGGCGTTATACATGCCGTCGCGGTCCGTGAGGATTACCAGCAGGTCGGCCTCGACCAGATTGGCCACCAGCGCCGCCAGGGTATCGTTATCGCCAAAACGGATCTCATCGGTAACCACGGTGTCGTTCTCGTTGATCACCGGCACCACATCCAGATCCACCAGCGTGCGCAGCGTGCTGCGCGCATTCAGGTAGCGCTTGCGATCAGACAGATCATCATGGGTCAGCAGAATCTGCGCTGTGCGCCGGCCGTGCTCAGCAAAACTCGACTCCCACGCCTGAATCAGCACCATCTGACCAATGGCTGCGGCCGCCTGCAACTCATGCATGGCGCTCGGTCGCGCTGCCCAACCCAGCTTGCTCATGCCCGCCGCCACCGCACCGGAGGACACCAGCACCAACTCCACGCCCTGCTCACGCAGCGCGACCATCTGCTCGACCCACACAGCCATTGCAGCCCGATCCAGGCCGCGACCGTCGGCGGTCAACAGAGCACTGCCAATCTTCACTACCCAGCGCTGTGCACCGGTTACCTTGTCACGCATGATCTTCCAACCCTAGCGACGACCTGTGATTACAAAAACGCCGCAATTAAGCGGCGTTTTGTAGTTGCTTAATCCCGGACGTAAATGATTTCCGGGCCATCCTCTTCGTCTTCTTCATCCCAGAAGCTATCGTCTTCATCGACATCACCGACCGCCTTGACCCCGGAACGACGCAGCGCACGCTTGTCGTCCAGCGCCTGCAACTGGGCGCGCGCTTCGTCTTCGATGCGCGTATCCAGCTCAGCCAGCTCGGCCGCGTACTCTGGGTTTTCCTG
The DNA here is from genome assembly GCF_054483635.1 of Pseudomonas cistanchae. Lineage (NCBI taxonomy): Bacteria > Pseudomonadati > Pseudomonadota > Gammaproteobacteria > Pseudomonadales > Pseudomonadaceae > Pseudomonas > Pseudomonas cistanchae. The sequence goes on along the minus strand of NZ_JBTLWN010000007.1, from coordinate 164,643 downwards.
AATGCGCTCAGCGCGCGCCTCAAGGAAGTCCATGATGTCATAACACAGCTTCTCAGTACCCTGGCGCGCCAGGGCAGAAATCACATACACCGGACCTTCCCACTCGATCCGTGCGACGATTTCAGCGATACGTGCTTCCTGCTCCTCATCGAGGATCTGGTCAGCCTTGTTCAGCACCAGCCAGCGCTCACGCTCAGCCAGCGACGGGCTGAACTTGGTCAGCTCGTCAATAATGGTGGCGGCCGACTCGGCCGGATCGGTCAGATCCAGCGGCGCCATATCAACCAGGTGCAGCAGCAGACGGGTACGCGACAAGTGCTTGAGGAAGCGAATACCCAAGCCAGCACCGTGAGAAGCACCCTCGATCAGCCCCGGAATGTCGGCGATCACAAAGCTCTTGTAGCGATCGACACTGACCACACCCAGGTTTGGCACCAGAGTGGTGAAGGGATAGTCAGCGACTTTCGGCTTGGCCGCCGATACCGAGCGGATAAAGGTGCTCTTGCCGGCATTCGGCAAGCCCAGCAAACCAACATCGGCCAACACCTTCAACTCCAGCTTGAGGTCGCGCGCATCGCCCGGCTTGCCCGGCGTGGTCTGCCGCGGTGCACGGTTGGTACTGGACTTGAAGCGGGTGTTACCCAGACCGTGCCAACCACCCTGCGCTACCAGCAAACGCTGGCCAGCACGAGTCAGGTCGCCAATCACTTCCTGGGTGCCGGCATCGATCACCGTGGTACCAATCGGCACCGGCAGGATCAGGTCCTCGCCCTTGGCACCGGTACAATCAGTGCTACCGCCCTTTTCACCATTCTGCGCCTGAAAGCGACGGGTATAGCGGTAGTCCACCAGGGTATTGAGGTTCTCTTGGGCCTCGATATAAACCGAGCCACCGTCGCCACCATCACCACCGTTAGGGCCGCCCTTCTCGATGAACTTTTCACGACGAAAAGCCATCATGCCGTTACCGCCGTCGCCGGCTTTTACAAAAATCGATACTTCATCGACGAATTTCATGGGTAAGCCTCCCGCAACTACGCGGGTTATCTAAAACGAGAAAACCAGGTTCTTGCAAAATTGACCTGCATTCAAATCGAACGCTTACACCCAGGACAGTTTGGCAAGAACCCCAAGAATACAGAAACAAAAAAGCCCCGTCGCAAGGACGGGGCTTTTCCAGCAGCCGTGCGATTAAGCCGCAACGACGCTCACGTAACGGCGGTTGAACGCGCCTTTTACTTCAAACTTGATCACGCCTTCGATTTTCGCGAAGAGGGTGTGATCCTTACCCATGCCTACGCCGTAACCGGCGTGGAACTGGGTACCGCGCTGACGCACGATGATGTTGCCTGCTTTGATAGCCTGGCCGCCATACATCTTCACGCCAAGGCGTTTGGCTTCTGAGTCGCGACCGTTGCGGGTACTACCGCCAGCTTTTTTGTGTGCCATGAGTTCAATACTCCTATTAAGGGATCAGACCGAAACGAATCAGGCCTGAATACCGGTGATTTTGATCTCGGTGTACCACTGACGGTGGCCCTGACGCTTCATGTGGTGCTTACGACGGCGGAACTTGATGATGGTGACTTTATCGTGACGGCCTTGAGCAACAACTTCGGCCACGACTTTAGCGCCATCAACAACCGGAGCGCCGATGGTTACATCGTCGCCGTTGCCGATCAGAAGAACACGGTCAAAAGTAACGGCTTCGCCAGTGGCGATTTCGAGCTTTTCGACCTTGAGGAATTCGCCTTCGGTGACTTTGTATTGCTTGCCACCAGTAACAATTACTGCGTACATGGTAAATCTCCGTTAATCCTGCTCACCCAGCGCTTTATAGGAATAGTCGTCGGCTGGCATGGCTGCTTGGGGCCGGAAGGACACCCTTGCAATTGCGTAAGGCAGGGAAATACCCAGGGGGAAGTTCAGGGTGCGCGATTGTACGCAAGCTGCCGACGCGGCGCAAGCATCCCGGCCAGTTGCCTTGACAGCCCCTACCCTGCCCCCTAGCATGCCGCGCAACCCATGAGTAGCAGGTGCCAGCGATGCAACCCCAGGCTTTCTACCGCGTGGTGGCGGATGACTTTATCGCCGTCGACGGCATCATTCGCGCGCAACTGGTTTCGCGCGTACCGCTGGTAGAGAAGATCGGCGACTACATCATTTCCGCAGGTGGCAAACGCCTGCGTCCGCTGCTGGTTCTGCTCAGTGGCAAAGCGCTCGGGCTGCAGGGCGATAATCTGCGCCTGCTCGCCGCCACCATCGAATTTCTGCACACCGCCACCCTATTGCACGACGACGTGGTCGACATGTCCGACATGCGCCGCGGCCGCAGCACCGCCAACGCCCAGTGGGGCAATGCGCCGAGCGTACTGGTGGGCGACTTCCTTTATTCACGCTCGTTCGAAATGATGGTCGAACTCGGCTCCATGCCGGTGATGAAGATTCTTTCCAAGGCCACTCGGGTCATTGCCGAAGGCGAAGTGCTGCAGCTGTCGAAGATCCGCGACGCCAGCACCACGGAAGACACCTATATGGAGGTCATTCGCGGCAAAACCGCGATGCTCTTCGAGGCCTCGACCCACAGCGCGGCAGCACTTGCCGGCGCCACAGCCGAACAAACCGAAGCCCTGCGCACCTTTGGCGACCACCTGGGCGTGGCCTTCCAACTGGTCGACGACCTGCTCGACTACCGCGGCGATGCCACTACCTTAGGCAAGAACATCGGTGACGACCTGGCCGAAGGCAAACCGACTCTGCCGCTGATCTACACCATGCGCGAAGGCACGCCCGAGCAGGCTGCACTGGTGCGTCAGGCGATCCAGAAAGGCGGACTCGAGGACCTGGAAAGCATCCGCAATGCCGTGGAAGCCGCGGGCGCACTCGACTACACCGCCCAGCAAGCCCGCGACTACGCAGAGCGCGCGATTGCCTGCCTGGATGTATTGCCCGCCAACGAGTATCGCGACGCGCTGATAGAGCTGAGTCGCTTTGCCGTGGCGCGAACTCACTGACGTACAGCCGAAACGCAGAAGCCCGTCCATGCGACGGGCTTTTTATGACTCCCATCTCATAACCGCCGCCTAGAATCGCTCTGCGCGCTTAAGCCACTCAGCCAGCTCGCTGCCGCGACCAAAGGTCGCAATTAACACTTGCTATAATGACAATAGGAATTATTCTCATCTAACTATTTAAGGGAGATGAGTCATGACCTATTTGATCGATGCCTGGCTGGACCGTCCGCAACCTTATCTACGCATCCTTAATCGCGATACGGGCGAAGTCTGCGCAGTATTGAAGGACGACGCGCTGGACGAGCTGCGCGAACAAGGTGATCTGGACCTGCACGAGCTGAATTCCAACGAGCCGCTGGTGCTCAAGGAGCTGGTGCGTAATCTGTTTCTCTACTGCTACGCCCGGGCATTGCGCCCGTGACGCCCAGTGCCGCACGAGATGGATGAACACGCGTTATCCATCTCGACAGCCGTTGCGGTGGATGACCGGGCCATCCACCTTATGAACATCGCTTAGAGGACGTCCAGCAGCTCGACGTCAAATACCAGCACGCTGTTCGGCGGGATGCTGCCAACGCCTTGCTCGCCATAGGCCAGCTCGCTCGGCACATACAACCGCCACTTGCTGCCTGCTTTCATCAGCTGCAGCGCTTCGGTCCAGCCCGCGATCACACCACCGACCGGGAATTCGGCCGGTTGGCCGCGCTCGTAGGAGCTGTCAAACACGCTGCCATCGATAAGCGTGCCGTGGTAATGGGTGCGCACAGTGTCATCGCGCGAAGGCATTGCGCCGTCGCCGGCGTTCAGCACCTCGTACTGCAGACCGGAGGCCAGCACGGTAACGCCGTCACGCTTGGCGTTTTCTGCCAGGAAGGCCAGGCCAGCCCCGGCAGCGGCTTCAGATCTGGCTTGAGCCTCGGCCTGCATCGCGTCGCGAATGACCTTGAAGCTGGCCGACAGCTCAGCGTCAGCAACCCGGCTCGGCAGACCGGCGAAGGCATCGGACAGACCCGCGATCACGGCTTCCAGGCTGACACCCGGCGGCGGGTTGTCACGCAGTTGCCCACCCAATTGGCGGCCGATGCCGTAGCTGACCCGGGTTTCATCGGTCGATAGATTGATTTCGGACATGGCACTGCTCCGCTGAGGCTGAAAAAAGGTCGGCCAGCCTAGCACAGATGGTCAAAGCCCTTGATCACCGACGCTGGCGACGACAGCGCTCGGAGCAATATTTCACCTCATCCCAGCAGCGCGACCATTTCTTGCGCCACACAAACGGCAGGTCGCAGACCAGGCAGCGCTTTACCGGCAGCTCGGACTTCTTCACAACCGCTCGCCGGCGTCCAGGATCGCGAGAATCTGCTCGCCGCGCAGCCATAGGCCCTGTTGCTTGCTTTCGCTCATCCGGTCCAGGCCTCGGTAGATCATGCCGAGGCGATGGTTGCCAGCCAGCTGCTGGCGATGACGCATCAGAAAATGCCAATACAAGGCATTGAACGGGCACGCGCGCTCGCCCACGCTCTCGCTGACCTTGTATGCGCAGTCGCCGCAGTAATTGGACATCCGCTTGATGTACTGGCCGCTGGCGCAATAGGGCTTGGAACCCAGGTAACCTCCATCGGCATGCATGACCATACCGAGGGTATTGGGCAGTTCGACCCAGTCGAAGGCGTCCATGTACACCGCCAGGTACCAGTCGCAGACCTGGCTGGGCGCAATGCCTGCCAGCAGGGCGAAATTGCCGGTCACCATCAGCCGCTGAATATGGTGGGCATAGGCGTGTTCCAGGGTCTGACCGATGGCCTGGCTCATGCACTTCATGCCGGTGTCACCGGTCCAGTAGAACTCGGGTAACGGCCGGGTGTTGCCGAAGGCATTGCGCTCGGCGTACTCGGGCATGTGCATCCAGTAGATGCCGCGCACGTATTCGCGCCAGCCAATCAACTGGCGGATAAAGCCCTCGGCGGCGTTCAGCGGCACCTGGCCGCGCCAATACGCTGCCTCGACGTCGGCACATAAGCGACGCACATCGAGCAGGCCGATATTCAGCGCCGCACTGATCCGCGCATGAAATAGAAACGGCTCGCCAACCGCCATCGCATCCTGATAATCGCCAAAGGCCGGCAGGGCAAAGTCGAGAAAGTGCTGCCACAGCGCCTCAGCCTCGGCATGGGTCACCGGGTAATCGAAGGCCGTCAGGCTGCCGTAGTGATGGCTGAAACGTTCGGCCACCAGCGCCAGCACTTCCTGGGTGATGTCATCCGCGGGGAAGCGTGCGGTCATCGGTGCCTTGATCTGCCTGGGCAGCGCCTTGCGGTTTTCCGCATCGAAATTCCAGGCGCCGCCCACCGGCGTCCCGTCGCCATTTAGCAGCAGGCCGGTCTTACGGCGCATCTCGCGGTAGAAGAACTCCATGCGCAGCTGCTTGCGCCCTTCGGCCCAGCGCGCGAAGTCATCGCGGCCGCAGATAAAGCGGCTATCGGCATGCCAGGTAATGGGCAGGCCGCACGCTTGCAACGCCAGCTCCAGCCGCCACTCCCCACATTCGGTGATATGCACCTCGGCTGCCTGTAACCGCGCGACCCAGCGCTGCAACTCGCCAGGCAGCGAGCCGCTGTTTTCGGCATCGTCCAGCCTGACGTAATGCACGCGCCAACCCTGCTCGCGCAGCGCTTCGGCAAAGTGGCGCATGGCACTGAAGATCAACGCGATCTTTTGCGGATGATGCGGTACGTAGTCGGTTTCCGCCGCCACCTCGGCGAGCAGCACCGCATCCTGTTGCGGGTCCAGGGCCTGCAAACTGGGCAGATCGAAAGACAGCTGATCACCCAGCACCAGGGCAAGCCGGCGAATAGACATAAATGGAGTCGTTACCAGGAAGAGTTGAAGGAAATCGGCACGCGCAGGGTGTCCTGGGTACCGTCCTGCATGCCGCACATTTCGTCATGCACCACCGCGTGTACAAGGTGGAACGGCAGGCGTGGCAGATCCTGCAGCAGGTCGCGGGCGTGCTCGACCGAGCGCAGGTGCAAGGTTTGCCCTGCATCATCACTAAGCGGATGCGCGCGACCGTCCATGCGTGCCTCCAGCAGGTAGATGCCACCTTCGATGGAGATCAGGTTGAGTTCATCGATATGCCCGGCGTGGGCGTGCTGCGACAGGGCTTGCAGATTCATGATGAATACCTCGGCGAGCAAAACTATACAAAAACTTATACGAATACAATTTTTGTACAACAAAGCAAAAGCACAAGGTAGAAAGCAAACCGCCCGTCCGTTTTGCAACGGCCGGGCGGCGGTAATGCTGCTGCAGGATCAGTGCTTGGTCAGCTTGTCCAGGTAACCCATGGCAAAGGCCGAGAGTACAAAGGCCATGTGGATGATCACGTACCACATCAGGTAGTCCGTCTTGATGTTCTCCGCATTCATGAACACCTTGAGCAGGTGGATCGAGGAAATCGCCACGATCGAGGCGGCGACTTTCATCTTCAGCGAGCCGGAGTCCATCTTGCCAAGCCAGCTGAGCTTTTCCTTGCCGTCATCGATATCCAGCTGCGAGACGAAGTTCTCATAGCCGGAGATCATCACCATGACCAGCAATCCGCCGACCAGGGCCATGTCGATCAGCGACAGGATCACCAGAATCAGGTCCGCCTCAGCCATGGCAAACACGTTAGGAATGATGTGAAAGATTTCCTGGAAGAACTTCAGCGCCAGAGCCAGCAGCCCGAGAGACAAGCCGAAATAGATTGGCGCCAGCAGCCAGCGTGAAGCGTACATCGCATTTTCGATAAAGCGTTCCATGGGTATCTCGCAGGGGTAAATCAAATCAGGCTGGGAGTATACGCAGCGCACTATTGCAGGCAATAGCGGCCTGCCCCACGGGCGGCAAACGGCTGCAAGCAATTGTGGATAACCTCAAGCGGAGGCTCAGGATCGGGGTTTGCCGGCAACGCCTGGATGCGCTGCGCTGCGGTGATGAGCGCCCGTGCTCAGCTGTCGGGCTGAAACTGGTAGTGGCCAGGGTGGGGACAGCGCTCGCCATTCAGACGACGCAACTCGGCTTGCACATGCAGACGCCAGATTGGAATGTCCGTGCACGTCACGTAGCCCTGCTCCGCCAGGCTTTCGGCGATCCCGAGAAGCACCCCTTCCGCCACCAAAGGCCCGTAGAATGGGCCCTGCGCCTTGATGGCGGAAGGTTGCGCGCCAGACATACCGGCCGCGCAGATCAGCGTCCAGAGGCCTTTTTCCCCAGCCAGTGGCAGCACGGCACACTCGATCCGAGTGACCAGGCCCAGGCATTGACGGGTAAGGCAGAGGTGGCGCGACATGGCGGCAACCCTCGAAGAAACCTGGCTTCAGCCTACACCCGGGCGGGCGAGTCTGAAAGCCGACAGTTATCCCCGCATGCTGTGGATAACTGTGTGGATTAAACGTGGGCAAGCCAGACGGATCAGCGCAGCCCGCGGCCGTCAGCATTTCGCTCAATGACTGACCAGCCACCGAGCGAACCTGACGACTCGCCCCGCGCTTATGCGGCCGGTTTTTTAACCGGAGTTTTTTTTGCCACCGCAGCGGCGACGAGCTCTTCCACCTTCGGCTCGTCCTTGTCGTCGTCATCCAGGCCCATTTCGGCGATTTCGCGCAGCCGCTCGACCACCCGTGCATTGACGCTGCCGGCGGGGAACTGGCCTTTATCGTTGGGACTGCCGACGTCTTCGCCTGCCAGCAGGCTCAAGGCCTCATCCACCTGACGCACGGCGTAGACATGGAACTGCCCTGCGCGCACGGCCTGCAGCACGCGCTCGTCGAGCATCAGGGTCGAGACATTGGAGTGGGGAATGATCGCGCCCTGCTCGCCGGTCAGGCCACGGGCCTCGCACAGGCGGAAGAAGCCTTCGATCTTCTCGTTGACTCCGCCGACCGCCTGCACTTCGCCGAACTGGTTGATCGAGCCGGTGATGGCGAAGCACTGCTTGAGCGGGGTGCGCGACAAGGCCGAGATCAGTGTGCAGACCTCACCGAGCGAGGCGCTGTCACCATCGACATACCCATAAGATTGCTCCAGGGCGATGCTCGCGGAAATCTCCAGGGGAAATTCCTGGGCATAGCGGCTGCCGAGGTAACCAGTAAGGATCATCACGCCCTTGGAGTGGATCGGCTGGCCGAGATTCACCTCACGCTCGATATCGACAATGCCGCTGCCGCCGGGATAGACGGTCGCGGAAATCCGCGCCGGCACACCAAACGCCGAGTCGCCGACTTCCAGCACGGTCAGGCCGTTGCACTTGCCGACAGCTGCGCCAGCGGTGTCGATCAGGATGATGCCGGCCAGCATGTCGTCGATGATCCGCGCCGACACACGCCCGGTGCGGGTGGCCTTGGCCTTGAGCGCACGCTCGATATGACCGACATCGGTGATCGTTTCGCTGGCCAGCTGACGAATGAAATCGGCCTCGCTGACCAGTTGGAACAGATCGCCGATTCGCGCCGACAAGCGCCCTTGATGCTCGGCCAGGCGCGCGCTGTAAGTCGCCAGGCGCGCCACCGCTGCGGCAGTGAGCGGTGCCATACCTTCTTCGGTGGTGCGGGTTTTCATCAGTTGGGCGAACTGCTCCAGGCTTTCATCGCCGAGGGGAATGTCCTCGTCGAAATCGACCAGCACGCGAAACATTTCCTGGAAGTCAGGATCGTGGTCCTGCAAGGCGTAATACAGCTGGCGGGCGCCGATGATGATCACCTTGACCTGCAGCGGGATCACCTGCGGATTGAGCGTCACGGTGGCGATGCGGCCGAGTTCGCCGAGCGGCGATTCCATCTTCAGCTGGCGCGAATGCAGAGCGCGCTTGAGCGCATCCCAGACGAAGGGCTCGCCGAGCATCTTCTCCGCCTCGAGAATCAGAAAGCCGCCATTGGCGCGGTGCAGCGCGCCGGGGCGCAGCTGCCGGTAGCTGGTATAGAGCGCACCCTGGTCGGTGTTGTATTCGATGCGACCGAACAGGTTGTCGTAGGTCGGATGCGGCTCGAACACCACGGGCGCGCCGCCATGGGCGTGATGGCCGACCACCAGGCTCGGGCAGTACTGCTCTTCCAGCAGCTTGCGGGTCTGCACGTCGGCTTTTTCCACCTCGACCAGCTGATCCACCACGGTTTTCAGCAGGTTGACCTGCACCGCCTGCAGGTAGGCGCAGACCTCAGCGTTCTCCGCATACTTCTGCGACAGCGGCGCGAGCAGCGGTTGCAGAGCGACGGTGATGGTTTCTTCGTTGAGCTGGCGCAGCTGATTGCTCGACTCGCGCTTCCACTGCGGCAGGCTGGCCAGCTCTTCATTGAGCCGCTCTTCCAGGGCCGCGATGTCCGCATGGAAACGCTCGCGATCGGCTTCCGGCAGCTGGGCGAACTCGGCTTCGTCCAGCGCCTTGCCATCAAGCATCGGGGTGAAGGCGATGTTGCTGCTGTCGCGGTACAGCGCGACATTCTTTTCCAGCGACAGCTTCTCGATCACGTCCAGCGCCTGGTCGTAGCGCTTGTTGAACGCGCGGTCGACGGCGTTCTTCTTCTGCTGAAACGAGGGATGCTCGAACACCGCCGGGAAGGTCGCAATCAGGTTGTCGATCAGCCCGTTGATATCGGCGATGAACTCACCGGCGGTACCGGACGGCAGCTCCAGCGCGCGGGGCTCGCGGGGTTCATCGAAATGGTTGACGTAGACCCGGTCGGCCGGCGTCTCCAGGCGTTTGGCTTCAGCCTTGAGGTAGCGTTTGACGAAGGAAAAACGCCCAGTGCCGGGCTCGCCCATGACGAATACGTTATAGCCGGGACGCGGCATCGCCACGCCAAACTGCAGGGCCTCGACGGCGCGCGCCTGACCGAGCACGCCGCGGAACGGCTCGAGATCATCGGTGCTGGTGAAATTGAACTGCTCTGGTGAAAAGGGCCGGGTCAGGGCGTCAGGTGCTAGCCGCAGGTGGGCAGCGATGGTGTCTGGCATTGGAAATCCTTCAGGGCAGCGGTCGCAAAACGTTGATCAATTCTGGGCCTGCTCGGCGCTGGCGATCAAGGTTTGATTCGCCGCAGCGCTTGCCACAGCTGGCCCAGCGACACAGGTGGGCGCCATGGGCGGCGCCCCGTTGTTACAAATGACACTCCGCTGCCAGAAGGGTTGCCCCCAGCACGTGGCAATCCGCGGCGAAATGATCGGTCAGCTCGGGCCAGGGATTTTCCGCAAGGTTGACCAGCACGCTGTAGGCCCCAGCGGCCCGCGCGCATTCGAGGTCGTAGCGGTAGTCGCCGACCATCACCAGTTCGGCCGGCGCCACCTGCCAGCGCTCGGCCAGGTGCAGCAAGCCGCCCGGATGGGGCTTGGGCGGCGCCTCGTCGCGACCGAGAATATCTTCACGGGCAAAGCACTCGCCCAGGCCGACCGCCTCCAGGGTAATCAACGCCAGCGCGTGGGCATTGCGGGTCAGTACGCCGAGCCGGCAACCGCGGGCGCGCAGCAGGCGGATCAGCTCCACCGCGCCAGGCGCAGGACGGGATGCCACCGCCAGCTCGCGCTCATGCTCGAGCAGCCAAGCGTGCTTGGCGACCGCTTCGTCGGCGGGCAGGCCGGCCAGGTGTTCAAGAATGTCATGCTCCAACGGGATGCCCAGCGCCTGCTTGATCGCCTCGAAATCATGCACGGCCAGGGTCAGGGTGCCGTCCATGTCGAACACCCAATGGCGCGCCGTCTGCAGCTTCATTTCCAGTCGTCCCGCACGCGGGTCAGCCCTTCCTGGGCCACCGAGGCGACCAACTGGCCCTGGCGATTGAAAATGCTGCCGCGGGCGAAGCCCCGGGCATTGCCGGCCCAAGGGCTATCCATGGCATACAGCAACCAGTCGTCCATGCGCAGGTTGGCATGGAACCAGAGCGCATGGTCGAGGCTGGCGACCTGCATGAACTTCTGAAACACCGAGACGCCATGGGGCTGCATCGAAGTGGTCAGCAGGTTGAAGTCGCTGGCGTAAGCCAGCAGCAGCTTGTGCAGCTGCGGCTCATCCGGCAGCGCGCCGGCAGCGCGGAACCAGACGTACTTGACCGGCTCGCAGGGATCGGGCGCAAAGGGGTTGATCCGGGTGACCGGGCGAATCTCGATCGGTTTTTCGCTGGTCGCCCGCTCGCGCATGCGCTCTGGAATCATCGATGCAACCATGCGCGCCAATTCGGTTTCCGACTTCAGCTCCTCGGGGCCCGGCACATCGGGCATGGCGTTCTGGTGGGCAAAGCCCTCTTCGTCGAACTGGAACGAGGCGCTGCAGGTGAAGATCGGCTTGCCCTTCTGGATCGCCGTCACCCGCCGGGTGCTGAAGCTGCCGCCGTCGCGCACCCGGTCGACCTGATAGACCACCGGCAAGGTCGCATCGCCCGGGCGCAGGAAATAGCCGTGCAGCGAGTGCACATGGCGCGCCGGCTCGACCGTCTGGCTCGCCGCCGACACGCACTGGCCGAGCACCTGGCCGCCGAACAGCTGGCGAAAGCCCAGGTCCTGGCTAACCCCGCGAAAAAGATTTTCCTCGATGGTTTCCAGGGTTAACAGGGCGACCAACTGGTCCAATACCTGACTCATGCATGTTCTCCAGTGGTTGCTACAAAGCGTGATTCGCGGTGGGCCGGCGCGGCGCTGATACGCTCATACCATAGCGCTTGGCCCAGGGTGAAATGGTAAAGGCTTTGCCTGCGGCTGTCGGCAGTGCCAAGCACTTCATGCTCCGCATTGGCGCAATAACCGCCGATTCCGCTGCCGCTGGCCGGCCTTGAGCGCAGACGGGCGCCAGCGCCATACTCGGGCGCTGCCCTCAGAGCTTTATTCTATGCGCCTGCCGCTGGTCTATCACGACGACTACAGCCCGCCCTTCCCGGCCGAACATCGCTTCCCCATGGAGAAATTTCGTCTGCTACGCGACCACCTGGTGGCCAGCGGGCTGACCAGCGACGCCGAGCTGCTGCGGCCTGAACTCTGCCCCAGCGAGATTCTCCGCCTGACCCACTGCCCGGCCTACATCGAGCGCTTTCGCAGCGGCGAGCTGGCCCATGAGGAACAACGCCGCCTGGGCTTGCCCTGGAGCGAGGCACTGGCCCGGCGCACGGTGCGCGCGGTCGGTGGCTCGCTGTTGGCGGCCGCGCAAGCCTTGCAGCATGGCCTGGCCTGCCACCTGGCGGGCGGCACCCACCACGCCCATTACGATCACCCAGCCGGCTTCTGCATCTTCAACGACCTGGCGGTGATTAGCCATTACCTGCTGCAAAGCGGCCAGGCGCAGCGCGTGCTGATCTTCGATTGCGATGTGCACCAGGGCGATGGCACCGCCCGCCTGCTGGCCGACACCCCAGAGGCGATCACCGTATCGCTGCATTGCGAAAAGAACTTCCCCGCACGCAAAGCCGACAGCGACTGGGACATCCCGCTGCCGATGGGCTTGGGCGACACCGACTATCTGCAGGTAGTGGATGAGGCGCTGAACTACCTGTTACCGCTGTACCAGCCCGATATCGTGCTGTACGACGCCGGCGTGGACGTGCACCGGGACGACGCCCTGGGTTACCTGCAGTTGACCGACGCCGGCATCGCCGCCCGCGACGAAGCGGTGCTCAACCATTGCCTGGGCCGCGATATTCCGGTGGTCGGGCTGATCGGCGGCGGCTACGACAAGGACCGCCACGCCCTGGCCAGGCGCCATGGCCTCCTCCATCACAGCGCGGCCAAGGTCTGGCAGGCGCGCGGACTCGGCTGAGTTATCGCCCGCTCGATGCGTCAGAGCACCTCGCCCTTGTCCCACAGCCGCACCAGGTCGCCGGGGGCCTCGTTCTCGGGCACCTGGATAACCAGTTCATCGTCTTTTTCATCCTGCCGATAGCGCAGTTCGATTCGATAAAAGCGCTGATCGCCGCGCCCGGTTGTGGCGTTATTGGCCAACGGCAAACAGCCCTCCAGCACTGAGCAGATCTGCCCACGCTGGTGTTCGTCGCACTCGGCAAATTCGATTTCACGTGGCCGGCTCAACGCCTGGATCGCCGCCACGCCACCCTGTCGCGACAGGCGCACGACCGCGTCGCTGCCCAGTTCAGGTAACCGCTTCATAACCCTTCCTCATCAAGGTTTACACCAACCCCGGCCCAGCCCTGCTCGACCGCACGCGCTTCGCTGGCCAGGGCGCCAAAGCGTGCCTTGGCATTTTCGACAGTCAGCCTGGCGAACGCGGAGAAATCCGCATCGTTGGCCAGGCGCTTGTCGCAGAGTGTGTCATACCAGATGCGCCCGGCCTTTTCCCAGGCGTATCCGCCCATGGTGGTCGCCGCGAGATAGAAGGCGCGGTTGGGAATGCCTGAGTTCAGGTGCACGCCGCCGTTGTCCTCACGGGTTGTGATGAAGTCACGCATGTGCGCCGGCTGCGGGTCCTTGCCCAGCAAAGGGTCATCGTAGGCGGTGCCAGGGTTCGCCATCGAGCGCAGCGCCACGCCATTGACCTTGTCGGTCAGCAGGTCGGCGCCGATCAGCCAGTCCGCCTGGTCCACCGTCTGCCTGCGGGAAAACTGCGTGGTGAGCACCCCGAACACGTCGGACACCGACTCGTTCAGCGCGCCGGACTGATTGAAATACACCAGCCCGGCTTCGTGCTCGGTCACGCCATGGGCCAGTTCGTGGGCGACCACATCCAGCGAGCGGGTAAAACGGTTGAAGATCTCTCCGTCGCCGTCGCCGAACACCATCTGCGCGCCATTCCAGAAGGCGTTCTCATAGCCTTCGCCGTAATGCACGGTACCGACCAGGGCAAGGCCCTGGTTATCGATGGAGTCGCGGCCGAACACCTGCCAGAAGAAATCATGGGTAATGCCCAGCGCATCGTACGCCTCGTCGACGGCGGCATCGCCACTGGCGGGCTGGCCTTCGACGCGCACGGCCACGCCCGGCAGCTGCATCTGGCCCTGGGCGTCGTGAATGCTGCGCTGCGGCTGGCCGGGTTGACCGCGCCCCGGCTCCATTGCCTGCGCCCGGCGGTGCGGCAGCCCATGGTCGGCGCGCAAGCTGCGCACATGGGTCAGGGTGCCCAGGGCGAATGAGCGCTGGCGCTGCGTACCGTGGTCGATGATGCGATCGAGAATATAAGGCGGGATGAATCCATACAGCGAATCCTGAGCATACATGGGAGCGTCCTTCTGCTTGAGCGCGCCACCGCGGGCGATGGCACCGATACTGTTGTGATCGATTCGCGCCGTCTGGGTTTCTTCCATCGCGATTTTTTCTTTGTGCGCGACCAGGCCGCTGTCGCGCAAAACCGGCGAACGCCCTCAGGTAGAATGCGCGCTCGCCCACCAGCCCCCTGCCGACCATGACCAACGCCTCTCGCCCGCCTCTGTATCGCGTCGCCATCATTGGCGGCGGCCCCGCCGGGCTGATGGCCGCCGAGGTATTGGCCCTGGCTGGGGCCAGCGTCGAGCTGTTCGACGCCATGCCCTCGGTGGGGCGCAAGTTTCTTCTCGCAGGCGTCGGCGGCATGAACATCACCCACTCGGAAGCGCAGGACGCCTTTCTCTCGCGCTACGGCGAGCGGCGCGAGGCAATCGCCCGACTGCTCGCCGACTTCGACGCCGACGCCCTGCGCGGCTGGATTCACGGGCTGGGCATCGACACCTTTGTGGGCAGTTCCGGCCGCGTGTTTCCCTGCGATATGAAAGCCGCCCCGCTGCTGCGCGCCTGGCTCAAGCGCCTGCGCGAGCATGGCGTGGCGATCCATACCCGCCATCGCTGGCTGGGCTGGAGCGCAGGCGGCGCCCTGCGCATCGCCTCGCCCGCCGGCGAAATAAGCGTGACGGCTGACGCCACCTTGCTGGCATTGGGCGGCGGCAGCTGGGCTCGGTTGGGGTCGGATGGCGCCTGGGTGCCACTGCTGCAGGCGCGCGGTGTCGCCATCGCAGCGCTGCAAGCAAGCAACTGCGGTTTCGAGGTCGCCGGCTGGAGCACGCTGCTGCAGGACAAATTCGCCGGCGCGCCGCTGAAGAACGTCACCCTGGCGCTGGCCGACGGTGCTCCGCGCCAAGGCGAATTCGTCCTCACCACCACTGGTGTCGAGGGCAGCCTGGTTTATGCGCTGTCTGCAGCCATTCGCGAAGCGATCAACCAACACGGCAGCGCCACTGTCCACCTCGACCTGTTGCCCCACAGCAGCCACGCCAAACTGCAAGCTGCCCTGAGCAAGCCCCGCGGCGCCCATTCGATGGCCAAGCACCTGCATCGCCAGGTCGGCATCGACGGGGTCAAGGCGGCGCTGCTGCACGAACTGACGCCGGCCGCACATTTTCACGACCCGGCCCTGCTGGCGACTGCGCTGAAAGGGCTGCCACTGACCTTGGTGAAACCGCGGCCGCTGGACGAGGCGATCAGCAGCGCGGGCGGCATACCCTTCGAACAGCTGGATCAACAGTTGATGCTGCAAGCCCTGCCCGGCGTGTTCTGCGCCGGCGAAATGCTCGACTGGGAAGCGCCGACCGGCGGTTACCTGCTGACCGCCTGTTTCGCCAGCGGCCGGGCGGCGGCCCTGGGCCTGTTGGCCTGGCTTGAGCAGCAGCTCGGCTAGCACCTGCGATCCTCTTCACAGCTCGCTGACCAACGTCAAGGGGGCCATGGAACCTCTGCCAGGCGCCCCGGGTCAGTAGCTGGCGAATCTCGTTTCTGAAAGCGGAAGCCCTGCCTTCTCCGCCAGACATCCAACCTGTGTGGAGAGCCATCATGCCCATTCATCGTTCATTCCTGTGCCTCAACGCCGTTGCGCTTTGCCTGTTCACTGGCGCGCTACAGGCGGCCGACCTGCGCATCACCACAATGGCCGACGACCACGACGGCTTCTGCGACGCCCACTGCTCGCTGCGCGATGCGGTCAGCGCCGCCAATCGCGAGCCAGGGCCGGACCTGATCCGCCTGCCTGCGGGCAATTTCGTGCTGAGTCGCCTGACCGACTTCGGCGAGCCGGAAATCCGTTACGACGAGGATGCCAACCTCAACGGCGACCTGGATGTCGTCGACCACCTCACCATCCGCGGCGCCGGCCGCGAGCTGACCCGCATTCGCGGCATCGACCCGACGCAACCGCCCTATCGCAACGATCGCCTGCTCGAGGTGCTGAGTGGCGCAACCCTGCACCTGCAGCACCTGGCACTGGAGGACGGCCGCACCGCCTTCAACGGCGCCGCGGCGGAGAACCACGGGCACCTGCGTTTGCAACAGGTGCGGGTGCAGGGCAACCGCGCCGCAACCATCAACCCGACCTACCGCGAGATGCCCGGCGAGGAAGGCTTCCGCTACGGCCAGGGTGGCGGCATCGCCAATTACGGCACGCTGGAAGTCTATTCGTCGGACTTCGTCGACAACCACTCCCGCGGCGACGACGTCAATAACATCGGGCGCGGCGGCGCGATCTTCAACCGCGGCAGCCTGCTGCTTCGTGACAGCAACATTCGCGACAACAGCGCCTCGGACGAGGCCGAGCGCTCTGCTGGGTCCGGCATCTATAACAATGGAGTCGCCGACATTTCCCGCAGCGCCTTCGTTGGCAACAGCGGCTCGGAAGGCGGTCGCGGTTTCGCCATCGCCAACGACGGCCAATTGAAGCTGACCAACAGCACCCTCAGCGACCATATCGGCACCGGCGGCGCACTGAGCAACGGCTACCACGCCAACCCACCGAGCATCAACGCCAGCGCCACCCTGATCAACGTCACCATCGCCAACAACAACGGCTACGGCGTGCAGAACACCGGCGAGCTGCTGATTCGCAACAGCCTGATTGCGGGCAACCTCGGCTTCTTCGGCGACGAAGTGACCAATTGCCGCAACAATGGGCCGCGCTACCGCTACCAGGCCATCGGCCTGGTGATGAACAGCGAACCGAGCAACTGCAGCGCCGACCTGTACCTGCCCTTCGAGCAGACCTTTACCCGGCTGATTTACCCACTCGCCGACAACAACTCGACGGTGCCGAGCCATGCGCTGCGCAAAGGCAGCCTGGCGGTGGACAGCGGAGTGGGTTCCTGCACCGCCCACGACCAGCGCCGCCTGACTCGCCCGCGTGACGGCGATGGTGACGGTGTCGCCCGCTGCGACCTGGGCGCCTACGAACGGGCCAAGCCGTAGCGCTTAACGCTTCTTCGGCGTTGGCCTGGCCGGCGCGCCCAGGCTCGGCACCTTGCGCACCGCCTTGACCGCTGGCGCCGTGGGTTCGTCGGTTTCCAGCCAGCGGCCAAGGCTGCCTTTGCCGCCGCCGACCACTTTCGGCTTCTTGGCCTTTTTCGGCTTTTTTGTCACCTGGCCACCGGGCAGGGTTTGCGGCACGCGGTGGTCGGGAATGAAATCGGGCTCGTCGATGCGCTGCAGCACCTGCTGGGTCAGGGCCTCGATCGCTGCCAGGTGCTGCACCTCGTCGGCGCAGACCAGAGACACCGCCTGCCCGCTGGCGCCAGCACGGCCGGTGCGACCAATCCGGTGCACATAGTCTTCGGCGACAATCGGCAGGTCGAAGTTGACCACCAGCGGCATGTCGTCGATATCCAGGCCGCGGGCTGCCACGTCGGTGGCCACCAGCACCTTCACCTCACCATCCTTGAACCGCTGCAGGGCGCGCAGACGGGTGGCCTGCGGCTTGTCGCCGTGGATCGCATCGGCGCTGATGCCGTGGCGCTGCAGCTCGGCCTCCAGCTCATCGACACCCTTGCGGGTTTTCACGAACACCAGCGCCTGGCTCCAGCGCTTGGCCTGGTACAGGTGCAGAAACAGCTCGCTCTTGCGCTTCTTGTCGACCGGGATCAGCCACTGCTTGACCGACTTGGCCGCGGCGTTGCGCGGGCTGACTGCGATGCTCAAGGGGTCGCGCAGCATCTCGCTGGCCATGGCGCGGATGGCTTCGGAGAAGGTCGCGGAGAACAGCAGGGTCTGGCGTTTTTTCGGCAGCGCGGCGAACACGTCCTGCAGCTCGCGGGCAAAACCCAGGTCGAGCATACGGTCGGCTTCATCCAGCACCAGCACCTGCAGCTGGTTGAACTTGACCGCGTTCTGCCGGTACAGGTCGAGCAAACGCCCAGGGGTGGCGACCAGCACGTCGAGGCCCTTGCGCAGCTTCATCATCTGCGGGTTGATGCTCACGCCGCCGTACACCGCATAGCTGCGCAGTGGCAGGTGCTGACCATAGGTCAGAAAGCTCTGCTGCACCTGTTCGGCCAGCTCGCGGGTCGGCACCAGCACCAGGGCCCGCACCGAGTTGCTGGTTACCTGCGGGCCTTCCATCATCAACCGCTGCAACAGCGGCAGGGCGAAGCCGGCGGTCTTGCCGGTGCCGGTCTGCGCTGCAGCCATCAGGTCGCGGCCCTGCAGGATCGGTGGAATGGACTGGGCCTGCACCGGCGTTGGAGTCTGGTAATCAAGGCCGTCGAGGGTGCGCAGCAGGGGCTCGATCAGGCCGAGGGAAGCGAAAGTCATAGGGGTAACCAGCGAGGCAAATAGGCGGATGCGCGCAGTTTACCTTGCCCGGCGCCGACCATCGCGTTTCTGTTGCGAGGCTGGTTGCCGGCAGCCCGAAAGCAATCCGGGGAATTGCGTAGCTGCAAATCGCTCCTGGGTTGCAGCGGACCTTCGACAGCGTAGGGCGGACATGCCGTAGCTTGCCTGCCATCTCGGGGCCAACGGTGGACAAGGCTTCGCATATCCACCCTACAAAAGCGATACCTGCCCCGATAGGTCTTGGCGGTGCCCTTAGAGAAGCGGCCTTGGTTGGGGTTGGCGATGGCGATGGCGATGGCCAGAGCCTGCTAACACCCACGCACCCGCTGCAGCGCCTGGGCCATTTTGGCGGCGGGGACTTTTTGCAGGTTGCACAGCAGGTCGTGGGACACCGCGCCGAGGCCATGGCGCTCGCGCAACAGCGCAGCCATGAAGCAGGTCAGGTTGGCCGCCATTTCCGCATCGGCCAGCGCCCGGTGCGCCTTGCCGGTATCGGGCAGGCCGGCCCAGCGGTTGAGGTTGCCGAGTTTGTGGCTGGGCGCGAGCGGTAGTAGCCGGCGCGACAACAGCAGTGAACAGGCGAAGGGTTGCAGCCGACGCCGCCGAATCAACGCCAGCTCGGCGTCCCAGAACTTCTGATCGAACGAGGCGTTGTGCGCCAGCAGCGGAATGTCGCCGACGAAATCCGCGACCTCGTGCATCACCTGGGCGGCCGGTGGCGCATCACGCAGCATGGCATTGCTGATGCCGGTGAGCTGCTCGATGAACGGCGGCACCCAGGCGCCGCTGTTCATCAGGCTCTGGTAACGCGCGACGATCTTTCCGCGCTCGACGATGACCACGCCGATTTCGGTCGCGCGCGCCTGCTGCGCCGGGGACATGCCGGTGGTTTCGAAGTCGAGCACGGCAACGGGATGGTCGAGCACGCTCAGTTCCTCAGCAGCAGGTCGCCGTCGATCGGCACGTAGCGGCTGGCGGCGCGCACCAACGATTGCGCGGTCAGCCCCGGCACACCATAGGCCACCGCTTCGACGCCTTGGCTGGCGCGGATCTTGTCCAGCAACAGATCGAAGTCGCCGTCGCCGGACGCCAGCACCACCTGATCGACACGCGGCGCGGCGTCCATGATGTCGATGGTGATGCCCACGTCCCAGTCGCCCTTGGCCGAGCCATCGCTGCGCTGGATGAACGGCTTGAGCTTCACGGTGAAGCCGAGGTTGCGCAGGATCTGCTGAAACTGCTGCTGCTTCTGGTCGCCACGGTCGATGGCATAGGCGTAGGCCTCGACGATCTGCCCGTGCTGGCTGATATCGGCCCACAGCGCGGCATAGTTGAAGTGGCAGCCATAGGCCTGGCGCACGGTGTAATAGAGGTTTTGTACGTCGGCGAATACGGCAATTTTCTTCACCGGGAATCCTCGGCAGGCGGATGACGCGTTAAAGTCGGCGTGCAGTATGCCAGCCACGAGCCCAGGACTGTCGAAATGCCGAATACCGATAACCGCCCATCACCGCCTGCACTGCTGATCATCGACATGCAGCAGGGCATCCAGCGGGTCAGCCAGCCGCGCAACAATCCCCAGGCCGAGACGCAGATCGCCGCCCTGCTCGCCCGCTGGCGTCACGCGGGCTGGCCGCTGGTGCATATTCGCCATATCTCGCGGCAGGCCGAGTCGGTGTTCGCACCGGGCCAGGACGGCGTGCTCTTCCAGCCGGCACTGGCGCCATTGCCCGCAGAGGCGGTGTTCGAGAAGAACGTCACCGATGCCTTCACCCACAGCGGCCTGGAGCGCTGGCTGCATGCGCGCGGTATCCGGGCGCTGGTGATCGTTGGCGTCGCCAGCGAAAATTCGGTCGAAGCCACCGCACGCAGCGCCAGCAATCTGGGCTTCGCCACCCAGGTGGTGGCGGATGCCTGTTACACCTTCGCCAAGCTCGACTATGCCGGCCGCCCGCGCAGCGCCGAGGACGTGCACGACATGGCCATGGCCAACCTGCGCGACGAATACGCGGAGGTGGTGGACAGCGCCGCGCTGCTCGCAGCGCTGTTTGGAGCCGGCACAGCGATCCGCTAAAGTGGCGGCCCGCCGAATCGAGCGTGATCACCGCTTATGAATGTCCTCCATGTGCTGCGCGACGCCTGGTACTTCTTCAGCCACAACCTGCTGGCGATCGCCCGGCTGTGCCTGCCGCTGATCGTCCTCGAGGCCGTCGTGCAGCACGTCGTGCAGCATCAGTTTGTGCCGGCCGATGCGGACGAATCGCTGGCGCTGTACCGAATTCTGCTGGGGCTGCTGTTCTACCCGCTGTACACCGGTGCACTGATCCTGTTTCTCGATGCGCGCAGCGGCGGCCAGGCGGCTTCACCCCGTGACCTGCTCGCCGCCAGCCTGCGCCTGTGGCCGGCGTTCGCGGTACTCGCGGGCGTCAGCACCCTGGCGATCCTGTTCGGTGCGGCCTTGTACGTGCTGCCGGGGCTGTGGGTCATGATCAAACTGGCGTTCGCCGAGTTCTTGCTGGTGTTGCGCGGCGCAACGCCCTGGCAGGCACTGCGCGGCAGTTTCGAGATGACCCGTGGTTACTTCTGGCCGATGCTGCTCTGCGTGCTGAGCGTGGCGGTGCCGCTCTGGCTGTTCGACGGCTGGGTGCAGCAGAGCGACCTGGCAGTGGCGAACCCCGTGCTGGATCTGGCGCTGAGCAGCCTCAACGGCTTTCTCCAACTGTTCAGCACCGTGGTGCTGTTTCGCCTGTTTATGCTGCGCAGCGCCCTGCCTGCCGCGTGATTATCGGCCTGATCAGATACGGCCGGCCTGGGTCGGTTTGAGCCCCGACAGGCGCGGCAGCATCACCCGCTCGAACAGCCGCGGGAAGAACCGCGCCAGCAGCCGTGCGCGCCAGCCGACATTCGACAGCACCAGCAACCGTCGCCGCCTCAAGGCACCGAGGTAAATTGCCTCCGCCACATCCTGGGGCGACGCGACCTTGCCCATGGCCAGCGGCGGCTGGCCAGCCACCGAACCGTCACCGACCAGGGCGTTCTTGCGCAGGTCGGTGGCAGTGAAGCCGGGGCAGACCAGCATCACATTGACCCCGGCGCCCTTCAGCTCATAACGCAGGGTTTCGAACAGACCATGCAGCGCATGCTTGCTGGCGTTGTAAGCGCTGCGGTAGAGCAGCGGGGCGAAACCGGACAGCGAACTGAGCACGATCACCTGCCCCCCGCGGGCCAGCAGGCTGGGCAACGCAGCCTGGGTACAATGCAGCGCGCCAAAATAGTTGACGGCCATGATTCGCTGGAACACCGCCAGGTCGGTTTCGGCAAAGCCGCTGCGGTGGGTGATGCCGGCATTGTTGACCAGCACGTCGATACCGCCGAAGCGCTCCACCGCCAGCGCCATGGCGCGCTGCACTGCTTCGGCATCGGCCACGTCGCAGACCAGGCCGAGGGCTTCGGCATTGTGGTGATCGGCCAGGTGCTGGACCAGGCCGTCCAGCGCCTGCTGCTGCAGATCGAGAATCACCAGGCGCGCCCCGGCTTGCGCCAGGCGAACTGACAGCGCCCTGCCGATACCGGCGCAGCCGCCAGTGATCACCACCACCTTGCGATCAAATACCTTGTTGGTGAATACCTTGCGATACATAACGACCCCGCGCTGCCGACGACCAAGCCCTTACTACAGCCTGTAATGGCCGCCATCGCAACACCAGGCCATTTATCCAGAGCTTTGACTTCGTAGGGTGCGCCGCGCGCACCAATACCAACACCAATACCGGAGCGTGGTGCGCACGGTCTAAGCGGCCCCGCGCACCCTACCTTTGCGGTCGCTGCACACAACGTCACGCTTATCCAGGTGCGCCATGCAACACGCTATTGGGGCAGAGCTTTATCCAAGGGGTAAACCGCGCCGACGAACACTGGCATGGCGACGCGCGGCCAGGCTGACTCGCAGATTCGCCTGGACAAGAACAATGGCCCTTCGCCATGCTTGCCTTTATGACGATTTCATTACGATAGAACGGCCCACAGAGCTGCTAACCAATTGACGCGAAACTTATTTTGCCTGGTGCTGGCTTCACTGCTTGGCGTTGGCACAAGCCACGCCGACACCGGTGATCATGCGGCCGCGCCGATCATCCAGGTCGGCTTCTACGAGTTTGCCCCCTACTCCTACAGCGACAGCCAAGGCCGTCCGCAAGGCGCCATTCTGCAGCTGACCCAACGCTTGCTGGAGCACGCCGGCTACCGCGTGCAGATGCGCTCGTACCCCAGCGCCCGCCTGTACAGCGGCCTGCGCGATGGCGGCATCCATATCTGGCCGGGCGCACCGGGCAAAGTCGAGTTGTCCGAACACACCATCGAGACCCGCACCCAGGTCGGTGAGATCGCCCTCAACCTGTATTTTCGCCGCGGCGACCTGCTGCCACGCATTCCCGAAGACCTGCATGGACAGGACCTGATCCTGATCACCGGTTACACCTACTGGCAGCCGATCAACGTGCTGATCAACGACCCCGCGCGGGGGATCAGCCAACATCGCACCAGCACCCATACCGCCGCGCTGGAAATGCTCCAGCGCCATCGCGGGGATTTTCTGCTCGACTATCAGACCCCGGTGGAACAGGCGCGCCAGCACCTGAACATGGCCGAGCTGCCATTCGTGCAGCTGCAGCGGCTACCACTGAAACTGATCGTTTCGCGCCACGCGCCCGATGCGCTTACCCTGCGCGACGACCTCGACCGGGCCTACCGCGAGCTACAAGCGGCGGGCGTCGACCTGAGCCTGCCATAGCCGCTGTCGGCGCCCGTTATTTGCGCGGTTTGGCGCGCGCCGTGGGTTCGGCGATCAGCGGGTCGTCCGGCCAGTAGTGCTTCGGATAACGCCCCTTTAGGTCCTTTTTCACGTCGGCGTAGGTGCTGCGCCAGAAGTTCGCCAGGTCCTGGGTGACCTGCACCGGGCGCCGCGCCGGCGACAACAGATGCAGCTTGACCACTTGCCGGCCGCCGGCGATGCGCGGCGTCTCGGCCAGGCCGAACAGTTCCTGCAGGCGCACCGCCAGCACCGGCGGCTGCTCCCTGTAATCCAGGCCGATGCGCGAACCGGACGGCACCTGCAGGCTGCGCGGGGCCAGTTCGTCCAGGCGCTGTGGCGATGGCCAGGGCAATAGGTTGTGCAACAGGCTAGGCAGATCGAGATTGGCGAAATGGCTGAGGCGCGTGACCTTGGCCAGATAGGGCTGCAGCCAGTCTTCCAGCGATTGCAGCAGGGCCGTATCGCTGACATCCGGCCAGTCGCTGCGGGCCTGGCTGTGCAGGTCAAGGTCGCGCAGCAGGGCCACGCGCGCCTGCCACTGGCGCAGTTCCGGGGTCCAGGGCAACAGCGCCAGGCCCTTGCGCCGCACCAGGCCGAGCAGGGCGCGGCTGCGCGTTGCCTCATCCAGCCCGCTCAGCGGCTCGCGGCTCAGCACCAACTCGCCCAGCTTGCGTTGGCGTTCGGCACGCAGCACGCCCTCGCGCTCGTCCCATTCGAGTTCCTCATGCTGGCTGATCTGCTCGGCCAGCACGCTGTCGAACAGCAACGGGTCGAGATCGGCGGCCAGGTAGATGCGCTCCTCGCGCTGCCCCTGCCGACTGCCCAGTTCGGCCAGTACCAGCCACTCGTGCTTCATCAAGGCATCGGCTTCGCCGAACAAGGCCGCGCGGCCATTGGCCAGACGGTATTCGGCGCTGCCAGCGCGGCGCTGCTGGGCTACCCGGTCCGGGTAGGCGAACGCGAGCAAGGCACCAAGCCAACGCGGGTTTTGCGGGTCGGCCACCGGCATGCTGACGGGCTGATACTTGAGATAACCCTGAAACTGCCGGGCCAATTGCCGCGCCCGTTGTACGCCGCCGTGGGCGGCATTGCGTTGCTGGCCACGCGGCGCCTTGCTCTCGCCGGACAGCAGCACCAGACGGCTGTGCAGATCGGCGCCCGCGCCCTTGAGGATGTCCCGCTCGCCCAACAGCGCCGCCAGATCGCAGGCCAGCGGGCCCAGCCCCAGCGCCTGCCCGCGCAGTAATAGATGGGCAATGCGCGGATGGGCGGGCAGCTCGGCCATTGCGCGGCCATGGTCGGTCAGCGACCCACGCCCATCCAGCGCGCCCAGGCGCATCAGCAGATCCGTGGCCTGGGCGTAGGCCGCGGCGGGCGGCGGATCGAGCCACATCAGCTCGTCCGGGGTCACGCCCCAGCGCGCCAGTTGCAGTGCCACGCCGGCCAGGTCGGCCTGGAGGATTTCCGCCGCGCTGAAGGCGGCGAATTGCTCGTGCTGCGCCTGCGACCACAACCGATAACAGGCGCCCGGCTGCAAGCGCCCGGCCCGGCCGGCGCGCTGGGTCGCCGAGGCGCGGGAGATGCGCTGGGTGTCCAGGCGGGTCATGCCGCTGCCGGGATCGAAGCGCGGTACCCGCGCCAGGCCCGCGTCCACCACCACACGCACGCCATCGATGGTCAGGCTGGTCTCGGCGATATTGGTCGCCAGCACGATCTTGCGCATGCCGGCAGGCGGCGCCTCGATGGCGGCGCGCTGGGCGCTCAGGTCCAGCTCGCCGTGCAGCGGGCAGAGCCGGACATCGGCGCGCCCGCCCAGGCGTTCGGCCAGTTGCTCATTGACTCGGCGAATCTCCGCCTGCCCCGGCAGAAACACCAGCAGGCTGCCCGGCTCGTCATCCAGTGCCTGCAGCACCGTCTGCACCACCTTGGGTTCGAGCCACTCACCGGGTTGGAAAGGCGCGCCCCAGCGCTGCTCGACAGGGAACATGCGGCCTTCGCTGCGCAGCACCGGCGCATCATCCAGCAGCGCAGCCAGGCGCTCGCCCTCCAGGGTCGCCGACATCAGCAGCACCTTGAGCGGCGGCTCGCCGGAATCCTCACCGCGAAACATTGCCCGGCCGTTGAGGCACAGCGCCAACGCCAGATCGGCATCCAGGCTGCGCTCGTGGAACTCGTCGAAGATCACCAGGCCGACGCCTTCCAGTGCCGGGTCGTCCTGCAGCCGCCGAGCCAGAATGCCTTCGGTCACCACTTCGACGCGAGTGCGCGGCCCCACCTTGCTGTCCAGACGAATGCGATAACCGACGGTCTCGCCGACCGCCTCGCCCAGCTCGCTGGCCAGACGCTCCGCCGCGGCGCGGGCCGCCAGCCGGCGCGGCTCGAGCATGATGATGCGCTGTCCGGCCAGCCATGGTTGATCAAGCAGGGCCAGCGGCACGCGGGTGGTCTTGCCGGCGCCGGGTGGCGCCTCCAGCACCGCTTCGTGGCGTTCGGCCAAAGCAAGGCGTAGGGCGGGCAACAGGGCATCAATCGGCAGGGAATTCATGGGCTCTCCATTCAGGCCGGCGATTATAGCGGCGAACTGCCAGCCCGCTTTGCGGGTCCTAGTTCAAGTCACACCACGGCGCAGCGGTTTTGCCATAGCCGGCTTGCTATAGTTGCGCCCCCTTTCAGCCCAGAGGTGTCCAATGCGCATGCACTCCCGCGTTATCGGTGGCGTACTCGCCGTCTCCCTGCTCACCCAGCTGACCGCGTGCGGCACGCTGTTTTTCCCGGACCGCCGCGGCCAGATCGAAGGCCGCATCGACCCGGTGGTCGCGGGCCTCAATGCTATTGGCATTCTGTTCTACGTCATCCCCGGCTTGATCGCCTTCGGTATCGACTTCGCCACCGGCGCGATCTACCTGCCAGGCGGCCTGAGCGCGCAAGTCGACCCACAGGATCTGCAGAACCTGGTGGACGCCGACGGCAAGGTCGACAACGCCAAGCTCAAGGCGCTGATCGAACAGAGCACCGGCCATAGCCTGCCGCTCGACGATCCACGCCTGATCCAGCACAACGGCGACGTGCAACAGCTCGCCGCCTACGGTCTCAAGCCAGCCGCTTGATCTCGCTGCGCCGCGCCACAGCCTCGGCGCACGCTCGCGGGTTGCGACTCGGCAACCCGCTTTAAGCCGCCGGGAGCGCCATGGATATCCTGCCGCAGCACGCCCGCCTGATGCGCCTCGCCACGGTCGCCGCCCTCGCGGTGGCGCTGACCCTGGCGCTGGCCAAAGCGATTGCCTGGTGGGCGAGCGGCTCGGTGAGTCTGCTGGCTGGGCTGACTGACTCACTGCTCGATGGCGCCGCCTCGCTGCTCAATTTGGCGGCCGTGCACTACGCGCTGCGCCCGGCCGATAACGATCATCGCTATGGTCACGGCAAGGCCGAAGCCTTGGCCGGGCTCGGTCAGGCACTGTTTATTGCCGCCAGTGCGGTGCTGGTGGCAAGCCACGGCGTGGCGCGGCTGCTCGATCCACAGCCACTGGGCGCGCCCGGGCTAGGCATCGCGGTGATGCTGCTGTCGCTGGTACTGACCCTTGCCCTGCTGCTGTTCCAGCGCCACGTGGTGCGCCTGACCGGCTCCACCGCAATAGGCGCCGACTCGCTGCACTACCGCTCCGACCTGTTGCTCAACCTCAGCATTCTGCTGGCGCTCGGCCTGGCCAGTTACGGCTGGGAACGGCTGGATGCGTTTTTCGGCATTGCCATCGCGTTCTACATCCTGTGGAGCGCCATCAGCATCGGCCGTCAGGCGGCCGCCGTGCTGATGGACAAGGAACTCGACCCGGCCATCAGCGCGCAAATGCATGCGCTGGCGTGTGCGATACCGGGCGTGCTCGGCGCCCACGACCTGCGTACGCGGATTTCGGGGACCCAATGGTTCGTGCAGATGCATATCGAGCTACCCAACGACCTCAGCCTGGCCGAAGCGCATCGCTTGTGCGACCAGGTCGAAACGGCGATCCGCACGCAGTACCCGCGCGCCCAGGTACTGGTGCACGCCGACCCGGAAGAAGTCGTCAAACACGCGACCTGAACGCCAATGCCCTCAATAAGATGGGCCAATCGACCGTTGAGGCCAGCCTCAACGTAGGGTGCGCCATGCGCACCGATAAACGCGCAAGCCGGTGCGCATAGCCTGGGCGGCCCCGCGCACCCTACAACTCTGGGACTTGCCCGGCAGGGACAATGCAACCCTCAACCCGTAGGGTGCGCCATGCGCACCGACAAACGCGCAAGCCGGTGGACACAACACATTCAAAAGCCAAACAAAAAAGGGGGGCCTTGCGGCCTCCCCTCGGGAAAACTGTCCTGTGCTGGCAATGGTTTGCCGCTTTCATCGCGCGCCTGGTTGGGCAGTGCGGACCCGGATGCCGTGACGGTCTGGTAAGACCGGCGGCGCTGGCTGGCCTGATTGGGCGAGCCGGGTGGACGTGCTGTCCGGGCCGTGAAACTGAGGTAAAGCTTAGCCCTGGGTGCGGGACGAAAGATTGCGAATATTGCGCAGAAATTCTCTTGTTGCGCAATTTTTCACTTATCCAGCATCATCAACAGCAAGCCAAATAGAAAATCGGTAGAAAATGAACAAGCTTGATCGTTACGACCTGAACATCCTCGCCGAACTGCAGCGCGACGCCACCCTGTCCAACCAGGACCTGGCCGAGCGCATTGGCCTGTCGCCCTCGCCCTGCTCGCGCCGAGTCAAGCAACTGGAGGACGACGGCTACATCCTTGGCCAGGTCGCCCTGCTGGACCGGAAAAAACTGGGCCTGAGCCTGACCGCCTACGTATTGATCGGCATGGACCGGCATACGCCTGAGCGCTTCGAACATTTCCAGGAGCAGATCCGCAAATGTCCGGAAGTGCTCGAATGCAGCCTGGTGACCGGCATGGACGCCGACTACCAGCTCAAGGTGGTGGTGCCGGACATGGACCACTACCAGAAACTGCTGCTCGGCACCCTGACGCGCATCGAAGGGGTGTCCAGCGTGCGCTCCAGCTTCGTGCTGCAGCAGATTCTCTCCAGCACCCAGTTGCCGCTGCAGCATCTGCGCAGCTGAGCGGCGCTGACAAACCGCCCCGCGCAGGTATAATCGCCAGCCTATCGCTGTGCCAACGCGTGCCCCGCCATAACAGCCTCGCGCTGCAATAACAACAAACCGCACCGCCCGCCTTCCCGTCACGCCTCGGCCTGACGGCGCAGCCCGTTTTGCAGCCAGTCGAGGTAAAGATGGAACCGCAAGTGTTCGAAGAGCTGATGATGACCGTGCTGGTTGGCGGCCTGGTGCTGTTCATGGCGTTTATCGTCTGGGACCTGGCGAAGAAATCCAAGGCCGGCCGCTTCGGCAGCATGATCCTGTTTCTCGCCCTGGGGCTAGGCGTCCTCGGCTTTATCATCAAGACATTTGTGATCGCCGGGCTGGAAGGCATTTAGCAGGCCGTTGAAAAACGTAGGCGAGGCAGGCAAGACAAGGCCTAGGCGGCCCCGCAAAAACAGGCGAGGAAGCGGAGTTTACGTGCTGTAAATGAGCATTCCGAGACGCCGAGTCCCGGCCTGTTTTTTACGCAGTATTGCCAACGTAGGTAGTTTTTCAACGGCCTGCTAGCGCTACAGGCGCGCTTCGACTTCCCTCCACTCGCCAGGCTGCAGACCGTCCAGGCTCCAGGGACCGATGCGTACGCGCACCAGACGCAGGGTCGGCAAGCCCACCGCTGCGGTCATCCGCCGGACCTGGCGATTGCGCCCTTCACGAATCACCAGTTCCAGCCAGGCCGTCGGGATGCTCTTGCGAAAACGCACCGGTGGGTTGCGCGCCCACAGTTGCGGCTCCTCAAGCAGCCGCGCCTCGGCTGGCAAGGTCGGGCCATCGTTCAGCTCCACACCCTTGCGTAACCGCTGTAGCTGTTCAGCCGTCGGCTCACCTTCCACCTGCACCCAGTAGGTTTTCGCCAGCTTGTGCTTGGGGTCGGCGATACGCGCCTGCAGGCCGCCATCGTTGGTCAGCAGCAACAGCCCTTCGCTGTCACGGTCCAGCCGCCCGGCCGGGTAAACCCCTGGCACCGCCACGAAGTCCTTCAGGGTCGCGCGACCCTGCTCGTCATTGAACTGGGTGAGCACGTCGAACGGCTTGTTCAACAGCAACAGGCGCGGTTCGGCGGGCGGCGCTTTGGCCACCCGACGCGGCGCACTGGGCGCGGGACGGCTGGCCGGGGAACGGGGCGATGACGGGGGGCGAGGCGGGCGCGGCATGCAGGCATCCGGGGGCGGCAATTAGGCGTGCCAGTGTAACCGAGGCCAACCTTCGGCTATCAGCCGGACTTATCCAGGCGTATTTTCTGCGTCGGGACGGCTATGCTGGCGGGGTCCTGTAACCCGCGAGGCAATTGCGATGAGTTCGTCCGAATCCGTAGTCGATACCTTCACCGGCTGGGCCGCCAAAGCGCCTGGCGCGCCACTGGAACCGCACAGCTATGACCCGGGCCCGCTGGGCGCCGAAGACGTCGAAGTGGCGGTGGAATACTGCGGCATCTGCCACTCCGACCAGTCGATGATCGACAACGAGTGGGGCAACGCGCGCTACCCGTTCATTCCCGGCCATGAGGTGGTTGGCACCGTAGTGCGCCTCGGCCCGCAGGCGCGTGGCCTGAAGCTCGGCCAGCGGGTCGGCATTGGCTGGTACAAGGGCAGCTGCATGCATTGCAGCTCCTGCATGGAAGGCGCGCATCAGCTCTGCGGCACGGTAAAACCGACCATTGTCGGCAGCAATGGCGGTTTCGCCGACCGCTTGCGCAGCCACTGGGCCTGGGCCGTGCCGCTGCCGGATGGCCTCGACCCGGCGCTGGTCGGCCCGCTGTTCTGCGCCGGTTCGACGGTGTTCAGCCCGCTGCTGGATTTCGACGTGAAGCCCACCGACAAGGTCGGCGTGGTCGGCATTGGCGGCCTCGGTCACCTGGCGCTGGGGTTCCTCAATGCCTGGGGCTGCGAAGTCACTGCCTTCACCTCGTCCCTGAGCAAGCAGGAAGAAGCCAAGCGCCTGGGCGCACACAAAGTGGTGGCCTCGACCGACAGCGCGGCATTGAAAGCGATTGCCGGCAGCCTGGACTTCCTGCTGGTCACCGCCAGCGCCGACCTGGACTGGAACGCGATGATCGGCACCCTGCGCGGCAAGGGCCGACTGCACTTTGTCGGCATCGTGCCCAGCGCGATTCCAGTGCACGTGTTCAACCTGATTCCGAAGCAGAAGAGCCTGTCCGGCTCACCCGTCGGTTCGCCGGCGAATATGGCGAAGATGCTGGAATTCTGCGCACGCCATCAGATCCTGCCGCAGGTCGAGCATTTCCCCATGAGCAAGGTCAACGAGGCCATCGACCACCTGCGCAGCGGTAAGGCGCGCTACCGCGTGGTGCTGGATGCCAGCAAATAAGCTGAGCCGAAACAAAAAAGCCCGAGGCGCAAACCTCGGGCTTTTTTATGCAACACGAAGCGTTAGCGGAACGGCGGCTCGTCGAAGCTCCTCAGCTTGCGCGAGTGCAACGAGTTGAGCTGGCTGCGCAGCAAATCCAGCGCGGCGATGCCGATATGCAGGTGCTGGGTCACGGCGCGCTCGTAGAACGCACCCGCCGCGCCCGGCAGCTTGATCTCACTGTGCAGCGGTTTGTCCGAGACGCAGAGCAAGGTGCCGTAGGGCACGCGCAGGCGGTAGCCTTGGGCGGCAATGGTGCCGCTTTCCATGTCCACCGCCACCGCGCGCGACAGGTTGATCAGCGGGCGCTCCTGGGCCCAGCGCAATTCCCAGTTGCGGTCGTCGTAGGTCAGTACGGTGCCGGTACGCAGCCGCCGCTTGAGGTCGTCGCCGCGCTCGCCGGTGACCTGGGCGGCCGCTTCCTGCAGAGCCAGCTGCACTTCTGCCAACGCCGGCAGCGGAATGTGCGGCGGCAGCACGCGATCAAGGATGCCGTCGCGGCGCATGTAGGCGTGGGCCAGCACGTAGTCGCCGATGGTCTGGGATTGGCGGAGGCCACCGCAGTGGCCGATCATCAGCCAGCAATGCGGGCGCAACACCGCCAGGTGGTCGGTGATGTTCTTGGCGTTGGACGGGCCGACGCCGATATTGACCAGGGTGATGCCGTCGCCGTCTGCCGCCTGCAGGTGGTAGGCCGGCATCTGATAGCGGTGCCAGATCACGCCTTCGATGATCGCCTGCATCTCGCCTTCGGCCATGCCGCGCTCGACCACGATGTTGCCCGGCATGACCATGCGCACGAAGCGCGAATCGCCGACCAGCATGTCCAGCCCGTGGCGGATGAACTGGTCGACATAGCGGTGGTAGTTGGTCAGCAGAATCCACGGCTGCACATGCCGCCAGTCGCTGCCGGTGTAATGCACCAGGCGCCGCAGGGAGAAATCCACTCGCGCCGCATCGAACAGCGCCAGCGGCAACGGGTCGGTGTTTTCCCAGTCGTACAGGCCGTCGGCGGTGCCATCGGTTGCAGCAGACAGGTCGGTGCTGGGGAACACCCGCGCCAGCTCGCCCGCCGTCACGCCCGAGCCGGCCAGCTCGTCGCCCTGCTCGACCACGTAGGGGTAAGGGATGTTCTGCTGACTGACGCCAACCTCGACGCGCACGTTGAACTCACTCATCAGCGGGCGCAGCTGTTCCAGCAGGTATTTGCGGAACGCCGCCGGGTGGGTGACCGTCACGCTGTAGGTGCCCGGCACCTGCACCTTGGCATAGGCGCGCAGGGTGGTGGGCACCTCGCCCTGAGACAGGTAGGTCAACCGCAGTTCCGGGTAGCGGTATTGGCAATGCTCGCTCGGGTCCGGTTTGATGCGCTCTTTCAGGTAGCGCTTGAGCGCCTGGCTCAACGCCTCGGTGGCATGCAGATGCAGGGCGGCGAGACGGTCGACCGCGTCCTCTGCGCTGTTGGCGACAACGAAGTCTTCGGAACA
Source organism: Pseudomonas cistanchae (assembly GCF_054483635.1). Lineage (NCBI taxonomy): Bacteria > Pseudomonadati > Pseudomonadota > Gammaproteobacteria > Pseudomonadales > Pseudomonadaceae > Pseudomonas > Pseudomonas cistanchae. The sequence continues at coordinate 132,299 of NZ_JBTLWN010000007.1, read as the reverse complement.
AAAGCTCACGATAGGCATTCCTGGCTGAACGGAGAGGCTCTATCTTGCCCTGACCAGGGCGTTTTGGCATAGCTCCGCGGGTGCCCGACGCGAGCTACTTGAGCAACGCCTCGAGATCCGCCGGCAACGCCTGCGCCTTTAACGGTTCGACTCGGCGCGTACCTGGGTTGCCCAGGGGATACAGCCCCAGCAGCGAGCCCAGGCTGCCAGGCAGGCGCAGCAGTTGAGCCAGGCATTCCTTCCAGTCCCGCTGCCGCCAGGCCCAAGCGAGCAGCCACAGGTGGCTGCGCAGGTGTTCGCCAAACACCGGCTGGCCGAGAATATGGGCGCGCTCCAGGTGGTACAGCTCGGTCGCAGCGCTCAGTTCCCGCTGCATCCGCGCCTGTTGATATTCGTGCCAGAAAGCCTGTTGACGGGTCATGGTGCCGCTCCGTTTAGGGGTTCGCCAGCAGTCTGCAACTCGGGGGCGGCACCCAGGTCAAGCAGACCTGAGCTGAGTACCGCGCGAGTTACAGAAACTGCGGCGTGCTGCGCGCCAGCAGCGCCTCGACGTCCGCCCCCCGTGGCAGGGTGCCGTACACCCGCCCGCCCTGCTCCAGGCGGCTGCCGATAAAGGCATCGGATACCGTGGCGTCGCCGGCTTCCAGCAGCAGCTTGGCTTGCAGCGCGAGGGCGACGTCCTCGGTCAGCTGACGCGCGCGGTACTGGATATCGGCGGTGTCGCGAAAATCCGCCTGCAACCTGGCGATATGCGCTTTCAGGCGGGCATCGCCGTGGCCGTCGCCCAGCTCGCTGAACAAGGCATCGAGCACACCGGGCTCCTTCGACAGGGCGCGCAGCACGTCCAGGCACTGCACGTTGCCCGAACCTTCCCAGGTCGAGTTGACCGGCGCTTCGCGGTACAGCCGCGGCAGGATGGTGTCTTCGACATAGCCCGCACCGCCCATGCACTCGGCGGCCTCGTTGATCATCGCTGGCGCCCGTTTGCAGATCCAGTACTTGCCCACGGCCGTCACCAGGCGGGCGAACTTGTCTTCCTGTTCGTCATGCGGGTTATCCAGGGCCTTGCCCATGCGCATGGTCAGGGCTAGCGCGGCCTCGCTTTCCAGGGCCAGATCGGCCAACACGTTCTGCATCAGCGGCTGCTCGCTGAGCATTCGCCCGCCAACCTGACGGTGCGCGCAGTGGTGGCTGGCCTGGGTCAGCGCCTGACGCATCAGGGCACTGGAACCGACCATGCAATCGAAGCGGGTCAGCGCGACCATCTCAATGATGGTCGGTACGCCGCGGCCTTCTTCGCCGATCATCCAGGCCAGAGCGCCGCGGAACTCGACCTCGCTGGAGGCATTCGACCAGTTGCCCAGCTTGTTCTTCAGGCGCTGGATGTAGAACGCGTTGCGCGTGCCGTCCGGCCGATGGCGCGGCAGCAGGAAGCAGGTCAGGCCCTTGTCGGTGTAGGCCAGGGTGAGAAACGCATCGCACATGGGCGCCGAACAGAACCATTTGTGGCCGACCAGCTCATAGGCCTGGCCCGGCCCGCCGATGCCGACCGGGTGGGCGCGGGTGGTGTTGGCGCGCACGTCGGTGCCGCCCTGCTTCTCGGTCATGGCCATGCCGATGGTCGCACCGCTTTTCTGCTCAATCGGCAGGTTGCGTGGGTCGTACTGGGTCGAGAGGATTTTCGGCAGCCACTGCACGGCGATATCACCCTGCAGGCGCAGCGCGGGCACGCTGGCGAAGGTCATGGTCAGCGGGCAGCCGCTGCCGGCTTCGGCCTGGCTGTGCAGGTAGCTCATGGCAGCGCGTGCGACCTGGGCGCCGGCCCGCGGATCGGTCCAGGGCATGGACGGCAGGCCATGCTCGATCGCCGCGCTCATCAACTGGTGATACGCCGGGTGAAACTCGATCAAGTCGATGCGATGGCCGTAGCGGTCATGGCTCTTGAACACCGGTTTGTTTTCGTTGGCGAGAAAACCGGCGGCCATCAGCTCGCCGCCCGCCAGGGCGCCGTAGCCGTCCAGACGCTGCTCGGCCCAGCCGGCACCAAAGCGCCGCGCCCACTGCTGCAAGGGCAGGTCGAGGCGATACAGATTGGCGCCATCGAGCGGCGGCACCTGATTGAATACGTCGTGGGTTTCCGCGGGGAAATGCCCGTTCATGGCTGCACCTCTTCAGCGCCGACGGCGCGTAGACAGAATGTCACCAGGCCCTGACTGACCTGCTCCAGGTCCAGGCTGAGCTGCCCGGCCTCACGGGCGGCGCGGGCCGGCGGCGACAACGGACCGACCAGGGATTCGGCAATCGCGCCGACCAGGCAGGCGGCGACCAGATTGATCTGCTGAACGCGGAAGGCGCCGCTGGCGACACCCTCCTCCAGCAGCTCGACGAACAGCTCGGCGTAGGCTTCGCGATACAGCAATCGCTGCTCATCCACCTCGGCGTCGACCGGCTCGGCGATCAGGGCGAATGCGAGGCGGCGACTGTGCCAGGCGCGCCCGGCAAACTGGCGCAGCCCCTGGGCCAGGCGCGCGGCGGGGTGGCCAGGGCCGTGCAAGGCGTGCGCCAGTGCTTCGACCTCAAGGTGGCACGCGGCGGCGAAGACCTCGGCGGCCAACTCGCCCTTGCTGCGAAAGTGCCGGTACAGGCTGCCGGTGGCGATGCCGACATCTTCCGCCAGCGCCTGCATGGTCAGGGCGGCAAAACCGCCTTCGGTGACACGCGCCAGCGCGCATTCGAGGATGCGCTCGCGCAGCGCCTGGTCGCGGTCGACTCGTTCGGGGTTGGTACGGTAAGTCATACGCTGAATCCTGATTCACTATTTGGTTAGTGAATCAGGATTCAGCTGTTATCGACAGGGCGATTTCGGCCAAAACAGCGGCTGTTCCTTCATCGAGACAGCCGCTGCGTCTCAGGCCCGCTGACCGGCGGGCGCGCAGAGCACCCAGTCATGCAGGAGCAGGCGCAACTCCTCGAACTTGATCGGCTTCGCCAGGTAATCGCTCATCCCGGCCGCCAGGCAACGCTCGCGGTCGCCGCTGTGGCTGTGGGCGGTAATCGCCAGCACCGGCAGGTCCACGCAGCCGGGTAGACCACGCAAGGCGCGGCAGGTAGCGAAGCCATCCATCACCGGCATCTGGCAGTCGAGCAGGATCGCATCCACCGTATCGCCACGCAGCAATTCCAGTGCCTGGGCACCATTGTCGGCGGTGCGCACCCGGTAACCGAGCTTGAGCAACATGCCGCGGGTCACCAGCTGATTGATCGCGTTGTCCTCGACGATCAGCACCGTGCATTGCCCGGGCTGGCGCAGCGCCTGGCCGCTGCCACGACGCACGGGCGCCACCGGGGCGACCTGGGCCGGCAATGCCAGGGGCACATTCAGTTGAAAGCGACTGCCCTCGCCCAGGGTCGATACATGGCTGAGGCTGCCGCCGAGCAGGTCGACCAGTTGCCGACAAATCGCCAGGCCGATGCCCAGACCACCGTATTCGCGGGTCATGGAGTTATCCAGCTGGCGGAAGCTCTGGTACATGGCGCGGCCATGCAGCTCGTCGAAACCGACGCCGGTGTCGATCACCTGAATACACAGCGGCAGGTTTTCCGCCAGCGTGGCGACGCTGACGATACGCACGCACACGCAGCCGCGCGGGGTGAACTTGATCGCGTTATCGAGCAGATAGCCCAGGCTCTGGGCCAGCTTCGTCGCATCGCCCTCGACCACGTCCGGCAGGCTTTCGTCCAGTTCGATCACAAAGCGCAGGCCCTTGTCGTGGGCGGCCGGCGCGTACTGGGCGCGCAGGCCGTCGAACAGCCCGCGCAGGCTGAAGGGCTCGCGGCGCGGGTAGAGCTTGCCGGACTGCAGTTCGGTGAGCGCCAGGATGTCGTTGACCATGCGCATCATGTCGCGCGCCGAGCTGGCAGCGGTTTTCTGGTACTGGGCCAGTTCGGCGTCCAGGGGCAGGGTCTGCATCAGTTCCAGCGAGCCGATCACGCCGTTCATCGGGGTGCGCAACTCGTGGGTGACGGTAGCAAGAAACTCGTCCTTCAAGCGGTTGCTGTTGGCCAGCTCCTGGTTCAAGGACTCCAGCTTCTGCCCGGCCTCCAGCAGGATGCGCGCTCGCTCTTCTTTCATGGCGTTGATGCGGTCGGCCAGCGCCAGGGACAGCAAGCCGACTTCCAGCGCCGAGCCGATCTGGCTGGCGTACATGGTGAAGAACACATTGGGCAGGTAACCCAGCACCATCAGGGTATTGATCGCGCCGCCGGCGAGGAAGGCGCTCCAGGCGATGATGAAGTAGCGCGCCACGCGCATGCCGCGCAGCCAGGCGAGGATGCCGGCCGTGAAGATCACCACGGTGAACAGCAGCGCCAGGTACGTGGCCAGGCGCAGGGACAGCGCATAACTGGCCGTTAACGCCAGCACCATCACCCCGGCGCCGCACGCCATCATGATCAGCAGCGCACGGTCGACCCAGGGGCTGTGCGCCGACGTGTGCAAGAAGCTGCGGGCGAACTGGCAGCCGAACAACGCCGCCGCGCCAATCATGAAAGGCGTCGCCGCGTTCGCCCACCAGGGGTTGTCGGACCAGAAGTATTCGATACCGGCACCGTTGACCGACACCTGATACAGGCCGAACGAGGCGATGTAGAGGATGTAATACAGGTAACTGGTGTCGCGCACGCTGAGGTATATGAACAGGTTGTAGATCAGCATCACCAGCAGCACGCCGTAGATGATGCCAAGCACGTAGATCCGCGCGGGCTGGTCCTCCAGGTAGGCGTTGGGCGCCCACAAGGTTAACGGCGCCTGGATCGAGCCCTGGCTTTCCAGGCGCAGGTAGACGCGCTTCGTCTGATGGGGCTGCAGCTCCAGCTCGAACAGGTAGTTGTTCTGCTTGATCTGCCGGCTGGCGAACGGCAGGGCATCGCCCGTGCGCAGGGCAAGCTGGAAATCGCCGCGCTCGTCCGGCACGTACAGGTCCAGATGATCGAGCGGCGGGTAGGCCAGCTCGAGCAGCCAGAGGTGTGGCGTGGTCTGTCGTTGCGGGCGAAATTCCAGGTCCAGGCGAATCCAGAACACCGAGCGCGAATAGCCGGCGTTCAGGACCGCACGCTCGTGCTGGCGGAAGCTGGCCTGCAGCGCCGGCGAGCTGATGTCGCGGATGCTCGCGTCGCCGCGCACGTCCTCGAATACATGCATGACCTGCCCCAGCGGCAGGCTGCTCATATGCTCATCGAACACCACGGCATGTACCGGGCTCGATAGCAGCAGACACAGACAAACAAGGAGGTAACGCATGCAGCCCGCCAGATCATCGTTGCCGATGCATCAGTCCTGCTGGTCGTCGGTATTGGCGGCCACGCTGTGCATCATTATCAGTTGCGGCACTCTAGCATAGGCCTGTGTTTGAGCCTGTAATGCATCTGCCAACAACCACTGGCTATACTGCAGCGACTAACCTGCTGAGGCATTCACCATGGGGCGCATTTTGCTCCTGCTGTTGTTAGTGCTGCCGCTCTCAACCCGCGCCGATACGCTCAGCGTTCGTCTGAGCACGCTCGAATGGCCGCCCTATGTCAGCGAAAGCCTGCCCGATGGTGGATACGCCCAGGCGGTGGTCCGTCGTGCGTTCGCCGAAGCCGGCATTGCCGTGCAGATTCGCAGCTATCCATGGGCGCGCGCACTCCAGCTTGCCGAACAGGGCAAGGTGGACGGGGTATTCCCCGAATACCTGGCGCCCGCCGAGCGCAGTGATCTGCTGTTTTCCGAACCCTTTCCGGGTGGTCCGGTCGGGCTCTACAAACTACGCAAACAGCCGATCGCCTTCGCCGCCGACCCGCGCAGCAATCCCGAACAGGCGCTCGAAGCACTGGCGGGTTTGCGCCTCGGCCTGGTGCGCGGCTACCTCAACCACCCTGCGCTGGATGCCAACCCGGCCTTCACTCGCAGCTTCGCCAGCAACGACCGGCAGAACCTGGGCAAGCTGCTGGGCGGGCGGGTCGACATCATCTTCATCGACTTCAGGGTCGCGCAGCACTTGATCAACCAGGCGTTCCCGGCGCATGCCGAGCAGTTCGAGGCCATGCAGCCCGCCCTGCTGCAACCCGACCTGTACCTGACGCTGTCGCGCAACAAGCCCGATGCACAGACCAAGATCGCCGCGTTCAACCGCGGCTTGCGCCAGCTCAAAGCCAGCGGCGAGCTCGAACGGCTGATGCGCGAACACGGCTTTTAGCGATAACCGGGCGAGCGCGCCCAGCAATCGCCGAAGCGGACTGCGTCATCGTCGACGGGCGGCAAAACGCTGTTTTGGTGATAAGCTCGCGCACCATGAAAACACCTACTTCTCGCCCCGTAGTGCTGTGCCTGTCCGGCCACGACCCCAGTGGTGGTGCCGGTCTGCAAGCCGATATCGAAGCCCTGCTCGCCCAGGGTTGCCACGCCGCCCCGACCGTGACCGCGCTGACCGTGCAGGACACGGTGAATGTGTCCGACTTTCGCGTGCTCGACCGCGAGTGGGTACTGGCCCAGGCCAATGCGGTGATCAACGACCTGACGGTCGAGGCGGTCAAGCTGGGCATGCTCGGCTCGGTCGAGATGGTCGAAACCGTGCTGAAAATCATGCAACGCTTGCCGGGCATTCCGCTGGTCTGCGACCCGGTACTGCGAGCCGGCGGCGGTGGCGCCCTGGGCAAGGATGAAGTTGGCTACGCCATGCGCGAACGCCTGTTCGCCGTCTCGACCATCGCCACGCCGAACCTGCCGGAAGCGCGCATCCTCGCCGAGCTGCCGGACGGTAGCGCCGACGAATGCGCAGAGAAACTGCTGCCGTACATCCAGCACCTGCTGATCACCGGCGGCCATGGCGACGAGCACGAAGTGCACAACCGTCTGTACTCGCGTGACGGCAGCCGCCACACCTTTACCTGTCAGCGCCTGCCTGGCAGCTACCACGGCTCCGGCTGCACCCTGGCCAGCACCCTGGCCGGTCGCCTGGCCCTGGGGCAGGAATTGGTCAGCGCGGTGCAATTCGCCCTCGATTACACCTGGCGCACCCTGCGTGACGCAGAACAGCCCGGCCACGGTCAATTCATCCCACGCCGACTGCCGCTGGATGCCGGGTGATGGAGAGCAGCTGATGAGCACGTACCGATGAAACTGCGTGGCCTGTATGCCATTACCGATAGCGAGTTGCTGGCCGGCGGCAAGCTGCTGCCGTACGTCGAGGCCGCGCTGAAAGGCGGCGCCACGCTGCTGCAGTACCGCGACAAATCCAGCGACGATGCACGGCGTCTGCGCCAGGCCGAAGCGCTGCGCGAACTGTGCAACCGCTATGGCGCCGCCCTGATCATCAATGACGACGCCGAGCTGGCGGCGCGCCTGGGCGTTGGCCTGCATCTGGGGCAAACGGACGGTTCGCTGTCGGCGGCCCGCGCACTGCTCGGGCCCAAGGCCGTGATCGGCGGCACCTGCCATGCCCAGGTCGAGCTGGCCGAAGCGGCGGCCAAGGAAGGCGCCAGCTATGTCGCCTTCGGCCGATTCTTCAATTCCCACACCAAACCCGGCGCGCCGGCCGCCACGCTCGAATTGCTGGACACCGCGAAGCGTCGGGTGAACCTGCCGATCGTCGCCATCGGCGGCGTGACCCTGGAGAACGCCCCCGAGCTGATCGCCCGCGGCGCCAGCATGGTGGCGGTGATCCACGCGCTATTCGCCGCCGACTCGGCCGCCGAAGTCGAACACCGCGCCCGCGCGTTCAGCGCGCTATTTGCCGCGAATTAATCGTTTTCCTGGATGAGCGCGCTCATCCGATGCTTGAGAGGCCTTGTCATGTCCCGCTCCGAAATGCTTTTCGCCAACGCCCAAAAACACATCCCCGGCGGCGTCAACTCGCCGGTTCGCGCCTTCAAGAGCGTCGGTGGCACACCGTTGTTCTTCAAGCACGCGGCAGGCGCCTACGTGACCGACGAAGACGACAAGCGTTACGTGGACTACGTCGGTTCCTGGGGCCCAATGATTCTCGGCCACAGCCACCCGGACGTGCTCGACGCGGTCCGCCGCCAGCTCGAACACGGGCTGTCCTACGGCGCGCCGACCGCCATGGAAACCGAAATGGCGGACCTGGTCTGCGCCATGGTGCCGTCGATGGAAATGGTACGCATGGTCAGCTCCGGCACCGAGGCAACCATGAGCGCGATCCGCCTGGCGCGCGGCTTTACCGGGCGCGACAACATCATCAAGTTCGAAGGCTGCTACCACGGCCACTCCGACAGCCTGTTGGTCAAGGCCGGCTCCGGGGCGCTGACCCAGGGCGTGCCGAGCTCCGCGGGCGTGCCGGCAGACTTTGCCAAGCACACCCTGACCCTGCCGTTCAACGACCTCGCCGCCGTCGAGGCGATGCTTGCCGATACCGGCGAGACCGTCGCCTGCATCATTGTCGAGCCGGTGGCCGGCAACATGAACTGCGTGCCGCCAGCGCCCGGCTTTCTCCAGGGCCTGCGCGAGCAGTGCGACAAGCACGGCGTGGTGCTGATTTTCGATGAGGTGATGAGCGGCTTCCGCGTCGCGCTCGGCGGGGCCCAGGCCCACTACGGCGTGACGCCAGACATGACCACCTTCGGCAAGATCATCGGCGGCGGCATGCCGGTCGGCTGCTTCGGCGGCAAACGCGAGATCATGCACTGCATCGCTCCGCTCGGCCCGGTCTACCAGGCCGGTACGCTGTCCGGCAATCCGCTGGCTATGGCCGCCGGTCTGACCACACTGAAGCTGATCAGCCGTCCGGGGTTTCACGCGCAGTTAAGCGATTACACCAGCCGCATGCTGCAGGGCTTGCAGGACCGCGCTGACGCTGCAGGCATGCCGTTCGTGACCACCCAGGCCGGCGGCATGTTCGGCCTGTACTTCAGCGGCGCCGACGATATCGTCACCTTTGAAGACGTCATGGCCAGCGATGCCGAGCGCTTCAAGCGCTTCTTCCACCTGATGCTGGCCGGCGGCGTTTACCTGGCACCCAGTGCCTTCGAGGCCGGCTTCACCTCCATCGCCCATGGCGACGCCGAGCTTGCAATCACCCTGGAAGCAGCCGAGCGCGCGTTCGCCGAACTGAAAAAAGCCTGATGCAATACAGCACCGCGCTCAGCGACGGCGCACTGACGCTGGCGTGCTTCGCCTGTGTGTTCTATGTCGGCAGAGCGCGTAAACGCTATGGGCCAGCCGACCAGCCGGCCTTGTTCTGCGCGCTGCTCGGCTTTCTGCTGCCCGCCGCGGCGGCAACCGTCGGCGCGCTGCGTTATGGGGTCGACCCGGACTGGCAGGCCGCTCACCTGTGGCTGACCCAGGCGAGCCGCTTTCTGGCCTGGCCGCTGCTGGGCGCCGCTGCGTTGGCGCTAAGCCGAGGCTGGGCCTGGAGCAGACCGAACTGGGGGCGGATACTGCTGGGGCTCTGTGCATTCTTCGAACTGTTCCGGCAGATGAATCAGCTGGAGACCTATCAACTGGTGCTCGACCTGACGACCCTGCTGCTGATTCTCTACGCAGGCGCGGTGCAATGGCCACGGCGCCTGCCGCTGTGCGCCGCGCTGGCAGCGATCACGCTGTTTGCGCTGGCGGGCCAGGCCGTCGGTACCGAAGGTTTGCTCGGTTCCATACGCCGTATCGACTTATTCCATGGCCTGCTGGCCCTGGCCTATCCGCTGCTGGCCTGGCTGATCCTGGCATTGCCGGGCACTGCCGCAGCAGAAAACCCGGTAAAGACTTTGTAACAACTGCACTGCTTATTTCATAATGCTCGCGCCGACCCTTCCGTCGGCCGGAAAAACCGTCCGTCCAGCTGCAGAGGCACATGAGTTCATGATTCGCACCGGCCGCGCCCTGATCCTGGGCTGCCTGATGCTTGTTCCGTCGCTCGCGTTCGCGGGTGGCAACTCGTTGCTGATCCCCGCGACCGGCAGCTGCTCGCTGAATACCTCAGCGGAAGACCTTCCCGACGCCATCGCCGCCTGCGAACAGGCGGCACGCAAAGGCGACCTGCAAGCGGGATACGAGCTTGGCGAATTCTTCTATCAAGGCAAACAGGGCGAGCAGAATCTGCAGCAGGCACTCGACTGGTTCGAGCAGGCATCCTTGCAAGGCCACGCACGCGCCCAATACCGGCTGGGCATGATGTTCTTCCTTGGCGAAGGCGTGCCGGCGAACAACGTGCAGGCCTATATCGTGCTGAAGATGGCCGCCGTGAATGGCTCGGACGAGGCGATGGACAGCGCCGACATGGTGTCGGCACAGATGCAGCGTGAGGAATTCGAACTCGCGGCTCAGGTTCTCGGCGATATCTTCCGCAGCTACCTGATGGAGTTGCAGGCCGCCGACGGCATGCTGCCCTTTTCGCCACAGCCGTAGCGCCGAGCCAAGCGCAGGCTCACCGCACGCCCAACTGACCAAGCCCGTTACTTGTCGGGCATCGGCATCGGAAACGGCATGACGTTACCGCCACCCTTGGCCTCACTGATCTTCGGCGTACCCAGGCGTTCCACTTCATCGATCCGGACGATGGCGTGCATCGGAATGAAGCTGCGCACCACCCCGTCGAACTGCGCTTTCAGCTTCTCTTCACTGGGGTCGACCACCACCTGCGTGCGCTCGCCAAAGACAAACTCCTCGACCTCGAGAAAGCCCCACAGATCGCTTTGATAGATCTGCTTGGCATACATCTCGAATACCTGGCCCTGGTTGAGGAAGATCACCTTGTAGATAGGCTCGCGTTTGCTCATGGCTATGCAGTTCGGACTCTGGGTTTGCGAAAGGGCGCGGATCATAGCATAGCGACAGGCAATGCCAGTTCCGCCAGCGCTCGCCGCGCCAAACGGACCTCCGTCGACAAGCCCTAGGAAGCCAGGCACTTGGCCCCTATAATGCGCGGTTCGTCGAATCAGCCCTTTGAGTACGCATGACCAAGAAGCTTTATATCGAAACCCACGGTTGCCAGATGAACGAGTACGACAGCTCGCGCATGATCGACCTGCTGGGCGAACATCAAGCCCTGGAAGTCACCGCCCGTGCGGAAGACGCCGACGTCATCCTGCTCAATACCTGTTCGATACGCGAACGAGCCCAGGACAAGGTCTTTTCCCAGCTCGGCCGCTGGCGTGAACTCAAGCTGGCCAACCCTGACCTGGTGATCGGCGTCGGCGGTTGCGTCGCCAGCCAGGAAGGTGCGGCCATCCGCGACCGCGCGCCGTACGTGGACGTGGTATTCGGCCCGCAAACGCTGCACCGCCTGCCGGAAATGATCGACGCGGCGCGCACCACCAAGGTCGCCCAGGTCGATATCTCGTTTCCCGAGATCGAAAAATTCGACCGCCTGCCGGAACCCCGCGTCGACGGCCCCAGCGCCTATGTCTCGGTGATGGAAGGCTGCAGCAAGTACTGCACGTTCTGCGTAGTGCCCTACACCCGTGGCGAGGAAGTCAGCCGGCCGCTCGAAGACGTCCTCGCGGAAGTGCTGCACCTCGCCGAACACGGCGTGCGTGAAATCACCCTGCTCGGCCAGAACGTCAACGGCTATCGCGGTGACGCGCGCGATGGCCAGGTCGCCGATTTCGCCGAACTGCTGTATGCCGTGGCGGCCATCGACGGCATCGACCGCATTCGTTACACCACCAGCCATCCGCTGGAGTTCTCCGATGCGCTGATCCAGGCCCACGCGGAGATTCCCGAGCTGGTGAAGTACCTGCACCTGCCCGTGCAGTCAGGCTCCGACCGTATTCTCGCGGCGATGAAGCGCAACCACACCGCCCTGGAATACAAGTCGCGCATCCGCAAGCTGCGGGCGGCGGTCCCGGACATCCTGATCAGCTCCGACTTCATCATCGGCTTCCCGGGTGAAACCGAGAAGGACTTCGAGCAGACCATGAAGCTGGTCGAGGACGTCGGTTTCGACTTCTGCTACTCCTTCGTCTACAGCGCACGCCCTGGCACACCAGCGGCCGACCTGCCCGACGACACGCCGGACGAGCTGAAAAAGCAGCGCCTGGCGATCCTGCAGCACCGCGTCAACCAGCAGGGCTTCGAAAACAGCCGCCGCATGGTTGGCAGCGTTCAGCGCATCCTGGTCAACGACTACTCGAAGAAGGACCCTGGCATGCTCCAGGGTCGTACCGAAAGCAACCGGGTGGTCAACTTCCGCTGCGACAATCCACGCCTGATCGGCCAGTTCGTCGATGTGCGTATCGATGAAGCGATGCCGCATTCTTTACGTGGCACCTTGTTGACGGAACAGACTCCAAATTGAAGAAGCCGGCGCCCGAGCTTCCACCGTCGGGCCGCTAGCGCTATTCTTCGATCCATTACCCAGCCGACTGGCGGCCAATACACGACCTTGAACGCGCCCATAGAACCCCATCGTTTCATCCTCGAACCCTTTGAAGCGCGCCGCTTCGCCAACCTCTGCGGCCAACTCGACGAGCATTTGCGCTTGATCGAAGGACGCCTGGGCATCGAGATCCGCAACCGCGGCAACCAGTTCGAACTGCTCGGCGCACCCGAGCAAACCGCGTCCGCCGAGCAACTGCTGCGTCGCCTTTATCGCGAGAGCAACAGCACCGAACTGACGCCCGACCTGGTCCACCTGTTCCTGCAGGAATCCGGCATCGAAGAGCTCAACAGCCCGGTGACCGAAACCAGCGTGGCCTTGCGCACCCGCAAAGGCATGATTCGCCCGCGCGGGGTCAACCAGCAGCGCTACGTGAAGTCGATTCTCGAGCACGACATCAACTTTGGTGTCGGCCCGGCCGGTACCGGCAAGACTTATCTCGCAGTCGCCTGCGCGGTGGACGCGCTGGAACGCGAACAGATCCGACGCATCCTTTTGGTGCGTCCGGCGGTCGAGGCTGGCGAAAAGCTGGGCTTCCTGCCCGGCGATCTGTCGCAGAAGATCGACCCCTATCTGCGCCCGCTGTACGACGCGCTCTACGAAATGCTCGGCTTCGAAGTGGTGGCCAAACTGATCGAGAAACAGGTGATCGAGGTTGCACCGCTGGCCTACATGCGCGGCCGCACGCTGAACAACAGCTTCATCATTCTCGACGAAAGCCAGAACACCACGCTGGAACAGATGAAGATGTTCCTCACCCGCATCGGCTTCGGCTCGACCGCGGTAATCACCGGCGACATCACCCAGGTCGACCTGCCGCGCGGCACCAAAAGCGGCCTGACCCACGTGATCGACGTGCTGCGCGACGTTCCGGGCATCAGCTTTACCCACTTCAAGCCCAAGGACGTGGTGCGCCACCCACTGGTGCAGCGCATCGTCGAAGCCTACGAGCGTTACGAGGATCGCCAGCACGGCAAACTGGTCGATGGCCAGGAAGACGGCAATGCTTGAGCTGGACCTGCAACTGGCCAGCGACGCCGCCAACCTGCCGAGCGAGGCGCAGTTTCGCACTTGGTGCGAGCTGGCGCTGCGCCAACGCAGTGCCGACTCCGAACTGACCATCCGCCTGGTCGACGAAGACGAAGGCCGCGAACTCAACCGCACCTATCGCCAACGCGACTACGCCACCAATGTGCTGTCGTTTCCGGCCGACGTGCCCGACGAATTACTCGATATCCCGCTGCTCGGCGACTTGGTGATCTGCGTGCCCGTGGTTGACCGCGAAGCCCTGGAACAGGGCAAAACTACGCAGGCACACTGGGCTCACATGGTGATCCACGGCTGCCTGCACCTGCTCGGCTACGACCACATCGACGATGAGGACGCCGAGGAGATGGAAGCGCTGGAACGAGATTTGCTCGCAGAGCTGGGTCACCCCGACCCGTATACCGACCACGACTAGTGATCCACGCCACCCGACAGCCACCGCCAACACAGAAGGTTCCTGAGTAACCACCATGAGCGAAGACCGATCGAGCAACGAGCAGAAGTCCTGGTTTAACAGACTGACCCAGGCTTTTGCTCATGAGCCGAAAAACCGCAAGGAACTGCTGGAAGTACTGCGTGAAGCGCACCAGAACAAGCTGCTCGACAGCGAAGCGCTGGCCATCGTCGAAGGCGCTATTCAGGTCGCTGACCTGCAGGTACGCGACATCATGGTGCCGCGCTCACAGATGATGAGCATCAAGGCCAACCAGACGCCTAAAGAATTTCTCCCCTCGATCATCGAGGCCGCGCACTCCCGCTACCCGGTGGTCGGCGAAAGCCTGGATGACGTGATCGGCATCCTCCTGGCCAAGGATCTGCTGCCGTTGATCCTGCAGGGCGACCAGCCCAACTTCAACATCAAGGACCTGCTGCGTCCCGCCACCTTCGTACCCGAATCCAAGCGCCTCAACGTGCTGCTGCGCGAGTTCCGCGCCAACCATAACCACATGGCCGTGGTAATCGACGAATACGGCGGCGTCGCCGGCCTGGTGACCATCGAGGACGTGCTCGAGCAGATCGTCGGCGATATCGAGGACGAGCACGACGTCGAAGAAGACAGCTACGTCAAACCGCTGCCCAGCGGCGACTTCCTGGTCAAGGCACTGACACCGATCAGCAGCTTCAACGAGTCCTTCGACACGCAATTCTCCGACGATGAATTCGACACCGTCGGCGGCCTGGTAATGAGCGCGTTCGGCCATCTCCCCAAGCGCAACGAAGTAACCGAAATCGGCGAGTTCCGCTTCCGGGTCATCAGCGCCGACAGCCGCCGTATTCACCTGCTGCGCCTGACGCCTCGGGTGCGCTGAAACCCAACCGTCGCCCGGACGTCAGCCACTGGCGTCCGTAGCGCGGGAAGCCGATCCAGGCTTTTGCGCCGCCTCAATCCGCCCTACCCTTGCACCACCTCATTTCTAGGATCTGCCCGCAATGCATTGGATAACTCGCGCTGGCTGGCTCGGTAACCTGATCGCGCTGCTCGCTGGCGCCCTGACGCCGCTGGCGCTGGCGCCGTTCGATATCTGGCCGCTGATGCTGCTGTCCATTGCCCTGTTCTACCTCGGCCTGCGCGAGCTCGCCGCGCGTCAGGCGCTGTGGCGTGGCTGGTGGTACGGCTTCGGCACATTCGCCGCCGGCACCAGCTGGGTGTATGTGAGCATCCACGATTACGGCGCGGCTTCGCCACCGCTGGCCGCCCTGTTGACGCTGGCCTTTGTCGCAGGCCTGGGCCTGTTGTTCGCCCTGACGGCCTGGCTGTGGGCGCGCTGGCTGCGCCGCTCCGAAGCACCGCTGGCGGACGCACTGGCCTTTGCCGCGTTGTGGCTGGCCCAGGAACTTTTCCGCAGTTGGTTTCTCACCGGTTTCCCCTGGCTGTACGCCGGTTACAGCCAGCTCGACGGTCCGCTGGCCGGGTTGGCGCCGATTGGCGGCATGTGGTTGCTGTCCTTCGTCCTGGCATTGAGCGCTGCACTGCTGGTCAACGTCACGCGGCTGCGCAGCCACAAAGGCTTTGCCGCACTTGGCGTGTTTCTGCTGCTGGCGCCCTGGCTCGCCGGACTGGCGCTCAAGGGCCATGCCTGGACCGAGCCGGCCGGCGAGCCGCTGTCGGTTGCTGCGGTACAAGGCAATATCGAACAGAACCTGAAATGGGACCCCGCCCAGCTCAACGCGCAGCTCGCGCTGTACCGCGACATGACCTTCAGCGCCAAGCCGACCGACCTGATCGTCTGGCCGGAAACCGCGATTCCGGTACTCAAGGACCGCGCTCAGGGCTACCTGGGCATGGTCAACCGCTTCGCCAACGAACGAAATGCTGCGCTGATTACCGGCGTGCCGATTCGCCAGAGCAACGAGCGCGGCGAGCAGCGCTACTACAACGGCATCAGCGTGGTCGGCCAGGGCAGCGGCGACTACCTCAAGCAGAAGCTGGTGCCGTTCGGTGAGTACGTGCCGTTGCAAGAGGTACTGCGCGGCCTGATCGCCTTCTTCGATCTGCCGATGTCGGACTTTGCCGGCGGCTCGGCCGACCAGGCGCTGCTACAGGCCAAGGGTTACCAGATTGCCGCCTATATCTGCTACGAAGTGGTGTACCCGGAATTCGCCGCCGGGCTCGCTGCGCAAAGCCAGTTGCTGCTAACGATCAGCAACGACACCTGGTTTGGCCGCTCGATCGGCCCCCTGCAGCACCTGCAGATGGCGCAGATGCGGGCGCTCGAAGCCGGTCGCTGGATGATTCGCGCCACCAATAACGGAGTGACGGTGCTGATCGACCCCCACGGCCGGATCACCGAACAACTGCCGCAGTTCGAGCAGGGCGTGCTCTATGGCGACGTAGTGCCGATGCAGGGCCTGACACCTTACCTGCTATGGCGCGGATGGCCGTTGATGCTGCTTTGCACATTGCTGCTGGCCTGGGCGTTACTGGCTAACCGCATGGCCAAGACGCTTTAGTTGCCGCGGTAGAACAGCTTGTAAGCGAGCAGCCCGATGGCCTCGTTGATCAATAGCCCGCTCTGCCAAACCGCCTGGCTTTCCGGCAGCCAGCCGCCGGCAGGGCGGCCATTGGCGACGCCAAGAAAACCCATTGGGGCGCTCAACACCTGAAACCCCGCCTGCTCGTAGCTCCAGCGGGCCCTCGGCATATGCCAGGCCTGGGTTACCAGCAGCACGCGGGTCTTGTCGCCGGGGAGTATCTCGGCGCTGTTGATCGCGTTTTCCCAGGTGGTTCGGCTACGTGCCTCCTGCCAGCGCACCTCAAGCCCGTAATCGCGCGCCAATACATCAGCCATCAGCGCGGCCTCGCTCGGTGGTTCGCCGTAGTGCAGGCCGCCAGCGGTCATCAGCGGCAAGCCAGAGGCCTTGGCCAGGCGCGCCGCGTAGCGTAGCCGTTCCAGCGCCTGCAAGCTCGGTTGATCGCCACCCCAGCCTGGGTCGCCCTGTTCGCGGCCACCGCCAAGCACCACGATCACGTCCGCCTGCCTGGCCAGATCGGCCCATTGCGCCGGACTGAGTGCGGGCTCGGTTTCCAGCCAGCGCGCCGCCGTTTCCACGCTGATTGGCAGGCTGGTCAGCCACAAGCCACCCAGGCCCAACGCGAAGCAGCTCGCCGCCAGCCGGGGAAAGCGCCGACGCAGCCACCACGCGAGCAGCAGCAGAATCAGCAAAATGCCAGGCGGCAGCAGCAGTTGTTTGAGCATGTAACGGATAGGCATCGGGCGCACCTCCAAAGGTGCGCGAAGCCTAACGGGGATTGGCCGCCCGGAAAAGCTGCGAGCCGCACGCCTTGCATGCGTGCACGCCGCGGCCTGGTTGCCAGTCGGCCAGGGTGTTGCAGAGCGCGCAGCACAATTGCAGACGTCGCCGCAGCAGCGGTTTGCTTTTACCCGCTGGGAGATCGCCATGTTTGACCGGCGCCCGCCCAGCCTTGAAGCCGCGGCCGGGTCGCTGCTCAAGCAACGCCAGCTCCTGGGCAGCGGCATGCCAGCCGCGCAGCCAGTTCAGGTCTCGATCCAGGTAGGCGCGGATCAATTCGACTTCCGCGGGAGAGAGGTCGCGCAACTCCAGTTCGCGAGGGACATCGGCGGACAAACGATTCAGGCTGTCAGCCTCATCCAGCGCTTGCGCGAGACGCTGCAACAACCGCTCATAGAGCCCGCCTGTCCCGTCTTTCTGCCGCGAACCGCCCATGCAGCCACCTCGCAACGGAGCAGATGGATCCGCCCCGTAAATCAAGCTTAGCGCCAGCCCTTCAACCAGCGGCCCCTGGCGACAGACGGCGATTTCACAGGGCCCGCGCCGCTTCGTCGGCGCAACAGGGTTTCCCTCAATAAGGGGGGGTCATGTATGCTACGGCGTTTCCTCGACCGGCCGTGTGCAACAGCTTTAACACGGTTGATGTGAACCCTCATCCCCCAGCGCAAGTAGCCATGCACGAACAGTATCAGCCACGCGAAATCGAAGCCGCCGCGCAGTCCCACTGGGACGCGCAGAAATCCTTTGTTGTGAGCGAGCAGCCCGGCAAGGACACCTTCTATTGCCTGTCGATGTTCCCCTACCCGAGCGGCAAGTTGCACATGGGTCACGTGCGCAACTACACCATCGGTGACGTGATCGCCCGCTACCAGCGCATGCAGGGCAAGAACGTACTGCAGCCGATGGGCTGGGATGCGTTCGGCATGCCGGCGGAAAACGCCGCGATGAAGAACAAGGTCGCACCCGCGAAGTGGACCTACGAAAACATCGACTACATGAAGAACCAGCTGAAAAGCCTGGGCCTGGCGGTCGACTGGTCGCGCGAAGTCACCACGTGCAAGCCGGACTACTACCGCTGGGAACAATGGCTGTTCACTCGCCTGTTCCAGAAAGGCGTGATCTACCGCAAGAACGGCACCGTCAATTGGGACCCGGTCGATCAGACCGTGCTGGCCAACGAGCAGGTCATCGACGGCCGCGGCTGGCGCTCTGGCGCAGTGATCGAAAAGCGCGAAATCCCGATGTACTACTTCAAGATCACCGCCTACGCGGAAGAGCTCTTGAGCAGCCTGGACGATCTGGATGGCTGGCCGGAACAGGTCAAGACCATGCAGCGCAACTGGATCGGCAAATCCCGCGGCATGGAAGTCAGCTTCCCTTATGACGTCGCCAGCATCGGCGAGGCCGGTGCGCTGAAAGTTTTCACTACTCGCCCGGATACCCTGATGGGTGCGACCTACGTCGCGGTCGCCGCCGAACACCCGTTGGCCACGCTTGCCGCGCAAGGCAACGCCGAGCTGCAGGCGTTCATCGACGAATGCAAGAGCGGCAGCGTCGCCGAAGCCGACGTCGCCACCCAGGAAAAGAAAGGCCTGCCGACCTCGATGCTGGTCGAGCACCCGCTGACCGGTGAAAAGCTGCCGGTATGGGTCGCCAACTACGTGCTGATGCATTATGGCGACGGCGCGGTCATGGCCGTACCGGCCCACGACGAGCGCGATTTCGAGTTCGCCAACAAATACCAGCTGCCGATCAAGCCTGTCGTGCGCACCAGCGCCGGCGACGAAACCCCGGCGCCCTGGCAGGACGCTTACGGCGAGCATGGCCAACTGATCAACTCCGGCAAGTTCGACGGCCTGGATTTCGCAGGCGCGTTCGACGCCATCGAAGTCGCCCTGCTGGACAAAGGCCTGGGCAAGTCGCGCACCCAGTTCCGCCTGCGCGACTGGGGCATCAGCCGCCAGCGCTACTGGGGCTGCCCGATCCCCATCATCCACTGCGATACCTGCGGCGACGTACCGGTGCCGGAAGACCAACTACCGGTAGTACTGCCTGAGGACGTGGTGCCGGACGGCGCCGGCTCGCCTTTGGCGCGCATGCCGGAATTCTACGAATGCAGCTGCCCGACCTGCGGCGCGCCGGCCAAGCGCGAAACCGACACCATGGACACCTTCGTCGAGTCGTCCTGGTACTTCGCCCGCTACGCCTCGCCGCACTACTCCGGCGGCATGGTCGACCCGGCCGCGGCCAACCACTGGCTGTCGGTGGATCAGTACATTGGCGGTATCGAACACGCGATCCTGCACCTGCTGTATGCGCGCTTCTTCCACAAGTTGATGCGCGACGAGGGCCTGTTGTCCTCCGACGAGCCGTTCAAGAACCTGTTGACCCAGGGCATGGTGGTGGCCGACACCTATTACCGCGTGCTGGAAAACGGCGGCAAGGACTGGTTCAACCCGGCGGATGTGGAAATCGAGCGCGACAGCAAGGGCAAGGTGCTCGCTGCCACGCTGAAAAGCGACGGCCTGCCGGTGGAAATCGGCGGCACCGAGAAGATGTCCAAGTCGAAGAACAATGGCGTCGACCCGCAAGCGATGATCGATGCCTATGGCGCGGATACCTGCCGCCTGTTCATGATGTTCGCCTCACCGCCGGACATGAGCCTGGAATGGTCGGACTCCGGCGTCGAAGGCGGCAACCGCTTCCTGCGCCGCGTCTGGCGCCTGGCCCAGAGCCATGTCAGCCAGGGTTTGCCGAGCGCGCTGGACACCAGCAGCCTGAGCGACGAACAGAAAGCCGTACGCCGCGCCATCCACCTGGCGATCAAGCAGGCCAGCGTCGATATAGGCCAGCACCACAAGTTCAACACCGCCATCGCCCAGGTGATGACGCTGATGAACGTGCTGGAAAAGGCCGCGCAAGGCACCGATCAGGATCGCGCCCTGCTGCAGGAAGGCCTGGAAACCGTGGCCCTGCTGCTCGCGCCTATCACTCCGCATATCAGCCACCAACTGTGGCTGGAGCTGGGTCACGAGGGCGCGATCATCGACGCCCAATGGCCTCGTGTGGATGAAACCGCGCTGATACAGGACAGCCTGCAACTGGTGATCCAGGTCAACGGCAAGCTGCGCGGACAGATCGAAGTCGCCGCCAGCGCCAGCCGTGAAGAGATCGAGGCGGCGGCACGGGTCAACGAGAACGTGCTGCGCTTCACCGAAGGCCTGAGCATCCGCAAAGTGATTGTGGTGCCTGGCAAGCTGGTTAATATCGTCGCCAACTGATTAAGCTCGGCGCGCCGGCATAGCGGCGCGCCGCAAGACTCGCCAAGGGGATAACAAGATGATCAAACGGAATCTGCTGGTAATCGGCCTGGCTACGCTGCTCAGCGCCTGCGGCTTTCAGCTGCGCGGCACTGGCGAAACCCAGTTCGCCCTCAAGGAACTCGATGTCAGCGCGCGCAACGCCTACGGCGAAACGGTCAAGAGCGTGCGCCAGGCGCTGGAAAACAACGAGGTGCGGGTTTACACCGGCGCGCCGTACGGCCTGGTGCTGAGCAACGAGCGCGAAGATAGTCGCACGGCCAGCTACACCAGTTCGGGGCGCAGCGTCGAACAGGAATTGACCACCACCCTCGATTACGAAATTCGCGGCGCGAAGAACCTGCTGCTGCTCAGCGATCAGCTGGAAGTGCAGAGCGTTTCCGTGGTAGACGACAACAACCTGATCGGTACGGACCAGGAAACCGCCCAGGTGCGCCAGGAAATGCGCCGCGAGCTGATTCAGCAACTGATG
Source organism: Pseudomonas cistanchae (assembly GCF_054483635.1). Lineage (NCBI taxonomy): Bacteria > Pseudomonadati > Pseudomonadota > Gammaproteobacteria > Pseudomonadales > Pseudomonadaceae > Pseudomonas > Pseudomonas cistanchae. The sequence goes on along the minus strand of NZ_JBTLWN010000007.1, from coordinate 111,336 downwards.
CTGCGCCTCAGCCAGGTCACCCCCGAGCGCCTGGAGCAGCTGCAACAGACGGCAGAAGCCAAGGCACAGGCGGAAGCTGATGCCATCGAAGCAGCCCGTCAACGCGAAGAAGCGCAGCCGCAACAGTCGCCGCTGCAACTGTCCGTTCCCGCCCCGTAACCGCGCTGGGCCGTGCAAGCGGCCCAGTTCTGGCTCTCGATGAAGCTCAACGCCAACCAGCTCGGCAAACACCTGCAGGGCAGCCTTGCGCCCGTGTATGTGGTCAGCGGTGACGAAGCGCTACTCTGCCAGGAAGCCTGCGATGCGATTCGCGCGGCGACCCGCGCCCAGGGCTTCAGCGAACGCCAGGTATTCAATGCCGACACCAGTTTCGACTGGGGCAATCTGCTGCAGGCCGGCGCCAGCATGTCGCTGTTCGCCGACAAGCGCCTGCTTGAGCTGCGTCTGCCATCCGGCAAGCCCGGCGATAAAGGCACTGCGGCCTTGCTCGAATACGTCGCCCGACCTCCGGAAGACACCGTTCTGCTGATCAGCGTACCCAAGCTTGACGGCAGCGCGCAGAAGACCAAATGGGGCAAGGCCCTGGTCGACGGCGCGCAGACTCAGTTCATTCAGATCTGGCCGGTGGACGCCCATCAGTTGCCCCAATGGATCCGCCAGCGCATGGCCCAGGCCGGGCTCAGCGCCAGCCAGGAAGCGGTGGAGATGATCGCGGTGCGCGTCGAGGGCAACCTGCTCGCCGCGGCCCAGGAAATCGAAAAGCTCAAACTGCTGGCTGAAAACGGCAGCGTCGACGCCGATACAGTGCATGCGGCCGTTGCCGATAGCGCCCGCTTCGACGTGTTCGGCCTTATCGATGCCGCGCTTAACGGCGAGGCAGCACACAGCCAGCGCATCCTCGAAGGGCTGCGCGGTGAAGGCGTGGAACCGCCGGTAATCCTCTGGGCACTGGCCCGCGAGGTTCGCCAGCTCGCCAGCATCGCCCAGCAGTACGCGCAGGGTGTCCCGCTGGAAAAGGCTTTCAGCAGCGCTCGGCCGCCGATCTGGGACAAGCGCCGGCCTCTGGTCAGCAAGGCCTTGCAACGCTACCCCGCCGCGCGTTGGGCATTGCTGCTGCAAGACGCGCAACGCATCGATGCACAGATCAAAGGCCAAGCAGCGGGCGACCCCTGGATAGGTCTGAGTCTGCTGACCTTGAGCGTCTGTGGCCAACGCCTGGCCCTCTCCGGCGCATCCGATCTGTAGACCACGCTTGCCAACCAGGCAGCCGCTGGACTTTATCGATGCTGAAGACCATCATTCGCCCGCTCGCAAACCGCAAGCTGCGCATGAGGAAAACACCATGGCGAAAAGCCGCAAGCAAGGCCCCAACAAGGCCAAATCCCTGGTCGCCCAGCCGCTGTTCCGCTGCCGTCAGGAAAAGCCCAGCAAAGGCAAAGGCAGTTACCGCCGCGAAGCCTCCCAGCAAAACTGGGAGGCTTCGGTCGTTATGGCCGCCTAAAAACGTCGCGTAGCCCGCTTAAAGCCTCATCCGTGCTAAGGTGGCGGCCTGCAAAAATGCGTTGAGATCACCATGCCCAGCTTGCTTCTTCGTGGCCTGACCCACTTCGCCACGTCCTGTTTCTGCCTCCTCCTGACTGCCTGCGCCGAAGCGCCCGCGCAATCATTGACCACTCCCCCCGCAGCGCCTGCCCCAGCAGAAATCACGGCGCCACAACCCGCCATGATCGCCCCGGAGGTCAAGCTCAGCTTCGCCGACTGGCGCACCCTGTTGCGCAGCGACGCGATCGCCGCTGGCATTGATGCCGACCTGTTCGACCGCACTTTCGCCGACATCAGCCTGGACCCGAACGTGATCAAGGCGGACAACAGCCAGCCCGAATTCAGCCGCCCGGTGTGGGAATACATCGATGGCGCCGTTTCCGTTTCGCGCATCGCCCAGGGCCGCCTGCTCAAGGCGCAGCATCGGCCGACCCTGAAAGCCATTCGCAGCGCCTACGCCGTAGACCATGAAGTGCTGATCGCCATCTGGGGCATGGAAAGCAATTACGGCAGCAACATTGGCAGTCACAACGTCATCCGCTCCCTGGCCACCCTCGCCTACGACGGCCGCCGCCAGGTGTTCTGGCGCAGCCAGTTGCTGGCTGCACTGCAGATCCTGCAAGCCGGCGACGGCCCGGCACAGGGGCTGATCGGCTCATGGGCGGGCGCCATGGGGCAGACCCAGTTCATGCCGACCACCTTCAATCAGCATGCCGTCGATTTTGATGGCGACGGCCGCCGCGATCTGTGGAGTTCCACACCCGACGCCCTCGCATCTGCCGCTCATTATCTGCAAGCCTCGGGTTGGGAAAATGGCCAACCCTGGGGCTTTGAAGTGAACCTGCCGCAAGGTTTCGATTACGCCCTGGCCGATCCTGAAGTGCGTCGCAGCCTGGCGCAGTGGCGCAGTCTCGGGGTCAATCCGGTCCGAGCCATCGATGCCAGTGAGCAAAGCCTGGCCACGCTGTTTCTACCTGCTGGCCACCGCGGCCCGGCCTTCCTGCTGCTAAACAACTTCCGCAGCATCCTCAAGTACAACAACTCCACCGCCTATGCACTGGCCATCGGCCTGCTCAGCGATGCGCTGGACGGCAACCCAGGCGTACAGGCCGCGTGGCCACGCAACGACCGCCAGCTGGGTCGCAGCGAGCGCATCGAGCTGCAGGAACGGCTCTCCGCCAAAGGCTACGAGCCCGGCCCGGCCGACGGCATCATCGGCGCCAATACGCGCAAGGCGGTTCGCGCCTTCCAGCAAAGCCTGGGGCATCCGGCCGACGGCTATCCCAGCCATGAGCTGCTGAAGCAACTCAGGAACTGACGACGCAGGCGCATCAGGCAAGATGCGCCTGCCCTGGCAGTGCTTGACGGACTGAACGGTCAGGTTCTCTGTGGTAGACTGCGCGGCGGCCACAAGCCGCCTCGTCCACGGAGCCTAGATTGCCGATGTCCGATACCTCCCTGCCTAAAACCGTTGCCAGCGGCGAAAAATTCCGCACCACCCAGGGCATCACCGCGATCAAGGATGGGCAGAAGCGCCGCGCCTCGAGCGAACCCCAGGTGTTCGAACCCAAGCCAAAATGGCTGCGGGTCAAGGCGCCCGGCGGCAGCCGCTTCGAAGCGGTCAAGCGCAACGTCAGCGAACACCGCCTGAGCACCGTGTGCCAGGAATCCCACTGCCCGAACATGGGCGAATGCTGGTCCAACGGCACCGCCACCATCATGCTGATGGGCTCGGTGTGCACCCGTGCCTGCCGCTTCTGCGCCGTGGACACCGGCAACCCCAACGGCTGGCTGGACCTGGAAGAGCCGCAGAACACCGCCAAGTCGGTAGAGCTGATGGCGCTGCGCTATATCGTCCTGACCTCGGTTGACCGCGACGACCTGGACGACGGCGGCGCCGCACACTACGCCGCATGCGTGCGCGCCATTAAGGAAAATACACCGCAGGTGGTGGTGGAAGCCCTGACCCCGGACTTCGACGGCGACCTGCAGGCCATCGAGCGTGTGGTGGACTCCGGCCTTGAGGTGTTCGCGCAGAACGTCGAGACGGTCAAGCGCTTGACCCACGAGGTGCGCGACCCACGTGCCGGCTACGAGAAGACCCTGCGCGCGCTGGAGCACGCCAAGCGCCATCGTCCCGACGTGTTGACCAAGACCAGCCTGATGCTGGGCCTGGGCGAAACCGATGAGGAAGTGCTGCAGACCATGGATGACCTGCGCGCCATCGGCGTGGACATCCTCACCCTCGGTCAGTATCTGCAGCCCACTCGCAACCATCTGGCAGTCAAGCGCTGGGTCAGCCCGGACGAGTTCAATCGCTTCCGCGAGATCGGCCTGGAGAAGGGCTTTATGGAAGTCGCTGCCGGCCCGCTGGTACGTTCCAGCTATCGCGCCGACCGGGTGTTCGAGAAAAACAACCTGGGCCTGGCCGCTCCCGTACCGGTGCCGGGTCAACAGCTCGATAACAACCTGATTCCGACCCTCAATCTGAATTGATCGGGCCGTACGGCGCCTATTCCTGACCTACGCTGAGGTCAGGTCAGGCACTTTTGTTTCTGCCCGCCCGATCTAGCTTGGTAGGGTGCGCCATGCGCACCAACACCAGTTCCAACATCGGTCTCACCATAGGCCTCTGATGCGCGCAGCGCACACTACCGATCACAGTTGACCTAGCAGTTCGTAGGGTGCGCTGTGGGCACCAATACCTACATTGGTGCTGCCGCTGACGTGGTGCGCACGGCGCACCCTACCCACTGCGACCGCAGCAAGCAGTGTCATGCCCATGCCATGCCCGGGCATCGTGCCTAGCAGGCTATTGCGCCTGCCAGAGTTTGTTGCTGCGGATAGTCGAGATGCTTTACCAACTGTTCACGCAGGCGCGCGCTGACCTCGGAAATATCGATCTGACCGCCCACCTGATCGGCCAGTTGGGTCATTGCCATGCCGGCATAACCGCACGGGTTGATGCGCTTGAAGGGCTGCAGGTCCATGTCCACGTTCAGCGCCAGGCCATGGAAAGAACGGCCATTGCGAATACGTAACCCCAGCGAGGCAATTTTCGCCCCATCCACATACACCCCGGGGGCATCCGGCTTGGCATTGGCGCTGACGCCGTAGCTGGCAAGCAAGTCGATCAGGCTGCGCTCGATTCGGCTGACCAGCTCGCGCACGCCGATGCCGCTACGCCGAACATCCAGCAGCAAGTAGGCCACCAACTGGCCGGGACCGTGGTAGGTCACCTGGCCGCCGCGGTCGACCTGCACCACCGGAATGTCACCGGGAAACAACAGGTGTTCGGCTTTGCCGGCCTGGCCCTGGGTAAATACGGGGGAGTGTTCGAGCAGCCAGATCTCGTCAGCGGTCTGCGCATCACGCGTATCGGTAAAGCGCTGCATGGCGTGCCAGGTCGGCTCGTAGTCAACCTGGCCCAGCTCGCGAAAACCGAGCGGCAGGCCCATCAGAGCACCATGTGCACGATGCCCGTGGCGCGCAAGGCGCTGTTGATATCGCGCAACTGGTCTTCACCGGTTGCCTCGATGTGCAACTGCACGGTGGTGTACTTGCCATTGCGGCTCTGCCGCTCGGCCAGCGTGGTGAGATCGACCTTGGCATATTTGCTGAGGATTTCGATCACCGTGTCCCGGTAATTGACACCGCTATCACCGACCACCTTGATCGGGTAGTCGGCGCAGGGAAATTCGATCTTGTGCGAATTGACGTCGGTTTGACTCATGGCAAAACGGCCTCGTAAGCCGTGGCAACAACACGCCCCTGCAGGTCGGCAGAGGCGTGCCTGTCACGAAATCAGTTGAACAAGCCGAAGAAGAACAGGCGGATGCTGTCCCACACCCGGCGGAAGAAACTACCTTCCTCGACGGCTTCCAGGGCGATCAGGTCGGCACTGTGCACCACCTCATCCGCCAGCTTCACTTCAACTTTGCCGATCACATCACCTTGAGCGATCGGAGCTGTGAGCTGCGGGTTGAGAACCATCGTCGCTTGCAGCTTTTCCAGTTGGCCCTTCGGCAGGGTCAGGCTCAGGTCCTTGGCCAGACCGGCCTTGACCTGAGCTACGGTGCCTTTCCACACCTGCGCCTGAGCCAGTTCCTGGCCCTGCTGGTAGAAAGTGCGGGTTTCGAAGAAACGGAAGCCATAGGTCAACAGCTTCTGGGTCTCCGCAGCACGGGCCTGCTCGCTGACGGTACCGAATACAGAAGTGATCATCCGTGCGCCGTCACGTACCGCCGAGGCGACCAGGCAGTAACCCGCCTCTTCGGTATGGCCGGTCTTCAGGCCGTCAACGGTCTTGTCGCGCCACAGCAGCAGGTTGCGGTTGCCCTGCTTGATGTTGTTCCAGAGGAACTCCTTCTGCGCGTAGATCGCATAGTGTTCCTGGTCTTCGTTGATGATCGCACGAGCCAGGATGGCCATATCGTGAGCGCTGGAGTAGTGCTCGGGATGCGGCAAACCGGTGGAGTTCATGAAGTGGCTATTGCTCATGCCCAGACGCGCAGCGGTTTCGTTCATCATGTCGGCGAAGGCATCTTCGCTGCCGGCGATGTACTCGGCCAGGGCGATGCTGGCGTCGTTGCCGGACTGGATGATCACACCGTGCAGCAGGTCGTCCACGGTGGCCTGACTGTTCAGCGGCAGGAACATGGTCGAGCCGCCGGAGGCGGCGCCACCGGTGCGCCAGGCGTGCTCGCTGATCGGCACCAGGTCCTGCTCGCCGATCTTGCCCTTGCGAATTTCCAGGGTGGCGATGTACGCGGTCATCAGCTTGGTCAGGCTGGCCGGCGGCAGGCGCTGGTCACCGTTGTTCTCCACCAGCACCTTGCCGGTAGCGGCATCCAGCAAGACGTATGATTTGGCGGCCAACTGCGGTGCAGAAGGAATCGCTTGCTGATTGGCCAGGACGACCGGTGCGTTGAGCAGGAAAAGCGAAAGGAAAACGCGTTGCGCAAAACTGGTGATATTCATCCGTCTCTCTGAATGGTTGGGTGATCAACAGGCCCCGGAGGGCAAGTCAGGTGCCGAGCAGCGAACCCTACGCCGGCTACGGTTGGTGCTTAGTCATGTGGCACGCCGAGAAGTGCCGGTCAGTCGGCACTTACCACGGTCGATTGGCCGAGGTTGGCCACGCGCAGGCTGTCGCGCAACTGCTCAGCCTCGGTTCGGCTGCCCAGCGGTCCCAGGCGAACCCGGTGCAGGATTTGCTGGTCGCGTATCACTGAGCTGATGAACACCGGCGCAGTTACCGACTCGCTCAGCTTGGCCTTGAGCAGCTCCGCAGCGTCCGGATTGGCGAAGGCTCCCACTTGGAGATACAGGCCAGAGGCTCCGATTGAATCGTTTTTTTTTGCGTCGATCTGCACGGGCACCACCGCGGCGGCATGCTGCTTCGGGGGCGGTGAGTATTGCTCGAACGGCTGGGCCGCGGGTGCCGGCTCGGCTTTCACCTGCGCGACTTGCTGCGGGGCGGCCAGCACCATCGGCACCGGACGGCCCTGCTGTGCCCACCACTCGTGCGGGTCGATGCCTTCTACCTTGACCCGCGCCGTGCCGCTTTCGGCATAGCCGAGTTTCTTCGCTGCGGCGAAGGACAGGTCGATGATCCGGTTGGAATAGAACGGGCCACGGTCGTTGACCCGCAGGATCGCACTCTTGCCATTTTCAAGGTTGGTCACCTTGACGTAGCTCGGCAGCGGCAAGGTCTTGTGTGCCGCCGTCATGCCGTAGAGGTCATAGGTCTCGCCGTTGGCGGTCGCCTGGCCATGGAACTTGGTGCCATACCAGGACGCCGGACCGACCGCCTGGTAACGGCGAGCATCCGGGATCGGGTAATACTGCTTGCCAAACACGGTGTAGGGGCTGGCCTTGACCTTCCCGTAATGCGGCATCGGCACAGCGTCCGGAATACGCGAGACATCGACGTCCCACCAGGGCGCGCCGTCGCGGTGCGGCCGATTGAAATCGCCTGGCCCGGAAATCGCGCCGCCCGCCTGCACGGGTGCGACGGGCTGCGGCGCGCGCGTCGACGAGCAACTGGCAAGCACCAAGGCCAGGGCGCCACAGGCGGCGAGTTTGAACGGCAAACCAGGCATCAAAGAGTACCTCGCGCATCGACCAGCAGCTCGGCCAGTTGGTTGACGGCCATGGCGTACATCACGCTGCGGTTGTAGCGGGTGATGACAAAGAAGTTCGGTAAGCCTAGCCAATGTTCGCGGCCTTCGGCACCTTCGAGACGAAACGCCGTGACGGGCAGGTCTTCACGCAGCGGATCGTTGCTGACCCAGCCCAGGCTGCGCAGCTCACCGACATTCTTGACCGGGTCGAGCCCAACGGTGAGGCCCTGCTCGGCCTGTGCGCCGGTTACGTTGGCGGAGCTGACCACCGGCTCGCCGGGCTGCCAGCCATGACGCTTGAAGTAACTGGCGACACTGCCGATGGCATCCACCGGATTGGTCCAGATGTTGATGTGGCCGTCGCCGTCGAAATCCACGGCGTAGGCGCGAAAGCTGCTCGGCATGAACTGCGGCAAGCCCATGGCGCCGGCATAGGAGCCCTTCAGGGTAAGCGGATCGACCTGCTCTTCGCGGGCCAGCATCAGAAACTCGCGCAGCTCCTTGCGAAAGAATGGCGCGCGTGGCGGGTAATCGAACGCCAGGGTCGACAGGGCATCGACCACCCGGTAGCTGCCGGTATTGCCGCCATAGGAGGTTTCCACGCCGATGATCGCGACTATGACCTGCGGCGGCACACCGTATTCGGCTTCGGCGCGGGCCAATGCGGCCTCATGCTCCTGCCAGAACTTGACCCCACCGGCGACGCGCGCATCGGTGATGAAGATCGGCCGATAGTCCTTCCATTGCTTGACCTTCTCGGCGGGGCGGGAAATCGCGTCGAGGATGGCTTGCTTGCGTTCGGCCTGGGCGAAGACGTCGACCAGCTGTTCACTGGCAAAGCCGTAGTCGCGGGTCATTTCAGCGATAAATTCCGCTACCTGTGGAGCCTGGTCGTAATCGGCCGCGAGCGCCGGTTGGACCGCGGCGAAAACGCTGGCCAGACCTAGCCAAGATGCTTGTCGAGCGGCCCAGCCACGCAATACCTGCATTGAATTCATAACCCAATTAACCCTGTGTCATCCACTTCCGATGCGTGTGGATCGACATCAAAATGCCAAACCCTGCGAGCAGCGTGATCAGCGACGTACCGCCATAGCTGATGAACGGCAGTGGGACTCCCACCACCGGCAACAGCCCACTGACCATGCCGATATTGACGAAGACGTAGACGAAGAACGTCATGGTGAGCGCGCCGGCGAGAAGCTTACCGAACAGCGTCTGCGCTTGCACGGTAATCACCAAACCGCGTGCGATCAACAGCAGGTAAACCAGCAGTAACAAACAGACGCCCACCAGACCGAACTCTTCGGCCAGCACCGCGATGATAAAGTCCGTGTGGCTTTCCGGCAAAAAATCCAGGTGCGACTGGGTGCCGAGCAACCACCCTTTGCCGAACACGCCGCCCGAGCCAATGGCTGCTTTCGATTGGATGATATTCCAGCCGCTGCCGAGCGGATCGCTTTCCGGGTTGAGGAACGTCAGCACGCGCTGCTTCTGATACTGGTGCATGACGAAAAACCACATGCCGACCGCCACGGGCACCACCGCGGCGATCGCCCCGAGAATCCAGCGCCACTGCAGGCCGGCGATGAACAGCACGAAGGCACCGGAGGTGATGATCAGCAGCGAGGTACCCAGGTCAGGCTGCACCAGAATCAGCGCGAACGGCACTATGATCAGCGCCATGCTGACGCACACATGTTTGAAGCGCGGCGGCAGGCTGCGTTTGGACAGGTACCAGGCGATGGTCGCCGGCATGAGGATCTTCATAAATTCTGAAGGCTGGAAGCGAATCACCCCCGGAATGTTGATCCAGCGGGTGGCGCCCATCGCGTTGTGGCCCATGACGTCCACCACGATCAGCAAGGCGACGCCGCCCAGGTAACCCAGCGGCACCCAGCGCGCCATGAAGCGCGGGTCGAACTGGGCAATGACCAGCATGCCGACCATGCCGATGGCGAACGAGCTGGCTTGCTTGGTCAGCAAGTCGATGTTCTTGCCGCTGGCCGAATACAGGATGAACAGGCTACCGGCGGCCAACACCAACAACAGCACCAGCAGAATGCCATCGATATGCACCCGCTGCAGCAGCGTCGAGCGCCGCTTGAGCAAATCGTCGGTCGACAGGTTACGGTCGAAATTACTGTTCACCTAAGCTGACCTCTGTACTGACGGGCGGCGCGAACTCGGCCTTCAACTGGCCATTTTCATCGAGCAGCCAGGCATCCATGACCTGCTTGACCACCGGCGCGGCCACGCCCGAGCCGGATTCGCCGTTTTCCACCATCACCGCGACGGCGATCTGGGGGTTTTCCGCGGGCGCAAAGGCCACGAACAACGCATGGTCGCGATGGCGCTCCTGCACCTTGCTGCGGTCGTACTTTTCGCCCTGCTTGATCGCCACCACCTGCGCCGTGCCGCTTTTACCGGCAATCCGATACGCCGCGGTGTCGCCGACCTTGCGCGCGGTGCCGCGCGCACCGTGCATGACTTCTTCCATGCCGCGACGGGCATGATCCCAGAACGCCGGATCGCGCAACACGATGTCGGCCGGCGGGTCGCTGTCCACCGGCTTGCGGCCTTCGATGCTTTTCGCCAGGTGCGGGCGAATCCACTTGCCTTCGCTGGCCATCAGCGCAGTGGCCTGGGCCAGCTGCAGCGGGGTGGTTTGCATGTAGCCCTGTCCGATGCCAAGGATCACGGTTTCCCCCGGGTACCAGGCCTGGCGATAGCGCGCGCGCTTCCAGTCCCGCGATGGCATGAGCCCTGCGGTTTCCTCGAACATGTCCAGCGATACGCGTTGGCCAAGGCCGAACGCGGTCATGTACTGGTGCATGCGGTCGATGCCGAGCTTGTGCGCAAGGTCGTAGAAATAGGTGTCGTTGGAACGCGCAATCGCCAGCTCCAGGCTGACCCAGCCGTCCCCGCTGCGGTTCCAGTTGCGGTACTTGTGGCTGTGGTTGGCCAGTTGATAGAAGCCCGGGTCAAAGACCCGCGACGTGGGCGTGATCACCCCGGCATCCAACCCCGCCACGGCCATCATCGGTTTGATGGTCGAACCCGGCGGATACAGGCCACGCAGTATGCGGTTGTACAACGGTCGGTCGATGGAGTCGCGCAGCGCTGCGTAGGCCTCAAAGCCGATACCGGTCACGAACGGGTTGGGGTCGAAGCTCGGCTGACTGACCATCGCCAACACTTCGCCGGTGCTCGGCTGAATCGCTACCAGTGCGCCGCGACGGCCGCCCAGCGCTTCCTCGGCGGCCTTTTGCAGGCGCACGTCGAGGGTCAGCACGATGTCCTTGCCCGGCAGCGGGTCGGTGCGCTTGAGCACGCGCAACACCCGGCCGCGGGCATTGGTCTCCACTTCCTCGTAGCCCACTTCGCCGTGCAGCTGGTCTTCGTAGAAACGCTCGATGCCGGTCTTGCCGATATGGTGGGTACCGCTGTAGGCCACGGGGTCGAGCTTGGTCAGTTCCTTCTCGTTGATCCGCCCGACATAGCCCACCGAGTGGGCGAAATGCTCGCCGAGCGGGTAATGCCGCACCAGTTGCGCGACCACCTCGACACCGGGCAGACGGAACTGATTGATGGCGATGCGCGCAATTTGCTCTTCGCTGAGTTCGAACAGCACCGGCACCGGCTCGAATGGCCGCCGTCCCTGACGCACGCGCTTTTCGAACAGGGCACGGTCATCGGCGCTCAGTTCGAGCACCTCGACGATCACATCCAGCACCTCGCGCCACTCACCCGCGCGCTCGCGCGTCAGCGTCAGGCTAAAGCTTGGCCGGTTGTCGGCAATGATCACGCCGTTGCGGTCGAAGATCAGCCCGCGGTTGGGCGGAATCGGCTGAATATGGACGCGGTTGTTTTCCGAAAGCGTCGAGTGATATTCGTACTGCACCACCTGCAGGTAGTACATCCGCGCCACCAGCACGCCGGTCAGCAGCATGAACAGCAACGCGCCGAACACCACGCGCTTGCGAATCAAGCGGGCGTCCTTCTCGTGGTCTTTCAGGCGTATGGGCTGAGGCATCGGCTACTGCTGATTATCTGCTGATTATTTGTGGTACGGGTGACCGGACAACACCGTCCAGGCCCGGTACATCTGTTCGCCGATCACGATCCGCACCAGCGGGTGCGGCAAGGTCAATGGCGACAACGACCAGCGCTGTTCGCTGCGTGCTTGCACCTCCGGCGCCAGACCTTCCGGGCCGCCGACCATGAGGTTGACGGTACGCGCATCCAGGCGCCACTTTTCCAGCTCTGCGGCCAGCTGTTCGGTGCTCCAGGGCCGCCCCTGCACTTCCAGGGTGACGATGCGCTCGCCCGGCTGAACCTTTGCCAGCATGGCTTCGCCTTCCTGACGGATCATCCGCGTCACGTCGGCGTTCTTGCCGCGAGTCGTCAATGGGATTTCCACCAGTTCCAGCGCCAGCTCGGGCGGCATGCGCTTGGCATATTCCTGCCAGCCATCTTCCACCCAACGCGGCATCCGCGAGCCCACGGCGATCAGTCGGATACGCACCGCTGCAGCCCTTAAGCCTGCTCCGGGCCCGGTTCCGAACTGAACTGCGCGCGCGATTGCTCGGCGCCCTGCCACAGCCGCTCAAGGTCATAGAACTGGCGTGCGGTCGGCAGCATCACGTGCACAACGATGTCGCCGAGATCAAGCAGTGCCCACTCGCCGGTGTCCATGCCTTCGGTACCGATCGGGCGCACGCCCTGCTCCTTGACCTTCTCCAGCACGTTGTCGACCAGCGACTTGACGTGACGGCTGGAGGTGCCACTGGCGATCAGCATGAAGTCGGTGATGCTGGTCTTGCCGCGCACATCAATGGTGGTGATGTCCTGCGCCTTGATCTCTTCCAGGGCAGCGGTGGCCAATTTGACCAGGTCTTCGCTGAGCATTTTTGCGTTTGTCATAAGTAACTCGTTTGCCTCGTGTTCAGTTCGACGCACGGTACAGCCCGTGCGCATTGATATAGGCCAGGACCGCGTCGGGCACCAGAAAGCGCACCGACTTTCCGCGCGCCAGCAATGCGCGGATCTGGGTGGCAGAAACCGCCAGGGGCGTCTGCCAGATAAAGGAAATCTGCCCACCTGGCCCTTCCAGCGCCAAGGGGTCACTCACCGTACGTGCCGCTAGCAGGTTGCGCAGCGCCTCCGGCGCTTCGCTGTCCGCATCGGGACGCTGCAGCACCAGGATATGGCTATGGCGCAGCAACTCTTCCCAACGATGCCAGCTCGGCAACCCACAAAAGGCATCCCAACCCAGCAGCAGAAACAGCTGATCGTCATCGGCCAACTCGCCGCGCAGCGACTCCAGGGTGTCGATGCTGTAGGACGGCATGTCGCGCTGCAGTTCGCGGTCATCCAGGCGCAACAACGACACACCGGTGACCGCCTGCTCGACCATCGCCAGGCGATCGGCCGCGCTGACCTGCGGGGCGCTGCGATGGGGCGGGCGCGCGTTGGGAATCAGGCGCACTTCGTCGAGCAGCATGAATTCGGCGACTTCCAGGGCGCTGCGCAAATGACCGATGTGCACCGGGTCGAAGGTCCCGCCCAATATGCCGATGCGCTTAGCCATTCTGCCCGCGCAGTTGACCGTCGCCGATCACCACATATTTCTCGCAGGTCAGCCCTTCCAGGCCAACCGGCCCACGGGCGTGCAGCTTGTCGGTGGAAATGCCGATCTCGGCGCCCAGGCCATACTCGAAACCGTCGGCAAAGCAGGTCGGGGCGTTGAGCATCACCGAGCTGGAATCGACCTCGGCGAGAAAACGCCGGGCCTGCCCCTGGTGCTCGGTGACGATCGAGTCGGTGTGGTGGGAGCCGTAGTGGTTGATGTGTTCGATGGCCTGATCCAGCCCGTCGACTACCCGGATCGACAGAATCGCCGCCAGGTACTCGGTGTGCCAGTCCTCTTCACTCGCCGGCGCCGCGTCGATGATCGCGCGGGTACGCTCGCAACCGCGCAGCTCGACGCCTTTCTCGCGCAGCTGTGCGGCCATGGCGGGCAGAAACTCGGCGGCTATCGCCTGATCGACCAGCAGGGTCTCCATCGCGCCGCAGATGCCGTAGCGGTAGGTCTTGGCGTTGAAGGCGATGCTGCGCGCCTTGTCCAGGTCCGCATGGGCATCGACATAAACGTGGCAGATGCCGTCCAGGTGCTTGATCACCGGCACCCGCGCGTCGCGGCTGATGCGTTCGATCAGACCCTTGCCACCGCGCGGCACTATCACGTCGACGAAGTCCGGCATGCTGATCAAGGCGCCAACGGCCGCGCGGTCGGTGGTCTCCACCACCTGCACGACCGCAGCGGGCAAGCCGGCTTCAGCCAGGCCACGCTGGATACAGGCGGCAATCGCCTGGTTGGAATGAATGGCTTCGGAGCCGCCGCGCAGGATGGTAGCGTTGCCCGACTTCAGGCACAGACTGGCGGCATCAATGGTCACGTTCGGCCGCGACTCGTAGATGATGCCGATGACGCCCAGGGGCACGCGCATCTTGCCGACCTGAATACCCGACGGCCGAAAACTCATGTCGCGCATCGCGCCAACCGGATCGGGCAAGCCCGCAACCTGGCGCAATCCCTCGATCATGCCGTCGATCCGCGCGGGCGTCAGCGCCAGGCGATCAAGCAATGCCGGCTCCAGGCCATTGGCGCGGCCAGCGGCCAGATCCAGTTCGTTGGCCGCGCCCAGCTCGCTGCGGGCAGCATCCAGAGCAGCGGCAGCAGCCAGCAAGGCACGGTTCTTCTGCCCGCTGCTGGCGCGGGCGATCACGCGGGAAGCCTGGCGGGCGGCCTGTCCCAGGCGGGTCATATAGTCGAGCACGGACTCAGTCATGGCAGCGGGGTCTGGCGGCTGGAAAAAGTCGCTGAGTATACCGGTCGCGCGGCCTCACGCCCAGCAGTGCCCGGCGGATGGTAAACAGCCAGATGCATCACCAGCGTGCCGCGCCGTGAGCACCGCTTTAATCCGCCCTTTTTAAGCTGTGCTTAAGAATCTTGTTGCTATGATTCGCGCACTTTCCGGCACAACCTGTGAAGGCGCATGCACGACCCATCTTCCCCCGAGTTGCCCTGGCCGGGCGCCCGACCGCTCAACGACGCCTTTTTCGACCGCGACGCGCAACTGGTCGCCCGCGAGTTGCTGGCCAAGGTGCTGCGTCACCGCCAGGGCGACCTCTGGTTGAGCGCACGGATCATCGAGACCGAAGCCTACTACCGCGACGAGAAAGGCAGCCATGCCTCGCTGGGCTACACCGAAAAGCGCAAGGCCCTGTTTCTCGACGGCGGACACATCTACATGTACTACGCCCGCGGCGGGGACTCGCTCAACTTCAGCGCCCAGGGCCCCGGCAATTCCGTGCTGATCAAAGCGGCCTATCCCTGGCTGGACGCACAATCGGGAGCGGCCAGCCTGGCCCGCATGCACGCAAACAGCCCGGATGCACAAAGCCGCCCGCGCTCCCTGAAAAAACTCTGCGGCGGGCAGACGCTGTTGTGCAAAGCCCTTGGCCTGAAAGTGCCGGAGTGGGACGCCCGACGGTTCGACCCGCAACGTTTCTTTGTCGACGACGTAGGCGTCCAGCCCGAGCAGATCGTGCAAACCCGCCGCCTGGGCATCCCCCTGGGGCGCGATGAACACCTGCCGTATCGTTTTGTCGATGCCGCCTACAGCCGCCACTGCACGCGCAACCCACTGCGCCGTGGGCAGGTCGAAGGCTGCGACTTTCATCTGATAAACCCGCAAGGAGAGCTTCCATGAGCGAGTGGATCGCCAGTTTGACCACCTGGCTCACCGCCAATCCACAATGGCTCGGCATCTCGATTTTCGTGATCGCCTGCATCGAGTGCCTGGCCATTGCCGGGATCATCGTCCCCGGCACCGTTCTGCTGTTCGCCGTTGCCGTGCTGGCCGGCAGCGGCGCGCTGACGCTGTGGGAAACCCTGGCGCTGGCCTACTTCGGCGGGCTGCTGGGCGACGCCTTGTCCTACACCCTGGGGCGCTACTTTCACCAGGACATCCGCCGCCTGCCTGGCCTGCGCCACCACCCGGAGTGGCTGGCCGGCGCGGAGAGTTACTTTCAGCGCTACGGCGTCGCCAGCCTGCTGGTCGGACGCTACATCGGCCCGCTAAGGCCCATGTTGCCGATGGTGGCGGGCATGCTGAACATGCCGCTGGGGCGCTTTATCGTGGTCAGCATGATCGCGGCTGCCGGTTGGGCGATTGCTTACATGCTGCCAGGCTGGGCGACCGGCGCGGCGCTGCGCATGCCGCTGCCGGAAGGTTTCTGGCCTCAGGCGGCGATCCTGGCTGGCGCGATTGCCCTGCTGGTTGGGGTCAGCGTGAACAGCAGCATGCGCCAGCACCGCCACACCAGCCTGCTTGCCGCAGGGCTGAGTCTGGCGCTGCTGATTGGCCTGTTTATCGGCTGGCCTCGGCTGATCCCCCTCGACGAAGGTCTGCTCACGGTTCTGCAAGCCCAGCGCAGCGCCAGTTTCGACACCCTGATGGTACTGACCACGCGCCTCGGCGACTTTCGCACCCAGGTCGTGGTCGGAGTGCTCCTCACGCTCCTGCTGCTGGCCGTGAAACAGTGGCGCGCCGCCTTGTTCGCAGGCACTACATTGCTGGGTACTGCGCTCGCCAACGGCACGCTGAAGGCGTTGTTCGCCCGGAATCGACCCGAGGTCCTGTTAGAGCCGCTTGGCAGTTTCAGCTTTCCCAGCGGCCACAGCTCCGCGGCGTTCGCATTCTTTCTGGTGCTCGGGGTGTTGGCCGGACGCGGTCAGCCATCGCGCCTTCGTCTGACCTGGCTACTGGTGGCCTGCCTGCCTGCGGCGGCAATCGCGTTGTCGCGGGTCTACCTAGGCGTGCACTGGCCGAGCGACATCATCGCGGGCGCGCTGCTGGCCTGCACCCTGTGCGCACTGAGCCTGGCGCTGCTGGAGTGGCGAACACCACTCCAGCCGCTGTCGGCGAGGGTCTGGTGGTTACTGTTGCCCGCCTGCCTGGGCGTGCTTGGTGCGATTGCCACCTGGCAGCTTTCCGAAGGCATGCTGATGTACCGCACCCAGGGTTAGGCGTTCAGTTCGCCCTGTAGCTGATCGAGCAACTGCTGCAATACGCCGAGCCGCTCCTGGGGCGATTCGAGCGCCAGCAGTTGCACCTTCTGCTCTGGCTCCAGCGGCAGCAGGTATGCCAGCTGGTTGGCCAGGGCCGACTGGCCGCTGACCTCATCGTCCATGCCCAGCGCAGCTACCATCGGGTGCGCAGCCAGGGCATGGCGCAGGGCGACGAGGTCCTGATGCTCGGCATCGAGCGGCTGTTCGGCCGGCTCGTCCAGCCAGTGCACATCCGCCATCGTCAGACGATCCGGCAGCACCTGCGCATGCTGCACCCTGAAGCGCCGTCCGCCCTCGACGCGAATGCCGAGCAAACCATTGGGGCGCTGCTGAAAGTCGCAGATGCGCGCCTCACAGCCGATCGCGGCGAATCGCTCGGCTGCTTCGCCGGTTTCCTCGCCCTCGACGATGCACACCACGCCAAACCCTTCGCCCTGCTTCATGCACCGGCCAATCATGTCCAGGTAGCGCGCCTCGAATATCTGCAGATCCAGCGCGCAGCCGGGAAACAGTACGGTGTTGAGTGGGAACAGCGGCAGATTCATCAATCCATCCTCATGCCAGAAAAATAATCGCCAGCGGCAACAACACCGCTGTGACCATGCCCATCAGGCTCATCGCCAGTGCGGCAAACGCGCCGCACTCCTCGCTTTCCTGCATGGCCCGCGAGGTGCCGACGGCGTGCGCGGTCATGCCCAGCGCCATGCCCATCGCTGCGTGATGACGCACGCCGCACAGCTTCAAGAGAGATGGACCGATAATCGCGCCGATAACTCCGGTAATCATCACGAACACCGCCGCGAGGGCGGCGATGCCACCGATCTGGCTGGCCACCAGCATCGCGATCGGCGAGGTAACCGATTTCGGCGCCATGCTCATCAGCATGATGTGCTCGGCACCAAACCACCACGCCAGCGCAACGCCCAGCACCGTGGCCACGCTACCGGCGACCAGCAGCGTCAACACGGTGGGCCAGAACAACTGGCGAATCCGCCGCAGGTTGAGAAACAGCGGCACCGCCAGCGCCACCGTGGTCGGGCCGAGGAATAGCGTCAGGGCTTCGGCGCTGACCTTGTACTCGGCGAAGCTCAGGCCGCACAGCAGCAGCACCGCGATTACCAGCAGCATCGACACCAGCACCGGCTGCAGAAACACCCAGCGGGTTCTCTCGTAAGCGGCGATGGCCAGTTGGTAAGCGCCCAGGGTGACGCCCGCGCCGAACAGCGGATGGTGCGTAACGGCCTGCCAGGCGCCGTACCAGTCCGGACTCATACGTCCTCCCGACGGCGCTGCTGGCGCTCGATCAGTTTCTGCATCATCCAGCCGGCGAACATCACCGAGAGCATCAACGAGAGCACCAATGCGCCAACCACCGCCCAGAAATCCGCGGCTATCGCGCCGGCATACGCCATTACGCCCACGGCCGGCGGGACCAGCAGCAACGGCAGGTACTTGAGCAGGCTGCTCGAGGCCAGGTGCAGCGGCTCGCCGACCTCGCCGCGCAGCAGCAGAAAACAAAACAGCAGCAACATGCCGATGATCGGGCCCGGCAGCATCGGCAACAACAGGACATTCAGCGCGGTGCCGAGCAATTGGCACAGCACCAGCCAGGACAGGCCGCGTAACAGCATGGGGGAAGTCTCCGAATCGGGTGACGCAGGCGTAACGGCACGCCGAAGCGCGCATGGGGTGGGCCAAGCCGGCGGCCGGACCAATCGCCGTCATTATAGGCCGCCAACGCGCTGCGCTATAACCTGCCATTCAGCATCGCGCGAAGCGCTTGACCCGACGCACTCGCCCATGATGATCTAGCGCCAGAGCGGTTTTACCGACAAAAACAACAAAACCCGTCTCCTCAAGGAGTGACTATGCCCTTAGTACCCGCGACAGAACTCAACGATTATGTAGGCAAGGAACTTGGACGTTCCGACTGGTTGACCATCGACCAGGAACGTATCAACCAGTTTGCCGAATGCACCGGCGACCACCAGTTCATCCACGTCGATCCAGAAAAAGCCAAGCTGACCCCTTTCGGTACCACCATCGCCCACGGTTTTTTGTCGTTGTCGCTGGTGCCGATGCTGATGGAAGGCATCATGATCATGCCCAAGGGCATGAAGATGGCCGTCAACTACGGCCTCGACAGCGTGCGTTTCATCCAGCCGGTCAAGGTTGGCTCCAAGGTTCGCCTGGTCGTGACGCTGGTCTCCGCCATCGAGAAAAACCCAGGCCAGTGGCTCCTCAAAGCCCGCGCCGTGCTCGAAATCGAAGGCCAGGAAAAACCGGCCTACATCGCCGAGCCCCTGACGCTCTGCTTCGTATAACCGCCTGACCCGCAAACGGGGCGCTCGATCTCGCGATCGACGCCCCGTTTTGCATTGCTCTGCGTACCCATCGTCTCTGCGTACTGGCGCACCGCGCGGCAGCGCGTTTAGGACATACTCTGCCGACCTCCTTGCCTGGATCTCCGTCATGCGCTGCCTCGCCACCCTGGCACCCCTCAGTCTGGCCTTGCTCCTCGTCGCCTGCGGTGACGCCCCTTCGTTGCTACCCGCCGATGCCACGCTGCCGGATGGCGGCAAATACCGTGGTGAGATCGTCGATGGCCTACTCCAGGGCCAAGGCAGCCTCGATTACCCGGACGGCAGCGGTTACACCGGCGAGTTCAAGGATGGACGCATGCACGGTGTGGGCGAATGGCAGGACCGCCACGGCCGCTATGAAGGCGACTTCCAGAACGGCGAATTCCTTGGCCAGGGCACCCTGGAATACCGCAATGGCGGCCGCTATGAAGGCGGTTTCAAAAATGGCAAATTCGCGGGCGAAGGCGTGTTCACCCACGGCGAGCTGGTTTACCGCGGTCAGTTCAAGAACGACCTATTCCATGGCGCCGGCAAACTGGAGAGGGCCGATGGCAGCAGCCACCAGGGCCAGTTCAGCAAAGGCCAGCCACACGGCCAGGGCGTCAGCCGCGATGCTTATGGCGATCAGATGACCGGCGAATTCAGCAAGGGGCAGTTGAAGGGGCCGGGCAGCTACGTCGGGGCTGACGGCGACCTCTACTCGGGCGACTTTCGGGATGGCCAGTTTCACGGCAAGGGGCGTTACCAGAGCGCAGGCGGCGATGTCTGGAGCGGCACGTTCCGCGAAGGCAGGCTGAGTGGCGAAGGCCTTTTCAAGGGTGCTGACGGCGTTCAGTACAGCGGCCAGTTCGTCGGCTGGGTGTACCACGGCAAGGGCCACCTGAACCTGGCCGACGGCAGCGTCTATGTGGGCGAGTTCGCTGACGGCGAGTATGCCGGTCAGGGCGTGCTGACCCTGGCCGACGGCACCCGGCAGGCCGGCACCTGGCTCGCCGGCCAGCGCATACGCGATGCCGAGCAGCAGGCGCTGCCCGATCCGCTGGAGCACGGCCTGCTGGAACAGGGTCGCCTGCTCGATGACGCACTGGCCGCGATACCCGCCTCGACGCCCGCCATCGAACTCTATGCCCTGACCCTGGCCGGCGACGGCAAGCAGAGCGTGTTCATGCGCGAAGCCGATTACGTCGCCACGCTGCTCGACGAACGCTTCGCCGCCCACGGCAGCCTGACCCTGGTCAACCACCGCGATCACCTGGCGGACCGCCCTCTGGCAACGCGCGAGAGCCTGTCGCGCGCCGTCCAGGCATTGGCCGAGCGCAGCGGGCCGGAGGATCTGATCTTCATCTATCTGACCAGCCACGGGTCGAGCAGCCACGAACTCAATCTCGATCAGCCGCGCCTGCAGTTGAACGACCTACCCGCCAGCGAACTGGCAGCCCTGCTCAAACCGCTGCAGGCGCGGCGCAAAGTGCTGGTGATCTCGGCCTGTTATTCCGGCGGTTTCATCCCGCCTCTGAAAGACGACAACACCCTGATCATGACTGCCGCCCGCGCCGACCGCGTGTCGTTCGGCTGCTCGGAGGAAAACGACTTCACCTACTTTGGCCGCGCGCTGTTCGCGGAAGCCCTCAGCCAGACCGACGACCTGCAACGCGCATTTGAACTGGCCAAGCAAGCCGTGGCCAAACGAGAAGAGGCAGACGGATTTGAAGCCTCGGAGCCGCAACTCTGGGCTCCGCCAGCTGTGCTGAAGCAATGGGACAGGCTGCGCGCTCAACAGGCGGCGACGGCGCAGACCAACCCCGACAAACCGGCGGCCAGCCACTAAGCTGAACACATCAGCGGAGACCCCACACGTATGTATCTAACGCCCCAGCACATCCTTCTCGCAGGTGCCTCCGGTCTGACTGGCGAACACCTGCTGGATCGCCTGCTCAACGAGCCCACGGTTGCCCGCGTGCTCGCACCCAGTCGCCGACCGCTGGCGGAACACCCGCATCTGGAAAATCCGGTCGGCGAACTGCTGGGACTGCTGTCGCAATTGAGCGGCCAGGTCCACACCGCGTTCTGCTGCCTTGGCACCACGATCAAGCAGGCCGGCTCGCAGGAGGCCTTCCGGGCCGTCGACCACGACCTGGTGCTGGCATTCGCCGAACGCGCCCGCGCCCTCGGCGCACGTCACCTGCTGGTGATCAGTGCCCTGGGCGCCGACGCCACGTCCTCGGTGTTCTACAACCGGGTCAAGGGGGAAATGGAAAACGCCCTGAAAGCCATGGACTGGCCGCAACTGACCCTCGTCCGCCCCTCGCTGCTGCTCGGCCCGCGGAGCGAATTCCGCCTTGGTGAACGCCTTGCCGCGCCGCTGATGCGCTGGCTGCCGGGCAAATACCGCGGCATCGAAGCCACCGTGCTCGCCCGCGCACTGTGGCGCCTGGCGCTGGAGGAGGAAGATGGCGTGCGCGTCATCGAGTCCGATCAGTTGCGCCGCCTGGGCCGTTAAAGCCTCCTTTCCTTACGAGACCACCATGAGCACACCTCACAGCAGTCTGATCGAAGCCCTTGAAGCGGCTGACATGCTTGAAATAAACGACCTGCACGCCTGGCAGTTCACACTCGACAAGGAGCTGCTGGCCCAGGTCAGCTCCGGCTCGGCCAGCGCCAGCAGCCAGACCCAGGTACTGCTGAGCATCGAATGCATTGATGGGCGCGACCGGCGTCACTGGCAGTTCTCCTTTGCCACGGTGATGGCGGCGCAGTTCGATGCCGCCAGCGACAGCTGGAGTCTCAGCGAAGCTGGCGAAACCCATCGGCTCAAGTGCTTTGCTGCCATCAGCGCGGATAACAGCGACGACGAAGCCGACGCCGCCCATGACGTTATATGACCGCTATGTCCTGCCACGCCTGATTGATTTCGCCTGCGGCATGGGCGACGTGATGAAGGCCCGCGCCACCATCGTGCCCCGCGCCGAGGGCCGGGTGCTGGAAATCGGCATCGGCAGCGGGCTCAACCTGGCGTTCTACGATGCGGCCAAGGTCAGCGCCATCGTTGGCGTCGACCCCAGCGCCGAGATGCAGAAGCTGGCCAGGTCCCGCGCCGCCCAGATCAGCATTCCAGTGAAAATGATCGCCCTGGAGCTGAATCAGATTCAGGCCAGGGACGCCAGTTTCGACAGCATCGTCTGCACGTTCACCCTGTGTACCATTCCCGACGCCCTGGCCGCGCTCAGGGAAATGCGCCGCGTGCTGAAGCCGGAGGGGCGCCTGTGGTTCTGCGAGCATGGCCTGGCGCCGGACGCCGCAGTGGTGCGTTGGCAGAACCGTCTGACCCCGCTGTGGAAGCCAATGGCCGGTGGCTGCCACCTCAACCGTGACATTCCCCGGGTGCTCGAAGCGGGCGGCTTTGTCCTTGGCGAACTGGATAGCCGCTACCTGCCAGGCCCCAAACCCATGACCTTCGTCTATCGCGGCTGGGCACATTGATCGCGGGGCGTCAGTCCGCCCTCGAACGCGTGCACCGACCCCGACTCAACGTACAGGTGCGAATCTTGTCTACTGCTGCCGGATACAGCTCCACCGCGCCCATCAAGCCACGGTCGCCGGCCTGGTTGCCTACCGCCGTGCTGATGCTGCTGATGTTTTCGGCCGCGGCCATGGGCCAGCACACTGAGGTTCGCGTCGGCGTGTACGACAACGCGCCGAAAATCATGCTCGACGCGGACGGCAAGCTGTCGGGGATCTTCGGCGACCTGCTCGGTGAAATCGCTCGCCAGGAGAACTGGCGCCTGATCATCGTCCCCTGCGCCTGGCAGGACTGCCTGGAGCGCACCGCCCGCGGCGAAATCGACCTGCTGCCTGATGTTGCGCCCAACCCCGCCCGCGACCGCGTGCTGGATTTTCACAAGGTGCCGTCACTGGTCAGCTGGTCGCAGCTGTACCGGCGCAACGATGTCGCCCTGAACTCCGTGCTCGACCTGGAGGGCATGCGCATCGTGGTGCTGGCCGGCTCCATTCAGCAGGACTACATGAAAAGCCTGCTCGAAAGCTTCAGCCTGAAAGCGCAGCTGATCCCCATGCAGCGACTGGAGGAGGGTTTCGAGTGGGTCGCCAGCAATCAGGCCGATGCCGTGGTGACCAACCAGCGCTTTGGCGACTTTCATGCGCCGCGCTTCCAACTGCGCGCCACGCCGATCATGTTTCAACCGACCCAGCTGTTCTACGCGACCCGTGAAGGGCAGAACGCGGCGCTGTTGAGCACCATCGACCGCTACCTGCTGAAGTGGCAGGACGCGCCCTCCTCCTTCTACTACCGCACCCTGCACAACTGGGGCGGCGAACGCCCCCGGGTCTTCATTCCACAGGCCGCCTGGTGGGGCCTGGCAATCCTGTTGTGCCTGCTGCTGGCGTCCATCGGCGGCGCCCTGCTGCTACGCCGTCAGGTGGCCCGGCAGACCCGCCATCTGCTGGCCAGCGAGCAGCGCCTGAACACCATTCTCGACAGCGTCGAAGCCTACATCTACATCAAGGACCCGCAGCTCAATTATCAGTACGCCAACCGCAAGGTCTGCGAGCTGTTCGGTCGCCCACTCGAGAAGGTGGTCGGCTGCAGCGACAAGGATTTCTTCGACGACGCCACCGCCGCCAACCTGAATGACAACGACCTGCGCGTTCTCCGGCTTGGCGAGCGGGTGGAAACCGAAGAGATCAACCGCGCCCAGGAAGACGGCCAGGAGCACACCTTTCTCTCGGTGAAACTGCCGTTGCGCCACGCCGATGGCCGGATCTACGCGTTGTGCGGCATCTCCACAGACATCAGCGAACACAAGCGCAACCTCGAACAGATCCACCAGCTGGCCTTCTATGACCCGCTGACCGGCCTGCCGAACCGCCGTCTGCTGATCGATCGCCTGCAACACGCCCTGGCCCAGCGCACGCGCAGCCGCAAGGAGGGCGCGCTGCTGTTCATCGACCTGGACAACTTCAAGGACCTCAACGATACCCTTGGCCACGACATGGGCGACCGCCTGCTGCAGCAGGTGGCCCAGCGTCTGCGCCAACACGTGCGCGAACAAGACACCCTGGCGCGCCTGGGTGGCGATGAGTTCGTGCTGATGCTGGAAGACCTGAGCCTGAATCACGACACCGCCATTCAGCAGCTGGAAAGCGTCACCCGCAAGATCCTGCAGGCGCTCGCGGTGCCTTACGCCCTTGGCGAGCGTAGCTACAGCAGCACCGCCAGCATCGGCGTCGCGCTGTTCTCCGACGACCACAACACGGTGGATGAGCTGCTCAAGCGCGCCGACCTGGCCATGTACGAGGCCAAATCGAGCGGCCGCAACACGCTGCGCTTCTTCAACCCGGAAATGCAGGCGCAGGTCAGCGCCCGCGCGGACCTTGAAAACGACTTGCGCCAGAGCCTCAGCGAGCGGCATTTCACCCTGCACTACCAGCCGCAGGTCGACGAGCAGGGCCGCTTGTTCGGCGCCGAAGCCCTGGTGCGCTGGCAGCACCCGCGTCGCGGGCTAGTGCCCCCTGCGCAATTCATCCCGCTGGCGGAAAGCAACGGCCTAATCCTGCCTCTTGGGCGCTGGATCCTCTACACCGCCTGCCAGCAGTTGGTGGCCTGGGCGCACGTGGCGGAAATGCGCGAACTGCACCTGGCAATCAATGTCAGCGCCCGCCAGTTCCATCACCCCGACTTTGTGGGCGACGTACTGGCGGCCCTGGATGAAACCGGCGCCAACCCGCAGCGCCTGAAGCTGGAGCTGACTGAAAGCCAACTGATTGAGGACGTGGAGGCGATGATCGCCAAGATGACCCAGCTCAAGGCGCGCGGCGTGTGCTTCTCGCTGGACGATTTCGGCACCGGCTATTCGTCGCTCAGTTACCTCAAGCGTCTGCCGCTGGACTACCTGAAGATCGATCAGTCCTTCGTCCGCGATCTGCTGATCGCGCCCAGCGACGCCGCCATCGTGCGCACCATAGTCGCGCTGGGCAGCAACCTGAACCTGCAGGTGATCGCCGAGGGGGTGGAAACCCGCGAGCAGCACGAGGCGCTGCTGAGCCTGGGTTGCCGCAAATTTCAGGGCTATCTGTATGGCCGGCCGGCGCGGGTCGAACACCTGGAACAATGGCCCAGCCGCAAGGTATGAAGCGCCGGCGCTAGAGACTGCCGCTGATACCGAGTTGCACGCCCAGCGCGGTGGCCAGCGACAACGGCAGCAACAGCGTGTCCAGCAGTGCACTGGCAGGCAGATCGAGGCCCGCGTAGCGCGGGGCTTCGGCGCCGAAGCGATCCAGCGGGCAACAGCCGCCGTTCAGCGCGTACCAGTCAAGCCGAGTGCCGGCGTATACCACCGGCGCCCCTGGTTTTGCCGCGTCCAGGGTGCGCGCCGTGGCGCAGCCGCCGAGCTGCAGGGCCAGCAGCATCAGTAATAGCTTGCCCGGCCGGTCAGTCATCGGGGCTGATCTGATGGTGCTCGCCCCAGCGCGGCAGCATGTCCTGGGGAACGCCCAGGCAGTTGAGGATCCGCGCGACGACGAAGTCGATCAGGTCATCGATGGTCTGCGGCTGGTGATAGAAGCCCGGCGAGGCCGGCAGAATGGTCGCGCCGAGGTTCGAAAGCTTGAGCATGTTCTCCAGATGGATGCTGGAAAACGGCGCCTCGCGCGGTACCAGAATCAGCTGACGACGCTCCTTCAAGGCGACATCAGCAGCGCGTTCGATCAGGTTATTGCAGGCCCCGGTGGCAATTGCCGACAGCGTGCCGGTGCTGCAGGGCACCACCACCATCGCCGAGGGGGCGCCAGAGCCGGAGGCCACCGGGGCCATCCAGTCTTCCTTGCCATATACGCGAATCTGCCCCGGCGCGGCGCCGGTGTACTCGCTCAAGAACGCCTGCATCGCTTGCGGTTTAGCCGGCAGGCTGACATCGGTTTCGGTGGCCATCACCAGCTGCGCGGCCTTGGAAATCAGAAAGTGCACCTCACGCTCTTCCTGCACCAGGCAATCGAGCAGGCGTAGGCCGTACTGAGCTCCCGATGCTCCCGTCATAGCCAAGGTAATACGTTCAGGACCGGACATTTACCCCTCCAGGGCCGCAGCCAGCTTGCCATGCAAGCCACCAAAGCCGCCGTTGCTCATCACCACGATCTGGGTGCCCGGCGCGGCTTCGGCCTTGACCCCGGCAATGATCGCTTCCAGAGAGTCGCAAACCTGGGTCGGCACGGTCGACGTGGCCACGGTGCCGGCCAGGTCCCAGCCGAGATTCGGCGGTGCGTACCAGTACACCGAGTCAGCCTGCACTACGGATTCAGGCAGCCCATCGCGATGCGCGCCGAGCTTCATCGAGTTGGAGCGTGGTTCGACGATGGCGATCAATTTGGCGTCGCCGATGCGCTTGCGCAGGCCATCCAGGGTGGTAGCAATCGCCGTCGGGTGGTGGGCGAAGTCGTCGAAGATGGTCACGCCATTCACTTCGGCGACCTTTTCCATGCGCCGCTTAGCATTGATAAAGCTGCACAGTGCGGCGATACCCAGCTCCGGCACCACGCCGACATGCCGCGCCGCCGCCAGCACCGCCAGGGCGTTGGCCACGTTGTGCTGGCCAGTCAGTTGCCAATCCACGGTGCCGGCAACCTTGCCCTCGAAACTCACCTCGAAGCGCGAGCCGTCGGCGCTAAGCAGACGCGCCTGCCATTGGCCGCCCTCGCCGGTGGTCTGTACCGGGGTCCAGCAGCCCATCTCGATCACCCGCTTAAGCGCAGGCTCGGTGGTCGGATAAATGATCAGGCCGTCGCCCGGAATGGTGCGCACCAGATGGTGGAATTGCCGCTCGATGGCCGCCAGATCCGGGAAGATATCCGCGTGATCGAACTCCAGGTTATTCAGGATCGCGGTGCGCGGGCGGTAGTGGACGAACTTGCTGCGTTTGTCGAAGAAGGCGCTGTCGTACTCATCGGCCTCGACCACAAAGAACGGCGTACCACCGAGACGCGCGGAGATACCGAAGTTCTGCGGCACACCGCCAATCAGAAAGCCCGGGCTCATGCCGGCATGTTCCAGCACCCAGGCCAGCATGCTCGAACTGCTGGTCTTACCGTGGGTGCCGGCCACCGCCATGACCCAACGGCCCTGCAGCACATGGTCGGCCAGCCACTGCGGGCCACTGACATAGGGCAGGCCCTTGTTCAGCACATACTCCACCGCCGGATTGCCGCGCGATAGGGCATTGCCGACCACCACCAGATCCGGCGCCGGGTCGAGTTGGGCGGCGTCATAGCCCTGGGTCAGTTCGATGCCCTGAGCTTGCAGCTGGGTGCTCATGGGCGGGTAAACGTTGGCGTCGGAGCCGGTCACGCGGTGGCCGAGTTCCTTGGCCAGCACGGCCAGCGAGCCCATAAAAGTGCCGCAGATGCCGAGAATATGGATATGCATGATTTACCTTGAAGGCGTCCTGAAAAACCTGGGAATAGGCGCGATAAAAACTGGCCGCAGATTAGCACAGCGCCGCAGCCCCGCAGAGGTCTGGCGGCGCTGCGAGCGCAGGGCTAAAGAAACGGTTTACCAGGCATCGTTCAAGGCATTGAGCGCAGCTTGATCGCGTGTTTGCGGAGCTTGCGGTACAGGGTGTTGCGGCTGATGCCCAGTTGCTCGGCGCTGCGGCTCATCTGCCAATGCTGCGCCTCCAGAACGGCGAGCAGCGCCTGGCGTTCGGCATCGCCCAACTGATCGGCCTTGGCGGCGGGCATCAGGGCCGGTGAAAGGCGCGCATGCCTGATCTCGGCGGGCAGTTCGGTGTGGCTGACCACGCCGTTCTCGCACAGCGCGCAGAGGGTGCGCAGTACGTTGCGCAGCTGGCGCACATTGCCCGGCCAGGAATAAGCCAGCAGCGCCTCGCGGGCCTGATCATCCAGGCGCAAGGCCTGACCGCGAGCTTCTTCGGTCAGCAGAAAATCCAGCAGCGCCAGCTTGTCGCTGCGCTGACGCAGCGGCGGCAGCTCGATCACCAGGCCATTGAGGCGATAGAACAGGTCCTGGCGAAACTCGCCGCTGGCCACCCGCTGAGCGAGATCGCGATGGCTGGCGCTGATCACTCGCACGTCAATGGCCTGGGCTTCGCCGCCGATGGGCTCGATCTGCCGCTCTTCCAGCACCCGCAGCAGACGGGTCTGCAGCGCCAGCGGCATGTCGCCGATCTCGTCGAGAAACAACGTACCGCCGTCGGCCTGCTGCAGCTTGCCGCGCATACCGTCCTTGCGTGCACCGGTAAAGCTTCCGCCGCGATAACCGAACAGTTCGCTCTCGATCAGGCTCTCGGGAATCGCCGCGCAGTTCAGCGCGATAAAGGGTTTGCCACCGCGCGAACTGACCTGGTGCAGGGCCTTGGCAAAGGCCTCCTTGCCGGTGCCGGTCTCGCCGCCGATCAGCAGCGGCACGTCGCGTTCGTAAACCCGCAAGGCACGGCGAAAATCACTCTGCAAACCGGGGTCGGCCAGACACAGCCCAGGCGTGGTCGGTGTGGTGGGGCCCGAGGCCAGGGCGCGGCGTGGCGGCTGGCCGCGCAACATGGCGAACAGCGGCTGGCCCTTTTGCGTGTACAACGGCCAGCTGGCCGCCGGCTGCGGCGAGGCGCGACTGAGCAGGTCGTCCAGACTGCAGTCGAATACCTCGATCAAGGTGCGTCCGAGCAACTGCCGACGCGACAGCCCGAGCAGATTGATCGCACTCTGGTTCACCGCACATATGCGCCCGTCGCCGTCGAAGGCCAGCAGGCCTTCGCTGAACTGGCCAATGTATTCAGCCTGGGCGTGGAAGCGCAGCAGCCACTCGCCTTCATAGCTGCGCAGAAAATGGCAACCCTCGATGAGTTTGGCTGAAAGATTGACCAGGGCCATGGTGTGAAACTGGCTCTGCCGCGACACGTCATGCCGCGCCGAAGACACATCCAGCACCGCCAGCAGCTCGCCGTGGGGGTCGAACACCGGGCTGGCCGAACAGGTCAGGCCGATGTGGCGACTGCGGAAGTGTTCGTTCTGGTGGATGGTCAAGGCCTGGCGTTCGACCAGGCAGGTGCCGATGCCGTTGGTGCCTTCGCACGCCTCGCTCCAGTCGGCACCGAGCCACAGGCCGGCCTGCTCGAAGGTGCGCTTTTCCGCCTGCTCGGTGACGCAGTTGAGGATCACCCCGCGGGCATCGGTCAGCAGCACCGCATGGCCAGAGCCGGCCAGCTGACGGTGTAGGCTGTTCATCTCGTTGCTGGAAATCTCCAGCACCTGCTGCAGCTGCTCGCGACGTTCGAGCATGCGCGCGTGCTCCAGCACCGTGGGCGCGGCCCCCTGCGCCGGGTCCAGATGATATTGCTGCAGGCAACGTAACCAGGAACGCGCCACCGAGGGGTCGGCCGCAGGGCCCGTAGCCGGCGAGCGCCCCTGGGCCACGGTGAGCACCTGATTGGCATGACGACTGGCGTGATTCATGGGCACCTCGACGGTCGGCGGCAGCGCACGGGCAGCCTGTTGGCAAAACAGCATCTGCCAGGCCGACAGACTTTGCAACGGCAAGTGACCGATGAGTCATGGCCTGTATCGGCGACGGTACACACTGTCCCACCGCTGTCCCGCGTGAGTGACAGCGGGCCTTCACAGGCACCTCTGTTTGCCCCTTCAACCGCTCTAGCGTAAGGCTTTTCAGCTACTGGCCTAGCCCTTGCTGTGCTCTGTACCAGCGCCGCAGGGCGCGCTCCCCAATGCCTATAAAAATCAGGAGATCCTCAGCATGCGTTACGCCCATCCCGGTACCGAAGGCGCCATCGTTTCCTTCAAGGCGCGTTACGGCAACTACATCGGCGGCGAGTTCGTCGCGCCGGTCAGCGGCCAGTACTTCACCAATACCTCGCCGGTCAACGGTCTGCCGATTGCCGAATTTCCACGCTCCACAGCCGAGGATATCGACAAGGCTCTCGACGCCGCCCACGCCGCCGCCGATGCCTGGGGCAAGACCTCGGTGCAGGAGCGCTCGCTGATTCTGCTGAAGATCGCCGACCGCATTGAAGCCAACCTGGAAATGCTCGCCATCACCGAAACCTGGGACAACGGCAAGGCGGTGCGGGAAACCCTGAATGCCGATATCCCTCTGGCCGCCGACCACTTTCGCTACTTCGCCGGCTGCCTGCGCGCCCAGGAGGGTTCGGCTGCCGAGATCGACGGCAACACCGTGGCCTATCACATCCATGAGCCGCTCGGTGTGGTCGGGCAGATCATTCCGTGGAATTTCCCGCTGCTGATGGCCGCCTGGAAGCTGGCTCCGGCTCTGGCCGCCGGCAACTGCGTGGTATTGAAACCCGCCGAGCAGACGCCGCTGGGCATCAGCGTGCTGCTGGAACTGATTGGCGACCTGCTGCCGCCGGGCGTGCTCAACGTGGTCCAAGGCTATGGCAAGGAGGCGGGTCAGGCCCTGGCAACCAGCAAACGCATCGCCAAGATCGCCTTTACCGGCTCCACCCCGGTCGGCTCGCATATTCTCAAGTGCGCGGCTGAGAACATCATTCCGTCGACCGTGGAGCTGGGCGGCAAATCGCCGAACATCTTCTTCGAAGACATCATGCAGGCCGAGCCGAGCTTTATCGAAAAGGCCGCCGAAGGTCTGGTGCTGGCCTTCTTCAACCAGGGCGAGGTGTGCACCTGCCCGTCGCGAGCGCTGGTGCAGGAATCGATCTACCCGGCATTCATGAAGGAAGTGATGAAGAAGGTCGAGCAGATCAAACGCGGCGACCCGCTGGACACCGACACCATGGTCGGCGCCCAGGCCTCCGAGCAGCAGTTCGACAAGATTCTTTCCTATCTGGAAATTGCCAAGCAGGAAGGCGCCGAACTGCTGACCGGCGGCGCGGTGGAGAAACTTAGCGGCAGTCTGACCGGCGGTTATTACATCCAGCCGACCTTGCTCAAGGGTCACAACAAGATGCGCGTGTTCCAGGAAGAGATCTTCGGCCCGGTGGTCAGCGTCACCACCTTCAAGGATGAAGCCGAAGCCCTGGCGATCGCCAACGACACCGAGTTCGGCCTCGGCGCCGGCCTGTGGACCCGCGACATCAACCGCGCCTACCGCATGGGCCGGGCGATCAAGGCCGGCCGCGTATGGACCAACTGCTACCACCTATACCCGGCCCATGCAGCGTTTGGTGGCTACAAGAAGTCCGGCGTCGGTCGCGAAACCCACAAGGTGGCGCTCGAGCATTACCAGCAAACGAAGAACCTGCTGGTGAGCTATGACATCAACCCGCTGGGCTTTTTCTAATCGCGGCCTGGCGACCACTTGCATGTAACCCCCTGCCGGCACACGCCGGCAGGACCAGCCTCGCCTCGCTCACGCCCCAGGAAGCCAGCACGGCCAAACGCTTGTTCGGATTGCGCTTTGGAAAAGCATAAGGCAGCATCGGCTCGTCTACCGGCAGAGCCTAGGCATTGCCGCAGCACCTTATTTCAGTCAAGCCGAGGCCTCACATGCGCATCGTCCAAGCCACCCTGGAGCACCTGGACCAGTTGACCCCGCTGTTCGTCAAATACCGCGAACTGTTCGGCCAGCTGCCTTACCCCGAGTCTTCGCGCAAATTTCTGGCAACCCGGATCAGCCGCAAGGAATCCGTCATTTACCTGGCCATGGCCGACGATGACGACAAGATCCTCGGCTTCTGTCAGCTGTACTCCAGTTATTCCTCGCTGTCGCTCAAGCGCGTGTGGATTCTCAACGACATCTACGTCAGCGAAGACGCTCGCCGGCAACTGGTGGCTGACCGCCTGATCCAGACCTCCAAGCAGATGGCCAAGGAAACCAACGCAGTACGCCTGCGCGTGGCGTCGAGCGTCGACAACGTGGTGGCGCACAAGCTGTACGAGTCCATCGGCTTTGTCGAAGACACCGAGTTCAAGAACTTCCTGCTGCCCATCGACAGCAATTGATTCACTGAGACGACCTGCGACGCGCACCGGCGTCGCGTCCTCACCTGAGCGGCTGCGCAGCGGCCGCCTGATCCGGTTAACCCCATGTGGTCATTTCGCGCCTGGCGCCGCCAGCGCATCCTTGCGCAAAACCCGCTCGACCCCGCGCTCTGGGCCGAGGTGCAGCAACGACTGCCGATCATCGATGGGCTGAGCGACGCCGAGCTGCAGCGCCTCGGCGAGCGCGCGGTGCTGTTCCTCCACGCCAAGCACCTCACCGCCTTGCCCGGGGTGACCCTGAGCGACGAAGCGCGACTGATGCTCGCCGTGCAAGCCGAGCTGCCGCTCTTGAACCTGGCCGACCTCAACTGGTATCAGGGTTTTCACGAAATCGTGCTCTACCCGGATGATTTCGTCAGTCCGCAGCGCCACCGCGATGCCAGCGGCGTGGTGCACGAATGGGATGGCGAGCACAGCGGCGAAGCCTGGCAACAAGGCCCGGTGATCCTCGCCTGGCCCGGCGTGCAGGCCAGCGGCCAATGGGATGGCTACAACCTGGTGATCCACGAGCTCGCGCACAAGCTGGACATGCTCAATGGCGACGCCAACGGCCTGCCGCCGCTGCACCGCGACATGCGCATCGGCGACTGGGCCAGCGCCATGCAGAGCGCGTACGACCAGCTGAATGCCGAACTGGATGCCAACCCGGACGCCCCGGGCGCCATCGACCCCTATGCCGCGGAAGACCCTGCGGAATTCTTCGCCGTCACCAGCGAATACTTCTTCAGCGCCCCCGATCTGCTGGCCGAGGCATTTCCCCAGGTTTATGCCCAGCTCAAGCTGTTCTACCGGCAAGACCCGCTGGCTCGCCTGCAGGCGTTGCAGGAAGCCCACCCGGACTACCGCACCACGGCAGTGGCGATCCCAGACGCGACCAATGGCTAAGCAAGCCGACATGGCAACGGCAGGGGAATATGCCTATAATCGCGCCACTTTTTTGGCCCACCCTGGGAGTCACCCATGAGCTACAGCAAGATTCCGGCAGGCAAAGACCTGCCGAACGACATCTACGTTGCCATCGAGATCCCGGCCAACCACGCGCCGATCAAATATGAAATCGACCATGAAACCGACTGCCTGATGGTCGACCGCTTCATGGCCACGCCGATGTTCTACCCGGCCAACTACGGCTTCATCCCGCACACCCTGGCCGACGACGGTGACCCGCTCGACGTGCTGGTGGTAACGCCTTACCCGGTAGCGCCAGGCTCGGTGATCCGCGCCCGCCCGATCGGTGTACTGCACATGACCGACGAAGCCGGCGGCGACGCCAAGCTGATCGCCGTGCCGCACGACAAGCTCAGCCAGCTGTACGTGGACGTCAAGGAATACACCGACCTGCCAGGCCTGCTGCTCGAGCAGATCAAGCACTTCTTCGAGAACTACAAGGATCTCGAAAAGGGCAAGTGGGTCAAAGTCGAAGGCTGGGGCAACGCCGATGCGGCCCGCGCCGAAATCATGAAGGCGGTAGCGGCTTACCAAAAATAAGCCGAAACCACCCCCTAAAAACCGGCCACAAGCCGGTTTTTTTATGCCTGCCGTTTGGCCAAAAAAATGCCCGTATCAATCGAGACGGGCATTTTTACTCAGCCTTATTTGTTCACTCGGCCTTGGTAGCTAGGCCGCCGCCCCTTCTCAGGACGACAGGTACGACGAGCGCGTCAGCCCCAGACGCAGCGCGTCGAGGAACTGGGTGCGCTCGCGCGGGCTGATCTTGGCGCTGGCGACCTTGTCGCGGTAGTGGTTCATCAACTCCTCGGGCGACAGGTGCACGTAACGCAGCATGTCTTCAATGGTGTCGTGGGTTTCGATACCGGCGTGGTACACACTGCCGTCGGCGTTCTGGTAGATGTTCACCGAGTCGGTATCACCGAACAGGTTGTGCATGTCGCCGAGAATTTCCTGGTAGGCGCCAACCAGGAAGATCCCCAGCAGGTAATCCTCGCCTTCGCGCACTTCATGCACCGGTAGGCTGGTCTCGATGCTCTGCTCATCGACGTACTGACGGATCTTGCCGTCGGAGTCGCAGGTCAGGTCCTGCAGCACGGCGCGGCGCAGCGGTTCTTCGTCAAGGCGGTTGAGCGGTAGGATCGGCAGCACCTGACCGATGGCCCAGGTATCTGGCAGGCTCTGGAACACCGAGAAGTTGCAGATGTATTTGTCGGCGAGCTTGTCGTTGAGCTCGTCCAACACCTGGCGATGGGAGCGCTGACGGGCCTTGAGCGAGTCATGCAGGCGCCGGCAGACCGCGAAATAGCACTGCTCGGCCAGGGCCTTTTCGGTCAGGCTGAGCTTGCCGTCGGCGTACTGGCTGGCCACGTCGCTCATGTAGTGGGTGGCGCGCCAGTAGGTTTCGGTGACCATCTCGATGTCGGTCGGGCCGAGCAGTTCGACCAGGTAGCGCACGGTCTCCGGCAGGCTGGTGACATCCTCTACATGAGGGATTTCGTCGTTGTGCTTTTCCACGTCGGTGACCTGCACCACCAGCAGCGCGTGGTGCGCGGTGAGCGAGCGACCGCTTTCCGAGAAGATGTGCGGATGCGGCAGCTCCTGGGCGTCGCAAAACTCCTTGAGCATGCCCACCACCACGCCGGCGTAATCGTCCATGTCGTAGTTGATCGAACTGGCGTTGCGCGAATGAGTGCCGTCGTAATCGACCCCCAGACCGCCGCCGACGTCGATATGGTCGACCGGCAGATCCAGCCCACGCAGCTCGCCGTAATAGCGGATGGCTTCCTTGAAGCCCTGCTGGTAGTCACCCAGGTTGGCGATCTGCGAACCCATGTGGAAATGCAGCAGGCGGATGCCCTGGTCCAGGCCCGCGGCGCGGAAGCGCTCGACCACCGACAGCAGTTGCGCCGCCGACAGGCCGAACTTGGACTTCTCACCACCGGTGTCGGCCCACTTGCTCGAGGCGAGCGACGACAGGCGCACGCGCAGGCCGATCTGCGGGGCGACCTTGAGTTCGGCCGCCTCCTCGATCACCAGCTGCACCTCGGACTCCTTCTCGATGACGATGAACACGTTGTGCCCGAGTTTCTGCCCCATCAGCGCCAACTTGATGAATTCGCGGTCCTTGTAACCGTTGCAGACGATGGTGCCGCCCTTCGGCGCCAGCGCCAGCACGGCCATCAGCTCCGGCTTGGAGCCGGCTTCGAGGCCGATGGCAACGTTCTGCGTGGCGATGATATTTTCCACCACCGCTTCCTGCTGGTTGACCTTGATCGGGTACAGCGCGGTGTACTGACTCTGGTAGCCGAGGCGCGCGATGTTTGCATCGAACGCGCTGGTCAGCTGGCGCACGCGGTCCTGCAGGATGTCCGGGAAGCGCACTAGCAGCGGCAGGCTGAGGCCGCTGGAGCGCAGCTCGTCGACCTGTTCGTACAGGTCGATCGGCGTACTGTGCGGGCCATTGGGACGCACTTCGACGCGGCCTTTGTCATTGATCGCGAAATAGCCCGCGCCCCAATGGCGAATGCCATAGACGCTGCGACTGTCCGCCACTGTCCATTGGCTGCCGTCATCTTTACGTGTGCGTCGTGCAGACATCGAAGTCTCCCTTGCTGGCGATAGAAGCTCTGGTCGGGCCGGAGCGGATACAGATTAACGTCTGGAAATGACGATTGCCCGGCAGTGGACACCGGGGAAGTTTAGAAGGTGCGGGGTCAGCCGCCGGATTTCTTGGCCTTGAAGCCGCGCTTGAGCAATTCGTCCAGTAGCAGCTGGACATGGTCGCCCTGGATTTCGATCACTCCGTCCTTCAAGGCGCCTCCGCAACCGCAGCGTTTCTTCAACGCGCTGGCCAGCTCGCGGAGCGGCTCTTCGGCCAGGGGCACACCCTCGATGGTGGTAACCGTCTTGCCGCCGCGGCCCTTGCTTTCGCGGCGCACGCGGGCAATCCCGTCGCCCTGCGGAAGCTGGGTCTGCTTGCAGGTGCAGGCGTTCACCGGCTGACCGCAGTCAGGGCAATGCCGACCGCTTTCGGTGGAGTACACCAGGCCGCCAAGGCCGGCAAATGAGGAAGCTTTCTTGACCACCGGCTTGTCCTCGAAGGGGTCAGGATAGCGACTGGTCGACTGACGCCCCGAGGGGCAATCGACCGCGAAGCCCCACTCTGGCAGGGGCAGCGCACCCGCGCTGGGCGGCGCGGGCTTGAAGGCCGCGCAGTGTAACGGCAAAGCCTGCGCTTGCTAAGAGCAAAATTGCGCCATTAAGCCCAGCTTTTGCGACGCCCGCGACGCCATGCACTGCGCACCGAGTGCGGATGCGGGCTTAAAGCTTGCGAGCGCTTTCAGGTAAACTGCCGCATCTTTTACCCATAACGATCAGCCTGATGCCGACGACCTTCCACGAGATTCCCCGCGAACGCCCG
Source organism: Pseudomonas cistanchae (assembly GCF_054483635.1). Taxonomy (NCBI): domain Bacteria; kingdom Pseudomonadati; phylum Pseudomonadota; class Gammaproteobacteria; order Pseudomonadales; family Pseudomonadaceae; genus Pseudomonas; species Pseudomonas cistanchae. The sequence continues at coordinate 74,799 of NZ_JBTLWN010000007.1, read as the reverse complement.
CTAACGCCCTTGCTAGACCGTGCGGACACGCCGGATCTGCTGCGCCGGCTGGGCGAGGCCGAGCTGGAAACCCTGGCCGACGAATTGCGCCAGTACCTGCTGTACACGGTGGGGCAGACCGGCGGCCACTTCGGCGCGGGCCTGGGCGTGGTCGAACTGACCATCGCGCTGCACTACGTTTTCGATACGCCGGACGACCGTCTGGTATGGGATGTCGGCCACCAGGCCTATCCGCACAAGATCCTCACCGGCCGTCGCGAGCGCATGGGCAGCCTGCGCCAGAAGGACGGTATTGCCGCCTTTCCGCGGCGCGTCGAGAGCGAGTACGACACCTTTGGCGTCGGCCATTCCAGCACCAGCATCAGTGCGGCGCTGGGCATGGCCATCGCCGCGCGCCTGCAGGGCAGCAAGCGCAAGGCGGTCGCGGTGATCGGCGACGGCGCCCTGACCGCGGGCATGGCCTTCGAGGCGCTCAACCACGCCAGCGACGTCAACGCCAACATGCTGGTGATCCTCAACGACAATGACATGTCGATCTCGCAGAACGTCGGCGGCCTGTCCAACTACCTGGCCAAGATTCTCTCCAGCCGCACCTACGCGAGCATGCGCGAGGGCAGCAAGAAAATCCTCTCGCGCCTGCCCGGCGCCTGGGAAATCGCCCGCAAGACCGAAGAACACGCCAAGGGCATGCTGGTCCCCGGCACGCTGTTCGAGGAGCTGGGCTGGAATTACATCGGCCCCATCGACGGTCATGACCTGCCGATCCTGCTCGCCACCCTGCGCAACATGCGCGACCTCGATGGCCCGCAGTTCCTCCATGTGATCACCAAGAAGGGCAAGGGCTTCGCGCCCGCCGAGGTCGACCCGATCGGCTATCACGCCATCACCAAGCTCGAACCGGTCAAGGTGTCGCCAGCTGCGCCCTGCGTTCAGAAGCAGCCCAGCGGGCCGAAATACTCCAGCGTGTTCGGCCAGTGGCTGTGCGACATGGCCGCGGCCGACCCGCGCCTGGTCGGCATCACCCCGGCGATGAAGGAAGGCTCCGACCTGGTGGCGTTCAGCGAACGCTACCCGGAGCGTTATTTCGACGTGGCCATCGCCGAGCAGCACGCCGTGACCCTCGCCGCCGGCATGGCCTGCGATGGCGCGAAACCGGTGGTGGCGATCTACTCGACGTTCCTGCAGCGCGCTTACGACCAACTGATCCATGACGTTGCGGTGCAGCACCTCGACGTACTGTTCGCCATCGACCGCGCCGGCCTGGTCGGCGAAGACGGCCCGACTCACGCCGGCAGCTTCGATCTGTCCTACCTGCGCTGCATCCCCGGCATGCTGGTGATGACGCCGAGCAATGAAAACGAGCTGCGCCGCATGCTCACCACCGGCCACTTGTTCGACGGCCCGGCGGCGGTTCGCTATCCACGCGGCAGTGGTCCCAACGCGGCTATCGAGCCGGGCCTGGAGCCATTGGAAATCGGCAAGGGCGTCGTCCGCCGTCAAGGCAACCAAGCGGCGCTGCTGGTATTCGGCGTACAGCTGAGCGAGGCGTTCAAGGTCGGTGAAGCGCTCGACGCTACCGTGGTCGATATGCGCTTTGTCAAACCGCTCGACGAAGCGCTGGTGCGCCAGCTGGCCGACAGCCACGAGCTGCTGGTGACGATTGAAGAGAACAGCGTGATGGGCGGCGCCGGCAGCGCGGTCAGCGAATTCCTTGCCCGCGAAAACCTGCTCAAGCCGGTACTGCACCTGGGCTTGCCGGATTACTACGTCGAGCACGCCAAACCGGCACAGATGCTCGCCGAATGCGGGCTGGATGCTGCGGGTATAGAAGCGGCGGTCCGCCAGCGCATGGCCATGCTGCAAGCGTGATGAGCTGCCGGCCACAGGCGGACATGCGCTAACGCGGTTGGTCCGCCCTGCCAGCTGAATTGCTTTAGCCCTCGCGTGCGTTTAAGGTGCGCGCGTTTTACTTGTCCGAGGTCGCTGCCAAACCAGCAGCGTGAAAAGGGAAGCAGGTGCGCCGCTGTCGATCACGACCGTCGCAAAGCCTGCGCTGCCCCCGCAACGGTAACCGACAGCGCGCAAGCGCAGCCTTTCGCCAAGACCACTGGGTTCGCCTGGGAAGGTGGCAAGGTGTAGTCGGCAGCCCGGAGACCTGCCTCGGCGCGAAGTGACTGGTGTTGCGGAGGGCATCACCGTCAAGCGCTGGCTGTCGCCTCCTTGCCGTGCTTGCCCCTGCCCTCCTCAAAAGTTTTCCATCTTTTGAGGATCTATCGATGAAGTGCTCCCCGATTGCCCTGGCCGTGGCCTTGCTGCCACTGATTGCCCACGGCGATGATTCCAGTGCATCGCTGGATGCGCTCAAACTCCCCGCTCTGGTGGTGACTTCCGGTCGCCAGACCGAAGCCCGTCAGCAAGCGACCGCAGCGACCAGCGTATTCACCCGTGCCGATATCGAGCGACTGCAGGCGCGCAGTGTGACCGAGCTGCTTGCGCGCGTTCCCGGCGTTTCGATCGTGCAGAACGGCGGGCGTGGCAGCCTGACCAGCGTGTTCCTGAGGGGCGCCAACTCCAACCAGACGCTGGTGTTGATCGACGGAGTTCGTCTCAATGCGGCCGCCAGTGGCCTGGCCCGACTTGAGTTTCTGAGTACGGAGCAGATCGAGCGGGTGGAAGTGGTTCGCGGCCCGCGCTCCGCCCTCTATGGCGCCGATGCCATCGGCGGGGTGATTCAGATATTCACCCGGCGTGGCGAAGCCGGCCTGCAGCCGCGACTGCAGCTGGCGGCGGGAACCCAGCAACGCTTCGAACGCAACCTCGGCCTATCCGGCGGAAATGCCACCACCCGTTTCGACCTGGGCGCCAGCCTTGACGAGTCGGCAGGGTTCGACCGCTCCGAAGACTCGCGCGGGCGCGATGCGGACCACGACGGCATACGCCGCAAAGCCCTCAACCTGAACCTACAGCATCGGTTCAACGAGCGTCTGAGCGCTGGCCTGAATGCACTCCATCAAAGCGGCAATACCGAATATGACGATGTGTTCAGTTTTGAACCCGGCAACCCGAGCGAACGCTTCAGTCTTTCCAGCGTCACCGGTCATCTCGAAGCAGCGCTGCTGGACACTTGGACCAGCCGCCTGGAACTTGGCCATATCGAGGACAAAAGCGAAAACAGCGATGCGTTCAACGCCTCCAACAATTTCGCCTTCAACTCCTACCGCGACTCGCTCAACTGGCTGAATACCCTGCGCGTGAGCGACACGCAGCAACTGCTGCTGGGCGCCGACTGGTACGAAGATCGCCTGACCAGCAGCACGGCATTCAGCCAGACCGAACGCTGGAATAAGGCGGTTTTCGTTCAGCACCGCTATCAAGGTAACGGCTTCGCCAGCGAAATCGGATTACGCCACGACGACAACGAGCAGTTCGGCAGTGAGGAAACACTCAACGCGGCACTGACGGTGAATCTCGATCAGCGGACGGACCTGATCCTCAGCTACGGTGAAGGCTTTCACGCGCCCACCTTCAACGACCTGTATTTCCCGACAGACATGTTCTATGGCGGCAACTCGAAACTGACCCCGGAACGCTCGAAAACCGTCGAGGTACAACTGCGCGGCGAGCATCTGAATACGCAATGGAGCGTGTCGGCCTATCGCACCGAGGTAGAGGACCTGATAGCAGTTGTCAGCGATCCGGTGACCTTTTTCAGCCAGCCGCAGAACATTGGCGAGGCGCGCTTGCAAGGCCTTGAACTGAGCGTGCGCCGAGACATGTTCGGCTGGCAGACGGTCGTGGCCGCCGGCTGGGTCGACCCGCGCGACCGCGAGACCGGCCATACCCTGCCCCGCCGCGCCAAACGCAACCTGAGCGTCGACCTCGACCGCCAGTTCGGCGACTTCGGTGTGGGTCTTGGCTGGCAAGCGGTCTCTCGTCGTTACGACAACACCGGCAACACCCTTGAAGTGGCCGGTTACGGCCTGCTCGGCCTGCGCGGCAGTTGGCGGATGACCGAGGAGTTGCTCTGGCAGGTCAAGGTCGACAACCTGCTGGACAAGGCGTACGCCCAGGCCACCTATCCACGACCGAATGATGAGTTTTTCAGCAGCGTGACTCGTTTCGGTTTCCGCGAAGAAGGCCGTAGTGGCCTGCTCTCGCTGACCTGGACGCCGAAGCTCTAGCACTGCGACTGCTTGCCGGCGACCCGGCAGCGCCTCGGGCTATCAGGCTGCCCCTGTCACCGCGCCTTGGCCAGCAGCTCGCACAGCTGTTCCGTTGCCGCCAGCATCTGGAAGCTCGGCCGCTCCAGGCCTTTATTGGGGACCTGCCAGAGCTGGTCACGTGCCACTGCGGTTAACTGTGGCCAGCGCTGCCAGGCGTGGAGCTGTTCGGCCGTGCCGGCGATGATTACCTCGGGGTCGCGCTGCAGCACGCTTTCGATACTGACCTGCGGGGCCGGCAATTCGAGATCGGCGAAGACGTTTTCACCGCCACAGACTCGCAAGGCATCGCTGATGATCTGCTGGCCGCCAATGGTGTACAGCGGTTTGTCCCAGAGCTGATAGAACACCCGCACGGGTTGCTCGCGGCGATAACGTGCGCTGAGAGCCGCCAGGTGCGTGCTGAATTCCTCACGCAGGCGCCGGCCCTGCTCTGTCCGGCCGAGCCGTGCGCCTATTTCGTCGAACTGTTGGGCCAGGTGCGCCAGCTTGCGCGGTTCGGTGATCAACAACGGGATGCCGAAACGCTGCAATTGCTCGCGCTGCGCAGCGCTGATGCTGTCCGGCCAGAGCAGAATCAGGTCGGGCTGCAGCTGCAGCAGGCTCTCGATTTCCAGCTGGCCGTAGCGGCCCACCGAAGGAACGTGGGCCAGGGCCGGCGGCCGCTCGCCGCCGTCCAATACCCCGACCAACAGATCGGCGGCACCGAGTTCGAGAACGATCTCGCTCAAGGACGGCGCCAGGCTGACGACCCGTTCGACGGCCAGCGCCGGCCACGCCAGCAAGCCGAGTAGACAGGCGAACAGACGAATCATCAGCCGAGCTGACGGGGAATACGGTAGAGACAGAGCAGCACGACGCTGGACAGCGCCAGCAGCATCAGGGGGATGGCTTCCAATCCGCCGAGCACCGCGACGGCGGCGACCCAGGCCGGCAGGCCGGCGCCGAGAAAGGCCAGGCGCCGGCAGCGTGCCAGTTCCAGCCAGGCGGCGGGTTCCGCCTCGGTATCCAGAGCCTTCTCAGTCGCGACCAGAGCCCGCTTGTAGGCGCCGAACAGTGGCAGGCTGACGAACATCGAGGCCAGGCCGGCGATGAACAGCGGCATGGTCATCACCCCGGTTTGCTGGCCTGCGCCGAACAGCACATTGAGCAGCAACAGCGGCGCCAGGGTGTAGCCCAGCTGACGCCACCACGCCAGCGCCAGGCGGAGGCGCACCTGGCTGCGGGTCACAGGCTTTCCTCGACCTCGCCCTGGTGCAGGCTGCCGAGCATGTGCCCGAGCTTGCCGGCCTTGGTCGCGAGGTACTTCTGGTTGTGCGGGTTATGATCGATCTGCAGCGGCACCCGCGCCGAGACCCGGACACCCATGTCGCCCAGCGCTTTGACCTTACGCGGGTTATTGGTCATCAGCTTGAGCGAGCGGATGCCGAGGTGATCGAGCATCGGCTGGCAGATCGCATAATCGCGCTGGTCAGCCCCGAAGCCCAGACGCTCGTTGGCTTCCACGGTATCGGCGCCGCCGTCCTGCAGCTCGTAGGCGCGGATCTTGTTCAACAGACCAATACCGCGGCCTTCCTGACGCAGATACAGCAGCACGCCACGGCCTTCGCTGGCAATCGCCCGCAACGCCGCTTCTAGCTGGAACCCGCAATCGCAGCGCAGGCTGAACAGCGCGTCACCGGTCAGGCATTCGGAATGCAGGCGTCCAAGTACCGGGGCACCATCGCTGACATCGCCAAAGGTCAGGGCGACGTGCTCCTTGCCGGTGGCCTCTTCAAGAAAGCCATGCATGGTGAAGGTGCCGAACGGCGTAGGCAGTAGGGAGGCGGCGACGAACACGACAGACACCGGATGCTCCTAGGTAGGAAAACGGAGGAAATACGAGCGGCGCATTGTAACAGCAGGCTCTGGCGGCCGGTCAGCCTGAATTGTCGATGATAAGGATCGAATGGCTGCGCGCTTCAATGCGACTCTATTACTTGGATTCCAGCACCAGCATGTCCTGTTCGACGCGCCAGCCAACGCGACTGAGGAAGCTCATGCCGAGCAGGGCTTCGCCCGGCGAGTTGCCTTCCAGCACCACGGCCTCGACGCCGAGCAGTTCGATGGTGCCAACCTTGACGCTGTTGAGATCGACTCTCCAGCCGCGCGCGGTGCCGCTGGCGGTATTGACCGTGAGCGGGCGGCCGGTGACGCGGTAGTCGATGCCCAGCCGGCGAGCGTGCGAATCGTTCAGGGCAATTGAGGTGGCGCCGGTGTCCACCAGAAACTGCACGGGCTGGCTGTTGACCGAGCCGGCGACCCAATAATGCCCGCCAATGCCTTTGGCGATACTCAGCTGGCGCGTGACCGGCGCGGCGAAGCCCTCGCTGTATTCCCGAGCGAGCCCGTAGCTGCGCTCCACACCGTCAACCCGAAGCACCGCACCGCGGCTGTCCGCGCTGATCACCACGACCCCGCCAGGTCCGGTTTCGCCGACCTTCACCAGCTTGCGCTGGCCATCGACATTGAGCACCGCCGCACCGGGGAACAGCCCCACCACCAACACCTGCGACGCAGCGACGCCAAGTGTGGAAGCGCTCAAGGCCAGCGCCGCGCAGAATAACTTCAGCAAGTAAGCCAAACGTCTCGTTCCTCAATCGAAGGGATACGGTTGCTGCCAGCGTTTGAAGATCGGCTGAAAACGGTCCTGACTGACCAATTCCGCCATACGCTGATCATACAACCGGGCCAACGCGCGGCCCCGCGGGTTATCCGCGAACCCCAGATAAACCGGCAGGCTGGTCAGGTCGGTGACCCGATAGCGCGACTCGCCACCGGCATCGCGCAGCAGATCATCAATCTCGCTGCGGGCATCGATGTAGAAATCGGCGCGCTGGTGGTTGAGCATGTCCAGAATACTGTTACGCCGATGAACTTCCTGGTACTGCTTCAGGTTTGGCAAATAACGCTGATATTCGTAGCCGCGCATCCATACCAGGCGGAAGTCCTTCAAGGTCGCCAAAGTCGGGACCGGGCGCTCGCGCAAACTCAGGGCGCTGATCTGATCTGCATCGTAATGCCAGTGCGGATAGACCACGCCAGTGTCGACTTCATCGCGGTAGGAGCCCACCCAGGCATCGGCTTCACCCCGCTGGACCAGTCCGATGGAGCGCATATAGGGCACGCTCTGGATCGTCAGCTTGATGCCTGCCGGCTCGAACACCAGGCGCAGGATATCCCATGCCATGCCCTTGCCGTCGGCGCCGGTGTGGCCTTCCCACGCCTCGCTGGCCAGGCGTATTTCCTCCGGCAGAGGCTGCTCGGCGCGCGCGTTGATGGCACACAGCGCGGCAATCAGCACAACGAACCACCAACTTCTCATAGCGGACCCCAGCACGCTCAGAACCCGAGCGCCGTAGCAACACCGTGACTCCAGCCCCAGACGAGCCCTTGCATCGCCAGCCAGGCGAACACGCCGGCCAGCACGTCGTCGAGCATGATGCCAAACCCACCGTGCACGTGGCGGTCGATCCAGCTGATCGGCCAGGGCTTGATCACATCGAACAAGCGGAACACCAGAAAGCCTAGCAGCAACCAGCCCCATCCCTCGGGCACCAGCCACAGGGTGATCCACATGCCGACCATCTCATCCCAGACAATGCCCTCGTGATCGTGCACGCGCAGGTCAGCGGTGACCTTGCCGCACAGCCACACGCCGAACAGCATGGCGATCCCGAGTGTCAGCCAGTAGCCCCAGTCGGGCAGCATCTGCAGCAGTGGAATGAACGGCAGCGCCACCAGTGAACCCCAGGTACCCGGTGCTTTCGGCAAGGTACCCGAGCCGAAACCGAAGGCGATGAAATGCCAGGGATTGCGCCATACGGAAGGTGGCACGAACTCGGCAGGAACCTGGTTGGGATTATCAGTCACTAGAAAGTCCAAAATGTTGGTAGCCGCTGCGCGGCGGGCGAATCTCCAGGCCATCGGCATCCAACAGCTGCACACCGACGCCGGCGACAACGCGGCCAATGACACGAACGGGCCAGCCAGCAGCCTGCATATCGAGCAACCGAGCCACCGGCAGCGTGAACGCCAGCAGGTAATCGTCGCCACCGGCCAAAGCATAGTGCAGAGCGGCTTCCTGCCCGGCAAGAGCTATCAGCGCGGCGGAGAGTGGAACACGCGCCTGGTCGATCTGTAACGCTACCTGAGAAGCCGTGGCGATATGACCGCAATCGGCAAGCAGCCCATCGGAAATATCCAGCGCGGCCGTCGCATTGCCACGCAGCGCCTGACCAAGTGCAAGCTGTGGTTGCGGCGCCCAGTAGCGCGCCAGCAGGGGCTCGGCGATTGCCGCCGGTGCCTCGCGCTGCCCCAACACCAGCGGTAGAGCGCCCGCCGCATCGCCCAGATCACCGCCCACGCAAAGCAGATCACCCTCCTGAGCGCCGCCGCGAGTCAGGGCCATGCCGCTGGGTACACGGCCGAACACGCTCAACGTCAGGCTCAGGGGGCCGCGGGTGGTATCGCCGCCGATCAAGCGAATGGCGCACGCCTGTGCCATCCGATCAAGCCCGGAGGCGAAGGCCTGCAGCCAGGCGGCATCGGCATTCGGCAGGGTGATGGCCAGGGTGAAGCCAATCGGTGTGGCGCCCATCGCCGCCAGGTCGCTGACCGAAACGCCGAGGGCACGCTGGCCAAGCAGAAAGGGGTCGCAGGATTCGGGGAAGTGCACCCCGGCAACCAGGGTGTCGGTGGAAATCGCCAGCTGTTCGCCCGGCGACAAATCGAGCAAGGCACCGTCATCGCCAATGCCCAGCGCCACACCCTCGCCACCTTGCGCACAGGGCGCGGCGGCGAAGTAGTGGCGAATCAGCTCGAACTCGCCCAAGGGTCTTAACGCTTGTGGTCGCGAACTTCAACCGCGCGCAGCTGCGGCGCGAGCTTATCCAGCACGCCGTTGACGAATTTGTGTCCGTCGGTGGCGCCGAATACCTTGGCCAGTTCGATGCCTTCGTTGATCACCACGCGGTACGGCACATCGATGCGGTTTTTCAGTTCGAAGGTCGACAGGCGCAGGATTGCCAGCTCGACCGGATCGATCTCGGCGATCGGACGATCAAGCAACGGTTCGAAGGCGCCGTCGATCTCGGTTTTCTGCCGCGCCACGCCGTGCAGGATCTCGTGGAAATAGGCACCATCGACCGCGCTGAAATCGTTGTCGACGCGGAACTGCGCTTCGATTTCGTTCAGCTGCTGGCCGGCCATGTGCCAGGAATACAAGGCTTGCATGGCCAAAGTGCGCGCCTGACGACGAGCGAGGATCTTGCCGCTGGGCGCCTTGGGACCTTTCGGCGCCTGCGGCGTTTGCCCGTTGTTGTCGTTCTGGCTCACTTGGCCTCCAACTGCGCCAGCAGGCTGACCATTTCCAGGGCGGAGAGCGCAGCTTCGGCGCCTTTGTTGCCGGCCTTGGTGCCGGAACGCTCAATGGCTTGCTCGATGGAGTCCACGGTCAGTACGCCGAAGGCTACCGGCACGCCGAATTCCATGGACACCTGGGCCAGGCCCTTGGTGCACTCGCCGGCGACGTATTCGAAGTGTGGAGTACCGCCACGGATCACCGCGCCGAGGGCGATGATTGCGCTGAACTCGCTACGCTGCGCGACCTTCTGCGCCACCAACGGAATTTCGAAGGCACCCGGCGCGCGGATGATGGTGATGTCATCTTCGCTCACGCCATGGCGCACCAGTGCGTCAACGGCGCCACTCACCAGGCTTTCGACGACGAAGCTGTTGAAACGGCCGACGACCAGGGCGAAACGGCCCTTGGGGGCGATGAAAGTACCTTCGATGGTCTTCAGGGTCATAGCGAGTTCTCATAGTGCTTAAAGAGCCAGGGCGCGCCACTGCGCACCCCGAAATTGACGATCAGGCCTGATGCGGCGCTGCGTACTGCCAGGGCAGCGCCCCTTCGGCCGTTATTCGGCGGGCAGGTATTCTACAACCTCCAGGTCGAAGCCGGATATCGCATTGAACTTCATCGGCGAACTCATCAGGCGCATCTTGCGCACGCCGAGGTCACGGAGGATCTGCGAACCGGCACCGACGGTGCTGTAGGTCGTCGGGCTAACCACTTTCGCCTCGTTGCCCAGTTGCCGCTCCAGGTGCGCCAGCAGGTCGGGGCCGGTCAGCGGATTGCCGAGCAGCAGCACCACGCCGCTACCATCCTTGGCCACCTGGGTCATGGCGGCACGCAGGCTCCAGCGGCCCGGCTGGTTGACCATAAACAGGTCGCGCAGTGGGTCCATGTTGTGCACCCGCACCAGCGTCGGCTCTTCGGCACAGATGGTGCCGAGGGTCAGTGCCATGTGCACGTCGTTTTCCACCGAGTCGCGGTAGGTCACCAGGTTGAACTGGCCCAGTTCGCTGTCGAGCACCTGCTCGCTGACGCGCTCGACGGTACGCTCGTGGATCAAGCGGTAATGAATTAGATCGGCGATGGTGCCGATCTTGATGTCGTGGGCCTTGGCGAATTCTTCCAGCTCGGGGCGACGGGCCATGGTGCCGTCGTCGTTCATGATTTCGCAGATCACCCCGCTCGGCTCGAAACCGCCCATGCGCGCCAGGTCGCAGGCCGCTTCGGTATGGCCGGCGCGCGCCAGCACGCCGCCCGGCTGAGCCATCAGCGGGAAGATATGACCGGGGCTGACGATGTCATCAGCTTTGGCGCTTTTCGACGCAGCGGCCTGCACAGTACGCGCACGGTCGGCCGCGGAGATACCGGTGGTGACGCCTTCTGCGGCCTCGATGGAAACGGTGAACTTGGTGCCGAAGCCGGAGCCATTGCGCGGCGCCATCAGCGGCAGCTTGAGGGTTTCACAGCGCTCGCGGGTCATCGGCATGCAGATCAGGCCGCGGGCGAAGCGCGCCATGAAGTTGATATGTTCGGCTTGGACGCACTCGGAGGCGATGATCAGATCGCCTTCGTTTTCGCGGTCTTCATCATCCATCAGGATGACCATCTTGCCCTGGCGGATGTCTTCGATCAGTTCTTCGATGCTGTTGAGCGCCATGCTGCTGTTTCCTTAATTCTTCAGGTAGCCGTGTTCGGCCAGAAAGCTTTCAGTCATGCCGGAGGCGTAGGACTCGGCGGCCTTGTCGCCGAGCAGCAGGCGCTCCAGGTAACGCGCCAGTAGATCGACCTCGAGGTTGACCTGATGGCCGGGGCGGTAGTCGATCATGATGGTCTCGGCCAGGGTGTGCGGCACTATGGTCAGCTCGAATTCAGAGCCATTCACCGAATTGACGGTGAGGCTGGTGCCATCGACAGTGATCGAACCCTTGTGCGCGATGTACTTGGCCAGCTCGCGCGGCGCGCGGATCTTGAATTGCACGGCACGGGCATTGTCGGCACGGGCGATGACTTCACCGACACCGTCGACGTGGCCGCTGACCAGATGGCCGCCGAGCCGGCTGGTCGGGGTCAGGGCCTTTTCCAGGTTGACCTTGCTACCGGCCTTCATGCTGATAAAGGCGGTATGCGCCAGGGTTTCGCGGCTGACGTCAGCCCAGAAACCGTCGCCCGGCAACTCCACGGCAGTCAGGCACACGCCATTGACCGCGATGCTGTCGCCCAGTTTGACGTCGCCCAGGTCGAGCTTGCCGGTTTCGACATACACCCGCACATCGCCGCCCTTGGGACTCAAGGCCCGGATACTGCCAATCGCTTCGATGATTCCGGTAAACATCAGACCTCCCCTAATGGCGACACGCCGCCCGAGCGGACATAGCCGCTGACGGAAAGAAAAGCACAAGACATCACTACGCACTCCTGTTTGGGAACAAACAGGGCGTTTCGGATCGATAGGGATTTCGCAGGCGCAGCTACGCCACGCCCCTGGAGGGAATCCCGCTCTCTCTTTATCCGGACTTTAACCGTCGGCCCCGGAATCACACCGGGTCTGCTGACCTTGCCTGGTTTGCTTTCGCAACCAGCCCAAGCGCTCGCGGGCTAGACAAAGAACCTGATTTTAGATCTCGCGAGCTAGAGCCATACAAGGCGAAATTGGGCGAGGGCGCGGAGTTTACAAGCTGTAACTGAGCAGCCCGAGCACAATTTCAACGCCGTATGGCCGACGCGTAGCAGATCTAAAACAGGTTCTCGACGTCATTACCGCCGGTGGGGAATTACACCCCGCCCTGAGAACGTTACGGCTGCTTCCGCAGCCGCCAAGCGTTTTACCATAATTGCCGCGCGCCTGCATGCGCGAAAACGACGGTCAGCGCCGCCAGAATCAGTCGCCGCGCTGCGGTACCGCAATGATTCGCCAATCGTCGCCGACGGCGCGCATTTCGACGATCTTCAACTCGGGCGCCTCGGCCATGCGCGCCAGCGGCAAGTCGAGCAACGGCCGTGCGCTGGAGCCCAGCAGCTTCGGCGCCACGAACAGCTGGTATTCGTCGATCAAGCCCAAACGCGCGAAGGCGCCTGCCAGCCGCGGCCCGGCTTCGAGCAATACTTCGTTGGCGCCACGGGCCGCCAGCTCGGCCAGCAGCTTGCGCAGGTCGACATGGCCATTGCTACCCGGCACGGCCAGCAGCTCGTGGCCGTCGTCCAGATAGCGATCACGCGCCACCGCAGCCGCGCAGGTCGCCACCATGGCAGCGCCGGCCTGGAAGAACGCGGCGCTCAGCGGCACTCGCAGGCGACCATCGACCAGCACGCGCAAGGGCGGTCGGGTGATTGCCAGCGCGGTCAGTTCCGCGCCTAGCCCCAGTTCTTCAGGACGCACAGTCAGTCGTGCGTTGTCAGCCAGCACCGTGTCGGCGCCGGTCAACACTACGCTGGCACGGGCGCGCAATCGCTGCACCGCCGAACGCGCAGCCGGCCCGGTAATCCACTGGCTTTCGCCGCTGGCCATGGCGGTACGGCCATCCAGACTCATCGCCAGCTTGGCACGGACGAACGGCAGGCCGCTCTCCATGCGCTTGATGAATCCCGCATTCAACGCCCGCGCTTCGGCTTCCAGCACGCCGCTCTGCACGGCGATGCCGGCATGCATGAGGCGCAACAGTCCGCGTCCTGATACTTCAGGGTTGGGGTCCTGCATGGCCGCCACCACCCGGCTCACACCCGCGGCAACCAGCGCATCGGCGCAGGGCGGCGTACGGCCATGATGACTGCAGGGCTCAAGGGTGACGTAAGCGGTGCCGCCGTGCGCCTTGGCGCCGGCCTGGCGTAATGCGTGCACCTCGGCGTGCGGCTCGCCGGCTCGCGCATGCCAGCCTTCGCCGACGATCACCCCGGCGTTGACGATCACACAGCCGACACGGGGGTTGGGGTGGGTGGAATACAGGCCCTTGCGCGCCAGCTCGAGCGCGCGGGCCATAAAGGCGTGATCGGAATTCATCATCAGCCTTTGGTGGGTTCGCGGGACAGACGGTCGATTTCCTCGCGGAACTCGTTGAGGTCCTGGAAGCGTTTGTACACCGAAGCGAACCGAATGTAGGCAACCTCATCAAGTTTTTGCAGCTCACTCATCACCAGCTCGCCCAGCACCAGCGACTTGATTTCCCGCTCGCCAGTGGCGCGCAGCTTGTGTTTGATATGGGCGATGGCCGCTTCTAGCCGCTCGATGCTGACCGGGCGCTTTTCCAGCGCGCGCTGCATGCCGGCACGCAGCTTGTCCTCGTCGAAGGGTTGCCGGCTGCCGTCCTGCTTGATCAGACGCGGCATCACCAGCTCGGCGGTTTCGAACGTAGTGAAGCGCTCTTCGCAGGCAACGCATTCGCGGCGGCGACGCACCTGTTCGCCCTCGGCGACCAACCGCGAGTCGATCACCTTGGTGTCATTGGCACCGCAGAAGGGACAGTGCATAAATAAAGCCAGCCTTAGACGTAAAAGCGCCATGGTAGCGCATCCCGTAGGCAAGACAAGCCACCGGCTTTGCGGTATACAGGCGCGGTCCCCACCTGCTTGGTTGACTGCCCTGATGAATGCTCAAACGCCGTTGCGCCCGTTGCTTTTGCTCAGCTTGACCGGCCTGTTGGCGGCATGCGCCAGTGATGCTCCGCCACCCGCCCCAGCACCGCCGACGCCGCCCGCTGCTCCGACAGCACTACCGCCGACACCCGCCCATCAGCGCGAACTCACCGGCAGCCTGCTGAACGTGCCGACTGCGGCCGACGTCGAACTGGCAATGCTCGCCGTCGACGACAAGGGCCGACCGCAGACGCTGCTCGGCAATATCCAGTTGCGCGGTACCGGCGCAGCCGTGCCGTTCCGCCTGCCGTTCAACCCGGAGACCTTCAACAGGCACACCCGGATCGAGCTGCACGGTCGCGCCCATCAGGCCGGTCGCCTGATTCTGCGCTTGCAGCCGCAGACGATTCGCCAGGCGCAGAGCCAGGACCTCGGCGAGTTGCCCATGGTCCCCGCGCCGTGACAGCCCCCGCCGCGCTGCAGGGCGCGCTGAACGAGTTGCTTGGCGACGCCCAGCTCAGTGCAACCGCCCTGCCCGGCAGCGATATCCAGTTGTGGCTGATCGACGCGCAGAACATGGACCGCGCCTTCAGCCCGGAAGAAACCCGCCGCATCCTCGAAGAGCCGCCCTACTGGAGCTTCTGCTGGGCCAGCGGCCTGGTGCTGGCCCGTTGGCTGGCCGAAAACCCCGAATGGGTGCGCGGCAAACGAGTGCTGGATTTCGGTGCTGGCTCCGGCGTGGTGGCAATTGCCGCGGCGAAAGCGGGTGCGCGCGAAGTGGTGGCCTGCGACCTCGACCCGCTGGCACTCGCAGCCTGCCGAGCCAACGCGGCGCTGAACGAGGTCGAGCTGAGCTACTCCGCGGATTTTTTTGCCGAGGCCGACCGTTTCGATCTGATCATCGTCGCCGACGTACTCTACGACCGCGCCAACCTGCCGCTGCTCGACCAGTTCCTCAGCCGCGGGCGCCAGGCTCTGGTGGCCGACTCGCGAGTGCGCGATTTCAATCATCCGCTGTACATCCGCCTCGGCCAGATGGAGGCCAGCACCTGGCCGGACCTGGCCGAACCTGCAGAGTTTCGCCACGTCAGCCTCTATCATGCCGAGCGCCTGAACGGCTGACTTGTAACCGGCGCCCAGCGCCCACACTTATAGTCCACATCATTTCGCCCACGAGACCGACCATGAGCGACTCACCCTACATCTTTGATATCGCCGGCACTGCCAGCTTCGAACAACTGGTGATCGAGAATTCCTTTCATAAGCCTGTGCTGGTGGATTTCTGGGCCGAATGGTGCGCACCGTGCAAAGCGCTGATGCCGCTGCTGGCACAGATTACCGAGGGGTATCAGGGCGAACTGTTGCTGGCCAAGGTCGACTGCGACGTTGAGCAGGACATAGTCGCGCGCTTCGGCATTCGCAGCCTGCCAACCGTGGTGTTGTTCAAGAATGGCCAGCCGGTGGACGGGTTTACCGGTGCGCAACCGGAGTCGGCAATCCGCGAAATGCTCAAACCCCACGTCGCCGAGCCTGCGCCTGCCACGGCCGACCCGATGGAAGCGGCCCAGGCGCTGTTCGGTGAAGGCCGTTTCGCCGATGCCGAAGCACTGCTCAAGGTGTTGCTGACGGAAAACAACGAACAGGCTGCGGCGCTGATTCTGTATGCGCGCTGCCTGGCCGAGCGCAGTGCGCTGGACGAAGCGCAAGCAGTACTCGATGCCGTCAAGGGCGATGAACACAAGCAGGCGTTGGCCGGTGCCCGTGCGCAGCTGACCTTCCTGCGCCAGGCGGCCGACCTGCCGGAGGTGGCCAGCCTGAAAACTCGCCTGGCGCAAAATGGTGAGGACGACGAAGCCAGCTACCAGTTGGCGATTCAGCACCTGGCCCGTCAGCACTACGAGCCGGCACTGGATGCGCTGCTCAAGCTGTTTGTCCGCAACCGCAACTACGCCGACGGCCTGCCGCACAAAACCCTGTTGCAGGTATTCGACCTGCTGGGCAATGACCACCCGCTGGTAACGGCATATCGCCGCAAGCTGTATCAGGCGATCTACTGACCCGACCCACCTGCGGCGACTAACCGACCCAGCGATAAATGGGCGCATCCGCGCCCGCTTCCACCCGCACCTGCGCGCAATGACGCAGGCGCACCAACAGCCGCTTGCCCGCCACCTCACCACCCGCCAAGCCGGCCAGTTGCTCCAGCAGCTGCGGCCCCTCAAGCTGGCCGGCCTGGCGCAGCAGCTCCAGGGTGGTTTGCCATAACCCATCGTTGCCTGGAGACGCCGGCATCGGGCGTGGCTCGGCGCACGGCTCGACTGCAAGGTGCTGAGCCAGATGCGCCCAGTCCTGCGCGTCCAACTCGATCGTCAGATCAACCGACCACTCGCCGACTCGCCCATGAATTCGCACCATAATCCCACCTCGTATCAGCTGCAGGCATGCTCCCACGCCGAAGGCGGTCCGCCAAGCGATGCTGGATCTGCGCAGATAAAGTTGTTATAACGTAACGATAAATTTTAGTAAATCGGAGACGTTTATGCGCCGCCTACTGCTTGCTCTGCCATTTGCCATGCTGCCATTGAGCGCCCTCTATGCCAGCGATCACGACCATGAGCACAGTCATGCTCACGAGGAACATGCCAGCCTGGATGCCCACGAACATGGTGTCGCGCTGCTCAACGTGGTGCTCGATGGCCAAGCCCTAGAGCTGCAGCTGGAAAGCCCGGCAATGAACCTGGTGGGTTTCGAGCATGCCGCCGAGAGCGAAGCCGATAAAGCCAAGGCCGCGGCTGCACGCAGCCAGCTGCAAGATCCGCTGGCCCTGTTTGCATTGAGTGCGGGCGATTGCAGCGTGAGCGAAGCGGAACTGGAAAGCCCGCTGTTTGAACACGACGAACATGAAAGCCATCACGACCACGACAAAGACAGCGAGCACAGCGAAATCCACGCGCACTACCGGCTCGACTGCAAAAAGCCCGGCGAGCTGAAACAATTGAACCTTAGCGAACTGTTCGAGCGCTTCCCCGCCACCGAGAAAATTCAGGTACAACTGATCGGCCCGAACGGCCAGCAAGGCGTGGAACTGACGCACGCACAGCCGACCCTGAGTTTCTGATTTGCCGATGTAACCTAGGGTGGATGACGCGTTACCCATCCACTGGTTTTGTGGTGGATGAAAAGAGCATCAGCTACGCGTCCCGATCCACCCTAGGCGCCAAACGAGTTCCTCCATGAGTTCAGCCCTGATCCAACTGTCCAATCTCGGTTTTGCCTGGCCCGGCCAGACCGAACTGCTGGACATCGACGCGTTCACCCTGCAGCGCGGCGAAAGCCTGTTTCTCAAAGGCCCGAGCGGCAGCGGCAAGACCACCCTGCTCGGCCTGCTCGGCGGCGTGCAGAAGCCCAACCGCGGCAGCATTCAGCTGCTCGGCCAGGACTTGAGCCAGTTATCCGCTGGCGCCCGCGACCGTTTTCGTGTCGATCACACTGGCTATATCTTCCAGCAGTTCAACCTGCTGCCGTTTCTCTCGGTACGCGAGAACGTCGAGCTGCCCTGCCATTTCTCCAAACTACGCGCCGACCGTGCAATTCAGCGGCATGGCAGTGTCGGCAACGCCGCAGCCGCCCTGCTCGCCCACCTTGGTTTGCAGCAAGCCAGCCTGCTGGAACGGCGTGCCGGTGAGCTGTCGATCGGCCAACAGCAACGGGTGGCCGCCGCCCGCGCGCTGATCGGCCAGCCGGAGCTGGTGATCGCCGACGAGCCCACCTCCGCCCTGGATGCCGATGCCCGCGAAGCCTTTCTCGAACTGCTGTTCGCCGAATGCCGAGAGGCGGGTTCCAGCCTGCTGTTTGTCAGCCACGACCAAAGCCTGGCGCGGCTGTTCGACCGCAGCCTGTCGTTGGCGGAACTCAACCGCGCCACCCGCCTGGCGGAGATTTAACGATGTATCTACTGCGCCTCGCCCTGGCCAGCCTGGGCAACCGCCGTTTTACCGCCTGGCTGACGGTGTTCGCCATCGCGCTTTCTGTGTGTTTGTTGCTCGCGGTCGAGCGGGTGCGTACCGAAGCACGCGCCAGCTTTGCCAATACCATCAGCGGCACCGACCTGATCGTCGGTGCGCGCTCGGGCAGCGTGAACCTGCTGCTGTATTCGGTGTTCCGCATCGGCAACGCCACCAACAATATTCGCTGGGACAGTTTCGAGCAGTTTGCCCAGCACCGTCAGGTCAAATGGGCGATTCCGATTTCCCTCGGCGACTCGCACCGCGGCTACCGGGTAATGGGCACCAGCCCGGCGTACTTCGAACACTATCGCTATGCCCGCAGCCACGCCCTGAAGATCGAGCAGGGCCGCGCCTTCGCGGACGATCCCTTCGAGGTGGTATTGGGCGCGGAAGTAGCGCAGGCGCTGAAGTACAGCATCGGCGAGAAACTGGTGCTGGCCCATGGCGTGGCGACCATCAGCCTGGTCAAGCACGACGATAAACCCTTTACCGTGGTCGGCATTCTGCAACGCACCGGCACACCGGTGGATCGCACCCTGCATATTTCCCTGGGCGGGATGGAAGCGCTGCATATCGACTGGCAGAACGGCATGCCGGCCCGCGGCGCCGGGGTAGTCAGCGCCGAGCAAGCCAGAAATATGGATTTGCAGCCCAAGCAGATCACTGCGTTCCTATTGGGTTTGAACAGCAAGATCGCCACCTTCAGCCTGCAGCGCGAGATCAACGAATTTCGCGGCGAGCCGTTGCTGGCAATTCTCCCCGGCGTCGCCCTGCAGGAACTCTGGAGCCTGATGGGCACGGCGGAAAAAGCACTGTTCGTGGTCTCGCTGTTCGTCGTGCTGACCGGGCTGATCGGCATGCTCACGGCGATCCTCACCAGCCTCAACGAACGCCGCCGGGAGATGGCGATTCTCCGTTCGGTGGGCGCCCGGCCTTGGCATATCGCCAGTCTGCTGATATTGGAAGCCTTTGCCCTGGCACTGGCTGGGGTACTGCTCGGCCTATTATTGCTGTACGCCGGAATCGCTACGGCGCAAAGCTATGTGCAGGCTAACTACGGGCTTTATCTGCCGCTTAACTCGCCAACGACCTATGAGTGGACGCTGCTCGGCGCTATTCTGGCGGCCGCCCTGCTGATGGGCTGCGTGCCGGCCTGGCGGGCCTACCGGCAATCGCTGGCTGATGGTCTGTCGATTCGCTTGTAACTCGTCGGGGTGCCAAACCGGTTCGAGATCAACGCTTCCGTTTATTTGCGTACGAGGTAATGCCATGTTCCGTCCCCTGCTTGCCGCTGTGCTTGTTGCCCTGAGCGCGCCGTTGTCGGCCGCCGAGGCGCGCGAGCTGGCGTGGTCGGATATGGTGCCCGCCGACGCGCCGCCGCAGATCGTCGAGCCAGCCCCCATGCACGACCTCTCCCAGTTGGCTGATGCGCTGGCGGAATCAGGTCCGGCTGCGGCGCAGCAATCGCCGGCGGCCCCTGTGGTCGAAGCATTGGACGGCCAAGCGGTCAAGCTGCCGGGGTATATCGTGCCGCTGGACGTGACTGACGAGGGCCGAGTGACCGAATTTCTGCTGGTGCCCTACTTCGGCGCCTGCATCCACGTGCCGCCACCGCCGTCCAACCAGATCGTGCATGTCACCAGCGAGCTGGGCGTGCTGCTCGACGCTTTGTATCAACCGTTCTGGGTCGAAGGCCCGCTCAAGGTGGAGCAGACCAGCAGCGAACTGGCCGAAGCCGGCTATCAGATGCAGGCCGAGAAGATCTACGCCTACGAGCTGCCGGAAAGCTGATTCACACGTTGAGCCTGTAGGGTGCGCCAGGCCTGCACCTTGCTGCGCTCCAACGCCGGAGCTGGGCCAGGCTCAACCGTAGGGTGCGCCATGCGCACCAGCTTCCTCTTAGGTCTGAGTTGGTGCGCACGGCGCACCCCACGCTGGTCGCGGCGATCAGCTGCGGCTGGCGACGCGCTTTTCCCGCTCGAAGCTCAACTCACTTTCCACCCAGTTGCGCCACGCCCGCACCTTTCTGCGCTCGGCGTCAGCGCGCTCGGGCCAGGCTCAGCCCGTAGGGTGCGCCATGCGCACCAGCTTCCCCTTAGGTCTGAGTTGGTGCGCACGGCGCACCCTACGCTGGTCGCGGCGATCAGCTGCGGCTGGCGACGCGCTTTTCCCGCTCGAAGCTCAGTTCGCTTTCCGCCCAGTTGCGCCACGCCCGCACCTTGCTGCGCTCGGCGCCGGCGCGCTCGGCATTTGCCAGGGCGTCCAGGCCAGCCTGCCAGCGCGCCTGTTCCAACTCCAGCTGGGCCAGGCTCAGCCAGTGTTTGGCACTGCCGGAGCGCGCGGCGAGTTTGCGGTAGATCTGCGCCGCCTCGCCACGTTCGCGCGCCTGCCACCAGAGCAGCCCCAAACGCTCCTCACGCGCGGCCGTGCGGGGCAACAGCCCCTGCTCAAGCATGCCGGCGAGCAACTTGGCACCCTGCCAGGGCTGATCCGCTGCACCCGCCAGCAGCACCAGGTTATCCAGCTCATCCTCGCTGAAGCGCAGACCCTTCTGATACGCCGCGCGCAGCGTCGCCAAAGCTTTGTCATGACTGCCGCCCAATTGCTGCAGCGCCGCCAATTGTCGCCAGCCCTGCACCTGATTCGGCTGGCGCGCCAGCAACTGTCGCTGCCAACGCTCGGCGTCCGCGTACTTTTTCAGGTCGGCGTTCACCGCCACCAGAAACTGCAACCAGCTATCGGCAGCCTGCGGATTGGCGCGGACGTAGCGCTCGGCCAGCGGCAAGGCCTTGGCCGGCTGACCGAGGCGCTGGTAGGCCTGCACCAGCATCTGCAGCACGTCTTCGCTGGCGCTTGCCTGCCCCGGCGCCAACAGCTCCACCACCCGGGCGTAGCGCTGCTCGGTCAGGTTCAGGCGAGCCAGATTCAGCGCTTCGGCGGCATGCAGTTCGGCGTCCAGCTTGCCGCTCTTGATCACGCGGTCGAGCAACTCGATGGCGTTGCCGTTTTGCCCTTCAGCCCAGGCCAGGTAACCGCGGCTGCGCCACAACAGCACCTCTTCCAGGCTGCCGGGCTTACCGCTGGCGGCGTCCAGTGCACGGTGAGCGGCTGCGTAATCGCCCTTCTGTTGCGCGTTCTGCGCAGCATCCAGTGCGCGGAACACCGCCGGCTCGACCTGCTGTTCGGCAGCGTAGGCCGTCGCTGCGCCACACAACGCCAGCAGCAGTAATAGACGGTACATTTCAGCGCCCTCCTTCTAAGCGAAAGTACAGGGTTTTGACTGCTTCACGGGCGACCGCCAAACCGTCTTCGGTACGCGGGGCAAAGCGCCACCGCACCGCTGCACGGCGGGCTTCGCGATTGAATACATTCTGCGGATTCGCCTCAATCACCCGGACGTTTTCCACCGCGCCCGCCCGGTTGATGGTGAAAGCGAGTTTGACGTGCCCCTCGATGCCACGTGCCAAGGCGTTGGCCGGGTAAGTCGGGCTTACATCATTGAGCGGTATCACTTCGCTCTCCGGTCCGCCCGGCTGCCCGGCGGATTCGCTCGTGGCCGCTGGCACGCTGGGCGCGGCGGCGCCCGCGGCGAGGCCGGTCAGGCTTGGCGTTGGCGCACTGTTGACGGCGATCCCGCTGTTCAGGCTTGGCACAGGCAGATCCAGAGCTGGCAGATTCGCCGAGGGTGCGGCGGTCATCGGCGTGACCGGTGTTGGCGGCTGCGGGGTTTGCGGCTGGGGCGGCTGCGGTGCCTGCTGACGGGTACGGGTCGAGGCGTCGCTCGACTCGCCATCCAGACGCACGAAGTTGGCGACCGTGACCGGTTCCTCCGAGGGCTTGCTGCTGGGCGGTGCGACCATCGACAGCATCAGGCCGAACAACGCCACGGCCATCAGGCAGGCGGCGAGAAAGGACAGCGGCACGCGCATCAAAGCGACCCTGCAGTCGCGGCCAGGGCGACATCCTGCACGCCGGCCAGACGCGCCTGGTCCATGACCTGCACCACCAGACCGGTACGCGCATCCTGGTCAGCCTGCACCACCACGGCGCCATCCGGCTGATCGACGCGCATGCGCTCGACATGGGCACGCACGCTGCGCACGTCGACGACTTTCTTGTCCATCCACACCTGCCCGTCGGCAGTAATGGCGATCAGGATGTTGCCCTTGTCCTGCGGACTGGCGGTTTGCGCCTGGGGGCGCTGCACTTCGACGCCGGCTTCCTTGATAAAGGAGCTGGTGACGATAAAGAAGATCAGCATGATAAAGACCACGTCGAGCATCGGCGTCAGGTCGATGCCGGTGTCTTCGTCTTGCTGGTGGTGACGGCGCATTCGCATGTTGTTATCTCAGTCGTGACGCAGCTGATCGGCCAGCCGCTCAAGGGCCAGGCGCGCATCGCGTTCGAGGCGCGCCAGGCTGAACAATCCACTTATCGCCAGCACCATGCCGGCCATGGTCGGCAGGGTTGCCTGCCAGACGCCGGCGGCCATGCCGCGCGGGTTGCCGGTGCCGCTGATGGCGAGTACGTCGAACACCGCGACCATGCCGCTCACGGTGCCGAGCAGGCCGAGCAAGGGGTACATGGCGACCAGGGTCTTGCTCATGCGCAGCGGCCCGGCCAGTTGTTGCCTGGCCTGGGCGAGCCACGCGCTGCGCACGGCGCGATGCCAGGTGCCGCTATCGTCGCGGGGCAATTGCTGCCAGGCCTGGCGATGGGCCGCTACCCACCCCGGGAACACCCGGCGCATGTACCAGAAGCGCTCGAACACCAGGGTCCAGAACAGCACGCAAAGCACGGCCAGTGCCCACATCGCCACGCCGCCGGCCCCCATGAAGTCGAGCAGACCATGGGCGCCATCCACCAGCCGCAGCCACAGGGCCAGCCCATCAGTCACGGCGCGGCGCTCCGGACAGGTGCAAGGCGATCAGCCCGGCACTTTGCTGCTCGAGCAGCTGAATCAGGCCTTTGCTGCGGCTGGCCAGCAGGGTATGCAGAAACAGCAGGGGAATCGCCACGACCAGTCCTTGCACGGTGGTCACCAGCGCCTGGGAAATGCCATCGGCCATCATCCGCGAGTCGCCTCCACCGCCTTGGGTGATGGCCTGGAACGTAACGATCATGCCCGTCACCGTTCCCAGCAGGCCGAGCAGCGGTGCTACCGCGCACAGGAGCTTGAGCAGACCCTGGCCCTGTTCCAGGGGCGGCGTTTCCTGCAGGATCGCCTCGTCGAGTTTCAGCTCAAGGGTTTCCAGGTCGGAGAGCTGCGGCTTAGGCCCGAGCACACCAATCACCCGGCCCAGCGGGTTGTCGTCACGCGGTACGCTGAGGTCACGCATCTGCTGGCTGACACGCCCGGCGATCCGGCCGAGGAACAGCAGTCGCCATGCGGCCAGCAGCAGCCCGAACAGCCCCAGGGCAACGATTACCCAGCCCACCAGGCCACCCTGTTGCAGGCGATCCCAGAGTTCCGGTTGACGCTGCAACTGCGCTAGCAAGGTGCCGCGGCTCGGGTCGATCGGCAGACTGGCGAGCGCAGCGTCGGCCTGCAGATAATCTTCGATCTGGGCTGAGCCGGAAGGCTGTCGTTTTGGCGCAAGAAGCTCTCCGGCATCGGCGTCGTAGCGCAGAAACGCATCCTCGCCATAAGCGGAGAAGGTACCAACGCGCAGCACCGGTTGCTCGCTGCGGGTGCCGTCAGCGGCGACGACGGGAAGTTGCAACCGCTCGACCCGGCCGCTGGCGGCCAGGTCCTCAAGAAGCAGCATCCAGTACCCATCGAGATCGGCGGCCGAGGGCAAGGCGCGGCTTTCAGCCAGTGCTTCGAGCTGCTCGATACGCTGCGGATACTGTGCGTTGAGCAGGCTGTCCTGCCATTGACCGGCGACGTCGCCAGCACTCTGACGGACCACGCCGAATAACTCGCCAAGATGGCCCGAGCGTTGGGCGAGCAGCTTTTCCTGCTCGGCCAACTCGGCTTCCTGACGGTCGAACTCGGCTTTCAGGCGTTCGGCTTCGGCGGTCTGGGCGTTAAGTGCGGCACGCGCGCTGGCCAACAGTTGTGCGCGCTCGCCGCGCTCGGCAATGAAGGCCTGCTCACGGCTCTGCATGGCGCTGACTTCAGCCGCGCGCTCGCTGCGAATGCGTTGCAGCAGTTGATCCGGGCTCAAGGGTTCGGCGGCACCCGCAAGCGCAGGCAACAAGCCCAGGGCAATAGCAAAAAGACCACGGTTCATTGCTGCGACTCCTGGGCGAGGGTTTTCACTGGCAGGTCGAGCAATGCCGGGGCCTGCTCCTGACGGGCGATGCCGATCGCTTGGCGCAATGGACGTCGGGCGTCGCCTTCCAGTACTTGCCAGCTGCGGCTCTTGGGATCCCACCAACCGCTCTCGTGGCCGTCGAGGGTCTGGTAATAAAGCATCACGCGGCCAAGGCGAAGAAACTCGACGCTGCGCGAACCGTCCTCACCCAGCAGCTCTCCACGCCAGGCTTCAAGGGTGCGCCCATAGTCGCTTTCGATCTGATAGGCCTCGAGGATGCGGCGGTATTTCTCCGCCAGGCTGACGTCCGCCCGTGGCAGCAGCTCCTGCAGCTGAGCCAGACGGTCGCTGCGCTCGTCCGGCAGAAACGGCAGGTCGGCAGCAATAAACTCGCCCAGCACTTCCACCATGCGGCGCATCTGTGGCGTTACCGCTTCCTGGGTGCGCTCGATGCCTTCCAACTGCTGTTGATACCCGGCCAGTTCCTCACGCTGTGCGGCGACCAACTGTTTCAATTGCTCGTTATAACCTTGCAGGGCTTCAGTCTGCTGCAAGGCATTGCGGTACTCGGTGAGCATCTCGCGACTGGCGTCGTCGAGCTGTTCGATACGCGCCTGGGAGGCCTTGGCCTCGACGGCCAAGCGCTGGCTCTCATCCAATGCGGCATCCAGGGGCGCGGCCAGCAAAGGCGTACTGCTGAGCAACAGCGCAGCGCCCAGCAAACGGAAAGGTGACGAATTCATGCGAGGACTGATCCTTGAACGACAGATTACCGGAAAATGAAACATTATAACCTTTCCAGGGGATGATCTACCCTGAATAAATCGAGAACGCGGCTAACAGCGTAGGCTGCCAGTGAACCGACCTCTTTAGCAAAGAGAACTATTATCATCTGCAATCGTATTGAAGGCAATGGACGCATGGCCTTGGCGACTCAGTCCCATGATTCGTTCCTATGCGATATGCATCAGACGCAGCCAGGCGCTGCCGCGCTCGTTTAGCGCAGCAGTGAATCCGTTAGGATTTAGAAGGCTGGAGTGAGCCAGCCGGAGCGTTAAATCTGCGAGTTGAGCTGGCCTGAGGGGCAGCTCAACTCGGTTCAGTCCGCCAATCCAAGCAGGCGTTTCAGGCCGACGGCGATTGGCGTTTGCACCGGCACCTGGTAACGATCCAGCAGTCGCCCGTTAGCCGCCTGGGAGTGGCGGATATCGCCATCGCGTGCTGGCCGGTAATCCACGACAGGCAAGCCCCCGCATAAGGCGCCAATCTCGGCGAGCAGCTGGTTCAGACTGATGGACCGATTCCAGCCCACGTTCACTGCGTCGATCGCGACCTGAGGCGCCTGCAGCGCTTGCAGGAGAATTCTCACCAAATCATCGATATAGAAGAAATCGCGAGTCTGTTCACCGTCACCAAACACCGTGATCGGCAGCCCTTGCTGGGCCCGCTGGGTAAAGATGCTGATCACTCCGGAATAGGGCGATGAAGGATCTTGCCGCGGGCCGAAAATATTGAAGAAGCGAAAAATCGCCGGTTCCAGACCATGCTGCCGACGGTAAAAGTCCAAGTACTGTTCGCCGGCGAGTTTGTCTGCAGCGTAGGGTGTGAGCGGTGCCTTAGGAGTGTTCTCATCAACTGCCTGGCCCTGGCCGTTGCTGCCATAAACCGCGGCGCTGGACGCATACAGCACACGTTTGATGCCATGCGCGCGCATGGCTTCGCACACATTGAGGGTACCGACGAAATTGCTCTGATGAGTGGCGACCGGGTCATCCACCGACGCCTGTACCGACGCCACCGCAGCAAAATGCGCGACAGCGCTGCAGCCGGCCATGGCCTGTGCAACCACAGCTGCATCGGCAACGTCGCCCTGGATAAAGCGAAGACGGGGATTGTCCAGCGCCAGGTTGGCCTGTTTGCCCATCGACAGGTTGTCCAGCACGCAGACGCCATGGCCTTGAGCCAACAACGCATCGACCAGATGCGAGCCAATGAAGCCGGCGCCGCCCGTTACAAGAATTTCAGCCATGACGGTAATAACGATCCAAAAGGCTCGGCAAACCTGAGCGCCATGCGCGTGGTTTGATACCGAAGGTGTGCAGGATTTTCTTGCAGGCGAGTACCGCGTGCTGCGGCTCATCCAGAACGTCTGGCCGAATGGCATGCGCCTGAGCGGTTATTTCTTCAACCAGGTTGCTGCGGAAACTGCGCGATTCGCTCAGTACGGCCTGGCCGAGCGCCAGGGCCGTGGTCGCCTCATGACCACCGTAATGGTAGGTGCCCCATAGCGGAGTCTGGCAATCGAGCTGCTTTAAGACCGCGAGAATGACGCGGGCCGCATCATCGACAGGCGTTGGATTGCCGCGCCGGTCGTCCGCCAGCAGCAAAGTCTCTTCGCACTCAGCCCGCTGCAGAAAGCGACCGAGCAGACCTTCGGGGCTGTCATCCAGCAACCAGCCAAAGCGAATCAGCACATGCCTTGGGCAAGTCGTGCGCACGCATTGCTCCAACCGCAACAATGCCTGCCCACGCACGCCCAGCGGTGCAGGCTCCTCTTTCTCGCTGTACGCCATGACACGCGAGCCATCGAATACCCGATAACTCGAAGGCTGCAGAAGGCGAATATCATGATGCTGGCAAAGCTCAGCGAGGCGCTCGACCGTACGCTCCTGCTCTTCAATGCGGCTCGGGTCGATCGCTTCGGCCTGAAACCAGTCGAAGTAGTAGGCCAGATTGATCAAGGCGTCGGGGCGGGTGTCATCAAGCAACTGGGTCAGGCTGGCGGGGTCCCAGCCTGACTCGGGTGGTCTCGGTGCGACAAAGCTGATGTCCTCTTCGGCACCGAGGCGGATCAACGCCTGACCCAGAGCATTTCCGCCGCCCAGCAGCATCAACCGCATTCGCATGATAAAGCGCCGACTCAGTTGATCAGAACGGGATATCGTCGTCGAAGCTGTCGTAATCCGGGGCAGGCTGAGCCGCTTGCTGCGGAGCCTGACGTGGCGCCTGCTGCTGGGGCTCGCGTTGCGGGGCCGGGCGTTGCTGGCGCGGTGCGGAATCACCGCCGGCATTGTCTGGACGGCCGCCCAGCAGCTGCATGGTGCCCTGCATGTCGACGATGATTTCAGTGGTGTAACGCTTGATGCCGTCTTTTTCCCACTCGCGGGTTTGCAGCTTGCCTTCGATATAAACCTGCGAGCCCTTGCGCAGGTATTCACCCGCGATTTCGGCGACTTTGCCGAACAGCGAGACACGGTGCCACTCGGTTTTCTCGACCTTCTGGCCAGTCTGCTTGTCGGTCCACTGCTCGCTGGTGGCGAGGCTCAGGTTGGTCACCGCGTTGCCGCTAGGCAGGTAGCGGGTTTCCGGGTCCTGTCCGCAGGTACCGACCAGAATGACTTTGTTAACCCCACGGGCCATATCGTTCTCCTAGGCTTTCAGCACGCCACGGGCGCCGACTCGATGAGGCGCTCCAGGGACGTGCGGTCCAATTGTTGAGTGTCCACTTTGATATAGATGGCGGCTTCATCAACCACCACCACGGCATCCGCCACTCCGGGCACAGCCTGTAAACGCTTGGCCAAACCCACTTCTTGCAACGCCACCGCTGAAAGCGGCAGGCGCAGGCTGGTGACATAAGGCGGTTCGCGCATAGTAACAGCAAAGCCCAGCCAGAGAAGACTGATGGCGGCGCTCCCCTGAAAGACCCCGGCTAGGCCAAAATGCTGATACAGCCAGCCGCCGAAAATACCGCCCAGTGCCGCGCCGAGAAACTGGCTGGTGGAATAGACGCCCATCGCCGTGCCCTTGCCACCCGCAGGGGCAACCTTGCTGATCAGCGACGGCAGCGAGGCTTCCAGCAGGTTGAAAGCGGTGAAAAACACCACGGTCCCCAGCACCAGTGCGCGCAGGTCGCTGCCGAACAGCCAGAAGTACAGTTCGCAGAGCAACAACACGCTTACGGAGCCGAGCAGCACATGCTTCATCCGGCGCTTTTTCTCGCCGTAGATGATGAACGGCACCATCGCGAAGAAGCCCACCAGCAATGCTGCCAAATAGACCCACCAGTGCTCTTCTTTCGGCAAGCCGCCCCGCTCCACCAATGCCAACGGCAGGGCGATAAAGCTCGCCATCAGGATCGCGTGCAACGCGAAAATACCGAAATCCAGGCGCAACAGATCCCGATGCTTCAGCGTGGGTAACAACGCCTGGCGCGCCACGCCCGATTCGCGGTGCTGCAGCGGAGCGTTCGAACTGGGCACCAATCCCGCAACGATAACAATGCCCAGCAACGCCATTGCCGCGGTGGCCATAAATAACCCCGACAGACCGAACGCCCTGGTCAGCAGAGGGCCAACAACCATGGCCACGGCAAACGACAAACCGATGCTCATGCCGATCATGGCCATCGCCTTGGTGCGGTGCTGCTCGCGGGTGAGGTCCGAGAGCAGCGCCATCACCGCCGCGGAAATCGCCCCGGCGCCCTGCAGTACACGGCCAGCGATCACACCCCAGATCGAGTCGGCGTTTGCCGCGAGCAAGCTACCCGCCGCGAAGATCAGCAAACCCGCATAAATAACCGGCCGTCGGCCGATGCGGTCGGACAGCATGCCAAAGGGAATTTGCAGCAGCGCCTGGGTCAAACCGTAGGCACCAATCGCCAGGCCTATCAGCGCAGGCGTGCTTCCCGTCAGATCCATGCCATAGGTTGCCAACACCGGCAGCACCATGAACATACCGAGCATGCGGAAGGCGAACACCAGCGCCAGCCCACCGGCCGCGCGGGTTTCACTGCCATTCATGCGCTCGCTGTGCGGATCGTGCATGGAAAACGCCCTGTGCAAATAGGCGGCGATTCTAGCAGCCCCTCTCGCGATGGCACAGCAGTGACGCTTTGCCGCGCCGCCGCGCGGGGCCGTATACTCACTGGTTTTCCGCCCGCCATGCGAGGCCGTCGTTTGTGGACAAGATTCTGATCCGTGGGGCACGTACCCATAACCTGAAAAATATCGACCTCACCCTGCCGCGCGACAAATTGATCGTGATCACCGGCTTGTCCGGCTCGGGCAAATCGTCGCTGGCCTTCGATACGCTGTATGCCGAAGGTCAACGCCGTTACGTGGAATCGCTGTCGGCTTACGCCCGGCAGTTCCTCTCGATGATGGAAAAGCCCGACGTCGACACCATCGAAGGGCTGTCGCCAGCCATATCCATCGAGCAGAAATCCACCTCGCACAACCCCCGTTCCACCGTGGGCACCATCACCGAAATCTACGACTACCTGCGCCTGCTTTACGCACGCGCCGGTATTCCGCGCTGCCCGGATCACGACCTGCCGCTGGAGGCGCAGACCGTCAGCCAGATGGTTGACCAGGTGCTGGCCCTGCCCGAGGGCAGCAAGCTGATGCTGCTCGCACCGATCATCCGCGAGCGCAAAGGCGAACACCTGATGGTGTTCGATGAACTGCGCGCCCAGGGCTTCGTCCGCGTGAGGGTCAACGGCAAGCTGTATGAGCTGGACGAACTGCCGAAACTGGACAAGCAGAAGAAGCACAGCATCGATGCTGTGGTTGACCGCTTCAAGGCGCGCGGCGATCTGCAGCAGCGTCTGGCCGAATCCTTCGAAACCGCCCTGAAGCTGGCCGACGGCCTGGCGCTGATTGCTCCGATGGATGATGAAGCCGGCGAGGAAATCATCTTCTCCGCCCGCTTCGCCTGCCCTGTATGCGGTCACTCGATCAGCGAGCTGGAGCCCAAGCTGTTTTCCTTCAACAACCCTGCCGGCGCCTGCCCGACCTGCGATGGCCTGGGGGTGAAGCAGTTCTTCGACACCAAGCGCCTGGTCAACGGTGAACTGACCCTGGCCGAGGGCGCGATCCGCGGCTGGGACAGGCGCAATGTTTACTACTTCCAGATGCTCGGCTCGCTGGCTGCGCATTACGGCTTCAGTCTGGAGAAACCGTTCGACGACCTCAGCGCCGAACACCAGAAGTGCATCCTGTTTGGCAGCGGTTCCCAGAACGTCGACTTCAAATACCTGAATGACCGAGGCGATATCGTCAAGCGTTCGCACCCCTTCGAAGGCATCGTGCCTAACCTGGAGCGACGCTACCGCGAGACCGAGTCCACCAGCGTGCGCGAGGAGCTGGCCAAGTTCCTCAGCACCCAGGCCTGCCAGGACTGCCGCGGCACCCGCCTGCGCCGCGAGGCCCGCCACGTGTGGGTCGGTGAGAGAACGCTGCCAGCGGTGACCGGCATGCCGATTGGCGACGCCACCGAGTATTTCGCCAGCCTGGCGTTAACCGGCCGCCGCGGCGAGATCGCCGAGAAGATCCTCAAGGAGATCCGCGAGCGTCTGCAGTTTCTGGTCAACGTCGGCCTCGACTACCTCACACTGGATCGCAGCGCCGACACGCTCTCGGGCGGTGAAGCCCAGCGTATTCGCCTGGCCAGCCAGATCGGTGCGGGCCTGGTCGGGGTAATGTATATCCTCGACGAACCGAGCATCGGCCTGCACCAGCGCGACAACGAGCGCCTGCTTGGCACGCTGCGCCATCTGCGCGACATCGGCAATACGGTGATCGTGGTCGAGCACGATGAAGACGCCATCCGCATGGCCGACTACGTGGTGGATATCGGCCCGGGCGCAGGTGTGCACGGCGGGCAGATTGTTGCCCAGGGCACGGCAGCCGAAGTCATGGCCCATCCCGACTCGCTGACCGGCAAATACCTCTCCGGTCGGGTGAAGATCGCGGTCCCGGCCAAGCGTACGCCGCGCAACAAGAAACTTGCCCTGAAGATTAAAGGCGCCCGCGGCAACAACCTGCGCAATGTCGACCTGGATATCCCGATCGGCCTGCTTACTTGCGTTACCGGCGTGTCCGGCTCGGGCAAGTCGACGCTGATCAACAACACCCTGTTCCCGCTCAGCGCCACCGCGCTGAACGGCGCGACCACCCTGGAAGCTGCCGCCCACGACAGCATCGACGGCTTGCAACACCTGGACAAGGTGGTGGATATCGACCAGAGCCCGATCGGCCGTACACCGCGCTCCAACCCGGCAACCTACACCGGTTTGTTCACACCGATCCGCGAACTGTTCGCCGGCGTACCGGAATCGCGCTCACGCGGCTACGGGCCGGGTCGCTTCAGCTTCAACGTCAAGGGCGGGCGCTGCGAAGCGTGCCAGGGCGACGGACTGATCAAGGTAGAGATGCACTTTCTGCCGGACATCTACGTGCCCTGCGATGTGTGCAAGAGCAAGCGCTACAACCGCGAAACCCTGGAAGTGAAGTACAAGGGCAAGAACATCACCGAAGTGCTGGACATGACCATTGAGGAAGCACGGCTGTTCTTCGATGCCGTGCCTGCCCTGGCGCGCAAACTGCAAACGCTAATGGATGTCGGCCTGTCCTATATCAAGCTGGGCCAGAGCGCGACCACCCTGTCCGGCGGCGAAGCGCAACGAGTGAAGCTCTCCCGCGAGCTTAGCAAGCGCGACACTGGCAAGACCCTGTATATCCTCGATGAGCCGACCACCGGCCTGCACTTCGCCGATATCCAGCAACTGCTCGATGTGCTGCACCGCCTGCGTGATCACGGCAACACCGTAGTGGTGATCGAGCACAACCTGGACGTGATCAAGACCGCCGATTGGCTGATCGACCTCGGCCCGGAAGGCGGCTCAAAAGGCGGCCAGATCATCGCGGTCGGTAC
Source organism: Pseudomonas cistanchae (assembly GCF_054483635.1). Taxonomy (NCBI): domain Bacteria; kingdom Pseudomonadati; phylum Pseudomonadota; class Gammaproteobacteria; order Pseudomonadales; family Pseudomonadaceae; genus Pseudomonas; species Pseudomonas cistanchae. Next base: position 42,632 of record NZ_JBTLWN010000007.1, on the reverse strand, counting down.
GCCGGAAGAAGTCGCCGAAATGCCGCAATCGCACACCGGTTACTTCCTCAAGCCGCTGCTGGAGCGCGACCGAGCTTAGGCAGTCAATGCACCAACAAGGGCTACCGCCCAATAAAAAGCCCCGATGAATCGGGGCTTTTTATTGGGCGACCCTTAAAACTGGGTCTGCAGGTAGTTTTCCAGCCCCATCCTGTCGATCAAATCTAATTGGACCTCCAGCCAGTAGGCGTGGTCCTCCTCAGTGTCCTTCAGCTGGGCCAGCAAAATATCGCGACTTGGGTAGTCCTGATGCCGCTCGCACAAAGCGATGCCTTCACTCAACGCCGCACGCACCTTGTACTCCAGCGTGAGGTCAAGCTTGAGCATTTCCGGCACGCTTTGGCCAAATGTGAAAGCGTCAGGGGTCATGTCCGGCAATCCTTCGAGAAACAGGATGCGTTGCAAAAGCGCATCGGCATGCTGCGTCTCTTCCTCCATTTCATGGTTGATGCGCACAAACAGCTTGTTGAATCCCCAGTCGGCATACAAACGTGAATGCACGAAATATTGATCACGCGCGGCCAGTTCGCCCTTGAGCAAGGTCTTGAGGCAATCAATCACGTCCACATGGCCTTTCATTACAGTCCTCCCGCCGGTTTTCAGCATTGTCGCGCAGACCGAGCTCGACCAACAGCCCGCGCAGAAAAAACAAAGCCGCCCTTCGGGGCGGCCTTGGTTAATCCGGATTAGCGGCGCTGCAAGCCCAATCCCCTCGCAATGCCTTCACCGTATGCGGGGTCGGCCTTGTAGAAGTACTCAAGCTGGCGCTCCTGCACATCTCGCGTAACCGACTGCATGGCGCCGACGATATTGTCGATCAGCAGTGCCTGCTGGTCGGCATTCATCAGGCGGAACAACGCGCCAGCCTGGCTGTAATAATCGTCATCGACGCGGTGGTCGAAACGGTCCGCATCACCACTTAAGGCCAGCGCCGGCTCGGCATAGTGCGGCGCCTGCTTGGGCGCGTCAGCGTAGCTGTTCGGCTCGTAATTCGGCGCCGCACCGCCATTGCTGCCAAACGCCATGGCGCCATCGCGCTGGTAGGTCTGCGCAGGAACTCTTGGTGCATTCACCGGCAATTGCTGGTGATTGGTACCGACCCGATAGCGGTGCGCATCGGCATAGGCAAACACACGACCCTGCAGCATCCGATCAGGTGACAAGCCAACCCCGGGCACCATATTGCTAGGGCCGAATGCCGACTGCTCGACCTCGGCGAAGTAGTTCAGCGGGTTACGGTTGAGCTCCAGTTCGCCCACTTCGATCAGCGGATATTCCTTCTGCGACCAGGTCTTGGTCACGTCGAACGGATTCTCATGATGCGCTGCCGCCTGGGCCTCGGTCATGACCTGGATGCATACGCTCCACTTCGGGTAATCACCGCGCTCAATGGCTTCGAAAAGGTCGCGCTGCGCATAATCGGGATCTGTACCAGCAAGACGAGCGGCCTCGATTGGCGCCAGATTCTTGATGCCTTGCTTGGTCTTGTAGTGCCACTTGACCCAATGACGAACCCCGCTCGCATTGATCAGGCTATAGGTGTGGCTGCCAAAACCATGCATGAAACGGTAGCCATCCGGGATGCCTCGATCGGAGAACAGAATGGTGATCTGGTGTAACGCCTCCGGGGAGTGGGACCAGAAATCCCAGACCATCTGTGGGCTTTTCAGGTTGCTCTGCGGCAGGCGCTTTTGGGTGTGGATGAAGTCGGGAAACTTCATCGGGTCGCGAATGAAAAACACCGGCGTATTGTTGCCGACAATGTCCCAGTTACCTTCCTCGGTGTAGAATTTCAGGGCAAAACCTCGCGGATCACGCTCGGTATCCGCGGAGCCACGCTCCCCACCCACAGTGGAAAAGCGCAGGAAGATAGGCGTTTGCTTGCCGACAGACTCAAACAGCTTGGCGCTGGTGTAGGAGGTAATGTCGCGAGTCACGGTAAAAGTGCCATAGGCACCTGAACCTTTCGCATGAACCCGACGCTCTGGAATGTTTTCGCGATTGAAGTGCGCGAGCTTTTCGATCAGGTGGAAGTCATCAAGCAACAACGGTCCGCGAGGACCCGCCGAGCGGGAATTCTGGTTATCGGCAACTGGCGCGCCACTCGCCGTTGTCAGGACTTTATTCTGACTCATCCTTATCTCCATCCTCAGTATTGAAGGGTGCCGTTTAGCGGCTGAGGAGGAGTATTGATGACAATCTAAAAACAAACAAATTTATAGACTATTTGAAGGCAATAGTTTTTCACTAAAAACAGGCATAAAAAAACCGGGCCAGAGCCCGGTTTTTTCTACAACCTACGACTTACTCTGCGACTTCTACAGCTTCGCCACCGACCGGACGGTCGACCAGCTCAACGTATGCCATCGGAGCGTTGTCGCCAGTGCGGAAACCGCACTTGAGAATACGCAGGTAACCGCCCTGGCGGGTGGCGTAACGCTTGCCCAGGTCGTTGAACAACTTACCAACGATGGCTTTCGAACGAGTACGGTCGAAGGCCAGACGACGGTTAGCAACGCTGTCTTCCTTGGCCAGAGTGATCAGCGGCTCAGCAACGCGACGCAGTTCTTTGGCTTTCGGCAGAGTAGTTTTGATCAGCTCATGCTCAAACAGCGATACCGCCATGTTCTGGAACATGGCCTTGCGGTGTGCGCTGGTGCGGCTGAGGTGACGGCCACTTTTACGATGACGCATGGTTCAATTCCTTACCAAACTCTCGTTTGGTGATGATGACGATCAGGCAGTCGCCTTGTCGTCTTTCTTCAGACTTGCCGGCGGCCAGTTGTCGAGGCGCATACCGAGGGAAAGACCGCGAGAAGCCAGAACATCCTTGATTTCGGTCAGGGACTTCTTGCCCAGGTTCGGCGTCTTCAACAGTTCTACTTCGGTACGCTGAATCAGGTCGCCGATGTAGTAGATGTTTTCTGCCTTGAGGCAGTTAGCCGAACGAACGGTCAGTTCCAGGTCATCCACAGGGCGCAACAGGATCGGATCGATCTCGTCTTCCTGCTCGATCACCACTGGCTCACTGTCACCTTTGAGGTCGACGAACGCAGCCAACTGCTGTTGCAGAATGGTTGCGGCACGGCGAATGGCCTCTTCCGGGTCCAGGGTACCGTTGGTTTCCAGGTCGATAACCAGCTTATCCAGGTTAGTGCGCTGCTCGACACGGGCGTTTTCCACCACGTAAGAGACGCGACGCACCGGGCTGAACGAGGAGTCGAGCTGCAAGCGGCCAATGCTGCGGCTTTCGTCTTCATCGCTCTGACGGGAGTCAGCCGGCTCATAGCCGCGACCACGAGCCACGGTGAGCTTCATGTTCAGCGCGCCATTGGAAGCCAGGTTAGCAATCACGTGGTCGCCATTGACGATTTCAACATCATGATCCAGCTGAATGTCGGCAGCGGTAACTACACCAGAGCCTTTTTTCACCAGGTTCAGCGTCACTTCATCGCGACCGTGCAGTTTGATAGCCAGACCTTTCAGGTTGAGCAGGATTTCAATGACGTCTTCCTGAACACCTTCGATGGCGCTGTACTCATGGAGTACACCGTCAATCTCGGCCTCGACTACTGCACAGCCAGGCATGGAGGACAACAGGATGCGGCGCAGCGCGTTGCCCAGGGTATGGCCAAAGCCACGCTCGAGAGGCTCGAGAGTGATCTTGGCACGGGTCGAACTGACCACCTGCACATCAATATGGCGGGGGGTCAGGAACTCATTTACCGAAATCTGCATGGATGCACCTATTTTCTAGCCCTTACTTGGAGTAGAGCTCGACAATCAGGCTTTCGTTGATGTCAGCGGAGAGATCACTGCGAGCCGGGACGCTTTTGAACACGCCAGACTTCTTCTCAGTGTCTACATCTACCCATTCAACGCGGCCACGCTGGGCACACAGCTCAAGAGCTTGAACAATGCGCAGCTGATTCTTCGATTTCTCGCGGACTGCAACGACATCACCAGCTTTAACCTGGTAAGACGGAACGTTTACAGTTTTACCGTTTACGCTGATCGCTTTATGCGAAACCAGCTGACGGGATTCAGCGCGGGTAGCACCGTAACCCATGCGATAAACCACGTTATCCAGACGGCATTCGAGCAACTGCAGCAGGTTCTCACCAGTAGCGCCTTTCTTGCCGGCTGCTTCTTTGTAATAACCGCTGAACTGACGCTCGAGCACACCGTAGATACGACGAACTTTTTGCTTTTCACGCAGCTGGGTGCCGTAGTCGGACTGACGGCCACGGCGCTGACCGTGAATACCTGGGGCTGCTTCGATGTTGCACTTCGATTCCAGAGCGCGTACGCCACTTTTCAGGAAAAGATCTGTGCCTTCACGACGAGACAGTTTGCATTTGGGACCAATGTAACGAGCCATTTCTCACTGTCTCCTGATTACACGCGACGCTTCTTCGAAGGACGGCATCCGTTGTGCGGGATGGGCGTCACATCGGTGATGCTGGCGATCTTGTAACCGCAGCCGTTCAAAGCACGGACGGCGGACTCACGACCCGGACCGGGACCTTTGACGTTGACGTCGAGGTTCTTCAGACCGTACTCCAGCGCAGCTTGACCAGCACGCTCAGCAGCCACCTGGGCAGCGAACGGGGTGCTTTTACGCGAGCCGCGGAAACCCGAACCACCAGAGGTAGCCCAGGACAGAGCGTTGCCCTGACGGTCAGTAATGGTCACGATTGTGTTGTTGAAAGAAGCGTGGATGTGGGCGATCCCATCAACCACCGTCTTCTTGACTTTCTTACGAGTACGAGCAGCAGGTTTTGCCATGACTAGATTCCTGTCGATGCGCGAATGCGATTACTTGCGGATCGGCTTACGCGGGCCCTTACGGGTACGCGCGTTGGTCTTGGTACGCTGACCGCGAACCGGCAGACCACGACGATGACGCAGGCCGCGATAGCAACCCAGGTCCATCAAGCGCTTGATTTTCATGTTCACTTCACGACGCAGGTCGCCTTCGGTATTCACCTTGGCTACTTCGCCACGCAGCTGCTCGATCTGCTCGTCAGAGAGATCTTTGATCTTCGCCGCCGGATTAACCCCGGTAGCAGCACAGATTTTCTGTGCAGTGGTGCGACCAACACCGAAGATGTAGGTCAACGAGATAACAGTGTGCTTGTTATCCGGAATGTTAACGCCTGCAATACGGGCCATTCAGTGGAACTCCAATTGACAGCTACCTACGCCCCGGAAGCCAAGAAATAGGGCGCGAGATATTAACGCTGTAATAACAAATAATCAACCCGGCAGCGCACTAGCTGCCGGGCTTATAACGCTCACTCACACTCAGCCTTGGCGCTGCTTGTGACGCGGTTCCGCGCTGCAAATCACGCGAACAACACCTTCGCGACGAATAATTTTGCAGTTACGGCACAGCTTTTTCACCGATGCACGAACTTTCATCACCAACTCCTCGAACCTTATGGACACTTCAGCGGAGCATGCCGCTGCCGTAGCCCTTCAGGTTGGCTTTCTTCATCAGGGATTCGTACTGGTGCGAAACGAGGTGCGACTGTACTTGCGACATAAAGTCCATCACAACCACTACCACGATCAGCAACGAAGTCCCGCCGAGATAGAACGGTACGTTGGCAGCCACCACCAGAAACTGGGGCAACAAGCATACGGCCGTCATGTACAGAGCACCGAACATGGTCAAGCGGGTCAGTACGCCATCGATATAGCGTGCCGATTGCTCGCCCGGACGGATACCCGGAATAAAGGCACCGGACTTTTTCAGGTTTTCCGCTACGTCTTTCGGATTGAACATCAAAGCCGTATAGAAGAAGCAGAAGAAAATGATCCCTGCACTAAACAGCAAAATGTTCAACGGCTGACCAGGAGCGATAGCCTGCGAAATATCCTGCAGCCAGCCCAAACCTTCAGACTGACCGAACCAGGAACCCAGCGAAGCCGGGAACAACAGAAGGCTACTGGCGAAAATAGCCGGGATAACCCCGGCCATGTTCACTTTCAACGGCAAGTGACTGGTCTGCGCAGCGAAAACCTTGCGGCCCTGCTGACGCTTGGCGTAATGCACCGCTATGCGGCGCTGACCACGCTCAATGAACACCACGAAACCGATGATCGCTACTGCCAACAAGCCGATGGCAATCAAGGCAAAGATGTTGATATCGCCCTGCCGAGCAGACTCAAAAGACTGCCCAATTGCCGACGGCAGACCGGCCACGATGCCTGCAAAAATCAGCATCGAGATACCGTTGCCGACACCACGCTCGGTGATCTGCTCGCCCAGCCACATCATGAACATCGCACCCGCCACAAAGGTGGTGACTGCTACGAAGTGGAAGCCGAAATCGATCGAGAACGCTACGCCCTGACTCGCCAAGCCAACGGACATGCCGATGGCTTGAACAAATGCCAGAACGAGGGTGCCGTAGCGGGTGTATTGGCTGATCTTGCGACGACCAGCCTCACCTTCCTTCTTCAACTGCTCCAGCTGCGGGCTGACTGCGGTCATGAGCTGCATGATGATCGATGCCGAAATGTACGGCATGATCCCCAATGCAAAAATGCTCATGCGCTCCAGCGCGCCACCGGAAAACATGTTGAACAAGCTAAGAATGGTCCCCTCATTCTGTCGAAACAGGTCCGCCAACCGGTCCGGGTTTATGCCTGGAACTGGGATGTGTGCGCCAATTCGATAGACGATGATCGCCATGAAGAGAAAGCGCAGACGAGCCCAGAGCTCGGATAACCCGCCATTGCTGAGCGCTGAGAGAGCACCTTGCTTAGCCATTTATTCCTCGAACTTACCGCCAGCTGCTTCGATAGCCGCACGCGCACCTTTGGTGACGGCGATACCTTTAAGGGTGACCGCTTGAGTAACCTCACCGGACAGCATGACTTTCACACGCTGTACGTTTTGGTTAATCAGGTTGGCATCCTTCAGCGACTGCAGAGTAACAATGCCGCCTTCGATTTTGTTCAGCTCGGACGTACGCACTTGCGCGCGATCCATAGCCTTCAAGGAAACGAAGCCGAATTTAGGCAGACGACGGTGCAGAGGCTGCTGGCCGCCCTCAAAACCAGGGGCAATGGTGCCACCGGAGCGGGAGGTTTGACCCTTGTGGCCGCGGCCACCAGTCTTACCCAAACCGCTACCGATACCACGGCCCGGACGGTGCTTCTCGCGACGGGAACCCGGCGCAGGACTCAGATCATTCAGGTACATGGATTAACCCTCGACTCGCAGCATGTAGTAAGCCTTGTTGATCATCCCGCGATTCTCGGGAGTATCCAGTACTTCTACGGTGTGACCGATGCGACGCAGACCCAAACCCTTAACGCAGAGCTTATGGTTGGGGATACGGCCGGTCATGCTTTTGATCAGCGTGACTTTTACGGTATTAGCCATGATTAGAGAATCTCCTCGACGCTCTTGCCACGCTTAGCCGCAACCGAATCCGGAGACTGCATAGCCTTCAGACCTTTGAAAGTGGCATGCACCACGTTCACAGGGTTGGTCGAGCCGTAGCACTTGGCCAGAACGTTCTGCACGCCAGCGACTTCCAGAACGGCACGCATCGCGCCGCCGGCGATGATGCCGGTACCTTCAGAAGCAGGCTGCATGTACACCTTGGAAGCGCCATGGGCGGACTTCATGGCGTACTGCAGGGTGGTACCGTTCAGGTCTACCTGGATCATGTTGCGACGGGCGGCTTCCATTGCTTTCTGGATAGCAGCCGGCACTTCACGGGATTTGCCACGGCCGAAACCGACGCGACCCTTACCATCACCCACCACGGTCAACGCGGTGAAAGTGAAGATACGGCCACCCTTAACGGTCTTGGCAACGCGGTTAACCTGCACCAGCTTCTCGATATAGCCTTCGTCGCGCTTTTGGTCGTTATTTGCCATAACTTAGAACTCCAGCCCGCCTTCACGAGCAGCATCAGCCAGCGCCTTGACGCGGCCGTGGTACTTGAAGCCAGAACGGTCGAATGCAACCTGAGTCACACCAGCGGCTTTCGCACGCTCGGCAACCAGCTCACCAACTTTCTTGGCCGCGTCGACATTGCCAGTGGCGCCGTCACGCAGTGCTTTGTCCAAGGTAGAGGCGCTGGCCAGAACCTTGTTGCCGTCGGCCGAGATGACCTGGGCATAGATGTGCTGCGAAGAGCGATACACGCAGAGACGCACGGCTTCTAGCTCGTGCATTTTCAGGCGTGCTTTGCGAGCGCGACGCAGTCGAGTAACTTTTTTGTCGGTCATTTGCTATGCCCTACTTCTTCTTGGCTTCTTTACGGCGGACGACTTCGTCAGCGTAACGAACACCTTTGCCCTTATAAGGTTCAGGACGACGGAAATCACGAATCTCCGCAGCGACCTGACCAACCAGTTGCTTATCGACACCCTTGATCAGGATCTCGGTCTGGTTCGGGGTTTCAGCAACCACACCTTCCGGCAACTCATAGTCGATCGGATGGGAGAAGCCGAGAGCGAGGTTCAGCACCTGACCTTTGGCTTGCGCCTTGTAACCAACACCGACCAGCTGCAGCTTACGCTCGAAGCCAGCGCTAACACCGATCACCATATTGTTGACCAGGGCGCGAGTGGTACCGGCCATTGCGCGAGTCTGCTGATCGCCATTGCGAGCAGCGAAACGCAGCTCACCGGCTTCATGCAGGACTTCAACGGACGAGTGAACGTTCAGTTCGAGAGTACCCTTGGCACCCTTCACCGAAAGCTGCTGACCGGCGAGTTTGACCTCTACACCAGCGGGCAGCATAACGGGGTTCTTAGCAACGCGAGACATGCTTATCCCCCCTTAGAACACTGTGCAAAGCACTTCGCCGCCGACACCGGCAGCGCGCGCAGCGCGGTCCGTCATCACACCCTTGTTGGTGGAGACGATGGATACACCGAGACCGCCACGAACTTTCGGCAGATCATCGACGGATTTGTATTGGCGAAGGCCGGGACGGCTTACGCGCTTCACTTCTTCGATAACCGGACGGCCTTCGAAGTACTTCAGCTCGATGGACAGCTGCGGCTTTGCTTCGCCGCTGATCTGATAACCCGCAATATAACCTTCGTCTTTCAAAACTTTGGCTACAGCCACCTTCAACGTGGAAGACGGCATGCTTACGACGGACTTTTCAGCCATCTGGGCATTACGGATACGAGTTAGCATGTCCGCTAACGGGTCCTGCATACTCATGGGCTAGACGCTCCTGATACAAAAAGAATTAGCCTTGCGGCTAAGAGTCGCTGAATGAACGGGCAAAACAAAACCCAGGCTCAGGCGAGCCGAACATTCTAGAGACTGCTCAAAAATGAATCAAGCCCCAAAGGGGCTTGATTCACATAAAGACAAAGCCGGCGCAAGGCCGGCTCTGTTTTACCAGCTGGCTTTCACCAGGCCTGGCACATCACCACGCATTGCGGCTTCACGAAGCTTGATACGCGACAGACCGAACTTGCGATAAACGCCGTGCGGGCGGCCGGTAATCCGACAACGGTTACGCAGGCGCGAAGCGCTGGCGTCACGCGGCTGCTTTTGCAAAGCAACTTGAGCCTCCCAACGCGCTTCCGGACTGGTGTTCGGATTGGCGATGGTAGCTTTCAGCTCGGCACGCTTCTTAGCGTACTTGGCTACCGTCTGCTGACGCTTCAGCTCGCGGTTTTTCATGCTTGTCTTGGCCATGTTCCAACTCCAATCAGTTGCGGAACGGGAATTTGAAAGCACGCAGCAAGGCGCGACCTTCGTCATCCGTACGGGCAGTGGTGGTCAGGGTAATGTCCAGACCACGCAGGGCATCGATCTTGTCGTAATCGATTTCAGGGAAAATGATCTGCTCTTTCACGCCCATGCTGTAGTTGCCGCGACCATCAAAGGACTTGGCATTCAGGCCGCGGAAGTCGCGAACTCGAGGCAGGGAGATCGACAGCAGACGATCCAGGAACTCGTACATACGCTCACGACGCAAGGTGACCTTGACGCCAATCGGCCAGCCCTCACGAACCTTGAAGCCTGCAATCGACTTACGGGCATGAGTCACTACGACTTTCTGACCGGTAATCTTTTCCAGGTCGGCAACAGCATGCTCGATGACTTTCTTGTCACCGATCGCTTCGCCCAGGCCCATGTTCAGGGTGATCTTGGTAATGCGCGGAACTTCCATCACGTTCGCGAGCTTAAGTTCTTCCTTAAGCTTCGGCGCGATTTCTTTCCGGTAAATCTCTTTTAGTCGTGCCATGGTCTTCTACCTAGCAGTGTTCAAGCATCAACCGCTTTTTGGGTCGACTTGAAGACACGAATTTTTTTACCTTCTTCAATTTTGAAACCAACACGGTCAGCCTTGTTGGTTTCGCCATTGAAGATGGCCACGTTAGAAGCGTGCAGAGGCGCTTCTTTCTCGACGATACCACCCTGAACGCCCGACATCGGGTTCGGCTTGGTATGGCGCTTCACCAGGTTGATCCCACCAACGACCAAACGGTCGTCAGCGAGAACCTTGAGCACCTTGCCACGCTTACCTTTGTCTTTGCCGGCGATCACGATGATCTCGTCGTCACGACGAATCTTTTGCATGTCGGATCTCCTTAGAGCACTTCAGGTGCGAGCGAGACGATCTTCATGAACTTCTCAGAACGAAGCTCGCGAGTCACTGGCCCAAAAATACGGGTGCCGATAGGCTCCTGCTTGTTGTTCAGCAGAACAGCAGCATTGCCATCGAAGCGAATGATCGAGCCATCAGGGCGACGAACGCCGTGACGCGTGCGGACCACTACAGCAGTCATCACTTGGCCTTTCTTCACTTTACCGCGCGGAATTGCTTCCTTGACGGTCACCTTGATGATGTCGCCGATGCCAGCGTAGCGGCGATGCGAGCCACCCAGCACCTTGATGCACATAACGCGACGAGCACCGCTGTTGTCAGCGACGTCGAGCATGGATTGAGTCTGAATCATATATTTCTCCGACCCTTAGTCCTTAGACTTCCACTGCGCGTTCGAGAACTTCAACCAGCGCCCAAGACTTGGTCTTGGCTACGGGACGGGTTTCACGGATGGAAACCTTGTCACCGATGTGGCACTGATTGCTTTCGTCGTGTGCGTGCAGCTTGGTCGAGCGCTTGACATATTTGCCGTAGATCGGGTGCTTAACGCGGCGCTCGATCAATACGGTGATGGTCTTGTCCATCTTGTCGCTGACGACACGGCCGGTCAGCGTACGGACTGTTTTTTCGGCTTCAGCCATGATCACTTACCTGCCTGCTGGTTGAGCACAGTTTTCACACGAGCGATGTCGCGCTTAACTTGCGAGAGCAGGTGAGACTGCCCCAACTGGCCAGTTGCCTTCTGCATACGCAGATTGAACTGGTCGCGCAGCAGGCCGAGCAGTTGCTCGTTCAGCTGCTGTGCTGATTTTTCACGAAGTTCATTCGCCTTCATCACATCACCGTCCGCTTAACAAAAGTGGTGGCGAGCGGCAGCTTTGCAGCAGCCAGGGCAAAAGCCTCACGCGCCAACTCTTCGGAAACGCCTTCGATCTCGTACAGGACCTTGCCTGGCTGGATCTGGGCTACCCAATATTCAACGCCACCCTTACCTTTACCCATCCGCACTTCGAGAGGCTTCTTGGTTACCGGCTTGTCAGGGAAGACGCGAATCCAGATTTTCCCGCCACGCTTAACGTGACGAGTCAGAGCACGACGAGCGGACTCGATCTGGCGGGCGGTGAGACGACCGCGGGCAACAGACTTCAGCGCGAATTCGCCGAAGCTGACTTTGCTACCGCGCTGAGCCAGACCACGGTTGTGGCCGGTCATCTGCTTGCGGAACTTCGTACGCTTTGGTTGCAACATTTGGCGTACCCCTTACTTAGCAGCTTTTTTACGAGGCGCAGGTGCTTGCGGCTTCAGTTCTTCATGGCGACCACCAATTACTTCGCCTTTGAAGATCCAAACCTTGACACCGATCACACCATAAGTGGTGTGCGCTTCGTACGTGGCATAGTCGATATCGGCACGCAGGGTGTGCAACGGCACACGACCTTCGCGATACCATTCGGTACGTGCAATTTCAGCACCACCGAGACGACCGCTCACTTGGATTTTGATGCCCTTGGCACCAATACGCATGGCGTTCTGTACAGCGCGCTTCATAGCGCGACGGAACATCACACGACGCTCCAGCTGCTGAGCTACGCTCTGCGCAACCAGCATACCGTCGAGCTCCGGCTTGCGGATCTCTTCGATATTGATGTGCACAGGCACACCCATTTGCTTGGTCAGGTCCTGACGCAGCTTCTCAACATCTTCACCTTTCTTGCCGATAACGATACCGGGACGAGCAGTGTGGATGGTGATACGTGCGGTTTGAGCCGGACGAGCAATGTCGATACGGCTTACGGACGCGCTTTTTAATTTGTCTTGGAGATACTCGCGCACCTTCAGATCAGCGAACAAATAGTCCGCATAAGTCCGACCGCTGGCGTACCAGACGGAGGTGTGCTCCTTGACGATTCCCAGGCGAATGCCAATGGGATGTACTTTCTGACCCATCTGATCGACTCCGTTACTTGTCCGCAACCTTGACAGTGATATGGCAAGACCGCTTGACGATGCGATCAGCGCGGCCTTTGGCACGCGGCATGATGCGCTTCAGCGAACGCCCTTCGTTGACGAAAACGGTGCTGACCTTCAAGTCATCAACGTCTGCGCCTTCGTTGTGCTCGGCGTTGGCTACAGCCGACTCCAGCACTTTCTTGATGATTTCGGCGGCTTTCTTACTGCTGAAAGCCAGCAGATTGAGCGCTTCACCCACCTTCTTCCCGCGAATCTGGTCGGCGACCAAGCGGGCTTTCTGGGCGGAGATTCGAGCGCCCGACAACTTAGCGGCTACTTCCATTTCCTAACCCCTTAACGCTTGGCTTTCTTGTCTGCCACGTGCCCGCGATAAGTGCGGGTACCAGCAAACTCGCCGAGTTTGTGGCCGACCATGTCTTCGTTCACGAGAACTGGGACATGTTGACGACCGTTGTGTACTGCAATGGTCAGACCGACCATCTGTGGCAGGATCATCGAACGACGCGACCAGGTTTTCACCGGCTTGCGATCATTCTTTTCCACCGCCACTTCGATCTTCTTCAGTAGGTGAAGATCAATAAAAGGACCTTTTTTCAGAGAACGTGGCACTGTCGTATCCCTCTATTTACTTGCGACGACGGACGATCATTTTGTCGGTGCGTTTGTTACCACGAGTCTTCGCGCCCTTCGTCGGGAAGCCCCATGGAGACACCGGATGACGACCACCAGAGGTACGACCTTCACCACCACCGTGTGGGTGGTCAACCGGGTTCATGGCAACACCACGAACGGTTGGGCGAACGCCACGCCAGCGCTTGGCACCCGCTTTACCCAGCGAACGCAGGCTGTGCTCGGAGTTCGAGACCTCACCCAGGGTCGCACGGCATTCAGCCAGTACTTTACGCATTTCACCGGAACGCAGACGCAGGGTCACATAGACACCTTCACGAGCGATCAGCTGAGCCGAAGCACCAGCGGAGCGCGCGATCTGAGCACCTTTGCCCGGCTTCAGCTCGATACCGTGAACAGTGCTACCAACTGGGATGTTGCGCAGCTGCAGACTGTTGCCCGGCTTGATTGGAGCCATGATGCCAGCTACAAGCTGATCGCCAGCACTCACGCCCTTAGGGGCGATGATGTAGCGACGCTCGCCGTCTGCGTACATCAACAAAGCGATGTGCGCGGTACGGTTCGGATCGTATTCGATACGCTCAACAGTGGCAGGGATGCCATCTTTGTCGTTGCGACGGAAATCGACCAGACGATAGTGCTGCTTGTGACCACCACCAATGTGACGGGTAGTGATGCGACCGTTGTTGTTACGACCGCCAGTCTTCGACTTCTTCTCAAGCAGTGGAGCGTAAGGAGCGCCTTTATGCAGCTCCTGATTGACCACCTTGACCACAAAACGGCGGCCAGGGGAAGTCGGCTTGCATTTAACGATTGCCATGATGCACCCCTCCCTTACTCAGCACTGCTGGCGAAATCGAGATCCTGGCCCGGCTGAAGGGAGATGATCGCCTTCTTCCAGTCGTTACGCTTGCCCAGACCACGAGCGGTGCGCTTGCTCTTACCGAGAACATTCACGGTATTAACAGCAGCAACGTTCACGTTGAACAGGCTTTCGACGGCCTTCTTGATTTCCAGCTTGGTTGCATCGGTTGCAACCTTAAAAACGAACTGGCTTTTCTTGTCCGCCAGAACCGTGGCCTTCTCGGAGACGTGCGGGCCAAGCAGCACTTTAAATACGCGTTCCTGGTTCATCCCAGCAGCTCCTCGAATTTCTTCACGGCAGAAACGGTGACCAGCACCTTCTCGTACGCGATCAGACTGACCGGATCGGAACCCTGCACGTCGCGAACATCGACATGTGGCAGGTTGCGAGCAGCCAGGTACAGATTCTCATCAATAGCATCGGACACGATCAACACATCGGTCAGACCCATGCCATTGAGCTTGCCCAACAGGTCTTTGGTCTTCGGAGCATCGACGGTGAAATCTTCAACTACGACCAAACGATCAGTACGAACCAGCTCGGCAAGAATCGAACGCAGTGCAGCGCGATACATTTTCTTGTTCAGCTTTTGATCGTGATTCTGCGGACGGGCCGCAAAGGTCACACCACCGCCACGCCAGATCGGACCACGAGTGGTACCCGCACGAGCACGACCGGTACCCTTCTGGCGCCATGGGCGCTTACCGCCACCGGACACATCAGAGCGGGTCTTCTGCTGCTTGCTGCCCTGACGGCCGCCGGCCATGTAGGCCACAACTGCTTGGTGAACCAGGGTCTCGTTGTAATCGCCACCGAAAGTCGCTTCGGAAACTTCGATCGCTTGAGCGCCATTTACATTTAATTGCATGTCAGCTTCCCCTTAACCGCGAGCCTTGGCTGCTGGACGCACAACCAGATTGCCGCCAGTAGCACCAGGAACGGCACCCTTGACCAACAGCAGGTTGCGTTCAGCATCGACGCGCACCACTTCCAGGGACTGCACAGTCACGCGCTCAGCGCCCATATGACCGGACATTTTCTTGCCCTTGAAGACGCGACCCGGAGTCTGGCACTGGCCAATGGAACCCGGAACACGGTGGGACACGGAGTTACCGTGAGTGTTGTCTTGGCCGCGGAAATTCCAACGCTTGATGGTACCGGCAAAGCCTTTACCCTTGGACTGACCGGTAACATCCACCAGTTGGCCAGCTTGGAAAATTTCAGCGTTGATCAGATCGCCAGCCTGGTAGTCGCCTTCTTCAAGACGGAACTCCATAACAGTACGACCTGCCGCGACGTTCGCCTTGGCGAAGTGACCGGCCTGAGCCTTGCTGACACGAGAAGCGCGACGCTCACCGACAGTGACTTGCACTGCGCGATAGCCATCGGACTCTTCGGTTTTGAACTGAGTGACGCGATTCGGCTCGATCTCAATGACCGTAACCGGAATGGAGACACCTTCTTCGGTAAAAATGCGGGTCATACCGCATTTACGACCGACTACACCAATAGTCATGTTGTAACCTCATGAGTGTACGGGGCTCTCACCCGCTATGGCCGCCCATTTCAGAGCGTTACACGACTAAAACCCCAAGGTTTTAGCCGAGGCTGATCTGCACTTCCACGCCAGCCGCAAGGTCAAGCTTCATAAGTGCATCAACGGTTTTATCCGTTGGCTGGACAATATCCAGAACACGCTTATGAGTGCGGATCTCGTACTGATCACGCGCGTCTTTATTGACGTGCGGAGAGGTCAGTACGGTGAACCGCTCTTTGCGGGTAGGCAGAGGAATCGGACCACGCACCTGAGCACCAGTACGTTTCGCGGTTTCCACGATTTCCTGGGTTGATTGATCGATCAGGCGATGGTCAAAAGCCTTCAACCGAATACGAATTTGTTGATTTTGCATTTTGACCTCAGATTCCAAGCTGCTATTCCCAACGAACGCAATACGCCCGTTAAAAGGAGGCGTGATTCTATAGACGGCCCTTATAGGTGTCAACCCAATAAAAAAGCCCCCGCAAGCGGGGGCTTTTTCGAATCAATCGATTACTCGATGATCTTGGCAACCACGCCGGCACCAACGGTACGGCCGCCTTCGCGAATCGCGAAACGCAGACCATCTTCCATGGCGATCGACTTGATCAGGGTAACAACCATCTTGATGTTGTCGCCCGGCATTACCATTTCAACGCCTTCCGGCAGTTCGCAGTTACCGGTTACGTCGGTAGTGCGGAAGTAGAACTGTGGACGGTAGCCTTTGAAGAACGGAGTGTGACGCCCGCCTTCTTCTTTGCTCAGCACGTACACTTCTGCTTCGAACTTGGTGTGCGGCTTAACGCTGCCTGGCTTGGCCAGAACCTGACCACGCTCAACGTCGTCACGCTTGGTGCCGCGCAGCAGGATACCGCAGTTCTCGCCAGCACGACCTTCGTCGAGCAGCTTGCGGAACATTTCAACACCAGTACAGATGGTCTTGACGGTGTCGCGCAGACCAACGATCTCGACTTCTTCCTGGATCTTGATGACGCCACGCTCGATACGACCAGTTACCACAGTACCGCGACCGGAGATCGAGAACACGTCTTCAACAGGCATCAGGAACGGCTTGTCAACAACACGGATTGGATCCGGGATGTAGGTGTCCAGAGTCTCAACCAGCTTGCGCACGGCAGAGGTACCCATTTCGTTGTCGTCCTGGCCGTTCAGAGCCATCAGCGCCGAACCGATCACGATTGGAGTGTCGTCACCCGGGAAGTCATAGGCAGACAGCAGGTCACGCACCTCCATCTCAACCAGTTCCAGCAGCTCAGCGTCATCCACCATGTCAGCCTTGTTCAGGAAGACCACGATGTAAGGAACACCTACCTGGCGGGACAGCAGGATGTGCTCGCGAGTCTGCGGCATCGGGCCGTCAGCAGCGGAGCAAACCAGGATCGCGCCATCCATCTGCGCAGCACCAGTGATCATGTTCTTCACATAGTCAGCGTGGCCCGGGCAGTCTACGTGTGCGTAGTGACGGATGTTGGAATCGTACTCAACGTGGGAAGTATTGATCGTGATACCACGAGCTTTTTCTTCCGGCGCGCTGTCGATCTGAGCGAAGTCACGAATGGCGCCACCGAAAGCCTCGGCACACACCTTGGTCAACGCTGCAGTCAGAGTGGTTTTACCGTGGTCAACGTGACCGATAGTGCCTACGTTGACGTGCGGTTTGTTACGTTCAAACTTTTCTTTAGCCACGACAATTAACTCCTTGCCTAAAGGGCTGAATCAGCCTTGTTTTTTGGTTACAGATTCGACGATGTGCGACGGAGCTGTATTGTATTTTTTGAATTCCATAGAGTAGCTAGCGCGACCCTGAGACATGGAACGGACGTCGGTCGCATAACCGAACATCTCACCCAGCGGAACTTCGGCGCGAATTACTTTGCCGGAGATCGTGTCTTCCATACCCAAGATCATGCCGCGACGGCGGTTAAGGTCGCCCATCACGTCACCCATATAGTCTTCAGGCGTAACAACCTCTACCGCCATGATCGGCTCGAGCAACTCACCACCGCCCTTCTGGGCCAGTTGCTTGGTTGCCATGGAAGCAGCCACCTTGAACGCCATCTCGTTGGAGTCGACGTCATGGTAGGAACCATCGAACACGGTAGCCTTCAGGCCGATCAGCGGATAACCGGCAACAACGCCGTTCTTCATCTGCTCTTCGATACCCTTCTGGATCGCCGGGATGTATTCCTTAGGAACAACACCGCCAACCACTTCGTTCACGAATTGCAGACCTTCCTGACCTTCATCAGCAGGAGCAAAACGGATCCAGCAATGGCCGAACTGGCCACGACCACCGGACTGACGAACGAACTTGCCTTCGATTTCACAGTTCTTCGTGATGCGCTCACGATAGGAAACCTGAGGCTTACCAATGTTGGCCTCGACGTTGAACTCACGGCGCATCCGGTCAACCAGGATGTCCAGGTGCAACTCGCCCATACCGGAGATGATGGTCTGGCCAGTTTCTTCGTCGGTCTTGACGCGGAAAGATGGATCCTCCTGAGCAAGCTTGCCCAGAGCGATACCCATTTTTTCTTGGTCGTCCTTGGTCTTAGGCTCTACGGCAACCGAAATAACCGGCTCCGGGAAGTCCATGCGAACCAAGATGATTGGCTTGTCAGCGTTGCACAGAGTCTCGCCAGTGGTGACGTCCTTCATGCCGATCAAGGCCGCGATGTCACCAGCGCGTACTTCCTTGATCTCTTCGCGGGCGTTTGCGTGCATTTGCACCATACGACCCACGCGCTCTTTTTTGCCTTTAACCGAGTTGATCACACCGTCGCCGGAGGCCAACACGCCCGAGTAAACACGGACGAAAGTCAGAGTTCCTACGAATGGGTCGGTAGCGATCTTGAACGCCAGCGCAGCAAACGGCTCGTCATCACTTGCATGACGCTCCATTTCCTCTTCCTCGTTATCAGGGTTGGAACCCTTGATAGCTGGAATGTCGGTAGGCGCAGGCAGGAAGTCGATAACGGCGTCGAGAACCAGGGGAACGCCCTTGTTCTTGAAGGACGAACCGCAAACAGCCAGAACGATTTCACCAGCGATAGTACGCTGACGCAGAGCGCCCTTGATTTCCTCGATGGTGAGTTCTTCGCCTTCGAGGTACTTGTTCATCAACTCTTCATTGGCTTCGGCCGCAGCCTCGACCATGTTGCCGCGCCACTTCTCGGCCTCTTCCAGCAACTCTTCCGGAATGTCCTTGCGAACAGGAACCATGCCCTTGTCAGCATCGTTCCAGTAGACAGCCTGCATGTTGATCAGATCGATCTGACCCTGGAAGTTGTCTTCGGAACCGATAGCCAGCTGGATCGGCACCGGAGTGTGACCCAGACGCTGCTTGATCTGACCGATCACGCGCAGGAAGTTAGCGCCAGCACGGTCCATCTTGTTGACGTAAACAAGACGGGGAACGCCGTACTTGTTGGCCTGACGCCATACGGTTTCCGACTGAGGCTCAACGCCTGAGGTACCACAGAACACAACGACAGCGCCGTCGAGTACGCGCAGCGAACGCTCAACTTCGATGGTGAAGTCAACGTGGCCGGGGGTATCGATGACGTTGAAACGGTGCTCATCCTTGTACTGCTTCTCGGAACCTTTCCAGAAAGCGGTAATGGCAGCAGACGTAATGGTGATACCACGCTCCTGCTCCTGCACCATCCAGTCTGTGGTCGCGGCGCCGTCATGCACCTCGCCCATCTTGTGGCTTTTGCCAGTGTAAAAAAGCACACGCTCGGTGGTCGTGGTTTTACCCGCGTCCACGTGAGCGACGATACCGATGTTACGGTAGCGGTTAATCGGTGTAGTACGAGCCATAAAGCCCTCGCAAATTTAGAAGCGCGAAAATTAGAAGCGGTAGTGCGAGAAAGCCTTGTTGGCTTCTGCCATGCGGTGCACGTCTTCACGCTTCTTAACTGCAGCGCCTTTGCCTTCCGCGGCATCCAACAACTCGCCAGCTAAGCGCAGAGCCATGGACTTCTCGCCACGCTTACGGGCGAAATCTACCAGCCAGCGCATGGCAAGAGCGTTACGACGGGACGGACGAACTTCGACCGGAACCTGGTAAGTAGCACCGCCTACACGGCGCGACTTCACTTCGACCAGCGGAGCGATGGCGTCGAGAGCTTTCTCGAAGATTTCCAGGGGATCGCTGTTCTTACGCTCTTTAACCTTATCCAGGGCGCCATAAACGATACGCTCGGCAACGGCTTTCTTGCCGCTCTCCATTACGTGGTTCATGAACTTGGCCAGGATTTGGCTACCGTATTTTGGATCGTCAAGCACTTCGCGCTTGGCTGCTACACGACGTCTTGGCATTTGATAAGCCCTCAAACGGTCTTCAG
The DNA here is from genome assembly GCF_054483635.1 of Pseudomonas cistanchae. Lineage (NCBI taxonomy): Bacteria > Pseudomonadati > Pseudomonadota > Gammaproteobacteria > Pseudomonadales > Pseudomonadaceae > Pseudomonas > Pseudomonas cistanchae. Next base: position 22,613 of record NZ_JBTLWN010000007.1, on the reverse strand, counting down.
GTTAGCCCGGGACTGCATCGCGAGGATGGCGCCCGACCTTACTCTTATCGACTCAGAAAAATAGAAAACTGCAATTTAAGCGCAAGCACCGATTACTTCGGACGCTTGGTACCGTACTTCGAACGACCCTGGTTACGACCCTTGACGCCGGAAGTATCCAAAGAACCGCGAACGGTGTGATAACGAACACCTGGCAAGTCCTTTACGCGACCGCCACGAATCAGCACCACGCTGTGCTCTTGCAGGTTGTGGCCTTCACCACCGATGTACGAGGAAACCTCGAAACCGTTGGTCAGACGCACACGGCATACTTTACGCAGTGCCGAGTTAGGTTTTTTCGGCGTAGTGGTATACACGCGAGTGCACACACCACGGCGCTGCGGGCAGTTCTGCAGCGCAGGTACGTCGGATTTCTCGACGATACGCTTACGCGGCTGACGTACCAGCTGGTTGATAGTTGCCATCTACTAGCTCCACTGTTGTCTTTCGACGCTATTTATCTTCAACAAAAGCAAAATGGCAGAGCACATGCCCTGCCAAATTTAGGGGTGCATGAGTCTAAAGAGACTCTGCCCCCCAGTCAAGGCAAAGCCCCGCTGCCGAAACAGCGGGGCTTTGCACTCAATTACTGCTGTTCAACGCTTCGGTCAGAGCGGCTTCCACTTCGCTGGCGCTGACACGTACCGGCTTGTCAGCCTCACGGCGACGCTTGCGCTCGCTGTGATAAGCCAGACCGGTACCAGCCGGGATCAAACGACCCACAACTACGTTCTCCTTCAGGCCGCGCAGGAAGTCACGCTTGCCAGTAACCGCCGCCTCGGTAAGAACGCGGGTGGTTTCCTGGAACGATGCCGCCGAAATGAACGACTCGGTGGACAACGACGCCTTGGTGATACCCAGCAGCACGCGGGTGTACTTGGCCAGGAACTTGTCTTCTGCTGCCAGACGCTCGTTCTCGCCGAGTACCGCGGTCAGTTCCATCTGGTCGCCCTTGATGAAGCTGGAATCGCCCGACTCTGCCACTTCAACCTTGCGCAACATCTGACGCAGGATGGTTTCGATGTGCTTGTCGTTGATCTTCACACCCTGCAGGCGGTACACGTCCTGAATCTCGTTGACGATGTACTTGGCTAGCGCGCTGACACCCAGCAGACGCAGGATGTCGTGCGGATCGCTCGGGCCGTCGGAGATGACCTCACCCTTGTTGACCTGCTCACCTTCGAACACGTTCAGGTGACGCCACTTCGGAATCAGCTCTTCGTACGGATCGCTGCCATCAGTAGGAGTGATGACCAGACGACGCTTGCCCTTGGTCTCCTTACCGAAGGAAATGGTGCCGCTTATTTCCGCCAGGATCGAGGCTTCTTTCGGACGACGCGCTTCGAACAGGTCGGCAACGCGCGGCAGACCACCGGTAATGTCGCGGGTCTTGGAAGTCTCTTGCGGGATACGGGCGATAACATCACCCACGCCCACCTGAGCACCGTTCGCCACACCTACCAGGGCGTTTGCCGGCAGGAAGTACTGAGCCGGTACGTCGGTACCTGGCAGCAGCAAATCCTTGCCATCTTCGCCAACCATCTTCACCGCAGGACGGATGTCCTTGCCGGCAGCCGGACGGTCCTTCGGATCGAGGACTTCGATGTTGGTCAGGCCGGTCAGTTCGTCGGTCTGACGCTTGATGGTGATGCCTTCTTCCATACCCACGTAGGTCACGGTACCTTTCATTTCGGTAACGATCGGGTGGGTGTGCGGGTCCCACTTGGCAACGATGGCGCCAGCGTCGACTTTGTCGCCTTCCTTCACCGAGATCACGGCGCCGTACGGCAGCTTGTAGCGTTCACGCTCACGACCGAACTCGTCGGCAATCGCCAACTCGCCGGAACGCGATACCGCGACCAGATTGCCGTCCAGGCGCTCGACGTGCTTGAGGTTGTGCAGACGAACCGCACCACCGTTCTTCACTTGCACGCTGTCGGCAGCCGAGGTCCGGCTAGCGGCACCACCGATGTGGAACGTACGCATGGTCAGCTGAGTACCCGGCTCACCGATCGACTGGGCAGCGATAACGCCGACCGCTTCACCGATGTTGATCTGGTGACCACGAGCCAGGTCGCGACCGTAGCACTTGGCACAGATGCCGTAGCGGGTTTCACAGCTGATTGGCGAACGTACGATCACTTCGTCGACGCTGTTCAGCTCGATGAACTCAACCCACTGTTCGTCAACCAGCGTGCCAGCCGGCACGATGACTTCGTCGGTACCCGGCTTGAACACGTCACGGGCGATCACTCGACCCAGTACGCGCTCACCCAAAGGCTCGACCACGTCGCCGCCTTCGATGTGCGGCGTCATCAGCAGACCTTGCTCGGTACCGCAATCGATGGCGGTCACAACCAGATCCTGCGCCACGTCTACCAGACGGCGAGTCAGGTAACCGGAGTTCGCGGTTTTCAACGCGGTATCCGCAAGACCCTTACGAGCACCGTGCGTGGAGATGAAGTACTGCAGAACCGACAGACCTTCGCGGAAGTTCGCGGTGATCGGCGTTTCGATGATCGAGCCGTCCGGCTTAGCCATCAGACCACGCATACCAGCGAGCTGACGGATCTGCGCAGCAGAACCCCGCGCACCGGAGTCGGCCATCATGTACATGGAGTTGAACGACTCCTGCTCGACGGTCTTGCCCTCGCGATCGACGACGGACTCCTTCGACAGGTTGGCCATCATCGCCTTCGACACTTCGTCGTTGGCCTTGGACCAGAGGTCGATCACCTTGTTGTACTTCTCGCCCTGGGTTACCAGGCCGGAGGCGTACTGCGATTCGATCTCTTTAACTTCCTCGGTGGCGGCGTCAATGATGCGCGCCTTCTCATCCGGGATGACGAAGTCGTTCACGCCGATCGACACACCGGAGATGGTCGAATAGGCGAAACCGGTGTACATCAGCTGGTCAGCGAAGATCACGGTGTCCTTCAGGCCAACGGTACGGTAGCACTGGTTGATCAGCTTGGAGATCGCCTTCTTCTTCATCGGCTGGTTGACCACGTCGTAGGACAGGCCATCCGGCACGATCTGGAACAGCAGCGCACGGCCGACGGTAGTGTCGACGATACGGGTGTTCTTGGTGATGGTGCCATCGCGGTCACGAATGACCTCATTGATGCGCACCTTGACCTTGGCATGCAGCGAGGCTTCACCACCGCGGAATACCCGGTCAACTTCCTGCAGGTCGGCAAATACGCGGCCTTCGCCTTTGGCGTTGATCGCTTCGCGGGTCATGTAATACAGACCCAGTACCACGTCCTGCGAAGGGACGATGATTGGCTCACCGTTGGCAGGCGACAGGATGTTGTTGGTCGACATCATCAGTGCGCGCGCTTCCAGCTGGGCTTCCAGCGTCAGCGGTACGTGCACGGCCATCTGGTCACCGTCGAAGTCGGCGTTGTACGCGGCGCAGACCAGCGGGTGCAGCTGAATCGCTTTACCTTCGATCAGAACCGGTTCAAACGCCTGGATGCCCAGACGGTGAAGGGTTGGTGCACGGTTGAGCAGCACTGGGTGTTCGCGAATCACTTCGGCGAGAACGTCCCACACCTCTGGCAGCTCGCGTTCGACCATCTTCTTGGCGGCCTTGATGGTAGTCGCGAGACCACGCATTTCCAGCTTGCCGAAAATGAACGGCTTGAACAGCTCGAGAGCCATCTTCTTCGGCAGACCGCACTGGTGCAGACGCAGAGTCGGGCCCACGGTAATAACGGAACGACCGGAGTAGTCCACGCGCTTACCGAGCAGGTTCTGACGGAAACGACCTTGCTTACCCTTTATCATGTCAGCCAAGGATTTCAGCGGACGCTTGTTCGAGCCAGTGATGGCGCGACCGCGACGGCCGTTGTCGAGCAGGGCGTCGACCGCTTCCTGCAGCATGCGCTTTTCGTTGCGCACGATGATGTCCGGTGCGGACAGATCGAGCAGGCGCTTAAGGCGGTTGTTACGGTTGATCACGCGGCGATACAGATCGTTCAGATCCGAAGTCGCGAAGCGGCCACCGTCGAGCGGAACCAGCGGACGCAGATCTGGCGGCAGAACCGGCAGAACGGTCAACACCATCCACTCAGGCAGGTTGCCGGAGCCGAGGAAGGCCTCCATCAGCTTCAGACGCTTGGACAGCTTCTTGATCTTGGTTTCCGAGTTGGTTTGCGGAATCTCTTCGCGCAGACGGCCAATCTCGTGCTCCAGGTCGATCGCGTGCAGCAGTTCGCGAACGGCCTCGGCACCCATGCGGGCATCGAAGTCATCACCGAACTCTTCGAGGGCTTCGAAGTATTGCTCGTCGTTCAGCAACTGGCCTTTTTCAAGGGTGGTCATGCCCGGGTCGATAACGACATAGCTCTCGAAGTAGAGAACGCGTTCGATATCACGCAGGGTCATGTCCATCAGCAAACCGATACGGCTTGGCAGCGACTTGAGGAACCAGATGTGGGCAACCGGCGAAGCCAGTTCGATGTGCGCCATGCGCTCACGACGAACCTTGGCCAGTGCAACTTCAACGCCACACTTCTCGCAGATCACGCCGCGATGCTTCAAGCGCTTGTACTTCCCGCACAGGCACTCGTAATCCTTTACCGGGCCAAAGATCTTGGCGCAGAACAGGCCGTCACGCTCAGGTTTGAACGTACGGTAGTTGATGGTTTCCGGCTTTTTAACTTCACCGAACGACCACGAACGGATCATCTCAGGCGAAGCAAGGCCGATGCGAATGGCATCGAACTCTTCGACTTGACCCTGGTTTTTCAGCAAATTCAGTAGGTCTTTCAAGGCCTTTCCTCCTGGCGGAGCAGAGAGCGGGCCATACAGCCCCGCTCTCGATTCGCGTCACGTGTTATTCGGTTTCCAGATCGATGTCGATACCCAGCGAACGGATCTCTTTGATCAGTACGTTGAAGGACTCGGGCATGCCCGGCTCCATACGGTGATCACCGTCCACGATGTTTTTGTACATCTTGGTACGGCCGTTCACGTCGTCCGACTTCACGGTCAGCATTTCCTGCAGGGTGTAGGCGGCGCCGTAAGCTTCCAGAGCCCAGACCTCCATCTCACCGAAGCGCTGACCACCGAACTGCGCCTTACCACCCAGCGGCTGCTGGGTAACCAGGCTGTAGGAACCCGTGGAACGCGCGTGCATCTTGTCGTCCACCAGGTGGTTCAGTTTCAGCATGTACATGTAGCCAACGGTAGTCGGACGCTCGAACTGGTTGCCCGTCCGGCCGTCGATCAGGCGCATCTGGCCGCTTTCCGGCAGATCTGCCAGCTTCAGCATGGCCTTGATTTCACTTTCCTTGGCACCGTCGAACACTGGAGTGGCCATCGGCACACCGCCACGCAGGTTCTTCGCCAGGTTGAGGATTTCCTGATCGCTCAGCTCCTCCAGACTTTCCTGACGACCGCCGATCTCGTTGTAGATCTGCTGCATGAACTTGCGCAGCTCAGCAACCTTGCGCTGCTCTTCGAGCATGCGATTGATCTTCTCGCCCAGACCTTTGGCTGCAAGGCCCAGGTGGGTTTCGAGGATCTGTCCGACGTTCATACGCGACGGTACGCCCAGCGGATTGAGGACGATGTCGACCGGCGTACCGTTGACGTCGTGCGGCATGTCTTCGACCGGCATAATCACCGAGACCACACCCTTGTTACCGTGACGACCAGCCATCTTGTCGCCCGGCTGGATGCGACGGCGGATGGCCAGGTAAACCTTGACTATCTTCAGCACGCCTGGCGCCAGGTCATCGCCCTGCTGCAGTTTGCGCTTCTTGTCTTCGAACTTGTCGTCGAGCATCTGGCGGCGGTCGGAGATGTAGGCCTGAGCCTTTTCCAACTGCTCGTTCAGGGCATCGTCAGCCATGCGCAGCTTGAACCACTGGCCACGCTCGAGGCCGTCGAGGAACTCGTCGGTGATTTCTGCACCCTTCTTCAGGCCTGCACCACCTTCGGCTTTCTTGCCTACCAAAGCGGAACGCAGACGCTCGAAGGTCGCACCTTCAACGATGCGGAACTCTTCGTTCAGATCCTTGCGGATCTCGTCGAGCTGGCTCTTCTCGATCGACAGAGCACGTGCATCACGCTCGACGCCGTCACGGGTGAAGACCTGTACGTCGATGACAGTGCCCTTGGTGCCAGTTGGCACGCGCAGGGAGGTGTCCTTAACGTCGGACGCCTTCTCACCGAAGATCGCACGCAACAGCTTCTCTTCCGGAGTCAGCTGGGTTTCGCCTTTCGGCGTGACCTTGCCAACCAGAATGTCGCCTGCGCCCACTTCAGCACCGACATACACGATGCCTGCTTCGTCCAGCTTGTTCAGCGCGGACTCACCCACGTTCGGGATGTCGGAGGTGATTTCTTCCGAGCCGAGCTTGGTGTCACGGGCCACACAGGTCAGTTCCTGAATGTGGATCGTGGTGAAGCGATCTTCCTGAACCACACGCTCCGACAGGAGGATGGAGTCTTCGAAATTGTAACCGTTCCACGGCATGAACGCGACGCGCATGTTCTGACCCAGAGCCAGCTCACCCATGTCGGTGGACGGGCCGTCGGCCAGGATGTCGCTGCGCTCGACCTGATCACCCTTGCTCACCAGCGGACGCTGGTTGATGCAGGTGTTCTGGTTGGAGCGGGTGTACTTGGTCAGGTTGTAGATGTCGACACCGGCTTCACCGGTTTCGACTTCATCATCATTCACGCGAACCACGATACGGCTGGCATCGACCGAGTCGATCACACCACCACGGCGAGCCACGACGCAAACGCCGGAATCGCGCGCCACGTTGCGCTCCATGCCGGTGCCGACCAGCGGCTTGTCAGCACGCAGAGTCGGTACAGCCTGACGCTGCATGTTCGAACCCATCAACGCACGGTTGGCGTCGTCGTGCTCGAGGAACGGAATCAACGAAGCGGCAACCGAAACGACCTGCTTGGGCGATACGTCCATCAGGGTGACGTCTTCAGGTGCTTTAACGGTGAACTCGTTGAGGTGACGTACGGCCACCAACTCGTCGACCAACTGACCTTTGTCGTTCATGGTCGCCGAAGCCTGGGCGATCACGTGATCGGCCTCTTCGATGGCGGACAGGAAGACGATTTCGTCGGTAACCAGTGTGTCCTTTACTACACGGTACGGGCTCTCGAGGAAGCCGTACTGGTTGGTGCGAGCATAGGCTGCCAGGGAGTTGATCAGACCGATGTTCGGACCTTCCGGGGTCTCGATCGGGCACACACGGCCGTAATGGGTCGGGTGTACGTCACGGACTTCGAAGCCGGCGCGCTCACGGGTCAGGCCGCCCGGGCCAAGAGCCGAAACACGGCGCTTGTGGGTGATCTCGGAGAGCGGGTTGTTCTGGTCCATGAACTGCGAGAGCTGGCTGGAACCGAAGAACTCTTTCACCGCCGCCGCAACCGGCTTGGCGTTGATCAGGTCCTGTGGCATCAGGCCTTCGCTTTCAGCCATCGACAGACGCTCTTTGACCGCACGCTCAACACGTACCAGGCCAACACGGAACTGGTTCTCGGCCATTTCGCCGACGCAGCGGACGCGACGGTTACCCAGGTGGTCGATGTCGTCGACGATGCCTTTGCCGTTACGGATGTCGACCAGGGTCTTGAGAACCTCGACGATATCTTCCTTACTCAGCACGCCCGAACCTTCGATCTCGGTGCGACCGATACGACGGTTGAACTTCATCCGGCCTACGGCAGACAGGTCGTAACGCTCGGCGCTGAAGAACAGGTTGTTGAACAGGGTCTCGGCAGCATCCTTGGTTGGCGGCTCGCCAGGACGCATCATGCGGTAGATCTCGACCAGCGCTTCCAACTGATTGGTGGTGCTGTCGATCTTCAGCGTATCGGAGATGAACGGACCGCAATCGATGTCGTTGGTGTACAGCGTCTCGATGCGCACGACCTGAGCCTTGACCACCTTGGCCAGGATCTCCGGGTTCAGCTCGGTGTTGCACTCGGCGATGATTTCGCCGGTGGCCGGGTGCACGATGGCTTTAGCTGTAGTGCGACCGATCAGGTAGTCGATTGGCACTTCCAGCTCTTTGATGCCGGACTTGTCCAACTGGTTGATATGGCGCGCAGTGATGCGGCGGCCCTGCTCAACGATGACCTTGCCTTTTTCGTCCTTGATGTCGAGGACGGCGATTTCACCGCGCAGACGCTGCGGAACCAGCTCCAAGTTGAGGGATTCGCCCTTAACGTGGAAAACGTTGGTCGCATAGAACGCGTCCAGCACTTCTTCAGTGCTATAGCCCAGCGCGCGCAGCAGCACGGAAGCCGGCAGCTTGCGACGACGGTCGATACGCACGAACACGGCATCCTTCGGGTCGAACTCGAAGTCCAACCAGGAGCCGCGGTACGGAATGATCCGCGCGGAGTACAGCAACTTACCGGAGCTGTGGGTCTTGCCGCGGTCGTGGTCGAAGAACACGCCTGGGGAGCGGTGCAGCTGGGAAACGATAACGCGCTCGGTACCGTTGATCACGAAGGTACCGTTCTCGGTCATCAGGGGGATTTCCCCCATGTAAACTTCTTGCTCTTTAATGTCCTTGATCGCTTTGTTCGACGATTCTTTGTCGAAAATGATCAGGCGCACTTTTACTCGCAGCGGCACGGCGAATGTAACGCCCCGCAATACGCATTCTTTGACATCGAAAGCCGGCTCGCCCAGGCGATAACCGACATACTCCAGCGCAGCATTGCCGGAGTAGCTGATGATCGGGAAAACAGACTTGAAGGCCGCATGCAGGCCGATGTCGCGGAACTGGTCCTTGGTCGCCCCTGCCTGCAGGAATTCGCGATACGAATCCAGCTGGATGGCCAGGAGATAAGGCACATCCATGACATCCGGCAACTTGCTAAAGTCCTTGCGGATACGTTTTTTCTCAGTGTATGAGTAAGCCATCAGCGTTCCCCAGCTTGGTCACCTGCTTATTTGGCCCCTCCGACGGGAGTTGCCAGAAACTCTTGCAAACCCTAGGTTTGCGCCGCCACGGCGGGCGGGTATTCACGTTCAGCGATGGGGGCTACGAATAGCCGATCTAGAACGGAAAAAGGCCGGTGGCAAAAGCCACCAGCCATCAGCCTTACGCGAGTCGCTCCGGCTGTAGACGCAAGGTCGTCGCTTACTTGAGCTCGACTTTGGCGCCAGCTTCTTCCAGGGCCTTGACTGCAGCTGCAGCTTCGTCCTTCGAAACGCCTTCCTTGACAACGCCAGGAGCGCCGTCAACCACTGCCTTGGCTTCTTTCAAGCCCAGACCGGTCAGCTCGCGAACAGCCTTGATCACGTTTACTTTCTTCTCGCCGGCTTCAACCAGAATAACGTTGAACTCGGTTTGCTCTTCAGCAACAGCAGCTACAGCAGCAGCCGGGCCAGCAGCGGCAGCTGCCGATACGCCGAACTTCTCTTCCATTGCCTTGATCAGTTCAACAACTTCCAGAACGGTTTTCTGGCCGATTGCTTCGATGATGTCTTCGTTAGACAGAGCCATGACTCTAATTCCTGTATTTAGTGGACAGCCTTCGCGGCCATCAAATTAAACAAATGTGCGAGAGAGAACTGCGCCTTAGGCGGCAGCGGATTCTTTCTGGTCGCGAACAGCTGCCAAAGTACGAACGAACTTACTGGTAGCGCCTTGAATCACGCTCATCAGCTGAGAAATTGCTTCGTTGTAAGTTGGCAAGGTTGCCAGTACGTCGATCTGGTTGGCTGCGAGGAACTGACCCTCGAACGCAGCTGCCTTGATTTCGAACTTGTCCTGACCCTTGGCGAACTCTTTGAAGATACGGGCAGCAGCACCCGGATGTTCATTGGAGAAGGCGATAAGGGTCGGGCCTTTGAACACGTCGCTGAGCACGTCATATTGAGTGCCTTCAACGGCGCGGCGCAGCAGGGTGTTACGCACGACTTTCACGTACACACCTGAAGCACGGGCCTCTTTACGGAGTCCGGTCATAGCAGCTACGGTCACGCCACGGGCATCAGCCACGACAGCAGACAGGGCAGCTTTGGCAGCCTCGTTGACTTCAGCGACGATGGCTTTCTTGTCTTCGAGTTTAATTGCCACGGGTTTACTCCTGGATATTACCGTTTCGTCCAACCGGGGCTGGACGGCGTTTTGGTGTCTGATTCGGTAAGAATCGGGAGCACCATCTGCGTAGGTGAGGAGATTGCTCTCCGGGTTTAAGGCTTGCGCCACCTACGGTCTTGGATAGCCCCCGCCAGGCAGGGACCCCAATTTTTCAGGCTGACCGAATCACTTCGATCAGCCGCTTATTACGCGTCGAGCGATGCTTGGTCGATGATCAGACCTGGACCCATGGTGGTGCTCAGGGTCACGCGCTTGACGTAAATGCCTTTGGATGTCGAAGGCTTCAGGCGCTTCAGATCGGAGATCAGCGCTTCCACGTTCTGCTTCAGCTTGTCGGCTTCGAAGCCAACCTTGCCAACGGAAGTGTGGATGATGCCGTTCTTGTCAGTACGGAAACGCACCTGACCGGCCTTGGCGTTCTTCACGGCAGTAGCCACGTCAGGGGTAACGGTACCGACCTTCGGGTTCGGCATCAGGCCGCGAGGACCGAGAACCTGACCCAGCTGACCAACAACGCGCATGGCATCCGGAGATGCGATAACCACGTCATAGTTCAGATCGCCGCCTTTCATTTCGGCAGCTAGATCGTCCATACCAACGCGGTCAGCACCGGCAGCCAAGGCAGCTTCAGCGCCAGGGCCCTGGGTGAATACTGCAACGCGAACGCTCTTGCCGGTGCCGTTCGGCAGCACGGTAGCGCCACGCACGACTTGATCCGACTTACGTGGGTCGACGCCAAGGTTGATGGCGATATCAATGGATTCGGCAAACTTTACTGCCGAGATCTCCGCCAGCAGAACGGCAGCATCAGTGAAGTTGTAAGCCTTACCGGGCTCAACCTTTGCTGCGATTGCCTTCTGGCGCTTAGTCAACTTAGCCATTACACACCCTCCACGTTGAGGCCCATGCTGCGAGCGGAGCCGGCGATAGTGCGCACGGCAGCGTCCAGATCAGCTGCAGTCAGATCAGCGTTTTTAGTTTTCGCGATCTCTTCGAGCTGGGCGCGAGTCACGGTACCTACCTTGACGGTGTTCGGGCGGGCCGAACCGCTGGTCAAGCCGGCGGCCTTCTTCAGCAGGACCGAGGCAGGGGTGCTTTTGGTTTCAAAGGTAAAGCTACGGTCGCTATAAACAGTGATGATCACTGGAGTCGGCAGACCAGGTTCCATGCCCTGGGTCTTAGCGTTGAACGCCTTGCAGAATTCCATGATGTTCACGCCGTGCTGACCCAAAGCAGGGCCGACGGGAGGACTTGGGTTGGCCTGTGCAGCCTTAACTTGCAGCTTGATATAAGCCGTTATCTTCTTAGCCATGAGCTACTCCAATTACGGGTGCTAGCGCCTTTCGGCTCCCCGGTTATTACCTATTTATCCCAGTGACGACAAAACCCCGCAGCCTAGGGCTGCGGGGTAAGGGATGCTTGTGTCAGTTATGCCTTCTCGACCTGACTAAACTCCAGCTCGACCGGCGTCGAGCGACCAAAGATGGTCACCGCCACCTGGATGCGGCTCTTCTCGTAATTCACTTCTTCAACCACACCGCTGAAATCTGCGAACGGACCGTCGGTCACGCGCACCATTTCACCCGGCTCAAACAACGTCTTCGGCTTGGGCTTGTCACCACTATCAGCCACGCGCCGCAGAATCGCATCCGCTTCCTTGTCGGTAATAGGCGCAGGCTTGTCGGCTGTACCACCGATAAAGCCCATGACACGAGGGGTATCCTTGACCAAGTGCCAAGTCCCTTCGTTCATGTCCATCTGCACCAGGACATAACCAGGAAAGAATTTTCGCTCGCTTTTGCGCTTCTGACCATTCCGCATCTCTACCACTTCTTCGGTAGGAACCAGAATTTCGCCAAAACCGTCTTCCATACCAGCGAGCTTTACCCGCTCGATTAACGAGCGCATAACATGCTTCTCGTAACCCGAGTAAGCATGCACAACGTACCAACGCTTAGCCACGGGACACCTTTAGCCTACAATCAACGAAACCAGCCAACCCAGCAGGGAATCGAGCCCCCACAGCAACAACGCCATAACCAAAACAACAGCCACCACAATCAACGTGGTCTGCGTAGTCTCCTGGCGGGTCGGCCAAACGACTTTACGAATCTCGACGCGCGCTTCTTTTGCCAGCACGAAGAAGGACTGCCCCTTCGAGGTTTGCAACGCGACAAAGCCTGCAACAATGGCAATTACCAGCAAGGCCAAGACACGGTACAGGATCGGCTCGGCAGAGAAGTACTGATTACCAACCACACCCACGATCACAAGGGCAGCAACAACCAGCCACTTGAGCAGATCGAAGCGAGATTCTTTGGCTTCAGTCTTGACATTCATGTACGAGGATCCTGTGAGAAGACACGCCAAATTCGTTAGAAAATGGCAGGTCAGGAGGGAATCGAACCCCCAACCTGCGGTTTTGGAGACCGCCGCTCTGCCAATTGAGCTACTGACCTAGAACAAAAATCAGGCCGACCATTATGCCGACCTGACAGGGACAGATCAATCGATTACTCGATGATCTTGGCAACCACGCCGGCACCAACGGTACGGCCGCCTTCGCGAATCGCGAAACGCAGACCATCTTCCATGGCGATCGACTTGATCAGGGTAACAACCATCTTGATGTTGTCGCCCGGCATTACCATTTCAACGCCTTCCGGCAGTTCGCAGTTACCGGTTACGTCGGTAGTGCGGAAGTAGAACTGTGGACGGTAGCCTTTGAAGAACGGAGTGTGACGACCGCCTTCTTCTTTGCTCAGCACGTACACTTCTGCTTCGAACTTGGTGTGCGGCTTAACGCTGCCTGGCTTGGCCAGAACCTGACCACGCTCAACGTCGTCACGCTTGGTGCCGCGCAGCAGGATACCGCAGTTCTCGCCAGCACGACCTTCGTCGAGCAGCTTGCGGAACATCTCAACACCCGTACAGATGGTCTTGACGGTGTCGCGCAGACCAACGATCTCGACTTCTTCCTGGATCTTGATGACGCCACGCTCGATACGACCAGTTACCACAGTACCGCGACCGGAGATCGAGAACACGTCTTCAACAGGCATCAGGAACGGCTTGTCAACAACACGGATTGGATCCGGGATGTAGGTGTCCAGAGTCTCAACCAGCTTGCGCACGGCAGAGGTACCCATCTCGTTGTCGTCCTGGCCGTTCAGAGCCATCAGCGCCGAACCGATTACGATCGGGGTGTCGTCGCCCGGGAAGTCATAGGCGGACAGCAGGTCGCGCACTTCCATCTCAACCAGTTCCAGCAGCTCAGCGTCATCCACCATGTCAGCCTTGTTCAGGAAGACCACGATGTAAGGAACGCCTACCTGACGGGACAGCAGGATGTGTTCGCGAGTCTGCGGCATCGGGCCGTCAGCAGCGGAGCAAACCAGGATCGCGCCATCCATCTGCGCAGCACCAGTGATCATGTTCTTCACATAGTCAGCGTGGCCCGGGCAGTCTACGTGTGCGTAGTGACGGATGTTGGAATCGTACTCAACGTGGGAAGTATTGATCGTGATACCACGAGCTTTTTCTTCCGGCGCGCTGTCGATCTGAGCGAAGTCACGAATGGCGCCACCGAAAGCCTCGGCACACACCTTGGTCAACGCTGCAGTCAGAGTGGTTTTACCGTGATCAACGTGACCGATAGTGCCTACGTTGACGTGCGGCTTATTACGTTCAAACTTTTCTTTAGCCATTTTGACCGTCTCCCAGCGAGGAATTTAGCAAGTCGTATCACCATTAAAACAAAGGCAGATACTCACATATCTGCCTTTATTAAATGGAGCTCATGAGCGGACTCGAACCGCTGACCTCACCCTTACCAAGGGTGTGCTCTACCAGCTGAGCTACATGAGCGTTACACATTGCGCAACCAGCAATACTGGAGCGGGTAGCGGGAATCGAACCCGCATCATCAGCTTGGAAGGCTGAGGTTCTACCACTGAACTATACCCGCGGAGCTTGCAGCTCACGCTAAATCTGGTGGAGGGAGAAGGATTCGAACCTTCGAAGTCGATGACGTCAGATTTACAGTCTGATCCCTTTGGCCACTCGGGAATCCCTCCAAAAGGAGGCGGCATTCTCTTTGCATGCCACCCTACTGTCAAGCATTTTCTCATTAAAAACCTGAGGTTAGCTGTACTGACAGCTGCTTCGCAGATACAACAATGAAACCTGCCTGCGGAGCGGGCGCCATTCTATGCGTTCTAACGAGGCGTTGCAATGCCTTCGCATGGCATTAATTGATGCTCTAAGCCATCGAAGTCCGAGGCGAGCTGCCCCAACAGATAATCGTCCGCGAGACGCCGGCTTTCAGGCGCAATCCGTATCCAATAACTCCGCTGAGCGCGCGGCAACTCACGCATTGCAGGCTCGTAACCTGCGGTTCGCAAACGCTGCATGACACTTTCAGCCGAATCATTTCGTGGAAATATGCCCAGGGAAATACCATTGGCCAAATCGCCTTGAGTGATGATGTAGCTATCGATCTTTCGAGCCTGCAACTCCTTCAGCTGCCGCAAGGAGGCTTGCCTCGAAGCCAGAGGAGCAAGGTAGACCCAATAATCGACTCCTCCCGCCGCATCTACCGACTGTACGCGCGATTGGATATCGAGACTCAATAAGCGCTGTTCAATCTGCGAGGCGTCAGCCTCACGCTCGAAACTCCCCAGGAAAAGGCATACCGCCTCCTGAGCCTCAGCCGAAGGAGCAGGACGACGCTCCTGCACTTCGGACTCGCTCAACAAACGGATATCACTCTTACCGCCCTGAATCGTCATGGGGGTGATTTCTTTAGCGCGCAGCGGAGCTTGTTGCTGGTGCCAAACATAGTAAAAGAGATTAAGCACCACAAATAATAAAAACAGCCAACGCATTGATAAACCTCAACTCAACGGACAAGCAATTGCTAGGCCGGCAAACACTAGATCCGGCACCACACATGCTTCAGGAAGCATTTCTGCAACCAATGGAGCATCTCCGCCGGTTAAAAAAATCCTGAAAGACACCCCAAGATAATCGCGAGCCAACTCCAGCTGGGCACTGACAAAACCCTGCAGCATCAAAGCACATCCGCGCTCCACTGCTTCACCGGTTGACCGGCCTGGCGCCATCGTATCAAGAGCGCGCTCAGCAACTAGGGTGTCATAACGGATACGTCGAGTATGGGCACAAAGCTGGCTTCGCATTAACGGCATTCCAGGGCAAATGTAGCCGCCCAGATGCAAGCCCTGTACATCGACGAAATCGGCAGTAACCGCAGTCCCTAGATCCAGCACCAGACAAGCGCCCCGAGCCCGATTATACGCCCCTACCACAGCAAGCCACCGATCTAGCCCTAATCGCTCGTACTGTTCGTACCCATTGCTTACTCCTCCCAGCTCAACCGCAGGGCGCGCACTGACACAACTCAAAGCAAAAGATGCATTCAGCGCCGCTACCAAAGACGCTGTTTCTTCATCTGTTCTTACACTGACGAGACGACAAGCCCGAAGAGCAAAATCTCCACCCTGAAGCACTTGCATAAGCTGTTCATCAGAGCCGACGACACCACCATAGGAGGCGATTCCATCAGAACCCAACACACGCCATTTTATGAAACTGTTCCCACAGTCCAGCTCAAGAATCATTTCGCAACCTCAAGCTGAGTTCGCCACCGCTAAAGCTGCGCTCCTCGCCATCTACCAACATACGAATAGCGCCAGTGGCCTCGACTCCCACAACCACACCATCAATTAGCTGGGAACCTGCCGCCAGAACAACTCTTTTCCCCTGCCACAAATGGCAGCTTTGCCACTCATCTTTAAGCGAAGCAAAGCCATGACTTTCATGTTGTTTTAAATATGCGGCCATTTGCAGATTCAAAGCGCTAACTAGCTTGTTGCGATCAACATATTTTTTCAGCTCAGCACGCATGGAGGTCCATGGCTGATCAATCGCACTATTTGCAGCCAGCATATTTACGTTGACCCCAATACCAACGACTACGTGGCATTCATCTGCAGGGTCGCCTGATAACTCTAAAAGGATCCCAGCCACCTTCCGCCCATTCACCAGCACATCATTCGGCCACTTAAGGCCCGCGGCACTGACACCAAACTCCTTTAAGGATCGCAATAGCGCTAAGCCGACAACCAAACTGAGCCCTTCAATCTGTTTAACACCGCCGGAAACCCGCAAAGCTAGGCTGTAATATAAGTTCTCACCAAACGGGCTGACCCAGTTACGCCCTCTGCGCCCTCGTCCAGACATTTGCCGCTCAGCGAGAATTACAAAAGGCACTGGACGCCCCTCAGTGACGCGCCTCATCGCCTCTGCATTTGTGGAGTCGACCGACTGTAGAACGCTGATAGGGAAAGGCTGAAAGGTTTCGTCTGTGTTTAGCGCTTCTTCGTTAAGCAGCTTTAGCGGGCCCTCCAGGCGATAACCCCTGCCGCGAACTTTCTGGACCGAAACAGCTAGCTCCGCCTCAATCATCTGCAGCTGCTTCCAAATAGCCGCCCTACTGACGCCCAAAGCCAGGCCAAGCGCCTCACCCGAATGAAAGCGACCATCTTGCAAAAGTCTTAATAGAGGCAGCATACTTTTCCTACCGAGCGACAAGGCACGCATGATAACGACGCACATGCAAACTGCCTACAAAGGCGCGCTAAGTATTTAGAACCCCAAATACAAACCCCCCATCTGCGTAAGCAGATGGGGGGTTTGGTGTTAGAAGCTTGACGATGACCTACTCTCACATGGGGAAACCCCACACTACCATCGGCGATGCATCGTTTCACTACTGAGTTCGGTATGGGATCAGGTGGTTCCAATGCTCTATGGTCGTCAAGCAATTCGGGTGGTGCGTCGTGCTGCTCGTGTTGAGCGGTACGCTGCGCCGAATTGGGTATGTGATGTCTTGGTTTGTAGTCTTGCAGATTTTCGGCTGTTGCGGTCTTCGTATACTAGACACACAAACATCAAATTGTTTGGGTGTTATATGGTCAAGCCTCACGGGCAATTAGTATGGGTTAGCTCAACGCCTCACAGCGCTTACACACCCCACCTATCAACGTCGTAGTCTTCGACGGCCCTTTAGGGAACTCAAGGTTCCAGTGAGATCTCATCTCGAGGCAAGTTTCCCGCTTAGATGCTTTCAGCGGTTATCTTTTCCGAACATAGCTACCCGGCAATGCCACTGGCGTGACAACCGGAACACCAGAGGTTCGTCCACTCCGGTCCTCTCGTACTAGGAGCAGCCCCTCTCAAATCTCAAACGTCCACGGCAGATAGGGACCGAACTGTCTCACGACGTTCTAAACCCAGCTCGCGTACCACTTTAAATGGCGAACAGCCATACCCTTGGGACCGGCTTCAGCCCCAGGATGTGATGAGCCGACATCGAGGTGCCAAACACCGCCGTCGATATGAACTCTTGGGCGGTATCAGCCTGTTATCCCCGGAGTACCTTTTATCCGTT
>NZ_JBTLWN010000006.1:0-369375 GCF_054483635.1 Pseudomonas cistanchae | reverse complement strand
ATCTTAACAACCTAATTTATGCTGGAGCTGGTAACAATATCTTGGATGGTGGCGCTGGCACCGACACGGCTGCCTATACTTATGCAACCAAAGGCATCACCGCCAATCTATCTGCCGCAGTGGCTCAAGCCACTGGCGGTTCAGGCTCAGACCTACTGAAGAACTTTGAAAATCTCACTGGCAGCAAATATAGCGACGCATTGATAGGCAACTCAGCGGCCAATATTTTAAATGGCAGTTCTGGTGCGGACCGGATGATTGGCGGTAACGGCAACGACACCTACTTCGTTGATAGCGCCGCCGATGTCATCAGCGAAACCAATGCCAGTATCATTTCCGGCGGCACTGATACCGTCTACAGTTACCTCGCCGCTTACAATCTAGGCATCAATGTCGAGAATCTGCGCATCCTATCGAGTGGCTCCGCCGATGCCACAGGTAACAATCTTAACAACCTAATTTATGCTGGAGCTGGTAACAATATCTTGGATGGTGGCGCTGGCACCGACACGGCTGCCTATACTTATGCAACCAAAGGCATCACCGCCAATCTATCTGCCGCAGTGGCTCAAGCCACTGGCGGTTCAGGCTCAGACCTACTGAAGAACTTTGAAAATCTCACTGGCAGCAAATATAGCGACGCATTGATAGGCAACTCAGCGGCCAATATTTTAAATGGCAGTTCTGGTGCAGACCGAATGATCGGCGGCGATGGCGACGATATTTACTATGTCGAAAATATCGGCGATGTCGTCAAAGAAACCAACGCCAACGCCATTTCTGGTGGCACCGATACGGTCTACAGCTATCTTGCCGCTTATACCCTTGGAGCCAATCTTGAAAATCTGCGCTTGCTAACAAACAACAGCGCTGATGGTACGGGCAACAGTCTCGATAACATCATCTATGCCGGGGCTGGCAATAACGTCCTGAATGGTGGCGACGGCCTCGACACCGTTGCTTATAGCTACGCGGCCAGTGCCGTTACTGTCAGCTTAGCCACCAATGCGGCTCAGGCTACCGGCGGTTCTGCCAGCGATACCCTGCTGAATGTCGAGAACCTCACCGGCAGTAAGTACGATGACGAACTGACGGGCGACTCGGCGGCCAATGTTCTCAATGGCGGCGCAGGCAACGATACGGTTATAGGGGGAGCCGGTAACGACCTGCTTGTCGGCGGTCTCGGCACTGATATTCTTTACGGCGGCTTGGGGGCGGACCAATTCGACTTCAATTCTTTGATTGAAATGGGGCTGGGCTCGCTGCGTGACGTGATCGGGGATTTCAATAGCAGCGAAGGTGATAAGATCAATCTCTCGACCCTGGATGCCAACACGGCCACCGCAGCCAACGATGTCTTCAGCTTTATCAACTCGATGGCGTTCAGTAATACCGACGCGACAGGCCAGCTCCGCTTCGCCGATGGAATCCTGTATGGCAGTACCAATACCGATGCTAACGCCGAATTCGAAATTCAATTGCTGGGCGTGGTTTCACTGAGCAACTCCGACCTGATGGCCTGATGCACGCGACGCGCCTTTGTTAGTTCCAATAGGCAGAGGCGCGCTCTAAAACAAGGCCTGAACATCTCGCAATACCGCCGGAGACATCTGTCCAGTGCGGGTATGCAGATTGACGTAGCTTTGCAGCATCGTCAGCTTGGAATCGAGCAGGTCACGTTTCGCCGCAAACAATCGCTGCTGCGCGTCCAGAATTTCCACCGTCGACCGCACGCCTGCCTGATACCCCTTTTCTGCGGACTGCAAAGCTTGCTGATTCGAATGTACTGCAGTCAGAAGGGCTTTGCTCTTCTCATAACCACTCACCACACCGAGATAGTCGAGCTCGATATCTTCGAATAGCCTTTGCTGTTCGGCGTCATATGCTGACTGAGCACTGTAAAGCGCTGAGTGAGCTCGCTCGACCGAGGCGCTAACCGCGCCACCTTGATAAATGGGAATGTCGAGCAACAACCCCACATAGTAAGTGGACTGTCGTTGAGAAAACTCGTTGAGGTCGCTTTTCTCGGTATGTGCAAGCTGTCCGGTTAGGGCGACCGTGGGATAGTGCCCTGCCTGCTGCAGCTTAAGGTCAGCCTCGGCGAGCTGTATCGAAGCCCGTCGACTCCCCAATATCGGGCTCAGTTCGCGAGCTTGATTCAGCCAATGGTTAAGGTTTTCCTTATCGCCCAACGGGTTGACGCCTGGTATCTGTTCTCGCATATCGAATATTCGAGTTACCGCAATGCCTGTGCGCCCCGTCAGCTTGCGCAACGCAGCATGGTGCTGGGCTTTTAACTCGATTTCCTGGACGCGAATCAAATCCAATCGAGCTTGAGCTTCATCGGTATCGGTAATAGTGCCCTCACCAGCCTCGAACAACCGTTTCGTCTGTTTGACTAGCGCATCAATCGAGGACGTCTGCTGGTTCGCGAGCTTGAGCTCATTCTTCTTTCGAGCTACGTCAAAATAGGACTCGACCACCCGTTCAAACAGCTGCTGCCCGGCAATTTCATACTGCACCTTGCCTAATACGCCTCTGGACTTGGATTGCTCGTAGAACGCCCAGCGCTCTCTGTCGTATAGGGGCTGGTTAACGGCCAGAGTGGCCATATCAGCGCTGAACTGATCACTCTGATTGCCTTGTTGGACCTCTCCGTCTACCAGCCCCCCGCGACCAAAACGGGAACTAATTTCCACACGAGGCAACAATCCACCCTTACCAATAGCCTCTTCCTGCTGAGATGCTTGATAGTCATGAGCGGCGACGTGATAAGTCGCATCGTTTTGCCGTGAGGCCTGGTAAAGGTCAATCAGTGAAAGGGCAGCATCGTTGGCCCAAGGCGCGTTCGACCAAAACACAGCGAATAAGACAATCCATCCACGCACCATCATTCTTCCTTAAATGCCCCAACGAGACGCTCGGTAATGGGCCGCATCAGGTAGTTAATCAGCGTACGCTCTCCCGTCCTGACGATCACCTCTGTCTGCATACCGGGTTTGACATCCAAACCGGCCTCACGGAGGTCAATAATGGCGTCAGGGCTGACTGCCACCTCCACGGAGAAGTATGGCAGCCGCGAATGCTCGTCGATCAGTTGGTCAGCCGATACAACCGCCACCTCCCCTGTTATTACCGGGGTGTTGACCCGCTGCAAAGAGGAAAAACGCACATCGACCGGCAGCCCAGGTTTCAACCGGTCGGCCATCATCGGCGGAAACTGCGCCTTAATAACCCAAGCCGAGCCTTGCGGCACTATCTCCATCAAACGCTGCCCCGCCGGCGCGACACCCCCGACGGTATGCACCTCCAGCCCTATTACCTGGCCAGCGATAGGTGCCGGAATCGAGCCATTCTGCACTTCGAAATCGAGCGCCTTGATTCGCTCGGTCAGGCCGGCGGTTTCGGCAGATACCTGGGCCAGCTGCGACTCTGCCTCGCTGCGAAATGCCTGGACCTGCTGCAAGGCCTTTAGCTTGGTTTCATTAATAGCCTGGCGAGTTCGCCCGATATCCGAGATCGCCGAGGCCAGCTGTGCTCCCAGTTGCGCTGCGTTACGCTCCGCCTCGAACTGACGGTTCCGCGGAACATAGCCTTCACTCGCCAGTTCGCGCAGCCCCTCAAGCTCTTGCCGCTGATATCTCAGTTGAGTTTCATGACTACGTTTGATCTCGTTGAAGCCTATCAACTGCTCGGCCAGTGCAGCCTCCTCATGCTTGAGAATCTGCAGTCTGCTGGCCAGTTCGGCCCGCCGTGTCGCAAAGAGGTGGCCCTGCAACTCCATAGCGGCGCGCGCCCGTGCGTCGGTCGACTTCGCCAGCAAATCCTGTGGCCAGTCGATGCTGTCACGGGCGAGGCGTTCAGCAATTAAACGCGCCTCGATGCTGCGCGCGCTAAACCACTGGCCCTGCGCAACATCAAGCTGTGACTGCGCCTGGATGGTATTGAACTGCACGAGCATTTGCCCCTGGTCTACCACTTCACCTTCACGCACCAGGATTCGCTCGATACTGCCACCCGATAAGGACTGCACAACCTTTCGCTCCCCGGACACAACAACGGTACCGCTGCCGACCACACCCTGATCAAGCGGCGCCAGGCCAGCCCAGAGTAAAAATCCGCCAAATCCTATTGCCAGCAGCCACAGGCCAAAACGGGCAATACCGGCAGCCTCGACGTCTGGATCGGAGATAGATACTTCGCGCGGTTGAGTGGATGTCATGGTTACCTCAGGCTCCCGGGTTACCGCTTACAGCGGCGTTGGTGCTACCTGAGGAGGGGAGAAGCGCTTTCAACACCTGATCGCGTGCCCCGAATATCTTTTGCACTCCGTCAGTGAGCAGCAGAATCTTATCAACCACTCCGAGAATGCTGGGCCTGTGGGTCACCAACACCACAGTGGAGCCCGCTGCTTTTAGTGCACTAATTGCGCGAATCAGAGCCAGCTCTCCGGCTTCATCCAGATTCGAGTTGGGCTCATCCAGCACAACTAACACTGGCTGACCATAAAGCGCCCGCGCCAAGCCGATGCGTTGTTTCTGGCCACCTGACAGGCTTAACCCACCGATACCCAATGGAGTGTCATAGCCCTTGGGAAACCGCAGCACCATCTCGTGAATTCCGGCCAGCCGCGCCGCTTCGATGACCTTATCGGGCTCGATTTCGCCAAAGCGTGCGATGTTTTCGGCGATGCTACCCTCGAACAGCTCGATGTCCTGAGGCAGATAGCCGAGAAATGGGCCCAGTGCCTCGCGCGACCACTGACTGACCTCCGCTCCGTCCAGCCTTACGGAACCGCGACTGCTTGGCCAGATACCGACAATTGCCCTTGCCAAGGAAGACTTACCGGACGCACTGGCGCCTATTACCGCCAATACTTCGCCCTTCGCCAAAGCCACAGTGACGCCGCTCAACGCAGCACGTTGCGCACCCGGCGGGATGACCCACAGCTCATCAACGTTGAGAGCACCTATCGGTCTCGGCAAAGCCATACGAGGCTGAACCCTGGGGTATTCATCAAGCAGTTGGCTCAAGCGTTGATAGCTGCTCTTCGCGTTACCCAGTTGCCGCCATGAACCTATGAGTTGTTCCACGGGAGCCATGGCCCGTCCTAGCAACACCGAGACCGCGATCATCACCCCTGCTGATATCTGGTTTTCCAGCACCAGCAACGCACCGAGCCCCAGTGATAGCGACTGCCAAGTCATGCGCACGAAACGGCTCATTGCAGAAATCCGGGCGCCACGCACACTGGCATCGGCCTGAACAGAGACAACACGCTGTTGCAATGAGAACCAGCGACGGCGCAGAACGCTGAGCATGCCCATTGCCTGGATGACTTCGGCGTTCTGCAAGGTGCTATTGACGTAGCTAGCCGAGGTCACCGCCAGCTGATTGGCGTTCGCCAATCCATTGCGCGTGGCCAGTTCGTTCCACACTGCCAGGGCGATCAGGATGCCGGCACCCAAGGTGGTGAATAAACCCAACCAGGGATGAAATAGAAACGCGACTATTAGATAGATCGGTAGCCAAGGCGCGTCGAAAAGGGCTATTAGCCCCTGGCCGGTGAAACATTGACGGATACTTGTGAGGTCGCTCAGCACTTGCGCGGGGTTGGCGCTGTGCTCTTTCAGGCTGCGCTCGAACGCCGCACCGAACACCCGCTCACTGAGTTGCGCGTCAATGCCCGCACTCATTTTGATCATCACCTGGCTGCGCACCCACTCCAGGGTGCTGCTCAACAGATACAGCCCGAGCAATATCAGCGTCAGCATCAACAACGTGGTTTCATTGCGGCTGGTCAGTACCCGATCGAACACCTGCATCATGTAGATCGAAGGCACCAGCATCAGCAGATTTATCACGCCACTGAACAGGGCCAAGAACCCGAATAAACGGCGATAGCAAAGAAGCGCGGCGTCGATGTCGCGCTTGGGGTCTAGAGTGAGTCGCATAAGCCAAAGAGTAATAAATAGGCACTGCAAGCCGCTTCATGTTAGCGGACCGCCTGAGCAAGGAATGCTCGCGACCAGAATAAAGCAGCGAGGGCACCCCATCCACTACAAACCTTCGATTATAGGAAGGCGATCTGATGGCTGGGCCTGGTTGTCGGCGCGCTTGACGCCTGGCAACAGCCTACAAGGCATAAAGGGTGGAGATATAAGACGCGAAATCAGCAGTTACAGGGCATCAGCGAAACCGGCGAAAAATACGCAGAGCGGCACCAAGACAATGGCCACAATACGCACTGTCAAAAGCAGCAGCGCAAAGTGCCGAATTATTCCTATGAGCGTATAGAGGTCGCGAGAACTGCCTAAGTCAGCCTCCGGTTCAGCCGTGTTGACGGATCTAAACGTCAGGGGGATGAGAAGATGAATCATGTAAACGCGACAAAATAGAATCAATGTGTCGTATACCAACTCCTGAAAAATCGAAATGAATACTGGCACTGCCTCTCAAAGACCTCGACCAATAAAAAGCCGCGCAATTGCGCGGCTTTTTGCTTTCGGAATCAATCGCCAGGTCAGCGTTTGGCGATGATGTACACCGCATGGATGATGCCTGGGATATAGCCAAGCAAGGTCAGCAGGATATTCAACCAGAAAGCGCCAGCGAAACCGACTTGCATAAACACACCAAGCGGTGGCAGCAGGATGGCGATAATGATGCGAACAAAGTCCATCTAATAACTCCCTAACAATGGGCCCGGCTGGGCAGTACCTGATAGTCGACCGCCCACGGCCGATTATGGTTCCTTGTTCGTGGCGGGCAGCGCTGGCCATGGTTGGCCGCTCTGGCGCTCTCCGGGGCAGCATCGCTGCTTTAAGCCAGCGGTCAGCCCATCCGAAGGCCAGCTGTCCTTCGACCTATCCGACAGAATCGGTTTTAAGCAGTACTTCCACGCCTGTGCGCAGTCGGATGCATAACCGGCACATGCCTGCGACCTGGACAGTTCGATGACAGCGCCCAGCAATTTCCTCTTTCGCACGATCAAGCGCATGCGCGAGAGCATCGCTTTTACCCAGTTTTGATAGCCGGGCTTTTCGCCGTGATCGCGGCACTCATGCTGGTATTCGAATCGACATCCGCCGCCGAATCGCTGCGCGACGCGCTGCCACCGGGCCTCACCGATGTGGATAACGGCCGCGAACTTCTCGGCACGCTGATCACCAGCATCATTTCGCTGACGGTATTCAGTTTCTCCATGGTCATGGTGGTGCTCAATGGTGCCGCCGCAAGGCTGACACCCCGGGTACTGCCGCGCCTGATCAGCGATATCCGCAACAGGGTCATTCTCGGGATCTATCTCGGCAGCGTGCTGTATTACCTAGTGATGATCACCACGCTGAAGGCGGACGATCCAGAAGCGCTGCCTACGCTTGGCCTGCTGCTTGCGCTGCTGTTCGGCATGCTGTGCCTGGCGATGTTCGTGGTGTTCATCCGCTCGGTTTCACAGTCGATCCAAGTTGACTGGGTGCTGAGCGAGCTTTACGACGGCGCGCTTGAAAACCTCGCGCGACGCAAGAAGCGCCTGGACGCCGTCGATGGCGGTGCGCCCGACGACGCCGACTGGTGGTGCATCTACGCAAACAGGGCCGGCTACCTGCGCGAAGTCAACGAACGCCCACTGGGTGAGCTCTTGCGCGAGCACGACCTGGTTGCCGTCATCCAGGTGGACCCTGGATTTTTCATCATCGAAGGTCATCCGCTGATCAAACTCAGTGCGCCGCTGGACGAGAAGCTGGTTGATACCGTTCGCGACTGCTTCGACTTTCACAACGATGAATTCGCCAACGCCAATATTTCCTACGGCATGCGGCAGATTTCAGAAATCGCGGTCAAGGCGATCAGCCCGGCGATCAATGACCCCGGCATGGCCGCCCGCGCGATCAATCTGCTGGGTGTTTTACTGTTGCGCCTGAGTGGCGTCGCACCCATCGATGTGGGCGGTTTCGATCAGAACAGACCGCGCCTGTTTTACCCGCAATTGAAGATGCAGCGGCTGCTGGAACTGGTACTGGGGCCCATCCGCAACTACGGTCGCGGCGACCCGCTGATCCTGACTTCGCTGCTGCAGTGCTTGAAGAATGCGCTGCACGGCAAGCCTGACGCCGAGCAACTCGAGGCGCTGGTGGAGGAAATAGAGGCCGTACGCGAAAGCGCAGACCTGAACATCGAGAACCAGCGCGACCGCCTGGCCGTGAACCATGCAATCGAGCGGATCAACCAGCAGCGGCGCGACATACGCCGGGTGCCGCTGCTATCGCAGCACCAATAAGCCGTAGCGCCGTCATCTTTCCTCGGCGCGCATGCCGCCTTGCCGCTGGTATGCGGCGCTGGCCATAATCGGCCGCTCCTTTCTCCGGTAACGAGTTGCCCCATGGCGATTTCCCGCGACGATCTCGATCAGCACGGTTTGATTATCGGCGTCTCACCCGAGCGCTTTCGCGCGGTGGCGATGCCCTTGCTGTTCGATCACCTGAATGCCCAGTGCGAGGGCACCATTGCGGTCAACCGGCAGGCGCGGATCGTCTGGATCAACGACAAGTACGCCGAGAAAGTCGGCATTCGGGACCCGCGCAGCGCACTGGGCAAGGAGATCGAGGAGGTCTTGCCGGCAAGCCGATTGCGCGAGGTGGTGGAGAGCGGCCAGCCAAGCATGCTCGACCTGATGGCCTTCGGCAGCGAGCACTTCGTGGTCACGCGCATCCCGCTCCGTGACGAGGACGGTACCTTGGTGGGCGCCCTGGGCTTTGTGCTGTTCGACCGCGCGCGCCACCTGAAACCGCTGATGGCTAAGTACAACAGCCTGCAGACCCAACTGGCGGCGGCCCAGCACGAACTGGCCAAGGCCCGCCGCGCCCGTTACACCATCGCCGGTTTCATTGGCAGCAGCGTGCTGGCCAGCGAGGTCAAACGCCAGGCCAGGCGCGCGGCTCAGCTCGATGCCACGGTGCTGCTGCGCGGGGAAACCGGCACCGGCAAGGAACTCCTGGCGCAGGGCATTCACAACCTGTCGCCGCGGGCCAATGGCCCGTTCGTGGCGGTCAACGTGGCGGCGATTCCGGAAACCCTGGTCGAGGCCGAGCTGTTTGGCACCGCGCCCGGCGCCTTTACCGGCGCAGACCGCAAAGGCCGCATCGGCAAATTCGAGGTAGCCAACGGCGGCACCCTGTTTCTCGACGAAATCGGCGACCTGCCGCTGGCCTTGCAGGCCAAGCTGCTGCGGGTACTGCAGGAACAGGAGGTTGAGCCGCTTGGATCAAACCAGGTCAAGCCGCTGAATGTGCGAGTGATCGCCGCGACCCATATCGACCTGGAAGCCAGGGTTGCCGCCGGGCAGTTTCGCGACGACCTCTACTACCGGCTTAACGTGCTGCCGCTCACCGTGCCGCCATTGCGCGACCGTTGCGCCGACATCCCGGCCCTGGTCGAGCACCTGCTCGACGATATCGCCAACCGCTCCGGTCAGGCGCCCATGGAGCTGAGCGCCGATGCCCTGGCGCTGCTTTGCCAGCAGCCCTGGCGCGGCAATGTGCGTGAGCTGCGCAATGTGCTGGAGCGCGCGCAGCTGGGCGCCGAGGGCTCCGTGCTGGAGGCCGCTCAGTTGGCGCCATTGCTGGCAGTGGCCGAGTTTGTACCGTCGGCGCTGGTTGCAGCGCCAGCCTTATCAACGGCCGATGCTGTGGCCGTGACTCCGCTGACCGACACCCTCGCCCAGGCTGAACGCCAGGCGCTGCAACAGGCGCTGACCGTTTGCCAGGGCAATCGCCGCCGCGCCGCCGTGGAGCTGGGCATTTCGCGCGCCAGTTTGTACAGCAAGTTGCAGCAGCATGGTTTGAGTGTGCGCGAGCTGTAAGGTGAATTGCCACGCGGCTGACGGTGGACAAGCTGCGCATGTCCACCCTATGGGTTGGCGGGAGAGCGAAGCCTTGTCCGGCACCCTGCGGATATGTAGGCCGGGCATGCCGCGGAACGGCTTTTCCGCCATTCAGTAATGTCCAATTTTTCAGACACTCAGACAGAGAAAATGTCTTCGCTGAAGGACATGTCCAAGTTAGTGGACATACTCATCTACCTGACCATCCCCCGCAACACTTCAGAATCGCCACTGCCAGGCGGTGAAACCTGCGTTCTAGAGCATTCTCTCGGCACAATCCAGCTATTGAGCAGGCCCGTGCCTGACCTGGCACAACTTTCGCTCTAAGCACATACGGCCTGCGCGAGCTCATAGGGTGCGCAGGCACCCGCGACCGCCATAGAGCGGCGTCCAAAACAACAAAAAGGAACCACCCATGGGTACCCTCGGTATTCTGATCTCCCTCGCGCTGTTGATGTACCTCGCCTACCGCGGCATCAACGTCCTGATCCTCGCCCCGCTGCTGGCCCTGCTCGCCCTGCTGTTTTCCGGCGAAGTGGCGATGTTGCTGCCGACCTACACCCAGGTCTTCATGAAGGCCATGGGCGGCTACGTCATCCAGTTCTTCCCGCTGTTTCTGCTCGGTGCGCTGTTCGGCAAGCTGATGGACGACTCCGGTTCGGCCCGCGCCATCGCCCTGGGCATCGTCGCCAAGGTCGGCAGCGAGCGGGCGATTCTGGCCATCGTGCTGGCCTGCGGCATCCTCACCTACGGCGGCGTGTCGCTGTTCGTGGTGGCCTTTGCCGTGTACCCGATCGGCGCTGCGCTGTTTCGCGAGGCGGGCATTCCCAAGCGCCTGATCCCGGGCGCCATCGCCCTCGGCTCGTTCACCTTCACCATGACCGCGCTGCCCGGCACGCCGGCGATCCAGAACGCCATTCCCAACCCGTTTTTCGGCACCGATGCCTTTGCCGCGCCCGGCCTCGGCTTGATCGGCGGCCTGATCATGTTCGGCCTTGGCACCTGGTGGCTGACTGCCCAGGCGCGCAAGCTGAAGGCCGCCGGCGAAGGCTACGGCGTGCACCGCGACGACCCGGTGGACGACAACACCGGCTCCATGCCCGGTTTCTGGTTAGCGCTGCTGCCGATCCTGCTGGTGATTGCCCTGAACTTCCTGATGGCCAAACAGGTGCTGCCAAGCATCGACACCAGCTACCTGGCCAAGCCGGAGTTCGGCGGCCTACAGGACGCCCGGTCGCTGATCGGCATCTGGGCGATCATCATCGCCCTCAGCGCGGCCATCCTGCTGCTGATCCTGATGCACTGGAAGCGCTGGATGGACCTGAAGAAAACCGTCAACGACGGCGCCTTCGGCTCCATGCTGCCGATCCTCAACACCGCCGCCGAAGTCGGTTACGGCACCGTGATCGCCTCGCTCGCCGGCTTCGTGATCATTCGCGACCTGGTGCTGGGCGTATCCGATAATCCGCTGATCTCCGAGGCGGTGGCGGTGAACATTCTTGCTGGCATCACCGGGTCGGCCTCGGGCGGCATGTCGATCGCGCTGAAAACCCTGGGCGAGCAGTACCTGACCCTGGCCAACGCCGCCGGCATCAGCCCCGAGCTGCTGCACCGGGTCGCCGCCATGGCCTCGGGCTGCATGGACACCCTGCCGCACAACGGCGCGGTGATCTCGCTGCTGGCGATCTGCAAGCTGACCCACCGCGAGTCGTACAAATTCATCTTCGTCAACACCGTGGCCTTTCCGATGATGGCGCTGGTCGTCGTCATTACCCTGGGCACCTTGTTCGGCAGCTTCTAACAGGACACTGCAAAGCTACTGCGCTCGACCATGCGGCGTTGCGCTCAGGCTCGGCAAGCCGCTTACGGCTAACGCGCTTTAGCGCGACCCGAAGGGCGAGTGAAACGAGTACTGCTCATGTACATCAGTACACTCCGCGTCCTCGCCTGAACGCGCCTTGCCTGGCCATCGCTCGCTACGCTTTGCAGCGCCCTGTACTCAACGTTGTTAATCGCTTTCGAGTACCCGCTATGAGCAAGATCATGACCGCCGCCGCTGCAGTGGCGCGCATCGCCGATAACGCCAACGTCGCCACCGGCGGGTTTGTCGGCATCGGTTTCGCCGAGGAAATCGCCATCGCCCTGGAGCAGCGCTTTCAGGCCGAGCAGGCGCCCCGCGACCTGACCCTGGTGTACGCCGCTGGCCAGGGCGACGGCAAAGGCCGTGGGCTCAACCACCTAGCCCATGAAGGCCTGGTGCGGCGGGTGATTGGCGGGCATTGGGGGCTGGTGCCGGGGCTGCAGAAGCTCGCGGTGGACAACCGCATCGAGGCCTACAACCTGCCGCAAGGGGTGATTTCCCAGCTGTTCCGTGACATTGCCGCGGGCAAACCGGGGCAGCTGTCCAAGGTTGGCCTGGGCACCTTCGTCGACCCCGCGTTCGGCGGCGGCAAGCTCAACCAGCGCACCACCGCCGAACTGGTGCGGCGCATGCCGATCGATGGCGAGGATTACCTGTTCTACAAGGCCTTCCCGATCCATGTCGGCATCATCCGCGCGACCAGCAGCGACCCGGACGGCAACCTGTCGTTCGAGCGCGAGGCGCTGACCATCGAGAGCCTGGCCATCGCCATGGCGGCGCATAACTCCGGCGGCCTGGTGATCGCCCAGGTCGAGCGCATCGTCGAGCGCGGCTCGCTGAACCCGCGCGAGGTGAAAATCCCCGGCATCCTGGTCGATTGCATCGTGGTCGCCGACCCGCACAACCATCAGCAGACCTTTGCCACCGGCTACAACCCGGCCTTCGCCGCCGAGGTGCGCGTGCCGGTCGACAGCCTGGCGCCGATGCCACTGGACGTGCGCAAGCTGATCGCCCGCCGCGCCGCGCTGGAGCTGAACGCCGGCGCGGTGGTCAACCTCGGCATCGGCATGCCCGAAGGCGTGGCGGCCGTGGCGGCCGAGGAAAGCGTGATCGACCTGCTGACCCTCACCGCCGAACCCGGCGTGATCGGCGGCGTGCCCGCCTCGGGGCTGGATTT
Source organism: Pseudomonas cistanchae (assembly GCF_054483635.1). Classification (NCBI taxonomy): domain Bacteria; kingdom Pseudomonadati; phylum Pseudomonadota; class Gammaproteobacteria; order Pseudomonadales; family Pseudomonadaceae; genus Pseudomonas; species Pseudomonas cistanchae. The sequence continues at coordinate 356,457 of NZ_JBTLWN010000006.1, read as the reverse complement.
CGGCGCGGCGAGCAACCACAGCGCGCTGATCGACCAGCCCTACCAGTTCGATTTCTATGACGGCGGCGGCCTGGACCTGGCTTTTCTCGGCCTGGCCCAGGCGGATGCGGCGGGCAACCTCAACGTGTCTAGATTCGGCTCACGCCTGGCTGGCGCCGGCGGGTTTATCAACATCAGCCAGAATGCCAAGCGCGTAGTGTTTGTTGGCACCTTCAGCGCCGGCGCCCAGGACATTCGCATCGAGAACGGCCAACTGCGCATCATCGAGGACGGCCCGCTGTGCAAGTTCGTCGCCGAGGTCGAGCACCGCACCTTTGCCGGTCGCCTTGCCGCCGAGCGCGGCCAGCCGGTGCTGTACGTCACCGAACGCTGCGTATTCGAACTGACGCTCGAGGGCCTGGAACTGATCGAGGTCGCCCCCGGCGTCGACCTCGAACGCGACATCCTTGCGCGCATGGCCTTTGCGCCGATCATTCGTCAGCCGAAGCGGATGGATGCCCGTCTGTTCCAACCCGCGCGTGTTGGCCTGCGCGAACGGCTGGCGGCGCTCAAAGACTGACGTCCTCAGCGCCCCACGGCCTGCAGGAGAAAATCGATAAACACCCGTACCCGCAGCGGCAGGTGCCGGCCGCTCGGGTAGAGCAAGGTGAACGGCCGGTGGCGGCCCGCATAGGCCTGCAGCACTTCCACCAGCCGCCCCTGGCGCAGGTCCTCCTCAACGGTAAACCCCAGGGCCTGGAACAACCCCGCACCGCTGCGGGCCAAGGTGACGCCGGCGAGCACATCCTGGGCGCAGCAATAATCGCCTGTGGTCGCCAGTTCCAGGTCAACGCCCTGATCGCGAAACAGCCAAGGCACCGGCCGGCCATTGCGCGGCAGGAGAAACTGGATGCACTGGTGCTCGACCAGGTCCGCCGGGGTGGCGGGTGTGCCGAACTGGCGCAGGTAGTCGGGCGCTGCTACCACCTGCAACGGCGTTTCTTCCAGCGGGCGAGCGATCAGGCTGGAGTCGCTGGGCGGACGGGCGCGAATCGCCAAATCGAAGCTCTCGCTGGCGAAGTCGACATTACGATTGCTCAGCTCCGCCTCGATACGCACCTGCGGGTACAGCGCACGAAATGCCGGCAGCAGCGGCAGCACCCGATAGTGGCCGTAGGTGGTCGGTAGGCTGATGCGCAGCAGCCCGACCGGCTCGCTCTGCTGGCCGCTGAGCGCCCGTTCGGCCTCACCGAGTTGCGCCAGGGCCTGGCTGCACTGCTCGAAATAACCACGCCCCGCTTCGGTGAGGGTGACCTGGCGGGTGGTGCGACTGAACAGGCGCACGCCGAGTCGGGTTTCCAGACGCGCCACCGAGCGACTGACCGCTGCGGGCGTCACCCCGGCCACGTGGGCAGCTGCGGTGAAACTGCCCTGCTCCGCCACCAGGCAGAAAAGCTCCATGCTGCCGAGCAGCACCCCGCCGAATTGTCGCTGCATGATTGATTACATCCCGTATCAAGTGAAATGCCATTCGCGGCATTTATCTCATCAGAGGTTATCAATAGCCTGAACCCGCTGCCTAATCCAACGTTGCGGAGTCCTTGCATGAAACTGTTCTACACCCCCGGCACCTGTTCCCTCGTCGCCCATATCCTGCTGCACGAAACCGGCCTGCCCTGCACCCTGGAGCGGGTCGAGCTGGCGAGCCACCGCACCGCGGCCGACGAGGATTTCTACTCCATCAACCCCAAGGGCTACGTGCCGTTGCTGCAGCTGGACGACGGCCAGCGGCTCAGTGAAGGCCCAGTGATCGCCCAGTACCTTTGCGAGCGGGCCGGCCGCAGCGACCTGTTGCCCGCAGTGGGCGAGCTGGCGCGCTACCGGGTGCTGGAATGGCAGGCCTATATCAGCAGCGAGCTGCATAAGTCCTACTCGCCGCTGTTCAACCCGGCGCTGGATGCCGCCGCCAAGCAAGTGTTCAGCGAGGCGTTGCTGAAAAAATTCAGCTGGGTCAGTGAACGCCTGGGCGAGCGCAACTACCTCTGCGATGATCGCTTCACCCTGGCCGATGCCTACCTGTTCACCGTGGCGCGCTGGAGCAGCCTGGTCGGCCTCGACCTGTCCGGCCTCGTACCGCTGCAACGCTACCTGGCCGGTATCGGCGAACGTCCGGCGGTGCACGCAGCGTTAGCCGCAGAAGGCCTTTAACCCCTGACAGGCCGTTGAAAAACTACCTACGTTGGCAAGACTGCGTTAAAAACAGGCTCGGAATGCTCATTTACAGCACGTAAACTCCGCTTCCTCGCCTGTTTTTGCCTTGTCTTGCCTGCCTCGCCTACGCTTTTCAACGGCCTGCGAACCGCGAGGAGCCCAGCATGTGGCGCAATACTGAAGTTTCCCGGCGCTTGCAGCTGCAGGCGCCTATCGTCCAAGGCCCGTTCGGCAGCGGGCTGTCCTCAGTGGCGCTGACGCGAGCCGTCAGTGAAGCCGGCGGGCTGGGCTCGTTCGGCGTGCACCATCTGCACGGTGACGCGATCCTGCACACCGCGGCGGCCATCCGCGCCGTCACTGCCAAGCCATTCGCGCTCAACCTCTGGCTGCCCCACCCCAGCGAACAGCGCGAGCTGGACGATGCGCAGTTCGACAGCACCCTGGCGCTGTTTCAACCGTACTTCGAGGAGTTGGGCCTGCCGCTGCCGGCACGCCCAGCTGAGACCTGGCCAAATTATGCCGAACAGATAGAAGCGCTGCTGGAAGCGCGCCCTGCGGTATTCAGCTTCGTTTACGGCGTACCCAGCGCCGAGGTGCTGGAGCAGTGCCGGGCGCGCGGCATTCTGACCCTGGGCGCCGCGACCACGGTGGAGGAAGCCCGTGCACTGGAAGCGGCAGGCGTGGACATGCTGGTGGCCAGCGGCTGCGAAGCCGGCGGCCATCGAGTGGCTTTTCTGCGCCCGGCCGAGGAAAGCTTGATCGGCAGCCTGGCGCTGATTCCGCAGATGGTCGATGCGGTGCGCATTCCGGTGATTGCCGCCGGTGGCATTGCCGACGGCCGTGGCATCGCTGCCGCCCTTTGCCTGGGCGCCCAGGGCGTGCAGATCGGCACGGCGTTTCTCGCCTGTCGCGAATCCGGCGCCAGCGAGCGCCACCGCCAGGCACTGTTCAGCCCGCTGGCCGGGCACACGGCGCTGACCCGCGCATTCAGTGGACGCCTGGCCCGCGGGATGCGCAATCGGCTGCTGGAGGAACTCGCCGAGCATCAGGCCGCGCTGCCGGGTTACCCGGCCCAGGGCTGGTTCGCCGGCGCGTTGAAGCAGGCGGCCCTGACCCAGCAGCGCGACGACCTGCTGGCACTCTGGTGTGGCCAGGCTGCCCCGCTGTTGCGGCAACGTTCGGCGCTGGAACTCTGGAACAGCTTGCTGGAGCAGACCGACCGGCTGTTGCCAGGCCGGTAACGGCATGCTGCTCGTGCTGGCCAGGCGCAAACTGCTTGAACCGCAATCCACCTGAACCATGGCCCCCGTGCTCCGTCGTAATACCAGGACCGACACGGGGGACGCAGCATGAAAGCCAAGTTCAAACCTTATCGCGGGCCGGCCGGCGGCTGGGGCTCGGCGTATTCGGTGGGCAACATACTGCTGCACGAGCGGGTACCGTTTACCGGCACCCGCGTCCTGCTCAAGCAGAACAAGCCGATCGACGGCTTCGCCTGCGTCAGTTGTGCCTGGGCCAAACCGCACCCGAGCAAGCCGCTGTCGTTCTGCGAGAACGGCGCCAAAGCCACGGCCTGGGAAATCACCAGCCGCCGCTGCGGCCCGGAGTTCTTTGCCCGGCATCGGGTCACTGAATTGCTCAACTGGAGCGACTATGACCTCGAGCAGCAAGGCCGGCTGACCCACCCGCTGCGCTGGGATGCCAGCAGCGACCGCTACCTCCCGGTCAGCTGGGACGAGGCGCTGGAGGCAATCGGTGCCCACCTGAAAGGCTTCGCCGATCCCGACGAGGTGGTGTTCTACGCCTCGGGCCGCGCCTCGCTGGAAGCCTCCTACATGTGGCAACTGCTGGCGCGGCTGTATGGCACCAACAACCTGCCGGACAGCTCCAACATGTGCCACGAGAGCACCTCGGTGGCCCTGCCGGAAAGCATCGGCGACCCGGTCGGCACCGTCACCCTGAACGATTTCGACAAGACCGACGGCTTGCTGTTCTTCGGCCACAACACCGGCAGCAACAGCCCGCGCATGCTTCATCAGCTCGAGGCCGCGCGCAAACGCGGCGCGCCGATCATCACCTTCAACCCGCTGCGCGAACGCGGCCTGGAGCGCTTCACCAACCCGCAAGCGCCGCTCGACATGCTCACCGGCCACTCGACCACCATCAGCACCCAGTACCACCAGGTGAATATCGGCGGCGACATCGCGGCCATCGCCGGTATCTGCAAGGCGCTGTTCGAGCTGGATGACGCCGCCCAGGCAGGCGGCAAGCCGCGCGTGCTGGATGTCGCGTTTATCGCCGAGCATACCCACGGCTTTGCCGCGTTCGAACAATCCATCCGCAGCTACAGCTGGGCGCAACTCGAGCACCGCAGCGGCCTGAGCCGGGGGGCGATGGAAGCCACCGCGCTGGTGTACGCCAGCTGCGAGCGGGTAATCGGGGTGTTCGGCATGGGCCTGACCCAGCACCGCCATGGCGTGCTCAACGTGCAGATGCTGGTCAACCTGCTGCTGTTGCGCGGCAACATGGGCAAGGAAGGTGCCGGCATCTGCCCGGTACGCGGCCACTCCAATGTGCAGGGCCAGCGCACCGTCGGCATCACCGAAAAGGCCGCCAAGGTGCCGGCGGATAAACTGCGCGCGCAGTTCGGCTTCGAGCCGCCCGCCAAGGACGGGGTGAATACCGTGGAAGCCTGCGAGGCCATCATCGCCGGGCGGATCAAGGCCTTTATCGCCCTGGGCGGTAACTTCATCCGCGCGGTGCCGGATACCGAGCGCATCGAGCCGGCCTGGCGCAACCTCGAACTGACGGTGCAGATCGCCACCAAGCTCAACCGCAGCCATCTGGTGCATGGTCGCAGCGCGTTCATCCTGCCTTGCCTCGGCCGCAGCGAGGTCGACCTGCAAGCCAGCGGCGAGCAGCACCACACCACCGAAGACAGTACCGCCTGCATCCGCGCCTGGCGTGGTGTGGCCAAACCGGCCCATGCCGACCTGCGCGCCGAACCACGGCTGATCGCCGACCTGGCCAAAGCCACCCTGCCAGCCAACCCGCATATCGACTGGGACGCCTGGGTCGGCGATTACAGCTTGATCCGCGCGGCGATCGCCGCCACCTACCCGGAAACCTTTCATGACTTCAACGTGCGCATGTTCGAGCCTGGCGGCTTCCATCGCCCGATTGGCGCCAGCCAGCGCAAGTGGGCCACCGAGACAGGCAAGGCCAACTTCATCAGCCCCGACACCCTGGTGACGGACGACGACGTCGAGCAGGACCCCGAGCGCCGCGACGTGCTGCAACTGATGACGCTGCGCAGCAACGACCAGTTCAACACCACCGTGTACGGCTACAACGACCGCTTTCGCGGCATCCATGGCACCCGCGCGGTGATCCTCATGCACCGCAACGACATCGCCCGCCTGGACCTGGCTGAAGGCGATCAGGTGCAGGTGAGCACGGCGGTCGACGACGGCGTGCACCGCTCGGTAGGCCCGTTACGGGTGACGCCGTACGACATTCCCGAAGGCTGCTGCGCCGGCTATTTCCCCGAGTGCAACCCGCTGGTGCCGCTCTGGCATCACGCGGAAAAAGCCAAGGTGCCGGCGTCCAAATCGATTCCGGTAACGCTGCGGCGGATGATCGCCATGGGCGCGGGCACCCAGGTACCCGCCGAACCGAAGCCGCCGGGGTCGGTCATCTAGCCACCAGCAGCGCGGCTCACGACGATAGTTATCAGCGAACGGTCAGGGCAATCGGGCTGTCTTCGAAATCGAAGCAGCCGAGAAAGGTCTTGATCTCGAGCAGGCTGCCATCGACCTTGACATCGCCCAGCAGCGCGCCGGTGAGCAGACTGTTGTCGCCGCTGATCACGGTGTCCAGGTAGGTCTTGTCGACGGTCAGTTTGAGTGTGGTGCCCGCCGGGATGCCCGGGTGCAGCTCCACCACGCCACGCCGCACTTCAAGTGCCCACTCTTCGCCAATATCGGGAAAGGCGAAGCCGAGGGTCAGGTTCACGTCCGTACTCTTTTCCGGGTCGATGCGGGTCACCCAGTTCTGCAGAAAGATCCGCGCCGGCAGGTTCTTCAGCATATCGCTGGAAAGAAACGCACTGCGTACCCGGCGGCCGAGCTCCTCGCTAGCGCCGTCGTCGAGCTTGCCTTCCAGTTCCATGGCACTCATCAGGTACCAGTTGCGCCAGTTGATGTTCATGCTGGCGTAGCCGAGCTTGCGGAAGCTGCGCGCCTTGATATCGCGCGCCAGTTTGTCCTCGGGGTCGACGCGGATGGCGTAGCTGGCCAGTTCGGCGGCCCATTGATAGTCGCCTTTGAGGTAGGCCTCACCCGCGGCCAGCAGGAGCTTTTCGCGACCGCCCGTCAACGCCATCAGGCGCTCGGCTTTTTTCGCTGGCGGGAGCGGGTCAAGGTCGACCGGGTCACCCTGGAACCAGCCCAGGTAGCCCTGGTAGATCTGCCGAACGCTGTGCTTCACGGTGCCGTAGTACTCGCGCAGATAAGGCGTATAACCGGCCAGGTGCGGCGGCAGCTGGACCTTTTCGACCAGTTCGTCGGGGGTCAGCCCCTTGTTCATCCAGCGCACCGTCTGGTCATGGATGTAGGCAATGGCATCGCGGGTCATGCGCAGCACGTCCTCGACCTGGTCCTTGCCGCTTACCGGCTGGCCGTGCAGCGGCACCATGTAGTCGGCTTGGAAGGCGCGCAGCTTGTCGAGGCTGGCAACCCACACGACCGGGTCACGGAACTTGGTGCCGCGCAGGGTGTGGATGTTCGGCAGGGTCGGCCCCTGGGTCACCTCGGCGCTGATCAGCACCCGATTGCTCGGCAGGTACAGGACGATCTCGTCCGGTGCCTCGCTGGGCACATGGAGAAATTGCACGGGCAGACCAGCGATGGTCGTGTCGAGCCGGTCCTTGAAGGTGATGGTCGGCGCAATAAACGTCGAGACGCCCTCCTGGGCCAGGGGGCCGATACCGCCATTCATCTGCTGCTTGTCGCTCGCCGGTAGCGCCATGCCGAAGCTGTAGGCCGAGCGCATGGAGAGAATTGGCCCGACCAGCGCCCCCTGGGCGACGACGTTGTCGAGCAGGGTTTCCTGGGCGTAGATCTGCACCTCGCCGCTGTTCACCTGCTCCTCGCTGACAAACCCTTTTACGCCGTTGATATGGTCCGGGTGAAAGTGTGTGTAGACGATAGCCTTGATCGGCTTGGCGCTGATCTTGCGGAATTCGGCGAGCACATTGCGCGACTGCTCGGCCGACTCGCCGGTGTCGACGATGATCAGCCCTTCCGGCGCTTCGATCATCACACTGTTGGCCAGGTTCCAGCCCACCGCCGACCAGACGTTATCGGCAATCGGGTAGACCTTCTGGCTGAAGTGCTTGGTGTGTTCGGCCAGCTCGGTGTTGATCGAGGGCTGGATTTTTTCGACGGGCAATTCAGCACTGGCCGTGAGTGGCAAGGTGGCGGCCAGGAGCAGGCCACTCAAGGAAGACAGGATGCGCATCGGGCGACCTCGGTTTTGAATGCGGAGGTTGGCAGACTGCCGAGGCGCGCCTGATAATTCCAATGCATTTCAATCCATAGAACGATGCATCTCACGCATGAACGATCTTCGCCAGCTTCGCCACTTTGTCGCCCTCGCCGACCTTGGCCATTTCGCCCGTGCCGCGCAAGCTGTACACCTCAGCCAACCGGCGCTGAGCCGCAGCATCCAGGCTTTGGAGGCCGGCCTCGGCTGTACGCTGGTGGACCGGCACAGTCGCGGTATAAGCCTGACTGCCCATGGCCATTTGGTGTTGGAGCACGCTCGCCGCCTGCTCGCCAGCAGCCATGCCCTGAGCAACGCGGTAAGCCAGCTGGGCAACCTGGCCAGCGGTGAGCTGCGCCTGGGCAGCGGTCCTTATCCTGCCGCGCGCCTGGTGCCGCGGGCCATTGGCGAATTCGCCCAGCGCTACCCGCAGGTGCGTGTAGAACTGCTGCTCGACAACTGGCAACAGCTGCGCACACGTCTGCTCAATGACCAGTTGGAGGTGTTCGTTGCCGATATCCGCGAGTTGCGGGATGACCCGCAGTTGCGCGTCGAAGCCCTGCACTGCTATCCGGGCGTGCTTTTCAGCCGCCCGCAGCACCCGTTGCACCAGCTCGACCGGCCGCTACAACCGGCCGACTTACGCGCCTATGCGTTAGCGGGTACGCAATTACCGCAGTCGGTGGCGGAACACCTTGAAGCGCTGGGCGGTAACCGTTCGCTGAGCATCCAGTGCGACAACTTCATGGTGCTCAAGCAGTTAGTGTCGAGCAGTGATGTGCTGAGCATGGCGCCCTGGGACGTGATCGCCCACGACGTAAAGGCCGGACGGCTGGCGCTGTTGCCACTGAGCGAGCGGCTGGCCGTACCCAGCTCGGCTTACGGCATCGTCAGCCGCAGCGGACACAGCCTGTCCCCGGGCGCCGAACAATTGCTGCAGATCCTCCGCGAGCAGGAGCGCGACAGCCTGATCCCAGCGCTACGCTAGCCAACTGGCGCGCCTACCGCTGGCCTCAGGCAACCAGCAGCGGCGGCATCGGGCAGTCGAGCACATCGGCTACCGCGCGAATCAGCTCGGCCTCGGCAGCGGTGAGGTGGCCGTCGTGCTCCACGCAGCGGGCCAGGGCCTTGAGCAGCCGTGGCTTCTGCAGCGGCCACATCAGATTCAGGCGGTTCAGGGCGCCATCCAGCGCCTGCATCGTCGGCATGCCCTTATCCACGAATGGCAAGCGGTCGAATGGCAGCAATGCCCGCGCAGCGGCAAAGGCGTGGTCCGCCTCGCCAGCGTCGGCATGCCCGGCATGGGCTAGGGCAGACAGCAGCACGGCGCTTTCGTCGGCCAGTTCGAGCAGGTGATATTTGCCGTTCAGCGGCCGCGGCCCTTCGACGTTGCGCTGCAGGATTCGCAACAGCGTCCACTCCAGCAGGTCGATCTTGCGGTCGGCCTTGGCCAGCAGGATCAGGTTGCTCTGCAGCGTCGCCCATTGGTCCTTGGCCAATTGCTTGAGCACGGGAATCGCCAGCTCGAGCAGCGGCAGGCGCAGCCCGTCGGCCAACAGCAGCAGCTCGTTGGCGACCGTATCCAGGGCCTCGGCAACTTCCACCTCCAGGTGTGGCTTCAGCAGTGCCAGCTGGCGCGCCTGGGCCGCAGGCTCGCGCGCGAGCATCAGGCCATAGGCCAATGCCTGGGCACCGCTGAAGCTGTGGGCGGCCTGGCGCAAGGGTTCGCCGATAAGCAGCAAAGCGCTTCTGGCCTGCTGCAAGTGGGCCGGTTGCGGATCGCCAATCGCGCTGATCGCCTGTTCGACCGAAGCTTCGCTGAACGGCGCCGTCATGGCTGGAGCGCCCAGGGCCTGCTGCCAGCTGGCGGTAACCTCGGCGGGCAAGGCCGAACGCTCGGCCGGTTCGAGGGTCACCTCGCTGAGGTTGACCCGCGGAAAGCTGCCATCCCAGGCGGGTTCGATGCGGCGAATGCGCTCGTCCAGCAGCGGGTGGGTGGCCATCAGACCGTCCATGGCCTGGCGGATACCTGCGGCAAAATACATGTGGCTGAACTCGGCGGCATGCCCGGCCTGCAACCGCGAACCCAGGGTACTGCCGCCAATTTTCTTGAGGGCGCCGGCGATGCTGTCGGGGTTGCGGGTGAACTGCACGGCCGAAGCGTCGGCGAGAAACTCCCGCTGGCGACTGACCGCCGCCTTGATCAGGTTGCCGAAGAAGGTGCCCGTGTATCCCAGGATCCATAGCGTGCCGCCAATCATCAGCAGCCCGCCCTTCGACCTGTCCCGATCGGAATAGCTGCTGCGGTCGCTGCTCTGCAGCAGCACCTCGCCGATCAGGCCAAGCAGCAGGATGCCGTGCAGCAAGGACACCAGGCGGATATTCAGGCGCATGTCGCCATGGAAGATATGGCTGAACTCGTGGGCGATCACCCCCTGCAGCTGTTCGCGCGACAGCAGGCAGATGGCACCACGGGTGATGCCGATCACCGCGTCCTGGGGCGTCAGGCCCGCGGCGAAGGCGTTGATGCCCGGATCGTTGAGCACGTACACCGGCGGCACCGGGGTGCCCGCGGCGATGGCCATTTCCTCGACCACATTGAGCAGGCGCCGCTCTTCCAGGCTCTGCGGCGCGAGGTTGAGCAGACGCCCACCCAGGCGCTCCGCGACCACCTTGCCGCCGCCGCTGAGTTGGGCGCTCTTGTACAGGCTGCCCAGCACCACTACGCCAATGACCGCGAACGCCACCAGGCCCACCAGCGGCCAGCTCGGCAGCAGGCTGAACGGCACATCGGCGTCCAGCCGAGAGGAGCGCTGGGTCTGCTGATGCACATGCCAGATCACGCCCAGAACCAGGCTGGTCAGGGCGATCAGGCTGGCCACGGCCAGCATCAGCAGCAGTACCAGGCGGCCGCTGTTGCGCTTGGCGCGGTCCTGCTGTTCGAAGAAGTTCATTGCGCGATCCGTATGCAGGCAGGGTTAGAACGACACCTTCGGCGCTTCCTGAATCGCCGCGCTGTCGGCGAACTCGAGCAGGCTGGCGTCCTGGGCATGGCCAAAGGTTGGCGCCAGCGCCACGGGCGGGAACGACTGCTTGTAGGTGTTGTAGGCCATCACCGCATCGTTGAAGGCCTGGCGGGCGAAAGCGACCTTGTTCTCGGTCGTGCTCAGCTCTTCGCTGAGCTGCTGCATGTTCTGCGAGGCCTTGAGGTCCGGGTAGGCTTCCATCACCACGTTGAGACGACCCATGGCGTTGTTCAGCAGGCCTTCGGCACCGGCCAGTTGCGCCATGCGCTGGGCATCACCGGGTTGCGCCGCGGCAGCCTGAAGATTGGAGGCCGCACTGTTGCGCGCGGCGATTACCGCCTCGAGGGTTTCCCGTTCGTGGGCCAGGTAGCCCTTGGCGGTTTCCACCAGGTTGGGGATCAGGTCATATCGGCGCTTGAGCTGCACCTCGATCTGCGCGAACGCGTTCTGGAAGCGGTTACGCAGCGCCACCAGCTTGTTGTAGATGCCGATCACGTAGAACACCAGCGCGGCGAGAATGGCCAGGATAATCAGGGTGGAAACAGCCATGGCGAAGTCCTTGTCTGAGGGCGAGAGAGTGCTGATGGTAGCGGAAAAGCCTGAGGAAAAATGCCGAGTGTGGCTAATCGATATCGCAGCCGGCAGGTCGATTGCCTCCAGCCCATAGATCGGCGAACAGAGCAGTAGCGACCAGCATGCGTCACCGTGGCGCTAGCTCAGCGGCTATAGCCCGTACTTGTGCTTGAGCGCCGCCACCGCCTGATGTTCGCTGGCCAGAAACGCATCGAACCGCTCGATCAGTTCCGGGTGGCGAATGCTCGACAGGTGGTAATGGCTGTCGCTCACCGCAAGCAAGCCGGGCTCGACCACCAGCACATCCGGTTGCCCCAGGCGGGCCAGGTGGTAATGCGCCACCTGCTGCGCCATGTTCGCCGCGTCGATATAGCCGGCCAGCGCCATGCGGATCAGCCCTTCAGGATTGGGCGCCTGATGGATTTCCACCCGGCCGGCGTCGATTTCGCGCTGGAATTTCCATGGCGTGAAGCCGCTGATAAAACCAAGCTTGCGAAAGCTCTCGGGCGGTTGCCCGAGGCGATCCGGCACGACCAGCATCACGTCCTGAAAGGTCAGAACCGGATTCGAGTAGCTGACGCCGCGCTCCGCTACGTCGCCCTGGTTCCAGCGCGGATTGTCAGGGAATACCAGGTCGAGGCGACCCGCCCAGTACTCGTGATAGAGCCGCCGCACCGGCAACGGCACATAGTGCAGGCGCACCTGCGCATGGGCCGCGAACAGGTCCAGCAGCTCCCGGGCGTAACCCTGGTATTGACCCTCCGCGGACACCGAGTAGATCGGGAAATAATCGACGCGTTCCACCCCGATGCGATACTCCTCGGCCGCAGCGACCGCCGGCGCAAGCACCAGCCACGCGGCAATGCCAAGCAGCCCGGCACGCGCGCTGGAGCGGATAAAAGGCGTGACAAGCAGACTCAGCATCGGACGAACCCGGTGGACTCAATCCAGTCAGTGTAATCTACCTGACTCGGCGTACTAGAGCCGCTCGCCGCGCCGCGACGATGATCAGCTGCCAATCACCCCGCCATCATTTCTGGTAATCAGCACCGTCGTCGAACGCGGCCGGCTCTGGCCGTCACTGGCCGGGTAGCTGATGCCGGGGTGCTGCACATTGGCCCACATTGCCTTGCCATCCGGGCTCCAGGCCAGGCCGGTGATTTCGCAGCCGCGCGGGCCGACCAGAAAGCGCCGCACCTCGCGGGTGCTCGGGTCGGCGCACAGCAGTTGATTGCAGCCCATGCTCTGCATAGCCGCTTCATCGTCGTCGTAGTCGGTCTGAATCCACAAACGGCCGTGGCTGTCGAAGGCCAGACCATCGGGCGAGGAGAAGAGATCGCCATTGATGGTGCCGGTGAGATTGGCCGGCAGCGCATTGCCGTTGGCATCCTTGGCGCCTTTCTGTTCGCCCGCCAGCAGGAACAGCTCCCAGGTGAAGGTTTCAGCGCTGGGGTCGGCGCCCTGCTCCTTGAAGCGCAGGATTTGCCCATGCAGGTTCTGCGGGCGCGGGTTGGCTTTGTCGGTGGGGTGTTTGTCGCCGCGACCATCGTTATTGGTCAGGGCCACATACACCTCACGGCTGGCAGGATGCACGGCCGCCCACTCAGGGCGATCCATCGGCGTTGCGCCCACCATATCCGCCGCAGCGCGGGCGTTAAGTAGCACTTCGGCCTGGCTGGCAAAGCCATTGGCGTGGGTCAAACCGTTTTGCCCATGCACCAGGGCCAGCCATTGGCCGGAGCCATCGGCATCGAAACGCGCGACGTAGAGGGTGCCTTCGTCGAGCAGGTCGCGATTAGCCTTGGGGTTGGCTGCATCGAAGCGCCCGCTGGGGACAAACTTGTACACGTACTCGCCCTTAGCATCGTCGCCGGAGTAGTACGCCATGCGGCCGTCGTCGCCCAAGCTCAGAGCCGCACATTCGCGGCCGAAACGACCAAAGGCGGTGCGTTTGACCGGCTGCGCCTGGGGATCGAAGGGGTCGATTTCCACCACCCAGCCAAAGCGATGTGACTCGTTGACATAGCCGCCGTTGGCTTGCTGCGGATCGGGGGTGGCGTCGAAGCGCGGGTCGGCGGTCTCCCAGGCGTAGTTTTTACTGGTGCCTTCTTTGGCCAATCCATAGCGTTTGTGCGACACGCGGCTGGCGTAGTCGGCCTGATCACGGTTAATAAAGTAGTTGTGCCAGTTTTCCTCGCAGGTGAGGAAAGTGCCCCAGGGCGTGACGCCGGTGGCGCAATTGTTGATCGTGCCGAGCACTTCAAGACCACTGGGATCGGCAACGGTTTGCATCAGCGCGTGCCCGGCCAGCGGGCCGGCGATACGCATGGCGGTCAGCGCACTGATGCGGCGGTTGTAGGGCGAATCCATAACCCGCTGCCACTGGCCGTCGGCGGCCTTTTTCACTTCGATAACCGACACGCCATGGGCGGCCTGCTCTTTGCGCACTTCGCTCAGCGGCCGTGGCTTGCTCTGGTCGATCAGGTTGCTGGGGTGCAGCGGTGGGTTGACGTATTCGTGGTTCATCACCAACAGGCCACGGTCTGTTTCGCCTTCAAAGGCGAAAAAGTCCATGCCGTCGTGGTTGTCACCAGCCTGCTTGAGCTGCGCCTGCCAGTCGTCGCTGGCATCCGGGTTCCACTGCGGCGCGCCGACCTCGACCGGATCGCCCCAGGAGAAAAACGGCGTGGCGCTATAGCCTTCGGCAACCAGCACGCGGTCGAATTGCGGGTCGATCTGAACCGGCACACCCTTGAAACCCAGCAGCGGACTGGCCCCGGCACTGCGGCAGGCACTGATGCCGCCGGCGAGGAAGCCGAGCGCGGCCAGGGTAAGGCCGCCCTTGAGCACATTGCGCCGCGCAGGATTCAGCAAGTCGCTCAGCGCCGGGTTGGCACTGGGGTTGATCGCTACATCGTCGTGGGCTTCAAGGCTGGTGTGAAACGCTTGGTGATCCTGATTCATCACGGCTCTCGCAAAAGGTTGGCGCGCACTGGCCCACGCCGCTCTACACAGAGCAGCCTGGGCGGCGGGCATGGGTTTATTCGATACGGTAGGTAAAGGTGTTTTTCACATTGGGCACGGCGACCGCGCGGCCATCGATCACCCGCGGCTGGTAGCGAAAACTCTGCGCGGCGGCTAATGAGGGACGGATAAACAGGGGATGGCAGGCACCCACCACCTCGGGCTGTTCGACTCGGCCCTGGGCGTTGACCGTGTAGCTGACGGTGCATTCCCCCTCAATACCCTTGTCCAGCGCGCGCCGCGGGTAAGCCGGTGCCTGTTTGGCAATCGGCAGGTACTGGCGGCTGGCCGCCGCAGCGGCTTCGGCCTGCCGCGCCTGCTCGGCAGCTGCATCAGCGGCCTGCTGACGTTGCTGCGCTGCCAGCTGTTCGGCGGCTTGGCGTTGTTGCGCCTGTTCACGTTGCTGCTGTTCTTGCCGAGCCTGCTCCTGACGTTTGCTTTCAAGCCGCTGGCGTTCCTGCTCGAGCCTCTTCTGCTCCACGCGCTTATGCGCCAGGGACGCCTGCTCCAGTTTGTGCCGGGCAATACGCGGGTCGACCTGCGGCTCCACCGGCGTTTGCACTTCCGGCGTCGCTACTTCCGGCGTAGTGACTTCGACCGGCTCGGGAGGCGGAACTTCCACCACTGGCACTGGTGGCGGCAGGCTGACCAGTTGCATGTTGATGGTGCTGACGCTCGGCGCTGGCGGCTTTTCCACCGGCCAGTTGGCCAGCAACAGCGCCAGCACCAATGCATGCAGGGCCAAGGTCAGCAATGCAGCCTGGGCATTGCGCAGGCGCGAGGTTGGCAATCTGGGCCAGGCAACAGAAGCGGGATTGTCCATCAGCGCGCTGCTCACTGCGGGGCCTCGGTGATCAGGCCGAGGTTGCTCACCCCACCCTTCTGCAAGGCGGCGATACCGGCGACCACGGTGGCGTAGTCGGCGGCCTGGTCGGCGCGGATATACACCTGGGTGTCGCCACGCTCGGCGATGATCTGCGTGACCTGGGCGGTCATTTCCTCCAGGCCAACGGTACGGTCGGTCTGCTGTTCGGTGTTCAGCTCGCTGCCCAGGTTCCAGTAATAGCCACCGTCGGCCTGCACCGAGAGGGTGAGGATCTGCTGCTGGGTATCGGTGGGCAGCGCTTCGCTGGCAACCTTGGGCAGCTCGACCTTTACGCCTTGGGTGAGCATCGGCGCGGTGACCATAAAGATCACCAGCAGCACCAGCATCACGTCGATGTAAGGCACCACATTCATCTCGGCCTTGGGGCCATGTTTACTCTGCGGTTTGCGCATGGTGCCACTCCTCAGGCAGCTGCCGCGACGCGGGCAGTGCCTGCGTGCAGTGCGCGGTGCAAACGGGCCTGCAGTTCGTTACCAAAGCCGTAGTAGCGCGAAGTCAGGGTGGCGACGCGTGCGCTGAAGCGGTTGTAGGCGATCACGGCGGGAATCGCCGCAAACAAGCCGATAGCCGTGGCGATCAGCGCTTCGGCGATACCGGGGGCGACCGTGGAAAGCGTCGCTTGCTGCACCTGGGACAGGCCGATAAAGGAGTTCATGATCCCCCACACGGTGCCGAACAGGCCGATATAGGGGCTGACCGAACCGACCGTGGCGAGAAACGGCAGGCCTTTCTCCAGGCGTTCTTCCTGCTCGCTGATGGCTACGAGCAGCGAGCGCTCGACACCGTCGATCACCAGCTCGCCGGCAATCCCTGGCTCCCGCTTGAGCTGGACAAATTCGTGGTAACCGGCCTGAAAGATGCGCTGCAAACCGGCATCTTCGTCCAGCCCATCGCTGCCCTCGCGATACAGCTGGGCCAGATCATGGCCGCTGCGAAACCGTAGCTGGAAGTCCTTCAGTTGCCGTTCGTTGCGCCGCAGTGCGGCGCCGCGCTGAATGATCAGGTACCAGCTCAGCAGCGAGGCCAGCAGCAGGGTCAGCATGACCGCCTGAACCAGCAGGCTGGCATCGCTGATCAGGCTCCAGACGGTCATCTGTTCGAGGGTGTTGTGCATGGGTGTCTCCTTGCATCGCGCGCCGAGGAAAACCCTCGGCCGCTATTCGATTACGTTTGTGTTGCCGATTGATGACGGCCGCGTTTGTCGCGGGCGTGGCTATTCCAGGCCGAGGGCTTTAGCCACGGCGGTCCAGGGCAGGTATTTGTAGTTCTGCCGGTCTTCGGGCATGCGCTTGCGACCGTCCTGCACCACCAGCATGCCGGCGTTCCAGATGCCGCCGAGGTTGGCCGAGGTAACGTCCAGGCCATCGGTTTCCGAGGCGCCATCAATGCCCTGTTGTGCGTTCAAACCGATGCGAAACGCACCGCGCACGGCATAGGGCGCAGTGGCATCAAGCACCACATAGCTGTCATTGCCCTGGCTGGAAATCACCAGGTAGTTGCGTGTCGCGCCCTGGTAAATCGCCAGGCCCTCGATGTCGTCGTGGACCACATTGCCGGACGCAATCACCTGTTCAAGCCGGGTCGACGCATCGGCCCGAGCGTCCAGTGTCCAGACCGCGACATCCTCTTCGCCGACGAACAGGCGCTGGTTGCGGTCATCGGCAACGCAGGCTTCCGGCTGGCTTGCCACCTTGAACTGGCGCACCAGCTCGCCCTTGATCCGCTCAGCGTCCGCACTCAGGCGGTACTGCAGAAAGGTGCCGTCCTTGGCATTGGGAATCGCATAAATCGCCCCGGCGGCATCCTTGAACATGCATAGGCCGTAGATGTCCTTGAGCGGCGTGGGCAGCTGGCCGAGGTTGCGCAACTCGCCGCTGCTGCGGTCGATGGCGAACAGCTGCAGGCTGTTCTGGTCACGGTTGCTGGCTACGGCCAGGTCAACCAGCTGGCCATTGAGGTCGAAGCCGGCACGCACATCGACGTTGTTCATCCGCCCGACGCGCAGGTCCTGCAGCTGCTTGCCGGCGAGGTCATAGGCCAGCAGGCCGCCCTGTTTGTCAGTGCCCAACACGCGGCTCTTGCGCGGGTCACTCGGGTGTACCCAGATCGCCGGGTCATCGGCGGCATCGCCCAAACTCGGAACCGGGTCGGTCTGCACCTGCACCGGCAGAATCGGCAGCGCCGCTCGCGGCTCAGGGGCTTGCGCCTGCCAGGCCAGCTGGCCGTGCTGCAGGCCGTCGTCATCGCGCACCAGCAGTTCCAGGCCGCCGGCAACCGCGCGCACGCTGAGGCCTTCCGGCTCGTTCAGCTTGCCCAGTGGCAATACTGGCTGAGCCTGCCAGCCCTCTTCGCCCCGCCGATAGCGGTGCAGGCTGTTGCTTTCCGGGTCCAGCGCCAGCACTCCGCCCGGCACCACGGCCATACCGGCGAGCGCCTTGCCGATATCACCGAACGGCTGCACCAGGCCTACCGGCTCGCGTACCAGATCGGCCTCGGCATGGGCAGCGTAGGCCCACAGGCCGACGCCCTCCTCGTTGACATACAGGCGCTCGACCAGATCATCGACCTGGCAGTGCTCACTGGCCGGCGGCAGGCTCATGCCACGCACACGCTTGGGCGTCGCCAGCGGCACTTCGTGCTGGGCGACCAGCCACTGCTCACCGATCCCCTCCTCACCGACCAGAAAGACAAAGGCGTTGCTCGCTGCATCGCGGTACAGGCACAGACCATCGATCTTGTAGTCCGGGCGCGGCAGGTACAGCGGCTCGCCCCAGCGTTGGTTGGCCAGGTTGACCAGCATCGCCTGCTGACGGTCGACATCCAGGGCCGCCACCAGCAGACCGCGCGGGCCAACGCGGTGATCGACGCTGGCAAAAGTACCGGGCAGTTGGCTCAGGGTCGCGCCCTGGCCATCAAGCACGAACAGGCCCTGCTTCTCACTGCTCTGCAGGCGTTCGGCACCTGGCCAGAAGCTGTCGCTGGCCAGCCATTGCGCCGCCTCGACCGACTTCATGCTGGGGCTGGCAAGCGCCTGCAGGCTCAAGATTGCAGCGGGTTTATCGGTCACCGTGCTCTGGCAGGCGCTCAAGGCGATCAGGCTGGCGAGCAACAGGTTTTTCTTGAAAAACGAAAGGTGCATACGGGCAAATCCTTGCTGAAAAATGCAGCAGCCAACCGGGCACGCCTGCGGCGTACCCAGCCGACATACAGGTCAGAAATGGGTGAAGGTCAGGCCGAGCTTGTAGGTCGGGCCGTACTCTTCGTACTGAGCGTTGAAGTCGCGGCGACCGCTGTAGACGTAGTAGGACTCGTCCGTCAGGTTCTGCGCCTGGAAGGTCAGCTGCAGCGCAGGCGTCAGGAAGTAACCGGCGCTGAAGTCGACGAACAGCTGCTCATCGGCATACAGGTCATGGGCCTCATCATCAATGGCGGCAACTTCGGCCAGGTACTCCGACTTGTAGTTGGCGGACAGGCGCAGGCTGAGCGTGTCGTCCTCCCAGCCGAGCATCAGGTTGCCGACCGTGTCCGACTGATTCGGCAGGTCGATGTCGCGGCTCAGGCCCTGCCCTTCGATGCTTGCATCGGAGCGGCTGAAGGTAGCGTTGGCGCCGACCAGCAGACCGTTCCAGGGCGCAGGCAGCCAGTCGAATTTCTGCGAGTAGGCCAGCTCCAGGCCATACAGCTCGGCGCTGTCGCCATTGGCAAAGCTCAGCGCTTCGTCGAACCCGACCCACTCACCGGTGCCGGCCAGGTCAGTGTTGTAGACGAAACTATCGATGTCTTTGTAGAACACGAACGCCGACACCACGCCGGCACGGCCCATGTAGTGTTCGATGCCAAAGTCGAGGTTCATCGACTCCAGTGGATCAAGCTCCGGGTTGCCGAAGCTGGCTTCGTCGCCATCGATCACGAAGCCTGGCGCCAGTTGGCCAAAGGTCGGCCGCACCACGGTGTTGGTCCAGGCCGCGCGCAGCTGGGTGCTGGCATTAAGCTGATAGCGCGCGTGAAAGCCCGGCAACCAGTGCTCATAGCGCGTATCGCTTTCGGTGTCTTCGAAGACGCCATCGCGGATACCGCTGCCCTTGGCCTCGAACTCGGTGCCCTCGTAACGAACCCCGGCGATAAAGCGCCAGTCGTCGATGTCGAGGCTGTTCATCAGGTAGGCGGCGTTGATGTCTTCGCTCATTTCGAAGTCATTCACCCGCGACTCTTCTTCGTTATAGAAGTCGGCCTTGTTCAAGCCGCCGAGCAGGCGCTCGATGGCCTTGTCGCTGATACCGGGACCGAAGCGGCCGAGGCCGTACTCCACTGAGCCCTTGCTGAACTGACTGAGGTTGAGCTGAGCGTCGGTAAGGCCAAAGGTGTCCAAATCCTCATAGCTCCAGGCTTCCAGGTCGTTGTCCTTTTCCCGGCGGCTGAGCTTGCCGCCGAATTTGACCTGGGATGCATAACCGCTGAGGTCGTAGTCGCGTGCCAGGTCGAGCTTGATGTTGTGCTCGGTATCGGTGGTCTTCTGCTTTTCCCAATCGACGCTGTCGAGGGTGAAGTTGCTGGGGTCGTAGAATGCCGAGTCGATGCTCAGGCGCGGCTTCTTGGTGTCGCCAAAGCCTGCGTCGGTGAAGTCGTCGTTGCCCTCGAAGGTCGCGCCGGCAATACCTTCCGGGCTGTCTTCGCTGGAGCGGCTGTAGCCAGCCTGGGCTCCGATAGTCCACAAGCCGAGCATGCGCTCGCCACCGAGTACGTAGGACTGTACTTCCTGGGTTTCCTCGCGGCTTTTCAGCTCGCGATAGCCTTCGGCGTCGCCACGCTCACCAGGCAGCTGCGTATCAGCAAACTCGACGCCTGCGGCATTGCGGGTTTCCGTGTCCTTGTAACGGCTATACAGGGTGCGCAGGTAATAGCTGGAGAGATCATCGGGCTTGTAGTCGAAGTTCAGGCCAAAGCCCGTGCGTTCGCGGGTGATTTCATAGTCGCGCTGCTCCAGCTCCTCAAGCCGGGCGCCATCGCTGAAGTCCCAGGCGCCGCCGGTTTCGACGTTATCCGAACCGAAGTCGCGTTCCTGCCAGCTCAAGGCTGCGGCCACGCCGAAGTTGTCGATGCCGTCGCCCAGACTGAAACGGTCGCTAATCGCGCCGGAGAACTTCGGGCTGGTTTGTTCGGTGTTCTCGTCGTAGCTGCCTTCGGCGCTGCCGGTATAGAACAGTCCTTCGTGATCAAAGGCCGACAGGCTCTCCACTTCCACGGTGCCACCGAGGGAGTTGGCGTCCATGTCCGGAGTCAGGGATTTGACCACCGTCAGCGACTGCACCAGCTCCGAGGGCAAGACATCCAGAGCGACCGCGCGGCGATCACTTTCCGGCGAGGGCACCAGGGTGCCGTTGATGGTCACGCTGTTCAGATCCGGGCCGATGCCGCGCACGCTGACAAAACGCCCTTCGCCCTGATCACGCTCAACCGACAGGCCAGGAATACGCTGCAGCGCTTCGGCGGCGTTGTCATCTGGCAACTGGCCGATGCCGTCGGCGTGCACCACGCTCTCGACGTTGTCGGAACTGCGTTGTTCTTTAAGCGCCTTGTCGATGCTGACGGCTTGGCCGACCACCTCGACGTATTCGGTGGCTGGCTCGGCGGCAAACGCCGCGCCGCTTGTAGCAATGGCCAACGCCAGGGCGCTGATGTGAAAACCCGCACGACGGGCCGTGCTTCTGCGTATGTTCACTGCTTACCTCCCAAGAGCGAAATCCGCCGGGCACCGATGGCCGGGCTACTGGGGAGCAGACGCTAGATAGGGTGGATGACGGTTCTGTGACAGGCCACGGCGAGCGCCGCTGAATCGCGGTTTTTCGCCGACTTTTCCCGGCACTTTGAGCCGAAATGACCTGCAGATCAGGGTGTGGTCGATGAACGGGTTGGTGATAAGCGCTGCATTCGGCCTACTCGTACAGGGCCTTTTTTGTATGGCTTCAGCCCTCCGACGGGAGCGACCTCCCCTGCCAGTGCCCACGCCACGACTGCGGTCTGGGCGCTGTTGCAGATTGCCGCGGGTGGCCGGCATTCCGGGGCCGGACGTGTCAATGTTCAGCCGTTGCCCTGAGCTAAAACGACCTCCTGACGGCGCAACCAAAGTGTCACATTCATCTGTTCAGCTGGCGCCCTATCGCACTTCATGGAGCATTGCGCTCATGCCGCCGCTGCTTAAATTTCATGCCTGGAAACTCGCCGGGCTGTTGCTGGTGGCCCACTTCGGCCTGCTCGCGCACCTGATCGCAGGCAGCGTGAAGCCCCTGGCGGAATGGCACTGGACCGACATCATTGGCGAGGGCGGTTCGGCGCTGCTGGTGCTGACGTGGGCCTGCCTGCTGCTGAAAAGTCGGCCTGCCGGGCAAGTCACCAACCTGCTGTTCTACGGCCTGGCCTGCCTGTTTCTCTCGCTGTGGATGGATTCGGTGGACGAGCTCATCCACCTGCCGGAGGGCATCACCTGGGACAAATGGCTGGAATCCGGGCCGATGCCGGTGGGGTTCGTCCTGATGACGCTGGGCATCTATCACTGGCACCGCGAGCAACTGGCGATCAGCGTGCAGATGGAGAAACGCGAGCGGTTGTTCCGCGAGCATCGGCTGTTCGACAAGGTCACCCCGCTCGGCGGCGCTGATTACCTGCGCCTGCAGCTGCAACAGGCGCTGCACGAGGCACAGCGCGAGCGGCAACCGCTGTCGCTGGTGATTCTCGACCTGGATGGCTTCAGCGCGGTCAACCGTCAGTACGGCCATGCCGAGGGTGATCGGCTGCTGCAGGCGCTGACGCAGTTGCTGGTGCTCAACCTGCGCCGCCAGGATCTGCTCTGCCGGCTGGCCGGTGACCGCTTCGTCGCCCTGCTGCCGAATACTGGCGAGCAGCAGGCGGGCCAGCTGGCGCGCGAGCTGCAGGACGCTGTGCAGCATTTCGCCTACAAGAGCGACCAGCATGGCGAGCGCCTGCACCTGCGCGCCAGCGTGGCGGTGGTGATGGCCCTGCAGGACAGCCCGGAAAGCCTGCTGCAACGGCTCAATCTGGCGCTTGCGCGGGCCAAGCACGTGCCTGCCGCGAAGTGCGCCTGAGGCCACCACCATGACCGTGAAAACGCCTTGGTACGAATGCGACAGCCGCTTTATCGCGGCGCATTACCAGCCGGCGGCGCTGATCGATCTGGCGATCAGTCGCGAGGTCGATACCCACCGGCTGCTGCGCGGCACCGGGCTGTTCTATGACGACATCCTTGCCGGCCAGGTGCGCATCAGCCCGCAGCAGTTTCTCAAGCTGATCGACAACAGCCGCCGCCTGCTGAATGCCGACGACACCAGCTTCCTCTTCGGCCAGCGCCTGCTGCCCGGGCACTACGATGCTTCCAGCCATGCCCTGCGCCACGCCGGCACCCTACACCAGGCGCTGGAACTGCTGGTTCGCCAGCGCGCGTTGCTGAGTCCGCTGCTCGCGCCACGGCTGTTGATTGATGAACAACGCGCCTATCTGTATTGGCTGGATGCCTGCGGGTGCGGCGAACAACGCCGCTTTCTGATGGAAGCGAGCATGACAGCGGTCAGCGCGACCAGCCGCTGGCTGTCTGGCGAACGCCTGCCCTGGCGGTTTCATTTCAGTCACGGGCAACCGCGTTATATCGAGCAGTACTGGGTCAACCTGGGCGAAGAGGTGCAGTTCGAGCGCCAGCTGGACATGATGAGCATCGCCGTCGACTACCTGCACCGCCCATGGCCCATGGCGTCGGCCACTGCCGGCCAGGTCGCGCAACAGCAGAGCCAGCGGCAACTGACCGAGCTGGGTTTTCGCGCCAGCCTGCTGGATCGCCTGTACGCCTACCTGCAGGCGCATATCCGCGAGCCGCTGAACCTCGACTCGGTGGCCCATGCCTTCGACATGAGCCCGGCGACCTTCAAGCGCAAGCTGCAAAAGCACGGCACACACTTTCAGGAACAACTCGACTTGGTGCGCAAGCACGTCGCGCTCTATCTCTATCAGGTGAAGGGCTACAGCAACGAGGAAGTCGCCGGCTATCTGCACTTCCAGGACACCACCAACTTCCGCCGCTCGTTCAAACGCTGGACCGGCTTTTCCCCGAGCGCACTGCTCCACCTGCTGGGGCAATAGCCAGCGGCCGGATGGGTGGTGAGAATTTTGGCGCCACAAAAAGAAAACCCCGCTGGTGCGGGGCCTTTGCAGACTGAGTGTTGACATCCGTGATCCGCTCGCCTTCCTGGCGGCAATCCAGCGTATCCGTATTGAGAATCGCGCTTCCTGCGCTACGTCCTTGGGAAGCAAGACTACGCGTGCATCAGTGGCTGCCATAGAGGCTATCGGCAGCGCGCCATGTAAGCCATTGCGTACAAAATGCCATCACCGCTGCCGCCACCTATAATCTGTGACGGAAGTCTTGTTACACTGCCTTCGTCCTACAAAAACAACAGACCTCTGCTACGCGGTCATCGGGGCCCTATGAAGCGCACGCTCGTCGCGGTTTTCGGCTGTCTCGCAGCCTTCCTTGCTCCATTCGTCACAGCCAACGGCCAGGATCGGATTGCCGACTTGGAAACCAGCGAGCGCCTGCTGTGGAGCGACGTCTACGCCAACGGCGGAACGTCGCTGTATTGCGCCAAGGGCTTCACCGGCAGCAGTGAGCTGTTGACCGCCAGCGCGGTCTACAGCATCAAGCAGTTGAAAGCCTCGCTGCGCTGCATCACTGATCGCCAGTGCAGCATCATGAACCCGCGTTATCCCTACATCGAAGCCGACCTGCACAATCTATATCCCGCGCTGAAGCAGATCGAGCAGGCCAGACGCAATGCCCAGTTCGCCGACCTGCCCGATGACACGCCGAACAAGTTCGCGGATATCGGCTGCGAGCTGAAAAGCGCGTTTCGCAAAGTCGAGCCGCGTGATGCGGCCAAGGGCAATATCGCCAGGGCGATGTTCTACATGCACATCGAATACGACCTGCCCATCACCGGCCAGGCTCAGTTGCTCAAGCAATGGCACCAGCTCGATCCGCCCGACGCGGAAGAAAAAGCCCGCAACGACAAGATCGAACAACTGCAGGGCACGCGCAATCGCCTCATCGACGACCCCGCCCTGGTCGACAAGCTGATCGCCGACTGAATCTCAGCCATAAAAAAACCCGCCGGTTAGGCGGGTTTTTTCTGTCATCGACGCTTAGAACTGCGCGGCATCCAGCAGGTACAGGCTTTCGCTGCCGGCTTTGACCGAGGCACTCAGCGAGTGAATGCGCGGCAGAATGCGCGCGAAGTAGAAACGCGCGGTGCCCAGCTTGCTGGCGTAGAAATCGTCCTGCGCCTCTTTGCCCAGCGCGGCTTTCGCCATCAGTGCCCACATGTAGGCGTACGCGGTGTAGCCGAACACGTGCAGGTACTCGACCGACGCTGCGCCGATTTCATTCGGGTTGCTCTTGGCGCGTTCCAGCAGGTCCGCGGTCATCTGCTCCAGGTTGCTGATGGCGCCCTTCAGCGGCTCGACGAACTCGCCCAGCGAGGCATCGGCGGAGTCGGTGAAGGCTTTGATCTCTTCGGCGAAATGCTTGTAGAACGCGCCACCGCTGCCAATCACCTTGCGCCCGACCAGGTCGAGGGCCTGAATACCGTTGGTGCCTTCGTAGATCTGGGTAATGCGGCAGTCGCGAACCAGTTGCTCCTGACCCCACTCGCGAATGAAGCCGTGGCCGCCGAAAATCTGCTGGCCGTGGATGGTGGTCTCCAGGCCCAGGTCGGTGAGGAACGCCTTGGCCACCGGGGTGAGCAGCGCGACCAGCTCTTCGGCGCGTTTGCGCGTGGCGGGTTCTTCGCTGAACTTGGCGGTGTCGAGCTGCATGGCAACGTAGCTGGAGAAGGCACGACCGCCTTCGTTCAGCGCCTTCATGGTCAGCAGCATGCGGCGCACGTCCGGGTGCACGATGATTGGGTCAGCGGCTTTGTCCTTGGCCTGCGGGCCAGTCGGCGCGCGGCTCTGGATGCGCTCGCGGGCATATTCGATGGCGCTCTGGTAGGAGCGCTCGCCGGTCGCCAGGCCCTGGATGCCAACGCCCAGACGCTCGTAGTTCATCATGGTGAACATTGCCGCCAGGCCTTTGTTCGGTGCATCGACGATCCAGCCAGTGGCGCCATCGAAGTTCATCACGCAGGTCGCCGAGCCCTTGATGCCCATCTTGTGTTCGATCGAGCCGCAGGACAGCGCGTTGTGCTCGCCCAGGGAGCCATCGGCGTTGACCATGAACTTGGGTACCAGGAACAGCGAAATGCCCTTGGGCCCGGCCGGTGCATCGGGCAGCTTGGCCAGCACCAGGTGGATGATGTTCTCGGTCAGGTCGTGCTCGCCGCCGGTGATGAAGATCTTGGTACCGCTGACCTTGTAGCTGCCGTCGGCCTGGGGTTCGGCCTTGGTGCGGATGATGCCCAGATCGGTACCGGCATGGGGCTCGGTCAGGCACATGGAACCGGCCCAGGTGCCGGCGTACATGTTCGGCAGGTATTTTTCTTTCAGTTCTTCGCTGGCGTGGGCGTTGATCGACAGGCAGGCGCCGGCAGTCAGCATCGGGTACAGGCCGAACGACAGGTTGGCCGAGTTGACCATTTCTTCCACCTGCGCGGAGATGACTTTCGGCATGCCCATGCCACCGAACAAGGGGTCACCGCCGACGCCGACCCAGCCGCCTTCGGCATAGCTCTTGTACGCCTCGGGGAAGCCCGCCGGCGTGGTCACCGCGCCGTTGCTCCAGGAGCAGCCTTCTTCGTCGCCGCTGCGGTTGAGGGGCGCCACTACGCCTGCGGTGATCTTGCCGGCTTCTTCGAGAATCGCACTGGCGGTTTCTTCATCCACCACCTCGGCAAGGGCTGGCAGTTCGGCCCACAGCTTGGAAACTTCGAACACTTCATTGAGCACGAAGCGCATATCGCGCAGGGGAGCTTTGTAGTCAGCCATGGTGCAATCCTCGAACGAAACGACGGGCAATACAGGAGACGCCGGAGTTTACCCGAACAACTTTTCAGACACATAGGGTCGCGTCGTGACCGATTGGCCACGTTATGGATTTGCCTCGTAGCCACGAAAAAGCCCGCCAATTGGCGGGCTTGTCAGCACATCTGCCGCTCGTCAGAGGCCGAAATGCTCGGCCGGTAGACTCATCATGCAGTCGCTTCCTGCCTCGGCCGCCGCGAGGTGCATGCCGGTCCGCGGCAGCAGGCGTTTGAAGTAGAACGCGCAGGTGGCCAGCTTGGCCTGATAGAAGGCTGCATCACCTTCACCGGCGTCGAGCTTCGTCTGGGCCACCACCGCCATCCGCAGCCAGAAGTAGCCCAGGATGATGTAGCCCGAATACATCAGGTAATCCACCGAGGCCGCGCCGACTTCGTCGGGGTTGTTCATCGCCGCCATCCCAAGTTTCTGGGTCAGCTCGCCCCACTGCTGGTTCAGCGCCGACAGTTGCCCAACATACCCCTTGAGCTGCGGGTGTTCGGTCTGGGCGGCGCAGAACGTGTGGACGATCTTGGTGAAGCCGCGTAGCAGCTTGCCCTGGCTGCCGAGCACCTTGCGCCCGAGCAGGTCCAGCGCCTGGATGCCGTTGGTGCCTTCATAGATCTGCGCGATGCGGCAATCCCGCACCAGTTGCTCCATGCCCCATTCGCGAATGTAGCCGTGGCCGCCGAACACCTGCATGCCGTGGTTGGTCACCTCCTGGCCGGTCTCGGTCATGAAGGCTTTGCAGATCGGCGTCAGGAACGCCAGCAGGTTTTCCGCTTCCTCGCGCTGTTCGGCGCTGGCGCTGCGGTGCGCCTGGTCGAGCAATTGTGCGGAGAAATAGGCCAGTGCCCGGTTGCCTTCATTGAAGGCCTTCATGGTCAGCAACATGCGCCGCACGTCGGGGTGCACGATGATCGGATCGGCCGGTTTGTCCGGCGATTTCGGACCGCTCAGCGCGCGCATCTGCAACCGGTCGTTGGCGTACTTGAGCGCGCCCTGGAAGCTGGTTTCACCGAGGCACAGGCCCTGCATGCCGGTCCCCAGGCGGGCGTGGTTCATCATGGTGAACATGCAGTTCAGGCCCTTGTTGGCCTCACCAATCAGAAAGCCCGTGGCGCTGTCGAAGTTGATCACGCAGGTGGCCGAGGCCTTGATGCCCATCTTGTGCTCGATCGAGCCACAGCTGACGCCGTTGCGCTCGCCCGCTTCGCCAGTCGCCGCCGGGAGGAATTTCGGCACGATAAACAGCGAAATGCCCTTGGTGCCCGCCGGGGCATCCGGCAGTTTGGCCAGCACCAGGTGAACGATGTTCTCGCTCATGTCGTGCTCGCCGGCCGAGATGAAGATCTTGGTGCCGCTGATCGCGTAACTGCCGTCGGCCTGGGGCACCGCGCGGGTCTTGATGATGCCCAGATCGGTGCCGCATTGCGGCTCGGTCAGGCACATGGTGCCGGTCCAGCGACCTTCGGTGAGCTTGGTCAGGTACGTCTGCTTCTGGTCTTCGCTGCCGTGGGCATGGATGGCCGACATGGCGCCATGGGTCAGGCCCGGATACATGCCCCAGGAGGTGTTGCTGGCGCCGACCATTTCGCTGATCAGCAGACCCAGCGAGTGCGGCAGACCCTGGCCACCGTAGGCCGGATCAGCCGCAAGGCCGTTCCAGCCGCCCTCGACGTACTGGGCGAACGCTTCCTTGAACCCCTTGGGCGTCGTCACCACGCCGTTGTCGAACCGGCACTCTTCCTCGTCGCCGGAGCGGTTCAGCGGCGCCAGCACCTGCTCGCAGAACTTGGCGCCTTCTTCGAGGATGGCGTTGACCATGTCCGGCGTCGCATCGGTGGCACCCAGTGCAGCGTAACTGGCGTGGAAATCGAAAACGTCGTCGATCAGGAAGCGCATATCGCGCAGCGGGGCTTTGTATTCGGGCATGATCTACTCCGGCAGCAGGCGCACGGGGCGCGGGTCGATGGCCCACGCTACGACGTCTCAGGTCATCGCAACAATGACCCTGTGGCTGCTGAATGCAGCGCCATAACCTGCCCTGGTCAAGCGCCAGGCAAGCGGACCGCACCGCGCCGCTGGCCATGGCTGCGAATGCAGTTACGCCCCGCGCTCTTGGCGTTGTAGAGCGCCTGGTCGGCAGCCTTGATGACCTGTTCCGGGCTGCGCTGCTCGGCGCCACGCTCGGCCACACCCAGGCTGACGGTCACCGACGCCTGGGAGGCGTTCGTGCCACTGCGTTTCTGCCGGCCTTGCTTGTCATCTTGGGGACGGCTGGTCTTGTCGCGCAGCTGCAGCCGATAGGCTTCCACTGCCTGGCGCACGGCCTCCAGATGGGGCATGCACTGTTCCAGGGTCTTACCGGGAAACACCAGGGTGAATTCCTCGCCGCCATAGCGGTAGGCCTTGCCACCACCGCCGATCTTGCGCAGTTGCCCGGCGACCAGGCGCAGCACCTGGTCGCCTACGTCATGGCCGTGGGTGTCGTTGAATTTCTTGAAATGGTCGACGTCCGCCATGGCGATCACGTAATTGCGACCCAGCCTTTGCAACCGCTCGTTCAATGCGCGGCGGCCAGGCAGCCCGGTCAGCTCGTCGCGAAACGCCATTTGATAGGCCTCGTGGGCGACCGCCGCGACCAGAATCAGCATGATGATGCTGCTCATGACGTGCAGCGCGTGGGGCAGCACGAAGGTATTCGGCAACAGCCAGAACAGCCCGGCCAGGCCCACCAGTTGCGCCGCATGCAAGGGCCGCGGCGCCCGCAGGTATTGCATCAGCAGCAGGATGAAGCCGAGCACGAACAGCGGATAGGCCAGTTGCACCAGCTCCATCCAGCCGGCACGCAGGGCCGGCCAACGGATCACCGCCAGCCAGCGCAACAGCTCCTCGGGATAGCGCTGCGCCAGGGCCGCGCTGACTGCGACAACCGCAAGCAGCACAGCGGCCCGGGCGATCAGATCCTGCAGCAGGTGCGTGCGCTCCTGCCAGGCCGCATACAGGCCATAAAGCAATGGCAACAGCAGGCTGCACAAGTGAAAGACCAGGGCCGTGTCACCGCGCACCTGGCCCGCCTGGCGAAAATGATCGACCTGCGTGTCCAGCAGAAAATAGCCGAAGTACAGCACCAGCAACAGAAACAGCTCGCGCTGCCGGCTATAAACGAGGCAAAAAGTCCCGCCCAGCAAGAGCAACAGCGTAGGCAGCACATTGAACAGCGAGGTGAAAAACTCGTTGAGGCTCGCCAGCCTGGCAGCCATCAGCCCGCCGCCGAGCAGCAGCAACGAAGGCAGAAAATGGCTGAAGCGCACAGCAGCATGGCGCGACAAGGGAAGCTCCAGAGCGCAAGGAGGGCAATCGGCAGGCTGGCATTTTGCCTGCGCAGGCGTTCTTAAGCACGGCGCATTGGCGCAAATCAGAGAACTTCTCGACGAATTGCGGGCAAAAAAAACCGCTGCCGGTGAGGACAGCGGTTTTCGTCAGACGAAACGCGGGAGCTTAGTAGCCCAGCGCGAAGTCTTCTTCGGCCATATCCATCAGGTTGTTGGCACCCGACAGCATGGCGTCTACGTGGGCACGGGTACGCGGCAGGATGCGCGCGAAGTAGAAGCGCGCAGTCTGCAGCTTGGCCTTGTAGAAAGCTTCGTCTTCAGTGCCGGCAGCGATTTTCTCGGCCGCCAGGCGCGCCATGTCGGCCCAGAAGTAGGCCAGGCAGACGTAGCCGGAGTACATCAGGTAGTCCACCGAAGCGGCACCGACTTCTTCGCGGTCTTTCATCGCGGCCATGCCCACTTTCATGGTCAGCTCGCCCCACTCTTTGTTCAGCTTGGCCAGCGGCTCGACGAACGCTTTGACCGCGTCGTTGCCTTCGTTGGCCTGGCAGAACTTGTGCACGATCTTGGTGAAGCCTTTCAGCGCTTCGCCTTGAGTCTGCAGCACTTTACGACCGAGCAGGTCGAGGGCCTGGATA
Organism: Pseudomonas cistanchae; assembly: GCF_054483635.1. Classification (NCBI taxonomy): domain Bacteria; kingdom Pseudomonadati; phylum Pseudomonadota; class Gammaproteobacteria; order Pseudomonadales; family Pseudomonadaceae; genus Pseudomonas; species Pseudomonas cistanchae. The sequence continues at coordinate 326,222 of NZ_JBTLWN010000006.1, read as the reverse complement.
CCGGTGGTGCCTTCGTACAGCATGGAGATACGGCTGTCGCGAACGTTCTGCTCCATGCCCCACTCGGCGATGAAGCCGTGGCCACCATAGATCTGTATGCCGTGGTTGGCGGCTTCGAAGCCGACTTCGGTCATGAATGCCTTGGCGATCGGCGTGAGGAAAGCCAGCAGCGCGTCGGCTTGCTTCTTCTCAGCTTCGTCCTGGCTGTACTTGACGATATCAACCTGCTTGGCGGTGAAGTACACCATCGCGCGGTTGCCTTCGGCGAAGGCCTTCATGGTCAGCAGCATGCGACGCACGTCCGGGTGGACGATGATCGGGTCAGCGGCTTTTTCCGGCTCTTTCGGGCCAGTCAGGGAGCGCATCTGCAGACGCTCGCGAGCGTACTTCAGGCCGCCCTGGAAGCCGATTTCGGCGTGAGCCAGACCTTGCAGAGCAGTACCCAGGCGGGCCGTGTTCATGAAGGTGAACATGCAGTTCAGGCCTTTGTTGGCCGGGCCGATCAGGTAACCGGTAGCGCCGTCGAAGTTCATCACGCAGGTGGCGTTGCCGTGGATGCCCATCTTGTGCTCGAGCGAGCCGCAGGAAACCGCGTTGCGCGCACCGACGGAACCGTCAGCATTGACCGAGAACTTCGGCACGATGAACAGCGAGATGCCTTTGGTGCCTTGTGGCGCGTCGGGCAGGCGGGCCAGCACGATGTGGACGATGTTATCGGCCATGTCGTGTTCGCCAGCGGAAATGAAGATCTTGGTGCCGGAAACCTTGTACGAGCCATCAGCCTGAGGCTCGGCCTTGGTACGCAGCATGCCCAAGTCGGTGCCGCAATGCGGTTCGGTCAGGCACATGGTGCCGGTCCACTCGCCGGATACCAACTTGGTCAGGTAGGTGTGCTTCTGCTCGTCGGTGCCGTGCTCGGAGATGGTGTTCATCGCACCGTGCGACAGGCCTGGGTACATGCCCCACGACCAGTTCGAGGTGCCGACCATTTCGCTGATCGCCAGGCCCAGGGACTCCGGCAGGCCTTGGCCGCCGTGGTCAACGTTGTGCGCCAGGCTTGGCCAGCCGCCTTCGACGAACTGCTTGTAGGCTTCTTTGAAGCCGGTCGGCGTCTTAACGCCGGACTCGCTCCAGGTACAACCTTCGGTGTCACCTACACGATTCAGCGGAGACAGCACCTGTTCACAGAACTTGGCGCCTTCTTCGAGAATGGCGCTGACCATGTCCGGAGTCGCGTCTTGGCAGCCAGGCAGGCTCTGATAATGCGCTTCGTAGCCGAGCAGTTCGTCGCGTACGAAACGGATATCGCGCAAGGGGGCCTTGTAATCAGGCATAGCGGTTAACCTCTGCGGTGGAATTCTTGGTGTTTAGGTGACCGACTATGCGGTCGCACTGGGAGTTGTGAGCAACTGCTGGCTGGCTTTGCAGCGCAGCAATCAAACAGGCGTTTGAAACATACGTTTACGCCTATCCCTTGTCAAGCGTCGCTGGTTACTTCTTATGCAACGAAGTCGATCAGCGGTGTCGGCTGCGATGCCTCACCTGTACGGCGATACAGATCAAGCGCCGAAGGCGATTGCGACGTTGACCGAGCCGAAGCCGGCGACGCAGCGGACTCCGTTGCGGAATTCGACTTTACTGGCTCGCCCGGCTCATCTTCGGGCTTGGCCTTTTCGGCTCTTGCGGTGACTTCTGTGCGCTGCTGCGCCGCCAGATCGGCGCGAGACTGGACCATCTGCGCCTGCGCCTGGGCGGCCACCTGCAGGTCCTGGGCAGAAGGCTCGGCTGGCGCCAGGGCGGCGCGCAGAACGACTTCCATCTTGCGCAATGTCGCTTCGGGATTGCCGGGTATGGCGCCGGAATCAATGCTCACTTCACCGCCAACGGCATAGCGCTTGCCGTCCGGACCTGTGGCGTAGGTATAACTCGGCGCGCCGGCATAACGTCCGCCGACAGCTGCATGCGCTTGCTCGTGGGTGCGCACTTCCTGATCGAGCCTGACCAGCTTGGCGACTTCCAGCTGCTCGAGGCGTTGCGCCTGGGGATTGCTGGCAGCCTCTTTGCCTTTGTCAGCCTGCGCGGCCGGCTCGCCGTTCTTATCCGCTTCCTCACGCCCGGAAGGCGCCTGCTCATCGCCTAGCGATGGCGCAGGCGTGGCCGGCGCTTGTGCCGCGCGGCTCAGATCAGGCGAGGTTTCGGGTGAAGCGCTGGGGGAAGGAACGCGGGCCTGGGCAGAGAAAGGTGTGGGCGCGAAATAAGACGAGGCGCCGCCGATTTGCATGCTGGTATCTCCTGCCCGCGTCGGCCGCGGTAGATCGAGGTGCTACGCCGTCAGGCCTCGACGTCGATCAAGGTGCCCAACACTTCATCGGCGGTATCGACGACTCGAGCGCCGGCCTGCGCTTCGTTCTGTCCGACTCGCAGTGCAACCAGACTCTCGGCAAGATCCGGGCTTGTTTCGGCGGCCGCCTGCGGCGCTTGATTGACCTGATTTTGCGGTGGGGTTTGCACCTGCTGCTGCGGCTCAGGCAAGGCGGTACGGGCGATATCCGTTGCCGCCTGATCGACGCGGCGCTGCCCCGATTGAATGGTGCTGATACCCGAATTGAAGGCACTACCTGAAATTTGCATATTGAAGCTCCACTGCACAATTGCCAGTAACGTCATTGAAGCAGAGTTTGCCGCAAACACGTACGAGCAAAAGGCTATGGCAAAAAGCCTTCTTATATCGCTTGAGCGTTTAATCAGCGGCCAAGTGCGGCTAGCTTCAGGTAAGGCGCAACAGCCCCTGGCGTCGCCTGGCTCAAGTGCGGCACCCGCCCCAGGCATGGCACAGGCAACCGTTCGGCAAGTGTTGCCAGGTTTTCTTCCAGCCGGCTCATTTGCGGGTCGACCAGATTGGCCACCCAGCCTGCCAATACCAGGCCATCGCGGGCGATCGCCTCGGCCGTCAGCAGCGCCTGATTGATACAGCCCAGACGAACGCCGACCACCAGGATCACCGGCAAGTCGAGCGCAATCGCCAGATCGGACAGTGCTGCCTCCCCAGCCAATGGCACCCGCCAACCGCCGGCACCTTCGACCAGGGTGAAATCCGCTCGCTTGTCCAGAATGGCCTGTACCGGACCGCGCAGCGCCTCAACGTCCAACAACACACCGGCTTCGCGGGCGGCCAGATGAGGGGCGATTGCCGGCTCGAAGGCCAGTGGATTGACCTCCTCATAGCGCAGTGCCAGGGTGCATTCACCGAGCAGGGCCAGGGCGTCGTCGTTGCGCAAACCATCGCTGGTGCGTTGGCAACCCGATGCCACTGGCTTGGCCGCGGCGGTGGACAGCCCGGCCATACGTGCGGCATGCAGCAGGCCCGCAGCGACCGTGGTCTTGCCGATTTCAGTGTCGGTGCCGGTGACAAAATAAGCCGCAGTCATGCTTGATGCTCCTTGCGCAGTACGCCGTAAACCACCTGGTAGGTCGCCGGCAGCCCCTGCGGTTGGCGGAACTGCTCATAAGCGGCAAGCAGCGCCAGCATGCGCGCGCGCCCAGTCAGGCCGCCGGGCCGACCGGGGTTGAGGTTGTGGGCGCCCAAGGCTTTGAGCTCATGGGTGAGACTGCGAACATCCGGATAGTGCAGAACCTGCGGTTGGGTTTGCAGGCTCAGCAGTTGCAAGCCGCTGGCGGCGCACAGCCCCTGGTAGTCCTCGAAATGGCGAAAGCGGTTGACGTGAACGAAGCCATCCACCGCCTGCCAGCTGTCACGCAACTCCTGCAAGGTGCCGACGCACAGGCTGCTAAAGGCCAATACGCCGCCCGGCCGCAGCAACCGTCGGGCCTCGCCCAATACCACGGCAAAGTCCGCGCACCATTGCAGCGCCAGACTGGAAAACAGCAGGTCGCATGACTCATCGCGCAGCGGCAGGCGTTCGGCATCGCCGGCAACGAAGTGTTGCGCACCCGCCAGCGGTTGGGCATAGCGCAGCATGCCCTCGGCAATATCCAGGGCCACGCCTTCGGCGCTGGCGAAACGCCGGCCAAGAGCGCGGCTGAAATAGCCGGTGCCGCAGCCCAGGTCCAGCCAGCGCGCAGGCGTGCAGGACTCGGGCAGACGCGCCAACAGCTCATGACCCACCGCCCGCTGCAACGCGGCGACGCTGTCGTAGGAGTCGGCGGCGCGGGAAAACGAGGCGGCAACCTGGCGCTTATCCGGCAGGCCGCCAGCCTGGAAGGCTTCAGTCATAGGCTGCCCTCAACATAGGGTGCGCCGTGCGCACCATGGGGGCCACTGAAGCGGTGCGCACAGCGCACCCTACGGGTTGCGTCAATCATCGCCGGCCTCGTGCAGAAACGCCTGGATCGCGGCGGCCAGTTCGTGGGGGCGTTCAAGGGCGAAGGCGTGGCTGGCATTGTCGACCAGGCCGATTTCAACATCAGGCAGCAGCGCCAGCAGAGCCTGAGCTGCGTCGGCAGGCACCAGCGCATCCTGGCCGGCGAACAGATGCAGTTGCGGGCCGACAAAGGCCTGCACAGCCGCACGGGTATCCAGGGCAGCCAGCAGATCCAAACCAGCCAGCAGATGAGCTGGCGCCACCGCGGGAGCGGCCGCCTGCAGCTGCCGCGACAGCCCGCGCGGGTCGCTCGCGCCCTGGGCACAGAGCAAGGCGAAGCGTTTCAGCGTGACAGACGCATCGGTCGCGCAGCCCTGACGAAAAGCGGAGAAGGTCTCCGGGGCCATGGCGCTCGGCCAATCCGCTTCGGCAACAAAGCACAGGTTGCTGCCCAAGGTCAGCAGACCGGCGCAATGTTCGCCCCGTCGCGCCGCCAGCTCGGCGGCGAGCATGCCACCGAGGGACCAGCCGCCAAGCCAGGCGTCTTGCGCCAGATTGGCGTCCAGCTCGCCGAGCCAGTCGGCGGAGTCGCTGGAGTCGAGTAACGGCAGTGGCTGGATCTCGACATGCAGTCGCGGATTGAGGCCACGCAAGGCCGCCGCAAGCGGCTCGAGCGGCGCCGTACCTAGACCCCAGCCGGGCAATAGAACCAGCCGGTCACGCATGGACGACATCACCTTCGAGAGTCAGCAATGGCCAACACTCCGCCAGGGCCTCCAGCAGCAAATCCACCTGTGCCTGGCTATGGGCCGCCGAGAGCGTCACCCGCAAACGCGCGCTACCCGCAGGCACGGTTGGCGGACGAATCGCGGTAACCAGCAAGCCGCGCTCACGCAACAGCTGCGACAACTGCAGGGCGCGAGCGCTGTCGCCGACCAGGACCGGCTGGATCGGCGTGGCGCTGTCCATCAATTGCAGGCCAATCGCCTGGGCGCCTTCGCGGAAGCGCTTGATCAAGGCATTCAAATGCTCACGCCGCCAGTGCTCGCTACGCAGCAGTTCCAGGCTTTTCAGAGTGGCGCAGGCCAGCGCCGGCGGTTGGCTGGTGGTGTAGATATAGGGCCGAGCGAACTGCACCAGGGTCTCGATCAGCTCCTCACTGCCGGCAACAAAGGCGCCGGCAGTGCCGAAGGCCTTGCCCAGGGTGCCGACCAATACCTGCACATCATCCGCGCCCAGACCGAAATGCTCGACTATGCCGCCGCCGGTGGCGCCCAGCGGGCCGAAACCATGGGCATCGTCGACCATCACCCAGGCGCCCTTGACCCGCGCTTCGGCACAGAGCGCCGGCAGGTCGGCAAGGTCGCCATCCATGCTGAACACGCCGTCGGTCACCACCAGAGTATTGCCAGTGGCCTTGCGCAGTCGGTTGGCCAGGCTCACGGCGTCGTTATGCAGGTAACGGGAGAACCGTGCCCCGCTAAGCAGGCCCGCGTCCAGCAAGGATGCGTGGTTGAGGCGGTCTTCCAGTACGGTATCGCCCTGGCCGACCAGCGCGGTGACCGCACCCAGATTGGCCATATAGCCGGTGGAAAACAGCAGCACCCGGGGCCGCCCGGTGAACTCAGCGAGTGCCTCCTCCAGCTGGTGATGCGGCGTGCTGTGACCGATCACCAGGTGCGAGGCGCCGCCACCGACGCCCCATTTTTCCGCGCCAGCGCGCCAGGCCTTGATCACTTGCGGATGATTGGCCAGGCCCAGGTAGTCGTTGGAGCAGAAGGCCAGCAGTTGGCGACCATCAACTTGCACCAACGGCCCCTGCGGCGATTCAAGCAAAGGGCGTTGGCGATAGAGGTTGGCGGTGCGACGCTCGGCGAGGCGAGAGGCAAGATCGAAGCTCATGGCAAGATCCGGTGGATAACCGCAAGCGGGTTATCCACCCTACAAAGGACTACATCGGGTGAATCGGGGCGCGTAGCTGACGCGAAGCTCATCCACCGCCTGACTTCAGACCGCGGCGTTATAGAACAGCTTGGAGTCGCGCTGTTCGACCAGCGCCTGCTCGATGGCCGCCTGGTGCACTTCGTCGGCATGCTCTTCGCGCTCTTCGGGCTTGATGCCGAGGCGGGCGAACAGCTGCATGTCCTTGCTGGCTTGCGGGTTGGCGGTGGTTAGCAGTTTCTCGCCGTAGAAGATCGAGTTGGCGCCGGCGAAGAACGCCAGGGCCTGCATCTGCTCGTTCATCGCCTCGCGGCCGGCGGAAAGGCGTACATGAGACTGCGGCATCATGATCCGTGCCACGGCGAGCATGCAGATGAAGTCGAACGGGTCGACGTCCTGCTCGTCGGCCAGCGGCGTGCCTTTGACCTTGACCAGCATGTTGATCGGCACCGACTCCGGATGCTCAGGCAGGTTGGCCAGCTGAATCAGCAGGCCGGCGCGGTCGTCCAGCGATTCGCCCATGCCAAGGATACCGCCGGAGCAAATCTTCATCCCCGCATCGCGCACATAGGCCAAGGTTTCCAGGCGATCGGCGTAAGTGCGGGTGGTGATGATGTTGCCGTAGAACTCCGGCGAGGTATCGAGGTTGTGGTTGTAGTAGTCCAGGCCGGCAGCAGCCAGTGCAGCGGTCTGCTCTTTATCCAGCTTGCCCAGGGTCATGCAGGTTTCCAGGCCCATGGCCTTGACCCCTTCGACCATCTTCAGTACGTAGGGCATGTCCTTGGCCGACGGGTGCTTCCAGGCAGCGCCCATGCAGAACCGGGTGGAGCCGATAGCCTTGGCCTCGGCGGCCGCTTCCAGCACCTTCTGCACCTCCAGGAGTTTCTCCTTCTCCAGGCCGGTGTTGTAGTGGCCGGATTGCGGGCAGTATTTGCAGTCTTCCGGGCAGGCGCCGGTCTTGATCGACAGCAGCGTCGACACCTGCACGCGGTTCTGGTCAAAGTGCGCGCGGTGCACGGTCTGCGCCTGGAACAGCAGGTCGTTGAAGGGTTGTTCAAAGAGCGCCTTGACCTCGGCGAGAGTCCAGTCGTGACGCAAGTGGGCGGCGGCGATAGCGCTCATGGTTTTATTCCTTGTTGTTGGCGACGCCTTGCTACAGTCAGAGGCGTGACACGGATGTTCGGCATAGTTATGGAAGGCTTATGCGCTGTCAACCCAGTGGCGAATACCAGGTTTACAACTGGTTAAAAAACAAACATTGCTGCCTGCTCTGCGACGAGCCGACCGACACCGCACTGGCCATCTGCACCAGTTGCGAGGCGGAATTGCCCTGGCTTGGCGGGCACTGCCAGGTCTGTGCGCTCCCGCTGCCGGTCACAGGCATCCGCTGTGGCGCCTGTCAAACCAAGCCACCCCGCTTTCAGCGAGTGGAAGCGCCCTGGTGTTACGCGTTCCCGGTCGACAGCCTGATTACCCGCTTCAAGCACCAGGCCAAGTGGCCACTGGGACGCCTGCTCGGCGAGCTTTTGTCACAACATTTGCGCCATGCCTTCGACGAGGGCCTGCCCAGGCCCGATGTGCTGCTGCCGGTTCCCCTGGCCAATCGCCGGCAACGCGAGCGCGGCTTCAATCAGGCACAGCTGCTCGCCCAATGGTTGAGCGAACAATTAGCCCTGCCGGTGCAATGCCATTGGCTGAAACGGGTGCTCGACACCCCGGCGCAACAGCAGCTGAACGCCGCCACACGCAAACGCAACCTGCGCAACGCGTTTGCCCTGGCACCCGAGAGTCGGGTCGCGGGCCTGCATGTCGCGCTGGTGGACGATGTACTGACGACCGGCACCACAGCCGAAGCCCTGGCGCGCCAACTCATCCAAGCCGGCGCGGCACGCGTCGACGTCTATTGCCTGGCGCGCACGCCGAAACCGGGGGATTGAGCCGACGGCGCCGCATGCAGCCGCATCGACCTGTACGACCAGAACATCGCGATGCACAGCGCACAGCGTTAATCGACTCGGCGGCGCGCGCCGCGCTCTGGATAAGCGCTAAACTCGGCGGCCAATTTAGCTGGAGTCGCCCATGTCCCATCCATTTGCCGCCCTCACGCCGGATCTGGTGCTGGATGCCGTGGAAAGCATCGGCTACCTCAGCGATGCCCGCGTGCTGGCCCTCAACAGTTACGAAAACCGCGTCTACCAGGTTGGCATCGAGGACGAGACACCGCTGATCGCCAAGTTCTACCGGCCGCAGCGCTGGAGCGACGAGGCGATTCGCGAAGAGCACAGCTTTACCTTCGAGCTGGCCGAATGCGAGGTGCCGGTGGTGGCACCGCTGATGCGCGATGGCGAGACCCTGTTCGAACACGCCGGCTATCGCTTCGCCCTGTTCCCGCGGCGCGGCGGCCGGGCGCCGGAGCCAGGCAATCTGGACCAGCTGTATCGCCTCGGCCAGTTGCTCGGCCGCCTGCATGCGGTCGGATCGCTCAAGCCTTTCGCCCACCGCGAGGCCTTGCAGGTCACCAATTTTGGCCACGAATCCCTGGCCACCCTGCTCGACGGCAACTTCATTCCGCGCAGCCTGCTGCCGGCGTATGAATCCGTGGCGCGTGACCTGCTCAAACGCCTCGACGTTTTGTTTGCCAACAACCCGGTGCAGGCCATACGGCTGCACGGCGACTGCCACCCCGGCAACCTGCTGTGCCGCGACGAGACCTTCCATATGGTCGACCTCGACGACTGCCGCATGGGCCCGGCGGTGCAGGATTTGTGGATGATGCTGGCCGGCGAACGCCACGAGCGGCTCGGCCAGTTGTCCGAACTGATGGATGGTTACCAGGAGTTTCACGACTTCAATCCGCGCGAACTACCGCTTATCGAGGGCCTGCGCGCCCTGCGCCTGATGCACTACAGCGCCTGGCTGGCGCGCCGCTGGGACGACCCGGCGTTCCCCATGAGCTTTCCCTGGTTCGGAACCGAGCGCTATTGGGGCGATCAGGTGCTGATCATGCGCGAGCAACTGTCGGCCATGGACGAAGAGCCGCTGAAGCTGTTCTAGAGTCCAGGGACATGCCGCAGGCTTGTAGGGTGCGCCATGCGCACCAAGAGTCTGCGACGCAGACAGGTGCGCACAGCGCACCCTACAGCCTGCTCAAAAGCTCGCGAGCTAGGCAAGGGAATTACCCTGAACCGTAACGCCAGCGTTACGACAATCGCCTGGGCCTATGCGTTGGCAAAGCTGAACGAACAGACAGGTACCGCACGTCGCGGCTAGAATCCTGCCTCTCGTCAGCCGCCTTACCAAGGATTCTGCATGGCCACCGTCAACCCGCGCCGCGGCTACTTCCTCGGTCTGACTGCCTACATCATCTGGGGCATGTTTCCGCTGTACTTCAAGGCCATTCAGAGCGTGCCGTCGCTGGAGATTATCGTCCATCGCGCGCTCTGGTCGGCGCTGTTCGGTGCACTGTTGCTACTGGTGTGGAAGCACCCGGGCTGGCTGCGCGAGCTGCGTGACAATCCCAAGCGGCTTGCCGTGCTGGCGCTCAGCGGCGTGTTGATCGCCAGCAACTGGCTGGTCTATGTGTGGGCGGTGAACAACGAACGCATGCTCGAAGCCAGCCTGGGTTATTACATCAACCCGCTGGTCAACGTGCTGCTTGGGATGCTGCTGCTCGGCGAGCGCCTGCGCCGCCTGCAGTGGCTGGCGGTCGGCCTGGCGACCGTGGGCGTCATGCAGCAGTTATGGCAGGTCGGCAGCATTCCCTGGGTATCGCTGGTGCTGGCGCTGACGTTCGGTTTCTACGGGCTGATCCGCAAGCAGGCACCTGTTGCCGCATTGCCCGGCCTGGTGGTGGAGACCTGGTTGTTGTTACCGCTGGCGTTGGGCTGGCTGCTGCTGCACCCCGCGGCCATGAGTACGCAACCGGCGTTCTGGAGCACTTCGGAGGCGCTCTGGCTGATCGCTGCGGGCCCTATCACCCTGATTCCGCTGGTGTGTTTCAACGCCGCCGCACGCCACCTGCCTTACACCACCCTGGGTTTTCTGCAGTACATCGCGCCCACACTGGTGCTGCTGCAGGCGATTTTCCTGTTCGACGAGCATTTTGACCCGAGCACCCTGCTGGCATTTATCTGCATCTGGGCGGGCCTGGCAATCTACAGCCTGGATATCTGGCTGAGCATGAGCAAGCGGGTAAAGCCGGTTATCGAGTAAGCGTCGTACGGCTGGGGTTGTGCTTACCTAGCCTACGGGCCACTACCGGGCGTTCGTAACATGCAAGGCCAACCCGCTTTGGTAGGGAGGACACGGCGGAGCCTTGTCCGCCGTTGGTGCCTGAGATGGCGGACAAGCCTTCGGCATCTCCACCCTACGATTTTGCAGGCCTCGAAGATACCGGGCGTCGTTCGCGCTAGTCCTCGGCGCGCAGGTTCAGTTCGACCATCAGGTCATCGGCCAGGGTTTCCAGCTTGCTTTGCAGGTCATCCAGCGCAAGCCCTTGCGGCACCGCGAGCAAGGCTTCGGCATGGAACAACAACTCGCCGCTCATCGGCGCCGGCAATACCTCTGTGTCCAGGCTTTCCAGGTTGACACCCATCTCGGCAAGCAGGCGCGTGATATCACGAACGATGCCGGGGCGATCGTTACCAACCAGATCGAGCAGGATCAGCTTCCAGGTCATCGGCGGCTCGACCCCACCCGCGGCCAGCAGCACGCGAATGCCATGGGCATTCATTTCCTCCAGTGCCTTGACCAGCCCGGCATGGGACTCCAGCGGCACGTCCACCCGCACGATTCCGGCGAACTGGCCGGCCATGCGCGACATGCGGCTTTCCAGCCAGTTACCGCCATGGCTATTGATGCAACGGGCGATCCGCTCGACCAGCCCGGGCTGGTCCTGGGCAATTACCGTGAGTACCAGATGATCCATGCTCGACTCCTGCTTCGTGACTGGCGTGCTGCTAGGCGACACGCCTGGGACAGCGTTTAGCTGATTGGGTGCGGAGGCAATCGACCGGCGTTAGCCGAGGCTCAGCCAGTAAGTATAGAAAACCTCGTCGCGCACATAGCCCAGACGCTCATAAAGTGCCTGTCCCGCCAGGTTGCTCTTCGCCGTCTCAAGCTGCAAGCCGCATGCGCCAGTAGCCTCGGCATGCGCGCGGGCAGCATTCATCAAGGCCTCGCCGACACCACGCCGACGCGCGCTTTCGGCCACATACAGATCATTCAACAACCAGGCAGGCGCCAACTCGAGGGATGAAAACAGCGGGTAGAGCTGGACGAACCCTAACGCCACGCCCTGCTCGTCCCGCGCGATAAACAATGCAGCGTCGCCGCCTTCCAGCCGCGCGGCGAGAAAACGCCGAATCTGTGGCAGGGTTTTGTCTTTCTCATAGAAAGTCAGGTAGCCGGCGAATAACGCAGTGAGGTCATCGAGGTCAGCCAGGCCGGCTGCGAATGTGCGCATTGAAGGTCTCCAGCAAATGAAGCCGCAGTATAGGCAGGCGCCGCCGGCCGACACAGCAGGTAGCGCTGATAGCAAAATGACGCAATTAATCGTGTACCCGTTTTAACTTTTTATGAAACAATAATCGGCTTTTTTGGATACCACACGTCTATTAAGTGACTGCAAGGCGCCTTCTGGTCGCAGAGCGACGCGCGCCCCCTGATTTTCCCAAGATCTTGATGTAGTATGCCGCGCCTTGGACTACAAGACTGAATCCCAGGTCCGAAGCGGCTATCGAGTAGAGCTGAAGAGCTAGCAGAGTGAGGCAAGTGATGACTGAACGCGTTCAAGTAGGTGGCCTGCAGGTCGCCAAAGTACTGTTCGACTTCGTGAACAACGAAGCCATCCCCGGTACCGGCATCACCGCCGATAAATTCTGGGCAGGCGCCGAAGCCGTGATCAACGAGCTGGCCCCGAAAAACCGTGCTCTGCTCGCCAAGCGCGACCAGATTCAGGCGCAGATCGACGCATGGCATCAGGCCCGTGCCGGCCAGGCCCATGATGCGGTCGCCTACAAAGCCTTCCTCCAGGAAATCGGCTACCTGCTGCCAGAGCCGGCTGACTTCCAGGCCACCACGCAGAACGTCGACGAAGAAATCGCCCGCCTGGCCGGTCCGCAGCTGGTCGTACCGGTGATGAACGCGCGCTTCGCCCTCAACGCCTCCAACGCCCGCTGGGGCTCGCTGTACGATGCCCTGTACGGCACCGACGTGATCAGCGAAGAAGGCGGCGCCGAAAAAGGCCGTGGCTACAACAAGGTTCGCGGCGACAAGGTGATTGCCTTCGCTCGCGCCTTCCTCGACGAGGCCGCGCCGCTGGCTGCTGGCTCCCATGTCGATTCCACCGCGTACAAGATCGTCGACGGCAAGCTGGTTGTCAGCCTCAAGGGCGGCAGCAACAGCGGTCTTCGTGACGACGCGCAGCTGGTCGGCTTCCAGGGCGCTGCCGACGCGCCTATCGCCGTACTGCTCAAGCACAACGGCCTGCACTTCGAAATCCAGATCGACGCCAGCACACCGGTCGGCCAGACCGACGCCGCCGGCGTCAAAGACGTGCTGATGGAAGCCGCGCTGACCACCATCATGGACTGCGAAGACTCGGTTGCCGCCGTCGATGCCGACGACAAGGTCGTGGTCTACAAGAACTGGCTGGGCCTGATGAAGGGCGACCTGGCTGAAGAAGTGGCCAAAGGTGGCACCACCTTCACCCGCACCATGAACCCGGACCGCGTCTACACCAGGACCGACGGTAGCGAGCTGACCCTGCACGGTCGCAGCCTGCTGTTCGTGCGTAACGTCGGCCACCTGATGACCAACCCGGCGATTCTCGATGCCCAGGGCAACGAGATTCCGGAAGGCATCCAGGACGCACTGTTCACCAGCCTGATCGCCATCCACAACCTGAATGGCAACACCAGCCGCAAGAACACCCGCACCGGCTCGGTCTACATCGTTAAGCCGAAGATGCACGGCCCGGAAGAAGTCGCCTTCACTACCGAGATCTTTGGTCGCGTCGAAGACGTCCTCGGCCTGCCGCGCAACACCCTTAAAGTCGGCATCATGGACGAAGAACGCCGCACCACCGTCAACCTGAAAGCCTGCATCAAGGCCGCCAGCGAGCGCGTGGTGTTCATCAACACCGGCTTCCTCGACCGCACCGGTGACGAGATCCACACCTCCATGGAAGCCGGCGCCGTGGTGCGCAAGGCCGCCATGAAAGCCGAGAAGTGGATCGCCGCCTACGAAAACTGGAACGTCGACATCGGCCTGGCCACCGGCCTGCAAGGCCGCGCGCAGATCGGTAAAGGCATGTGGGCCATGCCCGACCTGATGGCCGGCATGCTCGAGCAGAAGGTCATGCACCCGCTGGCCGGCGCCAACACCGCCTGGGTACCGTCGCCGACCGCCGCTACCCTGCACGCGCTGCACTACCACAAGGTTGACGTGTTCGCCCGTCAGGCAGAACTGGTCAAGCGCGAGCGCGCCTCGCTGGACGACATCCTGAGCATTCCGTTGGCGCAGAACACCAACTGGACGCCCGAGGAAATCCAGAATGAACTGGACAACAACTCCCAGGGCATCCTCGGTTATGTAGTGCGCTGGATCGACCAGGGCGTCGGCTGCTCCAAGGTGCCAGACATCAACGATGTCGGCCTGATGGAAGACCGCGCCACTCTGCGTATCTCCAGCCAGCTGCTGGCCAACTGGCTGCGTCATGGCATCGCCACTGAAGAGCAGATCGTCGCCAGCCTCAAGCGCATGGCCCCGGTGGTTGACCGTCAGAACGCCAGCGACCCGCTGTACCGTCCGCTGGCGCCGGACTTCGACAGCAACATCGCCTTCCAGGCTGCCCTGGAACTGGTGGTCGAAGGTGCCAAGCAGCCGAACGGCTACACCGAGCCGGTGCTGCACCGCCGCCGCCGCGAGTTCAAGGCCGCCAACGGCTTGTAAGCGCAACGCCCGCACACCGAGCCGCCCTTCGGGGCGGCTTTTTTATTTCCACCGCATAAGGCGGCCCCAAAAGCGATTACGAGCAGACTTCCACCGCTCGACGCACTCGCGATGCGGGCATAGCGCCGACCTGGGATAGGCCTTCGTCGTTGCGCTGCCTTTTACACTTCCGGTCATTCGTCGGCTCACTGTCAAGCAAGTAAAAACCTGGCCGATACTTCAGCTCTGACGGAAATGACTCCTATCGGTCATGCACTGACCGCTCTAGTGGCTGTTTGCCGCGCCACGAACTCCAGCATTATTCGCGCCCCCGATTTGGAGCACCCTGTCGTATGTTCAAACACCTATCGCTGACCTTAAAGCTGTCACTGCTGCCCGCGGTTGCACTGCTCGGGTTGCTGCTCTATGTCGGTTATACCTCGCTGCAGTTATCGGCCAACGACACACGCCTGGTCGCGCTGGAAACCAACAGCTACCCCACCCTGGAAAAAGCCGATGCCGCGCTGTTCCAGTTCTCGCGCATTCCGGGCCTGCTCAACAGCGCCGTCGCGGCCGGCGAGCAGGAAACCCTCGGCGAAGCGCGCCAAGTGCTGCAAACCATTGTCGACTACCAGCAGCAACTGCAGGCGCTGATCCAGGCCCAGCCGGCCCGTAGTGCGGAGTTGGACACCTGGCGCGCTGCCGTTCAGCGCTATGCCGACAATGCGCTCGACGCGTCTGCCCGATTGATTGCCGGTAGCGCCAGCTTCGATGACCTGCGCCCCAATCTCGACCGCATGGCCAGCGACCTGAGCGCCGCTCAGGCACTCGGCGAAACCTTCCGCAGCCACGCCTATCAGGACTTTCAACAGACGCTGGCGCAAGCCCGGACTGACAACGCTGCAACGACGCGGGTTGGCATTATCTTGACCGTGCTGCTGGTGGCACTGGTCAGCCTCGGCTCCTGGCTGGTCATTCGCGGCATCATGGCCAACGTGCATGGAGTGATCGAATCGCTGCAGGCGATTGCCCGCGGTGACGGCGATCTGACTCGCCGGGTTATGGTCGATTCGCAGGACGAAATCGGCGAAATGATCCGTCTGTTCAACGGCTTCCTCGACAAGCTGCAAGGCACCATTCGCCAGATCATCGAGGCCGCCGGCCCCTTGGCCGGGATGTCCAAGGATCTCTACTGCCTGACCCAGGACTCCGAAGAGAACGCCAAGTCGCAGCAGGGCCACACCGACTCGATTGGCCGCGATATACAGACCATGACCAGCAGCATCCAGGAAGTCGCCCAGCGTTCACGCCAGGCCTCGGATGAAGCCGGCGATGCGTCGCGGCGCGCTGTCGAAGCGCGGCAGAACATCGGCAGCCTGTCAACCAGCATCAGCGACCTGGGCAGCAGTGTGATGGGCGCCGTGCAGGCCATGCAGCAGTTGGAAGAAGAAACGCAGCAGGTCGGCTCGGTCCTCACAGTCATCCGCAGCATCGCCGAGCAGACCAACCTGCTGGCGCTGAACGCTGCCATCGAGGCAGCCCGTGCCGGCGAACAAGGCCGTGGTTTCGCCGTGGTCGCCGACGAAGTGCGCAATCTGGCGCAAAAGACGGCCGCTTCCACTGCTGAAATTCAGCAGATCATCCAGCGCTTGCAGGCCAGTGCCAACGGCGTACTCAACGTCATGACCCTCAACGGCGAGAAAGCTCAGACCAGCATCGAACAATCGGTGCAGGCCACCGCTGTGCTCGAGGCCATCGCCCAGGCCGTCGGGCAGATCAACGAATTGAATGCCGGTATTGCCCAGCTCACTCAAGAGCAGATCGGTCTGTCGAGTTCCATTCAACAAGATACCCAAGTGTTGCAGCAGGATGCCCAAGCAACCGCCCATGGAGCAGAGGCCACCGCACGCCTCGGCGAACAGCTGGTCAGCACCGGAGACCACCTGCGCGCGGCCACTGCCCAATTTCGCGTCTAACTTAACTAGGAGCATCCCTGCGATGACCATTCGCACGATCGCGCTCGCCATGACATTGGCCAGCGCACCTGCCTTCGCCCTCGAACAAGGCGAATACCGCTTCAACGGCTTCGGCACCGCCGGCATCACCCACCTGGGTGGTGAAGACGACGGCCGCAGCTATGGCGTCAACGGCCAGACCACCGATTCATGGCGTGGCGAACAGCTGAGCAAGCTTGGCGGTCAGTTCCAGTACGGCCTGACCGACACGCTCGGCGTTACCGCCCAGGCGACGGCCAAGGCTGCACAGGACACCTGGGAGCCCAATCTCGAGTGGCTGTATCTGTCCTGGCAGGCCAACGACAACCTGATGGTGCGTGGCGGGCGTCTGCGCACGCCGGTGTACATGTACTCGGAAACCCTCGACGTCGGCTTCACCTACCCTTGGCTGCGCTTGCCGGACGAGGTGTACAGCCAGGTCCAGCTGTCCAACTACGAAGGTTTCGATGCGGTCTATACGCTGCCACTCGCCTTCGGTTCGGCAACCTTCCAGGTCGCTGGCGGCCAGGCGGAAAACCGCGATTACTTCGCCATCGATGCCATGCACGACATCGACTACAAGAAGATCTTCGCCAGCAACGTCAGCCTCGCCATCAACGATTTCGGCACCCTGCGCGTCGGCTACGTCGAAGCGGACCTTGAAATCGACGTCGAAGCCAATGTCAGCAGCCCCTTCGGGCCGCTGCGTCCCTCGTTCAATGCCCTGGATGGCAATAAAGGCAAGTTCACCTCGATCGGTTACCAATACGACAACGGCACCTGGCTGACTGCCAACGAATGGACACGTCGGGTTATCGAGCGCGACAACGCCGAAAGCGTCGAAGCCTTCTACCTGATGGGCGGCCGCCGTTTTGGCGACTTCCTCGCTCACGTCACCTACGCCCAGTTGGACGATGGCGGCCGTCAGAACTCCTGGACCTACGGCCTCAACTACAACGTGCTGGCAAACGTGATCATCAAGGGCGAATACAAGCGCGTCGACACCCGTGGCGGTTACGACGGCGTATTCGTGCGCGGCGCTCAGGAGAGCTTCGACAACGCGCTTAACGCGACAACCGGCTTTGGCGTGCCGGCACGTAACTTCGACGGCGACATTATCAGCGTCGGCGTCGACTTCGTATTCTGAGGAGTTTCGAGATGAATCTGTTTATCCGAGCGCTGGCCGGGGCCGTAGTGCTTGCCTGTGGCAGCCTGGCACACGCCGAGGTCGCGGTGATCGTCAATCCGGGCGCGCCGAAAGCACCCTCGCAAGCCGAAGTGGCCAACATCTTCCTGGGCAAGGACAAGTCGCTCAAAGGCATTGACCAAAAGGCCTGGAACCCGACCAAGGAAGCGTTCTATGCAACGGTGACCAATAAGAACGAGTCACAGCTGAAGTCCTACTGGTCCGGCCTGGTCTTCACCGGCAAGGGTCAGCCCCTGCCGAGCGAAGCCGATGACGCGGCGGTGCTCGCAAAAGTGGCGGGCCAAGTCGATGCGATTGGTTACGTCGACAACGCGGCGGTCACCGATCAGGTAAAGGTGCTGTTCACCCTGCCCTGATCGACGAGAGCGTCTTCTCAGCAGCCGCACGACAAAGCCGATGGTTCCGCCACCGGCTTTGTCGTTTCTAGGCTTGCTCCGGCGGGCAACCTGCAGAGCGAGCCCTGTACGTGCTGCATAAAAAAACCGCCCTCCGGGGCGGTTTTTTTGCACTGCGTTCTGTTTAAACGCGCGCCTTGAGCGGCGCGCTGGCTGCTACTTCACCTTGAAGCGATTGACCAACTCAACCAGGCGGTTGTTGGAGGCGAGCAGCGCATCGGTGCTTTTGTCCGACTGCTGCCCGCCGCTGACCAGCTCATCGACCATGTGCCGGATCGCCACCATGTTCTGGTTGATTTCCTCGGTCACCGCGCTCTGCTGTTCAGCCGCAGTGGCGATCTGCGCACTGAGGTCGTGGATGCGACCGACCGCCGAGGCCATGTCGTCGAGGCCGACGTTGACCCGCGAGGTCGTGTCCGCCGTGGCCTGACAGCTCGCACGGGTCTGTTCCATCGCCTGCACTGCGGAACCCACGCCTTGCTGTAACTTGCTGAGCATCTCGTTGATTTCCGAGGTGCTTTGCTGAGTGCGACCGGCCAGTGCGCGGACCTCGTCGGCGACCACGGCAAAACCGCGGCCCTGTTCGCCGGCACGGGCGGCCTCGATGGCGGCGTTGAGCGCCAGCAGGTTGGTCTGCCCGGCGATTTCGCCGATCACCCCAAGTACGTCGTTGATCCGCTGGGCGTCCTGCTGCATGTCCTGAACCCGTGCGGTGGCACGCGCCACTTCATCGACCAGGGCCAATACGCTGCGCGAGGCCTCCGCCACCACCAGTTTGGATTTCTCGGCATTGTCGTTGGCGGTACGGGTGAAGCTCGCCGTCTCGGTAGCACTTTGCGCCACGCTGTCGGCCGTCGAACTCATCTCGGTAATCGCGGTTACCGCCTGGTCGGTCTCCGAGGCGTGACGCGACAGCACCTCATTGGTATGGCGCGATTGCCGCTGCAATTGCTTGAGCTCATCGGCGATCACCACGGACGCCTGGCCAACGTCGGCGATCATGGTTTGCAGATAGGCAATGAAGCGGTTGACCGAGCTGCCGACCGCATCCATTTCATCCTCGCCCTTGAGCGTGATACGCCGGGTCAGGTCGGCGTCGCCGGCCGACAACGAGTCGATGCTGCCGCGCAGGGCGTGCAGACGATGCATCAGCTGGCGAATGGCAAACAGCATTGCGGCCAGCAGCAGAATCACCATGGGTATCTGCAGCAGCGCAAGGGTCTTCAACACGTCGCTGCTGTTTTCGGTAAGCAAGCGGGTCGGCAAGGCGGCGGCCAGCAACCAGGGCGTGCCTTCGATCGGTTGCAGGTAGAAGGTCCAGTCTTCGCCATCACTGCCCTGATACTCGTGCTCGAGCAGAGCGTCATTACCAATCTTGCCGAGGCTGTCCTGAATCTGCCGGACGAAGGGTGACTGACTTGTCAGCTCCGACACGTTGCGCAACACGATTTCGCCGCCAATCCGCGCCTGGTTGCTCAGCACCTTGCCGTCTGGCTCGACGATCATCACCTCGCCCTGGATTTCCTGCTCCTTTTCCGCCACCAGGCTGTTGAAGAAGCCCAGGGTCACGTCGATGGTCGACACGCCAAACGGTGCGCCGTCCTTGCTGATGGCCATTGCACAGTTGGTGCGCGGCTGGGCGCTGGCGTCATCCTTGTAGGCCGCGGCCCAGGCGCATTGCCCGCGCGGGGCCTGCATGCCGTCGCGGTGCCAGGGCTGCTCGTAATACTTGAGCGACTCGTCGGAATTCCAGTAGGTGTTGACGATCATCTTGCCGGACGCATCGCGGTGGAAGAAGGTGCTGTGCTTGTCGCGTTCCGAACGCTTCTGCGGCAGCGGCCAGATACCGCCGCCAAACACCTTGGGGTCGCCGTACTGGTCGACCAGGCCAGGCACCACCCGATCGATGCTATCGCTGTCGAGCAGCGGGATGGTCTGGGTGATGCTGCGCGATTGCGCTTCGACTTTCGCCAGTTCGAACAGAATGGTGTCGGCGATCTTGTTGACCTTGGTCAGCACCAGCTGCTCTTCGGAGGCCTTCAGCTTCGGCGTGATGAAATGGCGAATGCCCTCCTCGGTCAGGACGAAGATGACCGCGATAATGGCGATGAAAATCACCGTGTAACGCGCCTGGATGGTCTTGAGTAACGCCATGGTTCACCTCTGTACAGCCGCCAATATTCGATGAGTGGCAACGCCACTCCCGCACGCCAGACACCTTACTCCAGTTGCAGGCCATACCGGCGGTATAGCGCCTGCACCCAGCCTTCGACATACATCTGCCGCAGTTCCACCTGCAAACGCCGCAGCAATTCCGGATCGAGCTGCGGGTGGCAGGCGATATCTTCCATCAGCGTCAGGAAGGGCAATACCTCGCGCGGCGCCGGGTCGGCCACCCCCACCACCGCCGCACTGGTCGCCCACAAACGTGCACGCTTGCGCTGCAGCATGCTCAGGTTGAGCGATTCCTTGTTCGAATAGAGCACCTCCAGCCCATTGCCCTGCAGGTACTCGCCGGCGCCGGAGCCATGGTGGCTGAGGATGCTCAGGCCACGTGCATGTTCCAGGCTGAGCAGGCGCAGGGGATCATCGGAACGGGCGTAGAGCCCCAGGCGGGAAATCAACATCGGCCCCACCCAGACGTAACCGGGCTCACGCTCTTGCTGGCGCTCCACCAGCAGGACACAACTGTCGGGCTCCTGTTTCACCTGCTTGAGCGCCCGCTGCAACGGCATGAACCGTAACCGGTAGGGCGTCTTCGCACGGCGGAACAGCTCCCCAGTCAGCTCCGGCACCAGGCCCGCACCGAGACCATCGGCGGTTTCCTGCACCAGCGGTGGGCGCTCCCAGGCGTACAGTTGCACGTCGGCCTGAAGCGGCAGGCTGAGCACCAACAGCGCAACCAGCATGCCCACTCGACCGCCAACGCGCGTGCGCGCAAAGGCTAGCCGGCAGCGCGCGCCATGGCCGTTCGACACGCGATCAGTCCCAGGCACGCAGGGCCTCCTCGTAGGGCAAGGTACGTCCCGGCGGGCGCTCGTCGGCCAGCTGCGGCCACGGCGCGCCGGCCTGCTGCAACCAGTAGGCCGGCTCACGCGGCGGGTTGAGCCTGGGCGCGCAGGGATGCCGCTGGCGCTCGCCAACCTTGAGCAAGTGCTGATCGAAGGCGACGGCCAGGTTGTGCATGGCCTGCCCGGCGCTGAGCTGCCCGCTGACCGCAGGGTACAACTGACGCCACCAGAGGCTGGCCATGCCGCTGTAATCGGGCACATTGGCGCCCGTTGGCGTCCAGCGCTGCGCCGCGGGGCTGCGATAGAACTCGACAAGACCGCCCAGCCTGGGCGCGGCGGCGAGTAATGCCGGGGCATTCAGATCGGACCGGCGGATCGGTGTCAGCCCCACCAGCGTCTTGCGCAGCGACACCGATTTCGACACCACGAACTGCGCATACAGCCATGCGGCCTGGCGCTGGCGCAGCGGCGTGGCCTTGAGCAGCGTCCAGGCGCCCACATCCTGATAGCCGGACTTCATCCCATCCCGCCAGTAGGCGCCACGGGGCGATGGCGCGACCCGCCATTTAGGTTTGCCTTCACCATCGACCACGGCGGATCCCGGTACCGTGTAATCGGCGGTGAAGGCGGTGTACCAGAATATCTGCTGGGCGATATGACCCTGGGCGGCCGCATTGCCGGCACGATTGAATGACATTTTCTGCGCATCGGCTGGGGCATAGCGGCGCAACCAGTCAACGTACTGTTGCAGTGCGTACACCGCCGCCGGACTGTCCAGGGCACCACCCCGCGCCACGCTGGCGCCCGCCGGACGGCAACCCTCCACGCGGATACCCCAATCGTCCACTGGCAAACCGCTCGGCAGGCCGGTGTCGGCGACCCCGGCCATGCCCAGCCAGGCGTCCGACAGCCGCCAGCCGAGCGAGGGGTCGAAGCCGCCGTAATCCATATGGCCATACACGCGGGCGCCGTCGAGTTCCCTGACGTGCTCGCTGAAAAAGGCCGCAATGTCCTCGTAGGCGGTCCAGTTCTGCGGCACGTCGAGCTCGTAGCCGTAACGCCGGCGAAACGCTTCGCGCAGCTCGGGCCGGGCGAACCAGTCCTGGCGGTACCAGTAGAGATTGGCGAACTGCTGGTCCGGCAACTGGTGCAGCCTGCCGTCAGGCGCAGTCACGAACGGCAGACCGATAAAGTCGGCCAGATCGAGGGTCGGCAAGGTCACGCTGGCGCCTTCGCCGGTCATGAAATCGGAAAGCACCTGCACCTGATTGTCGCGAAAATGCTGGCCCAGCAGATCGCTGTCGCTGACGTAGGCATCGTATAGCGACAGGCCGGTCTCCTGCTGGGTACGCAGCTTGTTGACCACGTCGTCTTCGCCGCTGACCTCGTGAATCACCCGGATGCCGGTCAGTTGCCCGAACAAGGGCGCCAGCACGTTGGCCTCGTACCAGTGCGTTGGAATGCGCTCGGCGATCACCCGCACCTGCACACCCTGGTAGGGTTTACTCGCGGCTACGAACCAGGCCAGCTCGGCGCGCTGCTCGCTGCTGCTCAAAGAACTCGGCTGCAGCTCCGTCAGGGCGGCCTGCATGGGATCTTCGGCATACGCGGCCGTACTCAAAAACAAGGCCAGCCAGATTACCGCAGGCATACGACTCTCCCCTTGGGTATGCACTCAACTCTAGTGCACCGCCCGGGTTTCGTCGCATCGCCGCGCTCGCCTCGTGGGCGGCTGCACGTGCCGGCCGGCGGGGGGCTGTGGCGTATTGATCTACCGAACACTCCGGACGATCACGAAAACGCCAGCAGATCCTAGACTTACGTCCAATGGGCACCCGCCGTGGCGGGGCCGACCATAAACACTTCACCACGGGCGAGGCGGCACATGAGCACAGCGGACGCCTTCAGCGAGGCAGGCAAGACGGCGGTGCTGCAGAACATCCAGGGCACCATGGAATTCCTGCAGAAATTCCCCCCGTTTAATCTGATGGAGACGGCGCACCTGGCCTACCTGGTGGAAAACTGCCAGCTGCGCTTCTATGGCGAAGGCGAGACCATCATCAAGCCAACCGACGGTCCCATCGAGCACTTCTATATCGTCAAACAGGGCCGCGTACACGGTCAGCGCCCGCATTCGGCACGCCGCGGCACCGAGACCACCTTCGAAATCACCACTGGCGAATGTTTCCCGCTGGCGGCGCTGATTGGCGAGCGGGCGACGCGCACCGAACACCTGGCGGCAGATGACACCTTCTGCCTGCTGCTGAACAAACCCGCATTCATCAAGCTGTTCGCACTGTCCAACCCGCTGCGCGACTTTGCCCTGCGCGGGGTGAGCAGCCTGCTCGACCAGGTCAATCAGCAGGTGCAGCTGCGCGCCGCACAAACCCTGGGCTCGCAATACTCCCTGGAAACCCGCCTCGGCGAGCTGGCCATGCGCAGCCCGGTCAGTTGCGGCCCGCAGCGCGCAGTACGCGAGGCCGTGAGGCTGATGCACGAACAACAGGTCGGCAGCATCGTGGTGGTCGATGAAGCCCATCGGCCGCAAGGTATCTTCACCCTGCGCGACCTGCGTCGGGCCATCGCCGATGGCAGCTCGCTGGAGCAACCGATAGCGGCGCTGATGACTCCGGCACCGTTTTACCTGGCGCCGGATGCCAGCGCCTTCGATGCCGCCATCGCCATGACCGAACGGCATATTGCCCACATCTGCCTGGTCGAGCGAGGCGCTCTGTGCGGCGTGGTATCGGAGCGCGACCTGTTCTCCCTGCAGCGCGTCGACCTGGTGCACCTGGCCCGCACCATCCGCCACGCGGGCACGGTGGAAACCCTCGCGGCGCTGCGCACCGACATTCGCCAACTGGTCGACAGCATGCTCGCCCATGGCGCCAGCTCGACGCAGATCACCCACATCATCACCCTGTTCAACGACCACACCGTCTGCCGGGTCATCGAGCTCACCCTGGAAGACCTGGGTGATCCGGGCATCCCGTTCAGCTGGCTGTGTTTCGGTAGCGAAGGACGCCGCGAGCAGACCCTGCTCACCGACCAGGACAACGGCATCCTGTTCGAGGCGCAGGACGCCGCAGAGGCCGCGCGGATTCGCGGGCAGTTGCTGCCACTGGCAGCGGAGATCAACCAGCGCCTCGCGCAATGCGGGTTCACCCTGTGCAAGGGCAACATCATGGCCGGCAACCCTGAGCTGTGCCTGTCGCGGCATGAGTGGTCGAAACGCTTCCGGCGCTTTGTTCATGAAGCGAGCCCGCAGAACCTGCTGGGTTCGAGCATCTACTTCGACCTGCGCCTGGTCTGGGGGCCAAGCGAAGGCTGCAATCAGCTGCGCGAGGAGCTGCTGGGCCTGATCGCCGGCAATAGCCTGTTCCAGCACATGCTGGCCGAGAACGCTTTGCGCCATCGCCCGCCGGTGGGCCTGTTCCGTGATTTTGTGGTGGCGCGCAGCGGTGCCGAGAAGGACACCCTTGACCTGAAAATCCAGGGCCTGACCCCCTTCGTCGACGGCGCACGCCTGCTCGCCCTGGCCAATGGCATCGGCGCCTGCAACACCCTGGAGCGGTTGCAGACCCTGACCCGCAACGGCGTGATCGACGCTCTGGACGGCGCCGCCTACGAGGAGGCGTATCACTTCATCCAGCAAACACGCATGCAGCAACATCAGTTGCAGGCGCAAAACGGCCTGCCCTACTCCAACCGGGTCGACCCGGATACCCTCAATCACCTGGACAGGCGCATCCTGCGCGAGTCCTTTCGCCAGGCGCAGCGCCTGCAAAGCAGCCTGGCGCTGCGCTATCAACTATGAGCTATGAGCTATGAGCTATGAGCTATGAGCCCGCCCCTGCATGAGTAATTTCACCTGGTTCAGCCGTCGCGGGCCGTCGCTGCGTGAGGCACAACTGACGCGGCGTGCGGCCCTGGCGGAGCCGGCTGCGCTCGGCGAACAACCGCTCAGTGTGCAACGCGTGGTGGTGCTCGATCTGGAAACCAGCGGCCTGGACATGAAACGCGACCAGGTGCTGTCAATCGGCGCGGTGGTGATCGAAAACGGCGCGATCGACCTGGGCCAGCAGTTCGAGCGCACCCTGCAACGGCCCGACCACAAGGTCAGCGCCAGCGTACTGATTCACGAGCTGGCCCCGAGCACCATCGCCGCGGGCTGCGAACCGGTCGAAGCCTTGCTGGATTTCATGGAGTTCGTCGGCGACAGCCCGTTGCTGGCATTTCACGCCGGGTTTGACCAGCGCATGCTCGGGCGCGCGCTCAAGCAGAGCCTCGGCTACCGATTACGTCACCCTTTCCTGGACGCCGCCGAGCTGGCGCCGATGCTGTGCCCCCAGGCCAACATTCTGCGCGGCGGCCTGGACGACTGGACCGCGCATTTCGGCTTGCAGGTGCACCAGCGTCATCACGCCAGCGCGGACGCGCTGGTTACCGCGGAGCTGGCGCTGATTCTGTTCAGCAAGGCGCGTCAGCAACAGCTCGACAGCCTGCACGCTCTGGCACAGCGCCTGGCAGGCTGGCGGCGCCGGCAACACGCGCACTCGTTGTAATTTCATACATTCGCGCAACCTGCGCCTGGAACGCGACACCCGTCGGATGCTGGCAACATGCCGTCTATCGCGCGCTACCCGGCCATCGATTGCGGTTATTGGCCACGCTCTGCGATCATATGCGAATAATTCTCGATATGCTCACAGCGCAGTTAACGACGAGGTCAGCGTGGCGCCCGGCGATTCCACCCATCAGCATCTGGTAGGTCTGCTTTACCGCGATCATCGCGAGTGGCTGCTCGCCTGGCTGCGTAAAAGCCTGTACAGCCCGGAGCGCGCAGAAGACCTCAGCCAGGACACCTTCGTGCGCCTGCTCGGCCGTTCGGACCTGCAGGAGACCCGCGAGCCACGGGCATTGCTGACCACCATCGCCAAAGGCCTGCTGGTCGATCACTTTCGCCGCAGCGCCCTGCAGCGCAGCTACCTGGACGACCTCGCCGCGCAACCGCAGGCGCTGCAACCCAGCCCCGAAGACCAGGCGATCGCGCTGGATGCGCTGTACAAGGTTGATCGCCTGCTCGGCGAACTCTCGCCCAAGGCGCGGGCGGCCTTTTTCTACAGTCGCCTGGACGGCCTCGGCCACGCCGAGATTGCCGGGCGCCTGGGCGTATCGGTGTCGCGGGTGCGCCAGTACCTGGCCCAGGGCCTTCGCCAGTGCTATGTCGCGCTGTATGGGCAACCGCAATGAACAGCATTCCCGCCGCGGTACTGGACGCCGCCATCGAGTGGCAGCTGTGCCTGAGCTCGGGCAACGCCAGCGACAAGCAGCGCAGCGAGTTCGCCCTGTGGCTGGCAATGCACCCCGATCACGCCACCGTCTGGCAGCAGCTCAACGGTCTCGACACCCACCTCTCGGCTGCGATGGCGCACTCCGCGCGGCAGGCCTTGCTGGTCAAACCGCGACGCCTGCCCAGAGCTGCGGGCGCAGGGTTGCTGGGTATCCTGCTCAGCGCCGGGCTGCTGTTCGGCCTGCATCAATACCGACCGCTCGGCGATTACCTCGCCGACGAGCTCACCGCGCCGGGCGAGCATCGCGAGCTACGGCTTGCTGACCGCAGCCAGGTCTGGCTGAACAGCGCAACCGCCGTGGACATCGACTTCGATGCCCAGCAACGCCGTCTGCGGCTGCGCAGCGGCGAGATTCTGGTGGATACCGCCAGCGATACGCGCCCGTTTATCGTCGACACCGCCCAGGGCAGCTTGCGGGCACTGGGCACGCGCTTCCTGGTCCGTCGCGAAGGCGCCGCCACGCGCCTGACCGTGCTGGAATCCGCTGTCGCCGTGCAGCCAGGTGCAGGCCGGACGCGCCAAGTGGTTCGCGCGGGCGAACAGGTGATGCTCGGGCCAGAAGGCTTGGGGCCGATCCAACCGGCGGCGCTGGCGGCGGATGCCTGGAGCCGGGGCATGCTGGTAGTGGAGAATCAGCGGCTTGCCGAGCTGATCGCCACCCTGAACGACTACCGCCCAGGCTACCTCGAGCTCGACCCGACGCTCGCCAACCTGCGTATCACCGGCAGCTTTCCCTTGCGCGACAGTGACAAGGCATTGGCGGCGTTGCCACCGAGCCTGCCGGTGCGAATCGAGCAGCCAAACCGTTGGTGGACGCGGATAGTCCCCGCCGCCGATTAACCAGAATCACGTTCGCATCGAATCAGCGGTGGGCTTGGTTTGGCCCCCTGAAAAAATTTCGCGATGCCCCTGTCACTTTCACAATCTCCTACGGCAACAGGTTATTGAGATTAATTACCGCTTAGGAGCTTTTCGCAATGTCTCGCCCATTCAAGCCGTTCCACCCCACCCTGTTGGCCGCCGCCATCGCGCTCGGCGGCATGGCCGCGAACGCTGCCGCACAGAGCTATCAGCTACCGGCCGCGCCCCTGGCGAGCACGCTCAACCGGATTGCCAGCGAAGCCGGCATCGTTCTGAGCATCGATCCCAGCCTGACGGCCGACAAGCAATCGCAGCCGGTCGAGGGCGACTACGGCGCACTCGCCGCCTTGCAGCAGGCGTTGCGTGGCAGCGGCCTGCAGCTGGTACAGAGCAGCGCCGGGACGTACAGCCTGGCCCCGTTGCCCCAAGACACCGTGGCGCTGCCGGCGATCACGGTCACCGCAGCCGTACCGGGCGAAGGCGGCGAAACGGTCGGGTATCGCAGCGAGGCGGTGAAAAATGTCGGTGCGCTGGGCGGCATGGCGCTGCAGGACTCACCTTACTCAATGTCGGTGATCTCCCAGGACCTGCTGCAAAACATTCAGGCCACCTCGCTCGATGACGTGTTCAAGCTCAACGCCTCCACCCAATTCACCTCACCGACCACCGCCGGCTATGCCAGCGCGGTGAGCATGCGCGGCTTCAGCGGCTCCGGGAACCTCAGCATCGCCAATGACGGCCTGCGCTTCAGCAACAGCTACGACGGTGGCAACTTCATCGAAGAAATGCAGCAGCTCGAGGTCCTCACCGGCCTGAGTGGCTTCCTGTACGGGCCGGCCAGCCCTGGCGGCCTGGTCAATTACGTACTCAAGCGTCCGACTTACGAGCGCTACAACAGCGTGACGCTCGGCAATGCGGGTGGCGAAAACTATTACCTGCACGGCGACTTCGGCGGGCCGCTCGACGACGCCGGCGTGTTCGCCTACCGCGTCAACCTGCTGACCCAGGATGGCGAGACCGCCATCGATCTGCAGAAGCGCCGCCGGGACATGATCAGCGTTGCGCTGGACTGGAACGTCAGTGACGACCTGCTGATCCAGTTCGATGCCTCGCACAAGAAGACCGAAAACCGCGGCCTGACCAGCTACTGGTATTTCGCCGACCAGGCCCGCCGCCCGGACGCCAAGGACCTCGACAACGACAAGCTGTACAGCCAGCGTTGGGCGTTCTCCGACAGCGAGCATGACCGCATTGGCAGTCGTTTCAATTGGCGCCTGGATGACACCTTCACCCTGCGCGGCGCGCTGGCGTACACCCAGTTCACCGAGGAATACGCGTACACCGGTCCGACCGTTGAGCTCGCCACGCCGACCGGTTCTTACACCCAGCCGTTGTATGCCTTTGCCCCGGTGGAAACTGAGGAGACCTCGGGCTATCTGTTCCTTGACGCCGAGTTCGCCACCGGCAGCATTCAGCACAAGACCACGTTCGGCTATCAGGGCAATGTGGCGCGGGTGCGTAATTACACCGATGCAGGGGTATATGGCCGCGATATGGGTATCAACGTGCCCTACGGCGAGCACCCGCAGATTGCCAAACCGGACTTTTCCGCCGATATCGGCCAGGGCGACCAGCGCCTGGCGTCTCGCACGCAGTCGGACAACCTGTTGATCGGTGACGTGATCACCTTCAACGAGCAGTGGTCGAGCATTCTTGGCCTGACCCGCACGCGCATTGAAACCTTGAGCGCTGACATCAATAACGCAAAGGCGAAGACATCTCCGAATATGTCGCTGATCTACAAGCCACAACCCTGGTTGACCACCTATGCCAGCTACATCGAAGGTTTGCAGGCAGGTGGTCTAGCGCCCTGGAATGCTCTCAACGTAAACGAAGCCATGGCGCCGCTGGTCAGTGAGCAATACGAAGTGGGCGTCAAAGCCACCGTCGGCGAAACCCTGCTGACCCTGGCCTTGTTCAACATCGACAAGCCCAATGCCCATATCAACGATGCCGGCTACTACGTGCAGGACGGTCGCCAGGAAAACAATGGCCTGGAACTCGGCATCACCGGCAAGGTGCTGCCCGAGCTGACCCTGGTCGGCGGTGTGACCCTGCTTGATCCGCAGGTGAAGGACTCGGGTGGCGCAGCCAGCGAAGGGCAGAAGCCGACCAACGTCGCCTCTCAATTGGCCAAGCTGTACGCCGAGTACGACCTTAACGCGATGCCTGGCCTGGCCCTGACTGGCGGTGCCTACTACACCGGCAAGCAATACAGCGACGAGGCCAACCTCCATAGCCTGCCATCCTTCACCACCTTCGATGCAGGCGCTCGCTATCGCGCGCAGCTCAACGCCGACAACGCCCTCACCTTGCGCGCCAACGTCAGCAACCTGGCGAACAAGGAATACTGGCTGAGCAGCTCCTACCTGGGCGCACCACGTACCCTGACCTTCTCTGCTCAGCTGGAGTTCTAAACCTGGGCCCACGCCCGCAGTCGCAACGGCCGGTGACCGACCGGCCTTGCTTTGGGAATGACCATGAAAGCCACCACCATCCGCCGCTGGTCCTCCGTGCATACCTGGACCAGCCTGATCTGTACCCTGTTCCTGCTGATGCTGGCACTGACCGGACTGCCCCTGATCTTCCACCACGAACTGGAACACCTGCTCGGCGAAGCGCCCGAGCTTCGCGAGCTGCCAGACGGTATGCCGCACCTGTCGCTGCAACAACTGGTGGACGCCGCCGAGCGCCACCGGCCGGGCGAGGTCATCCAATACCTGGGCTATGACGAGGACGAAGCCAATGGCGTGATCGCCATCACCGCCGCGACTGCCGGCACCGAGCCCAACTCCTCGCACACCTTCATGCTCGACGCCCGCAATGGTGAAGCCGTGGCAATGCCAGCCGCCAACGGTGGCGTGCTGATGGTCATCCTGCGCCTGCACGTCGACATGTTCGCCGGCCTGCCGGGCAAGCTGCTGCTGGCGTTCATGGGCCTGCTGTTCGTCGTGGCGATCATTTCCGGCGTGGTGCTCTACGCACCCTTTATGCGCCGTCTGCGGTTCGCCGAAGTGCGCCGGCAGAAATCCGCCCGCACCCGCTGGCTGGACCTGCATAACCTGATCGGCATCGTCACCCTGACCTGGGCCTTGGTGGTTGGCGTGACGGGCGTGATCAGCGCCTGCGCCGACCTGCTGATCTCCGCCTGGCGCACCGAATCCCTCGCCGCGATGATCGAGCCCTACCGCGATGCTCCGCCGCTCACCCAGCGCGCGCCAGTGAATGGTGTGCTGGAAATCGCCGCGGCCGCCACGCCCGGCATGCAAGCGGACTTCATCGCCTTCCCCGGGACGCGCTTCTCCAGCGAGCATCATTACAGCGTGTTCATGAAAGGCAGCAGTCACCTGACCTCCCACCTGTGGACACCGGTGCTGATCGACGCGCGCACCCTTGCAGTAACCGCCGTCGCCGAGCGCCCCTGGTACATGGATGCGCTGTCCATGTCGCAACCGCTGCACTTCGGCGACTACGGCGGCATGCCGATGAAAATTCTCTGGGCCGTGCTGGATGTGCTGACCATCGTCGTGCTGGGCAGTGGCCTGTACCTCTGGTGGGTGCGCCAGCGCTCGTCCGCCAAACGCCTCGAACCCGCGGAAGCCAGCCAATGAACTGGCGCCGCTCGACCTTCGCCCTGCCGCTACTGATCGGCCTGCTAAGCGCAGTGGGCCTGATCAGCGCCCTGCTCGGCGACGGCCCATGGGACGCCATCGCCTGGGCCGGTCTGACCCTCCCCGCCGTGCTTGGTTGCTGGCCGTTGCTGCGGGGGCAAGTCCATAAGCGTTAAACCGAGTTGCGGTTCTTATAGAACCGCATTCGAGACTTTTCGCTTCTAGGAAAGTGCCGCCCATAGTGATTCAACCAGGCAGGATGACGGTAGTTGATCAGTAGGCGTTTCGCCCGTGCGTGCCGCCCCGCGGTGCCCACTCTTGAAACAAATGGGGCCGCTACTGCGGCCCCTTCGTGAATCACTTGCTGGCAGCGATGCGCTCGCGGATATGCGCGGCGCGGTCGGCCGAGCCTGGGTGGGAGTCAAACATGCTGCTGTCGCCGCCGCCGAGCTGAGCCAGCTTGTCGAAGGCGCTGGCCAGACCTTGCAGCGGAATGTTGCGCTGCTTCAGCAGATCAAAAGAAAAGTCGTCGGCAGCGCTTTCCTGGGACTGGGAAAACTGCGCGTTAATCAGCTCCTCACCCAAATCGCCCAGTTGCGAGCTGGACAGCGCCACTGCAGCACTGTTGCCAGATGAGGCAATGGCGCCACGGGCTACCGAAGTGGCGTAGGCCGCTTGCATGGCCTTCTTGGTGTGGCCGAGGGCAACGTGACCCATCTCGTGGCCCAGCACGCCTTCCACTTCGTTGTCGTTCATCAGGTCCATCAGGCCGCTGTACACGCGCACGCAACCATTGGCCATGGCCCAGGCATTGACCTCGTCGACCAGGTAAACCTTATAGGTAATCGGGGTGCCGTTGACCTGGCTGCCGAGGTTGCTGGCGATTGTCTCCAGGCGCTTGCTATACGTGCTGTCGGCTGGCGCGATTGGCGACTGGGCGTCCATCTGCACGCAGGCATCGTCGGCCATGGCCTTTACTTCAGCGTCGCTGAGCGTGGCAGCCTGCATGGCTTGCAGCCCGGTGTTCAGCATGGCGTCGGGGCTCATGTTCTGACAGCCGGAAAGCAGGGTGGCGAGCGCGAGCGCGGAAAGGGAGAGTTGCAGTTTCATGGTCATCGTCCTTGAGGATTGAGGCAATGGAGTGGCCGAGAGGCAGCAGCGTCCCGGCCGGCGCGGCATTGTCGGTGATATAAGCCGCGTCGAAGCGAGATGTGGGTCACGTTTTGTGGCGTGGCAGGTACCAATTCCCCGGCAGCCGCTGCGTTCGCCGTTACTGTTCCATGTTCACGGGGGACTGGCTTGGGGATGAGGGAAGAACCGTTAGCGCTGAAATGTCCTTAGTCTGCCCATCGCTATGGCCGAGCCCTGCAAGGCGCTGTTGAGTTGTTCTACACAACGGTCAACCTCGTTCTTCTTACCCTTGAGCGCAATAAAGAAGGCGTTGCCGTCATGCAGCTCCAGCAGAAACCCTCGGGCTTTGCAAAATAACCAGCCATTAAATACGAAGGGATGCATGGCTTTGATCTGCGCCAATCGAATCTGCTCGTTGACCTTGAAGTCCTTACTATTCTGGCTATCGCTAAGCCGCAAGTGAGCAGCCAACCTGAAACAGTCCTTGGCCAGGGATACTTCCATCCTCAGGGTGCTACTAAGCGGCTCAGGCGATGTCAGCCAATGGATCACCATCGCTATTGCGACGATTGGAATCACCGTCACCAAAAACACCGCCAGATCACCACGCAAATACAGAAGAAATGCGTTACCAGCCATCATCAACCAAAAGCTGAAAATGACCGCCTGATCATGCGTCAGCGACTTGGTTGCGCAGGGCACGCCAGCATTGATAGGACCATTCAGAATTTGTTGTACTTCGTCAGTAAACTTCAAGGTTTATTGCACTCATATAAGTTATAGGGAGTGAATTAACGCTGTATCAGAATATGTTCCACCATGACATTGGGCCGGGATAGTGCGGAGAACGCACCCCATCGCAACCCATGCTCAGTCGACATACTCGACATGCTGCGCCATCAGGTTGGGGCGGTGCATGGTGTCGATAAGGTGGATGCGGCCGGACATCTCTTTCAGCTCGGCCTCGAAGGTCTCGTCGTCCATGTCGATCCAGTAACGCGGTGCGCGCGCTGTCTGTTGGTCATGCGCGGCGGTCACCGGGTCGAGGTGGCGGTATTTCTCGAAGCAGGGCAGCTCCTGCAAGGGCCGGCTGATATCCATATAGTTCTGCACAAAATCCCACAGGGCCAATGGCAGTTGCGGGGTGCGGTCTGGGGCTACCAGGGAGGCGAAGTTGATGGTGATATCGCGGTAGCGGTGGGCCAGGTAAAGAAAGTTCATCGGCAAGCCCTGGCGGTCCGGCGAGGTGCTGAGATAGGCGTCAAACTCGTAGAAAGGCGCGGTGATTTCACCAATGGTGCCGTTCTTTTTGTACTCGCCGTTATTGTCGTAGTCGAAAACAGTGACCAGGCCAGTACGTCGGTTGAGCTCCCAGATAGGACCGCGAGAGGGCTTAAACCATAAGCGGGGGAATTTGTGGATAACTAGTGCGCCAAGGCCCCAGCAAGCCAATGGCAAACCCGAAAAAATTGAAAATGTAGGCAAATAAGAAATTGCCATTTCTAAAGATGTGGAATACTTATTATCAAGTAACTCAAATAAAAACATGATTAATAGAATTGTTGTAACCAAGAAAAATATGAAGCGCCCCCCCCCACATAAATACATCCAGAAATGCGAGCGCTTGGACAACAGCGCATAACGAAAACGCTCGTGGTCAAAGACACCGTGCAACTCAACGCCTTCCATGGGCTTTTTTATATAAGTACCTAGGACCTTTTCTTCTTCACGCTTTTTATCGACCTGCTCCCAGTAGCGCATATCTTCTGGCGTGTCATCCCTCAAAAAATGATCCGGCGCTACTTCCTGGGTACGCCCCCAGGGGAGTCGGCTGCCTCCGAGTTTGCGCAGCCAGGAGCGCTCGCTCGATGGGAGCTGGTCGGGAATGCTGGCCGGGCTATAGGCCGTGCTGGCGTAGTAGGTGTTGTCGTTTGCCACGTGTGGAGTATCCAAGGCTTATTCGCTGGCCCAGAAGGGCTGCTCGCTATCGCTGAAATCTGGTTGTTTGTGCGCTTCGCTCGCCAGCACCACGGTTTTCGGCGAAGGTGCCGGAAAGTACCCCATCGCGACTTACTCTCAGTCGACATACTCGACATGCCGCGCCATCAGGTTGGGGCGGCGCATGGTGTCGATAAGGTGGATGCGGCCGGACATCTCTTTCAGCAGGGCCTCGAAGGTCTCGTCGTCCATGTCGATCCAGTAACGCGGTGCGCGCGCTGTCTGTTGGTCATGCGCGGCGGTGACCGGGTCGAGGTGGCGGTATTTCTCGAAGCAGGGCAGCTCCTGCAAGGGCCGGCTGATATCCATATAGTTCTGCACAAAATCCCACAGGGCCAATGGCAGTTGCGGGGTGCGGTCTGGGGCTACCAGGGAGGCGAAGTTGATGGTGATATCGCGGTAGCGGTGGGCCAGGTAAAGAAAGTTCATCGGCAAGCCCTGGCGGTCCGGCGAGGTGCTGAGGTAGGCGTCGAACTCATAGAAGGGTGCGGTGATTTCACCAATAGTGCCGGTTTGCTTGTATTCGCCGTTATTGTCGTAGTCGAACACGGTGACCAGTCCGGTACGTCGATTGAACTCCCAGATAGGGCCGCGAGAGGGCTTAAACCATAAACGAGGAAACTTGTTGATAACTAATGAACCAAGGCCCCAGCAAAATAGAGGGGTACCCAAAAGAAAAGCAAAAAATGGAGCAACATCTATTGTTGTATCCACCCAAGGCTCATACGACTGAGTAACTGCAACAAGATAGGTAAAAACAGATAAAAAAATGTTGAGATAAAAAAGAAACCGCCCCCCCACATAAATACATCCAGAAATGCGAGCGTTTGGACAACAGCGCATAACGAAAACGCTCGTGGTCAAAGACACCGTGCAACTCAACGCCTTCCATAGGCCTTTTCTTATAGGTGCCCTGGGCTTTTTCTTCTTCCCGCTTTTTATCGAACTCTTCCCAGAAGCGCATGCTCTTGGGGGTAGGGTCGGTCATGATGCTTTCCGGCGCCACCTCCTGGGTGCGCCCCCAGGGGAGTCGGCTGCCTCCGAGTTTGCGCAGCCAGGAGCGTTCGCTCGATGGGGGCTGGTCGGGAATGCTGGCCGGGCTATAGGCCGTGCTGGCGTAGTAGGTGTTGTCGTTCGTCACGTGTGGATATCCAAGGCTTATTCGCTGGCCCAGAAGGGCTGCTCGCTATCGCTGAAATCTGGTTGTTTGTGCGCTTCGCTCGCCAGCACCACGGTTTTCGGCGAGGGTGCCGGAAAGTACCCCATCGCGACTTACTCTCAGTCGACATACTCGACATGCCGCGCCATCAGGTTGGGGCGGTGCATGGTGTCGATAAGGTGGATGCGGCCGGACATCTCTTTCAGCTTGGCCTCGAAGGTCTCGTCGGCCATGTCGATCCAGTAACGCGGTGCGCGCGCCGTCTGTTGATCATGCGCGGCGGTGACCGGGTCGAGGTGGCGGCATTTCTCGAAGCAGGGCAGCTCCTGCAAAGGTCGGCTGATATCCATATAGTTCTGTAAAAAATCCCACAGGGCCAATGGCGGTTGCGGGAGGCGGTCTGGTGCCATCAGGGAGGCAAAATTAATGGTGATATCGCGGTAGCGGTGGGCCAGATAAAGAAAGTTCATCGGCAAGCCTTGGCGGTCCGGCGAGGTGCTGAGATAGGCGTCAAACTCGTAGAAAGGCGCGGTGATTTCACCAATAGTGCCGTTTTGCTTGTACTCGCCGTTATTGTCGTAGTCGAAAACAGTGACCAAGCCAGTACGTCGGTTGAGCTCCCAGATAGGGCCGCGAGAGGGCTTAAACCATAAGTGGGGGAATTTGTGGATTACTAATGTGCCAAGGGCCCAACAGGCCAACGGCACCCCGGAGAACATGAGCAATGTTGGTAGAAAGGAAGCCGTAGTTTCTAGCCAAGATGTGTTTTTTACGATGCTCAGCTCGGCAATATAAACAAATATAAAAAGAGCTGTTCCTAAAAAAAATAGAAATCGCCCCCCTCCACTTAAATACATCCAGAAATGCGAACGCTTGGACAACAGCGCATAACGAAAACACTCGTGGTCAAAGACACCGTGCAACTCAACGCCTTCCATGGGCCTTTTTTTATAGGCACCCAGGGCCTTTTCTTCTTCCCGCTTCTTATCGAATTGCTCCCAAAAACGCATGCTCTTGGGGGTTGGGTCGGTCATGATGTTTTCCGGTGCCACCTCCTGTGTGCGGCCCCATGGCAGGCGGCTGGCCCCAAGCTTGCGCAGCCAGGAGCGCTCGCTCGATGGGGGCTGGTCGGGGATGCAGGCCGGGCTATAGGCCGTGCTGGCGTAGTAGGTGTTGTCGTTTGCCACGTGTGGAGTATCCAAGGCTTATTCGCTGGCCCAGAAGGGCTGCTCGCTATCGCTGAAATCGGGTTGTTTATGCGCTTCGCTCGCCAGCACCACTGTTTTTGGCGAAGGTGCCGGAAAGTACCAGGTTTTACCGTTCGCGTCGGTCAACTGGAACTGCGCCTTGACCGCCCAACTGTACGAGATGCGGTGCAAGTAACCCATATCCGTGCGCTGCTGCGTGGCTGGCGTGGTGAAGTAGAGTTCCAGCGCGTTGGGCCAGGGTCGCTGTGCCACAGGTTTTGCGATGGCACCGACCCGCGAACTCTCGACATTGCCGCCGCGGCTGGAGGTTGAGGTTGTGGTACGCAGGCGGGCCTCACTCTTGAGGTTGAGGCTACCCAGTTGCCCGACCAGCCCCGGCAGGTTGCTTTCGATACGCACCAAGGTGGTGGCTGTACTGATGCTATAGGGCAGAGCCGCATGGGCATCCAGCTTGGCCCTGGGGTCGTAGTCGGGATTCTGGCTGACCTGGATACGGATGCCGGCGAACAACCCGAGCAAGCGGTAGAAGGCCTCTTGCGGGTCACGCAAGTGCGCTGTGGCGGCTTTATCGCTGCTGCCGAAAGGTCCGTTGGTCATCCAGTCCTCGATTGGGTTGCTGCTGAGCCAATATGCCACTCCGGCACCCGCGACTATCATGATCAAGGCTACCCAACCCAGAGGGGTAAGACCCAACACCGGCGCGGCGGTAAATAGCCCGGCGGCCACCCCCACCGCGCCACCACCGGCCATCAGCAGGTAACCCCACATGGCCTCGTCGCCCCACTGCCAGGCATACCAGGCGTCGTACAGGTTAAGGCCGAGGAATATAAAGCCTGCAACAGTTTGGCCGATCAGACGGCCGGTAAATTCTTTGGCGAATTTCGGCCCGAGTGTAGAGCCCCATATACGGCCAGCGGCATCGTCGGAAAACGTAAACAACACCTTGCGTGCTGAAGCCAAAATAGACTGATTGCTGACGAACTTGACGGTCAAAGCTTCCATGGCAATCACAAGATCAAGGGCAGCCCCTCCTAGCCCCCAGCGCGCTCTTGATTGGCTTTTCTCCTGCAGATTCGCCTGATATGAATTCCACTCCGTCCGCACATTCCAAAGCTCCAGCATCAGCACTCCAGCAGCAAAGGGCCTGGCGTTAAGCACCCGGTAGGCCCTGGAACCGTTGCGGGCAGAGAGGTCATCGACCGCCTCCTGCAGCACGCCTTCGGCGCGCACCAGGCGGGCCTGGGTGGCCTGGGTTTGAGCGGCGGCCTGACTGGCCTGATTGAACTGTTGGTTCAAGGCTCTGATCATGCGGGCGGTCGCGCTGTTGCGGGGGATGGCCACCAGTACATGGTCACTGGTCTGATCAAGGCCAGCGCGGGCGGCCTGCCGCCCGTTGGTGGTGGCCAGCAAATTGCCCTCGGCATCCAGGTATTGGCCATAGAAGCGCGTGGGGCGATGCGCCGGAGCGCTGGGCAGGTCTTCCAGACCAAACACATAATGTTCCCGAACATTGACCCGCCCACTGCGGATAAACACAGCCCCGCCAAACAACTGCGGCAAGGTGCTGCGCAATAAGCCGAGCCCCTGGCCATGCAGGGTCACATTGATTCGTCGGC
The DNA here is from genome assembly GCF_054483635.1 of Pseudomonas cistanchae. NCBI lineage: Bacteria > Pseudomonadati > Pseudomonadota > Gammaproteobacteria > Pseudomonadales > Pseudomonadaceae > Pseudomonas > Pseudomonas cistanchae. The sequence goes on along the minus strand of NZ_JBTLWN010000006.1, from coordinate 288,422 downwards.
CCTGGCTGGCGAGTGCAGTGCGCTGCTGCTCATATGCCTGGTTGGCTTGTGCATGCTTACGGGCACTGGCTTGGGCGTCTTTTTGTATGGGTTTTAGGGCGCCACTGGCGCTGTCCACTGCAGCCTGCGCGGTATCGACCGCGCCCTGGATGCGCTCATAGAGACTTACCAGTGCGCTTGCACCTGCTTTGAGCTGTACGGTTAGCGTGCTGTTTAAACTGCCGGAGGCCATCAAGCCAATCAGCACGCTCGTATCCAGCGTGTCGTCAGGTTTAGCCGCAGGTGCGCCCTGGCTTTCAAATTGGGCTAATTCCGTTGCCCGAAAGCGCCCATCGCCCTGGTTCTCTTCCTTCTTTGCAGGTGCCTGATAGGGGGCGTAGAGCGTATCCAGATCAAGGGTTGGCCAGAGCATGCTGTACAGCGGGTGCTGGGGATTATTGGCCAGCTTGCTGAGAAACACCTGACCTTGGCTGGCTTTCGGGCTGTAGAGGCTATAACCCTTGAGAGCGTCGGTCAGATCGCTGTTCACCGCCAACGGATCGCTCTGCGCAGGGCTGGCGGCAAGCGCGGCCAGCAAGCTGGTAATGGCAAACGAGGCCGCCAGGTAGTCAAAGCCATCCAGGCTCAGGTGGTCGGCCAGGGTTTGTTGGTAGTCGCTCTTGCCCAGGTAGTCGCTCAGGTTGTCCTGCATGTAAGCCAGTTCGCGCCACAGTAGGATTCGTTCTGGGGTCGCGGTGCAGCGGTTGATATCACGCCTGCCTTGCTCGTTGATCTTTTCCAGCGCCTGGTGCAATGGGTTGCGCTGCCCTTGCAAACTGTTCGGCACCACCAACTGTTGTAGCAATAAGGCACTGCCGTGGTTGCGATGCAGGGAAGCCCTTTGTGCGCAAAACGCCAGGGTATTTTGCAGGCCCGTGATACGTGACAACAGATGACGCATGCGGTGCATATGGTCATCCAGCAACACGCCACAAAGCTGACGACTGCGCGCACTGCTTAGCACATCGGTTGTCGCGGCCTGGGCTTCCCATAGCACCGCTCCATCCGAGGCAGTGTCTTTATCGCTGCTCGCAGGCTGCTTGGACTTGACGAGCGTCGCCAGGCAATCGCTCCACGCCTCAAGTTCAAGCAAGCGAGTATCTTCTTGCGGCGTGCCCTTCTCACAGCTATCGAGGTAAGCCTGGGCGGCCTTTTTACTCTGGACCGGAAACTGACCACTGAGGTCGCAAATATACCGGCCCGGGTGATCCAGCAGCCGCTCATACCCTGGCTCACGGACGCGCTGTGGTGCCGCCACGCTCACTGGGAAGGCGTTGATTTCAAGATTAAGCCGTACCACTCGCGCTTTAGCCACCGCGCTCTGGTTGGCGTAGTCACGCACATTAAAAGCTGCAAAGGCCTCAAGCATGTCCTTACCGTTGGGCTGGCCCTCGTACAGGCGCTTAAACCCACGCTGAGAAACTCGCAAGTCGGGGCTTTGGCAGCGCTGTTTGCGTAAGCCCTTATCCTGCTCCAGGCGCTTGAGACGAGCAGCGCTGAGTTGCACCTCTGAAAAGCACAGCTGCAAATCGGTTCGTTGCGTGTTGTTCCACTGCGCTGGCAACCAGATGTCATCTAGAGCTTGCCCAGTGGCTTTGCGTGCACCGATTTTGAACGCTTTGCCTTGTCGATAACGCTCGACATGAACGTCGTGGTAGGTGGTTTTATCGTCCTTGACCCGCACTTCCAGTTCACGCCAAAGAGCGTTCCGATAGAACACGTAGATATAGCCACTGCGCAATAAAACCGGGGTGCCCAGATCATAGAAGCTTTTACTGCCGGGCAAAGCCGTCATGGGCACTGTGGGTACGATCTGATTCCACTGCTGCTGATGCTCGTCCTGACGCGGTGTGGGGCGAACATCGTCGAGTAGCGGAATGCGAATTGGCCCGCCTTCGCTGGCAGCAATTTCAAGCCATAGGTGGCGTTTGGGCTGACTCTCCCAGTCCCACACATGCAAAACACTGCTGAAGCTAGGGCTTTCTTGTAGCTCGGGCTTGTCCTGCTTGGTCAGCCACTCCTGTTGTTCGCGTCCGGTTTCGTCATAGATAACCAGGCGCTGGCTCTCCGGGTGGTTTTTACCAACGACCTGAACGATGAATTTGGCGGGCTCACAGGCGGCGCCTGCACTCAGGGAGCAAACATTTGCGCTCATGCGTGGCTTTCCTTGTCGGTCGCGCTGCGTTCCAGGCTGGTTTTGAGGTGGTTAAGGCGAACTTCATCACTACCTTGTGGCAGCCGGGGCGGTGGAGTGGCACCCCGGTGGTCACTGCGAATCGCTAAGTACGTACTCAGTGAGTCCGCCGAAAGAAAACCGCTCGTCATGCCTTCTTCCAGGTAACTGGAAGCCTCGGCAAAGGAAAGACTGGATTGCTGTTGCCACCAGTGAAATAGGAACTTCTCGGTTTGTTGACGTTGTAAGGCTTGCGCTTGGCCCTCATCTAAAACAAAGGATTTTCGCCCAGCGATTGCCCGCCACTGATCAGCGTGCGGATTCTCCTGGCTGTACCAAAGGGCCTGCTGGTCTGCGCTTTCGCGCCAGGTAGCGCCATACCAACTTAACCTGCGGATAGGGCCGAGCCAGAGGGCCAAATCCCCTCCTTCGAGAGCTGGGAAAAAGTAGCTCGCGGTTCGTGGGTTGGAGTACCGCAGAACGCCCTTTCGCGAACCGTCGAAACCAATAAAAAGAATATGCCGCAAGTGCTGCAATACGTTGGACAAAGGCTGAGCGCTGTCGATCTGCAGACCAGCCCAGTCATGTGGCTGCGCGAGGAAGTCGGCCATAAGGGAGGGATTTTCCGCAACGCTGACCAGCAAGGGGCTTTGATCCACGCAGGGTGCGAGCTCAGTACCGTCGAACAGGCGATACGGATCGGGATTTTCGCCTAAGCGGTAGAGTTTCTCCGGCAGATCGTCCCTGTATTCGAGCAACAGCCAACTCTGAGCATTCGTCATGCGTCCGCTCCTGCATTCATGGCCTCTCTACACGGGCAATCAGCAAGCGGGCATTGCAGGGGTGTCCCTCCCTTGGGCTTTTGACACAGCTCCACAATCGGGACATCTTCGCGCAGGCGTTGTTTGAGTATTGCGCCCGGCACATCCGCATCCGCCGGCTTGACCTTGCCTGGCAACACCGGCGCCGCACCCGAGCCCTTGCCTGGGCTACCGCCCGAGTTGATCTTGACGATCGGCCCGACCAGGGTGATGCCGCTGGCGTCGAGTTTGATAAAGCTGCCGGCGGCTTTGAAGGTCAGTTCACTGCCGGCTTCGAGCACGACTTTCTGACCGCTGGATAAATGGATCTCGCTGCCGGCGTTGACGAACTGGCCGGTGCCGATCTTGATGTGTTGGTTGTTGCCGACGGTGAGGTGGTCGTTGGCTTTGATTTCGCTCTTGCGGTCGGCGTGGGTAGTGCGGTGTTCTTCGGCCTTGAATTCGCTGTAGCTGTTGGCTTCGACGGTGTCGTGGCGTTCGTTGCCGATGCGGATTTTCTGGTCGTGCTCGATGTTCTCGTCCCAGTCGCGCTCGGCGTGGATGTAGACCTGCTCAGCACCCTTTTTGTCTTCGATGCGTATTTCGTTGTAGCCGCCACCGCCGGGGCTGCTGAGGGTCTTGAATACGCTGCGGGTCATGTTCGCTGGCAGGTCGTAAGGCACGACGTGTTCGGCGTGGTACAGGCAGCCGGTGACCAGGGGCTGGTCGGGGTCGCCTTCGAGGAAGGTGACCAGCACTTCCATGCCGATGCGCGGGATGGTGATAGCGCCGTAGCGGTCGCCGGCCCAGCTTGAACTCACGCGCAGCCAGCAACTGGTTTTGTCGTCGGCTTGGCCTTCGCGATCCCAGAAGAACTGCACTTTGATTCGGCCGTACTCGTCGCAGTGAATCTCTTCGCCGACGGGGCCGGTGACCACGGCGCTTTGGCTGCCGAGGATGCGTGGTTTCGGGTGGTGTAGCGGCGGCCGATACAGCACGGTCCAGGGCGTGCCGGTGAAGCGGTTGCGGTAGCCCTGCTGGAAGTCGTCGCTGGCCTCGGTATGGCTGGTCAAAGATTCTTCCAGCACCTGCGGCTGCTTGCCCTCATGGTGGATTTCGGTGAGCAGCCAGAGGTCGTTCCAGCTGGCGCGCGGGTGCTCGGTCAGCGCCAGGAAGTGGCCGCTGACTAGCAGCGTCTGGTCGCCATCGCCGTGAGCCTGTTCGAAGTCGTGGCGATGGCGCTCCAGGGCGCGCTGGCTGAGGTGTTTGCCCCGCTCGCGCTCGACGAAGCGGCCGGGGTAGTCGTAATCCTCGAGGTCAGGCGTGAACGCGCTCTTGACCTCGGCTTCGAGCAGCAGTTTGGGCTTTTCAAAGTCGTAGTCGCGGCGGGTCACCCGGCTGGTGCGGGTTTCCACGCGCACGCCGAAGCGCTTGATCACCGGCTTATCGGCAACCAGCCCGCTGTCTTGTTGGTAGGCCGTGGGCGCTAGTTTCGGGAAGGGCGTCTGGTCGTCGCCGAAGACCAGCACATGGCCCTGCTCGCTGTGCTGGAAGTGGTAATGAATCCCTTCCTCTTCGCACAGCCGCTGAACGAAGTGCAGATCGGATTCGTCGTACTGTACGCAGTACTCGCGCTCGGGGTAGATCGAGCCGAGTTGGAATTGGTAGGCATTGGCCTGGATGCCGTGCTCTTCGAGCACTTGGCTAATGATCTTCTCTACCGTCAGGTGCTGGAAGATTCGTTGGTTGGTGCGGTGCGCCAGGTAGGCCAGCTGCGGGCGCAAGGTCACGTGGTAGCGACTCAGGCGCTTGCCGGATTCGCCCTGGGCGACGCGGTATATCTGCCCGTGGATGCCGTTGCCGGCTTGGGAGAACGTCAGGAATGCCGACTGATGCAGCAGGCTCTCCAGGTCGAGGTCAGGACGTTCGCTGACCAGTTCCAGTTCAAACTCGAAGGGTTGACTGATCGCTTCGCGACCGGTGAATTCGAGTACCTGCAGATCGTGACTGACGCCTTCGATGCTGAGGCTGAAATGGGTCTGGTTGGCAGGGGCGAACATTCGTTGTTCCTCTTCTTTCGTTCCATGAGTCGAGCGTCGAACGTCGATCGATGCAGCTGGCGCAGCCGTTTTAACCCAGAGGTTGCCTGGGTGAACGTGCGCATTCGACTTTTTCCGGCATTGCCAGGGGCGCGTGGCACGGTCGGCCTCGCTGAAACACGTCGGCCAGGACTATGCCTGGCCGACGTGATTACCGCACGACCACCAACTTAGCTGGCGATCGGGGTACGCCAGTCGTCGGAACCGGAAGTACCGGAGACTTCGTGGGTCCAGACGATTTTGCGGTAGGTGAAGTAAACGTCTTCCAAGTGAGTGAAGTGCGCCATGTTCGGGTCTTGGCAGTTCGGCATACGCGACTGCACGTCAACGATCACGGCATCTTCCAGCTCGATGGTGAAGTAGTGCTCTTGAGTACCGGTGGAGGAAGTGCGATACCACTCCAGACGGCACTTGGACAGACGCTCACCGGAGGTCAGGGAGTTGAAGATCAGCGGCGAGGATTTGTCGAAGACCTTGGTGATCATCAGCGGCTTGTGTACGCGCTGGCCAGTCGGCTGACCGGACTGCGGGTCGCGCGGGATGATGACTTGGTGGTTGAAGGCTTGAACCAGGATCTGGTCTTCATGACCTTCCTGGAAGATGTTACCGACCGAATCTTCGGTGAAGGTGCCAGCGGTGATGAGGCCTTGCTTGGTGCCTTCGAGGGACAGATACGCGGGAGTTGGCATGAGTGCTTTCCTTGCCTTGGGTCATGGATCTAATGATCCGGGAGCCAGGATTAGAGCGATAAGCGTGCCATTTAATAAAAACAGTTAAAATTCAATCAGATAGCGTGACCCGAAATAAAGAAAAGTCACAACGTGCGGAGCCTCACATAAAAGTGCGCAACTCTCTGCGCAGCGCTGCGCAAAGAGTTGCGCATCAAGGTTCAGCCCTTGTGAATAAAGGGTCTCAGAGAGATATCAACAGGCTTATCCACAATTTATAGCGCCAGTTATTGCGCATCGTCCTTACAACAAAAAAATGCAAACGCCCCGGAAACCGGGGCGTTTGTGTTTACAGGTACAACTTAGTGATCGATGGCAGCGCCAGCACCACGAGGGATGCGGATGTCTTCGATGATGTGCTGGATATGCTCTGGCGGGGCCGCCGTGAACTTGGCTACCAGGACCGCGGTAACGAAGTTGAAGATCATACCCAGAGTACCGATACCTTCGGCGGATACGCCAAGCCACCAGTGTTCGGCGTTATCCATCGCCGGGTTGATGAACTTGAAGTAGACGATGTAGCTGAAGGTGAAGGCCAAGCCGACGACCATACCGGCGATGGCGCCTTCCTTGTTCATCCTCTTGGAGAAAATCCCCATGACGATGGCCGGGAAGAACGACGCTGCCGCAAGCCCGAAGGCGAAGGCCACCACCTGCGCCACAAAGGCCGGCGGATAAATCCCGAACAACCCCGCTACCAGCACTGCCACACCGGCTGCGATGCGTGCGGCCAGTAGCTCGCCCTTCTCGCTGATGTTCGGTGCCAGGTTGCTCTTGAGCAGGTCATGGGAGATCGAGGTCGAGATCACCAACAGCAACCCGGCCGCGGTGGACAGCGCCGCGGCCAGACCACCGGCTGCGATCAAGGCGATTACCCAGCCTGGCAGCCCGGCGATTTCCGGGTTGGCCAATACCATGATGTCGCGGTCCACATACAGCTCGGTTGCGGCTGGGGTTGCGGCGTTGGTCACCACGCGCTCGCCATTTGCACCGCGCTCGGCGGCGAAGGTTGGAGCACCTGCGAACGGCGCGCCTGGGCCGTACTGGATCTTGCCGTCGTTGTTCTTATCCAGCCAGGCGATCAGGCCGGAGTTCTCCCAGTTCTTCACCCACTGCGGTGCATCGGCATAGCTGACGCCCGGAATGCTGGTCAACAGGTTGGTACGGGCAAACGCCGCAACAGCCGGAGCCGTGGTGTAGAGGATGGCGATGAACAGCAGCGCATAACCGGCGGACGAGCGCGCTGCACGTACGGTCGGGGTGGTGAAGAAACGTACGATCACGTGCGGCAGACCGGCGGTACCCACCATCAGCGCCATGGTGATGAAGAACACATCGATGGTTGATTTGGTGCCATCGGTGTAAGAACTAAAGCCCAGCTCTGCACCCAGCCCATTGAGACGCTCAATTACCGATGTATCGGTGCCGATCACGTCACTGCCGAAGCCCAGCTGCGGGATTGGGTTGCCGGTGATCATCATCGAGATGTAAATCGCCGGCACCATGTAGGCGAAGATCATCACGCAGTACTGCGCCACCTGGGTGTAGGTGATGCCCTTCATGCCGCCAAGTACGGAGTAGAAGAACACGATCGCCATGCCGATGATCACGCCGGTGTTGATGTCCACTTCCAGGTAGCGGGAGAAGACGATACCGACACCGCGCATCTGCCCGGCCACGTAGGTGAAGGAGATGAAGATCACGCACACCACCGCCACCAGGCGCGCGGTCTGCGAGTAATAACGCTCACCGATGAAGTCCGGCACAGTGAACTTGCCGAACTTGCGCAGGTACGGTGCCAGGCACATGGCCAACAGCACGTAACCGCCGGTCCAGCCCATCAGGTACACGCTGCCGTCATAACCGACGAAGGAGATAATCCCCGCCATCGAGATGAACGAGGCGGCCGACATCCAGTCGGCGCCAGTGGCCATACCGTTGGCGATGGGGTGTACACCCTTGCTGGCAACGTAGTATTCGCTGGTTGAACCCGCCCGGGTGTAGAGCGCGATGCCTATGTAGAGCGCGAAGGTCGCGCCGACGATCAGGTAGATCAGAGTCTGGGTATCCATGCTCGGCGCCTTATTCTTCGTGGACGTCGTGTTTGCGGTCGTACTGATTCATCTTCCACACGTAGAAGAAAATCATCGCCACGAACACATAGATTGAACCCTGCTGAGCGAACCAGAAGCCCAGAGGGAAGCCGAAGAACTGAATGGTATTGAGCTGATCGACGAACAGGATTCCGGCGCCGAACGACACTGCGAACCAGATGGCCAGCAATATCAGCATCAACCGCAGGTTGTCTTTCCAATAGGCCTTCGCGGCCTCTTGCTTAGAGACGGACATGGGGTACTCCTTGATTATTTTTGTTATTGACCTCCTGTAACGTAGCAGCCCTCCCTGCAACCGCCAGTTCGACTTTGGTCGAGTGCCAGGCTGCAACCTCGCCGATCAGGGTGTAATGGCCGGCCATGGCAGTGCACTACCGCAGGATTGGAAGCGCAAGCGCGCGCCACAGCAAAACGGCTGAATCGCCCCTACCAGCCAATCATTTCCACAGGAGCCACGGCATGAACACCGCCAAACCGACCCTGCTTTATTCGGCCACTTCGCCATTCGTGCGCAAAATCATGCTGCTGTTGCGCGAGACGGGCCAACTGGACCAGGTGACGCTGGAAAGCGTGCAGGTCAGCCCGACCAGCCCCAACGCGCTGGTGAATGCCGGCAACCCGGCCGGAAAAATTCCGGCGCTGCGCCTCGCCGACGGCAGCGTGCTGCATGACAGCCAGGTGATTCTCGATTACCTCGACCGCCAGCATGACGGCCAGCCCTTGATTCCCCTTGATGGTCCGGCACGCTGGCAACGGCTGACCCTGGCCTCGCTGGCGGATGCGATGCTCGATGCAGCGGTGCTGATCCGCTACGAGACCTTCCTGCGGCCCGCCGAGAAACGCTGGGACGACTGGCTCGCTGCCCAGCAGGACAAGATCGAGCGCGGCCTGGCGCACCTGGAAGCCGAGGCCGTCACCGAACTGGCCCGCCGGTTCGATATCGCCGCCATCGCCGTGGCCTGCGCACTGGGTTACCTGGATTTCCGCCAACCCGAATTGAACTGGCGCCAGCGCTACCCGCAGCTGGCTAGCTGGTATGCCGAGGTGAGCCAGCGGCCGTCGCTGCAGGCCACCCAGCCGCCGCAGTGAGGGAAGTGTGAAGGCCTTGGCAAATCCACCCGACGCGCCAACCTGGCGTAGCAGCGGAAGATAGGATTGGCGACCTCGCTGCCACCAGGACGCCACTACCGATGATCCGCAAACTCGTACGTATCTGGGCCTGGTGCTTCGTGGGCGGTGGCTTGCTGATGGGCTACTTCGGTTTCAGTGCGGTGGGTGACAGCCTTGCCGCCTGGCTGTTCGACGAGTCGGTCGAGGGCGTGGTGATCGGCCACGACACATCCACCGCCAACCGCGGCCGGCGCACCCATGTCGCCCCTGTGGTGCGCTTTACCGCTGAAGACGGGCAAACGGTGACCTTCACCGATGCCATGCAGGATCGCGCCAGCAGTGACTATGCGATCGGCGAGCGAGTCAGCGTGCGTTACGACGCCGACGAACCCGACCAGGCGTCCATCGCCAGCACTACGCTGTGGACCGGCGGCGCAGGGATGATCGGCATCGTCTTCGGCGTCATCCTGACCCTCACCGGCTTGCTGGTCCTACTACTGGCCAAGCTGCCCTGGCAGGCGAACAAGGGCTAAGAAGCCATATCCAAGCCACGCGCAGCGTCAGGCGAAAACTTCTATGGTATTCACGAGCCTCTAAGCAAGGCGCCGGCGGCTATATCGTTGCTAAGCCACAGCAGATATCGGCCACAAACCTTGAACGACGGCGATTCGGCCGTTGCGGTTAATCATTGCAGCACCTGCAGTTCGGACGGGACGCTATATCGCTGATCGCCATAGGTCAGCCGATAACGCCGCTTCGTCACTCGCTCCTCGACGCTCAGGCAGTCCTCGGCGCGTTCTTCGGCGCGTGATTGAACACTTCGCTCGCTGAGCAACAAGTCGTTATAACCCTCGCGACCAGCGCGCTCGGCTACAGCCAGGGTTACCGTACGATCATGCCACTCACCCGTGCAGCGAGTGTCCCACTCCCCAGACGAACCCGAGACGAGCAATTTTTCGAGCGGCGCCTGTAATTGATCGCCGTTCAAAAGATAGAGACGTAGCGAAGTTTCGTAAAAGGGATTGGCGCGGGAGCTACCTCGCCGATCAATGCGCAAGCCAAAGGCCAACTGCTGTTCACTTAAACGATAGAGCGCGGTGTCGAAGACCATGCCATCTACGTACACCGCGTCCCAATCCAGCAGATGCGGCTCAAGCCGCCGTGCCTGGATTTGCCGGGTATCAGTTTTCACCACCAGGATTTCCAGATCGGTTTCACCATAGCCCTCATGACGGACCTTAGGTAAAGGAACCGCCACCAAAGTGAACTGCGGTTGCGCCGGCCAGACCTTGCAAACCACTGTTTGAGCCGCCACTGCATCGCCGCCGTAAACCGTCTGTAAAATCTGCGGCAGTTGGTCACGGCACTCATCCGCGTGGGCGTGACCCAGCTCAAATAGGGCGATGAGGGCCAAGGCCGCTTTGTTGAGGTTCATCCTTGCTCCTTCAAGTGTTCATGGGCTTACGCCCGGGCCGCATTCTACCGTAACGGCCCGCCGATCAGGCACAACGCTATCAGCCTCTTCTCCTTCCCCGTCCTACGCCCCTGTAAATGGTCCCACAGAGGATGTGCCTCACCAAGGCGCTGTCCACAATCAACGCGTGGTGCAAACAACAAAAACAACTCTGGGAAGCGAACCATGCACAACCTCCGATTGCCGCGCTACCTACTCACCCTGCTGCTCGGAGGCCTGGCCGCAACGGCCACTGCCGAGCCCCTCGAACCCGGCCCCGACGAGGCGCTGCTGTATTACCAGCGCAGCGACGGCGTGTATGACGGCTGGGGTCCGCACCTGTGGAATACCCTGCAATGCACCGGCGTACGCGACGGCACCAGTTGGGATCAGCCGCTGGCGCCCGCCGGTGTGGACCCCGAACACGGCGCCTGGTACCGCATCCCGTTGAGCAGCGATGCCAGTTGCCTGAACCTGATCATGCACAAGGGCGACGAAAAGGACCTCGGCGGTGGTGACCTGGTCTGGCGTTTCGAGGAATTGGGCCGGCGCGTGTTCAGCGTCAGCGGCGTCGCCCAGCTCTCGCCAACCCCGATCAACGAAGCCGCGCTGGCCATCGAAGGCGCTCGCGCCCACTGGCTGGATGCGCACACCCTGGTGCTGCATGGCAGCAGCCAGGCGGCGCGGCTGGAGCTGCGCTATTCGCCCACTGCGGATATCCGCATTGATGCCGAGCAGCGCAGTGTCAACGGCGGACGCGCCATCGCCCTGCAACCGGGCGCCCTCAGCGATCGGCTGAAACGCAGGTTTCCGCACCTGGCCGAACAACCCGCCTACCGCCTGGACGTCGGCGGCAAAACCCTGCGCAACGCCTTGAAAAGCCAGCTGCTGGTGCTCGCCTATGACAGCGACGAGCGCCTTATCGCGGCCACCCAGGTGCAGACGCCCGGCGTGCTCGACAGCCTGTATGCCTACGACGGCGCGCTGGGTGCGCGGGTTGACGACCACCGCGTGCGCTTTCGCCTGTGGGCGCCGACCGCCCAGCGGGTGCGCCTGCACGCGTTCGACCGCAACAAGCAGCGCCTGCGGGGTTTTCCGGTCGAGATGCGCGAGCGCCATGGCGTCTGGCGTTTCGATGCACCCAAGCAGCTGGATCGCCAGTACTACCAGTACGAAGTCAGCGTCTACCACCCGAGCACCGGCCGGGTGGAAACCAGCATGACTTCGGACCCTTACGCCCTCAGCCTGTCGCGCAACAGCCAGTACGCCCAGGTGGTCGACCTCGATGACGCCGACCTCAAGCCCGGCGGCTGGGATTCGCTGCGCCCGCCGCGCGCCAGCAAACCCGAAGCACGGGTGATCTACGAAACCCACGTGCGCGACTTCAGCGCCAGCGATAGCAGCCTGCCCGCCGCCCAGCGCGGCACCTACCTGGCGTTCGCTCAGCCACAGGGCCAGGGCGTGCAGCACCTGCGTGACCTGCGCAACGCCGGCCTGACCGATATTCAGCTGCTGCCGGTCTTCGACATCGCCACGGTAAGCGAAGACCCACGCCAGCGTGTCGAGCTCGATGACGCCTTCGGCAAACTCTGCGAACTGTCCGCCAGCGCCCGCGAGAACTGGGCCGGCTACTGCAACGCGGGGACCATCCGTGAGGTGCTGCAGGGTTTCGATCCCGCCAGCGCGGATGCCCAGGCGCTGCATGCCGATCTGCGCGCCTTCGACGCCTTTAACTGGGGCTACGATCCCTTCCATTACACGGTGCCGGAAGGCAGCTACGCCAGCGATGCCGAAGGCGTGCAGCGCATCCGCGAGTTTCGCGCGATGGTCCAGGCCCTCGCCCAGCAAGGGCTGAACACGGTGATGGACGTGGTCTACAACCACACCCACGGCTCCGGCCTGGGCGATCAGTCGGTGCTCGACAAGCTGGTGCCTGGCTATTACCACCGGCGCAACCCGGTCAGCGGTGAGGTCGAGCGTTCCACCTGCTGCGAGAACACCGCGTCCGAACACCGCATGATGGAAAAACTGATGATCGACTCGCTGCAGGTCTGGGCGCGCGATTACAAGATCGGCGGCTTTCGCTTCGACCTGATGGGCCATCACATGCGCCGCAACTTGCTGCGGGCCTACCAGGCGGTGCAGCGCATCGACCCGCACACCTACTTCTACGGCGAGGGCTGGAATTTTGGCGAAGTGGCGGATGACGCCCGCGGCATCAACGCGACCCAGCGCAACATGGCTGGCACCGGCATCGGCACCTTCAACGACCGCCAGCGCGACGCCGTACGCGGCGGTGGGCCATTCGATGGTGGCGCCAGCCTGCGCCTCAACCAGGGCTTCGCCAACGGCCTCTTCGTGCTGCCCAACGAGCTGAACAGCGCCAGCGCCGCGGAACAGGCACAGCTGCTGCGGTTGACCGACCTGATTCGCGTCGGCATCGCCGGCGGCTTGCGCGATTACCGCTTCGAGAGCGCCGACGGCAGCCTGAAACGGGGTGCCGAGGTGGATTACAACGGCCAGCCCGCCGGCTATACGCTCGACCCGCAGGAAACCATCAACTACGTGTCCAAGCACGACAACCAGACCCTCTGGGACATCAACCAGTACAAGCTGGCCGGTTCCCTGAGCAGCGCCCAGCGGGTGCGCCTGCAACTGCTTGGCCTCGCTGTGCCGCTGTTCAGCCAGGGCGTGCCGTTCATTCACATGGGCTCGGACATCCTGCGCTCCAAGTCGATGGAGCGCGACAGCTACGATTCCGGCGACTGGTACAACGCGGTGGATTTCAGTTACCAGGACAACAACTGGAACAAGGGCCTGCCGCGCGAAGACAAGGATGGCGGCAACTGGTCGCTGATTCGGCAGATCATCGCCGACCCCAGCGCCCAGCCGACCAGCAGCGACATCCTCGAGGCCAAGCGCCAGTTCCTCGAGTTGCTGCGCATCCGCAGCGGCAGCCCGCTGTTCCAACTCGACAACGCCCGCGACATCGACCGGCGCCTGCGCTTCCACAACACCGGCCCCGACCAGCAACCCGGCGTGCTCGCCTTCAGCCTGGACGATGGCCGTCACCTGGGCCGCGACCTCGACCCGCGCCACGAAGCGCTGATGGTGATCTTCAATACCACGCCCGATACGGTAACGGTTGCTGGGGCCAAGCCGGGCTTCCAGCTGCATCCCACGCAGCGCGCCTCCGCCGACCCGCTGATTCGCGAGGCCAAGGTCGAAGCCGGGCAGTTCCAGGTGCCGGCGCTCAGCGTGGCAGTGTTCGTTCAGCCGCAAGCGCGGGGCCGGCGGCAGTAGTTGAAGCGCCCTGAGTGAGGTGTTCGGTGGCGTCGGCTACAGCGGCGCCACCGGTTTTATCTTGGGTTGCAGGCAATTGACGTCGATTTTTGTTGGGTATCGCTGCGCTCAACCCAACCTACGAAGGGAATCGCCCTTGCGCGGGGCGGCATTAACCGGCGCAGCGGAAACAAAGTGGCGATCCTCAGCGTCAGGTTCCGCCCGATCTGGGCATCCTCGCGCAAGCCGACATACCCGCTCATGCGCGGTACCACAGACGGAAAAATCCCAGCGCCAGCAGCAAGGCGCATTGCCCGATGGCAGCGCACAGCTGCAGGAAGGACTGCACCGAGCTGTTCTGCGCGGCATCGGCCACGCCGGTCAGCCCAACCCAGAACGCCTCCGGCAACAGCGCCAGGCTCAGTTGCGCCAGCGGCTTGCCAGTAAACATCAGGCCGTCGATCAGGCTGAACTGGCCGAAAAACATCAGGCCGATCAGCAGCAACGTGGCGACTACCAGGCCAAGGGCGAAACAGGCGGAAAATTGCAGTAGAAAACGCATGGTCAGGTCCTCCAGGCAGGCGCGACCGCAGCCGCGCCCGTGGTGATCAAAGGGTGGCGGGGTTGCTCGGCGCGCTGCGGCCGACGCTGTACCAGTCGAGTTTGCGGGTCAGCACCATCACGCAACCGAGCACGCCGAACACCAGCAACGAGCCCATCAGCAGGGCGTAGTCCTCGGCGCTGAGCAAGCCGAACAGCAGGCTGTAGAGCGCACCCAGCAGGCTTGCAAAAGCGCAGCCGCGCAGCCAGCTGCGCAATACGTGGCTGACGTAGAAGCCGATCAGCGCCACACAGGCCAGCGCAGAAAGGGCATAGGCACTGGCGAAGCCCATGTGCTCGGACAGCGACAACAGCAGCAGGTAGAACAGCGCCAGGGACATCCCCACCAGGGCGTACTGCACCGGGTGAACCGCCATGCGCTTGAGCACTTCGAAGAGGAAAAACACGGCGAAGGTCAGGCCGATGAACAACAGCGCGTATTTGATCGCCCGCTCGGTTTTCAGGTACTGGTCCACCGGGTCGACGAAGCTGACGCCGAAGGTGCGCGCCGAGAGCCCGTTGCAGTTGTCTTCGTCCACGCATTCTTGCAGCGCGTCTTCCATATTGGTGGCGAAGAAGCTGGTCTGCCATTGCGCGACAAAGCCCTGCTCGGTGACTTCGCGCTGGCTTGGCAGGTATTCCCCGACGAAGCTCGGGTGCGGCCAGTCGGAGCGCAAGGAAACCTGACTGTCGCGACCCACCGGGGTAACGCTGAGCTGCTCGGTACCCTGCAGTTTGAGGTCGAAGGCGAACTCGAGAAGCTGGCCGCCCTGGCTGTCCAGGCTCGGCAATGGCGCATGCACGCCAGCGCCGAAGCGCTCGTCGCCGCTACCGGGGGCGAAGCCCAACTGGGTGCCGTTGAGGTTCAGCTTGAGGTCATTGCTGATGCCGCGTACGTCGCTGATGCCGACCGACAGAAAGGGCTTGTCGAAACGGTACAGGCCCAGGTCTTCGCCCAGTCCGAGCCGCGCCGGCAGCTTGAAGGTGCCGTTGATCTGGTTGTCGCTGCGGTACAGCAGCGCCTTGTAGATGCCCCGCGCACGCAGCTCGGTGCCGACTTTGCCATTGAGCACGAACCGCTCCGGCAGAAAGTACAGGCGTCCGCGCGACTGGCGCTCTTCCATGTAGCGCTCGCCGGTCTTGTCGTGGGTTTTCCACTCGTTCCAGACCTTGGTGTAGGGCATCACCAGGATCGGCCCGGTGATCTGCTGGCGATAGCTCGAGCTGCGCGCGATGTCCTGCAGCACGCCCTCGCGCAGGTATTGCCGCTCGCTGACCAGGCCGCCGATCTTCATTAGCGGGATCAGCAACAGCATTATCAACAGGACGATGGCGCCTAGCTTGAAGCCAAGGGTTCGGCTCATGGTGCAACTCTCCAATGCAGTTAAGGTGGGCAAAGTCTGCCGAGCCCAGGTGTGCGCTCTGTGGAGCCTGTATGGAGAGTGTGTGGAGAATCTGCGGTGCTCCGGGTCGCCGAACTGAACTGCCCGACCAACCGACAGGCCTCTGCGCTGGGCCTGACCGACCGTTCGTCAATTGCGCCGACCTGCCTGGGTTCGTGCACTAAAGTGCTAAGTCACACCGCGCGCCCACAAGGCAACCGGAGAGCGACCAGAAGATTTACCCAATCTGAAGAAGGAACGGCAATGAAGCAGCATCAATGGATGTGCGCGGTTCGCGCACGGCAGCATCTGATCAACCCCGCATCATTCAGCGCCCACACTCCCCGGTCGATCCTCCAGCAGCCATGGCGAAAACAGCCGTTGCGTCATTGGACGCTGCGCTGCTGTTCATAGGGCGACACTTCGCCTGAAGCAGGCCGCACGGTTGCGCCAATGGGCGCCCCATGCACCCCACGCCTGCCAGGTTGCGCATTACCCCCTGGCAATCCACGCCTCCTTTCCGAGTCCCGGAAGGGCCAACCAGTATCGCCTTAAATAATTGGTTTTATTGATAATTTTTTCCAAAAAAGACGACGAATGGCCTTGGATTTTCAGAACAGTCTCCTAGGGTTTGCACAGCTGCATTGAGCGGCAAAAAATCAGGAGATACACCCATGCAAAGATTTTCCCGTAGCACCCTCGCCCTATTGCTGATGGGCGCATCCTTCAGCCACGCGCAGGCGGCGGATACGCCGAGCTTCACCGCCAACGCCAAGGCCGCTGTCGATCAGCAGCAGCCACCGCGCTACATCATCAAGTACAAGGAACTGGCGCCTTCACTCGCAGGCAAAGCGGGCCAGCTCGCGCCCTTGAGCGGTGGCCAGTTCGAAAGCCAGGCGGCGCAACGATTGCTCAGCCAGGCCCAGGTGCAACCCTTGATGCACCTCGACAGCCAGGCCGCCAGCGTGGCGCGTCTGACCTCAGCGCAGTTGAAACAGCTCAAAGCCAACCCGGCGGTCGACTACGTCGAACTCGACCCGCGGCGTTACCTGATGGCCGAACAGGTGCCGTACGGCATTCCCATGGTGCAGGCGAACCAGCTGTCCGACGGCAATATTTCCAGCATGAAAGTCTGCATTGTCGACACCGGCTACGACCTCGGCCACCAGGACCTGCCCTCCGCGGGCGTGACCGGTAACGACGGCTATGGCGGTGTCGACAGCGGTAACTGGTACGAGGACGGCAACGGCCACGGCACCCATGTCGCCGGCACCATCAGCGCACTCGGCGGCAACGACGTGGGCGTGGTTGGCGTCAGCCCGTCGGGCAATCTGGGCCTGCACATCGTCAAGGTGTTCAACAACAACGGCGGCTGGGCCTACGGATCGGACCTGGTGATGGCGATCCAGCAATGCCGCACTGCCGGCTCGACCGTCATCAGCATGAGCCTGGGCGGCGGTGCATCGTCCGTCACCGAGCGCAACGCCATGGACGCGGCCTACCAGAACGGCGTGCTGGTGGTCGCCGCGGCCGGCAATAACGGCACCGGCGCGCTGTCCTACCCCGCCTCGTACGACTCGGTGGTGTCGGTGGCAGCGGTCGACAGCAGTGGCAACCGCGCCTCCTTCTCGCAATACAACAACCAGGTCGAAGTGGCGGCGCCAGGCGTCGCGGTGCGCTCGACCACGCCCGGCAACAACTACGCGAGCTTCAACGGCACCTCCATGGCCACGCCGCATGTTTCCGCGGTGTACGCCCTGGTATGGAGCCAGCATCGGCAGTGCTCGGCCGCGCAGATCCGCAACGCGGTCAACGCCACCGCCGAAGATCGCGGCACAAGCGGACGCGACCCCAATTACGGCTACGGCATCGTCAAAGCCAAGCGCGCCAGCGACCTGATCGCGCAGGGCGGCTGCGACGCCAGTGGCGGCGATAACGGTCAGGAGCAGACCTATACCAACCTGTCCGCCGCCCGTGGCGCCTGGGTGTATTACAGCGTCAACGTGCCGAGTGGCAGCAAGCGCCTGACCGTTACAACCAGCGGCGGCACCGGCGATGCGGACCTGTACACGCGCTTCGGCAGCCGGCCGACCCAGAGCCAGTGGAACTGCCGCCCGTACCTCGATGGCAGCCAGGAAACCTGCACCCTAGAGAACCCCACCGCCGGCACCTGGCATATCGGCGCCCACGCCTACTCCGCGTTCTCCGGCATGACGCTGAACTGGCGCTACGAGTAAGCCCACCTGCCCTGGGCGCGCATACGCCCAGGGCTTCGGCCAGGACTTTCCGACTGATGCCCTCACCGCATCGGCGAGAGCTGATCAGCGTTACTCGGGTGCACAGGTTGCGACCTGCCGAGCTCGGCGGCTATAACCCTGATCAACAGCCCCGACGGATTTCTCCCCATGCCCCAGCCGATACGCTGCACCTGCGGACACCTGCAAGGCTTGCTCGAACGGACGCAGGCCAGCAATCGACTGCTGTGCTATTGCACCGATTGCCAGGCCTTCGCCCATTATCTGCAACGCGCCGAGCAGGTGCTCGATGCGCGCGGCGGCAGCGACATCGTGCAAACCCGCCCGCAATGGGTGAGTTTCAGCGCAGGCGTCGAATACCTCGCCTGCATGCGCCTGTCCGAAAAAGGCTTGCTGCGCTGGTATGCGTGCTGCTGCAACACGCCGATCGGCAACACGCTGGCCACCGCCAAGTTCGCGTTCGTGGGCCTGATTCATAACTGCCTGGGCGACCATGCGGTGCTGGATCAGGCGTTCGGGCCGGTGCGCGCGCATGTCAACACCGCCTCGGCCCATGGCGAGCCCAAACCGCCCACCACGGGCATGGCCGGCACGCTGCTGCGCGCAGCGGGCCACATGCTCAAGGCTCGCCTGGACGGCAGTTACAAGCACACGCCGTTCTTCACGCCAGACGGCGCGCCCAGTGCCACGCCAACAGTGCTCAGTCCGGCGCAACGCGAGGCATTGCGCCATGCCGCTAGCGCTGCCGCCCGACACCAGGAGAACTGATCATGACCTCTGCCGTGGCACCCATCGCCCTGGACGAAGCCGTGAAGCAATTGCTGGAAACCTGCCACTTGCCGACCGAAGACCTGCACGGGGCGCAAGGCGCTCTGCAGCTGTTCGGCTGCATGGCTGAGGCGCGGCTGGCTGGGGTGGTCGGTCTGCAGCTGTACGGTCAGGATGGGCTGTTACGCTCGCTGGCAGTCGCCGAGTCGGCGCGCGAGCGGCAGCTGGGCAAGGCGCTGCTACAGCATGCCGAGCAGCACGCCCGCGCTCAGGGTGTGCGGACGCTGTACCTGCTCACCACCAGTGCCGAAGCCTGGTTTGCCCGCCACGGCTATCAGCTGCTTGACCGCGGGCTGGCACCCGCGAGCATTGCCGCCACCCGGCAATTCGCCGGGCTCTGTCCAGCCGCGGCAGCTTTCATGGGCAAGCGGCTGGAGGGCTGATGCGCTATTCGCCGCGGATGTACTGTTCGAGCTGCTGAATCAGGCTGGCTTGCTCAGCGATGGTTTCCTTGACCAGGTCGCCGATCGACAGCAGGCCGATCAGCTCGCCTTCGGCCAGCACCGGCAGGTGGCGCAGATGCCGATCGGTCATCAGTTGCATGCAGTATTGCGAGGTGTCGCGCGGACCGATGGTGATCACGTCGGCGGTCATGATCTCGCTGACCTGCGCACCGAACGCCGAGCGTTCCAGCATCGCCACCTTGCGCGCATAGTCTCGCTCGCTGACGATCCCGGCGAGGCGTCCGTTGTCCAGCACCACCAGCGCGCCAATGCCTTTTTCGGCCATCAACTTGATCGCATCCAGCACCGTGGTGGTCGGGCTGACGCTGTACACCGCGGCATGGGGCTTGGCTCGGAGAATCTCGGCGACTGTTTTCATGCAGTGGCTTCCTGTCTTGTTGTGTGTGCGGTTGAGGTCGGCAGCGCAACGGCGCGGCGTACGGATACTAACCAACCCGGCAGGGGAATCAGAGCATCTGCGCGGCATTGGCGCAATAACCAAGGCGCCCTGCGAACGGGGCGAGTCATGCGTCGCCACGCGCCAGGCTGAGGCGCGCCTCGACCCCGCCGTCTACGTTGGCGACGCACAGTTCGCCGCCGTGCAGCTCGGCAACCTCCTCAACGAAGTTGAGGCCCAGCCCGGTGCTCTTGCGTCCGCTGGTGGGCCGCGGCAATGAATAGAAGCGTTCGCTCAGGCGTGGCAGCGCATAGGCCGGAATCGCCTCGCCCTGGTTGAACAGGCGCAGCTCGACCTGCTCGCCTCGCTGTTCGGCGTTGAAGCGGATCAGCCCGCCCGGCGGCGTGAAATCCAAAGCGTTATCGAGCAGGTTGGCCAGTGCTTGGCGCAGCAGAAAGCGTTCGCCGCGCACCTTCAAATCCGCCGCCAGGTGATTCTCAACCTGCAAATCGGCGCGTTCGATTCGCGCCAGCTGCGCCTGCAGCAACTCCTCCACCAGCGCCCGCAACGGCACCTCGACCTGTTCTTCAAGACCCTGACGCTGTTCCACCAGCGACAGATGCAGCAGTCGCTCGATCAACTGCTGCAGGCGCGCGCTTTCCTGGTCGATATTGGCGACGAAGCGCTCGCGCTGTGCGGCCGGCATCTCGCCCTGCAGCAGCTCAGCCGCGCCGCGGATGGCGGCCAGCGGGCTTTTCAGCTCATGGGTCAGGGTGTGTACGTAACGCTCGACGTAGGCCTTGCCTTCCAGCTCGGTGCGCATTCGCTCGACCGCCTGGGCCAACTGCGCCAGCTCGCCGCCCCGCAACGCTGGCAACTCCGCGCGTTGACCTTCGCTGACCGCCTGGGCATAGCGGGTCAAGCGCCGCAAAGAGCCGCTGAGCCACCAGGACAACAGCCCGCCAACCAGCAGACCAAGGCCAATCAGTCCGGCGCCAAGCCAGCCCAGGCGCTGTTGCGAGCGCTCGATATAGGGTTGCAGGCTGCGATTGGGCTTGGCCACCGAGACCACGCCGATGATGCGTTCGCCGTCCTTGATCGGCGCGGCCACGTACATCACCGAGGAGTCCGGGTCTGCGGGGTCTTCGCGGGTCGAGCGCGCACCGTACTCGCCGCGCAGGGTGCGCAGCACATCGTTCCAGCGCGAGTAGTCTTGGCCGATCGCCGCGCCGGTCGAATCGAGCAGCACAATGCCCTGCGCGTCGGTGACGTAGATACGGTGATTGACCTCGGTTTTCTCCACACCCCAGATGCGCGCGCCCGGTTCGCGCCGGCCATAGGCGCGCAACACCTCGGGCAGGCGACTCTGCGCCAGGCTGCCGGCCTTGAGGTCGTCACGCAGGATCTCCGCCAGCAGGTTGGCCGTGTCCACCAGCGTCTCTTCCGTGGACTGGCGCACGCCGGGACGGATTTCGTCCATCACCGTGCTGAGGACGAAGTAGCCGGCCAGGCCGACGAACAGGAAATACACCAGGAAGATGCGAATACCCAGCGGCATCAGCTGTGGCTCGGCGAGTAGCTGTAGCCCAGGCCGCGGTGGGTCTGGATTGGCTCGGCGTCTGCGGCTATCGCACGCAGCTTGGCGCGCAGGCTTTTGATGTGGCTGTCGATGCTGCGCTCGTAACCGGCGTCGACGCAGACGCCGAGGTGATCGAGCAACTGTTCGCGGCTAAACACCCGCTCGGGTTGAGCGAGCAGCGTTTGCAGCAGGCGAAACTCATGGCGCGTCAGGCCGAGTAGGTGGCCACGGTAATGGATCTGTACCCGTTCGCTGTCGACCTGAAACGGCCCGCTCGGCACGGGCGCTGCAACCGGGCTGGGGGCGACGCGCTTGAGGATCGCCTTGACCCGGGCGGTGACCTCACGCGGGCTGAACGGTTTGACCACGTAATCGTCGGCGCCGATTTCCAGACCAACCACCCGGTCGATCTCGTCATTGCGCGCAGTGAGGAACATCACCGGCACTTCGGAGAACCGCCGCAGCCGTTTGCACGCCTCAAAACCGCTGATATCCGGCAGGCCGACATCGAGGATGACCATATCGAAGGCTTCGCGCGCCAACAGCGCCAACGCATCGCCGGCGAGGCTCAGCCAGCAGGTGGTGAAACCTTCGGCCTGCAGCGCGTAGATCAGGGTATCGGCTATCGCCGCTTCGTCTTCGACAATCAGAATATGCGGCATGGGCGTCCTGCTCGTGGGCAACTCGGCGAGGAGCCTGCGGCAGCTGGCAGCGAGCGTCAAGCGGGCCTACACATGCAGCTTGTAGCCTGGGTTGAGCACTGCGATACCCGGGGGCACTCTATCCCGGGTGCGCTTCGCTCGACCCCGGGCTACGGATTACCTGTGTTTTAACCCCGTGGCACAGGTGAAATCCGGGAGCGATGCCGGCTACACAACCTGCCCCCGGATCGCTTCCGGGCTAGCTGTCTACCCTACGCCAATAGACCTTGGCCCTCAGCCCAGCTGGAAGCGGCTGGTGTTGCGCTCCAGCCCTTCGCTGCCGAGGCGCAGCTGCTCGGACGCGGCGCTGACTTCCTGGGCGCCGTTGAGCAGCGACGAGGCGGCCTGATCGACCTGCTGGATGTTCGCGCTGACCTCGTCGGCGGTGGCAGCCTGCTGCTCCGCGGCGGTGGCGATCTGTGCCAGGCGGTCGCTGACCAGTTGCACGGAGTCGACGATCCCGGCGAGGTCTTCACCCATCGCCAACACGCTGCCGACATCGCCTTCGGCCTGGCGCACGGCTTCCTCCATCAGGCCGACCGACTGGCCCACCACGCGGTGCAGGTCGGCGACCGTCTGGGCGATTTCGGCGGTGGAATTCTGGGTGCGTTGCGACAGGCTGCGCACCTCGTCCGCGACCACCGCGAAACCACGGCCCTGATCGCCCGCGCGGGCCGCCTCGATCGCCGCGTTGAGCGCGAGCAGGTTGGTCTGCTCGGCAATGCCCTTGATCACATCCACCACCCGGGTGATCTGCTCGGTCTGCACGCGCAGCTGCTGCAGCGCCGTGGCACTCTCGCCCAGGCGGCTGCTGAGCTGGCGCATGCTGGTGCTGGTGCGAGCGCTGCGCAGGTTGCTCTGGTTGGCGATCTCCTGGGTCTGGCCGGCCTCGTGGGCCGCCTGCTCGCAGCTTTGCGCAACGCTCTGCGCGGTGGCCGCCATTTGCGTCGCGGCGGCGGCAATCTGGCTCATCTGCTGTTGCTGCTGCTCGACGGCCGCGAGCGCGCCCTGGGCCTGGCTGTTGAGTACCTGCACGGTACCGCCGAGCTTCTGGCTTTCCTGATTGACCCCCTGCAGCGAGCCGCGCAACTGGCTCACCGCCACGTTCAGGGCCACCGCGATGGCCGCAAGATCGTCCTCGCCATGCACCTTGATCTGCACCCGCAAGTCGCCATCGCGCAACGCCTCGGCCGCCTCGATGATGCCGGCGGTGCTGCGCCGGATGGAGGCGTTAAGGCAGAGCAGCACATAGAGCGCGAGCGCCGTCAGTGCGGCAAAAGCGGCAATGATTTGCCACAGACCCATCGCGGTCTGCTCGCGGTAATTGCCCTGGCTGACTTCGAACTGCCGATACATCGCGCCTTGCAGGGATTCCAGGGTGGTCTGCAGGGCCTTGACCCGTTCGACGAACTGCTCGGGCGACACGGCCATCGGGCTGGCTTCGAAGATGTCCCGGTCCATTTCGCTGAAGAACAGCGTCAGGCCCTGTTCGGCGTCGGTCAGCGGCCCCTGCAGGATCGCCATGCTGGAAGGCGAGTTCTGCCGGAGGCTGCCAGCCGCCTTGATCACCTGACTGCGCGCTTCATCGAGGCCGCGGCGCAGATCGCGCAGCAACACCCGGCTCTGCAGGGTGAAGTGTTTCGATACCACCGCGCCGTAGCCCTGGCTGGCGAAGCTGCCCAGGCTTTCGCGCAAGCGCGGCAGGGTGAAGGTCAGCTGCTCCATCATCAGGTAGGTGTCGAGGTTGGGATCGAGGATCAAACCGCTGTCGGTTGCTACCTGCTCGCGCAGCGTCATCACCTGCAGAAGGGTCTTTTGGTAACGCTCCAGCGCGTCAGGCAGGGGCAGCTTGCCCACACTGGCCACGGCGAGGTCGGCGCGGGAGGCCTGCAACGCCTGAAACTTTTCCCGTGCCTGGGCACTGACCGCCTCGGAATCGAGGCGCTTGGCAGCCTCCTGTAAAGCCTCGTCCAGCGCCCCTTCGCGGCCTTGCAGCAGTGCTTCGGCGGCGGCATCGGTGCCCTTCCAGCGGGAGAACAGCAGGCGTTGTTCGAGCAGCGCATTCTGCACGTCGCCCAGCGCCTCGATGCCGTGCATGCCTTCCAGGGCGCGGTCGATCAAGGCCATGCGCGCCAGCTGCTCGCTGCTGATCGCCCAGAGCGCATACCCCAACGGCAGGATGAATAACACGAACAACAATTGAAACTTGTGCGCGAAGCTGAAGCGCTCCAACACACGCACGCCCGGCGTGAGTAATCCAGTCATAACGACACCTCAGCAGATCCGACCGGCGCTCTATCTGGCGCCGTGAAGAATATCCCTAGCAAGAATCACGCCCTCAGGCGCTTTCCTTAAAGGACGCTACTCAGGGCATTAGCTGGAGCATAGAGCATCGCCGGTCAGCATTGCGGATTGGCGGCGGTGTAGCGCTCGGACGGATCGATCGCGGCCTCGAAATCGCGCAGTGCGGTGGCGCCGATCAGCAGCGGGTAATCGAAGTGGCTGCGGTCGGTGAGGTTGACCTCGATCACCCGCGCCGCCTCGCCGAGGCAGACTTCCAGCTCGATGACCGGGCGCTCGGTGACGGGCGTGGCGGCGTCCGATGACAATTCTTCGGTGCGTGCCTTGATGGTGCTGATACGGGTCATCGGCTGTTCGAACAGGGTGTCATCGGCCGTGGCGGTGGCGAGGCGGAAGCGCACCCAGGGCTCGCCGTTGCGCTCGAACTGCTCGATGTCGCGGGCGGACAGCGAAGCGGTCATGGCGCCGGTGTCCATCTTGGCTTCCAGGGTCTTGCCGATCTGCGGCAAACGGATGTGCTCGTAGCGGCCGTAAAGGGTGGGCTGGTTAGCCATGGCAGGCAGGGTGAACAGGGTCAGTAACAGGGTAAAAAACTTCACGCAGCGGATCCTCCAAATGACGGTCTCCACCAGTCCGACTGGTGTCGCCGCAGAAGGTTCGGCCCGCGTTGGCCTGGGCCTGGGTCAGGACAGACCAGTCCAGAGCTCGTCGGTATTGCGCAGGCCCCAGTCGCTGGCGGCCTCCCGCGACACGATCTTGTCGCGGCCTGCCAGCTCGGCGAGGTCGACCACCTGGGGCATGATGGCCGAGCGGGTTTTCACCGAATAGAACACCTTGACCTTGGGCGTGAGCAGCGACGCGGCGCTCTGATCGAGCACCACGGCAATCCGGTCGCTGGCCAAGCGTACCAGCGAACCTGTTGGGTAGATGCCGATGGTCTTGACGAAGGCATGGAACACCTTGTCATCGAAATGGCCTTTCCAGCCGGCCATCTTGTGGATCGACTCGGCCGGGCTCCAGCCCTTCTTGTAGGCGCGGTCGGAGGTGACCGCATCGTACACGTCGCATACCGCGCCCATGCGGGCGAACAGGCTGATCTGCTCGCCGACCAGCTTGTGCGGGTAGCCGCTGCCATCCATCTTCTCGTGGTGATGCAGGCACACATCCAGCACCAGCGCGCTGAAATGCTTGCCCATGCGGATGATCCGGCTGCCCTCCGCGGGGTGCTTGCGCATGGTGTCGAATTCGTCGTCGGTCAGCTTGCCCGGTTTGTTCAGCAGGGCCAGCGGTACAGCCATCTTGCCGATGTCATGGAGCATGCCGGCCATCCCGGCTTCGCGCACCTGCTCCTCGGCCAGACCGAGCTGGCGCGCCAGCGCGATCATCAACGCGCACACCGCCACCGAGTGCATGTAGGTGTACTCGTCGGCATTCTTCAGCCTGGCGAGGCTGATCAGCGCGTTGGGATGGCGCATCAGCGAGGTGGAAATCTCCCCCACCAGTTCCTGAGCCTGTTCGAAATCGAGGGCCTTGCCCAGCCGCGCATCGCTGAACATGTCGACGACCGCCTGCTTGGAGCGCGCGCACAACTTGGCCGCACGGCTGATCTCTTCATCGAGTGAACAGGTCTGGACCACCGGTGCGCTGTCGACCGCCAGCAAGCGCTCCGTTACCTGCGCATCGACTTCTTCCGGGCTGGCGCTGACGGTGCCCACCTCCACATCCAGGCCGCGACTGGTGTCGATCCACAGCTCGCGGATACCGCTGGCGAGGATGCGCTGCAGGTCCTTGTCCGATTGCAGGGGAAATTTGCTGCGCCAGAACGGGTGATCCATCCAGGCGCCGCAGAACTCCTGGATAAACATACCCACGCGGACGTCCGTCACTGCAATGCGCTTCAACATCGGGTGCACTCGGACCTGGATGGTTGTTAACGATGATAGGCCAGCGGATCGCAGCCGGCGCGGCGCCGGTGACGCAATGGCAATATGACATATCGCACACCTGGGCGTGCAGCCGTCATAAGCCGGCGATTATCATGGCAGCGCCTGCGCGGTCGCGCGACAAGGAGTTTCCATGCGCTCTGTAATGACCGGTCTATCCGTAATTATCTTGCTGCTCATCAATACCCTGGTGCTGATCGGCCCGCTGCTGCTGATCGCTTTGGGCAAGTTCGTTCTGCCCGGTCGCGCGATGAAGGCCAGTGCCTCGCGCGGCGTGATGTGGGTGGCGGAAACCTGGGCCGAATTGAATAAGCTGATCTTCGCCACGCTGCTGCCAGTGCAATGGGATATCCGCGGTGGCGGCGAACTGCGCCAGAGCACCTCCTACCTGGTGATCAGCAACCATCAGTCCTGGGTCGATATTCCCGCGCTGGTCCAGGCGTTCAACCGCAAAACGCCTTACTTCAAGTTCTTCCTCAAGCAGCAGCTGATCTGGGTGCCGTTCCTCGGCCTGGCGTTCTGGGCGCTGGACTACCCCTTTATGCGGCGTTACTCCAAGGCGTTTCTGGCCAAGCACCCGGAGCTCAAGGGCCAGGACCTGGAGATCACCAAACGTGCCTGCGAGAAGTTCAAGGACCTGCCGGTGACCGTGGTCAACTACCTCGAAGGCACCCGCTGCACGCCGGCGAAACAGGCGCAGCAAGGCTCGCCCTACCAGTACCTGCTCAAGCCCAAGGCCGGTGGCGTGGCCTTCGTGCTAGCCGCGCTGGGCGAACAACTGGATGCGGTGCTGGATGTCACCGTGGTCTACCCGGGCGCACGGATTCCCGGCTTCTGGGACTTGATCAGCGGCCAGGTGCCCAAGGTCATCGTCGATATCCGTACCCTCGCCCTCGACCCAGCGCTGTGGCAGGGCGACTACGAAAACGATGCGGTATTCCGTCAGTTTGTGCAGACCTGGGTAACGAAGATGTGGGAAGAGAAGGATGCGCGAATTGCGCGGATTCGTGCCGAAATTGAGGTGTAGGGTGGACATGGCGCAGCCTTGTCCACCGCGAGAGCGTCATGGCGGACAAGCCTTCGGCATGTCCGCCCTACGGAATTGCGATTAGCCCCAGGCTTACGCTGCACTAAACATCGTGTGCGGATCGATGACGAATTTCTTCGGCACGCCTGCATCGAACTCGCCGTAGCCGCGCGGCGCGTCATCCAGGCTGATCACCTGCACGCCGACCACTTCGGCGATATTGATGCGGTCCCACATGATTGCCTGCATCAGCGCACGGTTGTACTTCATCACCGGGGTCTGACCGGTGTGGAAGCTGTGGGATTTGGCCCAGCCGAGGCCAAAGCGGATGCTCAGGCTGCCCAGCTTTGCCGCCGCGTCCACCGCACCCGGATCTTCAGTGACGTAGAGGCCGGGAATGCCGATCTTGCCGGCCACCCGCACCACACCCATCAGCGAGTTGAGCACTGTCGCCGGTGCCTCGTGCTGGGCCCCGGAATGACCATGCCCACGGGCTTCGAAGCCCACCGCATCGACCGCGCAATCGACTTCCGGCTCGCCCAGCAGCGCAGCGATCTGCTCGTGCAGTGGGGTGTCTTTGGACAGGTCGGCGATCTCGAAACCGACCGCCTTGGCATGGGCCAGCCGCACCGGATTGACGTCACCGACGATCACCACCGCGGCGCCCAGTAGACGTGCCGAAGCGGCAGCGGCCAGGCCGACCGGGCCGGCGCCAGCGATATATACGGTGCTGCCTGGGCCAACACCGGCGGTCACGGCGCCGTGGTAACCGGTGGGCAGAATGTCGGACAGGCAGGTCAGGTCGCGGATCTTCTCCATCGCCTTGTCGCGGTCCGGCAGTTTCAGCAGGTTGAAGTCGGCGTACGGCACCAGTACATATTCGGCCTGGCCACCGGTCCAGTCGCCCATGTCGACATAACCGTAAGCGCCGCCGGCGCGGGCCGGGTTGACGGTGAGGCAGACGCCCGTGTGCATCTCCTTGCAGCTGCGGCAGCGGCCGCAGGCGACGTTGAACGGCACCGACACCAGGTCGCCGATCTTCAGGTTCTCGACATCACTGCCCTTCTCGATCACCTCGCCGGTGATCTCGTGGCCGAGCACCAGGCCGGTCTGCGCCGTGGTGCGGCCGCGCACCATGTGCTGGTCGGAGCCGCAGATATTGGTGGACACCACCTTGAGGATCACCCCGTGCTCGATCTTGCGCCCGCGCGGGTCCTGCATTTTTGGATAGTCGATCTTCTGCACCTCGACCTTGCCAGCGCCGAGATACACCACACCACGATTACCAGACATAGGTTGTTCTCCTTTCTTGTTGTGGAGCTCTTGTCGAGCCAAAGCGCGGCCGGCGGCCACGCGATTTGCATTGGAGTTTTGCGTCTGTTGCCGGGCGCCACAGGGCGACCGTGGGGTGCGCGGTGCGCACCGATGATTCGGGCCATATCAAGGTGCGCACGGCGCACCCTACGAGGCGGGTAGCCTGGGTTGAGCGCAGCGATACCCAGGGGCAGCCTTCCCAGGTGTCGCTGCGCTCGACCCGGGCTACGGGTTAGGTGACGTTGTTCTAGGCATGCAGCACCACCGTGCGGCTGGCGTTGAGGAACACCCGCCGTTCGAGGTGATAGCCGACGGCTTTGGCCAGGGTCTGGCATTCGATATCGCGGCCCTTGGCGATCAGGTCTTCGGGGTAGTGGGCGTGATCCACTGCCTCCACGCCCTGGGCGATGATCGGCCCCTCGTCGAGGTCGTTGTTGATGTAGTGGGCGGTGGCGCCGACCAGCTTGACGCCCTTCTCATAGGCCTGGTGATACGGCTTGGCGCCCTTGAAACCGGGCAGTAGCGAGTGATGGATATTGATCGCCCAGCCATCCAGCTTGCGGCACAGTTCGGGCGACAGCACCTGCATGTAGCGGGCAAGCACCACCAGTTCTGCGCCAGTCTGCTCGATCACCTGCAACACCTTGCGCTCCTGCGTCGGCTTGTCATTCGGGTCAAGGGCGAAGTGGTGGTAAGGAATGTCATGCCAGCGCGCGAGCGGCTCCAGGTCCGGGTGATTGGATATCACCGCCACCACGTCCATCGGCAACTGACCGATGCGCTGGCGGTAGAGCAGGTCGTTGAGGCAGTGGTCGGCCTTGCTGACCATCAACACCACCTTCGCTCGATAGCCCGGCGGGGTCAGTTCGACCTGCATGTCGAAGGGCGCCAGACGTTCCTGCACGCCGGCGCGGAACGCGGCCTCGTCAAAGCCCTCCGGTTGGCGGAATTCGACACGAATAAAGAAGTGCGAGGACAGGCGATCATCGAACGAGTGGTGCTCGGTGACGTAGCAGCGCTGCTCGAACAGAAACCGCGTCACCGCATCCACGGTGCCGAGCACGCTCGGGCAGTGGGCAGTCAGAATCCAGGTATCGGGGGTGCGGCTCATGTGGCGGCTCCGATGATGGCGCATTGCGTAGGGTGGACATGGCACAGCCTTGTCCATCGCGGAGTTTCAACGGCGGACAAGCCTTCGGCATGTCCGCCCTACATTCAGTGGCGTAGGGTGGATCGGGGCGCGTAGCTGACGCTTCATCCATCCACCTTTGCTGCCTCACGGCGGACGAAAAAAGCGTCGTCCACCCTACGATGTCGTCAGGCCTCGACCGCCAACCCATACTCACCGCTGGCATCCTGCAGCCACAGCCAGACGTAGTCGGCGAAGCTGCGGCGCACCACCAGTTCCCAGGTGTCTTCGCCGGTGTGGCGGATCACCAGTTGCGACTTGGCGAACACGGTGCCAACGGCCTTTCCAACCGGGAAATTGCTCGGGTGCACGTCGTAGCTAGTGGACTTCATCAACAGCTCGCGCACGTTCGGCCCGCGCAGTTCCACCAGGGTCTGCCCGCCGCTGACGTTGACCACCGAGATATGCAGGCCGGCCAGGGCCTCGCGCAGTTTCTGCTCGGCGGCTAACTCCTCGCCACGCGGCACGATCAGCAGCCACTCGTCCGGCGCCAGCCATTGCAGCGAACGCTCCCCGCTGCCGACCAGCCCCAGAGCACCAGGCAGTTCCATGCCGGTGGCGTGGTGTACGCCGCTGGCGAAGGCCGGGTCCTTGGCGTCGCCGCGCAGCACCAGATGGCCCAGCAGCTTTTTCTCGCGCAGGATTACGCCAGCCGCTTTCGGCCCTTTGCCGACCAGCTCATTGAGGCCGGCGTGGAACAGCGGCGACTCGGCGTGGGCAGCATCGGGGCGCTGTAGGTAAACGTTGACGTTAGACATTCTGGCGATCCCCTTTAGGGTCATAGAACACCGAGCTGACGATTTCGGCTTCGATCAGGCTGCCATCGGCCAGGGGCGCAAACACCCGCTCGCCAAGGCGTTTCAGCCCGCCCTTGACCACGCCCATGGCGAAGGAATACCCCAGCGCCGCGCTCATGTAGCTGGAGGTGACGTGGCCGACCATGCTCATCGGGATGGCCTGCTTCGGGTCGAACACCAGCTGCGCGCCTTCCGGCAGCACCTGCTCGGGATCGATGGGCTTGAGCCCGACCAACTGCTTGCGATCCTCGCGCAGGCCGTCTTCGCGGTTCATGCCGCGCCAGCCGATCCAGGAGAAAGGTTTGGTTCGCCCCACACACCAGCCCATATTGAGGTCATCCGGGGTCACCGAACCGTCGGTGTCCTGACCGACGATGATGAAGCCCTTCTCCGCGCGCAGTACGTGCATGGTCTCGGTGCCGTAAGGCGTCAGGCCATGCTTCTGGCCAGCGGCAATGATCTTTTCCCACACCCCTAGGGCGTAGTCGGCCTGCACGTTGACCTCGTAGCTCAGCTCGCCGGTGAAGGAGATGCGGAACACCCGCGCCGGTACACCGCCAACAGTGCCTTCCTTCCAGGTCATAAACGGGAAGGCGTCTTTATCCAGGTCGATATCAGTGACCTCGGCCAGCAGCTTGCGGCTGTTGGGACCAGACAGGGTCATGGTCGCCCAGTGGTCGGTGACCGAGGTGAAGTACACCTTCAGTTCCGGCCATTCAGTCTGGTGGTAGATCTCCAGCCATTCCAGCACCCGTGCGGCACCGCCGGTGGTGGTGGTCATCAGGAAATGGTTGTCGGCCAGGCAGGCGGTTACGCCGTCGTCGAAGACCATGCCGTCTTCCTTGCACATCAGGCCATAACGCGCCTTGCCCACGTCCAGCTTGGTCCAGGCGTTGGTGTAGACGCGGTTGAGGAACTCACGGGCGTCCGGACCCTGGATATCGATCTTGCCCAGGGTCGAGGCATCGAGAATACCGACGGCGTTGCGCACCGCCAGGCACTCGCGGGCCACGGCGGTATGCAGGTCTTCACCGCTCTTCGGGAAGTACCAGGGGCGTTTCCACTGGCCGACGTCTTCGAACTCGGCGCCCTGTTGCAGGTGCCAGGCGTGCATCGCGGTGTAGCGCTTGGGTTCGAACAGCGCGCCGCAGTGCCGGCCAGCCACGGCGCCGAAGGTTACCGGCGTGTAGTTCGGGCGGAACATAGTGGTGCCCATTTCCGGGATGCTGATGCCTAGCGAGCGGGCGGCAATCGCCAGACCGTTGATATTGCCCAGCTTGCCCTGGTCGGTGCCGAAGCCCAGCGCGGTGTAGCGCTTGACGTGCTCGACCGACTCGAAGCCCTCGCGGGTGGCCAGTTCGATACCGGCGGCGGTCACGTCATTCTGAAAGTCGACGAACTGCTTCGGCGCACGGGCGGTGGATTTGTCATGGGGCACCTGGAACAACGCGATGGCTGCTTCCTCGTGGCGCGCCTCGGCCGCCGGCAAGGTGCCGGCAACGGCATTCAACCCCGCCTCGCCAGCGGCCTTGGCGCCCGCCTCGAAACCGTCCGCCAGCACATCGGCGAGGACGAACACGCCGTTTACTGCGCCGGCGCATTCGCGCTTCTGCAGGCCGTCGCCCGGCACGAAGGCGAGAATGTCCTCGCGCCAGATCGGCCGCCCACCGAGGTGTGAAGCCAGGTGCACGACCGGGCTGTAGCCGCCGGAGCTGACGATCAGGTCACAGTCGAGCACCTCGCCGGGGCTGGTGACTTTATGCCTGGCGACATCGATGGCGCAGATGCGAGCGCCGGTGACGCGCTTGCTGCCGCGCGCTTCGACCACCGCGCTACCGGCAAGAATGCGTACGCCGCGTTGGCGTGCTTCCTCGACCCAGGCGCCGCGCGGGTTGCTGCGGGCATCGGCGACCGCCACCACCTGCAGGCCGGCGTCGAGCCAGTCGAGCACCACGCGGTAGGCGTAATCGTTGTTGGTCGACAGCACCAGCTGCTTGCCCGGCGCCACGCCATAACGGCGCACGTAGGTGGACACTGCATCGGCGAGCATATTGCCCGGTACATCGTTGTTGCCGTACACCAGCGGCCGCTCGTGGGCGCCGGTGGCCAGCACCACGCGTTTGGCGCGTACGCGGTGCATTCGCTGGCGCACCATACCGAGTGGCGCGACCTCACCGAGGTGGTCGGTCAGGCGCTGGTGAATGGTGAGGAAGTTGTGGTCGTGGTAGCCATTGACCGTCGAGCGCGGTAGCAGGGCAACTTCGGCCATGCCGGAGAGCTCAGCGATCACCTGAGCGACCCACTCGGCCGCCGGTTTGCCGTCGAGGGTTTCCCGGCTGCTGAGCAGGCTGCCGCCGAATTCCTCCTGCTCGTCGGCGAGGATCACCCGCGCACCGCTGCGCGCAGCCGCCAATGCGGCGGCCAAGCCAGCCGGGCCGGCGCCGACTACCAGCACGTCGCAGTGCTGATTCATGTAGTCGTAGCTGTCCGGGTCGGTTTCCCTGGGCGCACGACCAAGGCCGGCGGCCTTGCGGATGTACTTCTCGTAGGTCAGCCAGAGGTTCTGCGGGTACATGAAGGTTTTGTAGTAGAAGCCCGGCGGCATCATCTTGCCGCCGACCTTGCCGAGGATGCCCATCATGTCGGTGTTTACGCTCGGCCAGCCGTTGGTGCTGTTGGCGACCAGACCGGCATACAGCGCCTGCTGGGTGGCGCGCACGTTGGGAATCTGCGCCGCTTCAGTGCTGCCGATCTGCAGCACAGCATTCGGCTCTTCGCTACCGGCGGCGACGATGCCGCGCGGCCGCGAGTACTTGAAGCTGCGGCCGACGATATCGACGCCATTGGCCAGCAGCGCGGCGGCCAGGGTGTCGCCGGCAAAGCCCTGATAGGTCTCGCCGTTGAAACTGAAACTGAGCGGCTGGCTGCGGTCGATGCGGCCACCGCGGGCAAGACGATTGACCTGACTCATGCCGGTACTCCTTGAACGACGGCCTTCTTCTCGGCAGTGCCGGCAGCAGTGACGCTGGGCTTCTCGCCGATCTTGTAGGTTTCGAGAATTTCGTAGGTCACGGTGTGGCGGGTCGCATTGAAGTACTTGCGGCAGCCACTGGCGTGGACCCACAGCTCGTGGTGGATGCCGCGCGGGTTATCGCGGAAGAACAGGTAATCGCCCCACTCGGCATCGCTGCAAGCGGCCGGGTCCAGCGGGCGCGGAATATGCGCCTGGCCCTTGGCGTGGAATTCCTCTTCGGAGCGCAGCTCGCCGCAGTGAGGGCAGAAGATATGCAACATGGGTAAGCCCTCTTAGTGAGCCACGGCGGCAGCGCCGTGCTCGTCGATCAGTGCGCCGCTGTGGAAGCGGTCCATGGCGAACGGCTTGGCCAACGGGTGCATCTCGCCCTTGGCCAGGCTGGCGGCGAACACGTGGCCTGAACCCGGCGTGGCCTTGAAGCCGCCGGTGCCCCAACCGCAGTTGAAGAACAGATTCGGTACCGGCGTCTTGGAGATGATCGGGCAGGCATCCGGCGAGGTGTCGACGATGCCGCCCCATTGGCGGTTCATGCGCACCCGCGAGAGCACCGGGAACATCTCGACGATGGCCTGCAGGGTGTGTTCGATGGTCGGATAGGAGCCGCGCTGGCCGTAGCCGTTGTAGCCGTCGATACCGGCGCCGATCACCAGATCGCCCTTGTCCGACTGGCTGATATAACCGTGCACGGCGTTGGACATGATCACGCTGTCGATCACCGGTTTGATCGGCTCGGACACCAGCGCTTGCAGCGGATGGGACTCCAGCGGCAGACGGAAGCCGGCAAGGCCAGCCATGTGCCCGGAGTTACCGGCGGTAACCACACCAACGCGCTTGCCGCCGATAAAACCCTTGTTGGTTTCCACGCCAATGCACACTCCGTCCTGCTTACGGAAGCCGATCACCTCGGTCTGCTGCAACAGGTCGACGCCCAGGGCGTCGGCAGCGCGGGCATAACCCCAGGCCACCGCATCGTGACGGGCGACGCCGCCGCGGCGTTGCACGGTGGAGCCCATGATCGGGTAGCGGGTGTTCTTGCTGCAGTCCAGATACGGAATCTCCTCGGCCACCTGCTTGGCATCCAGCAGTTCGCCATCCACGCCGTTGAGACGGTTGGCGCTGACGCGGCGCTCGGAATCGCGCATGTCCTGCAGGGTATGGCAGAGGTTGTAGACGCCGCGCTGGCTGAACATGACGTTGTAGTTGAGGTCCTGGGACAGACCTTCCCACAGCTTCATCGCGTGCTCGTAGAGGTGCGCCGACTCATCCCACAGGTAGTTGGAACGCACGATGGTGGTGTTGCGCGCGGTGTTGCCACCGCCCAGCCAGCCCTTCTCGACCACCGCGACGTTCTTCACGCCGAACTCTTTCGCCAGGTAATAGGCGGTCGCCAACCCATGGCCGCCACCGCCGACGATGATCACGTCATACACCGGCTTGGGCGTAGGGTTGCGCCACATGCGCTGCCAGTTTTCGTGGTGGCTGAACGCGTGCTTGAACAGGCCGAAGCCGGAATAACGTTGCATCAGTGGATACTCCTGATACGTGAAAACGGTGTACCGACGACTGCGCCGGTTCTCGCTGCCCTACGACACTGCAAACGAGGACGTAGCCTGGGTTGAGCGCAGCGATACCCAGGAGAATCGGTTTGATGGGCCCATCCTAA
Organism: Pseudomonas cistanchae; assembly: GCF_054483635.1. Lineage (NCBI taxonomy): Bacteria > Pseudomonadati > Pseudomonadota > Gammaproteobacteria > Pseudomonadales > Pseudomonadaceae > Pseudomonas > Pseudomonas cistanchae. Next base: position 253,171 of record NZ_JBTLWN010000006.1, on the reverse strand, counting down.
ATTCGGTATGAATCATCGAGCCCGTAGGTGGATCGCGCTTTACCGATTCACCATGGCCACGACGGTGGATGTAAAAAGCGACATCCACCCTACGAATCAGCGATATACGGGATATTCGGCGCACAGCCCTGCCGCCAAGCCCGCGACCTGCGCCTCCACATCGGCATCGCCGAGGTGGTCGAGCACATCGCAGATCCAGCCGGCCAGCTCGATGCTCTGCGCCTCCTTGAGGCCGCGGGTGGTGATCGCCGGGGTGCCGATACGCAGGCCCGAGGTCACGAACGGCGACTGCGGGTCATTCGGCACGGCGTTCTTGTTGACCGTGATACCGGTGCGACCCAGCGCGGCGTCGGCGTCCTTGCCGGTGATGCCCTGCTTGATCAGACTGACCAGAAACAGGTGGTTATCGGTGCCACCGGAGACCACGTCATAGCCGCGCTGGATAAACACCTTGGCCATGGCCTGGGCGTTGTTGATTACCTGCTGCTGGTAGGTCTTGAAGCCCGGCTCCATGGCTTCCTTGAAGCACACTGCCTTGGCCGCGATCACGTGCATCAGCGGACCACCCTGTGCGCCGGGGAAGACTGCGGCGTTGAGCTTTTTCTCGATGTCAGGATTGGCCTTGGCCAGGATCAGCCCGCCACGCGGACCGCGCAGGGTCTTGTGGGTGGTGGTGGTGACCACATCGGCAAAGGGAATCGGATTGGGATACAGGCCAGCGGCGACCAGGCCGGCGACGTGGGCCATATCGACAAACAGCAACGCACCCACCTTGTCGGCGATGGCGCGAAAGCGCGGGAAATCCAGGGTTTTCGAATAGGCGGAGAAGCCGGCGACGATCATCTTTGGCTGGTGCTCGACGGCCAGGCGCTCGACCTCGTCGTAATCGATCAACCCGGTACTGGTGTCGATGCCGTACTGCACGGCGTTGTACAACTTGCCCGAGGACGACACCTTGGCGCCGTGGGTCAGGTGGCCGCCGTGGGCCAGGCTCATGCCGAGGATGGTGTCGCCGGCATTGATCAACGCCAGGTACACCGCGCTATTGGCTGACGAACCCGAATGCGGTTGCACGTTGGCGTAGTCGGCACCGAACAACTGCTTGGCGCGATCGATGGCCAGCTGCTCGACCACGTCGACATGCTCGCAGCCGCCGTAATAACGCTTGCCTGGATAGCCTTCGGCGTACTTGTTGGTCAGGCCGCTGCCCTGGGCCTGCATGACGCGCTTGCTGGTGTAGTTTTCCGAGGCGATCAGCTCGATATGGTGCTCTTGACGCGCCTCCTCGGCATCCATCGCGCGAAGCAACTCGTCGTCGTAACCCTGAATCTGGTCGTGCTTGCTGAACATTGCTGATCTCCTGCGGCACCTGGGCGATGCCTGTTATCGGTTCCGGGGTCGAACCCCAGTTGCAACCGATGGTATGACTCGCTCTGCACCGTCAGATGCCTATGCACGCCACAGGGGATTGCGTTTGCGACATGCGCGTTGGCGACATGCGGGTTTACGACGTGCGCGTCTGCCACATGCAGGCGACGAGACGCGCTTTCATAGGCTGGACATCGCGAAGCGTTGTCCTCCGCCGGTACCAAGATGGCGGACAAGCCATCGGCATGTCCGCCCAACAAGGTCGCAGGCCATGCGGATATGGGTCTACAACGCTGCGATCAGCGCAGCCACTCACGCATCGCCACCAGCAGCAGAAAGTGCCCCGGATAGAACAGGTACGCCCAGCGCCGCACAGGGGGTACCGCCAGCGGCAAGCGCTGACGCAACAGCCAGAGGCCGAACAGCGGCGCGCCGGCGCAACTGAGGATGACGGCCCAGGCGAAGGGATCGCCGCGCAGCGCATCGACATAGAACGGCGGCCAGTAGTTGCCGAGCAGGCACAGCAGTACCGGCCACACCGCGCCGGGATTGGGTCGCTTGAGCGCATAGAAAAACGCTGCCGGCAGCAACGCACCTGCGAGGCCGAACATCAGCCAGGGATGGCCGACCGCCGCCAGCACCAGCGCCGCAATACCCAGCCAGCGCCGCTGGCCATGGGGGTGTTGCACAGCGCTGGCAATCAGCAAGCCAAGCGCCAGGGTGGGCAGGACATTGAACGACTGGGGCGCCTGCACCAGCAGTCGGTACGGCCATTCGGATAGCAGCGCGAACGCCAGCAGCAGGCCGAGATAACGCAGAGGGATAGACGGCCGTTCGCTTGTCGTTGGCCGCGCCAATACAGGCCGTGCCAAGTTAGCTGCGATTGCCAGACAGAACAGCGGGAAGGCCAGACGGCCCGGAATGTAAACCGCATAGAGCTGCGGCCAGACATGCCGCAGGTGATCGATCAGCATGCTCAACAGCGCCAGCCATTTGAGCAGGTCCAGTGCGGCGTCGCGGGTTGCGCCTGCCGCAGTGGGCTGTGGAGCAGTGGGCGAGGGATTCGACATGGTGGCGTCAGCTTTCAAAGGGCATACCTGACGTTACCCCAATGCCGAGCGCCAGCTACTGCAATTTGCTGTCACAGCTGCTCGATGCGTTGACCAGGCGTTGCTGCAGCGCGGAGTCGGGCGGCGACTGACGGCCCATTGCCTGCAGTTCGGCTTCAGTGAATTCGCTGCTGATCTTGTCAGCCGCGCATTCGCAATACGCTGTCAGCTGCGCTTCACTGTGGTCCGATTGGGCGCTGGCTACGCATTCGCGGGTGAACTCGGCGGTCGCGTCAGCCGACCATTCGGCAGCAGCCGGCAAGGTAAAGGCCAAGGGTGCGAAAAAGGCGATCAGGTGTCGGTAGTTCATGCTGGATTTCCTGTTCAGAGCAACGCTCGGCAGGCATGCCGAATCCCTATTTCTGAGGCCGACTGGCGCCGTGAGTTCCTTTCATTTGTTCCGCAGGCGGTGCCACAGCCAGGCCGCTTGTGCCGTCCGGGGCCGGCGCGCCGTCAAGACTGTCAGCCGGGCCAAACAGCGCCTGGAATGAACAAGATGTCGCCGCAACGTCCGCCGGGTCATGCCCGCGCAGGTAAAGTAAGCCCATCCGCCGGCTCGCTCGGCGCCCCACGTCCGACGCCCGATAGAAGGAACTAGCAATGCCTGACTTATCGCAACAGTTCGCCAGCGACAACTACTCCGGCATCTGCCCGGAGGCCTGGTCCGCCATGGCCGAGGCCAACCAGGGCCACGACCGCGCCTACGGTGACGACCAGTGGACCGCCCGCGCCGCTGATCACTTTCGCCAGCTGTTCGAAACCGATTGCGAAGTGTTTTTCGCCTTCAACGGCACCGCCGCCAATTCCCTCGCCCTGGCCGCGCTGTGCCAGAGCTACCACAGCGTGATCTGCTCGGAAACCGCCCACGTCGAAACCGACGAATGCGGCGCGCCGGAGTTCTTCTCCAACGGCTCCAAACTGCTGCTGGCGAAGACCGAGAACGGCAAGCTGACGCCAGAATCGATTCGCGATATTGCGATCAAACGCCAGGACATCCACTACCCCAAGCCGCGCGTGGTGACCCTGACCCAGGCCACGGAAGTCGGCACCGCCTACCGTCCCGAAGAAATTCGCGCCCTCAGCGCAACCTGCCGCGAGCTGGGCCTGCACCTGCATATGGACGGTGCGCGCTTCTCCAATGCCTGTGCCTTTCTCGGCTGCAGCCCGGCCGAGCTGACCTGGAAAGCCGGCGTCGACGTGCTGTGCTTTGGCGGCACCAAGAACGGCATGGCGGTCGGCGAAGCCATTCTGTTCTTCAACCACGACCTGGCGCGCGACTTCGAATACCGTTGCAAGCAGGCGGGCCAGCTGGCCTCGAAGATGCGTTTTCTCTCGGCACCCTGGGTCGGTTTGCTGCAGGACGGCGCCTGGCTGCGCTATGCCCACCACGCCAATCGCTGCGCCCAACTGCTCGCCGAATTGGTCGGCAACATTCCCGGCGTCAGCCTGATGTTCCCAGTAGAGGGCAACGGGGTGTTCCTGCAGATGTCCGAGCCCGCACTGGAAGCGCTACGCGCTAGAGGCTGGCGTTTCTACACCTTTATCGGTGCCGGCGGCGCACGCTTCATGTGTTCATGGGACACCGAAGAGGCCCGCGTGCGCGAGCTGGCAAGGGACATTCGCGAAGTAATGGCGGTCTAGAAAGCGCTGTTTTTCAGGCATTAAAAAGGACGGCAGCGCCGTCCTTTTTTCACATTGCCTTCGCGGCCGACGCGTTGATGCGACGTCGGCGCTAACGGCGCTGTGTTACTGCTGCATGCTGCCGTCGCCGCGATTGGCTGGCGCTACACCGGTACCGGTGCCTGAGCCTGTGCCCATGTCGCTACCGGTTTCCGCACCCGCATCGGTGCCACGGTTGTCGTCGTGCTCAGGCATGCCCGACTCTTCGACGCTTTGGTCAGCACCGGTGTTTACCCCAGCGCCGCGACCGGTAGTGGAGCCGTCAGGAGTGCCGACGCCAGGAGTAACAGCCTCGGAACCGGTGCCTGTGGTACCGGTGTTATCAGTTGCGTGAGCGTTGCCGAGCACTGCGAACAGCCCGGCGAAGGTCAGGGCAGTCAAAGTCTTGGTGTTCATAAAGATGCCTCCAGATTTTTCTGCTAGTGATTTGCTTGACACCTAACTGAGGCCACAAGAACCTCAAAAAGGTTTAGGTAAAATCGCTTTGCAGAATATGTCGGCAGTGCGAAAGATCACCGCCATGCCATCGACAGGCGCTGAGTACGGATAGCTAGGTGATTTAGCCACGTAGGGTGGACATGCCGCGGGCTTGTCCACCGAAACGCCGCCCCTCACTCAATAATCAATCGTCACATCGCCCTTGGGCACGCTGCAGCAGGAGAGGATGTAGCCTTCCGCGACGTCCTCGTCGGTGATCCCGCCGTTGTGTTCCATCTGCACCTCGCCCGCGATTTTCATCACCTTGCAGGTGCCACAGATGCCCATGCCGCAGGCTTTGGGAATATGCAGACCGAGCTTAGCCGCGGCGGCATGCACGGTTTCGCCAGGGTCGACGCGGATGCTTTTGCCGGTGCCGATGAATTCGACCTGGCGCTGCTCGGCGACCGGCACGGGTGACGCCTCTGCCGCTTCGGCGGCGAGCTCCTTGACCTCGGCACGCACCTCGGGTGGCGTCGCACCAAACGATTCCTCGTGGTAGCGGCGCATGTCGTAGCCGCTCGCTTCGAGCAGACGCTTGACCGCGCTCATGTAGGGCGTTGGCCCGCAGCAGAAGATTTCCCGATCGAGGTAATCCGCGGCGATCAGCTCCAGCATCTTCTGGTTGAGGTAGCCGCGGTAGCCTGCCCAGGCCTCGCCCAGGCCATGTTTTTCGCAGATCACATGGAGGCTGAAGTTGTTGATCCGCGCAGCCATGTGCTCCAGCTCGCGGTAATAGATGATGTCCTTGGGCGAGCGCGCGCTGTGCACGAACACCATGTCGACATTGGCGTTGGTGTCGTAGAACCAGCGTGCCATCGACATCACCGGGGTGATGCCGACCCCGCCACTGAGAAACAGCACCTTGTCCGCGGGAAAGTCCATGGCGTTGAACAGCCCCACCGGACCGTGCACCGCGAGCATCTGCCCTTCCTGCAGGTTGTCGTGCAGCCAGTTCGAGACCTTGCCGCCCGGCACCCGTTTGATGGTGATGGAAAAACTGTAGGGCACCGACGGCGAACTGGAGATGGTGTAGGAGCGCATGATCGGCTGGCCGTCGATCTCCAGCTCCAGGGTGACGAACTGCCCCGGCTTGAAGAAAAACAGCACGGGCTGATCGGCCATGAAACAGAAGGTGCGCACGTCCCAGGTTTCCTGGATCGCTTTAACGCACCGCACCAGATGACGGCCGTTGCTCCAGGTCTGGGTGGTGACGGGATTGAGGAAATCGTTCGACATGGTCGTTCTCGCGCGCGGCAGCCTGATTACGGCCTCTTGGCAGCGATTGTGCGCAACGGCTTTGCCGCTCATTTACCTGCCAGCGACATTTACATGCTTATCGCGACCTGCCAGATGCCACGCGGTTTGCCGCGTCGGAAACGGATGTGAGCATGTCGCCCATGGATAAGGTCAACCCCGCAGCCAACTCCACACTCCGCCCCATACCAAGCCGCACGCGCCAAAGATCGGGCAGCCGTGCAGCGACCTTGCTACCGCCACTTTTTTGCGGCAATCGCAGGCGCGATTCGCCATTGAGGAGTCACCGATGGACGCCACTTCCACCCTGAGCCTGGGCGATGTGCTCGAACCGGCGCGCAAGGCCACCGCCGAAATGCTGCAGACCCGCGAACGCACCTTTTCCCTACCGCAGCCGTTTTACAACGACGAGCGGCTGTTCCAGATCGACATGCAGGAGATCTTTCACAAGGAATGGTTGATCGCCGGCATGACCTGTGAGATCCCGACCAAAGGCAACTACCTGACCCTGCAGATCGGCGCCAATCCGATCATCGTCATTCGCGGCGCCGAGGGCGTGGTGCATGCCTTCCATAACGTCTGCCGCCATCGCGGTTCGCGGCTATGCACCAGCGACAAGGGCAAGGTGGCCAAACTGGTCTGCCATTATCACCAGTGGACCTACGAACTGGACGGTCGCCTGCTGTTTGCCGGCAGCGAGATGGGCGCAGATTTCGACATGAGCCAGTACGGTTTGAAGCCGGTGAACTGCAAGACCGCCGGCGGCTACATCTTCATCAGCCTGGTCGAAAACCCGCCGGCCATTGATGATTTCCTGTCGACCCTGAGCCATTACATGGAGCCCTATGACATGGAGAACACCAAGGTGGCGGTGCAAACCACCTTGATGGAAAAGGCCAACTGGAAACTGGTGCTTGAGAACAACCGCGAGTGCTACCACTGCAGCGGCTCACACCCGGAACTGCTGAAAACCCTGCTGGAATGGGACGACGTAACCGACCCGCGCGCCAGCCAGGCGTTCAAGGACCACGTCGCCGAGTCCGCAGCCAAGTGGGACGCCGAGAAGATCCCCTACGCCCACGCCAGCTTCGGCCTGCGCAACCGCATCGTGCGCATGCCGTTGCTCAAGGGCACGGTATCCATGACCCTGGATGGCCAGCAGGGCTGCAAGAAACTGATGGGTCGCATCCAGAACCCCGACCTCGGTTCAATGCGCATCCTGCACCTGCCGCACTCGTGGAACCACTGCATGGGCGACCACATCATCGTGTTTACCGTGTGGCCGATCAGCGCCCAGGAAACCATGGTCACCACCAAGTGGCTGGTGCACAAGGATGCCGTCGAAGGCGTCGACTACGACGTGGCGCGCATGCGCGAAGTGTGGGATGCGACCAACGACCAGGACCGCCGCCTGGCCGAAGAAAACCAGCGCGGTATCAATTCCTCCGCCTACCAGCCCGGCCCGTACTCGAAGACCTACGAGTTCGGCGTGGTCAACTTCATCGACTGGTACAGCGAGCGCATGCTGAGCAACCTCGGCGCCGCGCCAGCGCCCTACCTACGCCAGGTCGGCGCGGAGTAACGCCATGTCGCTAGGCCTGGGACTGCTGCTCGGGCTGACCGCCTACGGTCTGCTGGCCGCCCGCCGTACCCACGTCTAGCGCCAGCCAATTGAGACCCTCCTCAAGGGGTCGCCTTGCCCCTGCCGGATACCCCGCGCAGGGGCTTTTTTATGTGCCGCTGCACGATGCGCCTCTATTGGCGAGCCTGCGGTGAAGCCAGACCACCTCGCCGCCGGAACCCGTAGGGCGCGCCATGCGCACCGGCCCCTCCACGTTCAGTTGGTGCCCGCGGCCCAGGCAACCCCGCTCACCCTGCGCTAACCCCAGCGTATCCGAGCGCGACCCGGCTTTGACGCTTTCGGCAATCCCCCGGTCGTTTTTGCACCGGGTCATCCGAGCCCTCGGCGATATGCTCGTTCCAAAGCGCCAAACGGGTTTGGCGATACCTGTCAGAGGGGACAGCCTGATGAGCCCAGCCGAAGTGCACGCCGACAGCATCGTCATCGACGGTCTGATCATCGCCAAGTGGAACCGCGAACTGTTCGAGGACATGCGCAAGGGCGGCCTGACCGCCGCCAACTGCACCGTGTCGGTGTGGGAGGGTTTTCAGGCCACGGTGAACAACATCGCCGCCAGCCAGAAGCTGATCCGCGAGAACAGCGATTTGGTGATGCCGGTGCGCACCACCGCCGATATCCGCAAGGCTAAAGAGCAGGGCAAGACCGGCATCCTCTTCGGCTTCCAGAACGCCCACGCGTTCGAGGACCAGATCGGCTATGTCGAGGTGTTCAAGCAGCTTGGCGTGGGCATCGTGCAGCTGTGCTACAACACCCAGAACCTGGTCGGCACCGGCTGCTACGAACGTGACGGCGGGCTGTCCGGCTTCGGCCGCGAGATCGTTGCCGAGATGAACCGCGTCGGCATCATGTGCGACCTCTCCCATGTGGGGTCGAAAACGTCAGAAGAAGTGATCCTCGAATCGCAGAAGCCGGTCTGCTACTCCCACTGCCTGCCGTCCGGTCTGAAAGAACACCCGCGCAACAAGTCCGATGAAGAGCTGAAATTTATCGCCGACCACGGTGGCTTTGTCGGCGTGACCATGTTCGCGCCCTTCCTGGCCAAGGGCATCGACTCGACCATCGACGACTACGCCGAAGCCATTGAATACGTGATGAATATCGTCGGCGAAGACGCCATCGGCATCGGCACCGACTTCACCCAGGGCCACGGCCAGGACTTCTTCGAGTACCTGACCCACGACAAGGGCTACGCCCGCCGCCTGACCAGCTTCGGCAAGATCATCAACCCGCTGGGCATCCGCACTGTCGGCGAATTCCCCAACCTCACCGAAACCCTGCTAAAGCGCGGCCATCCCGAGCGCGTGGTGCGCAAGATCATGGGCGAGAACTGGGTACGCGTCTTGAAGGATGTCTGGGGCGAGTAAGCGCCTCACTCGCGAACGAACACGACCCGTAGGGTGGATGACGCTCTTTTCATCCACCAAGCCCCACTCGCAGGCCCACCTGCGCGGTGGATGGATAAAGCGTCATCCACCCTACCTATTACCTGATTCCGGAGTTTCAACACATGGCTACCCACGCACCCGAAATGCCTATCCAGGTCGACGACGAAACCGGCGTCTGGACCACCGACGCGCTGCCAATGCTCTATGTGCCGCGGCATTTCTTCGTCAACAACCACATGGGCATCGAGGAAGTGCTGGGCGCCGACAAGTACGCCGAGATTCTCTACAAGGCCGGCTACAAATCCGCCTGGCACTGGTGCGAGAAAGAGGCCGAGTGCCACGGTCTGGAAGGCGCGGCGGTGTTCGAGCACTACATGAAGCGCCTGTCGCAGCGTGGCTGGGGCCTGTTCGAGACGCAGAAGCTGGACCTGGAAACCGGCCATGCCGAGGTCAAGCTCAAGCACTCGGCCTTCGTCTACGTGTACGGCAAGGTGGGGCGCAAGGTGGACTACATGTTCACCGGCTGGTTCTCCGGCGCCATCGACCAGATTCTCGCCGCCAAGGGCAGCCCGATCCGCACCGTCACCGTGCAGGAATACGGCGGTTCCGAAGAAGGCCACGACGATGGCCTGTTCGTCACCCGCCCCCTGTAAGCCGCCTCCACATCAATGCCACGGTGGATGGCTGCGGCCATCCACCCTACGCAAGAACACCGCGCACCGTGAGCGCATCGCAGCCGAATCGAGGAGAAGGTCATGGCCTTCGAAGCAATGTTCCAGCCGATCCAGATCGGCAAACTGACCATCCGCAACCGCGTGCTCAGCACCGCGCACGCCGAGGTGTATGCCACCGACGGCGGCATGACCACCGAGCGCTACGTGCAGTATTACGAAGAGAAAGCCAAGGGCGGCATCGGCCTGGCGATCTGCGGCGGCTCCTCGGTGGTGGCCATCGACAGCCCGCAGCAGTGGTGGAGTTCGGTCAACCTGTCCACCGACCGGATCATTCCGCACTTCCAGAATCTGGCCGACGCCATGCACAAGCACGGCGCCAAGATCATGATCCAGATTACCCACATGGGCCGTCGCTCGCGCTGGGACGGCTTCCACTGGCCGACCCTGATGTCGCCGTCCGGCATCCGCGAACCGGTACACCGCGCCACCTGCAAGACCATCGAGGTCGAGGAAATCTGGCGGGTGATCGGCAACTATGCCCAGGCCGCACGCCGTGCCAAAGAAGGCGGCCTGGACGGCGTCGAACTGTCCGCCGTGCACCAGCACATGATCGACCAGTTCTGGTCGCCACGGGTCAACAAGCGCACCGACGAATGGGGCGGCACCTTCGAGGGGCGGATGAAGTTCGGCCTGGAAGTGATCAAGGCCGTGCGCGCTGAGGTGGGTGACGATTTCTGCGTCGGCATGCGTATCTGCGGCGACGAGTTCCACCCGGACGGCCTGTCCCACGAGGACATGAAGCAGATCGCCGCCTACTACGACGCCACCGGCATGATCGATTTTATTGGTGTCGTGGGCTCAGGGTGCGACACCCACAACACCCTGGCCAACGTGATTCCGAACATGAGCTACCCGCCGGAGCCGTTCCTGCATCTGGCGGCCGGGATCAAGGAAGTGGTCAAGGTACCGGTGCTGCACGCGCAGAACATCAAGGACCCGAATCAGGCCACGCGCATTCTCGAAGGTGGCTATGTCGATATGGTCGGCATGACCCGCGCGCATATCGCCGACCCGCACCTGATCGCCAAGATCAAGATGGGCCAGGTCGACCAGATCAAACAATGCGTCGGCGCCAACTACTGCATCGACCGCCAGTATCAAGGCCTCGACGTGCTGTGCATCCAGAACGCCGCGACCAGCCGCGAGTACATGGGCCTGCCGCATATCATCGAAAAATCCACCGGGCCGAAACGCAAGGTGGTGATCGTCGGTGGCGGCCCGGCCGGGATGGAAGCGGCACGCGTCGCTGCCGAGCGCGGCCACGACGTCACGCTGTTTGAAAAGAAAGACGCATTGGGCGGGCAGATCAGCCTGGCCGCCAAGGCGCCGCAACGCGACCAGATGGCCGGCATCACCCGCTGGTTCCAGCTGGAGCTGGCGCGCCTGAACATCGACCTGCGCCTGGGCACTGGCGCGGACGAGGCGAGCATCATGGACCTGCGCCCGGACATTGTGGTGCTGGCCAACGGTGGCCATCCGTTCCTGGAGCAGAACGAGCACTGGGGCGCGGCCGAAGGCCTGGTGGTCAGCAGCTGGGACATCCTCGACGGCACGGTTGCCCCCGGCAATAACGTGCTGGTGTACGACACCATTTGCGAATTTACTGGCATGTCGGTGGCCGACTTTATCGCCGAGAAGGGCGCGAAAGTGGAAATCGTCACCGACGACATCAAGCCCGGTGTGGCCATCGGTGGCACCAGCTTCCCGACCTACTACCGCAGCCTGTACCCAAAGGAAGTGATCATGACCGGCGACCTGATGCTGGAGAAGGTCTACCGCGAGGGCGACAAGCTGGTGGCGGTGCTGGAGAACGAATACACCGGCGCGAAAGAAGAGCGGGTGGTCGATCAGGTGGTGGTGGAAAACGGCGTGCGCCCGGATGAGCGCCTCTACTACGCACTCAAGGAAGGCTCGCGCAACAAGGGCCAGATCGATGTGGAAGCGCTGTTCGCCATTCAGCCTCAGCCGTGTTTATCCGAGGCGGGCGACGGCTATTTGCTGTTTCGCATCGGCGACTGCGTGGCCCAGCGTAATACCCATGCGGCGATCTACGACGCGCTGCGGTTGTGCAAGGACTTCTGAGTCACGCCCTCGGTGGACGGCTTCGGTCATCCCCTAAGAGGCGGCTTATGCGATGCGGCCTGTGTAGGGTGAATAACGCCCTGCTTATCCACCGCGGGTAACACAGAATTGAATACGGTGGATGGCTTCGTCCATCCACCCTACGGATCATCTGAAGGGTGCGGCCATGCTGAACACCATCCTGCCCATTCTGTTGTTCGCCGCGCTGGCATTGGCGGTGATGGGTGCAGTCAAACGCTTCTTTATGTGGCGCCGCGGGCGGCCGGCGCAGGTCGATTGGCTGGGCGGCCTGCTGGCCATGCCGCGCCGCTATCTGGTCGACCTGCACCATGTGGTCGAGCGCGACACATACATGTCACGCACCCACGTCGCCACCGCTGGCGGCTTCGTGCTGGCGGCGGCGCTGGCGATTCTGGTACACGGTTTCGGCCTGCATAACCGCATTCTCGGCTTTGCCCTGCTTGGTGCTACCACGCTGATGTTTGTCGGCGCGCTGTTTGTCGCCAAGCGCCGCCTCGATCCGCCCTCGCGGCTGTCGAAAGGCCCGTGGATGCGCCTGCCGAAAAGCCTGCTGATGTTTGCCGGCAGCTTCTTTATCGCCACGCTTCCTGTTGCTGGGATTCTGCCCGCCGACTTTGGTGGGTGGTTTCTCGCTCTGCTGCTGACGGTTGGCGTGGCCTGGGGCGTGTCCGAACTGTTCTTTGGCATGACCTGGGGCGGCCCGATGAAGCACGCCTTCGCCGGCGCCCTGCACCTGGCCTGGCACCGGCGTAGTGAGCGCTTCGGCGGTGGTCGTTCGACCGGTTTAAAGGCCTTGAACCTGAATGACCCGAAGGCCCCGCTGGGCGTGGAAAAACCCACGGACTTCACCTGGAACCAGTTGCTCGGCTTCGACGCCTGCGTGCAGTGCGGCAAGTGCGAGGTGGCCTGCCCGGCCTTCGCCGCCGGCCAGCCGTTGAACCCGAAGAAGCTGATTCAGGACATGGTGGTCGGCCTTGCAGGCGGCAGCGACAAAGGTTACTTCGGCAGTCCCTACCCTGGCATTCCGGTTGGCGAGCACGGTGGCGGCCCGCACCAGCCCATCGTCAATCTGCACGGCAAAGCGCTGGTCGAAGCACAAACGTTGTGGTCCTGCACTACATGCCGCGCCTGCGTCGAGGAGTGCCCGATGATGATCGAGCACGTGGATGCCATCGTCGATATGCGCCGTCATCTGACCCTGGAAAAAGGCGCCACGCCAAACAAGGGCGCCGAGGTGCTGGACAACCTGATCGCCACCGACAACCCCGGCGGTTTCAATCCCGGTGGACGGCTGAACTGGGCGGCGGATCTTAACCTGCCCTTGCTTAGAGATAAGCAGAGCGTTGATGTGCTGTTCTGGGTTGGCGACGGTGCCTTCGATATGCGCAATCAGCGCACCCTGCGCGCCTTTGTCAAAGTGCTGAAAGCGGCCAAGGTCGACTTCGCCGTGCTCGGCCTGGAAGAACGCGACAGCGGCGACGTGGCGCGGCGTCTGGGCGATGAGGCAACCTTCCAGCTGCTGGCCAAACGCAATATCGCCACCCTGGCCAAGTACCAGTTCAAACGCATCGTCACCTGCGACCCGCACAGCTTCCATGTGCTGAAAAACGAATACGGTGAGCTGAGCGGCCGCTATCAGGTGCTGCACCACAGCACTTATATGGATGAACTGATCACCGGCCAGAAACTCAACCTGGGCCAACACAAAGGTGGTTCGGTTACCTACCACGACCCCTGCTACCTGGGCCGCTATAACGGTGAATACGAAGCGCCACGGGCGGTGCTCAAAGCCATCGGTATCGAAGTGAAGGAAATGCAGCGCTCGGGCTTTCGCTCCCGCTGCTGCGGCGGCGGCGGCGGTGCGCCGATCACCGATATCCCTGGCAAGCAGCGCATCCCCGATATGCGCATGGGCGATATCAAGGAGACCGCTGCCGAGCTGGTGGCCGTGGGTTGCCCGCAATGCACGGCGATGCTCGAAGGCGTGGTCGGCCCGCGGCCCGAAGTCAGGGATATTGCCGAGCTGGTGGCGGACGTACTGATCGAGGGCGTGGCCGAGGCCAAAAAGCCGGCATCGGCCAAACCTGAAATGGCGGAGGTGCCGTGATGAAGGCGTCCACTTTTCGCAGGTTGGCGTTGAGCGTAGCGATAGCCAACGCGACATCCGCTTATCGTCAGGTATCGGGGAGAACCGCCCATGAGTGACATCATTCGCCGTGATCCGCGCGCCGAGTGGATCGCGCGCAACCGCCTGCACCCGCTGCACGCGGCCATGCAGAAGACCGAACCCAGTTGGCTAAGCGCCCATGGCGTGCTGCGCAAGAATCCTCATGCCATCGGCTTTATCGGCCCTAACGGCCTCAAACGCATCGACCGCTCCGGCGCCCAGCAAGGCGGCGCAGCCAAGCGCTCGAGCACCAACGAAGTGGTGCAGCTGCCGTTGCAGGTGATCGAGCAACCGGCATTTAGCATCTGCGTGGTGCCAGATATGCTCGGCGGCCGCCTGAGCGCCCATGACAAGGATCTGCTTGGCCTGGCCCGGCAACTGGCCGGCAGCGACGGCGCGGTGGTTGCCGTGGTATTTGGCGAGCACAAGGAAAACGCTTTCGACCTGGCCGGTGTCGACCGCCTGCTGCACCTCGCCGATAACGCCTTCGACGGCTACGCCCCGGAGGCGCGGGTATTGGCCCTGGGCGCGGTGGAGCGGCAATTGGCGCCACGCCATTGGCTGCTGCCGGACAGCCGCAGCGGTGGCGGTGAGCTGGGCCGGCGACTGGCAGCCAAGCTCGGCGAGCGCCCGGCAACGCGGGTCTGGCAGGTCGCCGACGGCATCGCCAGCGGGCGTGCCGGCGCCGGCCGTGAAGATCTGATACGCCGGGCGCCCCGGCTGATCCTGGCAGCCGCCGAATGCGCCGAGCCGGTCAGCGAAACCCGCCACGAGGTTCGGCCACTGGCGCTCAGTGATGCGCTGCTCAGTCACTTGCCACGGATTCAGGACCTGGGAGCGGTTGCGGTCGACCCGGCGCAGATCCCCATGGCCGAAGCTGAATTTATTCTCTCCGGCGGCAATGGCGTAAAGGACTGGGCGCTGTTTCACCAGGCTGCCGCCGCGCTGGGAGCGACCGAAGGCGCCTCGCGGGTGGCGGTGGACGATGGCTTTATGGGCCGCGACCGCCAGGTTGGCGCGTCCGGCATCTGGGTGACCGCGCGGGTCTATCTGGCCGTGGGGATTTCCGGGGCAATCCAGCACCTGCAAGGCATCGGCGCCTGCGACAAGGTGATCGCGATCAACCTCGACCCCCGCTGCGACATGATCAAGCGTGCCGACCTTTCGGTGATTGGCGATTCGGCCGCAATCCTCCAGGCGCTGATCGAGCGGGTTGCCGCTCATCGGCAGGGAGGCGCGCGTGATGCGGCATAACCAGCTCGAAGGGTGGATGACGCCTCATCCATCCACCATCACCGCCCACACCGCCATGGTGGAAGAACACGGCGTCTTCCACCCTACGGAGCTGCGCCATGACTGATTTGCAGGTGGTTACGTTGGTTTCGGTCGGTGCTCACCCGACCTCAGGCCGGCCGCGCCGCGCCGAGCAGGATGCCCGCGCCGTCGAGCTGGGGCTGCGTCTGGCCGGTGAGCGTCTGCAGGTGCTGCATGCCGGTGATCCGCAGCAGGAGGCGCTGCGCGCTTACCTGGGCATGGGCCTTGAGCAGATCAAGATTCTCGAGCAACCGGCGCACGGCGATGCGCTGCCGGTGCTCGCCGAGTACCTGGCCGATTCCAGTGCGCAGTTGGTGCTGACCGGCAGCCAAGCGGAAACCGGCGAAGGCTCCGGCATGCTGCCTTACCTGTTGGCGGAGCAACTCGGCTGGCCACTGGTGGTCGGGCTGGCGGCCGTGGAGCAGATCAGCAATGGCGTGGCGCAGGTGCTGCAAGCCCTGCCCCGCGGCCAGCGGCGGCGTTTGCGGGTGCGCCTGCCGTTTGTTGCCAGCGTCGACAACGCTGCGCCAAGCGCTCGGCAAAGTGCATTTGGCCCGGCCCGGCGCGGAGCGTTGACCATCGAGAAGGTGGACGGCCAGGCCGATTCGCTGTTCGCTGATGCCCGGTTGCAGCCAGCGCGGCCACGGCCGAAACGCCTCAAGGTGATCAAGGCCAAGACCGGCGCCGAGCGCATGAAGGCCGCCACCGCCAAGGCGGCGGGCGGCGGCGGTCAGGTGCTGGCCGATGCCACGCCGCAGGCCGGCGCCGAGGCTATCTTCAGGTTATTGCTCGAAGAAGGTGTGCTGCGCTGAGCGCGGCCGCCGACTACACAGACAATCGCCATCCCTTTCGCCACTGGAGGAATTGACCATGATGCATGCCGACCTGATCGACCAGGAAGACCTGCGCGAACGTCTGGTGGCGCTGGGCCTGAGCATTCCAAGCGGAGTAACTGCCGCACAGGCCTGCGAGTACGCGGTGGTCGGTTTGAGCCCGGACCGCTCCCTCGCCTTGCGGCGAATGGTGGAAGACATGCTCGGCGGCAACGCGACGCTGCTGCCCTGCGTGCGCGAAGCGATTTCCCGCACCTTGCTGCCGGCGCTGGTACCGCGCTGAATCAGCGCTCTGCCTGATCGTGGCATGGTTAGGCATGTTTGGTTAGGCCGGTAATCAGTAATGCGATACCTCGGTGCGCGCTTTCCTGGGTATCGCTGCGCTCGACCCAGGCTACGTGACTGAGTCAACGCTCTGCGCGACCGGTGGAAGGACATCAAACAGGCATAGCCGCTATCAAGCCGACCAAGCCCGCAATCACCCAAATACCCGTAGCCTGGGTCGAGCGCAGCGACACCCAGGGCACTAAGTTCGCGCTTACGGCTCGGACGCGCTATCCATCCCTAACGCGCTGCACCTAACGCTTAAAGCCGCGCTATCCGGCGCGGCGCTGGTTAATCCAGCTCAGAGCCGCACGCTGGCAAACGTCGATTCGCCTTGCGCGCGGGTCAGCGCGGCCATTGCCGAGGAGGTCGAAGGGCGCATCAGGTCTTCCGGCATCGGCAACAGCGCCAGCACGCTCGAGGTCTGGCCGGCACGCTCGTCGCGCGGCGGAATGCCGAAATACTCGCGGTAGCATTTGGAGAAATGCGGGGTGGAGACAAAGCCGCAGACCGAGGCCACTTCGATGATCGACATGCTGGTCTGCTTGAGCAGCTGACGCGCGCGGATCAGGCGCAGCTTGAGGTAGTAGCGCGACGGCGAGCAGTGCAGGTACTTCTGGAACAAGCGCTCGAGCTGGCGCCGCGACACATCGACATACAGTGCCAGCTGATCGAGGTCGATCGGTTCTTCCAGGTTGGCTTCCATCAGCGCGACGATCTCCTGCAGCTTCGGCTGGTTGGTGCCGAGCATGTGCTTAAGCGGCACGCGCTGGTGATCCTGTTCGTTGCGGATGCGTTCGTAGATGAACATTTCGGAAATCGCCGCTGCCAGTTCGCGGCCATGCTCGCGGCCGATGACATGCAGCATCATGTCCATCGGCGCCGTGCCGCCCGACGAGGTGTGGCGATTGCGGTCAATGGAGAACAACCGGGTGGTGATCGCCGCCCGCGGAAAGGCTTCCTGCATCGAGGCCAGGCACTCCCAATGCACGCTGCAATCGTAGCCATCGAGCAGCCCGGCCTTGGCCAGCGCCCAACTGCCGGTGCATACCGCACCGAGTTTGCAACCATGGCGCGCCTGGCTCTGCAGCCACTGCACGTGCTCGCGGCTGACGCTGTGCTGGATGTCCACGCCGCCGCAGACAATCACCGCGTCCAGCCGCGGCGCGGTGGCCAGCGCCGCGTCGGGGGTAATCTGCAGGCCATCGCTGGCGCTGACCGGCAGACCGCTCTGGGTGATGGTGTGCCAGCGGTACAGCTCTTTTCCCGAGAGCTGATTGGCCATGCGCAGGGGCTCGACCGCCGAGGCCAGGGAGATCAGGGTGAAATTGTCCAGCAACAGAAAGCCGATGGACTGGGGAACAGGACTCTGGGCGGTTGTCCCTGGGTTGAGCACTGACATGGGTGGAATCCTCACGCTAAGCAACACACGGTATATGGACCCTTTTTGGCGAGGCCCTTGATTTGCTTCTGGCACGCGGCAAGCCCAGATAGTGAGGATGCCAACGCAAACGCCATGCCTAAATTGATTGGCCGTTCAATTAAAAACATAAACCGCCGTGCGACCCTTGCCGTGGGCCTATGGCAGCTGCGACAGAAACGTTCTGTTTGCGACCCGCCAGGCGCCTCGAGCCAGGCGACTGAGCATTTCGGTAGCACTGCGCGAAACGCGGCGCTACGCGAAGAAATCACTGCGGTAACAAGCCTCGTGCCCACGGGGCTGACCAGCCGGTCAGGTAGCGTTTCACAGCGGCCTGAAACGATGCACCAAAAGCTGACAGATCCAGCCAACGCTGCCCGCTATCGGGTCGTAAAAAAACTCAAAACGAACTCAACATTCGATGGCGCTGACGGCCAGGCCGCCGCGCGAGGTTTCCTTGTACTTGTCGTGCATGTCGGCGCCGGTGTCGCGCATGGTGCGGATTACCCGGTCGAGCGAAATGAAGTGCTGACCGTCACCGCGCAAGGCCATCTGCGCGGCATTGATCGCCTTAACCGCGGCGATCGCGTTGCGCTCGATGCACGGCACCTGCACCAGCCCGCCGACCGGATCGCAGGTCAGCCCGAGGTTGTGCTCCAGGCCGATTTCCGCGGCGTTTTCCAGTTGCTCGGGCGTGGCGCCGAGGATCTCCGCCAGGCCCGCCGCGGCCATCGCGCACGCTGAACCGACCTCGCCCTGGCAGCCGACCTCGGCACCGGAGATGGACGCGTTCTTCTTGCACAGAATGCCGATGGCGGCTGCCGCAAGCAGGTAGTCGACCACGTCCGCCTCGCTCACTGCCGGGCTGAACCGCACGTAGTAGTGCAGCACCGCCGGGATGATGCCGGCCGCGCCGTTGGTGGGTGCGGTGACCATGCGCCCGCCGGCGGCGTTTTCCTCATTCACCGCCAAGGCAAACAGGTTGACCCATTCCATGCCGCTGAGGGTCGAGCCGATCACGTTGGGTTTGCTCATTTCCTGCAGGCTGCGATGCAGCTTGGCGGCGCGGCGCTTGACATTCAGCCCGCCGGGCAAGATGCCCTCGTGCTTCAAACCCTGCTCGACGCACTCGCGCATCGCCTGCCACAGGCGCATCAGCCCGCTGCGGATTTCCGCTTCGCTGCGCCAGGCCTTTTCATTGGCCATCATCAGTTCAGAGACGCGCAGGCCGTGCTCGCGGCACTGCTGCAGCAGCTCCTCCGCGCTGTCGAAGTCGTAGGGCAAGCGGGTCTGGTCATAGTCCAGCTGGCCGGTGGCGGCCTGCTCGGCATCGACGACAAAACCGCCGCCCACTGAGTAATAGGTGTTTTCGTAGAGCAGGCCACCCTCTTCGGCAAAGGCGCTGAGGGTCATGGCGTTGGGGTGATACGGCAGGTTTTCATCGAGCAACAACATGTCGCGCTGCCAATCGAAACCAATCTGCACCTGACCATCGAGCGAAAATCGGCCGCTGCTAAGCAGCTCGTCGATCCGTGGGGCGATGCTTGTCGGGTCGATGCTGTCCGGCCACTCGCCCATCAAACCCATCACCACCGCACGGTCGCTACCATGGCCAACACCGGTAGCCGACAGCGAGCCATACAGGCGTACCTGCAGACGGTCGACGCGCTCCAGCAGATGGCGCTCGCGCAAGGCGCCGACAAACAGCGCCGCCGCACGCATGGGCCCGACGGTATGCGAACTGGACGGACCGATGCCGATCTTGAACAAGTCAAACACGCTGATAGCCACGAGGTTCTCCTGCGGGGTGGGCAACAAAACTCATCATCGGGCTTTGGCCGAAGCGCTCAGGCTTGATACCGACGCGCCCTTATCCAAAGCCGCCAGATGCAGGGGCCAGCGATGTACTGACGGTCGCGCCAGCGGACGACAGCCACATTCCCCGCCACGACAACTGCGTCCCGGATGCGACCCGGCGCATAGGCACCGGGCGATTTCTGGCGCAATGATCCATGCGCCCACCCAGCGGCGTACCGTGCCTTGGCGTCGCGATGGTTGGCTAAAAGCCCCGCGTTTGAGCGCGCGGGAACCCAACAGGCTGCTGGAGGCGCCTTCATGAACCTGCTGAAAACCTCGCTGCTCGCCGCAGCGCTGAGTACGTCGCTGCTGGCGCAGGCCGGCGACCCGCCGAGCTGCAACATGGTCCGTTTCTCCGACGTCGGCTGGACCGACCTGATCACCACTAACGCCGTGACCCGCCTGCTGCTCAGCGAGTTGGGCTACCGTTCGCAGGTCAAGCGTCTGTCGGTGCCGGAGACCTACAGCGCACTGCGCGAAAAAGAGATCGACGTGTTTCTCGACACCTGGCTGCCCAGCTCGGAGAAGGACATCTGCCCCTACCTAGACGACGGATCGGTGGAGCTGCTGGCGGTCAATCTGGAGGGCGCCAAATACACCCTGGCAGTCAATCAGGCCGCCTATGACGCGGGGCTGAAGGACTTCGCCGATATCGGCAAATTCAGCAAGCAGCTCGACAGCAAGATCTACGGGATCGAGCCAGGCAATGGCGGCAACCAGTTGATCCAGCAGATGATCGAGCAGAACGCCTTCGGCCTGGCCGGTTTCAAACTGGTGGAGTCCAGCGAGTCGAACATGATCCTGCACGTCAAACGGGCGGACCACCTGAACAAATGGGCGGTGTTTCTCGGCTGGGAACCGCACCCGATGAACAACCAGCTGCGCATGCGCTACCTCACAGGCGGCGACGACTACTTCGGCCCCAACCTGGGCGGCGCCACGGTCTACACGTCAGTGCGCAGAGGGCTCGCAAGCGAGTGTCCGAACCTCGGTCGCCTGCTCAAAAATCTGCGTTTCAGCCTGCAGATGGAAAACGACCTGATGGAAGCAATCCTCAACCAGAACACCACCCCAAGGCGCGAAGCCAAAGCCTGGCTGAAGGCCAATCCGCAGGTGGTGGAACAATGGCTGCAAGGCGTCACCCAGTACGACGGAAGTCCCATAAACCCATTGTTCGGCGCCCGCCAAACGCCCTGAATTGCATTTTTTTTCAATTCGCCCGCAGCCCCCGGCATACGCTGGCTAGGGCCGCATCAACGGCTGCGAACCACGGCCGGCGTGGCTTGCAGCGTTGCCAACCGGTGGGAAAAGTCTGTTATGGTTTTTTAGGGCGCGGCCATGTCGTCGCCCAACACGTCAGGGTCGCAAACCGACAATCGCGGCGACCTGAAGACTATATCGTTGAGTCAGCCGATTTCGTCGCTGTCGAAATCTGGCGGGTTATCGAGACATCCGAGCGCAAGCTGGGCCAGGCTGATTGCAAACGCCGCCGAAGCGCTGCCGCAACCGTCACGCGACCTGTCCGTACCACGACAGACCGGAGCTCCCAACGCTCCGGACCGAAGAATAGATAAGCGCTGGCCACCCGTCTTGGGCGCCAGCCCAACAAGAAATTTCGGATGTACGCGCACCGCCGGACGCGGTGTGTATCACCCAGGGAATGGGTTTCGTAACTGCCAGAGGGTTTGGAAAGCGGTTTGCAACAGAGCACTACGACAGTCATCACAGCACACCTTCCCCTAGCGTCCATTGCCTCCGGCAACTGGAGCGCTAACCCGGGCGTGTCTGCAGGCGTCGGCGTGTCAGGTTGCCCAGCGCCAGCCAGCCCTCGCAATCAAGCTAACCCATACAAGCAAGAACAGTCGGCATCACCGTGCGTACGCCCTGCGGCGAGCGCGCGGTTGCGCAGCACTGATCTGGATGTCTACTGAAGGGGAACCGTCCCATGCAGTCTGGAAAAATCGTGGTCGAGAACCTCTACAAGGTGTTCGGGCCACAGCCACAAGAAGCCATCGACCTGCTCAAACAGGGTTGGAGCAAGGACCGCATCCTTGCCGAGAAGGGCGCCGTCATCGGCGTCAGCGACGTGTCGTTCAGCGTCGAGGAAGGCGAGATATTCGTGCTCATGGGCCTGTCCGGCTCGGGCAAATCTACCCTGATCCGGCTGATCAACCGTCTGGTTGAGCCCAGCGCCGGCAACGTCTACATCGACGGCCAGAACGTCGCCAAGATGCCCAAGGCGGAACTCATCGACCTGCGCCGCCGCGACATGAGCATGGTCTTCCAATCGTTCGCCCTGATGCCCTCGCGCACCGTGCTGGACAACGCCGCGTTTGGCCTCGAAGTCGCCGGCAAAGGCCGCAAGGAACGCGAGCAGCGTGCCATGGCCGTGCTCGAACAGGTCGGCCTGGACACCTTTGCGCACAAGCTGCCGCATGAGCTGTCCGGCGGCATGCAGCAGCGCGTCGGCCTGGCCCGCGCCCTGGCGGTCGACCCCTCGATGATCATCATGGACGAGGCGTTTTCCGCCCTCGATCCGCTCAAGCGCCGCGAAATGCAGGATGTGTTGCTGGAGCTGCAGAAAACCGATCGCCGCACCATCATCTTCGTTTCCCACGACATCGAAGAAGCCATGCGCATCGGCACCCGCATCGGCATCATGGAAGGCGGCAAGCTGGTCCAGGTCGGCACCCCGCAGGAGCTGATCGACAACCCGGCCAACGACTATGTGCACAACTTCTTCAACACCGTCGACACCAACCGCTACCTCACCGCAGGCCAGCTGATGGCCGACAGCGTGCCGCTGTACGTGCACAACGGCAAAGCGCCGGATGCGCAGCAGGTGTGCCAGGAGCTGCAGGCACTGGACAAGCACTACGCATTTGTCGTCGACGAGCAGAACAACTTCCAGGGCTCGATCAGCCTCGAGCGAATCGCCCTGCTGGTCGAGGGTGGGGAAACCTGCGGGCTGGATGATCGGGTCCTCAAGCACATCGACCCGGTAGCCGAAGATATGCCGCTGGATCAGGTGATCGAACGCCTGGTGGACAACGAAGGGCCGATCCCGGTGGTCGACGGGCAAGGCCACTACTGCGGCGCCATCAGCAAAGGGCGTCTGCTGACCCGCCTGCAAGGAGAATCCCATGAGTGAGAAACAGCTCGACCTGGGCAGTTGGGTCAACGACGTGGTGCAGCACCTGCTGGACAACTACAGCGACGGTTTTGACAGCATCGGCGCGGTGGTCAACGGCTTTTCCGAAGGCATCGAGTGGCTGCTGATGCTGCCGCCGGCCTGGCTGCTGATCGCCATCTTCGTCGGCCTCGGGCTGTGGCGCATCAGCTACAAGTTCGCAATCTTCACCGCCGTTGCCTTCGTCCTGATCGTGCTCACCGGTTTCTGGGAACAGACGGTGGTGACGCTCGGCCTGACCTTCTCGGCAACCCTGATCAGCCTGCTGCTCGGCATCCCGCTAGGTATCTGGGCCGCGCGCAGCGAGCGGGTCGCGACCATCATCCGGCCGATTCTCGACTTCATGCAGACCATGCCGGCGTTCGTCTACCTGATTCCCGCCGCGATGCTGTTCGGCCTCGGCCGCGTACCGGGCATCATCGCCACGGTGATCTTCGCCATGCCACCGGCAGTGCGCCTGACCAACCTGGGCATTCGCCAGGTCAACAAGGAAATCATCGAAGCCGGCCAGTCGTTCGGCTGCACCGGTCGCCAGCTGCTGTTCAAGGTGCAGCTGCCGAATGCCATGCCGTCGATCATGGCCGGGGTCAACCAGACCATCATGATGGCCCTGTCGATGGTGATCATCGCCTCGATGGTGGGCGCGGGCGGCCTGGGCAACGACGTGCTGGCGAGCATCCAGCGCCTGGATATCGGCCTAGGCTTCGAAAGCGGCATGGCCGTGGTGCTCCTGGCGATCATCCTCGACCGCATCACCGAAAGCTTCGGCACACCGCAAACCGCCAAGCGCAGCAGTGTGTTCGGCTGGTTCAGCGGCAAGCTTCAGCGTCAGTAAGTCTTAGCCATTGCACTACACAGGGAGTTGCAGATGAACTCGATAAAAACACTCGCAGGTGTCGGCCTGTTGTCCGCTGCATTGCTACAGAACGCCTGGGCGCAGGAGCCCGAGAGCTGCAAGATGGTGCGCTTCGCCGAGATCGGCTGGGCCGATATCGCCGCGACCACCGGCGTAGCCATGACCCTCAGCGAAGGCCTGGGTTACCAGACGCGCAAGATCATGGCCTCGGTGCCAATCGCTTTCACCGGCGTGAAAAGTGGCCAGATCGACGTCTTTCTCGGTTACTGGGCGCCATCGATGGACGCGGTGATCGAGCCGTTCACCAAGGACGGCGGGGTCAAGGTATTGCCAACACCCAACCTCGAAGGCGCCAAGTACACCCTGGCCGTACCGACCTATGCCGCCGAAGCCGGCCTGAAGAGCTTTCAGGACATCGCCAAGTTCAAGGACCAGCTCGACGGCAAGATCTTCGGCATCGAGCCGGGTAACGACGGCAACCTGCTGATCGACAAGATGATCAAGGACAACCAGTACGGCCTTGGCGAATTCAAGATGATCGAATCCAGCGAGGCCGGCATGCTGGTTCAGCTGCAGCGCGCGGTGAAGAAGAAGGAGCCGGCGGTATTCCTCGGCTGGGCACCGCACCCGATGAACACCCAGTTCGACATCACCTACCTGGAAGGCGGCGATGACGTGTTCGGCCCGGACTTCGGCGCCGCCAAGGTCTACACCGTGGTGCCGCCGGATTACGAAGCGCGGTGCGCCAACGTCGGCAAGCTGCTGAACAACCTGCAGTTCACCGTGGAAATCGAAAGCCAGCTGATGGAAAAGGTGCTGGATAAGCAGAACCCGACCACCGTCGCCAAGGAATGGATCAAGGCCAACCCCGAGATCCTCGACAAGTGGCTGGCGGGCGTCACCACTTATGACGGCCAGGACGGCATTGCTGCCGTGAAGAAGCACGTCGGCCTGTAACACCAACCAATCCGGCCCACCCGCCAACGTGCAGGTGGGCCAGGTGTACCCACAGCTGCACCGCTGCAAACCGGTTGACTGAAGCTTCAGCCAGCGTGGGAACGGCTTTCTGCGGTTTGGCCAGCAGCGTGCTGGGCACCGCCTCAAAGCCCGCAATCAGAACGAGCCAGCACCACGTCACCACTGCCACTCACTGATGGAGCAAAAAAAGCATGCGCAATCTGAAAAAACTCTGCCTGCAAGGGCTTGGCATCGCAGCACTGGCGGCCGGCATGAGCAGCGCTTTCGCGGCCGACAAGCCGGAACTGAAAATCGGCTACGTGAACGGCTGGGACGACAGCGTCGCCGTCAGCCATGTCGCTGCGGAAATTCTCCAGACCAAGCTGGGCTATCCGGTGAAACTGCAAGCCGTGGAGCCGGCGATCATGTGGCAGGGCGTCGCCCGCGGCGACCTCGACGTCACCCTCTCTGCCTGGCTGCCCGCCACCCATGGCGAATATTTCGAGAAGCTCAAGGACAAGGTCGTGGTGCTTGGCACCAACTATGACGGCGCGAAAATCGGCCTGATCGTGCCGGACTACGTCAAAGCCAAGACCATCGAGGACCTCAACACCTACAGCAAGGACTTCGACGGCAAGATCACCGGCATCGATGCTGGCGCCGGCGTGATGCGCCGCACCGAAGAAGCGATCAAGGAATACCAGCTGAGCGAGATGAAGCTGATGCCGAGTTCCGGTCCGGCCATGGCCACGGCCCTGACGCGCGCCGAAAAGGACAAGGAAGCGATTGTCGTCACCGGGTGGATTCCCCACTGGATGTTTGCCAAGTGGAACCTGCGCTTCCTGGAAGACCCGAAAAAGGTCTTCGGCGATGACGAGCATGTCGACACCGTTGCCAACCCGGGCCTGGAAGCCAAGGCGCCCGACGCCTCTGCCTTCCTGACGAACATCTCCTGGCGCGGTGAAGAAGTCGGCGCGGTCATGCTGGCCATCCGCGAAGGCGCCAAACCGGAACAGGCCGCCAAGGACTGGATCGCGAAAAACCCGGAGCGCGTTGCCCAGTGGTTGGAATAACCTAGCGGCAGTCACGGCAGACAAGAAACGGGCTTCGGCCCGTTTTTTTATGTCGAATCCGCAACCCGAAGCGCGCATGGCCGAGCGGTATGCTGTCGAGTGAGTCGCCGCGCACAACCACCGGCTAACCCCATGCATCCCACTCGCCCGGCATTACCCGCCAGCCCCCGCCGAAAACACTGGCGCACCGGATACGCGCCCGTATTCGCCCTACTTTCTGCGCTGGGGCTGTTGACCCCACTGCTGTCACACCTGCTCGCCGAATCGAACGGCACGCTGGCCTGGCTGATCGACCTGGCGTGTCACTGGCAGTGGCTGTTTCTACTCGGATTAGTGGGGTTCACAACCCTGGCGGCCTGGCACGACCGGCGCTGGGCGATGGTGCTACTGGCCGCGCCACTGCCATGGCTTACCGCGTCGGCGCCAGCGCCAGACATGCCTGTGGGCAGCGCCGTATTTTCCGTCGCCAGCGCCAACGTCAACCTGCACAACCGCGACAGCGCGGCGCTGCAGCGCTGGTTGGCCGACACGCAGCCGGACGTGGTGGTGTTGCTGGAGGTCTCACCGGAGTACTCGAAAAGCCTGGGCGAACTGCGCGACTACCCCTTTCAGCGACGCATAGCCGAAGACGGCGCCTTTGGCATCGCCCTGCTCTCCCGCCATCCGCTGCAACAGCTGCGGGTGATTCGCGATGCCCAGGGTATCGCCCACTTTGATGCGCGCATTCAATGGTCCGGGCAATCCTTCGATATCGTCGCGATGCACCCTATGCCGCCGCTTTCGCCGCATGACCATCAGGTGCGCAACGCCAAACTGCGAGCGCTTGGCGCCCGTGCTGCGGCGAGCAGCCTGCCAGGCATTGTTGCGGGCGACCTTAACGCCACGCCCTGGTCGTCCGCCTTCATTGGCCTGGCGGACCAGGGTTTGCGCCGCGCCAGTGGCCTCGCCCCGACCTGGCCGGCAATGCTGCGCGGAGTTATGGGCATCCCAATCGACCACGTCCTGGTAACGCAGCACTGGGCTGTGCTCAGTGCCGAGACGGGCCCAGACGTGGGCTCGGATCACCTGCCGATCCTGACGCGTCTTGCGCTGCTGGCGCCGCACGAGGGCTAGAATGGCCCTACCGCTGACGCCAGCGATACCCTCACGCACCCACTCCACCATTCCGGATACCCACATGACCCAGCCTGCCCCCGATAGCCGCCAGACGATCCTCAACCACCCGGACGCGCAGGACTGCACGGTCTATCGGCCGGACGCCCACGACCCCGAAGCCGAGGAAGAAGACCTGGGCGACGCGAAAATTCTGATGACCGGCCCGTTCCAGCCGCCCGCCGATTGGGACGCCGCGGAGCGCGAGGCATTTTTTGCCGACAGCGATCCCGAGCTGTTCTTCACGGCGCGCATCGAGTGCGAGGCCAAGCCAGGCTCGGCCCAGCACTTCGTCACCGACAGCGGCGACTACGTGGCAACCATGCCGGGCGCAGGCGAGGTGGTGATGTTCTTCGTCTGCGATTACGACGAAGATGCCAGCGGCCGCTCTTACATCCTGATCCGCGACGACGAACCGCTGCTCTGAACGAGAGCCCGACGGGCAGCGCGCGGCATGATTGATTGATCGATCAATAAAAACCGTCCTAGACTGCGCACCCCGCCCGTCTGTACGGAGTCACCGATGCCCAAGGTTGGAATGCAACCGATCCGCCGCTCGCAATTGATTGCCGCGACCCTTGAGGCCGTCGATCAGGTGGGCATGGCCGATGCCAGCATTGCCTATATCGCCAAGCTGGCTGGGGTATCCAACGGCATCATCAGTCACTATTTCCAGGACAAGAACGGCCTGCTTGAGGCCACCATGCGCCATCTGATGCAGGCTCTGAGCGATGCGGTGCGTCAACGCCGCGCGGCCTTGGGCGATGACAGCCCGCGCACTCACCTGCGCGCGATCATCGATGGCAACTTCGACGACAGCCAGGTCAATGGCCCGGCGATGAAAACCTGGTTGGCGTTCTGGGCTACCAGCATGCACCAGCCGTCGCTGCGCCGCCTGCAACGGGTCAACGACCTTCGCCTGTATTCCAATCTCTGTGGGCAGTTTCAGCGCGTATTACCACAGGAGCAGGCGCGTACTGCGGCCCGCGGGCTGGCGGCACTGATCGACGGCCTATGGCTGCGCGGCGCCCTGTCGGGCGAAGCCTTCGATACCCAGCAAGCCATGCAGATCGCTTACGACTACCTTGAAGTGCAGCTGGCCAAAGCAACCTCGTAGGTGCGCCGTGCGCACGTCGCTGCACTGAGGAATCATGGTGGGCACAGCGCGCCCTACAAACGTGGTGCCTTGGCTAGTGAAGCTTCAATACCCAGTAAGCCCTCGTAGGGTGCGCCGTACGCACCTTCCTACACCGGAATCATGGTGCGCGCAGCGCACCCTACAAACGCGGTGCCTTGTCTACGGCCATACAGCGCCGCTCATGTCGTGTTTACCTCGGTCTCGTCGTTTTTATTGATTGATCGTTCAATCAAAATATTTTAGCCTGACGAACATTCCCGCCCGCTCGCCGGTCCCTTCGCTAACCCCGGTTGGCTGACCCGACCACCGAACAGAGGACCGCGCTATGCCTCGTTTCCCCGAACAGAAACTCTATATCGATGGCCGCTATGTAGACGCCAGCAGCGGCGCCACCTTCGATTCCATCAACCCGGCCACCGGCGAGGTGCTCGCTCAGGTGCAGCGCGCCAGCCAGGCCGACGTCGAGCGTGCCGTGGCCAGCGCCACCGCCGGGCAGAAGGTCTGGGCGGCGATGACCGCGATGCAGCGTTCGCGCATTCTGCGCAAGGCCGTGGACATCCTGCGTGAGCGCAACGACGAGCTGGCCGAGCTGGAAACCCTCGACACCGGCAAGCCGCTGTCGGAGACCCGCTACGTCGATATCGTCACCGGCGCCGACGTGCTGGAATACTACGCCGGCCTGATCCCGGCCATCGAAGGCGAGCAGATCCCGTTGCGCGACACCAGCTTCGTCTACACCCGCCGCGAGCCGCTGGGTGTGGTCGCCGGCATCGGCGCCTGGAACTATCCGATCCAGATCGCCCTGTGGAAATCCGCCCCGGCCCTGGCCGCCGGCAACGCGATGATCTTCAAGCCGAGCGAGGTCACCTCGCTGACCACGCTCAAACTGGCCGAAATCTATACCGAGGCCGGCGTCCCGGACGGTGTGTTCAACGTGCTCACCGGCAGCGGTCGCGAAGTCGGCCAATGGCTGACCGAGCACCCCGGCATCGAGAAGATTTCCTTTACCGGCGGCACCGTCACCGGCAAGAAGGTGATGGCCAGCGCCTCCAGTTCGTCACTCAAGGAAGTGACCATGGAGCTGGGCGGCAAATCGCCGCTGATCATCTTCGAAGACGCCGACCTCGACCGCGCCGCCGACATCGCGGTGATGGCCAACTTCTACAGCTCCGGCCAGGTCTGCACCAACGGCACCCGGGTGTTCGTACCGCGCATGTTGCAGGCGCGCTTCGAGAGCAAGGTGCTGGAGCGGGTCAAGCGCATCCGCCTCGGCGACCCGCTGAATGACGACACCAATTTTGGCCCGCTGGTCAGCACCGCCCATCTGGACAGCGTGCTCGGCTATATCGACAAAGGCCGCAGCGAAGGTGCGCGCCTGCTGATCGGCGGCAACCGCGTCACCGAGGGCGAGTACGCCAAGGGCGCCTATGTCGCGCCGACCGTGTTCACCGATTGCACCGACAAGATGACCATCGTCCGCGAGGAAATCTTCGGCCCGGTGATGAGCATCCTGGTCTACGACACCGAAGAAGAAGTGATCCGCCGCGCCAACGACACCGACTACGGCCTGGCCGCCGGCCTGGTCACCCGCGACCTGGCCCGCGCGCACCGGGTGATCCATCTGCTGGAAGCCGGCATCTGCTGGATCAACTCCTGGGGCGAGTCGCCGGCGCAGATGCCGGTCGGTGGCTACAAGCAATCCGGCGTCGGCCGCGAGAACGGCCTGACCACTCTGGCGCACTACACCCGGATCAAATCGATACAGGTCGAACTGGGCGGCTTCGCCTCGGTGTTCTAAAACCCCGCGTAGGGTGGATCGGGGCGCGTAGCTGACGCTTCACCCATCCACCAACTGCAATGGTGGATGAAAACAGCGTCATCCACCCTACGTATAGCTACCCCGTAGCCCGGATGTAATCCGGGAACAGTCACCGCGTTTTCCCCGGAGTGCATCCGGGCTACAGGAGCTTTTATGCCCCAGGAATTCGACTACATCATCATCGGCGCCGGCTCGGCGGGTAACGTGCTGGCCACCCGCCTGACCGAAGACGCTGACGTCAGCGTGCTGCTGCTCGAAGCCGGCGGCCCGGACTATCGCCTGGACTTCCGCACTCAGATGCCCGCTGCACTGGCCTTCCCGCTGCAAGGCCGGCGCTACAACTGGGCCTACCTGACCGAGCCCGAGCCGCATATGAACAACCGCCGCATGGAATGCGGGCGCGGCAAGGGTCTGGGCGGCTCGTCCCTGATCAACGGCATGTGCTACATCCGTGGCAACGCTATGGATTACGACGGTTGGGCCGAGGAAAAGGGCCTGGAAGACTGGAGCTATCTGGATTGCCTGCCGTACTTCCGCAAGGCCGAAACCCGCGATATCGGCGCCAATGCCTACCACGGCGGCGATGGCCCTGTGTCGGTAACCACCCCGAAAAATGGCAATAACCCGCTGTTCCACGCCATGGTCGAAGCCGGCGTGCAAGCCGGTTACCCGCGCACCGATGACCTGAACGGCTACCAGCAGGAAGGCTTCGGCCCCATGGACCGCACCGTCACCCCACAAGGGCGGCGTTCCAGCACGGCGCGCGGCTATCTCGACCAAGCCAAGGGCCGGCCGAACCTGAGCATCGTCACCCACGCCCTGACCGACCGCATCCTGTTCAGCGGCAAACGCGCCATCGGCGTCAGCTATCTAGCGGGCGACAATGACACCCCGGTGATCGTCAATGCGCGCCGCGAAGTCTTGCTGTGCTCCGGGGCCATCGCCTCGCCGCAGATTCTCCAGCGCTCCGGGGTCGGCCCGGCGGCGCTGTTGCATGATCTGGATATTGCCGTGGTGCACGACCTGCCCGGCGTCGGCCAGAACCTGCAGGACCATCTGGAGGTGTACATCCAATACGCCTGCAAGCAGCCGGTGTCGCTGTACCCGGCACTGAAATGGTGGAACCAGCCGCAGATCGGCGCCAACTGGCTGTTCCGCGGCCAGGGCATCGGCGCCAGCAACCAGTTCGAGGCCGGCGGTTTTATCCGTTCCAGTGCCGAGTTCGAATGGCCGAATATCCAGTACCACTTCCTGCCGGTGGCGATCAATTACAACGGCAGCAACGCGGTCAACGAGCACGGTTTCCAGGCCCACGTCGGCTCCATGCGCTCGCCCAGCCGCGGGCGCGTGCAGGTCACCTCGAAAGACCCGCGCCAGCACCCGAGCATTCTGTTCAATTACATGGCCCACGATCAGGACTGGCGCGAGTTCCGCGATGGCATCCGCATCACCCGCGAGATCATGGCGCAGTCCGCGCTTGAGCCCTTCCGCGGCCGCGAAATCAGCCCCGGCGCCGAGCTGCAAAGCGACGCCGAGCTGGATGCCTTTATCCGTGAACACGGCGAAACCGCGTATCACCCTTCCTGCTCCTGCAAGATGGGCGAGGATGACATGGCAGTGGTTGACGGCCAGGGCCGGGTGCATGGCGTGCAGGGTTTGCGCGTGGTCGATGCCTCGATCATGCCGCTGATCACTACCGGCAACCTGAACGCGCCGACCATCATGATGGCGGAAAAGATCGCCGACAAAATCCGTGGCCGCACGCCGCTGCCGCGCAGTACCGCGCCTTACTACAAGGCCAATGGCGCACCGATACGGGGTACGCCGCAGCGCTAGTGTGCTGGCTGAAGATTATTGTTTCGACGACCCGAGTTCGTAGGGTGCGCCGCGCGCACCGGTTGTCAGTGGTGCGCACGACGCACCCTACACAGGCCAGCCGCGCAGTGTTTGATCAATGATTAGTGCGAAACAGCGCGCTAGCAGACGACAGCGTCGCAGACACCCGC
Organism: Pseudomonas cistanchae; assembly: GCF_054483635.1. NCBI lineage: Bacteria > Pseudomonadati > Pseudomonadota > Gammaproteobacteria > Pseudomonadales > Pseudomonadaceae > Pseudomonas > Pseudomonas cistanchae. Next base: position 221,310 of record NZ_JBTLWN010000006.1, on the reverse strand, counting down.
CGCGGCAACTTCTAGACTGATGGCCAGCCGCTGGCCATCGCAGAAGGAACCAAGCGTTGCACTGTCCCAAATGTCAGCAACCCTGTGACCGCCAGCGGCTCGACTGCCCGCACTGCGGCATCGTCTTCAGCAAGTACGCGCAGTACATCGAGCGCCAGGCGGCGTTTGCCGAGGCCATCGCCGAGACCCAAGCGGTGCCCTCGCGTGCGTCCAGGCTGCGCCAGCGCCTGCTGACCCCGCCCGAGACCGGCGCGTTCTGGTACGGCCGCGCGCTGCTCTGGGTGCTGTTCGTGCTCTGGGGCCTGAGCTTTATCCTGCGCGACATCACCAGCCTCGGCGACTCGCCGGGCTTTCTGCATAACGTCAACCTGCCCTTCCACGAGGCCGGTCATGTGCTCTTCGGTCTCCTCGGCCAGTTTATCGGTTCCCTCGGCGGTACCCTCGGCCAGCTGCTGATGCCACTGACCGCCATGCTCGCGCTGCTGCGCCAGCGCGACACCTTTGGTGCCAGCCTGTGCTGCTGGTGGTTCGGGCAGAACTTCCTCGATATCGCCCCCTATATGGCCGACGCCCGCGCCGGGCAACTGCCGCTGATTGGCGGCAACTTCGGCCATTCCGCGCCCTACGGCTTCCACGACTGGCACTACCTGCTGAACGAAACCGGCCTGTTGCAGTACGACCAGGGTCTGGCGCTGCTCTGCCTTAACCTCGGCCGCGTCCTGATGCTGCTGAGTCTGGCCTGGGGCGGTTACCTGTTATGGAAAAGCCGACCCCAGAGCCTCGGCGGTTGATCGTGTAGATCCGTAGGGCGGACATGCCGAAGGCTTGTCCGCCATCAGCGGTCATCCGCGGTGGACAAGGCTTCGCCATGTCCACCCTACATAGGCACGGAGTGTGTAGGGTGGATGACGCTTTTTTCATCCACCATCGCAGTGGGTGGATGACGCTTTTTTCATCCACCATCGCAGTGGGTGGATGGGTGAAGCGTCAGCTACGCGCCCCGATCCACCCTACGAAGTCACGGCCTTACGAATAGCTCTACGGTTCTGCACTCAACGCCAGCCTACGAGCGCCGGTCGCGTTGACGCCTGTGCAGGCTGCGCGCCTGCTACACTGCGCGCCATTTCGCTTATCAGGCCTGTACCGTGACTCACACCGCTTTCTCTTCGCTGCCGCTTTCCGCCGCCATGCTGGCCAATCTGGAGTCCCTCGGTTACACCGAGATGACGCCGATCCAGGCGCAGAGCCTGCCGGTGATTCTCAAGGGCATGGACCTGATCGCCCAGGCCAAGACCGGCAGCGGCAAGACCGCGGCCTTCGGTGTTGGCCTGCTCAATCCGCTCAATCCGCGTTATTTCGGCTGCCAGGCCCTGGTGCTGTGCCCGACCCGCGAGCTGGCCGACCAGGTCGCCAAGGAAATTCGCCGCCTGGCCCGCGGCGCCGACAATATCAAGGTGCTGACCCTGTGCGGCGGCGTGCCCTTCGGCCCGCAGATCGGCTCCCTGGAGCATGGTGCGCAGATCATTGTCGGCACGCCGGGGCGCATCCAGCAGCACCTGGCCAAGGGCACGCTGAAGCTCGACGGCCTCAACACCCTGGTGCTCGACGAAGCCGACCGCATGCTCGACATGGGCTTCTACGACAGCATTGCCGAGATCATCGGCCAGACCCCGAGCAAGCGGCAGACCCTGCTGTTCTCCGCCACCTACCCGGCCGGGATCAAGCAGCTGTCCGCCGCCTTTATGCGCAACCCGCAGCAGGTCAAGGCCGAGGCGCTGCACGACGACACCCAGATCGAGCAGCGCTTCTACGAGATCGCCCCGGAAGAGCGCATGGACGCCGTGGTCAAGCTGCTCGCCAGCTTCCGCCCGCAATCCTGCGTGGCCTTCTGTTTCACCAAACAGCAGTGCCAGGAACTGGTTGATCACCTCACCGCCAACGGCATTTCCGCCGCAGCGCTGAATGGCGACCTGGAACAGCGCGACCGCGATCAGGTGCTGGCGATGTTCGCCAACCGCAGCCTGTCGGTCCTGGTCGCCACCGATGTCGCCGCCCGCGGCCTGGATATCGACGCCCTGGACATGGTGATCAACGTCGAGCTGGCGCGTGATTCGGAAATTCATATCCACCGCGTTGGCCGCACCGGTCGCGCTGGCGAAAAAGGCATGGCCATGAGCCTGGTCGCCCCGGCCGAAGGCCATCGCGCCCAGGCCATCGAAGCCCTGCAAAAGAGCCCGCTGAACTGGCACCCGCTGAACAGCCTCAAGGCCAAGGCCGGCGAGCCGCTGCAACCACCGATGATCACTCTGTGCATCGGTGCCGGGCGCAAGGACAAACTGCGACCCGGCGACATCCTTGGCGCGCTGACCGGCGACGCCGGCATTCCCGGTGCCCAGGTTGGCAAGATCGCCATCTTTGACTTCCAGGCGTTTGTCGCGGTGGAACGCAGCATGGCGAAAATCGCCCTGAAGCGCCTGACCGAAGGCAAGATCAAAGGCCGCTCGCTGCGCGTGCGGACGCTGTAACGGCGCAACCGCAACGAGCGGCTAACAGGCCGCCGCCTCACCGCGATCAGGCACACCGCACGCTCTGCCAAGGCGCTACATGCCGTGGCGCTGAACGATCTCGGCGTAGCTGCCATCGGCTTGCATGGCCGCAATCGCTTCGTTGAACGCTTCGGCAATCTCCCTGTGCTTCGGGTGCTGACGGCTGATCAGAATGCGCAGGCCGTTTTCACTCAAGGGTTGCGGCAGGAACTCCAGCTCGTCGCGGATGCTGCTCAGCTCGCGGTTCAGGTGATAGCGCGCCACCAGTTCGTCTTCCAGGGTCAGCTGCACACGGCGGGCATGCACCATGCGCGCGGCACTTTCGAAACTGCCGACGCCGACTTTCTGCAACTGGCTGTCGGCGCTGAAGGCATCCGAATAGGCATAGCCGCGTATCACCGCAATGGCATGGGGGTAGAGGTCCGTCAGGCTGTCGAACTGGATGCCCATGCCGCGACGCTGCAAGAAGCGGATACGGTTGATCAGGTAAGGCTCGGAGAAATAGCCGAAGCCGGTGCGGTCTTCCGCGTACCAGGCGTTGATCAGCACATCGTAATCGGCGCGTTGCAGGCCGCGCACTGCGCGCTCCCAGGGCACTTCGGCATAGCGCGTGCGGTAGCCCGCGCGGGTCAGCGCGGTATCTACAAGGTCGGAGGCAACGCCGTTGTTCAGCAGGTTCTGATCATTGAAGGGCGGCCACGGGTTGGCGACCAGACGCAGGGTCTCGGCGGGACTTGCAAGCGGCAACAACGCCAATAACAACAACCAGATTCGCAGTCCAGTCATAGAGGGCTAACCGTATGAGGCAACGAGCTTCTAATCATAGACGCTGAGAGCAGCAGCGCCGAAAGCGAGTGGCCTAGGCTGAAACGAAGGGCTATCAGGCCGGTGAAGCTGAGTTCGGTTGACTGGAACAAACGGTGCGCCGAACACCATTACAGCGTCAGCGCACCGCCACGCGTGAGGCTAGAGCTGCAGGTTGAGGTGGCCGCCAAAAATCCCAACCAGACCGATGATGATCAGGTAGATGGCCACAATGTAATTCAGCAAGCGCGGCACTATCAGAATCAAAATGCCGGCAATCAGCGAAATCAGCGGGGTCAGTGCGAGCGTCATCGTTATATTCCTTATAGATGTCTATGGATTGAAGCGTTACCGCAGCGTGCACTCTAGCTGAGGGGGCACCTTTCCATAGACCACTGGCGCCTTAAAAAATCCGGCTGGCCTTTCAGTTGCTCCTCTCACGCGCCTGACCAGGCGGCTTTGCTTGGGCCGGGTACGCTGTCGGCCGCGCGGGATGCGGGTAAGATGCGCGCTGTTTTGCGCTGCATGTCGGCGCGGTCGTCGTGAGGAAGTTCGCGTGCTCGCTACCCAGGTTGTGATTATCGGCGCCGGCGCGGCCGGTTTGATGTGTGCCATGACCGCCGCGGCGCGTGGTCGCCAGGTGCTGCTGCTCGACCACGCCAACAAGGCGGGGAAAAAGATCCTGATGTCGGGTGGTGGGCGCTGCAATTTCACCAACATGTACTGCGAGCCGGGCAACTTTCTTTCGGAAAACCCGCACTTCTGCAAATCCGCCCTGGCCCGCTATACCCAGTGGGATTTCACCGGCCTGGTGGCCAAGCACGGCGTGCCCTACCACGAGAAAAAGCTCGGCCAGCTGTTCTGCGACAACAAGGCCAGCGACATCCTCGGGCTGCTCCTGGCCGAATGCGAAGAGGCCGGCGTCGACCTGCGCCTCGACACATCGGTCGAGCAGATCGACCGCGACGATACGGGCTATCTGCTGCACACCGGTATCGGCCCGGTGAGTTGCCAGTCCCTGGTGATCGCCACTGGTGGTCTTTCCATTCCGACGCTTGGCGCCACCGGCTTCGGCTATCAGGTGGCAAAACAGTTCGGCCACACGCTGTTGCCCACCCGCGCCGGCCTGGTGCCGTTCACCCTTACCGACCCGCAACTGAAAAGCCTGTGCAGCGAACTGTCCGGCACCTCGGTGGAAGACTGCCTGGTGAGCTGCAACGGGCAGAGCTTTCGTGAAAACATCCTGTTTACCCACCGCGGCCTGAGCGGGCCGGCGATTCTGCAGATTTCCTCGTACTGGCAGCCGGGCGATGCCATCAGCATCAACTTGCTGCCGCATATCGACCTGCCCGAATGGCTGACGACGCAACAGCAGGAACGGCCGAACAGCGAGCTGAAAACCCTGCTCGGCGAACTGTTTACCAAGAAGATGGCCGGGCTGCTGGCGGAAACCTGGTTCGCCTCGAAACCGATGAAGCAGTACACCCCTGGCGAACTCAAGGCAATCGCCGACAAGCTCGCCGACTGGCAGCTGGTGCCGGCCGGTACCGAAGGTTACCGCACCGCCGAAGTGACCCTGGGCGGCGTGGATACCCGGGAGGTGTCATCGAAAACCATGGAGTCGCTGAAAAGCCCGGGGCTGTATTTCGTTGGCGAGGTGCTAGACGTCACCGGCCACCTCGGTGGCTTCAATTTCCAGTGGGCCTGGGCCTCGGGGTACGCGGCGGCGCAGTACGTCTGAGCGGCCACGCTCATGCAACCAAACTGGCCGGACTTGGGCTTGAGGAGCGACTTGGGCAGCGGCGCGATACGGGCGCTGTGAACCTCGCCTGGCGCCTGTGGAAAAGATCTATCGAATTTTATCGCGCGCCGCGCTCTAACGCTGGCTCGCCCTTTTCGCACAAGGATTGTCTGCCGACATGACCCAAGACCAAGGTTTGATTTTCGCCATATTGGTGATAACCGTTGCAATGTTCATCTGGGGCCGCTGGCGGCACGACATCGTCGCCCTTGGCGCCCTGCTGGCCTGCGTAATCGTCGGGCTGGTGCCGGACGAAGAGGCGTTCGCCGGCTTCGGTCACCCGGCCGTGATCACCGTCGCCTGCGTTCTGGTATTGAGTTATGGCCTGCAGATCACCGGCGCGGTGAATGTCATCGCCCGGCGGGTTTTGCCGGCCAATGCCGGACCGACCCTGGCAATCGCCGCGCTAACCGGTTTCGGCGCCACCCTGTCGGCATTCATGAACAACGTCGGGGCGCTGGCCTTGTTGATGCCGATTGCCCTGCAGATCGCCAGCAAGCAGGGCTTGCCGCCAGGTCGCGTGCTGATGCCGCTGGCATTCGGCACCGTGCTCGGCGGCATCACCACGCTGATCGGCACACCGCCCAACCTGATCGTCTCCAGCTTCCGTGCGCAAAGCGGCGCCGGCCCGTTTGCCATGTTCGACTTCAGCCTGGTCGGCGTCCCGGTGGCGCTGGCGGGCGTGCTGTTTATCGGCCTGGTCGGCTGGCGGTTGGTGCCCCGGCGCGAAGTGGCGAACGCCGCCAGCTTCGATACCGGCACCTACCTCACCGAGGCGCGGATCAAGGAGGGCGCCAAAGCTGCCGGCAAGACCCTGCGCGAGGTCGAACAACTGCTCGAGGAGGCCGACGCCCAGGTCGTCGGCATGGTGCGCAACAAGTTTCGCGTGTCGGCGCCCAACCCGCGGCGGGTGCTGCAGGTCGACGATGTGCTGGTGATCGAGGCCGACCCGGAAGCGCTCGGCAACGTGCTCAACGACCTGGGGCTGAGCCTGGCCGCTGACGTGCCGCCGCCCGCCGAACTGGAAACCGACCTGCAGACGGACAGCCATACCCAGGACAACGGGGCTGCTACGAGCAGCGAAACCGACGTCGATCAGGCACTCAGCAAACCCAAGAAGGACGACGCGGACGGCGAGTCCAGCGTGCTGCAGGAACTGCTGGCGCTGCCCAACTCGGAACTGATCGGCAGCACGGCGAGCGACACCCGGCTGCGCAGCCGCTACGGGATCAACCTGCTGGCGATTTCGCGCAAGGGCCACCGCTCGATCAAACGCCTGCGCTCGACCCTGATCCAGCCCGGCGACGTGCTGCTGCTGCGCGGCGCGCCGGGCGATATTGCCGAGTTCGCCGCCGACTACACCTGCGTGCCGCTGGCCGACCGGGCGATCAGCATTCCTAACCCGCGTCACGCCACCATCGCCCTGAGCGTGATGGTGCTGGCAGTCGCCGCGGCGGCGTTCGGCCTGTTTTCCGCGGCGGTGGCGTTTTCCCTTGGCCTGCTGGTGTTCATGGTGCTGCGCGTGGTGCCACTGCGCTCGATCTACGACTCCATCGACTGGCCGGTTATCGTCCTGCTCGGCGCCCTGATGCCGGTCGCCGGCGCCTTGTCTACCACCGGCGCCGCCGACCTGATTGCCCAGCTGCTGATGGAAACCATCGCCCAGGGCAACCCGGTGCTGGTGCTGACCGTGCTGCTGGTGGTGACCATGTTCCTTTCCGATGTGATGAACAACGCCGCAACCGTGGCGGTGATGTGCCCGATCGCGTTGAGCGGCGCCAGCCAGCTGGGCATCAACCCGGATGCGCTGCTGATGGCGGTGGCGATCGGCGCATCCTGCTCGTTCCTCACCCCGATCGGCCACCAGAACAACACGCTGATTCTCGGCCCTGGCGGGTTCCGCTTCGGCGACTACTGGCAACTGGGGGTGCCCCTGGAAATCATCGTCACGCTGATCAGCGTGCCCATGCTGATGTTGGTCTGGCCGCTGTAAGTACCCGCACACACAGCAAGCCGGCCCCAGCTGAAACGACTGAGGATGTAGCGGCCCTGGAAAAATTTCCTTTCCAGGAGCCGCAGCGGGTGCCGGTTGGTCACTGACTCCGCTAGTCTGCTGCATCGATTTTTTCTGCAGGACCCTGCGCCGGATGTCTCGCCCCTCGATACGCCATTCCCTTCGCCGCCTCTGGGCGCTGGACAAGTTCAGCTACAGCCTGCGGGTATTCATCGCCCTCAGTGGCAGCCTGCTGTTGTGCTGGCAGCAGGGCTGGATGCACGCGCTGATTCCGTTGTTCCTCGGCGTGATCGCCAGCGCCCTGGCGGAAACCGATGACAGCTGGCAGGGCCGGCTCGGCGCATTGCTGGTGACCCTGGCCTGCTTCAGCGCGGCAGCCTACGCGGTCGAATGGCTGTTTCCCTATCCCTGGCTGTTCGTCACCGCGCTGGCACTGTCCAGCTTCGCCCTGACCATGCTCGGCGCCCTTGGCGAGCGCTACGCCACCCTGGGCTGGGCCACCCTGATTCTGGCGATCTACAGCATGATCGGCGTCGAGCACCGTGGCGGCACCGCGGGCCTGTGGCTGGAGCCGTTGTTGCTGGTGGCGGGCGCCGCCTGGAACGGCCTGCTGTCGGTGATCTGGAATGCGCTGTTCGCCCACCAGCCGGTGCAGCACAGCCTGGCGCGGCTGTTTCGCGAACTGGGTCGCTACCTCAAGCTCAAAGCCGCGCTGTTCGAGCCCCTGCGCCAGCTTGATGTGGAGGAACGCCGACTGGCGCTGGCGAAGCAGAACGGCCAGGTGGTCGCGGCTCTCAATGCCGCCAAGGAAATCATCCTGCACCGCGTCGGTGGCGGTCGACCGGGGCCGAAAGTCAGCCGCTACCTCAAGCTGTATTTCCTCGCCCAAGACATCCACGAGCGCGCCAGCTCGTCGCACTACCCCTACAACGAGCTGGCCGAAGCGTTCTTCCACAGCGACGTGCTGTTTCGCTGCCAACGCCTGCTGCGTCTGCACGGCGAAGGCTGCCAGCGCCTGGCCCAGGCCATCGAACTGCGCCAACCCTTCGAATACCGTGCGCTCTGCCACCAGGCGCTCGACGACCTGCACACCTCGCTTGAGCACCTGCGGGTGCAGAGCAACCCGGCCTGGCGCCACCTGCTGCGCTCACTCAACGCCCTGGCGGGCAACCTCAGCGCCCTTGACCGTCTGCTCGGCCACGCCAGCAACCCCGATGCGCTGGACGAACAGCAGGACAACAGCCTGCTGGACCGCGAACCGCATTCGTTGAAGGAAGTCTGGGAGCGGCTGCGCCTGCACCTGACGCCGACCTCGTTGCTGTTTCGCCACGCGCTGCGCCTGTCGGTCGCCCTGACCCTGGGGTACGGTCTGCTGCACTGGATCCATCCGACCCAGGGCTACTGGATTCTGCTGACGACCATGTTCGTCTGCCAGCCAAACTACGGTGCCACCCGGCGCAAGCTGGTGCAGCGGATTGGCGGCACCGTGCTCGGCCTGCTGCTCGGCTGGGCGCTGTTCGATCTGTTCCCCAGCCCGCTGGTCCAGGCCTTCTTCGCGGTGGCGGCCGGCGTGGCCTTCTTCGCCACCCGCAGCACGCGCTACACCCTGGCGACCGCGGCGATCACGCTGCTGGTGCTGTTCTGCTTCAACCAGGTCGGCGACGGCTATGGCCTGTTCATTCCCCGCCTGGTCGACACCCTGCTCGGCAGCCTGATCGCCGGGCTCGCGGTCTTTCTGATCCTGCCGGACTGGCAGGGTCGCCGGCTCAACCGCATGCTCGCCAATACCCTGAGCTGCAACAGCATCTACCTGCGGCAGATCATCCAGCAATACGCCAGCGGCAAGCGTGACGACCTGGCTTACCGCCTGGCCCGGCGCAACGCGCACAATGCCGACGCCACCCTGTCGACCAACCTGGGCAACATGCTGATGGAGCCGGGCCATTTCCGTAAGCAGGCGGATATCGGCTTTCGCTTTCTGGTGCTGTCGCACACCCTGCTCAGCTACCTGTCCGGGCTCGGCGCGCACCGCGGCGAAGTGCTGCTCGATGAGGATCCGCGCCAGCTGCTGCAGAGTGCCGAATGCCTGGCGCAGAGCCTCGACGACATCGCCAGCAAGCTGGCCACGGAACAGCCGGTGGCGATTCAGAGCGATGCCGAAGAACAACTGGCCAAGCAGTTGGAGCAGATCCCCGACGAGCTCGATGATGCCCAACGCCTGGTGCAGACCCAGCTGGCGCTGATCTGCCGCCAGCTCGGGCCGTTACGCACCCTGGCCGCGCACCTGCTGAAGGATCAGACTGCCCGCGCCAGCCAAGCGCCGTTATGAGCACACGACAAGGGAATCTTTCCGCACGAAAACGGCCAGATAGGGTGGCCAGCCTGGCGGTGCGGGTTCGCCCCACGTAGGTAGTTTGTCCATGGCCTGTTAAAATGCCGCCCCTTCGCCCCCCTCATGCAGAGCGAGTCAGCTTTATGAGCGCCACGCCCAAACCCCTGGTTCTGATCATTCTCGATGGCTTCGGTCATAGCGAAAGCCCCGAATCCAACGCCATCTACGCGGCCAACACCCCCGTATACGACCACTTGCGCGCCACCCAGCCCCACGGGTTGATTTCCGGCAGCGGCATGGACGTGGGCCTGCCAGACGGGCAGATGGGCAACTCCGAAGTCGGTCACATGAACCTTGGCGCCGGGCGCGTGGTGTATCAGGACTTCACCCGCGTGACCAAGGCGATCCGCGATGGCGACTTCTTCAGCAACCCGGCCATCACCGGCGCGGTCGACGCCGCGGTTGGCGCGGGGAAGGCCGTGCATATCCTCGGCCTGCTGTCCGACGGCGGCGTGCACAGCCATCAGGACCACCTGGTCGCCATGGTCGAGTTGGCAGCGCAACGGGGCGCCGAAAAAATCTACCTGCACGCCTTTCTCGATGGCCGCGACACCCCGCCAAAGAGCGCGCTGGGCTCCATCGAGCTGCTCGATGCCGCCTTCGCCAGGCTCGGCAAGGGGCGGATCGCCAGCCTGATCGGCCGCTATTTCGCCATGGACCGCGACAACCGCTGGGATCGCGTCGAGCAGGCCTACGGCCTGATTGTCGACGGTCGTGGCGAGTTCAACGCTGCCAATGCCGTGGCCGGCTTGCAGGCCGCCTATGAGCGCGGCGAAAGCGATGAGTTCGTCAAAGCCACCACGCTGGGCCAGGCGGTGCGCGTCGAAGACGGCGACGCCGTGGTGTTTATGAACTTCCGCGCCGACCGCGCCCGCGAGCTGACCCGCTGTTTCGTCGAGGCGGACTTCAAGGAGTTCCCGCGTGCCCGCGTGCCGCAGTTGGCCGGCTTCATCATGCTCACCCAGTACGCGGCGAGCATCGCCACGCCCAGCGCATTCAAGCCGGAAGCGCTGACCAACGTGCTCGGCGAATACCTGGCGAACAACGGCAAGACCCAGCTGCGCATCGCCGAAACCGAGAAGTACGCCCACGTGACCTTCTTCTTCTCCGGTGGCCGCGAAGAGCCCTTTGCCGGCGAAGAGCGCATCCTGATCCCTTCGCCGAACGTCGCCACCTACGACCTGCAGCCGGAGATGAGCGCACCGGAAGTCACCAACCGTATCGTCGATGCCATCGAAAACCAGCGTTATGACGTGATCATCGTCAACTATGCCAATGGCGACATGGTCGGCCATACCGGCGTGTTCTCCGCTGCGGTCGCCGCGGTCGAGTGCCTGGACAGCTGCGTCGGCCGCATCGTCGCGGCGCTTGACAAGGTGGGCGGCGAGGCGCTGATCACCGCCGACCATGGCAACGTCGAGCAGATGGCCGATGAAGGCACCGGCCAGGCGCACACCGCGCACACCTGCGAGCCAGTGCCGTTCATCTATGTCGGCAAACGCCCGGCGACGATCCGCGCCGGCGGCGTTCTGGCCGACGTGGCGCCTACCCTGCTGACCTTGATGGGCCTGCCGGTACCGGCGGAAATGACCGGCACCAGCATTGTCGAGCTGCACTGAGCCCGCTGCCAACGGAGACAAGGCTGCGCCATGTCTGCAACTTAACAGCCAGATGCAATCCGTAAGGTACTGATATCTGCACAGATTGTCCCCGGATTGCATCGGGGCTAAGCGGAGCATTTTGTAGGGTGGACATGGCGCAGCCTTGTCCACCGCGAGCGACCAGATGGCGGACAAGCCTTCGGCATGTCCACCCTACGAAATTGCAGGCCCTGCACCTAAACATTGATCGATGCATGACGCTGCGGCCTGCGGCACCGCGCACTTTCTGGCGCTTATGACTTACAGCTTGCCGCTGCTTTTTTAGGCATACTAGGCGCGTCCTTCACCCAGGTGTTACCCGCCCCATGTTCCGCGCCCTCGCCCTCGTTTTCCTGACTTTCCTGCTTGCTCCGGCGTTTGCCGACGAGAAGGCCGATGCCCAGAAACAGCTGGAAGCCGCCCGCGCCGATGTGGCCGAGCTGAAGAAGCTGCTGGAAAAGCTGCAGCAGGAAAAATCCGGCGTGCAGAAGCAGTTGAAAACCACCGAAACCGAGATGGGCAAGCTGGAAAAGCAGGTCGACGGGCTACAGCAGGAACTCGAGCAGAGCGAAGAGGAAATCCAGCGCCTCGACAGCGAGAAAAAAAAACTCGAAGGCGCGCGCCTTGAGCAGCAACGGCTGATCGGCATCCAGGCCCGTGCGGCTTACCAGAGCGGCCGCCAGGAATACGTGAAGCTGCTGTTGAACCAGCAGAACCCGGAAAAATTCTCCCGCACCCTGACGTACTACGACTACCTCAGCGAAGCGCGCATGGAGCAGTTGGCCACATTCAACGAAACCCTGCGCCAGTTGGCCAACGTCGAGCGCGACATCGCCAACCAGCAGGCCCAGTTGCTGGCGCAGAAAACCGCGCTGGACGAGCGCCACGAAAAGCTCGCCGAGGTCCGCAAACAGCGGCAAACCGCACTGGCCAAGCTCAACAGCGAATTCTCCGCCCGCGACAAGAAGCTCAAAGCCCGCCAGCAGGAACAGGCCGAACTGGCGCGCGTATTGAAGACCATTGAAGAAACCCTCGCCCGTCAGGCCCGCGAAGCCGAGCAGGAGCGCCAGCGTGCGCTGGTTGCGGCGCGCGAGCAGCGCGACGCAGGTGGCACAAAACCGCCAAGCGGCGGTCCATTGCTAGGGTCGGGCCCGCAGGTCAGCTCCGGCGCCAGCGTCGGTGGCCCTTTTGCCAAGGCACGGGGAAAATTGCCCTGGCCGGTGGATGGCCGACTGGTCGCCCGTTACGGCACGCCGCGCGGTGGCGATGCCCGCACCAAGTGGGATGGGGTTTTGATCGGCGCGTCCGCTGGCAGTCAGGTTCGCGCGGTGCATGGCGGTCGCGTGGTATTCGCCGACTGGCTGCGTGGCGCCGGGTTGCTGGTCATCCTTGATCACGGCAACGGCTATTTAAGCCTGTATGGCCATAATCAAAGCCTGCTCAAGGATGCTGGTGAGCTGGTCGATGCGGGTGAGCCCATCGCGACCGTCGGTACCAGTGGTGGGCAGGAAACACCCGCGTTGTATTTCGCGATCCGTCAGCAGGGCCGTCCGAGCGACCCTGCGCAGTGGTGTCGCTCGCAAGGATAAGCGTCGCACATACCTTTTTAGGGTTAGGAGCTAGTTCGTATGCCGCATCTGTCTCGCCTCACCTCCCTGGCCTTGGCTGTCGCCCTGCTTGGCAGCGGCTCCCTGGCGCACGCCGATGCGACGCCGGCGACTGCGCCACAGGCGCCGCTGCCCCTGGACGAGCTGCGCACCTTTGCCGAGGTGATGGATCGCATCAAGTCGGCCTACGTCGAACCGATCAGCGACAAGACCCTGCTGGAAAACGCGATCAAGGGCATGCTCAGCAACCTCGATCCGCATTCCGCCTACCTCGAGCCCGAGGCCTTCCTGGAGTTGCAGGAAAGCACCAGCGGCGAATTCGGCGGCCTGGGCATCGAAGTCGGCATCGAAGATGGCTTCATCAAGGTCGTCTCGCCAATCGACGATACTCCTGCTTCGGCGGCCGGCATCCAGCCCGGCGACCTGATCGTCAAGATCGACGGCAAGCCCACCAAGGGCATGTCGATGATGGAGTCGGTGGAAAAGATGCGCGGCAAGGCCGGCAGCAAGATCACCCTGAGCCTGGTGCGCGAAGGCGGCAAGCCGTTCGACGTCGAACTGACTCGCGCGGTGATCCGGGTCAAGAGCGTCAAGAGCCAGATGCTCGAGGACGGCTACGGCTACGTGCGCATCACCCAGTTCCAGGTCAACAGCGGCGAAGAAGTGGGCAAGGCGCTGGCCAAGCTGCGCAAGGACAACGGCAAGAAGCTGCGTGGCCTAGTGCTCGATCTGCGCAATAACCCCGGCGGCGTGCTGCAGGCCGCGGTGGAGGTGTCCGATCACTTCCTCAAGCAGGGCCTGATCGTTTATACCGAAGGCCGTATCGCCAATTCCGAGCTGCGTTTTTCCGCCGACCCGACCGACGCCAGCGAAGGCGTACCGCTGGTGGTGCTGATCAACGGCGGCAGTGCCTCGGCATCGGAAATCGTCGCTGGCGCCCTGCAGGATCACAAACGCGGCGTGGTGATGGGCACCGACAGCTTCGGCAAGGGCTCGGTGCAGACGGTGTTGCCGCTGAACAACGACCGCGCACTGAAACTCACCACTGCCCTGTACTTCACCCCCAACGGCCGCTCGATTCAGGCCCAGGGCATCGTGCCGGATATCGAGGTCGCACGCGCCAAGCTGACCCGCGAAAAGGACGACGCCAATATCAAGGAAGCCGACCTGCAGGGCCATCTGGGCAACGGTAACGGCGGCGCGGACAAACCCAGCGGCAGCAAAGCCGAACAGGTCGCCCGCCCGCAGGACGACGACTACCAACTGAGTCAGGCTCTCAACCTGCTCAAGGGGCTGAACATCACCCGCGGTAGCTAAGGCCAACGCCCAGGCATGAAAAAGCCCGACCGCAGCGCACTGCGGTCGGGCTTTTTGTTAAGTGTTACAGGTAGTTGTTGGTCATCTCGTCGATGAACCCTTCCGCACGCATTTCATCCAGGGCCTTCTGCAAGCGCTGCACCACTTCGTCAGGGGTGTCCTTGTTCAGCGCCAGAAACAGCTCGGCATCGTTGAAACGCAGCACGGTGTTGAGCCCGCTGACGCCTTCCTGCTTGGCCAGATAGCGACCGACCGGGTCGGTGGTGGCCCACAAGTCGATCTTGCCGCTGATCAGCTTCTTGATGTTCTCCTGATCGCGCAGCGCGTTGATCGGCTTCAGGCCCTGGCTTTCCAGGTGCTGACTGACCGCGTCGTTCTTGTAGGCGCCGATCTGGTATTGCCCGGCATCTTTCAGGCTGGCAACGCTGAGGTTGTTGCCAGGTGCGGCGAGCAGTACCCAGCCGGTCTTGGCCAGCGGACCGACCCATTTGAACAGCGGTTGCCGTTCGGGGGTGAAGGTGGTGGAGAACAGACCGTAGTTGGGTTTGTCCAGCGTCAGGCGATAGAGACGGTCCCAGGGAAAGCGCAGGGTCAGCGTGTAGTTGATGCCCGCACGCTTGAACATTTCACGGACGATTTCCGCGCTGATGCCATCAATGCCGTCGTCCCGGGCGAAGTTCTTGTCATCCACCGCCATGTTGAACGGCGGGAAATTTTCGGTCAGCAGCACGACTTTGTAGTCTGCCGGCAACTCGGCGCGCACCGCGCAGGTCGCCAGGAGGAGGCCGAACAACAGACTGGTTTTCAGGGTTTTCAACATAGCTCTTTCCACTCGCTTGTATTGTGGTTATGGCTAGCGGCATCCGTGCTCGGACAGGTGCCCGGCGACTGTGCGTCAACCATCCATGGCAGCGAGTCAGCTCGTGGCCGCCCGCTGGGTTCAGTTCCCGTCCGTTGAAAACTGCTGCGATCCGCCCAGGCGGCGCTCGCGACTCTTCAACTCCGGTTACAGGTAGTTATTCAGAATGTCGTCGACAAAACCTTCGGCGCGCATTTTGTCCAGCTCGGCTTGCAGCTTCTGTACCACCTCATCCGGCACTTCCTTGTTGAGTGCCAGGTACAGTTCGGCGCTGTCGAAGCGCAGGATGGTCTTCAGGCCGGATATACCTTCCTGTTTGGCCAGGTAACGGCCGGCGGGATCGCCCGTCGCCCACAAATCGATCTGCCCACCCTGCAGCTTTTTGGCATTTTCCTGGTCGCGCAGCGCGGTCAGCGGCTGCAGGCCTTTTTCCACCAGATGCTGGGCGATGGCGTCGCCCTTATAGGCGCCGACCTTGTATTGCTTGGCGTCTTCCAGGGTGTCGAGGGTGATACTGCTGTCACCTTTGCCAAGTAGAACCCAGTCATCCGGGCCAATCGGGCCGACCCACTTGAACAACGTTTCGCGTTCCGGCAAACGAGCCGCGACGAAAACGCCGTAGTTGGGCTTTTCCAAGGCCAGCTTGTAGATGCGGTCCCACGGGAAACGCAGGGTCATGTTGTACTGGATGCCGGCGCGCTTGAACATTTCGCGGATGATGTCCACGGCGATGCCGTCGATATTGTCTTCCTGGGCGAAGTTCTTGCCATTGATCGCCATGTTGTAAGGCGGGAAATTCTCGGTCAGCAGCACCATGCGATAGTTTGGGTCGACTTCGGCGCGGGCACCACTTGCCAGCACCAGAAGGGTGCTGAAGGCCGCGAGCAGGGTAGCTTTGAACATAGAAGGTCTCGATCTGAAAAAAGGTGGCTGTTACGCAGGATAACCAGCCAAGCCGGTGCTGGCAAAGTGAGCACGGTTACAGTAGCTGAACTAAGCCAATAAAAGGCAATCACAATGGGTTGGCTTTTGCAGCGGCTTCACGCGAGCAAGCAGTCGCCCGCGCTGCTCCGGCGAACCGCGATGATGCAGGTTAACCCGGAGTCGACCTTCCTAAAGCCCGGCTCACCGTAGGCCTCGGACTGCCGGGCGTTGCGCTTAACGGACGACGATGCCGCGGCTGGCGAGGTAGGCCTTGGCTTCTGGCACCGTATACTCACCGAAGTGAAAGATGCTCGCAGCCAATACGGCAGCCGCCTTGCCTTCGATAATGCCGTCAGCCAGGTGCTGAAGATTGCCAACGCCGCCGGAGGCGATGACCGGGATGCCGACCATTTCGCTAATCGCGCGGGTCACGCCGAGGTCATAGCCACTCTTCACGCCGTCCTGATCCATGCTGGTCAGGAGGATTTCGCCGGCGCCGAGGTCTTCCATCTTCTTCGCCCAGAGCACTGCATCCAGGCCGGTCGGCTTGCGCCCGCCGTGGGTGAAGATTTCCCAGCGCGGGGTTTCGCCCGGCTTGGAGACCTTTTTCGCGTCGATGGCGACGACGATGCACTGCGAACCGAAGCGCGAAGCAGCTTCGCCAACGAACTCCGGGGTGAATACCGCGGCGGTGTTGATCGAGACCTTGTCCGCACCGGCATTCAGCAGGTTGCGGATGTCCTGCACAGTACGCACCCCACCGCCCACGGTCAGCGGGATAAACACCTGGCTGGCCATGCGCTCGACCGTGTGCAGCGTGGTGTCGCGGCCATCGACGCTGGCGGTGATGTCGAGAAAGGTAATCTCGTCGGCGCCTTGCTCGTCGTAACGGCGGGCAATTTCCACCGGGTCGCCGGCATCGCGGATGTTCTCGAACTGCACGCCCTTGACGACGCGGCCGTTGTCCACGTCGAGGCAGGGGATGATGCGTTTGGCCAGTGTCATGGCAATCTCTCTCGTAGGGTGCGCTGCACGCACCGAATACCGTCACAGGTGCGCCCGGCGCACCCTACCTCACCTGTTTGCGGCTCGCGGCCTGGTGCTTACGGCTTGTTTATTCGTCTTTGCTTTTCAGGTCGCAAAGCGCCTGGGCTTCGGCCACATCCAGGGTGCCTTCGTAGATGGCCCGCCCAGTGATGGCGCCGATGATGCCCGGCGTGTTGGTGTCCAGCAGCGCCTGAATATCGCCGAGATTGTGAATGCCGCCAGAGGCGATCACCGGGATGCGCGTAGCGTTGGCCAGGGCCACGGTGTAAGGGATATTGCAGCCCTGCATCATGCCGTCCTTGGCGATATCGGTATAAACGATGGCGGACACGCCGTCGGCTTCGAAGCGCTTGGCCAGATCGATCACCTGCACCGTGCTGACTTCCGCCCAACCGTCGGTGGCGACAAAACCGTCCTTGGCGTCCAGGCCGACGATGACCTTGCCGGGAAACGCCTTGCACGCCTCGGCCACGAACGCCGGATCTTTCACAGCCTTGGTGCCGATGATCACGTAGCTGACTCCGGCCTTGACGTAGTGCTCGATGGTTTCCAGCGAACGGATGCCGCCGCCGATCTGGATCGGCAGGTTCGGATAGCGCTTGGCGATCGCAGTGACCACTTCGCCATTGACCGGCTGCCCTTCGAAGGCACCGTTGAGGTCGACCAGGTGCAGACGGCGGCAGCCGCCCTCGACCCACTTGGCGGCCATGCTCACTGGGTCATCGGAAAACACCGTGGAGTCTTCCATGCGGCCCTGGCGCAGACGCACGCAAGCGCCGTCCTTCAGATCGATTGCGGGGATAATCAGCATCGGTTGAACCTGCTCAAGTCGTGTGAATTCGGTGGGTCAGCTCTTTTCCAGCGCCCAGAGGTCGCTTTCGATGCTCTCGAACCGTTCTTTCAGGTGAGCCTGCACATCGAAAATCGCCCGGTTGTAGTAGTGCGGCGCAATCTCGCGGGCAAACAGCTCCAGCACTTCGGCGGCCTCGAAGCTGCCCAGCTCAAGCTCGAAGCGCTCGGCCATAAAGCGCTTGAGCACCAAGCAGGCTTCACGCTCCTGCTCGGCGCTCAAGGTCATGATCGGCGGCTTACTCTTGGCCCGGCTCATTTACCAGCGACCATCCCAGGCGGCGAAATTCTGCAGCAACTGCAGGCCATGGGTGTGGCTCTTCTCCGGGTGGAACTGCACGGCGAAGCGCGAGCCCTCGGCCAGCGCCGCGGCGAAATCCTTGCCGTAATGCCCGCGACCCACCACCTGCTTGGGGTTGCCGGCCTCGATGTAATAGCTGTGCACAAAGTAGAAGCGCGCCAGGTCCGGGATGTTGTGCCACAGCGGGTGCTTGATCGCCTGGCTCACTTCGTTCCAGCCCATGTGCGGCACTTTCAACGGCTCGCCGTCTTCGACCATGTCCTTGCCGAAGAAACGCACCTGGCCGGGAAACAGGCCGATGCAATCGACGCCATCGTTCTCTTCGCTGCGTTCGAGCAACGCCTGCATGCCCACGCAGATGCCGAGAAACGGGCGATCCTGACTGACTTCGCGGACCAGTTCATCAAAGCCGAGGCGACGAATTTCGGCCATGCAATCGCGAATTGCGCCGACGCCGGGAAACACCACACGGTCGGCTTCGCGAATCACCTGGGCATCGCTGGTTACCAGTACCTTGCCGGCGCCGACATGCTCAAGCGCCTTGGCCACCGAATGCAGGTTGCCCATGCCATAGTCGATGACCGCAACCGTCTGCATCAGAGCACGCCCTTGGTCGATGGCATCTGCCCAGCCATGCGCGGGTCCAGCTCAGTGGCCATGCGCAGCGCGCGGCCGAAGGCCTTGAATACGGTTTCGATCTGGTGGTGGGTGTTAGTGCCGCGCAAGTTGTCGATGTGCAGGCTGACCAGCGCATGGTTGACGAAGCCCTGGAAGAACTCCTGAAACAGGTCGACATCGAAGCCGCCCACCACCGCACGGGTGAAGGGCACGTGCATCTGCAGGCCGGGACGACCGGAGAAGTCGATCACCACGCGCGACAGTGCCTCATCCAACGGCACGTAGGAGTGGCCGTAACGGGTCATGCCTTTCTTGTCGCCGATGGCCTTGGCAAAGGCCTGGCCGAGGGTGATGCCGACGTCTTCCACGGTGTGGTGGTCGTCGATATGCAGGTCGCCCTTGCACTCGATATCCAGGTCGATCAAGCCATGACGGGCGATCTGGTCGAGCATGTGTTCGAGGAACGGCACGCCGATATCGAACTTGGCCTTGCCGGTGCCATCCAGGTTGATCGAGACCTTGATCTGGGTCTCCAGGGTGTTGCGCTCGACGAATGCCGTACGTTCGGCCATCACCAGCTCCACAAAGTCGTTGTGCGAAAGGGCCACCATTATAGGCCGATAAGCGCAAAACCTTGAAGCAAGCCGAACCAGACGGAAAAACCGCCGGTGCGCAGCGACGCTGGTCACTTCTCCAAGCGCCGATAATGGCGAAATTGCCCAGAAGAGTTAGCGCCTGCACGGGTAGACTGCGCCTGTTTGCAGAGGCGCGATCCGCACGCCGCCTAACCTCCACGCGTCTATGAGCAGGAAACTGGACATGCCGGTTGTCGTCGAATTTGCCTCACCCGCCCGCGCGCAGGACCGCATCGACCTGGGCAAGATCTACCAGGACGCGCCCACCTGGCTGCTACCGCCCTACGCGGATGCACAGCAGTTGATCGACGCGGCACTGGCGGCCAACACCTTGCTGGTCGGGCGGTTTAATGACCGGTTGCTGGGTGCCGCCGTGCTCGAACGGCAAGCCGACCGGTGGCTGCTGACTCATCTGTGCGTGCGGTCGATAACTCGCCAGCGCGGTGTCGGCCGCCGCCTACTTGACGAGGCGCAGCGGTTGGCCGGCGAAGCAGGCAAGCCCTTGCAGCTATGGATCCCCGCAGGGCATCCGCAACGCCAAGCGCTGGTGGCGCGCTACGGGTCGCAGGTGGCCGAGTAGCGTCACACCCCATCAGCTTGCGGCGAACGACTCAGCAGTACTTCGCGCATGCGGCAAGGTCTACGACAGTTGCACGCTCCCCGGTCTGGCCACTAGCCAGGTAAGCCACAGCAGGCTCAGCGCACATAGCCCGGCCAGCCCTAACCCCAACGCCCACTGCGCCGGTGCCAGCCAGAACCCCCAGCCCAGGGCCACGCTCGCCATCGCCAGCAAACGGATGCACTCCAGCCGCCACAGGCCGCGCCGGCCTTCAAACAGCAAACCAAGGCTGATGCAGCCGAACAGAATCACCCCGACCAACAACCATGGCTCCCACACCGCCGCACGTTTGACGCTGGCGAGAAAGCCGAGGGTCAGCGCATTGATCGCGACAAACTGGGCAAAGGCATAGGCCTTGAGCCCGGGCGGGTAGTCGCATTCAAACTTCTCCGCGCCCATCTTCGGCCAGGGCGTGTCGCGTACATCCTCGGGCCGCCAACCAGTCGGCATCCACCACAGCCGCAGCTTGTCCCACCAGTGCCGGGTGGCCAGCGCATCGGCCCATAGCAGGCGCCACCAGCTGAACTGCAGACGAATCGGATCGAAGGTGCTGACCGGCGTGGTCACGCCGTAGCGCACCGGCTCACGCTCCTCGGCATAGGTGCCGAACAGCTTGTCCCAGAGGATGAATACGCCCCCATGGTTCTTGTCGATGTAGGCGTCGTTCTGCCCATGGTGGACGCGATGCAACGACGGTGTGATCAGCACATGCTCGACCCAGCCGAGGCGCCCGACATGCTGGGTGTGAATCCAGAACTGATAGACCAGTTGGATGCCGAGCAGCAGCAGAAATACCGGCAGCGGCAGCCCGAGCACGGCCAGGGGCAGGTAGAACGGCCAGTCGAATGCCGTCTGAAACGCGCCTTTGCGCAAGGCGGTGGACAGATTGAAGTCTTCGCTGGAGTGATGCGGCTGGTGCGCGCCCCACAGCAGGTTGTGCCGATGCAGGGTGCGGTGCGCCCAATAGAAGCAGAAATCCACCGCGATGAAACCGACCAGCCACAACCACGGCGAACTGGCTGGCCAATCGAACAGCCGCGCATGCTCGTACAGCCAGGCGTACGGCACGATCAGCAGCAGCCGCAGCGGGCCTTCAAGCAACACACGCAGCACGGCGGTGTTGATGCTGGTGCTGGCGTCGGCCAGGCGATAGGTCGCGCGGCCGCTGTGCCGCTCATAGGCCAGCTCCAGCAGTATCAGCAGGATGTACAGCGGAAACGCCATTACCGCGACGTTCATAATCGCCTCATCGATTCTTCGGTTGGCTCAGCCTAACCGCGCAGGCCCTCGCCCATGGCAGCCAAACCCGCCAAACAGCAGCACCGAAAACGCCAGACGCCCCACCGCCCACGAAGCGCGACGGCTGCGCCAAACAGCGAGGCCAAGGGAACCGGCGGCGCGCCTGCCCATCCAAATCGCCAGCAACCGGCGACGGCCACCAGCGCCCTCGAACGAACTGCCTGGCACCTGCCGCAGCAAAAACCGGTTGCAGCTTTTCGACGGTCGATCAGCACGGGCGGCGCTATACTCGCCGACTTAATTTAAAGTCATCGATACAAGGACTCGCACATGAAAGCGCTCGGCAAAATCCTGGGTCTGCTATTTCTCGGGCTGTTGCTGATCATAGTGGCGCTGGGCTTCGCCCTCACCCACCTGTTCGATCCCAACGACTATAAAGACGAAATCCGCGAGCTGGCCCGCGACAAGGCCAACCTGGAATTGACCCTCAACGGCGACATCGGCTGGAGCCTGTTTCCCTGGCTTGGCCTAGAGCTGACCGACGCGACGCTGGCCAGCGCGAGCACACCTGACAAGGCATTCGCCGACCTGCGCCTGCTCGGCCTGTCGGTTCGCGTGCTGCCGCTGCTGCGCAAAGAAGTGCAGATGAGCGATATCCGCATCGACGGCCTCAACCTCAACCTGCAGCGCGATGAAAACGGTCGCAGCAACTGGCAGGACGTAGGGCGGCCGGCCAATGCCACGACGGCCGACTCCACTGCCGCACGCCCCGAAACGGCGCCCGCCGAACAGAGCGAAGACCGCTACACCAGCCCCCAGCCGCTCAAGCTGGATATCGACAGCCTGATCGTCAACAGCGCGCGCATCGACTATCACGACGTGCAGAAGGGTCAGCAATTCAGCGCCGAAAGCATTCAGCTGACCACCGGCGCGATTCGCGAAGGCGCGAATATCCCGCTCAAGCTCAGCGCATTTTTCGGCACCAATCAGCCGGTGCTGCGCGCCCGCAGCGAACTGCAGGGCGAGCTGCGCTTCGACCGCGCGCTCAAGCGTTATCAGTTGGAGGATGCCAAGTTGTCCGGCGAGGTCTCAGGCGAGCCCTTCAATGGCCAGACCCTGACCTACTCCGCCCAAGGCCAGTTGCTGGTCGACCTGGCCGCCCAGGTCGCGGAATGGAACAGCCTGAAGCTGTCCGCCAATCAGCTGCGCGCCATCGGCGAGCTGAAAGTCCGCGACCTGAACAACCAGCCCAAGCTTGCCGGCGGCCTGTCGGTCGCACCGCTCAACCTGCGTGAATTCTTCGCCACCGTCGGCCAGGAAGTCCCGCCGATGAGCGATGAAACCACCCTCAGCCAATTCGAACTGGTCACTCGCCTGAGCGGCACCAGCAACAGCCTGACGCTCGAAGACCTGAAGCTGAAGCTCGACGACACCAGCTTTACCGGGCAGATCGCTCTGGCCGACTTCGCCAAGCAAGCACTGCGCATCGACATGCAGGGCGACCAGCTGAACCTCGATCGCTACCTGCACGCACAAAGCCAGACCAGCAAGGATGCCGGCAGCGCACGCAAGGCCGAGGTCAAGGCGAGCGTCGCCGATGCCGGCCAAAGCGGCACCACACCGCTGCCCAACCCGCCGACACAGCAGGCCTGGAGTGACGAGAAGGTGCTGCCGGTCGAGCCGCTGCGCAAGCTCGACCTGCAACTCGTCCTGGGCCTTGATCAGCTGACCGTGGACACGCAATCCATCAGCAAACTTGAGCTGCGAGGCAAAAGCCTGGGCGGCCTGCTGACCCTGGAAGAACTGCGCGGCAACCTCGGCAGCGGCGCCTTCGCGGCCAGCGCAACCATCGACGTGCGCCCCGCCATTCCATTACTCAGCGTGCAGAAGAAACTGACCCGGGTAGCCGTCGAGCCCTTCCTCAAGGCCGACGACCAGGCTTCGCCGCTCAAGGGCTTGCTCGATCTGCAAGCCGACCTGAACACCCGCGGCAATAGCCAGAAAGCCTGGGTCGAGGGCCTCAACGGCACGGCCAATTTTGCCCTCAGCGAAGGCGTACTGGTTGACGCCAACCTGGAACAGCAGCTGTGCCGCGGCATCGCCACGCTCAACCGGGAGTCCCTGACCAGCGAGCCGCGCAGCAAGGACACGCCCTTCGAAACGCTGCACGGCACCCTCAACATTCGCAACGGTGTGGCCAGCAATCCGGACCTGATGGCGCGCATTCCGGGCCTGGCCGTTGCCGGCAATGGTGACCTGGACCTGCGCGTGCTGGGTCTGGATTACCGCGTCGGTATCACCCTGATCGGCGATGAGCGGGAAATGCCCGACCCGGCCTGCCAGGTCAACGAGCGCTACGTCGGCATCGCCTGGCCGGTACGCTGCCGCGGCCCGCTGGAAATGGGCGCCAAGACCTGCCGTCTCGATCAGGACGGGCTGGGCAAAGTGGCGGCCAAGCTGGCCGGCGACAAGCTTAACGAGAAGATCGAAGAAAAACTCGGCGACAAGGTCAGCCCGGAGCTGAAGGACGCGCTGAAGGGCTTGTTCAATCGATGAGCCCCGAGCATTTTTCCAGCGCCGTGCTGGACTGGTACGACCGCCACGGGCGCAAGGACCTGCCCTGGCAACAGGGCATCACCCCCTACCGGGTCTGGGTATCGGAAATCATGCTGCAGCAGACCCAGGTCAGCACCGTGCTTGGCTATTTCGACCGCTTCATGGCCGCGCTGCCAACGGTGCAGGCCCTGGCCGAGGCGCCGGAAGATGAAGTGCTGCACCTGTGGACCGGCCTCGGCTACTACACCCGGGCACGCAACCTGCAGAAGACCGCGAAAATCGTCGTGGCCGAACACGCCGGCGAATTCCCCCGCGACATCGAGGCACTCACTACGCTACCTGGCATCGGGCGCTCCACTGCCGGCGCCATCGCCAGCCTGAGCATGGGCGTGCGTGCGCCGATTCTCGACGGCAACGTCAAGCGCGTACTGGCGCGCTACGTGGCCCAGGAAGGCTACCCAGGCGAACCCAAGGTCGCCAAGCAACTGTGGGACGTCGCCGAGCGCTTTACCCCGCGCGAGCGCGTCAACCATTACACCCAGGCGATGATGGACCTGGGCGCCACACTCTGTACCCGCAGCAAGCCGAGCTGCCTGCTCTGCCCGCTGCGCAGCGGCTGCCAGGCGCACACGCTCGGCCTGGAGATCCGCTACCCGATTCCCAAGCCGCGCAAGGCGCTGCCGCAAAAGCGCACGCTGATGCCGATCCTCGCCAACCGCGACGGCGCCATACTGCTCTACCGCCGGCCATCGAGCGGGCTCTGGGGCGGCCTGTGGAGCCTGCCCGAACTCGACGACCTGGACAGCCTCGACGCGCTGGCCGACCGCCACGCGCTGAGCCTGGGCTCACGCCATGCGCTGGACGGGCTGACGCACACCTTCAGCCACTTCCAGCTGGCCATCGAGCCCTGGTTAATCCGGGTCGAGACCGCGCCTGACAACGTGGCCGAGGCCGACTGGCTCTGGTATAACCTCGCCACCCCGCCGCGCCTGGGCCTCGCTGCCCCAGTGAAAAAACTGCTGAAGCGCGCCGCAGACGCCCTCAATGCCGAACCCATTACAGGAGAGCAGCCATGACCCGCACCGTGATGTGCCGCAAGCACAAGCAGGAATTGCCCGGCCTAGACCGCGCGCCTTACCCGGGCGCCAAAGGCGAAGACATCTACGCCAACGTATCCAGGCAAGCCTGGGACGAGTGGCAGAAACACCAGACGCTGCTGATCAACGAGCGGCGCCT
Source organism: Pseudomonas cistanchae (assembly GCF_054483635.1). Classification (NCBI taxonomy): domain Bacteria; kingdom Pseudomonadati; phylum Pseudomonadota; class Gammaproteobacteria; order Pseudomonadales; family Pseudomonadaceae; genus Pseudomonas; species Pseudomonas cistanchae. The sequence continues at coordinate 196,306 of NZ_JBTLWN010000006.1, read as the reverse complement.
GAACATGATGAACGCCGAAGACCGCAAGTTCCTCCAGGCTGAAATGGACAAGTTTCTCTCCGGCGAGGAATACGCCCAGGCCGAAGGCTACGTCCCCCCCAGCGAGTAACACGTGCGCAAGTAGCCTGGGTTGAGCGCAGCGATACCCAGGGAAAACGCCTTGCTGTCGCTACATGCACCGACTTACAACCAACCCCGCTGACCCACCCCCATACAAGCCCCACTAAACCTAACCGCCCGTATTGATTAAATATTCTTGAAAAGCGCGCTTGACACCTACCTGCCAAATCCGTCTAATAGCGCCCCGTTGCCCAGGTAGCTCAGTCGGTAGAGCAGGGGATTGAAAATCCCCGTGTCGGCGGTTCGATTCCGTCCCTGGGCACCACTAACAACTAAAAAAGCCCGATCAGCGTATCGGGCTTTTTTGTGTCTGCGCGACAGCCAACTGCACTGACGCGACACCCTTCCGCTACAACCCTTTGATGCGCGCCAAACGGCTTGGCGGGTGGCGAAACGCTATGCTAGCTTGACGCCTCGCCACGCAGGCCAGTACCGCCTGAGCGCGCTCGAATAAGAAGAGGACACCCCATGGCCGAGGCCACGCCCGCGCTGCAAATTCGCGATCTGCATAAACGCTACGGCGACCTCGAAGTGCTCAAGGGCATCTCGCTAACGGCCCGCGACGGCGATGTGATCTCCATCCTCGGCTCTTCCGGTTCCGGCAAATCGACCTTCCTGCGCTGCATCAACCTGCTGGAAAACCCGCACAAGGGACAGATCTTCGTCGCAGGCGAAGAACTCAAGCTGAAGCCCGCCAAAAATGGCGACCTGGTGGCCGCAGACGGCAAACAGATCAATCGGCTGCGCAGCGAAATCGGTTTCGTCTTCCAGAACTTCAACCTGTGGCCGCACATGAGCGTGCTCGATAACATCATCGAAGCGCCGCGCCGCGTGCTGGGCCAGAGCCGCGCGGAAGCCACCGAAGTGGCCGAGGCGCTGCTGGCCAAGGTCGGTATCGGCGACAAACGCCACGTTTATCCCAACCAGCTTTCCGGTGGCCAGCAACAGCGTGCGGCCATTGCCCGAACCCTGGCGATGCAGCCGAAAGTGATTCTGTTCGATGAGCCAACTTCGGCACTCGACCCGGAAATGGTACAAGAAGTGCTTAGTGTGATCCGCGCGCTCGCCGAGGAAGGTCGCACTATGCTGTTGGTGACCCACGAGATGGGCTTCGCCCGCCAGGTATCCAGCGAAGTGGTGTTCTTGCATCAGGGCCTGGTGGAAGAACAGGGCTCGCCCGAGCAGGTGTTCGACAACCCGAACTCGGCGCGCTGTAAACAATTCATGTCCAGCAATCGCTAAACACGGAGCAACATCGCATGCAGAACTACAAAAAACTCCTGCTGGCCGCTGCCGCTACTCTGGCATTCGGCACCAGCGCCGTCGCTGCTGACAAACTGAAACTGGGTACCGAAGGCGCCTACCCGCCCTTCAACCTGATCGATGCCAGCGGCCAGGTTGGCGGCTTCGACGTAGAAATCGGCCAGGCCCTGTGCGCCAAGATGCAGGCCGAGTGCGAAGTAGTCACCTCCGACTGGGACGGCATCATTCCAGCCCTGAACGCCAAGAAGTTCGACTTCCTGATCGCCTCCATGTCGATCACCGAAGAGCGCCAGGCAGCGGTGGACTTCACCGACCCTTACTACACCAACAAGCTGCAGTTCATCGCACCGAAGGCCAGCGACTTCAAAACCGACAAAGCCAGCCTCAAAGGCAAGGTGATCGGCGCCCAGCGCGCTACCATCGCCGGCACCTGGCTGGAAGACAACCTGGACGGCGTGGTCGACATCAAGCTGTACGACACCCAGGAAAACGCCTACCTCGACCTCTCCTCCGGTCGTCTCGACGGCGTGCTGGCTGACAGCTTCGTCAACTGGGAATGGCTGAAGAGCGATGCCGGCAAGGAGTTCGAATTCAAGGGCGACCCGGTCTTCGACAACGACAAGATCGGCATCGCCGTACGTAAAGGCGACCCGCTGCGTGAGAAGCTCAACACCGCACTGAAAGAAATCGTCGCCGACGGCACCTACAAGAAGATCAACGATAAGTACTTCCCTTTCAGCATCTACTAAGCAGCCGGCTCTGCGCCGCCCCCTGCGGCGGCGCGGGCTTCTGAGCCCCCATGAATTTCGACCTCTACGGATTCGGCCCCGCGCTGGCCGCCGGCACCCTGATGACCATCAAACTGGCGCTTTGCGCGCTGGCATTGGGCTTGGTGCTCGGCTTACTCGGCGCGCTGGCCAAAACTTCGCCCTACAAGCCATTGCGATGGCTTGGCGGCACCTACTCGACCATCGTGCGCGGCATCCCCGAGCTGTTGTGGGTGTTGCTGATCTATTTCGGTACGGTCAACCTGATGCGCAGCCTGGCTGATCTGCTGGGCATGGAAAGCCTCGAGCTCTCCGCCTTCGCCGCAGGCACCATCGCCCTCGGCATCTGTTTTGGCGCCTACGCGACCGAGGTGTTCCGCGGTGCGATTCTGGCAATCCCCAAAGGCCACCGCGAAGCCGGACAGGCACTGGGACTGTCGAAACCACGAATCTTCTGGCGACTGATCCTGCCGCAGATGTGGCGCATCGCCCTGCCCGGCCTGGGCAACCTGTTCATGATTCTGATGAAAGACACAGCACTGGTATCGGTGATCGGCCTGGAGGAAATCATGCGCCGCTCGCAGATCGCGGTGACCTCGAGCAAAGAGCCCTTCACGTTCTTCCTGGTGGCCGCCTTCATCTACCTGGGCCTCACCGTGCTTGCCATGATCGGCCTGCACTTCCTCGAAAAGCGCGCTAGCCGTGGTTTTATCAGGAGCGCGACATGAACTGGGAAGTGATCATCAAATGGCTGCCGCGCCTCGCTGAAGGTGCGGCACTGACGCTTGAACTGGTTGCCATCGCGGTTATCGCTGGCCTGATTCTGGCCCTGCCGATGGGCATTGCCCGCGCATCGAAGCATTGGTTCGTGCGCGCAGTGCCTTACGGCTACATCTTTTTCTTCCGCGGCACGCCGCTGCTGGTGCAGCTGTTCCTGGTCTATTACGGTGTGGCGCAATTCGATGTGGTGCGTCAGGGCCCGCTCTGGCCTTACCTGCGCGACCCGTATTGGTGCGCCATCCTGACCATGACGCTGCATACCGCAGCCTATATCGCGGAAATTCTTCGCGGCGCGATTCAAGCCGTTCCCCAGGGTGAAGTCGAAGCAGCGCGCGCTCTGGGCATGTCGCGCGCCCAGGCGATGTTCTACATCATCCTGCCGCGCGCGGCGCGGATCGGTTTGCCGGCCTATAGCAACGAAGTGATCCTGATGCTCAAGGCCAGCGCGCTGGCCAGCACCGTGACCCTGCTGGAGCTGACCGGCATGGCGCGCACCATCATTGCCCGCACCTACCTGCCGGTGGAAATCTTCTTCGCCGCCGGCATGTTCTATCTGCTGATCGCCTTCCTCCTGGTACGCGGCTTCAAGTTGCTGGAGCGCTGGCTGCGCGTCGATGCCTGCCAGGGTCGCTGACGGCGGCCCATGAGCGACGAGACACTTGCCGGCGCCGAGCTGCTCCAACGCTTTGAGGCGCTGGACAGGTTCCTGATTGCCCACCAACAACTGTGGCGGCCACGGCCCTTCACCCATCAGCACCTGCCCTGGGAAGCTGAACACCCTGAGCTGGCGCACTGGCTGCGTGCGCGCAGCCTGGAGCAGGCCGAAGCCGCGCACAACCAGCCTCATCTGCTGGCGGCGCCTGCCCCCTTCCCTGCCCTGGCCAGCGAATCCCAGGCCCTGACCCAGCTTGGTGGCCTGCCGCAGCACGCAGAACCCGAGCTGTCAGCACGTTTCTCGGTAGATGTGCCGGGCCGCAAATGGCTACAGATCAAGGCCTTCGCCGCCAGCCTGCAATTTGCTCGGCCGACGCAGCGGTGGCTGGATTGGTGCGCAGGCAAAGGTCACCTCGGCCGGGTGCTGGCCTATGACAGCCGTCCGCTAACATGCTTGGAACAGGATCCGGCGCTGGTGCTGGATGGTCAGCGGATCAGCAGACGCCTGCACCTCGATGCACAACACCTCTGTCAGGATGTACTCGCAGACGACGCGGGCGCACGGCTGGCAGCAGACCATACCGCGGTGGCGCTGCATGCCTGCGGCGATCTGCACGTGCGCCTGCTGCAACTGGCCAGTGAGGTCGGCTGCCGCCAGCTGGCAGTCGCGCCCTGCTGCTACAACCGCATCAGCACCTCGCACTATCAGCCGCTATCCGTTGCAGCCCAGGGCTCGGCGCTGCAGCTATCGCTCGACGACCTCGCCCTTCCGCTGACAGAAACCGTGACCGCCGGCGCCCGCGTGCGCCAGCAACGCGACCTGTCGATGGCCCGCCGCCTGGCTTTCGACCTGCTGCAACGGCGCCTGCGCGGCATCGATGAATACCTGCCAACGCCATCGCTCGCCGCCTCCTGGCTAAAAAAGCCTTTTGCCGACTATTGCCTGCACCTGGCAAGCAGTCAGGAGCTCGACATGCAAAACGCCCAAGGTAAAAGCCAGGCGGCACCTGACTGGCTGCAACTGGAGGCCGATGGCTGGCAAAGACTCGCCCAGGTGCGCAACCTGGAGCTGGTGCGTGGGCTGTTTCGACGCCCCTTGGAACTCTGGTTGCTGCTCGACCGAGCCCTCTACCTGCAAGAGCAGGGTTATCAGGTAAGGCTGGGCATGTTCTGCCCAGGCACGCTTACGCCGCGCAACCTGTTACTACTTGCTGAACGTTAGCCCGGCGAGCTGTGGATAACTGTGTTGATAAAATTTTCAGCGCCGCGCCAGCACGCCGAAGCTCTGGCGCCAAGCAGTCCACTGTGTATTTAGCCAGGCCATAAATCGTCAACGATACCAAGCACTTGAGAAAATGCGAGGCGCAGCGCACGCTTTTTCAATGCATCCCCGTACTCAAGCATTCAGTTGTGCATAAAGACTTTGCTACTGATAGCCCAGCCGCATTTATCTGTGCGCTGGCGGCTTTACTCAAGCAAATGAATGGATATAATGGCGGCCCTCAAATGCCGGTATAGCTCAGCTGGTAGAGCAACTGACTTGTAATCAGTAGGTCCCGGGTTCGATTCCTGGTGCCGGCACCACACTTTCAAAAGGCCTGCAATGATGCAGGCCTTTTTATTTAGCTGCTTCACAACAGAACCCTATCCACGATCGTAGTCATCACCGAGCTAGATGGCATATACACACAGAACTGTAATTAGAAAAGGCAAGTTCTTATGCGCATCATGGTTACCGGCGGCGCCGGCTTTATTGGTTCGGCGTTGATTCGCCATTTGCTCGATCACACCGACCATCAGGTGTTGAATCTCGACAAGCTGACCTATGCCGGCAACCTCGAGTCCCTGCTCAGCGTTGCTGACAGTCCCCGCTATCAATTTCTCCAGGCCGATATTGCCGACAGCGAAACGGTCGCCGCGGCGCTGGCGCAGTTCCAGCCGGACGCCGTCATGCACCTGGCTGCCGAATCCCACGTCGACCGCTCGATTGACGGCCCGGCAGCATTCATCCAGACCAACATAGTCGGCACCTATGCCTTGCTGGAGTCGACCCGCGCGTACTGGGCGCAGCTGGACGAGCAGCGCAAGCAGCGCTTTCGCTTTCACCATATTTCCACCGATGAGGTATATGGCGACCTGCACGGCGTTGATGACCTATTCACCGAAACCACGCCCTACGCGCCCAGTTCGCCCTATTCGGCCAGCAAGGCGGCGTCCGATCACCTGGTCCGCGCCTGGCAACGCACTTACGGGCTGCCGGTGCTGTTGAGCAACTGCTCGAACAACTACGGGCCTTTTCACTTTCCAGAAAAGCTGATCCCGCTGGTCATCCTCAATGCGCTGGATGGCAAGCCGCTGCCGGTGTACGGCAACGGCCAGCAGGTGCGCGACTGGTTGTATGTGGAAGACCACGCGCGCGCGTTGCTGAAGGTGGTCAGCGAGGGTGTGGTAGGCGAGACCTACAATATTGGCGGGCACAACGAGCAGAAGAACATCGACGTGGTGCGCAGCATCTGCGCGCTGCTCGACGAACTGGCGCCACGCCGGGACGCCGGTGCCGGTGCCGGTGGCTATGAAATCCTGATTACCTATGTGAAGGACCGCCCCGGCCATGACCTGCGCTACGCCATCGACGCCAGCAAGGTCGAACGCGAGCTGGGCTGGAAGCCGCAGGAAACCTTCGCCAGCGGTTTGCGCAAGACCGTCCGCTGGTACCTGGACAATCTCGACTGGTGCCGTCGCGTGCAGGATGGCAGCTATCAACGTGAGCGCCTTGGCGCCCTGTAAGGAAATCGGCGAATGAAGGGAATAGTTCTGGCGGGCGGCTCCGGCACGCGTCTGCATCCAATCACCCTTGGGGTCTCCAAGCAGCTGCTGCCGATTTACGACAAACCGATGATCTATTACCCGCTGTCGGTGTTGATGCTCGCCGGCATACGCGAAATCCTGATCATCTCCACACCTGTGGACCTGCCCAATTTCCAGAAGATGTTTGGCGACGGCAGCCAGTTCGGCCTGCACCTGAGCTACGCCGAACAGCCCTCTCCGGACGGCCTGGCGCAGGCGTTCCTGATTGGCGAATCCTTTATTGGCGACGACTCGGTCTGCCTGATCCTTGGTGACAACATATTCCACGGCCAGCACTTTACCGAACAGTTGCTGAGCGCCGCGGCGGTCAATACCGGTGCCACCGTCTTCGGTTACTGGGTCAAGGACCCTGAGCGCTTTGGAGTGGTCGAGTTCGACGAGAGCGGCCGGGCGATCTCCATCGAGGAAAAACCGGCGAAGCCGAAATCCAGCTATGCGGTGACCGGTCTGTATTTCTATGACAACCAGGTGATCGAGATCGCCAAGGCCGTGAAGCCCTCGGCCCGCGGCGAACTGGAGATCACCGACGTCAACAATGCCTACCTGCAGCGCGGCGAGCTGCGGGTCGAGCGCTTTGGCCGCGGCTTCGCCTGGCTCGACACCGGCACCCACGACAGCCTGCTGGACGCCTCTCAATACGTGCAGACGATCGAGCACCGTCAAGGCCTGAAGGTCGCCTGCCTTGAGGAAATCGCCTACCAGCAAGGCTGGATCGACCGCGACCAGTTGCTCAGGCAAGCCAAGGCCTTCGGCAAGACCGGTTACGGCCAGTATCTATTCGGTTTGGCAGAGGAATGATCATGCAGGTAATCCGTACAGCATTGCCCGAGGTTCTGATTCTGGAGCCCAAGGTATTCGGCGATGAACGCGGCTTTTTCTTCGAAAGCTTCAACGCCCGCGACTTCGCCCAAGCCACCGGCCTTCAGCGCGAATTCGTCCAGGACAATCACTCGCGCTCGCAGCGTGGCGTGCTGCGTGGCCTGCACTATCAGCTGCAGCAGGCCCAGGGAAAGCTGGTGCGTGTCACCGCTGGCGAGGTATACGACGTCGCCGTCGACCTGCGGCGCAGCTCGCCGACCTTCGGCCAGTCGGTCGGGGTGATGCTTTCCGCCGAGAACAATCGGCAGATGTGGGTACCGGAAGGGTTTGCCCATGGCTTTCTGGTGCTGAGCGAATACGCCGAGTTTCTCTACAAGACCACCGACTACTACGCCCCCGCCCACGAGCGCTGCATCCGCTGGGATGATCCGACGCTGGCGATCGAATGGCCGCTCGCCGAACCGCCGCAACTCTCGGCCAAGGATCAAAACGGCAGCAGCCTGGGCGATGCGGAGCTGTTCCCGTGAGCATTCTGCTCATCGGCCAGCACGGCCAGCTCAGCCGTGAATTGCAGCTAAGCCTGCAGGGTCACAGCGGGCTCGTCACCCTCGGCCGCGACCAGCTCGACCTGGCCGACCCCGAGCAGATTCGTCGGCACGTGCGCCGCCTGAGCCCGCAGCTGATCATCAATGCCGCCGCCCATACGGCGGTCGATCAGGCCGAGAGCGAGCCGGAGCTGGCATTTGCGATCAATGCCCGTGCACCCGGCATCCTCGCAGAAGAGGCCGCTCGGCTGGGCGCCCCGCTGATCCACTATTCCACGGACTATGTATTCGACGGCAGCAAAGCGGACGCTTATGCCGAGGACGACCCGAGCAACCCGCTCAACGTCTACGGCCGCAGCAAGCTGGCCGGCGAGCAGGCTGTTCAAGCCGCTGGCGGCGCGCACCTGATCCTGCGTACCAGCTGGGTGTATTCACTGCACGGGCGCAACTTCCTGCTGACCATGCAACGTCTGCTGCAGGAACGCGACAGCCTGAGCGTGGTTGCCGACCAGATTGGCGCCCCCACCTGGGCGGGCACCATTGCCGCGACGACCCACCAGTTGATCCAGCACTGGCGCGACGGTAAGGCCGGACCCTGGGGGCTGTATCACCTAACCTGCCAGGGCGAGATCTCCTGGTTCGGCTTCGCCAGCGCCATTGCCGAGCAGCTACGCGGCCAAGGCAAGCCCACCGCGCAATTGCAGACGATCCCGAGCAGTGCCTACCCCACACCGGCCACGCGACCGCTGAACTCCAGGCTCGACTGCTCGCGCCTGCAAAATGACTGGCGGGTGCAGCTGCCCGACTGGCACAGCGCGCTGCTCGAGTGCCTGAGCGCGCCTCGTTAGGCCCTGAAGCGCTGGCAGCTGTAGATCGCTGGCCAGCTTGGCCAGGTCGCGACTGGCCACTGAGCTCTGCTCGGCACCGTTGACGACCTCGCCGATGCTGTCGTTCAGGCTGCTGATGTTCTGGCTGATTTCATTGGCTACGGACGTCTGCTCTTCGGTGGCGGTGGATATCTGCGCATTGCCGTCGGCGATACCTTCAATGGCATAGGCAATATGGGTGAGCACCTCGCCCGCCTCGCGCGCATGGCTGACACTGTTCTGCGCCTGATCGCGCGACGTCTGCATGGCATGCACCGCGCTGCGTGCGCCGCCCTGCAAGGCCTCGATCATCCCGCGAATGGATTCGGTGGCCTTCTGGGTATTGCTCGCCAAACTGCGTACTTCGTCGGCTACCACGGCAAAGCCGCGCCCGGCCTCACCAGCGCGCGCCGCTTCGATCGCCGCATTGAGCGCAAGCAGGTTGGTCTGCTCGGCGATGCTCTGGATCACGCCGAGCACCTGGCTGATTTCGTCGCTCTGGCTGTGCAGGTTATCGATCACCTCGGCAGCTTTTTCCACGGAGGTGGACAGCCCCTGGATAGCCTTGAGGTTGGCCTGCACCAGCTCGCTGCCCTGGCGGGCTTCGCGGTTGGCAGCAGTCGCGGTCTGCGCGGTGGTCAGCGCATTCTGCGCCACCTCCTGCACCGCAACGCTCATTTGATGGACCGCAGTGGCGACCATGCTGGTCTGGTCACCCTGAGTCGACGCCGCCTGGCTGACCTGAGTGCTGATCGCGCTCATTTCCTCGGACGCCGCCGCCAGCTGGGTGGCCGCATCGCTGAGATGGCGGATCAACGCCTGCAGGTACTCCAGCATCGCGTTGAATGCTCGTGCCGTATCCGACACCTCATCGCGTCCGCTTACATCGGCGCGCAGGGTCAGGTTGGCGCTTTGCTGTACTTCGCTGATCAACGCGCGCAGCCCCTTGAGCGGCCGGATGATTGACAGCCCGATCACCAACGCCGCCAGCAGCACCAGGACCAGGGCCACCGCGCCGATGATCATGAAGTTGCGTTTCATTGACTGGTACAGCTGGCCGGTCTGCACGCTGAGCTTTTCACCTTCTTCCAGCTGCAGGTTGATCAAGCCGGCCAGTTCCGCACCCAGCGGGTCGAAAGTCGCATACAGCTGGCGGTTGAATGGCGCCGCCTCCTCGGCGAGCAAAGCGCCCCGGCTCAGTTGCCCGAGGTAGCGATCCGCCAGTTGCTGTACATCGCGCAGATGCAGCTTGGCCCGTTCGACCCGGTTTGCCTCGTCACGCGTCAGGTTGGTTGCGGTATAGGCGGCCCAGGCCTGATCGCCGCGCTCGCGCGCATCGGCAAACTCCTGGCGCAGCCGGCTTTCGTCGAACACCCCGGCGCGGTACTTGTGCAACGCGTCGACCATGGCGACCGCGTAGGCATCGGACACCGCCTTAAGCTGGCTGATCGGCTTCATCCGATCAGCAAACAGCTCCTCGAAACTCTGATTGATCCGACTCGCGTTGAACAACGCCATGCCGATCACAACAACCAACACCAGCAGGGGCACCACGGCCAACAACAGCAACCGCGCGCGTACCGAAACCTGAGCAAGCATGAGCGTTCTCCCAACAAAAAGAGGCGCGGGCCTTCCTTGCTCGGCGCGGTCAAGCGGCACTGCCTTGCTGGCAGTGCGACACCCATCAGCTTGGAGTATTGTCCATGGCCGGAGAATTGCTTGGTTATTCTATAAACACCCCACTGACCTGGCTGGCGACCGCGAGCATGTATGTCCACTGATAGGCCCCACACCCCGCAACGACCGCGCTGGCGCAGCCTGGCGCTGTTGGCGTTGCTGCTCACGCCGCTGCTCTGGCCGCTGCAGCAACTGGCCGAGCGCTATTACAACGGCGTGCTGATCGAACAGAATCGCCAGACCCTCGACCTCTACGTCGCCAACCTGCTCGGCACCCTGCGCCGCTATGAAGTGCTGCCGCAGATCCTCGGCGACCTGCCTGCGCTGCGTGGCGTGCTGCGCCGGCCCGACAACCATCGGGTGGTGGATAACGCGAATCGCCTGCTCGACCGGGTGCAAGCGCAAACCGGCGCCGACGTGATCTATCTGATGGACCCCAACGGGAAGACCCTGGCCGCGTCCAACTGGGAACAGGAAGACAGCTTCGTCGAACGCAACTTCGCCTTCCGTCCCTACTTCCGCGAAGCCATCGCCGGCCGCCCGGGGCGCTTCTTCGGCCTCGGCACCACCTCGGGCAAGCGTGGCTACTACTTCGCCGCGTCGGTGCGCGACGGCGAGCACATCCTTGGCGCACTGGTGGTCAAGGTCGACCTGGACCACACCGAAACGCTGTGGGGCAATACCCCGGAACAGCTGCTGGTCACCGACGCCAACGGGGTGGTCATCCTCACGTCCAACAGCGACTGGCGCTTTACCGCCAGCCGTCCGCTCGACGCTGCCGAGCGCGCGGCAATCGCCGCCAACCGCCCCTACCCGACCCTGGCGCCGCCACCGCTGCAACTCGATGAACAGAACTGGATTCGCCAACAGCGCGAACTGGTCGAGACCGGCTGGTCCGTCAGCATCCTCGCCCCGCGCAGCCTGCTCGACCGGCCCGTGCGCACCGCGGTTGCTGCGGGCGGCGGCATGCTGTTGCTGCTGATGTTGCTGCTCGGGCTGATCATGCAACGCCGCCGTCACTACCTCGAGCGGATTGCCCTGGATGCCCGCGCGCGTCAGCAACTGGAGCAGCGCGTGCAAGAGCGTACCCAGGACCTGGAGCTGCTCAACAGCCGCCTGAAGCAGGAGGTGCTGGAGCGCGAACACGCTCAGCAGGAGCTGGTCAGGGCCCAGGATGAGCTGGTGCAGGCCAGCAAGCTGTCGGCCCTCGGCACCATGTCGGCGAGCATCAGCCATGAACTGAACCAGCCCCTGGCGGCCATTCGCAGCTACGCGGAAAACGCCGGCGTGCTGCTCGACCACCAGCGCAACGAAGATGCCCGCGCCAACCTCAGCCTGATCAGCCAGCTCACCGAGCGCATGGCCTCGATCATTTCCCATTTGCGTGCGTTCGCCAGGCGCGACCGCCATGCACCGGAAAGCGTGGCGCTGCAGCCGGCGATAGACGACGCCCTGGCCTTGCTGGCGAACCGCCGGCGAGCGATGGACGTCGAGCTGATCCGCGACCTGCCGAGTGCCACCTTATGGGTCCAGGCCGGCGAAACCCGTTTGCGCCAGGTGCTCGGCAACCTGCTGGCCAATGCGCTGGACGCCTTGAGCGAGGTGGCGCAACCCCGACGCATCTGGCTGATCGCCGAAACCCATGCCGACGGCATCGACCTGCAGCTGCGCGACAATGGCCCTGGGTTCTCGCCGGAGGCCTTGCTGCGCGCCCGCGAGCCGTTCTTCACCACCAAGACCAGCGCCCAGGGCCTCGGTCTTGGCCTGGCCATCTGCGACACCCTGGTGCGCGCCCTGGGCGGCGAGCTGCTGTTCGCCAACCACCCCCAGGGCGGCGCCGTGCTGACCCTGCGCCTGCGCGCCGCCGAACACGGCGTCAACTCCCAGTCACCCGAGGACTATTCGACATGACCAGCCTAGACGCGCGCACCCAGGTGCTGTTGATCGACGACGATTCACACCTGCGCCAGGCCTTGAGCCAGACCCTCGACCTGGCCGGGCTGAAAGTCACCAGCCTGGCGGATGCCCGCGGCGTGGCGGCACGGATCGGCCACGACTGGCCCGGCGTGGTGGTAACCGACATCCGCATGCCCGGCGTCGATGGCCTGGAATTGCTCAGGCAGCTGCACGAACAGGACCCGGACCTGCCCGTGCTGCTGATCACCGGCCACGGCGACGTGCCCCTCGCCGTACAGGCCATGCGCGCCGGCGCCTATGACTTCCTGGAAAAACCCTTCGCCAGCGAGGACCTGCTCGACAGCGTGCGCCGCGCATTGGCCTTGCGCCGTCTGGTACTCGACAACCGCAGCCTGCGCTTGGCCCTGGCCGACCGCCAGCAACTGAGCGGCCGCCTGGTCGGCCAGTCGCCTGCCATGGCGCGCTTGCGCGAACAGATCGGCGCACTGGCGAGCATCAGCACTGACGTGCTGATCCTCGGTGAAACCGGTGCCGGCAAAGAAGTGGTCGCGCGCGCCCTGCATGATCTGTCGAGCCGTCGCGGCGGCCCGTTCGTTGCGATCAACGCCGGCGCGCTGGCCGAATCGGTGGTGGAAAGCGAGCTGTTCGGCCATGAGCCGGGGGCCTTCACCGGCGCGCAGAAGCGCCGTATCGGCAAGTTCGAGTTCGCCAACGGCGGCACCCTGTTTCTCGATGAAATCGAGAGCATGACGCTCGAAGTCCAGGTCAAGCTTCTGCGCTTGCTGCAGGAGCGCGTGGTCGAGCGCCTCGGCGGCAACCAGTTGATTCCGCTGGATATTCGCGTCATTGCAGCGTCCAAGGAAGACCTTCGCCAGTCCGCCGATCAGGGGCGGTTTCGCGCCGACCTGTATTACCGCCTGAACGTTGCACCGTTGCGCATTCCGCCGTTGCGCGAACGCGGCGAGGATTGCCTGCTGCTGTTCCAGCACTTCGCCGAGGCCGCCAGCAGCCGCCACGGTTTGCCGCTGCAGGACCTGCAGCCAGGGCAGCGCGCCTCGCTGCTGCGCCACACGTGGCCCGGCAACGTTCGAGAATTGCAGAACGCTGCAGAGCGCTTTGCCCTGGGCCTGGACCTCGATCTGGAATCCCACGCCAGCGGCCAGTCCAGCAGCGCGCCCGTTGGCGGCAGCCTCAGCGAGCAGGTCGAGGCCTTCGAACGATCACTGATCGCCGCCGAGATGACTCGCTCGCACAGTTCCTTGCGCAGCCTCGCCGAAGCGCTCGGTGTGCCGCGCAAGACCCTGCACGACAAACTGCGCAAACATGGCCTGAGCGTTGCGGACACTGGCGGAAGCTCGCCAGAAGAATTCGACTAAATGGCGGTTTTCCGCCATTTCTAGCTATTTCCATTTACCTTGGGCTGGGCAAAACCCACAGCGCATGGCGATACAGGCGCACAGCAACGGGCTCTTGGCGTTATGTTGCCCGCGCTTAACCGGGCTGGCATGCCGGTTGCTCTACTCTTGTTAGGCGAACCAGAAAAAATAAGTACAAGTCCAGGCCATCGCTGCCATGCGCCCGTCGTTTTCCGGCAGGCCGCCTAGACTTGCTCTTGTTCGCCCGTTTTCTGCGCTGCGGCGCTTAACGCGATAATCAAAACAAGAGGAAGCATTCCATGTTCAAACTGACTGCCAAGGCGCTCGCATGCGCCCTGTCGCTGAGCATCGCCGGCCTGGCCCAGGCGGCCGATCCGATCGTCATCAAGTTCTCCCACGTGGTTGCCGAGCACACCCCGAAAGGCCAAGGCGCGGCGCTGTTCAAGAAGCTCGCCGAAGAGCGCCTGGGCGACAAGGTTCGCGTCGAGGTCTATCCGAACTCCTCGCTGTTTGGCGACGGCAAGGAAATGGAAGCGCTGCTGCTGGGCGACGTTCAGCTGATCGCGCCATCGCTGGCCAAGTTCGAGCAGTACACCAAGCAGATCCAGGTATTCGACCTGCCGTTCCTGTTCCAGGACATGGCCGCCGTTGACCGCTTCCAGCAAAGCCCTGAAGGTCAGGCGCTGCTGAAGTCAATGGAAGACAAGAACATCACCGGCCTGGCCTACTGGCACAACGGCCTCAAGCAGCTGTCCGCCAACAAGGCGCTGCGCGAGCCGAAAGACGCCCGTGGCCTGAAGTTCCGCGTACAGGCTTCCGCCGTACTGGAAGAGCAGTTCAAGGCCGTGCGCGCCAATCCGCGCAAGATGAGCTTCGCCGAGGTCTACCAGGGCCTGCAGACTGGCGTGGTCAACGGTGCCGAGAACCCCTACTCGAACATCTACAGCCAGAAGATGCATGAAGTGCAGAAGTACATCACCGAGTCCAACCACGGTGTCCTGGACTACATGCTGATCACCAACACCAAGTTCTGGAACGGCCTGCCTGCCGACGTGCGCAGTGAGCTGGACAAGATCATCGTGGAAGTGACCGCTGAGGTGAACAAGCAGGCGGGTGCCCTCAACGATGGCGACAAGCAGCGCATCCTCGACGCCAAAACCACCGAAATCATCACCCTGACTCCTGAACAGCGCGGCGCATGGCGCGATGCGATGAAGCCAGTGTGGGGCAAGTTCGAAGCTGAAATCGGTGCCGACCTGATCAAGGCAGCAGACGCCGCCAACCAGTAAGACGGGTAGAGCCCGGCGCCAGCCATCGGCCCAGCCTGATGGTTAGCGCCGCCGCTCCTCGCCGCGTACTGACGGGCCGGCATTCAGGTGCCAGCCCATCTCAGGTCTTTTCCAGTTGTTCAGCGGGAGACACTATCGATGAACGCCTTGCGGCGCGTCTGGGAGCATTTCGAGGAAGGCTTTATCGCTTTTCTCCTGGCTGCAATGACGCTTGTGACATTCGTTTACGTAATTCTCAATAACTTCTACACCCTGTTCTACACCCTGGGTGACTTCTTTGGCGGCAACGAAACCCTGCTCGCCATCGGTGATTTCATTCTCGACCTGGCCCAGGCCATGACCTGGAGCAGCGCGTTGACCAAGGCGCTGTTCGCCTGGTTGATCTTCTTCGGCCTGGCCTACGGCGTGCGCACCGCCGGGCATATCGGCGTCGATGCACTGGTCAAGCTGTGCAGCAAACCGACCCAGCGGATCATCGGCATCATCGCCTGCTTGTGCTGCCTCGGGTACGCCGGCCTGATCACCATCGCCAGCTTCGACTGGGTGAACACGCTGTTCACCGCCGGCATTGGCGCCGAAGACCTCGGCCACTACGGCATCCAGCTGTGGCACATCACCATGATCGTGCCGTTCGGCTACGCCATGGTGTTTATCCGTTTTCTCGAAATTCTCGTGCGGATCTTGCGCAACCAGCAGACCGGCCTGGGCCTCGCCGACGAAGCGGCCGATGCCTTGAAGCTGACCGAACACGATGAAACTCAACCCAAGGGGAGCGCGCAATGACCATTCTGTTCCTCTTCGTCCTGCTGTTTTTGCTGATGTTCATCGGCGTGCCGATCGCCGCCTCGCTGGGCCTGGCCGGCTCGGTCACGATCATGCTGTTCAGCCCGGACTCGGTGCGTTCGCTGGCGATCAAGCTGTTCGAGACCAGCGAGCACTACACCCTGCTGGCGATCCCGTTCTTCCTGCTGTCCGGCGCCTTCATGACCACCGGCGGCGTGGCCAAGCGGCTGATCGACTTCGCCAACGCCTGCGTCGGCCACATCCGTGGCGGCCTGGCGATCTCGGCGGTGCTGGCGTGCATGCTGTTCGCCGCGCTGTCCGGCTCCTCGCCGGCGACCGTTGCGGCGGTGGGCTCGATCGCCATCGCCGGGATGGTACGCTCCGGTTATCCGCAGGCATTCGGCGCCGGTATCGTCTGTAACGCCGGCACCTTGGGTA
This sequence comes from Pseudomonas cistanchae, assembly GCF_054483635.1. NCBI lineage: Bacteria > Pseudomonadati > Pseudomonadota > Gammaproteobacteria > Pseudomonadales > Pseudomonadaceae > Pseudomonas > Pseudomonas cistanchae. The sequence continues at coordinate 180,144 of NZ_JBTLWN010000006.1, read as the reverse complement.
TCCTGATTCCGCCATCGATCGTGATGGTGGTGTACGCCGCGGCGACCGAGCAGTCGGTTGGCAAGCTGTTCATGGCCGGCGTAATCCCCGGCATCCTGCTCGGCCTCGTGCTGATGGTGGCGATTTACATCGTCGCGCGGAAGATGAACCTGCCGGCCATGCCGCGCGCCAGCTTCCGCCAGCTAATGGCCACCGCCCGCGAAGCGATCTGGGGCCTGCTGCTGATGGTGATCATCCTCGGTGGTATCTACACCGGCATGTTCACCCCGACCGAAGCGGCCGCGGTAGCGGCGGTATACGCCGGCTTTGTCGCGCTGTTCGTGTACAAGGACATGACCGTTCGCGAGTGCCCGAAGGTGCTGCTGGAGTCCGGCAAGCTGAGCATCATGCTGATGTTCATCATCGCTAACGCCATGCTCTTCGCCCACGTACTGACCACCGAGCAGATCCCGCAGACGATTACCGCCTGGGTGATCGACATGGGCCTGCAGCCGTGGCAGTTCCTCCTGGTGGTGAACATCGTGCTGCTGGTTGCGGGCGCTTTCATGGAGCCGTCAGCGATCATCCTGATCCTTGCGCCGATTCTGTTCCCGATCGCCGTACAACTGGGTATCGACCCGATTCACCTGGGCATCATCATGGTGGTGAACATGGAGATCGGTCTGATCACGCCGCCGGTGGGGCTCAACCTGTTTGTCACCTCGGCCGTCACCGGAATGCCGCTGACCGCGGTGGTGAAGGCGGCATGGCCGTGGCTGATGCTGCTGCTCAGCTTCCTGATGGTGATCACCTACGTACCAGCGGTTTCCATGGCTCTGCCGAACCTGCTGGGCATGTAAGCAACTCCTGTGGGTACTTCATGTACCACTCTTGGCCCGGCTTGATGCCGGGCTTTTTTTTGCCGGCTGAAAAACTGCAGGCGCGCTGCCGCTACTCGCCCGCCGCCAGCGCCTTGGCCTGCTCGCGCAAAACGAATTTCTGCACCTTGCCGGTGGAGGTTTTCGGTAACTCGGTGAACAGCACCTGGCCGGGTACCTTGAAGCGCGCCATGCGTTGTTGGCAGAACGCGATCACCTCCTCCGCAGTCAATGACGCGCCGGGTTTGAGGGTGACGCAGGCACAGGGCGTTTCCCCCCACTTGGCGTGCGCCACGGCCACCACCGCCGCCTCCAGAATGAGCGGATGGCGATAGAGCACATCCTCGATCTCGATCGAGGAGATGTTCTCGCCGCCAGAAATGATGATGTCCTTGGAGCGGTCCTTGATCTCCACATAGCCGTCGGCGTGCCACACGGCCAGGTCGCCAGAGTGGAACCAGCCACCGGAAAACGCCGCAGCGGTGGCGGTCGGATTGTTCAGATAGCCCTTCATCACCACATTGCCGCGCATGAAGATTTCGCCGAGGGTCTCGCCGTCCTTGGGCACTGGCTGCAGGGTTTCCGGGTCCGCCACCATCAAGTCGTCGAGCAGCGGCGCACGCACGCCCTGGCGGGATTTCAGCCGGGCGCGCTGCTCCGCAGTCTCACCGTCCCACTCGCATTTCCATTCGCAGGCCACGCTGGGGCCATAGGTTTCGGTCAGGCCGTAAACATGGGTGACGCGAAACGCCAACGCCTCCATGGCTTCGATCACGGCTGCGGGTGGCGCGGCGCCAGCGGTCAGCACCTTGACCGGCCGGGTCTTCAGTGCCTTCAGGGCATCGTCGGCATTGGCCAGCATGTTCAGCACGATCGGCGCGGCGCAGAAGTGGTCAACCCCGTGCTCGGCGATGGCCGGATAGATTGCCTCGGCGCGCACGTGGCGCAGGCATACATTGACGCCAACGTAGGCTGCCAGCGCCCAGGGGAAGCACCAGCCGTTGCAGTGGAACATCGGCAGGGTCCAGAGGTAGACCGGGAAGCGCGTCATGTCCCAACACATCGCATTGGACAGCGCGTTCAGGTGCGCGCCGCGGTGATGGTAGACGACGCCCTTGGGGTTGCCCGTGGTGCCGGAGGTGTAGTTCAGGGCAATCGCCTGCCACTCGTCCGCCGGCATCTGCCAGGGGTAATCCGGCCTGCCCTCGGCCAGCAGGGTTTCGTAATCCAATGGGGATATGCGCTGGCCGGCCTGGTACTCGGGGTCGTCGATATCGATGATCAGCGGGCGGCGCGGCAGCAGGTCGAGTGCCCGCTGCAGCAACTCGCCGAATTCCTTGTCGACCAGCACCACCTTGGCGTCGCCGTGCTGCAGGATAAACGCGATGGTTTCGGCATCCAGGCGGGTGTTGATGGCGTTCAACACGGCGCCGCACATGGGAATGCCGAAGTGTGCCTCGAACATGGCCGGCCCGTTCGGCGCGATCAACGCCACGGTATCGCCGAGGCCGATGCCGCGCTGCGCCAACGCAGAGGCCAGGCGGATACAGCGCCCATAGGTCTCGCCCCAGGTTTGCCGCTGCGCGCCGTTCACCAGCGCCAGGCGCAACGGATAGACGCTCGCTGCGCGTTCGAGAAAACTCAAGGGGCTCAGTGCCTGGAAATTCGCCGCGTCGCGCGGCAGTCCGTCTTCGTAGGGATTGATGCCGTGCATTGGTGTCTCCAGCAGAACAGGGGCAGATAAACCCTAGCAGCCGTACGGCTTTATCGATGCGCGACCTTGGTCGAAAATCGTGACTTGCAGGTCATAAGTCACGTCAGCATAGGCATCCAAACAGCCGAGCCTGTGTTCGCCCGCCGCGTAAACCCTCGGGCTAGAGCCTTGCGCAACGGGCGACAAGCCTGCATAGCATGACCTGAGCTTGTCCGGCTTGAATATTTGAAGGAGTTGTCCAGTGAGTTATCGAGTGCCCTCACGCTTGCCTGTGATCGTTGGTTTTGGTGGCTACAACGCCGCCGGGCGCAGCTCCTTCCACCACGGTTTTCGCCGCACCGTCATCGAGTCGATGGACACGCCGGCACGTCAGCAAACCCTCGCGGGCCTGGCCGTGATGATGAAGCTGCTGCGCGTGGTTGATGGTGCCTACCAGACCGCTGACGGCAGCGTGTTGAGCCTGGCTGACATTGATGCACGCTATGCCGAGCAGATCCTCGCCTCGACGCTGGTTCGCCGGATCGAAAAACAGCACCTGGATGTCGACGCCGCCCACTGGCAGAAAACCATCAGCGTGGGCGCCGTGGACGGTACGCCGCTGAGCTTCATCAGCGGCCGCAAGCAATTGCCCGAGCCGCTGCCGGCCAACTGGTCAGTCGAGGAACTGAATGCCAGCGAAGTACGCGTCACCCTGCACGACAACTGCGAATTCCGCGTCGACAGCTACCGCGCCCTGCCGGTGAAATCCGCCGGCCAACTGCCCAGCGGATTCGAGCCTGGCGAGCTGTACAACTCGCGCTTCCACCCGCGCGGCCTGCAGATGACCATCGTTGGCGTGACGGATGCGCTGCGCGCCACCGGCATCGACTGGCAGACCATCATGCAGCACGTGGCCCCCGACGAAGTCGCGGTGTTCTCCAGTTGCATCATGAGCCAGCTGGATGAAAACGGCTTCGGCGGCCTGATGCAATCGCGCCTCAAGGGCGGGCGCGTCACCGCCAAACAGCTGGCCCTGGGCCTCAACACCATGTCGGCGGACTTTATCAACGCCTATGTGCTGGGCAGCGTTGGCACCACCGGCGCCATCACCGGCGCCTGCGCCACCTTCCTCTATAACCTGCAGAAGGGCATCGAACAGATTGCCAGTGGCAAAGCGCGGGTAGTCATAATCGGAAGCAGCGAAGCGCCAATCACCCAGGAATGCATCGAGGGTTACGGCGCCATGGGCGCGCTGGCCACCGAAGACGGCCTGCGGCAGATCGAAGGCAAGACCGAGATGGCCCAGGAGCAGGTTGATTTCCGCCGCGCCAGCCGGCCGTTCGGCGAGAACTGCGGCTTCACCCTGGCCGAAGCCTGCCAGTTCGTCGTGTTGATGGACGACGAACTCGCCCTCGAACTGGGTGCCGACATTCACGGCGCAGTGCCGGATGTGTTCATCAATGCCGACGGCTTCAAGAAGTCCATTTCCGCACCCGGCCCCGGCAATTACCTGACCGTCGCCAAGGCCGTGGCCAGCGCTGTCAGCCTGCTGGGCATCGACGCGGTGCGCCAGCGCAGCTTCGTTCACGCCCATGGTTCCAGCACACCGGCCAACCGCACCACCGAATCGGAAATTCTCGACCGAATCGCCAGCGCCTTCGCCATCGAACAGTGGCCGGTCACCGCGGTGAAGGCCTTTGTCGGCCATTCGCTGGCGACCGCCAGCGGCGATCAGTTGATCTCGGCGCTCGGCAGTTTCAAGTACGGCGTCATTCCCGGGATCAAGACCATCGATGCGGTAGCCGAGGATGTGCACCAGCAACACCTGAGCTTTGCCACCACCGACCGCCAGCGCGACCCCGAGCAGCTCGATGTGTGCTTTATCAACTCCAAGGGCTTTGGCGGCAACAACGCCAGCGCGACGGTGCTTGCGCCCCATGTGGTGGAGCGGATGCTGCGCAAGCGTCACGGCCGCGTTGCCTTCGCCGACTACTGCGCACGCCGGGAGCAGACCCGCGCCGCCGCGCAGCGCTACGACCAGCAGGCCACCCAGGGCCAGCTGGACATCATCTACAACTTCGGCAACGACCTGATCGACGACAAGCAGATCGAGATCAGCCCCCAGCAGGTGAACGTGCCGGGCTTCGCTCAGCCACTGGTGTTCAAGCCGGACGAGCGCTACGCCGACATGCTCGACTGACAGCGCCCTCGGCGGCCGGGCTCAGCCCTGGTCGTCGCGAAACTGATGGAGCTGGCGCCGTTGCTTCTTGCTCGGCCGGCCATCGGTCTGCATGCCCAGGGCGCCGGCCTTGCGCTGCGCCGCAGCGGCTTCCCGGCGCTCGATGCTGTCGGCCGTTTCGCTGTACAGCGCCTGTGCTTCAGGCGCGCCTCGGCGCACCGCGGACAACGCCTGAACCAGCACCGTGCGCTCATCGAAGCCATTGCGAATCACCAGTTCGTCGCCCACCCGCGGCTCCTTGCCAGGCTTGCAGCGCTCACCTCGGCAATGCACCTTGCCGCCTTCGATGGCAGCCTTGGCCAGTGCGCGGGTCTTGTAGAAGCGTGCCGCCCAGAGCCACTTGTCCAGGCGCACCTTGTCGTCGTCTTTATCGCTCATCGGTTCCCATTCGTTGTTCAGCCTGCAGAACTTTCCGGCAGCCCATGCCTGAGCCTTCGCCGAGCCCGGGTTCGATCCAAGGCAGTATCGCCAACGGCGGCGCGACAACGACGCCGATCACGCTGGCAACGGCTCTGGCCAGCAACTCGTCGCTGACGGCACTGACCGCCGGGTTGCTCAATGTACCCTGTAAGTGCACCGGCGAGGCGCTGGAAAGGATGCTGACGTCCTTGGGATGGGCTTCGAAGGCCAGGTCCAGGCGCTCGGTGGCGAGGTTGACGGTGCCGCCGCCGGTAAAGTTGCTGTCTGCAGTGGCGACGAAGAACTGCTCCAGTTGCGCCCGCCCCGCCTCGGCAACGAATCGTGCATAAGCGCAATCCATCGGCACCGTATCAGCCTCGGTAAGGGTGCTTACCAGTCGCTCGCCGCCATCCAGGCCAAGCAATTCGACGGTGAGCATGTCCAGCCGCCCGCCGGACATGGCCAGTTCAAGCTTGCCATCGAGGTCGGCCATCAGCGCGTCCATCGAGTCACCGGAAGCACGCACACCCAGCTGGCCGCCGATCACCCCCGCCGAGTCTTCGGCGACGTTCGGCAGGTCGCCATGGCGCAGCAGCGGTTTGAGCTGAACCCTCGTGGCCGCCAGCTCCAGTTGCGCATTCAGTGGCGATCGCCGCGCATCCAGGTTGAGCCGGCCGGACACCTCGCCGCCACCCAAACCGATCTGCAACGGCTGCACCTCGATCCGGCCATTCGCCAGGCTCAGCTCCAGGTCGACGCTGCCCAGCGGCAGAGTGCGGGTGTTGACGTTGTTCGCCTGGTAATCCAGTTCGGCATCGAAGGTGCGCAACCATGCCAATTGCCAAGGGTTGGCGGAAAACACCTCGGCGCGCGCCGGCCGCGCAGCGCCATCCTGTGCCGGCGAAAGGTCGGTGATATTCAACGTCTGCGAATACAGGGTCGCCCAGAGCATCGGCCGATCGCCCAGGCGCAGCCGCACATCGCCGCTGACATCGCTGTCGCCGAAGTGCCCTTGCACATTCTGCAGACGCAGCAAGGGCGCGTCCCAGTTCAGCCGCCCCTGCGCCCGATACGCTGGCAGTCTCGGCAGACTCAACCCGGTCAACCCCTCGAGCCGTGATGGGCTCGGCCCGTCGATGGCGAAATCGAGGTCGAGGCTGGCCAATTGCAATGGCTGGATCACCTGCCCATCAACGCTCAGCGTGGTGTCTCCCGCGCTCACGCTGCCCGCTACACCAAATGGCTGCGCAGCCAGCAGGTCGGCTGGCGGCAGGACGCTGAGGTCGAATTGAAATGGTACGTCGTTGCGCGAGCCCGTGCCCTGAAGATGCAGGCCACCCGACTCGGCGGTTGCGGCGCGCAGTTGCACATGCAGGCGCTGCGCTGGCGCGTGGTAACTGAGCGGGCTGTCGTCGATGCGCAACGCGTTTTCATCCAGGCGGACATGCAGCTCGCCGTCCAGGGTGCCAAGCTGCGGATACCCCAGCGGCGCCAATGCCCGGCCCAGATCGACCTGATCCAGCTCGACATCGATGCGGCCGGTTGCCGTGCTGGAGGCGAAGCTCAGGGAGGCCTGAGCGCTCAGCGTTGCGTCATCCTGAACGGCATGCAGGCGCTCGATCTCCAGCTGCCCATCCGCCAGCTGGCCATGAATTTCCAGCTCGCTCAGCGAGGCGTCGCCGTAGTCGAGCCGACCGATACGCAGGTCGATCTTGCCCTGATAACGGCGCAACGGCTCGAGGCTTTGCACCAGGCGTTGCTGCGGAGAAGCGGACGAATCCGTTTCGGCGTCGCCGTCTGCAACCAGCGCCATCACCCCCCAATGGTTGAGGTCGAGCCGGTCGGCCTGAATCTGCAGGTCGAGGCGCGGCGTCTGCCCGCGCACGTAGGTCAGCGCGCCGTATAGCTGGCTTTCGCCGCTCTGCAGCTCGATATCTTCCAGTGACCAGCGCTGGTCCTGATGGCTCACCTTGGCGCTGGCCGCGAAGGCCGGCACCTGCAGGTCAGCCATTCCGAGCGGCCCGGCGACCCGCATGCTGTCAGGCGCGGCGAGGCTCAGCTCACCCTGCAGCGATTCGAGCTGCAATAGCTCCTGGGCCTGGCCGACGAAGCTCAGCTGAATCGGCCCCAGACTTCCCTGCAGGTTTGCGGCATAGGGCGAGCCTTGCGCCAGCGCCTGGCTGGGCGGCCCGCCCTTGGCACTGAACTGCAACGGTTTGCCGAGCAACTCCCCCTGACCCTGGATAGTCAGATGTCGCTCACCGACGTCATCCCGAGTCGTTTCGAACGACACACTTACATCCGCGCCTAGCTTGGCATCGCGAAAGCTGAGCTGGCCATCGGTCATCTTGATCACCTGCGGGTCGATGCCCATGCCCTTCTCGTTCGGGTCGGGGGATTTCAGCGGCGCCCAGTTGACGCTGCCGTCCTCGCGACGGACCAGATGAATCACCGGCTGTTCGAGACCGAGCAGCGTCAAACTGAGGTTGCCCTTGAGCAACTCACTGGCATCCAGGGTCAGATCCAGCACTGCCAGTCGCAGCATCTGTTCCTCGTCGGCCCAGGTAGCATTGGCCACGCTGACCTGGTCGAGGTGGATGCCAGGCGGCCATCCCCAGGCGAACCCCAGGCTGCCGATCTGCACCTCACGGCCGTCCAGGCGCTGGCTGAAGCCCTCCTCCAGTTGCCGCCGCGCCCACTGCGACTCCAGCAGCGAAACAGCCAGCGTCAGCAGTACCGCAAGCCCCGCAAGGATCAGCAGGCTCCATCTGAGCGCGTTTACCATGTTTGCCTCCGTCAGCTTCACCCCAGCCAAGGCCGAGATGGGTGCTTACCCACCCGATCGGCAGGCCCATAGAGGAGTCGACCAGCCGCCGGCGAAAAAACTCAGGCTAATGTGGGGTACGCCGCTGCCAATGACGCGAATGCAGCACCGAACCGAACCACCAACCTGTCGCGGCACCCAGACTGCGTAGCGCCAGGGCGACGGCCGAAAGTCGGCAGACGCCCGCGCGGTATCGCCCTTGGCAGCGGCCGTCGAGCGCCAAGGAAAGCGAATCAATTGGCGGATGCGGTTGTCATACGAGCCAACTAGAATGCCCGGAAATATTGCGGACGGGTCTATTGAACAGCTTCGACCAACTCAACGTGATCGGCCTGCGCGAGTGGATCAATCTGCCGGACCTGGGCATGGTCGGTCTGCGCGCGAAAATCGACACCGGTGCCAGCACGTCCAGCCTGCATGCCAGCGATATCCAGCCCTTCGAGCGCGAGGGCGAGCAATGGGTGCGCTTCACCGCGCACCTGGGCACGCTGGTGCAGCGCCGCCACCGCTGCGAGGCGCAACTTGTATCGGTGAAAACCATCAAAAGCTCGAACGGGCACGCGCAGTCGCGCTACGTGATCCGCACCCGCCTGACCCTTGGCGAGCGCGAGTGGCCCGTAGAATTCACCCTGACCTGCCGCAAGACCATGCGCTACCGCGTTCTGCTCGGTTCCAAAGCGCTGATTCAAGGCATGCTGCTGGTCAACCCGGCGCTGTCCTACGTGCAAAACAAACCCACTCTTGCTGACCTTTCTGGTGCCCAATGAAGATCGCCGTGCTGTCGCGCAACCCGCGCCTGTATTCCACTCGACGCCTGGTCGAGGCCGGTCAGCAACGCGGCCATGAAGTGGTCGTGATCGACACCTTGCGCGCCTATATGAACATCGCCAGCCACAAGCCGCAGATCCACTACCGCGGTCGGCCGTTGCAAGGCTTCGATGCCGTGGTGCCGCGCATCGGTGCCTCGGTGACCTTCTACGGCTGCGCAGTGCTGCGCCAGTTCGAGATGATGGGCGTGTTCCCACTCAACGAGTCGGTGGCGATCGCTCGTTCGCGCGACAAGCTGCGCTCGCTGCAGCTGCTGTCGCGCCGCGGCATCGGCCTGCCGGTGACCGGCTTTGCCCACTCACCCGACGATATTCCCGACCTGATCGCCATGGTCAACGGCGCACCCCTGGTGATCAAGGTGCTGGAAGGCACCCAGGGCATCGGCGTGGTGCTGTGCGAGACCGAGAAGGCGGCGGAATCGGTGATCGAGGCGTTCATGGGCCTCAAGCAGAACATCATGGTGCAGGAATACATCAAGGAAGCCGGCGGTGCGGACATCCGCTGCTTCGTGGTCGGCGACAAGGTAATCGCCTCGATGAAGCGTCAGGCCAAGCCCGGCGAGTTCCGCTCCAACCTGCACCGCGGCGGCAGCGCCAGCCTGATCAAGATCACCCCGGAAGAACGCATGACGGCGATCCGCGCCGCCAAGGTCATGGGCCTGTCGGTGGCGGGCGTCGATATCCTGCGTTCCAACCACGGCCCTTTGGTGATGGAAGTGAATTCCTCACCGGGCCTCGAAGGCATCGAAACCACCACCGGCAAGGATGTCGCCAGCCTGGTCATCCAGTACCTGGAGAAGAACGCCGGCCCTCACTTGACCCGCACCAAGGGCAAGGGCTAGCACGCGTCATCGAAGCAATTTCCCACGCCATCATTCAGCCAAACCGCGACGTTACGCCCTTGCGTTCAGCGCCCGCGGGACCTTCGAAAGATGCCGTGCATTCGCCGCTTCGCTTGTTGTTCGCAGCCCATCTGGAACGCTCGTCCTAGAGCTGTTTCACAAAAATCCTTTCAGCGGATTTATTGAACCTACGGCCTGTCGATTCGGTCAGAAATACGGGAAAAAAAGCAGTCTCCCGCTCGCGACTTCCGCACCACAACAACAATAATGAGCGAATCAGCTTTCGCTTGATTTCGCGCGGCCCAATTCAGGGCGATGTCACATTTTTGCTGCCGTCATGCTGGTAACAATGACCGGCGAGAATTGATCCGAGGCGATAGTGATGACAAACACGCTTGACCCCGCTGACCATCAACCATCAACCACTGAAATCTTCGATCTAGAGACGATTGCCGAAAGCACTGCACCTCTCAACGTCGACCTGCTCATCCGTGGTGAAACCGGCACCGGCAAGGACACGCTGGCCGAGAAGATTCATAAATTGTCCGGGCGCAAGGGCAGTTTCGTGCCCATCAACTGCGCGGCCATTCCTGAAAGCCTGGCCGAAAGCCAGCTGTTCGGCGTGGTCAACGGCGCCTACACCGGCGCCGTGCATTCCCGCGCCGGCTTTATCGAAACAGCGCACCAGGGCACCCTTTATCTCGATGAAATCGACAGCATGCCGTTGTCGCTGCAGGCCAAGCTGCTGCGCGTGCTGGAGGTGCGGGGTATCGAAAGGCTCGGTTCAACCCAGTTCATTCCCGTCGACATGCGCGTCATCGCATCGGCCCAGACCTCGCTGCAGGACCTGGTGGAAAACGGCCATTTCAGGCGCGACCTGTATTTCCGCCTGAATGTGGTGAGCATCAAGCTGCCGTCGCTGCGCCAGCGCCGCGAGCAGATCGTGCCGCTGTTCATCAACCTGGCCCGCAAGGAGGCGCAGGCCAGTGGCTGGTCATTGAAGATGCCGCCGCCAACCCTGCTGCAGGAACTGATCTGCCACAACTGGCCGGGCAATGTGCGTGAACTGCGCTCGGCGGCCAAACGCTATGTGCTCGGTCTGCCGCCGCTGTCGAGCATAGACAGCAGCCTCTGTGCCGGCATGAGCCTCAAGGCGCGCCTGCAGCAGATCGAGAAGCTGCTGATCGAGGATTCCCTGCGCCGCCACCACCGTTGCATCGATGCGGTGGTCGGCGAGCTGGGCATCGCCCGGCGCACCCTCTATCACCGCATGAAGTGCCTGGAAATCTCCCCTTCCTGATATTTCGTGGAACCGTTTGGTTTTTCTTCGCCACAGAAAGGTGAGCCCGCTCTCGGGCTTACCTACCTCAACCATTTGGAGATACGACTATGGCTATGGGAGCTTCTTTGGCTGCATCCACCGCGGCGATGGCTCAGATGGACGCAACGTCTGCCGCCACCACCACCATGAACGCCCAGTTCCAGTCCCAGAAGATGATCACCGACACCATGAACAGCATCATGCAAGGTGCTGTGGATTCCGGTAACAAGGCGCTCAACGCAGCGTCGGAGTCCGGCAAAGCCATCCGTTATTGAGACGGCTGCGATCCCCGGCCAGCCGGCCGGGGGTTTCGCCCAGTGAGGAGGACACCTCATGATGAACCTCAGTACGATCAGCAACGCAACCGCATTTCCAAGCATCACCGGCACCTGCGGCTGCAGCCCGACGGGCAGCGACGGTGGCAGCGTGCTGGAAATGCTCGCCCGCTTGCTTGCCGAGTCGATGCTCAACGAAGACGGCTCGATCAAGGAAGGCAGCAAACTCGCCGAATTGCTCGGCAAATTCATGGACGAGCATGCGGATAAATACGGCAGCCCCGGCCAGTACGGCAAATCCTGGCAGGACGCACTGACCAGCGGCCATAACAAGGTCGACCTGAACGTGCTGATGCAGGTTCTCGCCGACATGATCGGTGAGAAGAGCGGCGGCAACAGTTTTGCCGACGAGCTGTTTTCCCCCGGCACGTCGCACTCGCCCTTCGCCGGCGCGGGTGACGCGCAAAACCTGTTCGGCGGTTCGACTGGCTTGCCCTTCGGCGGCGAATCTCCGCTCAGCAACTTGCCCACCGGTCAGCCCGGCACTGGCGGCAGCGACCTGATCAGCCAGCTGATGCAGTTTCTCTCCACCCTCGGCAGCGAAGCCCTGGGCGGCGTGCTGAGCAAGGATGGCAAGGGCGGCGCGACGTTTTCCAGCGACGACATGGACATCCTCAAGCAGGTGGCGCTGTACATGGACCAGAACCCGGACGTGTTCGGCAAACCCCATGACGCCAACGGCAAGGTCAGCAGCTGGGTCGACGAACTGGGTGAGGACAATTACCTGAATGCCGAAGAAACCGCCTTGTTCGAAAAGGCGATCGGCAATATCAACCAGGAGATGGCCAGCTTTGCCACCGTCGGCAATGGCTCGTCGCAGACCGGGGGCCTGTTCGGTGACCTCGATCTCAGCTCGCTGAAACCGAGCGACGTGTCGCTCAACATGGGCGCGTCGACGGCAGCGTTCAACATCATGGCGCAGCTCTACGGCCAGTCGGCCTGAGCTTCGCCCCGTGCCGCGGCATGCCTGGCGGCTGTCGCGGCTTTTACCGTGACGTCTCGCCAGGAATTCGCCATGAAGATTGAAAGTATCGACATAACCCAGGGTGCCGCTGCAGCCAAACCGCTGGATCAGGCACCGCTCAAGTCCGACGTCAGCTGGTTCAGCGCTGCACTCAACAAGCCGACCGCCACCACTGCCAGCGAAGACAACGTTGCCTCGCGCATCATCGGCCAGCTGTCCAATCGCTCGGAAGCCTTGCAGAAACTCTCCGAGCGCTCTGACCGCGCCCTGCAGAAGGCCGCCAAGACCGCCGACCCGATGGACATGGTCAAGGCCAACCGCTCGCTGTCCTCGTTCTACCTGGAAAGCGTGCTGACCGCGAAGATGGTCAGCAAAGGTGCCCAGGCCGTGGAAAAACTCACCAACCTGCAGTAGGTCCCATCATGCCAAGCCGTGTGCTTCTGGCTGCCCTGCTGATGCTGTTGCTGGCGGGATGTGGCGAACGCGTCGAGCTGCACAGCCAGCTGTCCGAACAGGACGCCAACGAGGTGATCGCCGAGCTGGCGGACAAGCGCATCCGCTCGGTGAAGCGCGCCGACAAGGAAGGCGTCAGCGTACTGGTCGATCCGGACGACATGACCCGTGCGGTGCGAGCACTGGACGCCGCCGGCCTGCCGCGTCGCTCGCGCTCTAGCCTGGGCGATATCTTCCGCAAGGAGGGGGTGATCTCCACCCCCCTGGAAGAACGCGCGCGCTACATCTACGCCCTGTCCCAGGAGCTGGAAGCGACGCTGTCGCAGATCGACGGCGTCATCGTCGCCCGAGTCCATGTGGTGCTGCCCGAACGGGTCGCGCCTGGCGAGCCCGTGCAGCCCGCCTCGGCCTCGGTGTTCATCAAGCACACCAGCGACCTCGACCCCGACAGTGCGCGGCCGCGAGTCCGGCGCATGGTCGCCAGCGGCATTCCCGGCATGGCGAGCGCTGCCAATGACGAGGTCAAGCTGGCCGTTGTCTTCGTGCCGGCCGCCCGCTATCGCGAGCAGCAGAAACTGGCGTACCTCGGGCCTTTTCTGGTCCCTCGCGATGACCTTGGTTACTGGCAGGGCATGCTCTACGGCGGCCTCGCCCTGCTGGTGTTGCTGCTTGGCGCCCTGGGTGGCGGCTACTGGTGGCTGAAACAACGCAAGCGCGTCGCCAGCCTGCCAGCCAGCAGCACCGCTGCGCCAGGTACACCGCGCGTCGTGGCCAGCCCGGCGTTCGCCCCACGGCCACAGGCGCCGTCTCGCCCTGACGGGAATGCGGCATGAATCAGGAACGTAGCTGGGTGTACTGGTGGACCACGGCCTGGCGCCAGGCGCACCCGGATTGGACGCCGACAGCCCTCGCCGGGGTCGAGCTGTCACGCCTGGATGCACTCGCCCGCAGCCACCATATGGAGCTGTGTCGGGCTTTCGGCATCCTGCCCTGCACCCCGCCGCCGCCTCACGTGGCGCTGCTGGAATTCATCTCCAGCAACCTCGCCCGCCGCGAGCTCACCCTCGCCCTGGTGGCCGCCACCTGCGACCCCCAGGAGGACAACCAGCTGTCTGCCGAGCAGCGCAGCTGGTGCCTGAGCGTCGCCAAGGCATTGCGCCCGCGGCACTGGCTGAGCGAGGCGCCCGACTCCTTGAACCTGCTGCGCGCCTGGGTCGGCATGGCCGCCTGGCAACGGCTGCGCCTGAGTTTCCCGCGCCCCCGCATCGATGCGCTCGAACGGCACGAACCCGTCTGCGCCCCGGCCGGCAAACTCGATGCGCTGTGGCAGGCTGCGCTTTGGCGCAGCGCGAAAACACCCGCGAATGGTCATCCGGAACAGGAGCATGCCGATGCTAGCCCGGCGCTTGGTTGAACTGCGTGCCGGCGCGCCCCGCCTCGCGCAACCGCTGATCAGGCGCGAGACCCTGATCGACTGCGGCCGTGCCGAGGCGGTGCTGGCCCATGCCCAGGAACAGGCTGCAGCGCTATTGCAGGAGGCCGAACGCCACGCCGAGGCGCAACTCGCCGAAGCGCGCCAGGCATTCTGGCAACAGGCCGAGCACCAGCTCATGCGCTGGGAGCAGGAGCGCCTGGAAATCAATCGTCTGCTGGAAAGTCACGCCAGTCAGTTGGTCAATCAAGCATTGCAGCAACTGCTTGGCGAAACGCCGGAACCTGCTCGGTTGAACGCGCTGCTCAAGCAACTGAGCGCCAGCCAGAGCGAGCCGGTCAGTGCCACCCTGCGCTGTCACCCCCAGGTGCGCGACACCGTACAGCGTTGGCTGGATCAACAGCCTGCCACGCCCTGGCGCCTGCAGCCCGATGCCAGCCTGGCCGACGACGAGGTGCGCCTGAGTACCGAGCAAGGCGACTTCCAACTCGACTGGCGCTCCGCCTGTGAAGCGCTGCACGTGCCAACCCCGTAACGCGATGGCCTGATGACCTTCATGCGGCGGGACTTTCATGGAACCGTTGCTGCCGCGCTGACCACAGAGCAAAAACAATTGCCCACGGAGGAAATCGCCATGCCGTCAGCCGATGCCGTACAACGCCGTCTCGACACCCGCTTCGACCAAGCCCAGACCCAACTCGACCAGATCGCCATGAATGCCGACGGCTATTCCCTGGACGACATGCACAGCTTCGTCGCCGCGATGCGGCAGATGTCCACCGCCAGCTACGCGGTGAACCAGGAAACCGCGATCAAGCACAACCTGGCCAAGGCCATCGTTGATGCAATGCCATGAGCTGGCCGAACACCTGACCCGCTGGCTGGCCGGCAACGAGCCGCTGCTCGACTTCAGCGCCGACAACGGCCAGGTGCAGGTGCAGCGGCTGCCCGGTGGACTGTCCCTCGGGGTTGCCCTCAACGGCCGCACGCACGACGAGAGCGGCCTGCAACAAGCCCTGCGCCTGGGTCACCCCAGCCTTGCGCACTTTCCCGGTGCCCTTGCCCGCGATCCCGCCAGCGGCCAGCTGTGGCTGCTGCAATGGCTGGGCGAGACATGTGACTGCGACACCCTGCTCAACCACGTGGAGGTGCTGCTCAACCAGCGCGACACCTGGCAATCGATGCTCAGCGAACCGCCCACCACGCCACCCAAAGCGCGGCCCTTGAGCCTGCCGCCCGGCCTTATCGGAGAAGGAATCCGTTATGCCTAATGCCAGCGTCACGCGTCACCCGGCGACCTTGCGTTGCATTCGTCGCCACTGGCTGCCTGTGCTCGGCGCCCTCACGCTGCTGTGGGTCGTCCCGCAGCCGCTCAGTGCCGCCGTACCGGACGCCTGGAAAACCAATGCGTATGCCTATGAAGCAGAAGAGACGCCGCTAAGCACGGTACTCAACGACTTCGCCACCACCTTCGGCGTGATCCTCGACATCGACGGGCGGGTCGCCGGCACCGTGAGCGGCAAGATGCGCGCCGACTCGTCCCAGGCGTTCCTCGACCGACTGGCCCTGGAACACCGCTTTCAGTGGTTCGTTTACAACAACACGCTGTACGTCAGCCCGCTCGACCAGCAGGACTCGGCCCGCCTGGAAATTTCCGCCGATGCCGTGCCGGACCTGCAGCAGGCGCTGACCAATATCGGCCTGCTGGACAAGCGCTTCGGCTGGGGCGAGCTGCCCGACGAGGGCGTGGTGCTGGTGTCCGGCCCGAGCCGCTACGTGCAACTGGTCAGTCGCTTCACCCAGCAGCGCAAGAGCGAGGAGGAAAAGCAGGAAATCATCAGCTTCCCGCTGCGCTATGCCGGCGCCGCCGACCGCAACATCAGCTACCGCGGCGACACCCTGACCATCCCCGGCGTCGCCAGCATCCTGCGTAGCCTGCTGGAGACCCGCAGCACCGCCACCCTGCCGGCCACTGCCGGTGGCGCGCCGCAACCCATGGGCGCGTTCAACACCCTGCAGGGTGTGCAGGGCTCGGGGCAGGATCAGTTCGAGCAGATGCTGCTCAGCCGCGCCGGCCAAAGCGGCGTTAGCCGGTTGCCGACTTCCGGCAAGGGCGGCGGCAAGATTCGCGTGGAGGCCGACATCCGCAACAATGCGGTGCTCATCTACGACGACCCGAAACGCCGCTCGCTGTACGAAAAGGTCATGGTGGACCTGGACACTCCGCGCAAACTGGTCGAGATCGACGCCATCATCCTCGACATCGACCGCAGCCAACTGGCTGAACTGGCCTCACGCTGGAACGTCGAGAGCGGCGACAACATCGGCGGCGCCTCGCTGCTCGCCCCGGGTGCGTCCTCGACGCTGTTCATCCAGGACTACGGCGACTTCTTTGCGGAAATCCGCGCACTCGAAGGCCGTGGCGCGGCATCGGTGGTGGCCAACCCCTCGATCCTGACCCTAGAAAACCAGCCGGCGGTCATCGACTTCAGTCGCACCGAATACCTGACGGCGGTGGGCGAGCGGGTGGCCAACATCGTGCCCATCACCGCCGGCACCAGCATGCAGGTGGTACCCCACGCCATCGACTCAGAAGGCGCGTCGCTGATCCAGATGGTGGTCGATATCGAGGACGGCCAGATCGAACGATCGGTGGCCGGCCAGACCACCCCTTCCATCCGCCGCGGCAGCGTCAGCACCCAGGCGGTGATGGGCGAAAAGCGCTCGCTGGTGATTGGCGGGTTCCACGTCGAGGAGTCTGGCGACAGTGAAGAAAGCGTGCCGCTGCTCGGCAGCATTCCGGTCATCGGCAAACTGCTGTTTTCCTCCACGCGGCGTGAGACCAGCCGGCGCGAGCGGCTGTTCATTCTCACTCCGCGGCTGATTGGTGATCAGGTTGACCCCGCGCGCTACCTGGCACCGGATGATCGCCACCGGGTCGACAGCGCCATTGCCCAGGTCAACGAGCGCCGCGAAGGCCGCCGTTCGATCAGCCGCAGGGACGTGACCCGCGCACTGGTCGGCCTGGCCACCGGGGAAGTACCGGCCGGCTTCGCCGAAGCGGAAGTGCCCTACGTACCGCATACCCTGTGTGGCAACCAGGGCCCGCTGCAACTCGATGCCGGCCGCGCGCAATGGTTCAGCGGCCCGGACTATGGCATCGCGGTCGGGGTGGTGCGCAATACCGGCGAGCAGCGCCTGCGCTTCGACGAGGCCGGCTGCGGCGGCCGCCGCGCCCTGGCGGTGAGCATCTGGCCACGGGCCTGGCTCGCGCCGGGCGAGGAAGCCGAAGTCTTCGTCGCCATGCGCACGCCCGACCCGGACAGTTTGCGCGCACCGCGACCGTCCCTGTTGACCACTGCCCCGAGGACTCAGCCATGAGCCACGCGTCGACTATCACCCTGCTGTTCGCCGCCCTGCTGCTGGGCGGCTGCGCCAGCCGTGATGCCTGCCAGGACGGGCAATGCGAGCGCGCCGACCCGGACCTGCGCACGCTGGTGATCTGGTGGGCGCCGGGAATGCGCAACGGCCTGGGCAGCGAGGAGCAGCCAATGGATCACAGCATCGTGCCGCTTGGGGAGTAACGCCGATGTCTTTGCATGACAACGGCACCACCGGCAAGCGCGCGTTCCAGGAAAGCGTCGCTGCCGGCATGCCCGCCCAGTGGGAACTGGCGCCGGGCATCGAATTCTGCCTGCGCCGCGAGCCCCACAGCCTCGGCCTGGCGCTGCAGGTGCACAGCCACGTGCTGCAGCCGAACCAGCTGAGCCGCTCGCTGGAGCGACGCTTCGAAGACCCGCAACTGTTCGACCAGTACTTCCTGTTCATCGACCCGCATCGCGCGCTGGTGGTCTGGCACGCCTTGCCCGAACGGCCGATTGCCCTTGAAGCGCTCAGCGACATCCAGAGCCACGAATTGCTGCTGGTCGGCCTGGAGCATCTGGACGACCTGTCCCCTACCTACTGAAACGAGGCCTCCCATGCATACACCGCAACCGCAAGCACAGCGTCTGATGGCCGCCCTGGGCCAGCACCTGAATACCCAACTGAGCCTGGACGAGGGCGTGTGTGCGCTGTTCGATGCCCAGGGCAAGGAAGCCGCCGTGATCGAGATCCCGGCGCACAGCGACACCGCCATCCTTCACTGCGCCATCGAGATGCCGCTGCATTCGGCCACTGCGCACAAGCAACTGCTGGAACTCAACTTCCGTATCGACACGCTGCGCGGCTGCTGGCTGGCCCTGGACGAGCGAGGCGAGGTGCGGCTGTGCGCGCAAAGCCCGCTGGACAGCCTGAGCGAGGAGCGTTTCTGCCACTGGGTGGTCGGTTTTATCGCCCAGGTCAAGGACACCCGCGAGCTGCTGAGCCGCCAACGCCCGGCCACTGGCGCACCCACACAACGCAGCAGCCTGGGGAGCAACCCCATGGCCGCTGCCCTGCGTTAAGCCTTTCTCGACTCGAACCGCCAACCTTCAGCGCACGTGGCGAACCGCTTGCGCTGATACCGATGGATATCGCTCGGTAAAGCGCCTGCGCGGCGCTAGCTGACCCGGATGCCTTTGCCTGCCTCACTGCAGGCGGCGGTGGCTTTGCTGGACGAATCGGCCATGCCAGTCAGCATGGCGTTCAGGGTGTCTGCCAGGGTTTTCTGGCTGTTGAACATGGCATTCAACTCGGCCGCGGCGGCATTGGCGCGCTCCAGGTCATGCATCCCCTGCTGGCTGGCGGCCGATGCAGACGGCTGAGCCTGCGGGTCCTGAGGTTGCTGGTGGACACCCTGCGGTTGCGAGCCGTGCATACCGCGCTGCGCGAGGCTGTGTGCGGTGCGCTGCTGAGGGACACGGGGCTGCTGGGTCAGCCCGCTCGCGCCGCCCGTGCCGGTGGCTGCAGCTGGCGTCGCGGCGGTAGTGCGCTGTATCGCTGTCATGGGTTTTCTCCTACGCAACCGACACCGTGCATGGGCACGGTGCAGGTGCGGGCTGCTGCCATCAGACCAGCCCGCCTGGCCGATTGGCCGGGTTCTGCTGGTGGTCGATACGATTGTCCAGGTCGCCAGGGTCGGCGCCGTGCCGCGGATCGGCCATGCTCAGGTCCGGCTGGTTGCCGACGAAGCGCATGGTCACCCGCTCCTCCTGGTGCAGGCTGCGGATCAGATCGCTCGCCACGCCCTGCTTGGCGATTTCGCCATCCAGGCTGTACGACAGTGGCCGGTCCTCGTTGTGGCCGTACTTGAAGTCGATCTTGCCCTGGACGTGGCTGTGGCTGATCGACGCGTTGCTGGTGAACCCGAGAATCAGCGGCGGCGTCGCCATGCCATGACTCTGCGTGGCGGTGCGCTTGACGCTGATGCTCTTGATCCGCAGGTTGTCGCGATTGCTCAGCGCCTCGCGCAGTTCGCGGTCGACGCTTTCGCCAGCCACGCAACGCGCCTCGATGCGCTGACGCACGCTGTCCTTGAGTTCCAGAACCACCGACGCGTCCGTGCCTTTGCCCTCTTCCAGACCCTTGACCAGGTCGGCGAAGCGCGGGTCGCTGCTCAGCAGTTCGCGCAGTTCGGCGCCATTCGCGCGTGACGCCTCGTTCAGCCAGCCGTGGGTGCCATTGGTGCGCATGTGCTTGGCCAGCGGCATGTGGTTGCCCAGGCTGGTCCCGGAGACGGTGCGCTCGGCCGAACTGAACTGGCGGCGCTGCTCGCTGGACGCCGTGTGCTGATGCTGCAGCTGCTGCAAGTCGTGCAGCGCACCGTATTGCCCCTCGGTGCGCGGTCCGTCCGCCAGCTGATTCTTCCAGGCCGTCAGGCGGGTGAACTGGTCATTCACGCTCTCATCGGCCGCGGGCATCGCTAGCCCAGCAGCCCCGCGCTGCTCGGGAAACTCGCGGCGCAGGCTTTTGAAAACCTCGCCAAGCGTTTCACGCTTTACCGGCTCGGGCAGCTTGAAGGCCACGTTGAACGAGCGCTGCTTGCTGCGATCGAGGTTGACCTTGGCCGACAGTTCCAGCGGCGTTCGGTTGAGAAGGCCGGCTCGGCTTTGCCCGCCGGACTGGATATTCGACGAGATAACGCCCTGGACCGGGCGGAAATACACCCCTGCGTCGCCCTTGCGCAACACCTGGGCATTGAACCCGCCGCTCTTGCCACGCTCGCCATCCGGCCCATGGCTCACTGCAGTACTGTTCTCCACATGCAGCAGGCTGGCATTCAGCGCCGGCCCCAGCGAGGTGCGCATGAACGCGGTCACCGGGTTCGGCGCCGGCGCATCGGTGAAGTTGCCGAAGTGCGCGCGCCCTTCGACGCCCGCCCACAGGTCGATATCCAGGGTGGTCTTGCTGGTTTCAGTGGCCTTGTGTTCCGTACCCAGGCTCAGCAGGTCGGTGAGCTTGCCGTCGCGGTCGCTGAGGTTGCCCATCACTCGCTCCAGATCCCCGTCCTTGACCGAGAAGCTCACGTCGCTTTCGCGCTTGCGACCGACCGTGGTGTTGAGCTCCGCGCCGGCGAACACGCCGAGCTGGAAACCTTGCCCGCCACGCTGGCCAAAGAACTCGCCAGCGCCGACCAGGACATTGCCGGCACGACTGCGGCTACCGCTGAGCTGCACGTCGGCGCCTTCGTCAGTGCGGCTCAGCGACACGCCGACACTGTTTTCCTTGGCCACCCCGGCGCCCAGCCAGAGAAACGGCAACGGCGTCGAGATGTAGGGGGTATTCAACGCCGTGCCCTTGGTGCGCGTCATGGCCAGGGAGTCGCCGGCGTCCATGCGCCGGACGTTGTCCACCAGGGCGCCATTGACGTCGTTGGCGGCCACCCCCAGGGCCCGTCGAGTATTGAGATTGAGCGCATGGTTCTGACTGCCCAGCTCGCTGGCGAGGCGCTTGCGGTGGTCGTAGAGGCGCTCCAGCTGGCCATGGTTGGTGATGTTGGCATCGCTGAAGATGCGGATGTCGCTGCTCTCGTACCGCTGCTTCAGGGTTTCGAAACGCTCGCCGATTTCCCGAAGACGCGCCTGGTCCAGCGGTTGGCCTTGCATGTGCTGCAGCTCGTCGGTCAGCGCGTGCAGCTCGCTGAGGGTATGGGCATCGAAGATCAGCTGGTCCTTGACCAGCGCCGAACGATCGCCCTTGTCGGCCCGCTGATCGAGGCCGCGATGGGACAGGTGCAGATCTTTTTCCCGGTACTCGTGCAACAGCGTGCGCGTAGGGTTCTGCGCCGAGGGCGAGGCATTGAGGAACGCATCGTGCAACTGGCTGGTGACCCGATGCCGGCCGCCGGGGTTGAGCCCGCTCTGGATGCGCGACTTGAGCGAGGGGCGGTAATCCTCCTTCACCACGCCCTGGTCATCGACGATGCCGTGCAGTTGGCCAAGGCGAACCGCGCTGCGCTGGCTGCTTTTCTCGACGTCGCCGCGCAGGCTCTGCATCGCGTCGCGGAGCGGCTGTGCCTGCTCGGGCAGGTTCAGCCCAGCCAGACGAGCGTCGAGGTTCTCCATACGCTGCGGGGCACTGGCCAGGACGGGGAGGCGCTCGAGCAGCGCGCGCTCGTCGGCATAGACATCACGCAGCCCTTCGCGCCCCTTGAAGTGATGCTGGATATCCAGGCCGGTCTGCTTGACCGCATCAAGCGGGTGGAAATGCCTTTTCAAGCCGCTGCCGAACCCGCGGTCCTTGTGCGCGACACCTTCGGTGGTGTGGGTCAGCACATGGCTGGACGTGGTCACGTTGGCGCCGCCTAACTTGCCCGGCGAATGGTGCCCCTCGAGCCGTTGCTGCAGGTTCGGCTGCTGCGGTTGCGCCTGCAACGCTTGCCATTGGCGGCCACCATCGTGCTCGACAAGCCGATGTTCCTGACCGCCAAACCGGGCCACCGGCCGTTTGTCCGCGCCGGTGCGCAGCGTGCTGCGGTCAGCGAGCTGGAAATCGGCGGTGCGCTCGTTGTGCCAGACAGCCTCGGGAAAGACCTTCTGCCAGTGCTGACGATCAAGCCGATGAATCGATCCGGTGTCGCTCTGCGCGTACAGGTTCTTGTCGTTGTCCAGGGCCAGCGACTCGATGCGCCCGACGTTCGCCGGCAATGCCAGCGCCGTGGTGCGGCCATCGACGTGGGCATGCAGGACGTTGTCGCGGCCGAGGGCAACAAAGTGCTTGTCGTCCACCACTGCAAAGGCGCTGAGCTTGCGCTCGGGGCTGCCGGCGAGTGGCGCGTCCAGCTCGACCTTGGTCCGTTTGCCCGCTGGCGTCAGGTCGTGGCTGGCACCACGGCGCAGGGTCTCGCCGCTGTTGCTGGCCTTGACCGCCTTCAATTCGCCGTGCTGCAGCACGTAGGCCTTGCCATCCAGGCCGCGGTCGAGCCGGTCGACACGCTGGTTGCTGGCGGTCCAGCTCTGGGTCTGCTCGTTCCAGCCATGCAGGCGCCCGCCGTGCACGGCAACCTTGCCGCGCGGCCCGAGGTCGACCTGGGCATGGGCCGGCGGCTGGTCGAGCTGCGCCAGCCCTTCGTCCTTGGTCATCACCAGCGCATCGCTGAGGTTCCAGGCTGGCGTGGGTCGCCCTTGCGCATCGATGGGGCAGGCGTGCAGCTGTTCATGCTGGTCGCGCACCAGGGCGTTGAGCTGACCGCCATCGTCATGCATGAAACCTTCGACCTCCGCCCGACCGCCCAACGCCTGCTCAAGCGTTGCCAGGGGCAGCTTGCTCATGGCCATGCTCGGCAGTTCGGGTTGCTCCGGCGTGCCGCCCAGGGTCACGCTGTTTTCGTTGCCACGGAACAGCTCGCCATCGCCATTGCAGGCATACAGCCAGCCATCGGCGGAATAGCCAATGCGCTTGGCATCCAGGTCCGTCGGGTTCTGCGGCGGCGCGGCGTTGGCGGCGGGGGCCTGTTTCAGCGTGACCGTGGACCAGCCGAGATTGTCGCCGCCGATACGCACCTGTGCCTGGCTGCCCTGCTTGTGCAGGGTGGCGGACTCACCAACTATCGCGCTGAGGTCCTCGGCGTCTCGCTGCACACCATGCACAACGCCATCGCCCTGGCGTTTGAGCGCCTTGTAGGGGGTTTGGTCGGCCGCCGGCTGCCAACGCTGAGTGGCGGTGTCAAAGTGCTGCCGCCGCCCTTGATGCAGGCGCGCCTGTACACCATCGGCGCCGGTATGGACGCCGCTGATCTGGCCCAGATGCGCGCGCCCGGGGCTTGGCGGAAACGCCGGCTGGCCATTGGGCAGGGGGACCTGCGGGTTGTTCGGGCTCATGGGCGCCAGCGCGGGTCGGCTGGTCTTGAGCACGCCGATCACGGCGGGGGTCTGTTGCAGATGCACGGCATCGCGGGCACGCGGATCGGTGCCAGGCGCGGGATTGCGCTGCTTCACCTGCACGCGGACCCCGGTAGCATCCGGGGTGAGCTGCGAGTATTCCTTGTGCGGCTGGTTGAGCTGCTTCTCGATCGCCTCGCCCGCCAGTGAATTGTTCAACGTGAGATTGCCTGCGGCGTCCACCTGGGGCGTCAGCGGCGCCTGAAAGGCAGCACGCTGCGGGCCCTGCTGCACCTGCGGTGGCTGCTGGCCCTGCTGACCGCGGCGAAACAGGCTGACCACCCGCTGACCGAAGGAGCGATGTGCCCTGCCTTGCTGCACTTCAGGCGGGTTACCCAGGTTCTGCGCCGCATTGACCGGCTGCTGTTGCTGCACGGGGAGGTTGTGGATGCCTCGCATGGACGTCGTTCCTCTGACGTGAAGGACGGGAAGTTGCCTCTGAGTGGCGCCAGCCGGGTAAGGGGTTCCGCCCACGCCGACGACCGGCAGCTGCTCCAGGAAAAGCGCCTGGCTCCGCAGCCGCCTAGCTCTGCCCCAGGTCGGGCATTTCGATCACGCCCTGGGTCGCTTCATCGTCCAGCTCGCGCAGCACTCGATAGATCTGGGCCACCGCCTGCAGGGTTTCCCGCGGGATGAAGCGGCCGATGTCTTCGCGGTACAGGGTGCGCGCCAGCCACACGCACTGGATGATCGGCACCCGCGCCGCCTTGGCTCGCTCGATCAGCGCCCGCGCCTGATCATCGGCGCCCTTGTCGATCAGCTGTGGCAGGGGCGTTTCCTCGGGGCGGTAGAACAGCGCGACGGCGAAGTGGGTGGGATTGATCAACAGCATGTCCGCTTCCTCGACCGGTTTCGGCTTGCTCGCCGGCTGCTCGAGCAGCTGGCGCGCCAGGTTGCGGCGCTGCAGCTTGATCAGCGGGTCGCCTTCCAGGGTCTTGAATTCCTTGCGCACTTCCTCGTGGCTCATGCGCAAGCGCTTGACGAAAAAGTACTTCTGCAAGGCAAAGTCCAGCGCGGCGAGCACCAGCAGCACGCCCAGACTGATATGCAGCACCCGGCGAAACAGCTCCGCAAGGCCGCGCCAGTAACTTTGCAGATCGCTATGCACCAGGCCGATCAGACCGCTCAGCGCCGGCAGGGTAATCAGGTAGACCAGCGCACCGATAAACAGCGCCTTCACCAGCCCCATCAGCAGGTTCATCAGCGACTGACCGGAAAACATCTGCTTGGCCTGGGCCACCGGGTTGAGCCGATTGAAATCCGGCTTCAGCGCCTCGGGGGCGAACAGAAAACCGAACTGCATCCAGCTGCCCAGCAGGCGCATGCCGATGGCCAGGCCGACGGTGATCAGGCTGATGCCCAGCAGCACGCCACCAGCTTGCGCCAGCACCTCCTGAAGGGCGCGGGTGAACGGCTGTTGCATGCGCTCGATGGGGAACGCGACCATCTCTTCCATCGCCCGCATGCTGCGATCGGACAGCAGCAACGCGGTCTCGGCTACCACCGCGAGGATCAGCAGCTTGATTACGTCCTGGCTCTGGTTGACCTGGCCCTTTTGCCGCGCGTCGCGAATCTTCTTCGGCGTGGCTTTCTGGTTCTTTTCGCCGCTGTCTTCGCTCATCGGCCCGCTCCTGTCGCCTGGCCATGCCGGCGTTCCCCACAGGCACTCACTGCGGCACCTGCAGCAACAGCCCGAGGATGTGCCTGAAATCCTTGAGGCCTTCCAGGTGACCGAGCGCCAGGTCCCACAGGGTGGGCAGATAGAACAGCAGGAAGCCCAGACCGATCAGGCTCTTCGCCGGCATGGCGAGGATGAACACCTGCAGCTGCGGGCTGTACAGGCTGAGCAAGGCCATCGCGAACTCGACCAGCAGCAACAGCGCGATAAAGGGCGCGGCGTAGAGCATCAGGTGAGTGAAGGTCTCGGCGACCTGGGTGAGAAACACATCGAAGCCATCCGCCGCCGGCAACGGTAACCAGGCGGTGGGCGGCCACAACAGGTAGCTGTCCCACAGCACCTGGGTCAGGGTGCCGAGGCCGAGGCTGGCGACCAGCAGAAGGATGGTCATCTGCTTGAACAGGTGACCGATCGGCGTCGCATCCTGGCCGAGCGAGGGATTGAGCTGGCCGCCAATCAGCGCGCCGCGCTGGTTGTCGAGCAGCGCGCCGACCGACTCGAACAGCCAGAACGGCATGGCCAGCAATACCCCGAGCAGCACGCCGAGGGCCACTTCCTTGAACATCAGCGCGCCCAGGGTCAGCCAGCTGGCGTTGTCCATCACCAGGGCATTGCGAATGCCCGGCGCGGGCAGCAACGCCAGGGCGAAGACGATGGCGTGGCGCGGCAGCCCGCGCACATGCTCGAAGCAGAACGCCGGTATCAGGTAAGCGCAGGGGTAGATGCGCGCCATGCCCAGGGCGATCGCCAGCAGCAACTCGAAATGCGGCGCGAAAACGGACTCAGCCATGCCGACCCACCGTGCTAATGGCCCGACTGCGCGATCATGTCGAACGCCATGTGGATCAGCTGCATCAGCTCGCTGCCGATCCAGCGGCCGGTCAGCAGCAAGCTCACGCCCACCGCCACCAGCTTCAAGCCGAACGGCAGGGTCTGGTCCTGCACCTGCATCAACGCCTGCACCAGCGAGGACAGCACACCAACCACCACGGCGACGATCAACGGCGGCGCGGAGAGGATCACCACCAGCAACATCCCCTGCTTGAACAACCCCAAGGCATCCATCGCCACCTCACATGTAGGAGAGAAAAAGACCGTCCAGCAACCGCGTCCAGCCTTGCACCAGGACGAACAGCAGCAGCTTCAGCGGCAGTGAAATGGTCATGGGCGCGACCATCTGCATGCCCAGCGCGAGCAACAGGTTGGAGACGATCAGGTCGATGACGATGAAAGGCACATAAATCAGAAAGCCGATCTGGAAACCGGCCTGCAGCTCGGACAGCATGAACGCCGGAATCAGCAGCATCAGGTCGTCACGGCTGGCGACCTCGGCTTGTTCTTTCGGCCACATGCGCGCGGTGTTGTCGAGCAGGTGGGTAAGGATGTCGGGGTCGGTGTGCTTCGCCATGAACTGCTGCAGCGGCTGCACCGCGGCCAGCGCGGTTTCCTGCAGGGTTTCGGTACTGCTGAAATCCAGCGGACGCTGCTGCAGGCCCTCGGCGACCTGATGGCCGACCGGGGCCATGACGAACAGCGTCGCGGCCAGGGCGATGCCGTACAGCGCCATGTTTGGCGGCACCTGCTGCACGCCGATGGCGTTGCGCGTGATCATCAGCACGATGACGATTTTCAGAAAGGCGCTGCAGATGATCAGCAACAGCGGCATCAGCGACATCGCGCCAATGAACAGTGCCAGCAGAAAGGGATCGACGCCCTGGAAACTCATTCAGCGAAATCCACACGGGTGATCTGCAGCCCCAGCCGCCCTTCGACCTCGACCAGTTCACCCTGCGCCACCGGCCGCTCGCCGTAATACAGGCTCGCCATGCCGGGGGTGACCCCGGCCACCTCCAGCACCGCTCCCGGCGCCAACTGGCGCAGCTCGCCGAGGCTCATGCGCAACTGCCCGCAGCGCAGGGTCAGCGGCAGCACCAGGCTGTCGAACGGCTCGGCGTGCGGGTCCGCCAGTGCGCTATCGGCATACCCACTGGCTGGCGGTTCCGCGTACTCATCCGGGTAACTGCCCGGGGCGTCATAAGGCAGGCTGTCCCAGGCGTTTGCCGCCGGGTCCTGGGAAAATTCATCGTCCATCCGGTTCTCCTCAAGGGCAAGTACGCTCAAGCGCAAAGGCACTGCCTGGTTATCCGCGCGCACCGCCACTACCTGACTACCCAGGCGTATTTCGCCGTAGCCCGCGGGGTCGAACAACGGCAGCTCAGGCACCAGCACATCCCCGGGGCGCAGGCCGCGCAGCTGACCGGCCGCGATGCGCAGGTGACCGAGCAGCAGCGGCACCTGCAGCCGACAGGTATCCGGCAGCGGTGCGGCGAGCGAGTGCCAGGGGGCGCCTGCGCACAACCCCAGCAGCACCTCAGGCGCCAGGCTCAGGCGGCTCAGCGCCCGGCAATCACCGAGGGTCACACTGAGCCGGCAGTCGATCCCACCCGCAGCTGCTGCAGCCTGGGGTTTCAGGTAACCGAACAGGGCCGCTACTTGCGGGCTCAGCGAGGCGTGAAACAGCGGCCAGAACCAGTCGTCCTGGTCGCCTGGCGACGCTGGCAGCACCACCGGGCAATCGCCCAGCAGGCTCAGCACTGCAGCCGCCTCGCTGAGGGCGATGGCGCCGTGGCCGGTTTCCAGGCTCACCAGACTGCCCCCCGACGGCGCCTGACCGGGCTCGAGGCGTAATTCGCCCCATTGGTCGGCGACCTGGAATGCCAGACCCAGGCCTCGGCCAAGCCGGCGCATGGCCTGCATGTGAACCGCGGAAAGGCGCCCCAGGCGCACGGCAGCGGTCATGCCACCCGCTCCTCATCCACCCGCAGCGTCACTGGCTGACCCAGCGCCTGACCCAGGGCGTCCTGGCAGCGCTGCTGACAGGCGGCCAGACGCTCCTGGCTGTCCTGGTCGTCGGCGCGCAGGTCGATGTCCCACCCCTCGCCGCGCACGCGCCGAGCCGAAACGCTGACTCGCCCGAGCTGTGGTAGATGCAGCAAGGCCTGCAGCGGCGCTTCGGCCAGGTCGTGCAGGCGCGGCGCCAGCTGATCAACCAGCGCGTTGAGGGTGCCGACCTCCAGCAGCGCCGCGCTGCTCAGCGCCCCGGCGCCGTCGGCGTGGCCCTGGCTGCCGCCGCCCTGGTTGCCCAGCAACTGGGCAAACCAGCGGCCATCGCCCTGCACCAGCAGGTTCTGCATGCCGCCGGCCGGTTCCTGATCACTGTCGCGCCAGCGCGTGGTCGACGCCTCGCGGGGCGGTTGTTTGACCTCAGCAGGGTTCATGCTCGGGCGCCTCCTTGAGCAAGCGGGACAGCTCCCGCAGCTTTTCCAGCTGGCGCTGTCGCCCGCGTAACTGCTGACGCGCCTGCACGGCCTGCTGATCCTGCTGCAGGCGCTCCTGACGCAGCGCGTCCAAGGCCTGGGCTTGCTTGCCGAGTTCCGCCAGCAGGCGTTTCTCCTGCTCGCCCCAGGCGGCCAGCAGCATCGGCGTCAACGTCTGGCCCTGATGGGCGCGCGACAGGGCCGCGCGCTGCTCGCGCTGTTGCAGCCGGGCGCACTCGAGCTGCGCCTCGGCCTGCCGCTCCCGTTCGAGCAACGCCTGCAGGCGTCCATGCTCCTCGCGCCAGGCCCGTTCGGCCTGGGCCTCGCGGTGTTGTCGAATCGGCCTCAGGGCCGCCAGCTCATGCCGGGACATAGGCGGTCAACCCGGCCAGGTGATCGAGCGTGGCAACCATCGGTGTCGGCTCGCGCAGGTCCTGGCGGAGGAACTGGTTGACCGCCTCGCGGGACTCGACCGCAAGGTCGGTCAGGGCATCGGCCCCAGCCTGGTATTCGCCCAGGCGCAGCATCAGCTCGATCTGCTCGTAGCTGGAAAGCAGACGGCGCATGCCGAAACTGGCACGCAGGTGGTCCTCGTCGGCGACGTTGGCCAGAATACGCGAAAGGCTGGCGAGCACGTCGATGGCCGGGTAGTGACCGCGTTCGGCGAGTTTGCGCGCCAGCACGATGTGGCCGTCGAGCAGCGAGCGCACTTCGTCGGCGACCGGGTCCTGCATCGAGTCCTGTTCGATCAGCACGGTATAAAGCGCGGTGATGGCCCCCTCTTCGGTCAGCCCGGCGCGCTCCACCAGGCGCGGCAGCAAGCCGTACACCGAAGGCGGCAGGCCGCCTCGGCCCATGGGCTCGCCGGCCGCCAAGCCGATCTCACGCTGGGCACGGGCGAAGCGGGTCAGCGAATCGATCAGCAGCAGCACATGCTTGCCCTGCTGGCGGAACCCTTCGGCGATTGCCGTTGCAGTGAAGGCGGCGCGGGCCCGTTCCATGCTCGAACGGTCCGAGGTGGCGCAAACCAGCACGGCGCGGCTGCGCAGCTCAGCATCCAGTTCGTGATCGAGAAACTCACGCAGTTCACGGCCGCGTTCGCCGATCAGGCCGAAGACGATCACGTCGCAGTCGACGTTGCGCGCGATTTCCGCCAGCAGGGTGGTTTTGCCACAACCGGCACCGGCAAACAGGCCGACCCGCTGGCCTTCGCCGAGGGTCAGCAAGCCGTCGATTGCGCGAATTCCGGTGGCCAACGCACGGCTGATGCGCGGCCGCGAGGTGGGCGCCGGTGCCTCGCCGATCACGGCCCGGGCGTTGGTGATGCCTGGTTCGGCAAAGGCACTCGGCCCCTGGCCACTCAACGGCCGGCCAAAGCCATCGAGCACCTGGCCCAGCAGCCCATCGCCAACCTGAACCCGATGGGCGATGCCGAGCGGCTCGACGGCGGCGCCGACGCGCACGCCTTCGAGACCGCCTAGAGCGCTGAGCAGCGCGTCCTGGCAATCGAAGCCGACGATCTCGGCCAGCAGGCTGTCGCCGCCACTCTTGTCAACGCGGCACAGGTCGCCAATCTGCGCACCGGGTAATCGGCACTGCAGCAGGATGCCGTTAACCCGTTGCACCCGCCCGCGCACCGCGACCGGCGCAAATACCGCCAGGCGTCGGGCGTGCTGCGCATGCCAGTGCTCCAGGCGCGCAGCAGCTTCGCTCACCAGGTCACCTCGTAGCGTTGCTCGCCTTCGAAGCGCAGGGAACCGTTGTCGATCTGGGTCAGGCGCAGGCCGTCTATTTCGTCGCCGAGAAACAGCCGCCGACCATCTTCGGTCACCACATGGCCGTGCTTGCCGCCGATGATCTGCACGATTTTGAACGGCAACTCATTCTTGCGCGGCTGCAGTGCATCGGTGATGGCGATCGGCGTATCGAAGCGGTCGAGAAACTGGGTGACCATGCGCTGCGCCACCGCCAACTGCCGCTCGGCGAGCGCGCCCTTGAGAATCACCCGTTCCTCGCGCTCTTCCAGCTCGACCCAGGCCGACAGGTCGCGCTCTTGCAGCATGCGGGTCAGCTCACGGCGCACCTCGGCGGTGGTTTCCAGCGTCGGCCGCTGCGCGTCGCGTTGCAGGGTCGGCGTCGCGCGCTGCGGGTCGACCGCCGGCACGCTGAGCGCCCAGGCGCTAGTGCCCAGGGTGATCACCACCAGCGCAATGGCCACGCGCTTGGCCCAGGACGGCCGCGAACCCTGCTGACGCGGCACAGGGTGCGGCGCAGGCTGCGCCGAGTCGATCAGCTCGGCAGCGTCTTCCGGCCAGGGCTGATCGGCGGCCACCACGCACAACCAGATACCGCCGACAGCAAACAGCGCGCCCATCGGCAGGTGATCGATCAGCGCCTGGCGCTGCCCCTGCTCGTCGCTGAGCGGGCCGTCCTGCGCTTCCACCGACCAGCGTCCATCGACGCAGCGCAGCTGGGCGTGCAGCGCTCCGATGCCCGGATCATAGAGCGCCAGGTCAGCCTCGTCCGAGGCGCCCACGCACCAGCTTTCCCCTATCAGCGGCAGTGCTGCACCACGGTGCAGGCCGCTCATCACCCGTAGTTCGAACATGCTCAGGTCCCTCAATTCAGCGGGTGGTGTCCCGCGTTACTGCCATGCCGTGTGCTGGCCATCGCCTAGGCCACTTCGCTGCGGGCCAGTTGCACCTGGGACAGGTCGAAGCGCCCGAGCACCTTGACCTGTGCAGTACTCAGCAGCTCGGCGAACGACAGCACCGGCACGTGGTTGAATTCGTCGTGCAATAAATTGCGCAGCGGGCTGCGCAGGTCCTGGGCGACCAGCAACACCGCGATTTTTTTCGCGCGCAGCGGGAAAGCCTGGCGCAGCTGCGCGACCAGGGCCTGGGTGTGTTCGCTCTCCAGGGCAAAGAAGGTTTCGGTCTGGGTCTGGCGCAACGCATCGCGCAGCAGCCCTTCGCTTTCCGGGTCGAGCAGCCAGACATTGAGGCCGTCGGCTTCGCAGTACTGGTGGTAGATCTGCGCTTTCAGCGAAATGCGCGCGTAATCGGTCAGGGCGGCCACGTCACGCTCATGCTGGCCGTGCTCGATCAGCGATTCGGCGATCAGGCGCACCGCGCGCAGCGGCACACCCTCGCCGGCGAGGCGCTGCAGCACGGCGGCGAAGCGGGCCAGCGGCATGGTCCGCTGCAGCTCCTGTACCAGTTCCGGCTGCCCGGCTTCGAGCCAGCTGAGAATCGACTTGCTTTCCTGCAGGCCGAGGAACTGCGGCCCGGTGGCCAGCATCGCGCGCCCCATGCGCTCGACGATCAGCTCCTGGGCCGGAATCGCTTCGATACGTTCATCGGCCAGCAGCGGGTCGTCTGGACGCAACCACAACCACTGCTGCTCATCGCGCTCGACGCTCCCTACCAGTCCATCGATCGGCTCGGCCGGCAAGGGTCCGCGGGCGACGGCGAGGCGCTCACCGAAGGTTGCCTTGAGCATCGGGACTTCATGTACGCAGAAGCGGAACTCGTCGTCGGCGAGCGCGCCGCTGAACTCGAGCTCGAAGGGCGGCAGGGTCAGGCCGAAGCCCGTTACCAGCCCGTTGCGTTTCTGCCGCAGGGCGCGCAGCAGCGCCTGGGCGGCCGGGTTGTCCTGCTGCGTCTTGGCCAGCTGCAGCAGATAGGCGCGCGACGGGTCGAAACTGCGCAGGTCTTCCTGATCATCCTGGCCCTTGGCCGATCCTCCCTGCGCTCCAGCTCGACTCGCCTCGCTGGCCCGCGAGCGCAACCAGAGCTGAACGATGCCCATGCTCCCGGTAATCAGCGCAATCACGATGAACACCAGGGTCGGCATTCCCGGCAGCGCGGCAAACCCGAGCATGCCGACGGCCGCGATGACCCAGGCCTTGGGCTCGCTCATCAGTTGTTCGGCGATCTCCCGGCCGATGTTGCTGCCCCCGATCTGGTTGTCCGGCGACACGCGGGTGATGATCATGCCCGCGGTGAGGGAGATCAGCAGCGCGGGAATCTGCGCGATCAGGCCGTCACCGATGGTCAGCACCGAGTACAGCTCCATCGCCTCGCCGGCGCCCATGTCGTGCTGCATCATGCCGATGGTGAAGCCCCCGATCAGGTTGATCACCACGATCACCAGGCCCGCTACGGCATCGCCTTTAACGAACTTCATCGCACCGTCCATGGCACCGAACAGCTGGCTCTCCTTGGACAATTGCTCGCGCCGACGACGCGCCTCGTTGACGTCGATCAGGTTGGCGCGCAGGTCGCTGTCGATCGACATCTGCTTGCCCGGCAGGGCATCCAGGGTGAAGCGTGCCGCCACTTCGGCGACCCGCTCCGAGCCCTTGGTGATCACCAGAAAATTGACCACGGTCAGGATCAGGAAAATCACCAGACCGACCGCCAGGTTGCCGCCCACCACAAAGTTGCCGAACGCCTCGACGATATGGCCGGCGTCCTGGTCGAGCAGAATCAGGCGGGTGGTGGCGATCGACAAGGCCAGGCGGAACATGGTGGTCAGCAGCAGCACCGCCGGGAACGAGGAAAACGACAGCGGCCGCGGCAGGTACATCGCCAGCACGATCAGCAGGCAGGAAATGCAAATGTTCACCGCGATCAGGATGTCCACCAGCCAGGTCGGCAACGGCATGATGAACATGAACACGATGGCCAGTACGACGAAGGCGCCGACCACTTCGGTACGGCGCACGGCGGCGAGGGCGATACGATTGAGCAAGGCGATCATCGGGCCACCCCTGCAATCACCGGCACCACCGCCTGCGCACGCGGCTCATGGCGTGAGCGCTGGTCCATCAGAGCCAGCAGGTTCTTCAGCGCGTTCTGCCGGCTCTTGCCGTCGCGCCACAGCGGCAGCGGCAGGCGCTGGATCAACGGGTAGAGCGCGTTCAGCGAGACCAACTGCGCGTGCGCCTGCTCACCGCCCAGCTCACGCCCCAGGCGCTGCGCTTCGGCGGGGCTGAAACCGCCTGCGGCATAGCCCACCAGCCGTTGCAGCAAGGCCACGGCGCTGAGCTGCTGCTCCAGCCGGCTCGAAGCCAACCGCTCCAATAAGCCGCGGCAACTCTGCAACACGCTGCCGAGGTGGCTGGAGGCATTCAGGCCCAGCAGCAGGGTGCGCAATTTTCCCGAGGGCCGTGACGGGTTTTCAGCGGCGATGTCGTCGGCCAGGGCACGTCGCATCGTCTGCAGACCGCTGTCGAAATCCTGCTCGCCAAACAGGCCGAGCAGCGCCTGCATCATGCCCGGCAGCGATTGCTTGAGCACCACGGTGTTGTAATACAGCTGACGCACCGCCTGGCGCAGTGCCGGGTCGCCGCCGGTTGCCAGCAGCGCTTCGGCGATGTTCATGCCCGCGTCGATCTGCGCGCGGTAGGCCTTGCGCAGGCGCGCCAGGTACTCGCGGGCAAGCGCTGCTTCGCGCTTGCGGCCTTCACTTTCAGCCATCACGGTGGCGGCTTGCAGGACCAGATCGGCGCGCGCCGGGTCGCCTTCGCTCAGGTGCAGAACCGCACCCAGCGTGGGCTGCTGGTGCAGCAGCTGGGTCGAGCGCTGGGCCAGCGCCACCAGGCTGACCTGCCCAGGATGGCCGAGCTGGCTGTACCACTTGCTGATGACTTCGAGCTTTTCGACTTTCGCCGTGCGCGGCTCGGCGCCCGCCATGTCGAGCTGACGCTTGCTCAGCGCCTTGCTGCTGCGCTCGACGTTCTGACTGAACAGCATGCCGACCTCTTCCATGGCATGCGCCTGGACCGCGACAGGCGCGCCCTTGGCGGCACCAAAGGTGGCGGCCTGGGCGAGGTTCTGCAGGGTTTGAGCCGTGCTGGACGCGTCGATTTTCATGAAAGTCGGCAGGTCATCGATTGCGGAATTACCCCTGAGTGGCCTGCGCCACGCAAACGGTTCCATCGCCACCGCGCTCTGGCAAATCGAGCAAGATTTGGCACAAGCAAACGCCTCGCTTTGCAAGAATCTGCACAGCCAGAATTGATGTCAAAATAATATTTATCTTATCAATCATGGTGTTGCGAACGCTAAGCACGGTGGCATAGCTCATGCTGTGGTTTTTTTGTCGGCAGCCTGCCGACCTCTACCGATTCTTGAGGAAAAGCCACCATGAAGGATTTGACCCTGAGCACGTCCTGCGACCGTCACCCGTCGCCGTTTGCTGCGATCAAGTTCGACCTGAGTCATGAGCGCAAACTGCGCCATTTCATCCAGAAGCGCGTACTCAACCCTGAAGATGCCGAAGACCTGCTTCAGCTGACCTACCTGGAAGCCTGGCGCAACCGCGAAAAATTCAACGGACAAGCCAAGCCCGACACCTGGCTGTGCGGCATTGCCATGAATTTGATCCGCAACCACTTCCGCCGCTTCTATGCGCAACCGCAGCACAGCGCCTTCGATGACGCCGACGCCCATGTTCACGAGCAGAGCATGGATCCGAGCCTGGAATTCGAGTCGCGTCGGATGCTCGAACGCACCCTCAGCGCCATGGCTCGCCTGCCCCAGGAAATGCGCGACACCCTGCACACCGCCATTGAGGCGGACGGCAGCTACCGTGACACCGCGCAAACCCTGGGTATTCCGATTGGCACGGTGCGCTCGCGCCTGTCGCGCGCGCGCGAGCACCTCAAGCGCAGCGTGTACCAGGAGGTCCGCGCATGAACCGTATCGCCGGGCGCAAACACCTGCCGCGAGGCATTCGCCGCTACACCGAGGCTGACCTCGAGGCGATGACCGAAATCTTCAACGAAACCGCCGCCACCGGCGCCAACTCGCCCGTCGTCCGGCCGCTGTCGGTCAAGGAGATGACGTTTTTCATCGACTTCTATGTGAAGGAAGGCGACCCGGTGTATGTGCTGGAGCGCGCCGGCGAGGTGATCGGCTGGATGACGGTAAACCGCTTCTGCTGGGGCGCACAGGCGTGCCGCCTGACCGGCGAGGTATCGATCTACGTGCGCCACGACTATATCGGCAAAGGCATGGGCATCCGTCTTGGCCAGGCTTCGGTGATCCTCGCCGAACGCTATGGCTTCGAAACCCTGGTGGCCTGGGTGATCGACAAGAATGAAGCCAGCAAGCACATGGCCAGTGGCTTTGGCGGCGAACTGTGGGGGCATATGCCAAAGATCGCGCGCTTTGGTGAGGTGCGTTGCGACGTCAAACTCTATGGCCTGCCTCTGACACCGCGTGCGCCCGAGGCCATGGAAAAAATGCCCTACCAGCAATCGGAAGCCTCAGCGCAGGCTGCCTACGTGTGACAGCCTCATCGCCCAGCCAGGCTGTCGGGCGACCCCAATCATCACAGGCTCAGCGGCGGCAGCCGTGTTGCCTAGACTGACCGCCAGCTACCCGCCAGTTCGTTCGTGCGCCTTTAGCTCAGCCGTTCAGTGACGGGTCGACTGTGTCGCGCGCCTGGCGAGAAAGCTTTCAAACAGCTGATCAGCATTGCCCAGCGCCATCAGGTGCGCGTAGATCCAGCCGAGATAACCCGCACGATGAAGGTCGACCACCTGGGCATCGTCGAGCTGAAGAAATTTCTCTTCATCGACCATCTGGAAATTGCTCAGGGTAAAGCGCTCGCCATTGCTGTGGGTCAGCTCCAGCGAACGTGACGTCAGCAGGCCAAGTGCCTTGAGCGTGTCAACGAATAGACGGGTGCGCACCATCTCCAGGGTGAACTGCTGCAGGAAGCCAAGCATCTCGTTGAGGTATTCGCTGTTGCTGCCATCATCACCAAACAGCTGCTTGCCTTCGCGCTCGTTCCAGCCAGCGTAGGCCGCGTCGAAGCAGATGGTGAACTCGGCGGCGCTGTCCTGCGCCAGCACGAACGGATAACGCCGCACGAACGCCGGCATATAGGTATTGGCCAACCACTGTTTATTGCCGTCGACAAAACCGTTGTGGCCTTCTTCGAGGCCGAGCAGGGCAATCGGCATCGGCTGTTCGTCGCCGACGAACAGGATCGGGTAGTGGCGCGCGGCCTGAAAGAACTCGAGGCCGGCCAGGGGCACCATATGGGTACCGGCCGCGAACTCACTGTTGCCCAGGCTGTGAAGCCGTAACGACTTGTGCTCATCGCGATTCAGCCGTTTGACGTCCTTATAGAGCAGCATCTGAGTCATGGGCGGTTCTCCTGAAACGGTTGAACGGGGCCGAAGCCAGCCGGGCGAGGCAGCGGCTATCTATGACAGCGCGAGCGCATGCTGGTTGAGCGCGGCGCCAATCTCGCGCACATCGCAGTAAGGATGTGCAGTGGCCTGAGTGGCAACGAGACGCCGGCTGGTTCCATCGGTGGCGTCCTGTTGAGCATATTCGCCAGACAGGACGGCGCTATGCGTATGCCTATGCCGCATCGCGCGGCAGCAGCAGGCCCAGCGGCAGGCACACCCGCGCCTCCAGGCCGCCGCCGGAACGGTTGCGCAGTTCGACGCTGCCGCCGTGCAGCGCCGCAATGCGTTTGACGATCGCCAGGCCGAGGCCGGCGCCCTGGCCACCCCGGGCGCGGTCGCCGCGGATAAACGGATTGATGATGCTGCCCAATTCGGCCGGGTCGATTCCCGCGCCTCGGTCGAGCACGCTGAGTACCACGTAGGGTGCGCTGCAGTCGCCGGACAGCGACACCGCCACCTCGACCGCATTGCCGCCATAGCGCAAGGCGTTCTCGATCAGGTTAACCAGCAGGCGCTTGATCGAAATCCGCCGCAGCGGAAATTCCGGCACCGGCTCCAGGCACAGCCGCACCAGCTCCTGCTGCTGGTTGTAGGGGGCGACCACTTCGCGAATCAGATTGAGCAGGTCGAGCGTCTCCACCGGTTCGTCGCGGCCGTCACGTATGAATGCGAGGAACTGGTCGAGGATCGCGTCCATGTCCTCGATATCGCGCACCATGTCTTCGGTCAGCTCGGAGTCGTTGTCGAGCAATTCAAGGGACAGACGCAGGCGCGTCAGCGGTGTGCGCAGGTCATGCGAGACGCCGGCCAGCATCAGCTCGCGCTCGCGGCCGGCCTGCTCGACGTCCTCGGCCATCTGGTTGAAGGCGCGGTACACCTCGGTCATTTCACTCGGCGTATCGCCTACCGGCAAACGTACGCTGCGCCCCTGGCCGATCTGCCGGGCAGCGAAAACCAGGCGCTTGAGCGGCGCGCTGAGCTGGCGAACGAAAATCCAGGCCGCTGCCGTCGACAGCAGGCCGATTGCCAGAAACCAGCCCAGAACATTCCAGATGCGCTGGCCGCGCAGCGGATGGGGATACAGCGGCACTCGCAACCACTCGTTGCCCAGGGTCGGCGCATGCACCCACAACGCCGGCGGGCTGTGGGCGCGCAACCGCACCTCCGTGTCCGGCCCGAGTTCGGACTGCATCTGCCGCTGGAAGATTTCGCTATAGGGCCAGTGCTGCTCGCTGGCCGGCACCGCATCGTGGGGAACCCGCTTCAGCCCCGCCGCCGCCGCGATCGTCGGCCTGTCTTCCGGGGCGGCGGCCCAGTAAGCCCGTAGCGTCAGCGCCGCACCGTGGCTGTATTGCCGATCGACCAGCACGTCCTCGTTCATCATCAGATAAACCAGGGTCAGCGCCTTGGAAAACAGCACCACGATCAGCACCAGCCACAGGGTGCGAGAGAAGAAGCTTTGCGGAAACCAGACAGGGGTTTTCATGGCGACTCGATGGGGTCGTAGGGTGGATCGCGCCTCATCGATCCACCGAGCGGAAGTCTTGGTGGATGAACAACGCGCCATCCACCCTACTGGCTACTTGTTGCCATCCGGCACGAATACATAACCCACGCCCCAGACCGTCTGGATATAGCGCGGTTTGGACGGGTCCGGCTCGATCAGCCGGCGCAGGCGGGATATCTGCACGTCGATGGAGCGCTCCAGGGCATCCCACTCGCGGCCACGGGCCAGGTTCATCAGCTTGTCGCGGGTTAGCGGCTCGCGGGCGTGCTGCACCAGGGCCTTGAGCACGGCGAACTCACCAGTGGTGAGCATGTGCACTTCGTCGCCTTTCTTCAGCTCGCGGGTCGCCAGGGACAATTCGTACTCGCCGAAGCTGACGCTTTCGTCTTCGCTGCCCGGAGCACCCGGCACCACCGGCGTCTGGCGGCGCAGCACGGCCTTGATCCGTGCCAGCAGCTCGCGCGGGTTGAACGGCTTGGCCAGGTAATCGTCGGCGCCCAGTTCCAGCCCCTGGATCCGGCTGGCTTCGTCGCCCTTGGCCGTGAGCATGATGATCGGCACCTGGTTGTTCGCCGCACGCAAGCGGCGGCAGGCGGACAACCCGTCCTCGCCCGGCAGCATGAGGTCGAGCACCACCAGGTGGAACAGCTCGCGCGACAGCAGACGGTCCATCTGCTCGACGTTTTCCACCGCGCGGACGCGATATCCCTGCTCGTCGAAGAAGCGCTCAAGCAATCGCCGCAAGCGGGCGTCGTCGTCGACGACCAGGATTTTTTCGCCTTCAACCGGAAGTGCAGTGCTGCTCATAGGGGCTCCTTGACCAAGAATCTGCGGCATTCAGCGAATGCCTGCAGCTCCAACTGCCGCATTATGGCTCAGCGACCCATGCCGGCGTGGTGTCCATTGTTAGCAGATTTTTCCCCGGCTGCTGCGCAGCACGCCGTGCCACGGTGTTTATAATGCGCGGCGTTCTCGTCTG
Organism: Pseudomonas cistanchae; assembly: GCF_054483635.1. NCBI lineage: Bacteria > Pseudomonadati > Pseudomonadota > Gammaproteobacteria > Pseudomonadales > Pseudomonadaceae > Pseudomonas > Pseudomonas cistanchae. The sequence continues at coordinate 140,966 of NZ_JBTLWN010000006.1, read as the reverse complement.
GCCCGCCGTCTGCGTGGCCGGTTTTTCGTTCCAGTGTGGATAGCTTTTTATGCTCAGCATCAACAACCGCATCGCCGAAGAGCTGGGCGTACGCCCGCAACAGGTCGCAGCCGCCGTGGCGTTGCTCGATGAAGGTTCGACCGTGCCTTTCATCGCTCGTTACCGTAAAGAAGTCACCGGCAGCCTGGACGATACGCAGTTGCGCACCCTGGAAGAGCGCCTGCGCTACCTGCGCGAGCTCGATGATCGCCGTGCCAGCATCCTCGCCAGCATCGAGGAACAGGGCAAGCTGACCCCGGAGTTGACCCGCGAAATCAACCTGGCCGACACCAAGACCCGCCTCGAAGACCTGTACCTGCCCTATAAGCAGAAGCGCCGCACCAAGGGCCAGATCGCCCTGGAAGCTGGCCTCGGCGAGCTGGCCGACGCACTGTTCGGCGACCCGACGCTGAACCCGGAAACCGAGGCCGCGCGCTTCATCGACGCCGAGAAAGGCTTCGCCGATAACAAGGCCGTGCTCGAAGGTGCCAAATACATCTTGATGGAGCGTTTCGCCGAAGACGCCACCCTGCTCAGCAACCTGCGCGGCTTCCTCAAGGACAACGCCACCCTCAGTGCCCGCGTGGTCGCCGGCAAGGAAGAGGAAGGCGCCAAGTTCCGCGATTACTTCGAGCACGACGAAAAGCTGAAAAGTGCCCCTTCGCACCGCGTTCTGGCGATTCTGCGGGGCCGCAACGAGGGTTTTCTCAGCGCCAGCCTGAAGGTCGGCGACGAAGCAGCCGGCAGCATGCACCCCTGCGAAGGCATGATCGCCGAGCGGTTCGACATCGCCAACCAGAACCGCGCGGCCGACAAGTGGCTTGCAGAGGTGGTGCGCTGGACCTGGAAGGTCAAGCTCTACACCCACCTGGAAACCGACCTGCTCGGCGAACTGCGCGAAGGCGCGGAAGACGAAGCCATTTCGGTATTCGCCCGCAACATGCATGACCTGCTGCTGGCCGCCCCGGCCGGCCCGCGCGCGACCCTGGGCCTCGACCCGGGCCTGCGCACCGGTTGCAAGGTCGCGGTGGTGGATGCCACTGGCAAGCTGCTCGACACTGCCACCGTCTACCCGCACGTGCCGAAAAACCAGTGGGACCAGACCATCGCCGTGCTCGCCGCGCTGTGCGCCAAGCATTCGGTCGACCTGATCGCCATCGGCAACGGCACCGCCAGCCGCGAAACCGACAAGCTGGCCGCCGAGCTGATCAAGAAATACCCCGGCCTGAACATGACCAAGGTGATGGTCAGCGAAGCCGGCGCCTCGGTGTATTCCGCTTCGGAACTGGCCGCCAAGGAATTCCCCGACCTCGACGTTTCCATTCGTGGCGCGGTGTCCATCGCCCGCCGCCTGCAAGACCCGCTGGCCGAACTGGTGAAGATCGACCCGAAATCCATCGGCGTCGGCCAATACCAGCATGACGTGTCCCAGCTCAAGCTGGCGCGCTCGCTCGATGCAGTGGTGGAAGACTGCGTGAATGCCGTCGGCGTCGATGTGAACACTGCCTCAGTGGCGCTGCTGGCGCGCATCTCCGGGCTTAACACGACCCTGGCGCAGAACATCGTTGCCCATCGCGACGCCCATGGCGCGTTCAAGACCCGCGACGCACTGAAGAAGGTGCCGCGCCTGGGTGACAAGACGTTCGAGCAAGCCGCCGGCTTCTTGCGCGTGATGAATGGCGAAAACCCGCTGGACGCCTCCGCCGTGCACCCGGAAACCTACCCGCTGGTGCAGCGCATCGCCGCCGATACAGGCCGTGATATCCGCTCGCTGATCGGCGATGCGAGCTTCCTCAAGCGCCTCGATCCGAAGAAGTTCACTGACGAAACCTTCGGCCTGGTGACCATCGGCGACATCCTCGCCGAACTCGAAAAACCGGGCCGCGACCCGCGCCCCGAGTTCAAGACCGCCGAATTCCAGGACGGTGTGGAAACCCTCAACGACCTCAAGCTGGGCATGATCCTCGAAGGCGTGGTGACCAACGTCACCAACTTCGGCGCCTTTGTCGATATCGGCGTGCACCAGGACGGCCTGGTGCATATCTCTGCGCTGTCGGAGAAATTCATCAAGGACCCGCACGAAGCGGTCAAGGCCGGCGATGTGGTCAAGGTCAAGGTGATGGAGGTGGATATCCCGCGTAACCGCATTGCCCTGTCGATGCGCATGGGCGACACCCCCGGCGAGAAGGTCGAAGGCGCACGCGGCGCGCCGCGTGGCGGACAAGCGCGGGGCAACGCGCCGCGCAGCGAACGTCACACCAGCCAGGACAAGCCGGCACCGGCCAACGCCGGCATGGCCGCGTTGTTCGCCAACGCCAAGCAGATGAGAAAGTAGCGATGAGCGAGGCCGCGGAGGCAATTGGCAAGAGCAGCGCCTTCGGCCGCCTGCTCGGCCTCGAGATCGTCAAGGCCGAGGGTGGCGAAGCCGTACTGCGCCTGAGCATGCACGACGGCCTGCGCAACCTGCACGGCAAGCTGCACGGCGGCGCGCTGTTTTCGCTGATCGATTCCGCCATGGGCCAGGCCAGCCACAGCCTGACCGACGGAGCCCCGAGCAGCGTCACCCTGGAATGCAAGATCAACTATATTCGCAGCGTCAGCGAAGGCGAGTTGCTCTGTCGCGCCTGGATGGTGCACAGCGGCCGGCGAACCCAGGTGATCGAAGCCGAGGTGCGCCAGGGCGAAAAACTGGTCGCCAAGGCGCAAGCGACCTTCGCCTGCGTATAACTGCCGGACGCGCAGCTGGGTTATAACTGGCAGCAATCAGCCAGCCGATCCAGGTAGCAAGATCAACAGCGTCGATGCAGGCATCACCTGCGCAGAAAGACGCTGTCGTTGCCCCTTGTAGACAGCCTGACCCACCCCCATATTGGGGCGACCGATGCGTGAAGGAATGCAATCTTGAGCGACCTGTTCTCCCGCCGCCTGGCCCTGCTCGGCGAGCGCGCCAACCTCTCCCTGCTTTCCCAATGCCTGCACGGTATCGAGCGTGAATGCCTGCGCGTGGACGGTGACGGCCAATTGGCGCTGACCGCGCACCCGATGGCGCTGGGCTCGGCGCTGACCCACCCGCAGATCACCACGGACTACTCCGAGTCACTGCTGGAGTTCATCACGCCGGCGCTGGCGGATGCGGCCGAAACCCTAGCCAGCCTCGACGATATCCATCGCTTCGCCTACAGCAAGCTCGATGGCGAATACCTGTGGAGCCCGTCGATGCCCGGCGCGCTGCCGGAGGAAGAACAGATCCCCATCGCCCGCTATGGCGATTCCCATATCGGCCGGCTCAAGTACGTGTACCGCAAGGGCCTGGCGCTTCGCTACGGCAAGACCATGCAGTGCATCGCCGGGATTCACTACAACTTCTCCCTGCCCGAGCAGCTCTGGCAGCTGCAGCAGCAGGCCGAGGGCGATACCAGCAGCGCGCGGGACTATCAGTCGGCGCGCTACATCGCCCTGATCCGCAACTTCCGCCGCTACAGCTGGCTGCTGATGTACCTGTTCGGTGCTTCGCCGGCGATCGATGCAGGATTCCTGCGCGGGCGCCCGCACCAGTTGCAGCAGCTCGACGCAGATACGCTCTACCTGCCTTACGCAACCAGCCTGCGGATGAGCGACCTGGGCTACCAGAGCAATGCCCAGGCCGGCCTGACGCCCTGCTACAACAACCTGGCCAGCTACACCGACAGCCTGCGCAAGGCCGTCGCCACGCCTTATCCGCCGTACGTCGAAGTGGGTAGCAAGAAAGACGGCGAATGGCTGCAGCTCAACACCAACGTGCTGCAGATCGAAAACGAGTATTACTCGAACATCCGCCCCAAGCGCGTGACCTACAGCGGCGAACGGCCGATCCAGGCGCTGATGGCCCGTGGCGTGCAGTACATCGAAGTTCGCTGCCTGGATATCAACCCGTTCCTGCCACTGGGCATCGACCTGAGCGAAGCGCGCTTCCTCGACGCGTTCCTGCTGTTCTGCGCCCTGCAGGACAGCCCGTTGCTGGAAAGCCGCGAATGCCACGCCTGCACCGACAACTTCCTCAGCGTGGTCAAGGAAGGACGCCGTCCCGGTTTGCAGCTGCAGCGCGGCGATGGCCCCGTAGCCTTGCAGACCTGGGCCCATGAACTGCTTGAGCAGATTCAGCCGCTGGCCGACCTGCTCGACCAGAGCCTGACGGGCGACGCCCATCAGCGTGCCCTGCAGGCGCAGCGCGCGAAAATCGAAGACCCTAACCTGACGCCATCGGCCCAGGTGCTGGCGCAGTTGCAGCAAGGCGAGAGTTTCAGCCAGTTCGCCCTGCGCCACAGCAAGGAGCACGCCCAGTATTTCCGCGACAAGCCGCTAAGCCAGGCGCAGCAGCTGGCATTCGAAGCAGCGGCGGCAAAGTCGCTGGCCGATCAGGTCGAGCTCGAGGCTGGCGAGGAAGGCGATTTCGACAGCTTCGCCGCTGCTTACCAGGCCAGTATTCTGGCCATGGCGGTATAGCGAGCCGCGTCACAGAAGCCGTCGGCGGTGTAAAAGGCAAGACCAACGGTTCAGACAGCCGGGCGAAGCAGGGCTAGCATGGATTGAGGAGATCAACACGAGCTACGCCCATGGAGTCCGACGTTCAACCCGATGATCATCAATGGAGCCTGGAAAGCCTCAACAAGGTCTACCAGCAGGGTTACATGGCCGGCCTGACGGGGCAGCCCAACGGCGGTCACGGCCACAGTGCAGCCGTGCTTGCCGCCGCCTGGGAAGCCGGCTGGGACGATGGGCGGGAGCAGCACCTGCTGCACAAGCAGAAAATCGCCTGATCAGCCCACCCATTTCCAACCTGCCGCTGGTTCGGACTTGAATGTCCCGAACCCATTCATCCTAGAGCGTCTTCTCGAACACCTGGGAATTGCGCTGAAAGTTGTACAGCGACGCCCTGGCCGCTGGCAGACGGTCAACGCTGCTTGGCACGAAGCCACGCTCGCGGAACCAGTGGGCGGTTCGTGTGGTAAGCACGAACAAGGTTTTCAGACCCTGGGCCCGCGCCCGCTCCTCGATTCTTTCTAGCAATTCATCACCGCGGCCGCCATGCCGGTAGGCCGGATTGACGGCCAGGCAGGCGAGTTCGCCGAAGTCCGAGTCGGCGATCTGGTACAGCGCCGCGCAGGCGATGATCAGGCCGTCGCGTTCGACGATGCTGAACTGGCCGATTTCGCGCTCCAGCACTTCCCGTGAACGCCGCACCAGAATGCCTTGCTCTTCGAGCGGGCTGATCAGCTCGATCAGGCCGCCCACATCGCCGATGTTCGCTTCGCGCAAGGATTCGAACTGTTCCTGATCGACCAGGGTACCGCCGCCATCACGGGTGAACAGTTCGGTCAGCAGCGAGCCATCGTCGGCATAACTGACCATGTGCGCGCGCTTCACCCCGGCACGGCAGGCCTGCGCCGCCGCGTCGAGCAGTTCCGCCTGGTAGCTGTTGCCCAGCCGCGCCAGGTACGCCGGCACCTGCTGAGGCCGCAGTTCGCGCACCAGCTTGCCCTCCTCGTCCAGCAGGCCGCGTTCGGCACCGAACAGCAGCAGCTTGTCGGCACCCAGCTCGATGGCCGCGCTGGTGGCGACGTCCTCGCAGGCCAGGTTGAAGATTTCCCCGGTCGGCGAGTACCCCAGCGGCGACAGCAACACGATGCTGCGCTCGTCGAGCAAGCGGCCGATGCCCTTGCGATCGATCCGGCGTACTTCGCCGGTGTGGTGATAATCGACCCCCTCGACCACTCCGATCGGCCGCGCGGTCACCAGATTGCCGCCGGCTACGCGCAGCCGCGAACCCTGCATCGGCGAGGCCGCCATGTCCATCGACAGGCGCGCTTCGATGGCGATCCGCAGCTGCCCGACTGCGTCGATCACGCACTCCAGGGTCGGGCCGTCGGTCACCCGCAGATCGCGGTAGAAATGCGGGGTCAGGCCGCGTGCATTCAGGCGCGCTTCGATCTGCGGCCGTGAGCCATGCACCAGCACCAGGCGCACGCCGAGGCTGTGCAGCAGCACCAGATCGTGAACGATATTGCCGAAATTCGGGTGTTCAACACCCTCCCCCGGCAACATCACCACAAAGGTGCAATCGCGATGGGCATTGATGTAGGGCGAAGCGTGGCGCAGCCAATTGACGTAGTCGTGCATGGTGAAGATAACCTATGAAAGTCGTAGAGCGCATGATGGGCGCGGCTAGGCGCCAGACGAACAGCCGGTGGCAGCGGATTTATCGTCGCAGTTGAAACAGCTTCACGCGTTCTCTCCTCCTGGCTTCACAGGTCATAGCGGGGCGGGATTCAGGCAGTAATGGTTGATCAGCTCACGTAGCAGACGCACGCTCGGTTCAAGGCGTGACATTTCCAGGTATTCGCCGGGCTGGTGCGCGCAATCGATATCGCCGGGCCCCAGAATCAGGGTCTCGCAGCCAAGCTGCTGAAGATAAGGCGCTTCGGTGGCAAATGCCACTGCCGCGGCGGCATGCCCGGTAAGACGTTCCGCCACCCGCACCAGTTCCGCGTCGGCGCGCTCCTCGAAGGGCGCCACGCTGGGGAACAGCGGTGCGAAGTCGATCGCGACCCGGTGCTGCTCGGCCAGCGGCTGCAGTTTCTGCCTGATCGCGGCGCGCAGCGCTTCCGTTTGCATGCCCGGCAGTGGGCGCAGATCAAACTCCAAGGAGCACTGACCGCAGATGCGGTTAGGGTTGTCGCCGCCGTGGATGCAGCCGAAATTCAGGGTCGGCTGCGGCACGCCGAATTGCGGGTTGTTGAATTCGCGCTGCCACTGCGCGCGCAGGTCGCGTAACGCGAGCATCACATCCTGCATTGCTTCCAAGGCGCTATGGCCAAGCGTCGGGTCGGAGGAGTGGCCGCTCTGCCCGAGGATGTCGATGCGCTCCATCATGATCCCCTTGTGCAGGCGGATCGGCTTCAGGCCCGTCGGCTCGCCGATCACCGCCGCACGCCCCAGCGGCCGTCCGGCAGCTGCCAGGGCGCGAGCGCCGGCCATGGAGCTTTCCTCATCACAGGTGGCGAGAACCAGCAGCGGCTGCCGGAAGCGCTGTTCCAGCAAGGGGCGCACCGCTTCGATGATCAGCGCGAAAAACCCCTTCATGTCGCAACTGCCGAGGCCGACCCAGCGGCCGTCGACCTCGGTGAGCTTGAGCGGATCGGTCTGCCACAACGCCGCATCGAAGGGCACGGTGTCGCTATGGCCGGCAAGCACCAGACCGCCTGGGCCACTGCCGTAGCTGGCGAGCAGGTTGAATTTGCCGGGAGAAACTTCCTGCACGTCGCAGGCGAAACCGAGATCGCCAAGCCAGTTGGCCAGCAACTGAATGACCGGGCGGTTGCTCTGGTCCCAATTGGCCTGGGTGCAACTCACCGAAGGCGCTGCAATCAGCGCGGCGAATTGTTCTTTGAAGGACGGCAGGTTCATCGACGATCTCCGCAAGCGAGGCCCATGATAGGGCCATCGCTCGCCGAGATGGAACCGCCAAGGACGGCGGTGCGACCTAGAGGAAGATGCCGCGCAGGATGTAGAAGAACAGAATCGACAGGCCGGCGCCTGCCGGCAGGGTGATCAGCCAGGACATGAAGATCGAACCGATCACGCCCAGGTTCAGCGCCCCGATACCACGAGCGATACCGATACCCAGCACCGCGCCAACCAGGGTATGGGTGGTCGAAACCGGCAGGCCGATGGCCGATGCGCTCACGACCGTGGTGGCGGTCGCCAGTTCGGCGGCGAAACCACGGCTGGGGGTCAGTTCGGTGATTTCCTTACCGATGGTGGCGATCACCTTGTAGCCATAGGTGGCCAGGCCGATAACGATACCCACGGCGCCCAGCAGCAGAACCCAGCCCGGCACTGCGGACTTGGCGCCAATGGTGAGATCACCGCCCGACTGGATCACGCCGACAATCGCTGCCAGCGGCCCGACCGCGTTGGCAACATCGTTGGCGCCGTGGGCGAAGGCCATGGAGCAAGCCGTGAAGACCATCAATACCGCGAAGACCTTTTCCACGCTGGCGTAATGGAAATCCTTGTCGGCCTCGACGTCGATCTTGATCCGGCTCAGCAGTGCGATGCCCAGCAGCATGACCAGCGCACCGACACCGGCGGCCAGCAGCAGGCTCTGATTGCTGTTGAGCTCCAGGCCAATGTGCTTGAGGCCTTTGGTCAGCGTCATGATCGCCACCATGAAACCGGTGGCAAACATGTACAGCGGCACGAAGCGCTTGGCGTTGAGGAAGGGGTTGTCGGTGTTGATGATCAGCTTCTGCACGCTCATGAACAGGCCGAACGCGACCAGCCCGGAGAGCACAGGGGTTACCACCCAGCTGGCGACGATCGGGCCAACCGCCGACCACTGCACGGCCTCCACCGAGACACCGACGGCGGCGAAACCGATGACCGCGCCGACGATCGAGTGGGTGGTGGATACCGGCCAGCCGCGGCTGGTGGCGATCAATAGCCAGGTACCGGCTGCCAGCAACGCCGACATCATGCCCAGCACCATCAGGTCAGGCGTTATCGCCTCGGCATCGACGATGCCGTTCTTGATGGTTTCGGTCACTTCGCCGCCGGCCAGGTAAGCGCCACAGAACTCGAAGATCATGGCGATGAAGATCGCCTGCTTGATGGTCAGCGCACGGGAACCGACCGAGGTGCCCATGGCGTTCGCCACGTCATTGGCACCCACGCCCCAGGCCATGAAAAAACCGAATAGGCAAGCCAGTACCAGGAGTACGAAGCCGTAGTCCGCAATCAAAGACATAAATAAATTCCGTTGATCCCAGAAAGGACACTGGCGCCTAGCGCGCCAGCAGTTGTTCCAGTCGGTTGCCCACACGCTGGGCACGGTCGGCGACATCGCCAATCCACTCGATGATCTGATAGAGGAACATCACATCGATGGGCGGCAGTTCCTTCTCGAGCTTGAACAGCTGGCGACGCACGTCGATCTGCAAGCGGTCGGTATCTTCCTCGATATCGTCCAGCTCCATGATCATGGTCTCGACCAGCGTTGCCTCGCGGCCGGCAAAGCCGGTTTCGAGCAAGGAGTCCAGCTCCTTCATTGCCTTCAGCGCCTGGGCGCTGGCGTCCACGGTGCGCTGTACATACGGCCGCATCAGCGCTTGCAAGCCGGGTGGAATCGTCATGCAGCGGCCCAGCATCAGGCCGGCGATGTCCTTGGCGCGGTTGGCTATTTTGTCCTGTACACTCAGCAGCTCGAGCAGATCCGAGCGCGGTACCGGTAGAAACAGGCTCTTCGGGAGGTGCAAACGCACGCTCTTCTTGAGCTTGTCAGCCTCCTTCTCCAGACGCACCATCTCCTGCTGCACCTGCTCCACCTCAGCCCAGTTCTCGGCCATCACGGCGTCGAAGAAGGGCACGAGATTCGCCGCGCACTCATGAGCCTTGGCGATATGCTGCTGCATAGGGCCAATAGGCGAGCGGCCGAACAGGCTGACAAAGGGATTGATTGGCATAGGGTGAACCCTGGTTTTGGAAAGGCGGCAAGTATACGGCCCGCTCCCAGGGCTCGCCAGCGCAGGTCATCGAACTGTCACATTTCACGCTTGGCGTTCAGCGATAAACGCCCGGCAGACGATACAGAGGGTCGCTACATGACATTCGCGCAGTTGAAGCGCTACTGGCATATCGAACTGCTCGGTGGCGAGCACAAGCGCTTTTCCTGGCGACGGCTGCTGGTCAAGTACCGCCAGCGGTCACGTTATCGCTACTTGTTCTGGTACCGGTTCGCCCAGTTTCTCGATCAGTCGGGCTCACGCTTCTGGCGTAACCGCGCCCGCCGCCTCAGCGACCGTATCAGCGAGCGATTCGGCATCGAAATCCCCCTGCAAACGCAGATCGGCGAGGGCCTGTTCATTCCCCACCCGGTGGGCATCGTGATCACGCGCAAGGCGATCATCGGCAAGAATTTCAGCATTTTCCAGAACACCACCATCGGCCAGCGCGACGACGACGGCGGGCCCATCGTGATTGGCGACAACGTCAGCGTGGGGGCGAACGCCTGTATCATCGGCGACGGTCTGCGCATCGGCGATGGTGCGACCATCGCCGCCGCTTCATTCGTCAACAAGGACGTGCCCGAGCGGCACACCCACATCACCCAGCATGTTTCCCGGCTGGCCGAAAACACGGCCCGCCACTCGCCGATCAGCACTCCGCATTCACGCCGCGCTCAATCGGCTGAAATCGCACATCAAAATGTAGATACCGATGAATAAAGAAACCGAAATCAAACTGCGGGTCAGCCAGCAAACCCTCGCGGCGCTGCGTGACCATCCGTTGCTGAAGAAGCGCAACAAGAATGGCTGGGAGCAACGCGATCTGCTCAACCAGTACTTCGACACCCCCGCGCGCGACCTGGCCAACGCCAAGGTCGCCCTGCGCCTGCGCCGTGATGGCGACCAGGTCATCCAGACCCTGAAGAGCCGCGGCCAGAGCGTTGCGGGACTCTCCGAGCGCAACGAGTGGGACTGGTACCTGAGCGGCGCCGAGCTGGACCTGAGCAAGCTCGACGACAGCTGCTGGCCAGCCGCGCTGGCGGATCTCGACAAGAGCCTGCTGCAGCCGATCTTCACCACCGACTTCGTGCGCCAGCGCGCCGACATCGCCTGGGGCCGCGGCAAAGCCAAGGTGCAAATCGAAGCGGCGCTGGACCTGGGCAAGGTCATCGCCAATGGCCAGGAAGAGCCGATCTGCGAGCTGGAACTGGAGCTGCGCCAGGGCGAACCCGACGCGCTGCTGGAACTGGCTGCAGAGTTGGCCGCCGACCTGCCATTGATGCCATGCGATATCAGCAAAGCCGAGCGCGGTTATCGCCTGTTCGACGCCAGCAGCTATGCGCTCAATCTGCCAACACCTGCGCTGACGGCCGAGCACAGCCTGGATGACAGCTTCGCCGCTCTGGCCTGGCACCTGCTCGCCAGCAGCCAGCGCCTGGCCGAGCAATACCGTTTCAACGGTCACTGGCGCCTGCTGAGCGACTGGCTTGAGCAACTGATTGGCCTGCGCGCGTTGATTACCAGCCTCGGCCAAGCGGCGCCGCGCAGCAGCAGCAGCGACCTGCGCCAGCTTCTCGATGGCCTGCTCGCTGACTGGCGGCCACGGGTGCTCGCCGGCCAGACCGAGGAGTCGATGCGCCAGGCCGCGCCGGCGCTGTTCGCAGCTGAACTGGAAAACACCCGCTGGGGTCAGTTTTCGCTGAATAGTTCGCGCTGGCTGCTCGCCCGTGACTGGACCGCTGCGCGCAACAACCGCGGCAACCGACAGGGCGCCGCACCGCTGGGCAACTGGCTGGCGACCCTGATCAAGGAAGAAGGTCAGGCCCTGCAACTGGTGCGCTACCAGCAACAGCCCGAAGACCTGGCTGAACAACTGCCGCGCATCGAGCGCTTGCTGATCTGGCTGCGCCTGGCCCGTGACGTGCTCGACGTGCCGGAAGTCGATCGCCTGTACGGTGAACTGAGCAAGCTCGGCGAACTGGCCCACCGCCCGATTGACCCCGAGTTGCTGGCCGCGCGGCAGGCACAGGCACAGACCGTGGCCTCGCTGAAAGCCTGGAGAACGCTGCTCAAGTAAGGCCACGGCCAGCGCGTTTTATGCGGTGGCACGCAGCAGTTTTCCGCGTGCCGCTCTAAGCTTGCCGCTTACCGCCCGATTCGCAAGGAGTCCCATGTCTGCATTAGCCTCGAACGCCCCTGATCGTCTGCTGGATTTCAACGACCTGTTGCGCGAGCTGGTCGCCCAGGGACGAGTCGCTCAGGACAACGCCGAGCAATGCCTGACCATTCGCCGTAGCGCGGTGAACAATCAGCAGCACCCCTTGGAGTTTCTCGCGGCCCAGCAACTGGACGACCTCAGCCGGCCCGGCAAGAAACTCGACCTGGAATACCTCACCGTATGGCTTGCCGAATTTACCGGCCAGCCTTATCTGCGTATTGACCCGCTGAAAATCGACGTTGCGGCGATCACGCCGCTGATGTCCTACGCATTCGCCCAACGCCACAAGATCCTCGCGGTGGCGGTGGACAGCGAGAGCGTCACCATTGCCAGCGCCCAGCCGCTGATGCGCAGCTGGGAAGCCAACCTGACCCATGTGCTGAAGCGGCCCATCAAGCGCGTGGTCGCCAATCCGCTGGATATCCAACGTTTCACCGTGGAGTTCTATCGCCTGGCCAAGTCGGTTACCGGCGCCAGCGCGGGGGATACCAAGGTCAGCGGAGTCGGCAACTTCGAACAACTGCTCAACCTCGGCGCTCAGGATCAGGAGCCGGACGCCAACGACGCGCATATCGTCAATATCGTCGATTGGCTGTTCCAGTACGCCTTCCAGCAGCGCGCCAGCGATATCCATATCGAGCCGCGCCGCGAGCAGGGCAGCGTGCGCTTTCGCATCGACGGCGTGCTGCACACGGTCTATCAATTCCCGCCCCAGGTGACCATGGCCATCGTCAGCCGCCTGAAAAGCCTGGGGCGAATGAACGTCGCGGAAAAGCGCAAGCCGCAGGACGGCCGGGTCAAGACCAAGACTCCGGATGGCGGCGAAGTCGAGCTGCGCCTGTCGACCCTGCCCACCGCGTTCGGCGAAAAGATGGTGATGCGGATTTTCGACCCGGAAGTGTTGCTGAAAAGCTTCGACCAGTTGGGATTCTCCCCCGACGACCTGAAGCGCTGGACGACCATGACCGGGCAGCCGAACGGCATCGTTCTGGTGACCGGCCCGACCGGCTCGGGCAAGACCACCACGCTGTATACCACGCTCAAGCAGCTGGCCACCGACGAGGTAAACGTCTGCACCATCGAAGACCCGATCGAGATGATCGAGAGCGCCTTCAACCAGATGCAGGTGCAGAACAACATCGACCTGACCTTCGCCAGCGGTGTACGCGCCCTGATGCGGCAGGACCCGGACATCATCATGGTCGGTGAGATCCGTGACCTGGAAACCGCTGAAATGGCGATCCAGGCGGCGCTGACCGGTCACCTGGTGCTCTCAACCCTGCACACCAATGACGCACCCAGTGCCATCACCCGCCTGCTTGAACTTGGCGTGCCACATTACCTGCTCAAGGCGACGTTGCTCGGGGTCATGGCCCAGCGCCTGGTACGCACCCTGTGCCCCCACTGCAAGGCGCCCCATGAAATCAGCGAGGACGACTGGCAGAGCCTGACAAAACCCTGGAGCTCGCCGCCGCCAACCGGTGCGCACCGCGCCGTGGGTTGTCTGGAGTGCCGGGATACCGGCTACCGGGGGCGCGCCGGGGTGTACGAGATCATGGTGCTCAACGACGGGCTGAAGCCGATGATTACGGCCGATACCGATCTGATTTCCTTGCGCCGTCACGCGTTTAAGGAAGGTATGCGCAGCCTAAGGCTATCTGGCGCACAGAAAGTTGCCGCCGGACTCACTACCATTGAGGAAGTGCTGCGCGTCACCCCGCAAAGCGAGCAGAAGTGAGCCACGCCGTCTCGGCGTCTGCGCAGCAATAACGCCACTTTTGCGCTTTACTCTAGCCATCCGTACCCGCTTCGCTCGACCGACCTGAACCAGGCCGGCCGCGGCCCCGAGTCCGGCTGTGGCTGCCGGGACAAATGACTGCAGCACACCCAACTCGCACAACAGGCGTTACCCACGGATATGGAGTCTTTAATGGAAATCGGCAGCGTCATCTTTCTGTTCGTCGGCCTGGCAGTCGCTGTGGTCTTCATGGGGTTCAAGGTCGTACCGCAGGGGTCCGAATGGACAGTGGAGCGCTTCGGCCGTTACACCAACACGCTCAAGCCAGGCCTGAACATCATCGTGCCGGTGATGGACCGCATCGGCCGCAAGCTCAATGTCATGGAAAGCGTGCTGGATATCGAGCCGCAGGAAGTCATCACCGCCGACAACGCCACCGTGCAGATCGACGCCGTGTGCTTCTTCCAGGTGATCAATGCGGCCCAGGCCGCTTACGAGGTGAACAACCTCGAGCACGCGATCCGCAACCTGGTGATGACCAACATCCGCACCGTGCTCGGCTCCATGGAGCTGGACGCCATGCTTAGCCAGCGCGACGGCATCAACGAGCGACTGCTCAAGACCGTCGACGAAGCCACTGCCCCCTGGGGCATCAAGATCACCCGTATCGAAATCAAGGACATCAGCCCGCCGGCCGACCTGATGGCGGCCATGTCCGGGCAGATGAAAGCCGAGCGGATCAAGCGTGCGCAGATTCTCGAAGCCGAGGGCTTGCGCGCGGCTGCCATCCTCACCGCCGAAGGCAAGAAGCAGGCGCAGATTCTCGAGGCCGAGGGCCAGCGTCAGGCAGCCTTCCTCGAAGCCGAAGCCCGCGAGCGCGCTGCCGGCGCCGAAGCTGAAGCGACTCGGGTGGTCTCCGAAGCCATCGCCAGCGGCAACGTGCAGGCGGTCAATTACTTCGTCGCGCAAAAGTACATCGATGCCCTCGGCCATCTGGCCAGCGCCAACAACAGCAAGGTGATCCTCATGCCGCTGGAAGCCAGCCAGATGATCGGTTCGATAGGCGGCATCGGCGAAATCGTCAAAGCCACCTTCGGCGGCAGTGCCGTCACTGGCCCCGTCTCCGGCGAGCGGAAGGGTTAAGCGATGTGGGATTACCTGCAACACCTGTCCTTCTGGAACTGGCTGGCATTCGGCACGCTGATGCTGATCCTCGAAGTATTCGGCGCAGGCGGCTACCTGCTGTGGATCGGCATTGCCGCAGCCAGTGTTGGCGTGCTGACGTTCCTGTTCCCGGAGCTACCCTGGGCATGGCAGTTCATCCTGTTCGCCGTGTTCTCGGTGCTCACCGCCGTTTACTGGTGGCGCCGCCAGCGCACGGCCGAGAAGCCGTCCGACCAACCCGGCTTGAATCGCCGCGGCAGCGAACTGCTCGGCCGCCAGTTCACCCTGCATGAAGCGATCAACGGCGGGCGCGGCAAGATCAAGGCGGGCGATTCGCTCTGGCTGGTCAGCGGACCTGAGCTGCCCGCCGGCAGTGCGGTCAGGGTCGTTGGCCAGGACGGCGTCATTCTGCACGTCGAAGCCGTAGCTTGACCGACCTGCACCTGGCGCCGCTGCCAGCGGCGCAGGATGCGGACGCGCTGGATCTGCTGGACCTCACCTTCGCCACCGACCCCAGCCTGGGCTGGTACCTGTTCGCCGAGCGCACCGGCTACGCCAAGCGTCGTCACGCCTATCTGGTGTCCTATCAGCGTTTTCACCGTGACAACCAGATGCCCACGCTGGCCGTCTGGCAGGCGCAGCGCCTGGTCGGCGTCTGCTACTACAGCCTCGCCGGGCAGCAGCCCAGCGCAGCGAGTGTGCAGCGCATTGGCCAGGCGATCAGTCGCTATTGTGGCGATGATTGTCTGGCTCGCCTGGATCGGCTGCTCGCCGGCTTCGATGCTCACATCGACGCGCGCTGCGCACGCATCGAATTCATTGCCATCGCGCCCGACCAGCAGGGCCGCGGCCTGGGCAGCGTGCTGCTCAGCCAATGCCTCGTGCAGCTGAAGGCGCAAGGGTGTCGCAACGTGGCGCTGGAGACCGCGGTGTCGCGCAATCTGCCGTTCTATCGACGCCATGGTTTGCTCCAGACCGGCGGCCTGCAGATTGATGGGCTGTACCAGCACTACTTGCAGAGCAGCGGCGAATAACCCAGACCTGGAACCTCGTGCGCAGGCCGGACTCCCATTTAGTAGACCCAGCCAAAGGAGTCATCGCCATGCGTCGTACCTACCTGCTGATCCTAACGCTCTACGCAGCCGCGCCGACCTTCGCCGCCGACTGGCGCGACATTCTGTCATCCGGAGCGACTACCGCCTCCACCTACATGACCTTCAAGGACAACAAACTGATGGTTCCGGCGCGCGATGAGGCGAGTGCCTTCGTCGCCAGCGATGGCCTGGTGCGCGGGCCTTATCTGGAGGCGACGCTGCAGCGCCTGCGCGCTGAACACCCGCAGATGCAGGCCTCTGATATCGAACTGGCCAGCGCGATTCTGGCGGCGGAACCGCAGGCAAAATAAAGGGCGGCCAAGCCGCCCTGAATCACCACGCTGTACGCAGCAGGTCTGCAGATCACGCGTCGCTGTCGGCTGCACTTTTGTAGGCCGCGGCATCCAGCAGCTTGTCCAGTTCGGCTGGATTCTGCGGCTTGAGCTTGAAGAACCAGCTGCCGTAAGGGTCGCTGTTGACGCTTTCCGGGCTGTCGCTGAGGCCTTCGTTGATCGCGATCACTTCGCCGCCGACGGGCGAGTAGATATCGGAAGCGGCCTTCACCGATTCCACCACACCCGCTTCCTGACCTGCGGCCAGCGTCTTGCCGACTTCCGGCAACTCAATGAAGACGACATCACCCAAAGCTTCCTGGGCATGATCGGAAATACCTACGGTAACGCTGCCATCGGCTTCCAGGCGCGCCCACTCGTGGCTGGCGGCGTAACGCAGATCGGCGGGGATAGTGCTCATTGTCGTTCCTCTCAGGACAGGACGGCGACCGCGCCGTCAGGAAAATTTAGCAGGGCTTTAAAGAATCGTGACATCGGCGCTTCAGATCAGCGCCTTGCCGTGGCGTACGAAGGTCGGCTTGACCACCCGTACCGGGTACCACTTGCCGCGAATTTCCACCTCGGCGCGCTCGCCGGTTGCAGCTGGGACCCGCGCCAGGGCGATGGATTTGCTGAGGGTGGGGGAAAAGCTGCCGCTGGTGATCTCACCTTCACCCACGCCGTCGACCCGCACCACCTGGTGGGCGCGCAAGACGCCACGCTCCTCAAGCACCAGCCCGACCAGCTTGGCCTGGCCACCGCGCGCCTTCTGCGCCGCCAGTGCATCGCGGCCGACGAACCGCCGTACGGCCGGCTCCCAGGCTACCGTCCAGCCCATATTGGCTGCCAAGGGCGATACCTGTTCGTCCATGTCCTGGCCATACAGGTTCATGCCCGCTTCCAGGCGCAGGGTGTCGCGCGCGCCAAGGCCGATCGGTGAAATACCGGCGCCGACCAGGTCGTTGAAAAAACCCACCGCTTGATCGACAGGCAGCATGATTTCCAGACCGTCCTCGCCGGTATAGCCGGTGCGGGCGATAAACCAGTCGCCCTCAGCTAACCCCTGGAAAGGTTTCAGGTCATGGATCAAGGTGGCGCGGGCCTGGGTGACCAGCTCGGCAGTCTTGCTGCGCGCACGCGGGCCCTGGATTGCCAGCAGTGCGAGGTCGCTGCGCTCGCTCAGCTCGACGGCGAATTCGGCCGCTTGCTGTTGCATCCAGGCCAGGTCTTTGGCGCGGGTCGCAGCGTTTACCACCAGTCGATAATCGGCCTGGCCCTGCCCCACATCGCCGAGATAGACGATAAGGTCGTCGACCACCCCGCCCCGGTCGTTGAGCATCGCACTGTAGAGCGCCTTGCCCGGGCCGTTCAGGCGTTCGACATCGTTGGCCAGCAGATGCTGCAGATAGACTTTGGCCTGCGGGCCTGCCACATCCACGACGGTCATGTGGGAGACGTCGAACACGCCGCAGTCGCGGCGGACCTGATGGTGTTCCTCGACCTGGGAGCCGTAATGCAGCGGCATGTCCCATCCGCCGAAATCGACCATCTTGGCGCCCAGTGCAAGGTGCAGGTCATAGAGCGGTGTGCGCTGTCCCATGGGTGTCTCCTTCCGGGCGTGACAGAGCGGCGGCGAGCGCTGGACCCGGCTGAACCTGCCAAGGCAGGGACTGGCACGGGTTGTCAAATGACGCGCCGCAGCGAATGGCGCGCATTGTAGCCGCAAGGTGGAGACGGGTCATCCCGACAAACGTGTGCCCATGTGGCTGGCGATGCCGGCGCCGAACCTCGACGGCAGCACTGCCGTCAGCCGATCCGCCGCGCCGAGCGACGAATCAGCAGGATCACCGGCAACAAACCGACCACCACCAGACTCAGCGCCGGCAGGGCCGCGCGCGCCCATTCGCCCTCGCTGGTCATCTCGAACACGCGCACCGACAAGGTATCCCAGCCGAAAGGACGCATCAGCAGCGTTGCCGGCATTTCCTTGAGCACGTCGACGAACACCAGCAGTGCTGCGGACAGTGCGCCGGGCACCAGCAGCGGCAAGTAGACCTTGAAGAACAGGCTGATACCGCCGACGCCGAGGCTGCGAGAAGCCTCCGGTAACGATGGCCGAATTCGCGCCAGGCTGTTTTCCAAAGGCCCGTAGGCAACGGCCATGAAGCGGATCAGGTAGGCCAGCAGCAAAGCCGACAGGCTGCCGAGCAACAGCGGCTTGCCTGCACCGCCCAACCAGCTCGACAACGGAATCACCAGTTCGCGGTCGAGGTAGCTGAAGGCCAGCATGATGGCCACCGCCAGCATTGAACCCGGCAGCGCGTAGCCGAGGTTGGCCAGCCCCACCGTCGAACGCATTACCCGGGTCGGCGCCAGGCGTCGGGCGAATGCCAGCAGCAGCGCCGCGCTGACCGTGATCAGCGCGGCCATGCTGCCCAGGTACAGGGTGTGCAGAATCAGCGCGCTGTATCGTTCGTCCAGATCGAAACGCCCGCGCTGCCAGAACCATACCAGCAACTGCAGCATCGGGATCACGAAGCCGCAGGCAAACACCAGCCCACACCAGGCGCTCGCGGCCAGGGCGCGACCACCCCTGAGGTGATACAGCGCCTTACCCCGCGGCCGTTCATTGACCGGGCGTACCGCGCCGCGCGCTCGGCGCTCGCCGTACAGCACCAGCATCACCGCCAGCAGCAGCAGGCTCGCCAACTGGGTTGCACTGGTGAGGCTGTAGAAGCCGTACCAGGTCTTGTAGATGGCGGTGGTGAAGGTATCGAAATTGAACACCGACACCGCGCCGAAATCAGCCAGGGTTTCCATGATCGCCAACGCCAGCCCAGCACCGATCGCCGGGCGTGCCATCGGCAGCGCAACGCGCCAGAACGCCTGCCACGGGCTCAACCCAAGTACCCGCGCCGCTTCCATCAGGCCTTTGCCCTGTGCGAGAAACGCATTGCGTGCCAGCAGATAGACATAGGGATAGAACACCAGCACCAGAACGACGACCACCCCGCCGCTGGAGCGCACACTGGGTACACGCAGGCTGTTGCCGAACCAGTCGCGCAACAGGCTTTGCACCGGCCCGGCGAAGTCGAGCAGGCCGACGAAGACGAACGCCAGCACATAGGCGGGAATCGCAAATGGCAGCATCAGCGCCCAGTCCAGCCAACGCCGGCCGGGGAACTCGCACAGGCTGGTGAGCCACGCCAGGCTGACGCCCAGCAGGGTGACGCCAATGGCAACGCCCGTCACCAGCAACAACGTATTGCCGATCAGCCGCAGCAGCTGGGTCTGCCACAGGTGCGCCCAAATCTGCCGGTCAATGTCATGCCAACTGACCAGCAATACACTGATCGGCAACAACACCAGCAACGCAAGGGCGAACGCGATGGGATACCAGCGACGCTGGGCAGGGTGGGCCACGCAAAATCCTCAGGACACAAACACAACGCCCCGGAGCTGAGCCGGGGCGTCGAGTATAACGGCAGACCTAGCCGGCTTGAGCGATACCCAATGACGGTATCGCCAGCCGGCCTCGCACTACTGGATCAATTCCAGCCAGCACGGTCCATCAGCATGATTGCTTCGGCCTGGCGCTTGCCAGCCACTTCTACCGGAATGGCGTCAGCTTTAAAGCTGCCCCAGGCCTTCACTTCCTCGGAGGCCGACACCTTCGGGTTGGCCGGGAATTCCTGATTGAGGCTCGCGAACAGCCCCTGTGCTTCTTCCGTGGTCATCCACTCCAGCAGCTTCTGCGCTGCTTCCGGGTGCGGCGCGTGCTTGGTGACGCCGGCACCGGCCAGGTTG
Organism: Pseudomonas cistanchae; assembly: GCF_054483635.1. Lineage (NCBI taxonomy): Bacteria > Pseudomonadati > Pseudomonadota > Gammaproteobacteria > Pseudomonadales > Pseudomonadaceae > Pseudomonas > Pseudomonas cistanchae. Next base: position 121,032 of record NZ_JBTLWN010000006.1, on the reverse strand, counting down.
ACGTGCACGCCGCGATCGTTCTGGTTCGGCCAGTACGGCTTAACTTTCAGGTCTGGCTGCTGTTTGTGCAGACGACCGTAGTAGTAGGTGTTGGTAATGCCTACATCGCACTGACCCGCATCGATCGCCTGCAGCAGCGCGGTGTCGTCGGCGAACACATCGGTGGCCAGGTTGTTGACCCAGCCCTTGATGATTTCTTCGGTTTTCGCCGCGCCGTGGGTTTCGATCAGGGTAGCGGTCAGTGACTGGTTGTAGACCTTCTTGCTGGTGCGCAGGCACAGGCGGCCTTCCCAATTGTCGTCCGCCAGGGCTTCATAGGTGGACAGCTCGCTCGGCTTGACCCGCTCGGTGGAATAGAAAATGGTCCGCGCGCGCAACGACAGCCCGGTCCAGGCGCCTGTGCTGGAACGGTATTGCGGCGGGATATTGGCTTCGATGACCGACGAATCCAGAGGCTTGAGTACGCCCTCCTGTTCGGCTTGCCAGAGGTTGCCGGCGTCCACGGTGATCAGCATGTCGGCCGGGGTGTTCTCGCCTTCGGCCTTGAGGCGGGCAAGCAGCGGTGCTTCCTTGTCGGTGATGAATTTCACCGGCACACCGGTCTTGGCCGTGTAGGCATCGAAAACCGGCTTGATCAGCTCGTCGATACGCGCCGAATAAACCACCACTTCATCGGCGGCCTGTACGGCGCCAGCCAGTGCGGTGAGGGTGAGAGCGGCGAACAAACGCTTGCTTACCTGCATGTATCTTGCCTCTTTGAGCAAAGATGAGTTGAGAGGCCAAATACTAGTGAATGCTATTTAGTTTCTCAACTTTCCCGTGACGACAGATGTAAGCGGACATAAGCAACGAGCAAGGCGACCGACGCCGGGCTCATCACATCCCAGACCGCCGTCAGGTTTCGCAAGTGAGCCGCACAACGTCTGCCGACGTCAGCGTCTCGCCAGCTCCGGCAGATCACCCGACAGGCCAAGCGCCTGACGCACGAACAGCGCCTTGGCTTCGGGCAGGTCATCAACCCAGTTGAGGCCGGCATTACGCAACCAGCGCAACGGCATCGGGTCGGCCTGGAACAGGCGCTCGAAGCCTTCCATCGCCGCCATCATCGCCAGGTTATGCGGCATGCGCCGGCGCTCGTAGCGGCTCAGCACGCGCTCGTCAGCCAAGCGTTCGCCACGCGCCAGGGCGTGCAACAGCACTTCGGCAAGTACCGCTGCATCGAGAAAGCCCAGGTTGACGCCCTGGCCAGCCAAGGGGTGAATGCTGTGGGCGGCATCGCCGATCAGCGCCAGGCCCTCCTCCACATAGCGTTTGGCATGCCGTTGCCGCAGCGGGATGCACAGACGCGCATCGGCCTGCAGCACCTCGCCAAGACGCCACTCGAAGGCCTTGCCCAATTCGCGGCAGAAATCGGCGTCGGCCAGCGTCATCAGGCGCTCGGCTTCTGCCGGCGTGGTCGACCAGACAATCGAACACCAGCGCTGCTCGTCGACTCCACCCTCGCGCGCGTCGGCCAACGGCAGAAACGCCAGCGGCCCCTGATCGGTGAAACGCTGCCAGGCCATGGCCTGATGCGGCTGCGCGCAGCGCACGCTGGTGACGATCGCGTGGTGCAGATAATCCCATTCGCGCGTGGCGCAGCCGGCCAGGCGACGCACCGCGGAATTGGCACCGTCGGCGGCGATCAGCAAAGGCGCACGCAGTTGCCGACCGTCAGTCAGGGTGAGCAGCCAATCGTCCCCGGAGCGGCGCAGCTGCTCCAGCCGCGCATTGGCCAGCAAGCCGACACTACTGTCATGCAGACGCTCGAGTAACGCGTCCTGTACGACCCGGTTTTCGACGATGTGGCCGAGCGTATCGGCATGCACGCTGGCAGCGCTGAAATGGATCTGGCCAGTACCGGAACCGTCCCACACCTGCATGTCGCCATAAGGGCTGCTGCGCCGCGTGACTATGCCCTGCCACACACCTAGCCGCTCGAGAATGCGCTGGCTGGCCATCGACAGCGCACTAACCCGGGCTTCGAAGGGCGCCGCATGATCGAAGGGTTCGACGCTGAGCGAACCGCCGTCGACCAGCAGAACTTCCACACCCTGGTCTTGCAGGGCCAGGGCCAGCGCGCTGCCAACCATACCGGCACCGACGATGATCAGATCCGCATGCATCACATGTTCCTTGTTCAGGCTGCCTGCCGAGCGCGCGGCTTGAGCCGCACATAAAGGGTCTTGTGCACCCGCGCCACCAGGGTGCCGCTGCCGTCGCGCACGTCCACATGCAGTTCGGGCAGATACTTGTCGCCGTCTGCGGTGTGCTGGCGAATGTCGCTCAGCAACTGTTCGTCGATGCTGAAGTCGGCGTACACCGGGCCTTTGCCGGGGGCAATAAAGTCGATGCGCGCGGCCTTGTCCCAGACGATGAAATCACGCCCGAGGTTTTCCATGAGCATCAACATGAAAAACGGGTCGGTCATCGAATACAGACTGCCGCCGAACTGGGTGCCGACATAATTACGGTTATACCAGCCCAGGCCCATCCTCACCTGCACCTGACGAAAGTCCGCGCTGATCTGCCGCACCCGCACACCTGCGCCCAGATAGGGCGGATAGAGATTCAGCGCCCAGCGCAGCAGCCGCGCCTTGCGCGCCAGTTTATTCGCCGACATGGTTCAAGACTCTGCGCGGGTGCCAAGGCCCATGGCCTGGCGGGCGAACCAGCGTTTCGCCGGTGGCAACAGATCGAGGCCGAGCAGGCCCAGGTTGCGACCAGCAGCGAGCACCGGCTCGCCACTGCTGAACAGCCGCGTGACCTGATCGGAAAAACCCACGGTGAGCTGCTGATCGGCCTGCTGAGCGTACAAATAGCGCTGCAACGTCGCGAAATCGCCGAGCGCAGCCGTACTGTTTATAAGGGTTTGCGCGAGCGCCAGGGTATCGCGCAGGGACAGGTTGTAACCCTGCCCGGCAATCGGGTGCAGGCTGTGGGCCGCATTGCCCAGCACCACCAGATGGGGGCGGACCTGCTCTTGCGCCTCGATCAGTGCCAGCGGGTACAGATGGCGGCTGCCGACCTGGCGCAGCGCGCCGAGCCGGTAGCCGAATGCCTGCTGCAACTCGGCGAGGAACTCGCGATCAGTCAACGCCAACAGACGTTCGGCATCGGCCGCGACACGTGTCCAGATCACTGCGCAGCGGTTATCCGTCAGCGGCAGCATCGCCATCGGCCCATCTTCGGTAAAGCGCTCGTACGCCTGGCCGCCATGGGCATCCGCCGGGCTGACGTTAGTGATCAGCGCACTCTGCCCATAAGGCGTGTGGCTGATGCCGATGCCCAATTGCTCTCGCAGACCGGAACGACCGCCGTCCGCCAGAATCGCCAGATCGCAGCGCATGCTGGACTGATCGTTCAAGGTCAGCCGATAACCATCGACCTCCGGCTCCATGCGCGTCACCTCCGCCGGGCTGCGCCAACTGACGACCGTCTGATCCAGCGCTTGCCACAGGCATTCGCCCAGCCAGGCGTTTTCTACCACATAGCCGAGCGCCGGAACGCCCTCCGCTTCGGCACTCAAGCGGGCCGCGGCGAAGCGGCCGCGGTCGGATACGTGGATCTGGGTGATAGGTTCGGCGCGTGCGCTGATCGCCGACCACAGCCCCAGTTGTTGATAAATCTGCTGGGTGCCAAAGGACAATGCCGTCGAACGTGCATCGTAGCTGGGCTGATAACCAGCGCCCGGAGTGAAGGGCTCGATCAGCTTGATCCGCCAGTCGCGCCGCTTGGCCTCGGCTTGCAACGCCAGGGCCAAACTGGCGCCGACCAGGCCGCCACCGATGATCGCGAGTTCGACCGGCATGTTGTTAAGCGGCCTCGTTGCGAGCGGCAGCCATCAGCGCTTCGATCTCGGCGACGGTCTTCGGCACGCCAGCGGTGAGAATGTCGCAACCGGTCTTGCTCACCACCACGTCATCTTCGATGCGCACCCCGATGCCGCGCCATTTCTTCGCGACATTGAGGTTGTCCACGGCGATATAGATGCCCGGTTCGACCGTCATCGCCATGCCGACTTCCAATACCCGCCACTCGCCGCCGACCTTGTAATCGCCGACGTCATGCACGTCCATGCCCAGCCAGTGGCCGACGCGGTGCATATAGAACGCCTTGTAGGCCTCGCTTGAGATCAGCTCATCGACATCGCCTTGCAACAGCCCCAGCTCGACCAGCCCGCTGGTGATTACCCGCACGGTGGCTTCATGGGCTTCGTTCCAGTGCTTACCGGGTGCGATGTGCTTGAACGCCTCTTCCTGGGAAGCCAGCACCAGTTCGTAGATCGCTTTCTGCTCGGCGCTGAATTTGCCGTTGACCGGGAAGGTGCGGGTGATGTCACTGGCGTAACAGTCGATTTCACAGGCGGCATCGATCAGCACCAGCTCCCCATCGCGCAGCGGCGCATCGTTTTCGCGGTAATGCAGGATGCAGGCGTTCTTGCCGGCGGCGACGATCGAACCGTAGGCCGGCACCTTCGCCCCGCCCTTGCGGAATTCGTAATCCAGCTCGGCTTCCAGGTGATATTCGAACAACCCGACGCGGCTCGCCCGCATCGCCTGCACATGGGCGCGCGCGGAGACCTCCGCAGCCTCGCGCATGACCTTCACTTCCGCGGCGCTCTTGTAGAGGCGCATGTCATGCAACAGATGGTTGAGCGCGACAAATTCATTGGGTGGCGACGCGCCCTGGCGCGCCTTGGAGCGGATCACGTTGATCCATTCCATCAGGTGACGATCGAACTCCTGATTGGTGCCCATGGCGTAATACACCCGCTCGCGACCCTCGATCAGCCCCGGCAGGATGTCGTCGATATCGCCGATGGGAAACGCATCGTCGGCGCCGTACTGACTGACCGCGCCTTCCTGACCGGCCCGCAAGCCATCCCACAATTCACGCTCGGGGTCACGCTCGCGGCAGAACAGCACGTATTCGCCATGCTCGCGTCCGGGAATCAGCGCGATCACCGCCTCCGGCTCGGGAAAGCCGGAGAGGTACTGGAAATCACTGTCCTGACGGTAGATGTGCTCGACATCGCGGTTACGGATGTAGACCGGCGCAGCAGGCAGGATGGCAATGCTGTTGGGGTCCATCTGCGCCATCAGCGCCTTGCGCCGACGGGCGTATTCAGACTTGGGGATGCTGATCATGGGCGATTCGGCTCACTTCAAACGGATTGGCAATCAGTGCAGCGACGGTTTGGCGGCCGGTGCGACGGGCTTGGCGCACTCGCTGAACAACAGCAACGGAGCAACCCGCAGGTACTCCATCACTTCCATATAGTCGTTTTCGCCGTCTTCCGATTCTTCCAAGGCATTCTGCACCTGGGCGATGGCGGAAAGGTCCTGCAATACTTCCATGGCCTCGGCACTCAAGGCCTTGTCTTGCACGGTGAGGCCGAAACCGCCGAGAAAGCCCTGACACCACTGGCCAAGCGCGACGGCCCGCTCGCTCAGCGGCGCGTCATCGGAAGGCAACAGCAGAACCACCGTCACTTCGCTGCCGGACAGTTCGCCCTTGGCCATTTCCTGCAGGCCGATCAGGGCTTGACGTACGGTGTCCTGCGGCGCGGCGCCGAGGAGTTCGGCGGCGTCTACCAGCCAGTCATCGATGGCAAAGCCGGCGCCGGCACAGCTGCGACCCAGCAGCAAACCATGCAATTCGGCGGGGGAAACGGAGTGGCCGCTGCTGGCGAGCAGGGCGGCAAATGCGGCGTACGGGGAGCTTGAAGTTGGCATAGATAACTAGGCGCCAAGCGGCGCAATCACTAGAATGGAGGCCTCGTATCCTAGCACCGGCAAGCGCGCCAAGACCATCGACGCACGCCGACAGGTTTGACCTTACTTAGGGACAAGCCTATATAGTCCGGTCAACACTTGCCTTAGCGAGACCCCATGGAAGACGCCGATCTGCATGCCCTTACGACCAAGCTGGACCAGCTGATCCAGCGTATCGAGCAGCTCAAGGCCCACAACCGGGTTCTCCTGGCGAACGAAAAGGCCTGGCGCGAGGAACGCGCCCATTTAATCGAAAAGAACGAAATGGCCCGGCATAAGGTCGAATCGATGATTTCGCGCCTGAAAGCCCTGGAGCAGGACTAATGACCCAGTCGAACACCGTAAATGTGCAAATTCTCGACAAGGAATATTGCATCGCTTGTCCCGCCGATGAACGTGCCAACCTGGAAAGCGCTGCGCGCTATCTGGATGGCAAGATGCGCGAGATTCGCTCCAGCGGCAAAGTCATTGGGGCCGACCGCGTCGCCGTGATGGCCGCACTCAATATCACCCACGACCTGCTGCACAAACAGCAGCACCTCGATCGGCAAGCCACGTCCACCCGCGACCATGTCCGCGACCTGCTGGTTCGGGTCGACCATGCCCTGGCCAGCGATGCGGACGGACAAGGGGTCTGATTGCAAGCGAGGATTGGGGTATACTGGCGACCGCTCCCTGGAGTGTGCGCCAGTTGGTGATGTCCCTGAGCCGATACGCACAAACCCGGGGGTTGCATGTCGGGGCCGGTGTGCATGTCCGCCTGACGGAAAGCCTTAACGCCTCCTGCAACCTCCACCTTGAACTTTCGGGTTCAAGGGCTAAGCCGACAGCGGCACGTCGGGGAGTCAAATTTCCTTACCTATTGCCTGCCCCGGGCGATAGGGCCTGCATGTAAACATGCTCGAAGCCAACGCTTTCTCCCGCCCTCAGTTGCGCCGCCAATTGCGCCAACAACGCCGCGCGCTCAGTGCCGTGGCGCAGCGTCAGGCCGGCCAAGCGCTTTATCGACAGCTGGCCCATCATCCACTGTTTCGTCGCGCCCGGCATATCGCCCTGTACCTGCCCAACGATGGCGAAATCGATCCTCGGTCACTCCTCAGCGCCGCCCAGCGTCGCGGCAAAGCCACCTATCTGCCCGTACTCAGCCCCTGGCCGCGCACAAAAATGGTGTTTCAGCGGATACGTCCAGGCGAGACGCTGATCGCCAATCGCTTTGGTATCGCCGAACCTAGGCGCAACCCAAAGCGGCAACGCAAAATTTGGGCGCTGGACCTGGTGCTACTGCCGCTGGTTGGGTTCGATCGGTTTGGCGGGCGCCTGGGCATGGGCGGTGGTTTCTACGACCGCAGCCTGGCTTACCGAAAAATGCGCAAAAATTGGCACAAACCGACATTGCTGGGTTTGGCTCATGGGTGTCAGCAGGTGGATCGACTGGCTACCGCCAGCTGGGACGTGCCGCTGGATGCGACTGTGACGGACAAAGGTTGGTATTAACGACTGGCATTAATGGCGGCACCGCGTTCCTTGCGGTGCAAGCGGATCAGCCAGCAGCTTGCGACTGGATAGCCGGTATATCAGCTTGATTGTCCCACTGGCTCTGGGTGTAACCGGTTGTAACCACCCCCAGGCTGAACAGGACAACCAACACCCACAGTAGATCAGGTTTACGTTTCATCGAATGCCTCCCCCTACAGGCATAGGCGCACGGTGGACCGCGCGGCAGTTATTTTCGAGCAGGCTAAACGCCCAGTCCGCTACAGGACCCAACCTCAGGAGCAAAGTTCATGCCTTACTGGCTAATGAAGTCGGAGCCCGACGAACTATCCATTCACGACCTGCAACGGCTCGGTCACGCGCGCTGGGATGGAGTGCGCAATTACCAGGCCCGCAATTTCCTGCGCAGCATGCAGATCGGCGATCTGTTCTTCTTCTATCACTCCAGCTGCCCCGAGCCAGGCATCGCCGGCATCGCTCGCATCATCACTGCAGCCTACCCCGACCCTACCGCACTTGAGCCAAGCAGCCATTACTTCGATGCCAAGGCAAGCCCCGAGAAAAATCCGTGGAGCGCGCTTGATGTGGACTACGTCGAAGCCTTTCCGCGGGTGCTGCCCCTCGCCGAATTGAAAGCACAAACTGCACTGCTCGAGCTGCCGCTAGTGCAAAAAGGCAGTCGACTGTCGGTAATGCCGGTCAGCGATGACCAGTGGGCCGCAATCCTGGCCTTGCGCTGAGACAGTCAACGCTCTGCGCACTGCCTACTGGATGATCAGGTTGTTGAAGAGCAGGTCTTCTACCAGCGGCTTCCCTTCTTCCTGGGTCAGTACATCCTGCACCTGCTTGAGCGCTTCCTTGCGCAGGGTTTCCTTGGCATCGGGCGCGTTCATGGTGGCTTCGGTTTGCTGGGAAAACAGCATCACCAGCTGATTGCGGATCAGGGGTTCGTGGTGTTTGACCAAGGCCTCGACATCCGTACCGGTGACGCGCAGCGAAATATCCGCCTTGAAGAATTTGAGCTTCGGCCCCGCGCCAAAATTGCCGACCAGCGCGGGCATCAGCCCGATGTAAGCCACAACCGGCGCAGCGGCCTCTGTGGCTTCCTCGTCTTCCTCGGCCTGCGCCATAGACGACAGGGAAAACGCCAACAGCAATGCGATCCAGACTTTCACGGGTGTTTCTCCAAGACCTATGGGTATGCGTTGCAACAGGTACCTTCGCCGCGCCAAGTGCTCACAAGCCCAGCCGGCACGGGTAAACGCGGGGCCGTCGAGAACGCACCCTAGCATAGCCACAGCAACCTCGCGGCCCAAGCCCAATGCTTATGCATGACCATCATAACCAGCGATGCTCGTTGACCCTGAGTCGCTCGCACCTACACTGCAAGCCCCGTCACCCGCAGAGGTAAAGCCCGATGAAAGCCGTGCTGTGTAAAGCCTTCGGCCCCGCCGAAACCCTGGTACTGGAAGAAATCGCCAGCCCCGAAGCGAAGAAGACCGAGATCCTGCTGGACGTGCACGCCGCGGGCGTGAATTTCCCCGACACCCTGATCATCGAAGGCAAGTATCAGTTCAAACCGCCTTTTCCGTTTTCCCCAGGCGGAGAAGCGGCAGGCGTGGTGAGCGCCGTCGGCGAAAAAGTCAGTCATCTGAACGTCGGCGATCGGGTCATGGCGCTTACCGGTTGGGGCAGCTTCGCGGAGCAGGTCGCGGTGCCGGGCTACAACGTCATCCCGATCCCGGCGAGTATGGATTTTGCCAGCGCTGCCGCGTTCGGCATGACGTACGGCACTTCGATGCACGCGCTCAAGCAGCGTGCCAATCTGCAAGCCGGCGAAACTCTGCTGGTGCTGGGCGCGTCCGGTGGTGTCGGTCTGGCAGCCGTCGAAATCGGCAAGGCCATGGGCGCCCGGGTCATCGCCGCGGCCAGCAGCGCAGAAAAGCTCGAGGTAGCCAAGGCTGCCGGTGCCGACGAACTGATCAACTACACCGACGGCAACCTGAAGGACGAAATCAAACGCCTGACCGGCGGCCAGGGTGCGGACGTGATCTACGACCCGGTCGGCGGCGACCTTTTCGACCAGGCGGTGCGCAGCATTGCCTGGAATGGCCGGCTGCTGGTGGTCGGTTTTGCCAGCGGGCGCATTCCCGAACTGCCGGTCAACCTGACCCTGCTCAAGGGCGCTGCGGTCGTTGGCGTGTTCTGGGGCGCGTTCGCCCAACGCCAGCCGCAGGACAACGCCGCGAATTTTCAGCAGCTGTTTGCCTGGCACGCCGAAGGCAAGGTCAAGCCACTGGTTTCGCAGACCTTCCCGCTGGAACAGACCGCTGCGGCAATCGACACCCTTGGTCAGCGCAAGGCGGTCGGCAAGATTGTCGTGCAGGTACGCTAAGCCCGTTCGCCAGCTGTCCATTCGGACACTGGCGAGCTGTTTCCAGGGCTATCCATACTGACGCCTCCGCTCGCATGAGGCGTCCACCATGTATTGCGTTACCGTGCTGTATCCGAACCAACCGGATTGTCGATTCGACTTCGCCTATTACCGCGACCGCCACATCCCGATGATGCTCGAGCTGCTCGGCGACAACGTATTGCGCACCGAGCTTCGGCGCGGTCTGCAGGCGGTAGACGGCTCTGCTGCCGCCTACCTGTGCCTGCTCAACACCCATATCCGCTCGCCGGAAGCCTTCGCCCAGGTGATGAGCGAACACCGTGAATGGGTGCTCAGCGACATCCCCAACTACACCGACCTGCAGCCCATCATCCAGATCGACGAAATCCTCTGAGCACGTCTTGGCGTGCACTGCCACGCCATGCTGGCCAGCCCGCAGAGATACCCCTATCCGTTAATGCGTACCCACTGCTCGGTGGCTCATGAGTGCTGCGCAACAAGGTTGCCGGTAAACCGCGCGGCGCGCGCAGCTGCCCTTGACGAGTCATATCCGCGATTTAAATAATGACCGCTATGAAAAAGACCAACGGAAATTCTAGGCGCGGGCGGCCTCTCAGCTTCAATCGCGAGGATGCCTTGCACACGGCGCTGCAGCTGTTCTGGCAACAGGGCTATGAAGGCACCTCGATCGCCGATCTAGTGCAGGCCATGGGCATCGCGCCACCCAGCCTGTACACCGCCTTCGGCTCGAAGGAACAACTCTATCTGGAAGTGGTTGAGCTGTACCTGCAAGGGCCGGGTAACTTCGTTCGAAACGCGTTAGAACAGGCCAGCGACGCACGCAGCTTCGCCCAGCAGATTCTGCGCAACGCCGCCGACGAGTTCACCGCCCATACCCATCCGCCCGGCTGCATCGTCTCCACCGGCCTGGTGGCGAGCGCCGCGTTGCACCACAAGATGGCGCACACCATGCGCGAACTGCGGGTTGCCACCCTCGGCGCCATCAGCCAGCGATTCGAGCAAGCCAAGGACAGCGGCGAGTTGCCCGCCAGCACCAACTGCCACAGCCTGGCGCGCTTCTTCGGCGCGATCATCCAGGGCATGTCGATCCAGGCACGCGACGGCGCCGATGCAGCCGAGCTGCACGCCATGGCCAACCAGGCCATGGCCGGTTGGCCAACCGCCTGACCCTGCCACCTGCGCGCCTGCAACGCGCGCCCTTCCCAGCTGTTATGCGCTGAAATGTCTTGAAATATACAGAGACCACTCGCACGACTACTTTAGCGATCGCTAGCTAATACACGCGCTTAGCTGGCGCCGCCGACCATCGAAGCGCGCTCGGAGAAGCACGCGGATGCCAGCGGCTCCTTGACTGCCGTCCTCAATCATCCGGCACCAATGCTTTTCAAGGCCATTCGCTAAAGGGAAACCGCTATGTCTGTGGAAAGAATCTTCATCGTCGGCGACAAATTCAAACTGTTCGCCGAAAACGCGCACGTGATGGCCGTCAGTGAGCTGGAGGCCATTCTTGATGGCGACCTGCTCAACGAACGCAACCTGCGTTTTCAACTGGGTCAGGGCGTCTCCGAGGAACAGATCGGGCGTCTGCTGGATAAAACCGCATCGCTGAAAAAGCCCTGGCTGGCGGACTTCGCCAAACCGCTCAAAGCGGGCCGCGCCCATGCACACAAGCACCAGCAGCAGAACTCGATGATCAGCATGCCGCGCCGGCTGACCCACAACTCTTACGAGGTCGACGTGCTGCTCGACGAACGCTGCGCCGAGATGAGCGACCACATCACCGGCCAGCACATCCAGGGCATGGTGCTCACCGAAGCTGCGCGGCAGACCTTTCTTGCCGTCAGCGAAGAGTTCTACCTGCAGAACGAGCCGCACAGCAGTTATTTCGTGATCAACACCATGGACACCGAATACCTGCGCTTCGTCTTTCCACTGCCGATGACCATTCTCTACGAGGTACTCGAGCACAAGGTCAGCGCACGCAGCGGCTCACAGCGCTTCGAGGTACGCATGTCGATCATCCAGGCCCAGCAGACCTGCTGCGTGGTCAAGACCAAGTTCTCCACCTACCCCGATGCCTTCATCGCGCAGAAGGAAGCCGGCCTGGCTGTAGCGGCCATTCACAGCGAGCTGCATCCGGAGGTCAGCCATGAAAAGCGCGCCTGAAAACGCCCATGGCTGGTCGGCATTCTTCGATGTGGACGGCACGCTGATCAGCATCAAGAGCATGTTCAGCTTTCTCGACTACCTGATCGACCACCTGCGCATCGCCGAGTCCGCTCGGGTGCAGGAATACCGCCAGACGCTGCAGCAGATGATCGACCAGGGCCAGCCGCGCGAGGCGATCAATCGCTTCTACTACAGCATCTACGCTGGCCTCGACGTCGAGCTGGTGCGCAGCCTTGGCCGTGCCTGGTACGCCCAGGTCCGGCGCAACGACGGACTGTTCTTCAGCCGCATGCTTGAGGAAATCCGCTGGCACCAGCGCCAGGGCGCGAGCACCGTGCTGGTCTCCGGCTCCTTCGCGGCGATTCTCGAACCGCTCGCTGAAGAGCTCGGCGTGGGCTTTCTGATCGCTGCGCCGCTGGAGGTTCGCGAAGGCTGCTACACCGGGCGGCTGCTCGGTCGCCCGACCATCGGCCAGGGCAAGGCCGACGGCGTCCTGGCGTTCACCCGCGAGCACCGTCTGCAGCCGCAGCACTGCTACGCCTACGGCGACGACATTTCCGACGTGCCGATGCTCGAACAGGTCGGCTACCCGGCGATGGTCAACCCCGACCAGGCGACCCGCGACCTGTGTCAGCAACGCAACTGGAACATCATCGAAGCCGCTTGAAAGCGGCGCGATTCGCCCATTCCCCTTGAAGGGAGCACCGGCCCGCCGGTCTCCCTTTCTTTTACCTGCCCCGACCTGTCCGTTCGAACAGTGATGCCCACGCGGCAGGCTCGGTAACGTGCAACTTCAACCCTGGCCGCTGGCATCGCGGCGCGTACCCCTTATTTGGAGAGCGATATGAACAGAATCCTGGCGAACAAGAGCGTCCCGGCAGTCGGCTTGGGCTGCATGGGTATGAGCGAGTTCTACGGCGAAACCGATGACGCGCAATCCCTGGAAACCCTGCACGCTGCCCTCGATCTCGGCTACCGCCATTTCGACACTTCGGACATGTACGGCCGCGGCCATAACGAAGAACTGCTGGGCAAGTTCATCAAGCAGCTCGGCAGCCGCCGCGACGAGCTCCTCCTGGCAACCAAGTTCGGCATCTACCGCGACCCGAGCGACAAGTACAACCTGCTGATCGACGGCTCCCGCGCATACGTCAAGAAGGCCTGCGAGGAATCACTGAAGCGCCTGAACACCGACTGCATCGACCTGTACTACGTGCACCGTCGCGACCCCAACACGCCGATCGAAGAAACCGTCGGCGCACTCGCCGAGCTGGTGCAGGAAGGCAAGATCAAAGCCATCGGCCTCTCCGAAGTGTCGGCTGAGACCCTGCGTAAGGCCCATGCGGTGCACCCGATCGCCGCACTGCAGAGCGAATACTCGCTGTGGAGCCGCGACCTGGAAGAACAGATCCTGCCGACCCTGGAAGAACTGAACATTGCCCTGGTCGCCTACAGCCCGCTGGGTCGCGGCTTCCTCACCGGCGCCATCACCAAGGAGCACATCGAACAGGCCAGCGCCGACAGCGACTTCCGCGCCAAGCTGCCGCGTTTCCAGGGTGAAAACCTGGACAGCAACCTGCAGCTGGTCAAGGCGCTCGAAGAGCTCAGCGGCGAACTGGAATGCACGCCTGCACAGCTGGCGCTGGCCTGGCTGCTGGACCAGTACGAAAACCTCCATGTGATTCCCGGCACCAAGCGGATCAAGTATCTGGCCGGCAACTTCGCCGCGCAGGACCTGCAACTGGACGTCGCCGCCTCGGCCATGCTGGGCAAGATCTTCGCGCCCCAGGCCATCGCCGGCAAACGCTACCCGGACGCCATCCTCAAGGGCACCAACATCTGAGTCGCACGGCGTCGGCGGCTCGGCTGGAGCCGCCGACCACCCACCGGCAAAGAGGAATCGCGTAGATGAAACCGCATGTATTGATCGTTGGGGGCGGCCCGACCGGCATGACCCTGGCCCTGCAACTGCAACGCTTCGGCATCGGCTTTCGGCTGATCGAGAAGCGCGCGAAGGAGCCGTCCGGCTCCAAGGCACTGAGCATCAACCCCGCTTCGCTGAGCCTGCTGGACGACCTGGGTGTCGCCGAAACCCTGGTCGGCCTGGGCCACAAAACCGAAGTGATCAACCTGGTCTACGACAACCGGCCGCTGATGCGCGCGCGCTTCGCGCGCCTGCCGAGCAAGTTTCCGTTCTTTCTGATGCTGCCGCAGCCGGAAACCGAGCGGGTGCTGGAAGCGCAGCTGCAGCGCCTCGGCCATTCGCTCGAGCGTGAGTGCGAACTGCTCGGCCTGAGCCAGCAGGACGATCATGTCAGTGTCGAGCTGCGCACTCCGCGCGGTGTCGAGCGCCAGCGCTTCAGCTACGTGGTCGGCTGTGACGGCGGCCTGAGCAAGGTGCGCAGCGAGCTGGGGCTGGAGTTCAGCGGCTACGACTACGACATGCACTTCATCCTTGCCGACCTGCGGATCGAATGGGATGGCGCCAAGGAGCAAGGCTTCTACTTCATCCGCGACGACGGCTTCCTGATTCTGCTGCCGCTCAAGGACGGTTATCACCGCATTGTCATCAAGGTGAACGAACAGTGCGCGCCCGGCTACAAGCCAAGCCTGGAGGAAATCCGCGCCTACATCGCGCGCTACGAGATTTTTGGGCTGCGGGTCAGCGATCCTATCTGGTTGTCCAGCGCCCCTTTTTACAACCGCTCGGCGAGCACCATTCGCCGCGGTCGCGTGTTTCTCGCCGGAGACGCGGCGCACCTGTTCAGCCCGATTGGCGGGTTCGGTATGAACTCCGGCATTGCTGACGCGTTCAACCTCGGCTGGAAGCTTGGCTATCGCCTCAGTGGCCTGGGCAACGATGCGCTGCTGCAGTCCTATGTCGAAGAGCGCGAGCAGAACACCCGTAACCTGCTGGCCAAGACCGACAAATCCACGTCGCTGATTGCCCGCCTGAACCGCCACCAGCCCGTGGACGAGCAGGCCTACCTGCCACGCGTGGCCAACCGCGCCTTCATCCGCCGCTTTCCCCTGGAGACCGCCGGGTTGACGTTGCACTACGGCACGCCGCTGAGCGACATGCAGGCCGGCTGCCAACTGCCCTATAGCGAAGCGCAGAAAGACCTGCAGCTACTTGGCCAGGCGCAGCACAGCCTGCTGATAGTGGCGCCGCAACAGCCGGATGAGCAGGCGCTCGAACGCCTGCTGGCCCTGGTGCAGCCGCTGCATTCGCGCCTGCGCATTCATTGGCTGGGGCAACCGGTGGCCGGGCTTGCGCTTGCCAGCTGCGTGACCGACCCGCAACAGCAACTGCGCGACGCCTGGCAGCTGGTCGAAGGCGAATTCCTGCTGGTACGTCCCGACCTGTTTGTCGATTGCCGCGGCCATCTGGGCGATACCCGCAGCCTCGAAGCCCTGCTCGAACGCCACTACCCAAGCGTGCGCCAGGCCCAGGTGGAGCAACTGGCCGGATGATCGCGACCCCAACACCCACCGTGCAGAGCCGCCCGCTCGGCCAGATCGAAACCAGCATGGCGCTGATGCACGAGCTCAACGGCAGCACGCAGACCGTCAGCCTGCTGAGTTTCACCGGCACGTTGTCGGCGGCCACCCTGCACGCTGCCGCGCAGACCCTGCACCTGCGCCACCCGCTGCTGCACAGCCGCATCGTCGAACAGGCGCAGGCACTGCACTTCAAGGCCGATGTACCCTTCAGCCAGATTCGCGTGCAGAGCCATACCCTGCCCACCGGTCATTCGCCCGCGACGCTGTTGCAGCGCCAGCTCGACAGCGTGCTGGATGCGCAGCGGCAACTCTGGCGGCTGTTGCTGCTGTCCACGCCGGACCGCAGCCACCATCACCTGTTGCTGACCTGTCACCACGCGATCACCGATGCCGTCAGCCTGACCCAGTTGCTCGGCGAGCTGCTCAGCCTGTGCGAAAGCCAGCAGTTCGGCGCCCACCCGAGCGAGCAGCAGGTGCCACTGGCGGCCGCCCTGGAAGACCATCTCGCCCCCGCGCGGGAACCGATACAGCCGTGCGTGACACCCGCAGCTGTCGGCTTTTTCCATAACGAACCCCTGGCACGCCGGCGCACCGGCGTGCGCCGCCTGGTGCTGGACAGCGCCACCAGCCGCGAGCTGCGCCAGCTGGCCAAAGCCCAGGGCCTGAGCCTCAACTCGCTGTTCGCCGGCGCGCTACTCAAAGCCGCCGGCGAGCTCGACTTCGGCACGCAGATTCGCATCAACACCGCGGTGTCGCTGCGTCGGCGGGCCGCTCGGCCCATCGGTCATGAGGCCATTGGCTGCTTTATCGGCGTGGCCAACCAGTGCCTGCAGGTGGAAGGCCGTTCGTTGCTCAGCCTGGCCATCGACTATCAACGCCAGCTGCAAGCCAGCCTACCGGCCCAGGCCGAACGCCAGCCCGGGCAAGGCCTGGAAGCGATGCGCTCGCGTATTCAGTCGCTGCGTTCACAACAGGGTTTTCTCCACGGCATCGCGCTGACCAACCACGGCGAAATCCGCTTTCCGCAGTACCGCGAGTTTCAGCTGTTCGATTACGCCAACGCTGCCTCGCGGGTGGCCGGCAACTTTGCCGTGGCGCTGCACATCACCGGCTTTGGCGAATCGCTGTCGCTGTGTTTCACCTTCCCCACACCGCTGATGGACGAGGCGTGCATCGGCCTTCTGCAACGCAAGCTGCATCAGGGCTTGCTCGACTTCATTTCAGCCGCAGAGGTGGTTTCATGAAATCTGCCCATATCCAGCTTTCCACCGGCCCGCTGCATTACCTCGTCAGCGACGGCAACGGCCCCTGCGTGCTGTTGCTGCATGGCAACTCATCGGCCGCTGTCGCCTTCGCCGCGCAGTTCGAGGCACTCGGTGCGCGCTATCGGCTGATCGCCCTCGATCTGCCTGGCCACGGTCAGTCGGCGCCGCTGACGCCCAGCCAGTACAGCTTCGCCGGGTATGCCGATGCGCTGGTGGAGTTCATCGAACAGGCCCAGCTGCGCGACTACCTGGTATTCGGCCACAGCCTCGGCGGCCATGCGGCGCTCGAAGCACTGCCGCGCCTGAATGGCATCCGCGGGCTCGCGCTGATCGGCGCGCCGCCGTTTAACGCCAGCAATGCCGGCCAGCTGTTTCACCCCAACCCGGCGGATGGCCTGGTGTTCCAGGCTGAACTCGATGACGCCGAGGTGATGCGTCTGGCCCGCGCGTTCGTCAACCCGGCGCGCCTGGATCAGCACCAGCTGCACCACGTGGAAAATCTCATTCGCGGCACCGACCCGCAGGTGCGCAGCGCCCTGGGCGCCAGCCTCGGCAGCGGTGCGTTCGCCGATGAAGTCGCGTTGCTGGCAGTCAGCCCGGTACCGGTGCTGCTGGTGCAAGGCCGCGAGGACGCCTTTATCGATGCCGACGCCTGCGCGCGCCCGGCGACGTTCGCCCCAGGCAGCCTGCAGACGGTGCTGTTCGACGGCTGCGGCCACTGCCCGCACGTGGAAGACCCCGCCCGCTTCAATGACCTGATGGACAGTTTCATCACCCACACCTGTGAGTATTCGCTATGAAAGCATTCGTGATCAATGGCTTCGGCCCCGCCGACATCTTTGAAGAAGTCGAATTACCTGCGCCGCAGGCTGGCCCCGGCCAATTGCTGGTAAAGGTGGCGGCCAGTGGCATCAATCCGCTGGACTACAAACTGCGGCGCGGCGACTTCCCGACCTTCACCCACGACTTTCCGGCAATCCTGCACGGCGACTTCGCCGGCCGCGTGACAGCCATTGGCGAGGGCGTGCAGGGCTTCGCCGTGGGCGATGAAGTTTACGGCTGCGCCGGTGGCATACGCGGGCGGCAGGGTGCGCTGGCGGATTTCATGGTGGTGGACGCCGCCCTGGTGGCCCGCAAGGCGAGCAACCTGTCGATGGCCGAAGCCGCGGTGCTGCCGCTGGTGCTGATCACCGCCTGGGAAGGCCTGATCGACAAGGCGTCGATCAGGCCCGGCGACCGCGTACTGGTGCATGGCGGCACCGGTGGGGTCGGCCATGTCGCCGCGCAACTGGCGAAGTGGAAAGGCGCCACGGTCTATACCACCGTCAGCAGTGCCGAGAAAGCCGCCCTGTCGCGCGAATACGGCGCCGACGAGACCATCAACTACCGCGAACAGGATGTCGCCCAGTACGTCGAGCGCTGCACCGAGGGCGTCGGCTTCGACCTGGTGGTCGACACCGTGGGCGGCGAAACCTTCGAGCAGAGCCTGCTGGCCACCCGCGTCGGCGGCACCGTGGTCACCGTGCTGGCCATGGGCAAGCTGGACATGACGGTCGCCTGGGCGCGCAAGCAGACGGTGCATTGCGTCAACATGACCTGGCCGATGGCGACCGGGGTGGGCATGGAACATCACGGTTTCATCCTCGCCGAAGCCACCAAGCTGGCGGAAAGCGGGCAGCTGCGCGCCCTGGTCGACCCGCGCCGGTTCGCCTACCGCGAGATCGCCGCTGCCCACGCCTATGCCGAATCCGGCCAGGCGCTGGGCAAGGTCAGCCTGACGCGCGACTGAGTGAGCCCGAGCATGCCCAATCCATTCGCGCCGCACGCCTCGCTTGACTGCCCACGGCGGGCGCTGCTGCTGAACGTCAGCGCCTTCGTCCTCTGGGCATCGGCCACCTTGCTGTTCAAGCTGCTCGCCCACCTGCCGGTATGGGACGTGTTCGCCTACCGGGTGCTGGGCTCGCTGGTCTGGTGCATGCTCTTTCTCGCCCTGGGCGGCGCCCTGGGCCAGGCCGTGCAGGTGCTACGCAGCCCCCGCCAGCTGGGGTTGCTGCTGGTGAGCAGCGGCTTGATCGCCTGCAACTGGTTTCTGGTGATCTGGGCGGTGGCCAACGATCGCCTGCTGGACGCAAGCCTCGGCTACTACCTGTCGCCGTTGCTCAGCGTGCTGCTTGCCCACTGCATGTTCGGCGAACCCAGCGGCCGCCGCGAATGGCTAGCCGGCGGGCTTTGCCTGGTCGGCGTGCTGCTGATCGTCTGCTCCAACCCGGTGCTGCAGGTGCCTTGGGTTGGTCTGACCGTGGCGGCCAGTTTCGCGCTGTACAGCGCCGTGAAGAAACGTTCGACGGTGCCCGCGCTGATCGGCCTGGGCATGGAAACCATGATTGCCGCGATTCCCGCCAGTGCCTTGTTGATTTACAGCCTGCAGGCCGGGCCGCAAATCGCGTACTCGCTCGGCGACTGGGGCCTTTTGATCGCGCTGGGCCTGATCACCACGGTACCGATGTGGCTGTACATCGCTTCGGTAAAGACGCTGTCGCTGACCACCGTGGGCTTCCTGCAATACCTCAACCCGACCCTGATGTTTTTGCTCGCGGTGCTGCTGTTCGCCGAGCCGGTCGGCAGCTTCGCCCTGGCCGGCTTCGTGGTGATCTGGTGCGCGCTGCTGGGTCTGCTGCTGAGCAAAGCGCTCGGTTGGCGCGGTCACGCCACGCCCGTGCCGGCATCCACCCGTGTTGTCTGACTCGCCAAGGGAGAAGGCATGAACCGGCAACCCACCGCCACGGCCCACTTCGCCGAATTTAGCGACTGGAACCGCTTCCCGCTGCCTGCTTCGTTTCGCGGCTGCGTGGACCACACCCCCTGCCTGCTCGCGGCGGATAGCCGCGCGCATTGGCTGGCGGTCGTCGACCAGTTGGCGCAGTCGCCCGTCACCGACCTGGTGCTGGGCCGACTGCATGGCCACGAAGCCGATCTGGACGAGCTGCTGTTAGAGCTGCGCGAACGCGCCCCGCGCCTCACGCCCTGGCTGGACGCACCGGTACAACCGGACCTCGAGCGGCTGATACGTCTGGCCGAGCGCCATCCGCAATGCGGCATTCAGTTACGCGTGCAGCTTGGCGGACGCAGTTGCGAGCAGATTGGCGAGCAACTGGAAGCGCTGATCGACACCGCGCACTGCCTGCAGCGCCACGGGCTGAAGCAATGCCTGGTGCTGCAGGACGCCCCGGGCGCGTCGCCGCAGCAGCTGCAGGTATGCGTCGAGTTCGCCCAGCACGTCGGCATTGCCCGCATCACGCTCTGTGACCAGCAAGCCCGCCTCACGCCATTGGGCGTTCGCAATCTGCTGAACCACCTGCTCGAGCAGTTTCCCGATTTGCCGCAGACCGGCCCGGCGCTCGCCTTCAAGGGCAATGACCGCCATGGCTTTGCCCTGGCGAACAGCATGTCGGCGATCGCCAACGGCATCCAGTTCGTCCACGGCGCGGTCTTCTCCGGTCCTGCCCAGGGCAACCCGCTGGCGCTCAATCAACTGCTGAGCAACTACGCCATTCCCCATGCGCAGAAGGCCAGCCGCTACGCCGAAGCGATCAGCCAGTTGACGGGGCTGTCAGTCAGCGGCGAAACCACTGCCGCGGCGTACTCCTTCGACACCCACGCGCCTGATAACACGACCGAGGTGCCGGCTCCTGCAAAGCGCCTGGCCGAGGTCGCCGCGCCACGTTTCATCTTCAAGGTCAGCGCTGACGACTGGCACGTTCAGCTGCTGATCGACCTGGGCGACCGCCAGCTCGACCTGGGCGAGCGCGTGCACCATTACGTACTGCTGTTGCTGGCCCGCGAGTTCTGCCAGCAGCAACAGGCGCGCCAGACACTCAACGGCGATGCCGCAACCGACCCGATGAGCCTCGGCTGGGTCGAGCGCGAGCACCTGCACAAGATGATCGGCGACAGCCAGGCACAGCTCAACGTCAAGCTGTTCCGCGCGGTCAAGCAGATCGGCTGCGTGCTCAACAACGCGGGTCTGCAAGGCTACAAGCCGATTCTGACGCGGGTCGGCAGCATCCGCTTTGCCTGCCCGGACTTCACCATTTTTAAGGACTCCACCCTCGAGCATGACGTGCGCAACTGGACCCGCCAGGAGCCTGGTTCCACCCGCGCCTATCCACTCGCCGACAAACCCCACACCCCATCAACACCATCCTGAGGAGACACCATGCACCCGACCCTTCGCGCCACCCTTGTGCTGTTCGCCGTTGGCCTGGCCAGCCCCTCGTTCGCCCAGGCGGATTCGTTACGCGGCCAACCGCCGCTGATGGAGAAGCTCGCCAACCTGACGTTCATCAGCGACAGCCTGACCCGGCAGAGTGCCTACTTCGAGGCCAACCAAGTGGTTCGTCGGTTCTTCCTGTGCATTCCAGAGGCGTCCAACCACAAGCTGCAACCGGGCGTATTGGAAAAGGTGGAAAAGTGCTTCGATGAAACCGTCGACAACGGCATCCACATCAATATCGGCGGCAACATCTCCAATGGCCGCGCCGCCGCACTGGCAATCGCCACCCAGGGTCTGGCGAGCATTCGCGACAGCGCTTCGTTTTCCCTGAGCGCGCCCTACATGAGCAAGTACAACGGCGGGCGGCTGGCCGGTACTGGCACCATCGAGCTGAACTTCAACGTCATGGTGCACCAAAACATTACCGCGGTTTCCGGCGATCCGAAGCCGTTCGACCCGACACCCGGCCCTCAGCTGTTCGTCAGTAACAACACCCTCGGCCTGAAAGCCGTGGCTCCAGGCAAATGGCGCATCACCCTGCTCAAGGTTGACCCGCTGCTGACCCAGCTGAGCCCGAACATCCAGTTCAAGAACCCCTTCCCGAACTACCCGATCGACCGCCCTTGAACCCGCGGTAGGGTTATTTGGAAATAACCGGCAACTGCCCGATCAGACAGCTGCCGGTTGCGTAAAAGCGCTTCTACAGTCCCTCCCCAGCACATTCCAGCGCCGGGGAGACGATCATGCACGCACACTCGCAAGCCGCTCATTCACGGGATTTCAAGCTGTTGGTCAGCGACCGCCTGAGCCAGTTGCCGGCCTGTCGGCAATTGCGCGAGGCGGTGTTCGCCCACGAACTGCGCTGGGTGACACCCAGCGCGGACGGTCAGGAACGCGATCGCTTCGATTCCTTCAGCGTGCATGTGGCTGTCATCCACCGCTGGCTACCGGCCGGCTACCTGCGCATCACCCCATACGGTGCGCCGTGGATGCTCAGCGAGTGCTTCGACTTCCTGCTTGAGCCCGGCGTTGCGGCGCGTTTCGAACCGGACAGTCTGGAAGTGTCGCGCCTGGCGGTCGCGCGTAATTACCGTGGGCATCGGCAGCTCGGTGGCTTCGGCGTGTTCGACCTCTTGATCAAAGGCATCGTCGACCAGTCGCTCGCCACCGCAACCCGCTATTGGTACGTGGTAGTGGCGGAACCCGTCTATCGCCTGCTGTTGAGCAAGGGCCTGCCTTGTGATCGCCTCGGCCCGCAAGTGCAGATGCCCGACGGGGTGCAGACACTGGCTCTACGCATCGACCTGCGGGCGTTCCTCGCCGTGGCGCCGCCGTTCTTCACCGATGCGCTCGATCAGCCGCAACCGGCGCTCGCCCGCGCCTACTAGACCGCAATCACCCCGAAATGAATTGCCTTGGCGATGGCCTGGGAGCGGTTGAGCACGTCGAGCTTGCGGAAGATGTTGCCGAAGTGGAATTTCACCGTGCGCTCGGAAATGCTGAGGATGTTGGAGATGTCCCAGGTGCTCTTGCCTTCCTTGGCCCAGTGCAGCACCTCCAGCTCGCGCTGTGAAATATCCGGCGCCATCAGGCTGTGGCGGTTCAGGCTGCCCTGCCGGTTGAATATTTCATGCAGGTGCGGCGCCAGGTATTCGAGGGCATCGACGTAATCCTCGGCCCGCTCGTGGTCCGGCAACGTCATGGAGATCAATGTGGTGCTGGTACGCGTGCGACCGCTGACCGCACAGGCGATGCCGTTGTTACCGACGAAGTCCTGGGACAAGCCGAGAAACTCCTTGCTGGCGACGTTCTGGGCGTAGCCCAACGCCCAGGAAAAAGCCCCGGACTCCTGTTGCGCGAGCTTCAGGATCGGATCCTGCAGCTGAAACGACTTGCGAAAGTACAGTTCGACCCACTCGGCGCTGTAGCCGTAATTGAGCAACTGCCGGCCGGTCTGCGGATCCGCCGTGGCAATGTTGTCGAGGCAGATCACCAGGGATGAGAAAGGAATGACGCTTTTGGCGAGTTCGACCACCTGGTCGACCTCCTCCTTGTCACTGCTGGCCTTGATGCAGCACTGGGCGAGTTCGAGGAGCTTCATTAGGTCGTTACGCGAATGAAACATGCTGCTGGTCATAACTTCACTTGCCTCCCTGCGACCGACGTGAAAAGAGGGTGTCCCAGGCCATCAGCCGCGGCGCAGAGCGGCTTAGTCCTAAAGCAGGGCCGATCCTAGCGCAGCCTGACGGCCAGGCTCAATAATTTTATATCGATCACTAATAAATTAAGCGCAAATAGCCGGAGCAGGTCACTCTTCGCCCGCGCGTTATCCAGAAAACAGGCGTGAAATGCCCCAAATCAGGGCATTTCTGGGGAATCTTAGAAAGGGAATTATTCGACGGGCGGGCGTGGTGCGTAGGCGAACACATCGGCACGCATCTGCCGTGCGTCCAACCCAGCCTCGACCAGGGCATCCAGCGTTGCGTAGACCATTGCTGGCGAACCGCTGGCATAAACGTGCAGCGACTGCAGATCGCTGAAGTCTTCGCGCACGGCTTCGTGAAGCAGACCGCAGCGGCCTTCCCAACCGCACTGATCACTTACCACTCGGTGCAGGATGAGGTTGTCCAACTGTTGCCATTCGTCCCAGTGCGGCAGCGCATAGAAGTCTTCCGGCCGGCGCGCGCCCCAGTACAGGTGCACCGGATGCTCGAAGCCATGCTCACGGCAATGCTCGATCAGGCTGTGCATCTGCGCCATGCCGGTGCCAGCCGCGATCAGCACCAGCGGCCCATCCGGCAACTCCGCCAGGTGCGTATCGCCGAACGGCATCTTCACCCGCGCCAGGCCACCCTGACGCAGCTGGGCAATCAAGCCAAGCGTCGCCTCGTCGCGGGCGAGAATATGCAGCTCCAGTTCGCGCCCGGCATGGGGCGCAGACGCCAGGGAAAAGGCTGCATAGTCCTCGCCCTCACGCTGCAGCAGCAGGTACTGACCGGCGTGATAACGCGGCGATTTGCCAGCCGGGACTCGCAGACGCAAGCGATAGACGTCGCCGCCCGCCTGGTCACAGGCCAGCACCTGACAAGCCAGCTCGCGCACGGGCAACTCGCCCGGTGCAAGCACGCCGTCCCACAGCAGCACGCAGTCCTGCAACGGCTCAGCCAGGCAGGTGAGCAACTCGCCGTGATCAAGTTCGCCGTCACCCTGGCGCACCCGCCCTTCCACCAGCAACGCCGCACAGATGTGGCAATTGCCATTGCGACAGCTTTGCGGGCAGTCATAACCCAGGCGGCGTGCAGCATCCAGAATGCGCTCGCCGGCCTTTACCTCAAGCACCGCACCCGAAGGGTTGAGGGTGACTTTCATCAATCGATTCCTAATTCTGCCCAGAGCGCATCGACACGCTGCTTGACCGCTTCGTCCTGCACGATCGCCCGGCCCCATTCGCGCGTAGTTTCGCCGGGCCATTTATGCGTCGCATCGAGACCCATCTTCGATCCAAGGCCCGAGATCGGCGAGGCGAAATCGAGGTAGTCGATCGGCGTGTTGTCGATCAGCACCGTGTCGCGCTTGGGGTCCATGCGCGTGGTGATCGCCCAGATCACGTCGTTCCAGTCGCGCGCATTGATGTCGTCGTCGGTGACGATAACGAACTTGGTGTACATGAACTGTCGCAGAAACGACCATACCCCCAGCATCACCCGCTTCGCATGGCCCGGGTACTGCTTCTTGATGGTGACCACGGCAAGGCGGTACGAGCAGCCTTCCGGCGGCAGGTAGAAATCGGTGATCTCGGGGAACTGCTTCTGCAGGATCGGCACGAATACCTCGTTCAGCGCCACGCCGAGAATTGCTGGCTCGTCCGGTGGCCGTCCGGTGTAGGTGCTGTGGTAGATCGGCTTTTGCCGGCGGGTGATACGCTCGACGGTCATCACCGGGAAGCGGTCGACCTCGTTGTAGTAGCCGGTGTGGTCGCCGTAGGGACCTTCATCCGCCGTCTCGCCGGGGTGGATCACCCCTTCGAGAACGATCTCGGCGCTGGCCGGCACCTGCAGCTCGTTGCCGCGGCACTTCACCAGTTCGGTCTTATTGCCACGCAACAGGCCGGCAAAGGCATATTCGGAAAGGCTATCGGGGACAGGAGTGACGGCACCGAGAATGGTCGCCGGATCAGCGCCCAACGCCACTGCCACCGGATAAGGCTGACCGGGAAATTTCTCGCACCACTCGCGAAAATCCAGGGCGCCGCCGCGGTGGCTGAGCCAGCGCATGATCAGCTTGTTGCGGCCAATCACTTGCTGGCGATAGATGCCGAGGTTCTGCCGGTCCTTGTTCGGACCTTTGGTTACCGTCAGACCCCAGGTGATCAAGGGGCCGACATCACCGGGCCAGCAGGTCTGCACCGGCAGCTTGCCGAGGTCGACGTCGTCGCCCTCTTCAATCACTTCCTGGCAGGGTGCGTCTTTCAGCACCTTGGGCGCCATGGCCAGCACCTTGCGAAAGATCGGCAGCTTCGACCACGCATCCTTCAGACCTTTCGGCGGCTCCGGCTCCTTGAGAAAGGCCAGCAGCTTGCCGATCTCGCGCAACTCGCTGACTTCTTCGGCGCCCATGCCCAGCGCCACCCGTTTGGGTGTGCCGAACAGATTGCCGAGCACCGGCATGTCGAAACCCGTGGGGTTTTCGAACAGCAGCGCCGGGCCGCCCTTGCGCAGGGTACGGTCGCAGATTTCGGTCATTTCCAGCACCGGGGAAACCGGTGCCTGGATACGCTTGAGCTCGCCGCGCTGTTCCAGACCGCGGATAAAGTCGCGCAGATCGCGATACTGCATGCAGATGCCTCGTGTCAGCCGGGCCAATCAGGGCGCAAAGTTTAGCGCCGAAGTGGGTCTTTCAGAAGGTGACGCAAACTGCAGATGCACAAAAGCCGGGTTTTCCCCGGCTTTTGCGGACCGAAGCGCAGCAGATTTTACTTACGCTTCATCGACATAAAGAACTCGTCGTTGGTCTTGGTCGCTTTCAGCTTGTCGATAAGGAACTCGATGGCAGCGATTTCATCCATCGGGTGCAGCAGCTTGCGCAGAATCCACAT
This sequence comes from Pseudomonas cistanchae, assembly GCF_054483635.1. Taxonomy (NCBI): domain Bacteria; kingdom Pseudomonadati; phylum Pseudomonadota; class Gammaproteobacteria; order Pseudomonadales; family Pseudomonadaceae; genus Pseudomonas; species Pseudomonas cistanchae. Next base: position 95,000 of record NZ_JBTLWN010000006.1, on the reverse strand, counting down.
GCGTTGCAGCTCGTCTTCGGCGGTCAGCAACTCTTCACGGCGGGTGCCGGAGCGGTTGATGTTGATCGCGGGGAACACGCGCTTCTCGGCGATACGTCGATCCAGGGGCAGCTCCATGTTGCCGGTGCCCTTGAATTCTTCGTAGATCACTTCATCCATCTTCGAGCCGGTTTCCACCAGCGCGGTGGCGATGATGGTCAGCGAACCGCCTTCCTCGATGTTGCGCGCGGCACCGAAGAAGCGCTTCGGCTTCTCCAGGGCGTGGGCGTCGACACCACCGGTGAGGACCTTGCCGGAGCTCGGGATCACGGTGTTGTAGGCGCGGGCCAGACGGGTGATGGAGTCGAGCAGAATGACCACGTCCTTCTTGTGCTCGACCAGGCGCTTGGCCTTCTCGATCACCATCTCGGCGACCTGCACGTGGCGGGTCGGCGGTTCGTCGAACGTCGAGGCAACCACTTCACCGCGCACGGTGCGCTGCATTTCGGTCACTTCTTCCGGGCGCTCGTCGATCAGCAGAACGATCAGGTGGCACTCGGGGTTATTGCGCGTGATGTTGGCCGCAATGTTCTGCAGCATGATGGTCTTGCCGGCTTTCGGCGGGGCAACGATCAGGCCGCGCTGGCCCTTGCCGATCGGCGCACAGAGATCGATCACGCGGCCGGTGATGTCTTCGGTGGAACCGTTACCGGCTTCCATGACCAGGCGCTTGTTGGGAAACAGCGGCGTCAGGTTTTCAAACAGAATCTTGTTCTTGGCATTTTCCGGGCGGTCGTAGTTGATGGTGTCAACTTTGAGCAGGGCAAAATAACGCTCGCCTTCTTTCGGCGGGCGGATCTTGCCGACAATGGTGTCGCCGGTGCGCAAGTTGAAGCGGCGAATCTGGCTCGGCGAGACGTAGATGTCATCGGGGCCAGCGAGGTAGGACGCATCGGCTGAACGGAGGAAGCCGAAACCGTCCTGGAGAATCTCCAGCACGCCATCACCGGAAATTTCCTCACCGCTTTTAGCGTGTTTTTTCAGCAGCGAGAAGATCACGTCCTGCTTGCGCGAACGGGCCATGTTCTCGATGCCCATCTGTTCGGCCATTTCCAGCAGTTCGGTAATCGGCTTTTGCTTGAGTTCGGTCAGATTCATAGGGAATGACGTAATCATGAAGGAGGGAGAAATAAGCTATTAGCTTGGGAAGCCGCGCCGCGGGAGAAGACGATTGGGTCGTCTGCTTGTGTATCGAATTTATTCGAGTAGGAATGCGTCGGCGACGGCTTGCAGGGGGCTACGTAGGAAACGCAGCGAGGCCGAATGTAACACCGGTTTTACGAATACGTCTAGCCTGCGCACAGAAAAAAGCCCCGCGGTGCGCGAGGCCTTGATCGGTAGCGGCTTCCGGCAGCGTTGGACGCTTAGATGTTGCTGTCGAGAAAGGCTGCCAGCTGCGATTTGGACAGGGCACCGACCTTGGTCGCTTCAACGTTGCCGTTCTTGAACAGCATCAGCGTCGGGATTCCGCGCACGCCGTACTTTGGCGGAGTGTCCTGGTTTTCGTCGATGTTCAGCTTGCAAACCTTGAGCTTGCCTTGATAGGTCTGAGCGATTTCGTCCAGCACCGGGGCAATCATCTTGCACGGGCCACACCACTCGGCCCAGTAATCGACTAGCACCGGACCTTCGGCCTGGATAACGTCCTGGTCGAAACTGGCATCGCTGACATTGATGATGAATTCGCTCATGGAAAGTCTCCGTGTTCGGAAGCAAAAGATGGCCGACATCATAGCCCGGCTTTTCCCACACAGGAAGGCAAGCGCAATTGAGCTTCTCTATGGGTCGGTGCGCAGCAAACCCGGTGCACCGCCCCGGGCCCTTAACACTATGCGTTGGCTTGCCTGGTCTATCGTGGCACGATGACGCGGTTCCGCATCGAGATGTTCCGCCATGCCGCATACCCCTGCCGAGTCATTCCCATTGATTGCAGCGATCGACCTGGGCTCCAACAGCTTCCATATGGTCCTGGCCAAAGCCGACCACGGCGAGATACGCATTCTTGAGCGCCTGGGCGACAAGGTCCAATTGGCGGCCGGTATCGACGAACAGCGCCTGCTCAGCGAAGAGGCCATGCAGCGCGGGCTCGACTGCCTGCGCCGTTTCGCTCAGCTGACCAACAGCCTGCCGGAAGGCGCAGTACGCATCGTCGGCACCAACGCCTTGCGCGAAGCCCGCAACCGCGCCGAGTTCATCCGCCGCGCTGAGGAGGTGCTGGGCCACCAGGTGGAAGTCATTTCCGGCCGCGAAGAAGCTCGGCTGATCTACCTGGGCGTGTCGCACAGCATTGCCGACACGCCGGGTAAACGCCTGGTCGCCGATATCGGTGGCGGCAGTACCGAATTCATCATTGGCCAGCGCTTCGAACCGCTGCTGCGCGAAAGCCTGCAGATGGGTTGCGTCAGCTTTACCCAGCGCTTTTTCAGAGACGGCAAGATCACGCCTGCGCGCTACGCCCAGGCCTACACCGCCGCGCGCCTGGAATTGATGGGCATCGAGCACGCCTTGCGTCGTCAGGGCTGGGAAGATGCGGTGGGCGCCTCGGGCACCATCAAGGCGATTGGCCTGGCCATTCAGGCCGCCGGCCTCAGCAACGGCGAAATCAACCCGGAAGGCCTGGCCTGGGTGAAGCGCAAGGTGTTCAAGATAGGCGAAGCAGAGAAGCTCGACCTGGACGGCATCAAGCCGGATCGACGCGGTATTTTCCCCGCCGGCCTGGCTATCCTCGAGGCAATCTTCGACGCCTGCGACATCCAGCGCATGAGCCATTCCGAAGGTGCGCTGCGTGAAGGCGTGCTCTACGACCTGCTCGGCCGGCATCACCATGAAGACGTGCGCGAGCGCACCCTGAGCGCACTGATGGAACGCTACCACGTCGATCTGGAGCAGGCGGCGCGGGTCGAGGCGAAAGCGCTTGAAGCGCTGGCACAGGTTGCCGAAGCCTGGCAGCTGGACGACGAATGGCACCGCGACCTGCTGGTGTGGGGCGCAAGGGTGCATGAGTTGGGGTTGGACATCGCCCATTACCAATATCACAAGCACGGCGCCTACCTGATCGAGCACTCCGACCTGTCCGGCTTCTCCCGCCAGGACCAGCAGATGCTGGCGCTACTGGTACGCGGGCACAGGCGCAACATCCCCAAGGACAAGTTCGCTGACTTCGGCCCCGAAGGCATCAAGCTGATTCGCCTGTGCGTGCTGCTGCGCTTCGCGATCCTGTTCCATCACATCCGCGGCACGCAGGAGATGCCGACCGTGCAGCTGCTGGCCAGCGATCAGTCGCTGGAAATCGTCTTCCCGGGCAACTGGCTGGACGCCAATCCGCTGACCCAGGCGGATTTCACCCAGGAAGCGGAATGGCTCAAGCGCATCGGTATCGACCTCAGCGCGCGCTGACCAACGGCCCCGTCAGCTTGTCCAGCAAACCGGCCTGCGCGCTGCGCGGGTTCTGGTTGCCGGTCGGGCTGTTGCGCAGGTAGCGACCGTCCGGCTGCAGCACCCAGCTCTGGGTGTTGTCGGTCAGATAGGCTTCCAATTCCTTCTTCACCCGCATGATCAGCTTCTTGCCTTCCACCGGGAAGCAGGTCTCGACGCGCTTGTCGAGGTTGCGCTCCATCCAGTCGGCGCTGGACAGGTAGATCTTTTCCTCGCCCTCGTTGAGGAAGTAGAACACCCGCGTGTGCTCAAGGAAGCGACCGATGATCGAACGCACCTGAATGTTGTGCGAAACGCCCGGTATACCGGGGCGCAGGCAGCACATGCCGCGTACCACCAGATCGATGCGCACCCCAGTCTGGCTGGCCTTGTACAGCGCGCGGATGATCTTCGGGTCGGTCAGCGAGTTGAACTTGGCGATGATATGCGCCGGCTTGCCCTCGGCGGCCAGGTTGGTTTCGCGGGTGATCATATCGAGCAGGGTTTTCTTCAGGGTGAAGGGCGCATGCAGCAGCTTTTTCATGCGCAGGGTTTTACCCATGCCGATCAACTGGCTGAACATCTTAGACACGTCTTCGCCCAGCGCCACGTCGGCGGTAAGCAGGCTGTAGTCGGTGTAGAGCCTGGCGTTGCCGGCATGATAATTACCGGTGCCGAGATGGGCGTAACGCACGATGTCGCCATTCTCGCGACGCAGGATCAACATCATCTTGGCGTGGGTCTTGAAGCCGACCACGCCGTAGATCACCACCGCGCCGGCTGCTTGCAGGCGACTGGCCAGCTGCAGGTTGGATTCCTCGTCGAAGCGTGCGCGCAGTTCGATCACCGCGGTTACTTCCTTGCCGTTACGGGCAGCCTCGACCAGCGCATCGACGATTTCCGAGTTGGCCCCGGAGCGATACAGCGTCTGCTTGATCGCCAGTACGTGCGGGTCCTTCGCCGACTGGCGCAGCAGGTCGACCACCGGCGTGAAGGATTCGAACGGGTGTAGCAAGAGGATGTCCTGCTTGCTGATCACGTTGAAAATGTTGTCGCTGTTCTGCAGCAGCTTGGGGATTACCGGGGTGAACGGCGTGTACTGCAGCTCCGGATGGCTGTCGAGGCCGGTGATGCTGAACAGCCGCGTCAGGTTGACCGGACCGTTGACCCGGTACAGCTCCGTTTCGCCCAGGTTGAATTGCTTGAGCAGGTAGTCCAGCAACGGCCGCGGGCAGGTGTCGACCACCTCGAGACGTACCGCATCGCCGTAGCGCCGGGAGAACAGCTCACCACGCAGCGCGCGTGCCAGGTCTTCGACATCTTCGGTGTCCACCGACAGGTCGGCGTTGCGGGTCAGGCGGAACTGGTAGCAACCCTTCACCTTCATGCCCTGGAACAGGTCGTCGGCGTGGGCATGGATCATCGAGGACAGAAACACGTAATTGGCGCCGGGGCCACCGACCTCCTCGGGCACCTTGATGATGCGTGGCAGCAGACGCGGTGCTGGGATGATCGCCAGACCGGAATCGCGGCCGAAGGCGTCGATGCCTTCCAGCTCGACGATGAAATTCAGGCTCTTGTTCACCAGCAAGGGGAACGGATGGGTCGGGTCGAGGCCGATCGGGGTGATGATCGGTGCGATCTCGTCGCGGAAATAGCGCCGCACCCAGGCCTTGATCTTGGTGGTCCAATAGCGGCGACGGATGAAGTTGACGCCGTGCTTGGCCAGTTCGGGAAACAGCACGTCGTTGAGAATTGCGTACTGACGGCCGACCTGCTCGTGCGCCAGCTCGGAGATACGCGCCAGCGCCTGGTGCGGCTGCAAGCCGTCGGCACCGGCCTGCTCGCGGGCAAAGTTGATCTGCTTCTTCAAGCCGGCGACGCGAATCTCGAAGAACTCGTCAAGGTTGCTGGAGAAGATCAGCAGGAATTTCAGCCGTTCCAGCAGCGGATAAGACTCGTCCAGCGCCTGTTCCAGCACGCGGATGTTGAATTGCAGCTGCGACAGTTCGCGGTGGATGTACAGGCTGCTGTCGTCCAGGCTCGGCACCACCAGCGGCGGAGCAGGCGGCGGCGCTGGAGCTTCAACCGGCGGGCTTTCCACGACCTCGACCTCCTGCATGACCTCGTCGGCCAGCGGAAGGATGTCGGTTGACTCGGTGCTGCTGGATGCTTCGGTGCTCATTGCCTTTCCCGGAGGGGCTAGCGCCCCTGCTTCAACAGTTCTGCCGCACGTACGGCGAAATAGGTAAGGATGCCATCGGCGCCCGCACGCTTGAAGGCGGTCAGCGATTCGAGGATCACCGCTTCACCGAGCCAGCCATTCTGGATCGCGGCCATGTGCATGGCGTATTCGCCACTGACCTGGTAAACGAACGTCGGCACGCGGTAAGCGTCCTTCACCCGCCAGAGGATGTCCAGGTACGGCATGCCCGGCTTGACCATGACCATGTCGGCGCCTTCAGCCAGATCTGCAGCCACTTCATGCAGCGCTTCGTCGCCATTGGCCGGGTCCATCTGGTAGCTGGCCTTGTTCGCCTTGCCCAGGTTGGCTGCCGAACCCACCGCGTCGCGGAACGGGCCGTAGTAGGCGCTGGCATATTTGGCCGAATAGGCCATGATCCGCACGTTGCTGTGATCGGCCAGCTCCAGGGCTTCGCGGATCGCCTGCACGCGGCCGTCCATCATGTCCGACGGCGCCACCACCTGGGCACCGGCGGCGGCATGGGACAACGCCTGCCTGACCAGCGCATCGACGGTGATGTCGTTCTGCACATAGCCATCGGCATCGAGAATGCCGTCCTGACCATGGGTGGTGAACGGGTCCAGCGCCACGTCGCTGATCACCCCCAGCTCGGGAAAGGCTTCACGCAGCGCCCGAATGGCTCGCTGGGCAATACCGTCCGGATTCCAGGCCTCGCTGCCATCCAGGGATTTCTTTTCCAGCGGCGTTACCGGGAACAGCGCCAGGGCGGGAATGCCCAGCGCAACCCAGGTCTGCGCTTCCTGCAGCAGCAGGTCGATGGACAGGCGCTCTACGCCAGGCATCGAGGCGATGGGTTCGCGACGGTTTTCACCGTCGAGCACGAACACCGGGAGGATCAGGTCGTCGACGCTCAGCTGATTTTCGCGCACCAGGCGCCTGGAAAATTCATCGCGGCGATTGCGACGCAGACGGGTAGCGGGAAACAGGCGGTTGGCAGGGGTGAAACTCACGACGGACTCCGTAGCCCGGTTTGACGGGCGAGTGTGACGTTATAGTCCGTCATTATGACCAAAGTATGACAGCGCACCAACGCTGCGACCCTGTGCCGCAACGGCCGCGGCCATGCCTGGGGCTAAATACCTATGCCTCGGGCGTTGCTACAACCTGCTCCATGGCGCGCGTATGGCCTTCGCCCGGCAACCACCACAGCGCCGCCAGGCTGCACAGGCTGTAAGCCGCCAGTGCGCCCAGCAGCGGCTGAAGCGGCAGCGCAGTCTGCTCGGCGACCAGCCATGCAACCGGCAGGTTGGCCAGCACTCGCAGCACTTCCAGGCGCGTGGCGAATGAACGGTTCTCCAGCCAGGCGCCTATCACGTAGAGCCCGAACGCCACCCACAGCAAGCCGACCAGTAACTGCAGGGTACTCAGGCTCGCACCGACCGCCAGCAGGTAACTGCCGCCCAGCACGTAGCTGGCGAATTGCACGGCCACATAAATCTGCCGCGGCCGGCTCAGCGGCGCCGCAAATGGCGCGTACGCCTTGCACTGTGGGTAGCGCGCGTCGACATCCGCCGGGCGCCACCCCGTAGGCATAAACCAGATGCGCAGGCGATCCCACCAGGACGCTGACCTGGCCGCGTCGCGCCAGAGCTGCGCATAGCCTTGCAGGTTAGCCCACAGCGGATTCCAGCTGGCCAGCGGCGTGGTCACCCCGAACACCACCGGCTGATCGTCCAGTTCCTCCTGAAAGGTGCCGAACAGACGGTCCCAAACAATGAACACGCCGCCGTAATTGCGATCCATATAAACAGCATTACGCGCATGGTGGACCCGGTGATTGGACGGCGAGATAAACAGCCATTCGAACCTGCCCAGCTTGGGGATATGGCGCGTATGCACCCAGAACTGATAGAGCAGGTTCAGCCCGGCAACCGTGAGGAAAACCACTGGCGGAATGCCGGCCAGGGCCATCGGCAGATAGAACAGCCAGTTGAACAGGAAGCCCATGCTCGGCTGGCGCAGCGCCGTGGTGAGATTGTAGTCCTCGCTCTGATGATGAACCGAGTGCGCCGCCCACAGCACATTGCGCTCATGGCCGAGGCGGTGGTTCCAGTAGTAGCAGAGGTCGTAGAACAGAAAGGCGAACACCCAGACCGCAAGGCCTTGGGCAGGCAGTTCGAAAAGCGCTGCGTGCTGCCACGCCACCGTGTAGGTGAGCAGCCCCAGCGTAGCGGTCAATAATCCCAGGGTGGTGGACAGCACCCCGGTGCTCAGGCTGTTGATCGAATCGGCAAAACGGTAGGTGCTGATGCCGCGGTAGCGACCCACCAGCAGCTCGAAGCCGATCAGCAGGAAAAAGGCCGGTACGGCGTAGAGAAGATAATTCATATCGGCGCCATATCGTTGTGCGTAGGCAAGGACTAGGATTGCTGGGCAGGATGCTAGCCCAGGCGTTTCAGGCGTTCGCGGCGCGCCATGACAACCTGAGGGGCATATGACGACAGCGGTCGACGCCCTCAGTCACCGCAGATGGGCTCGCCCTCGGACGATGCCCAAACAGGCTCACCCAAAGATCAGGAGAAGTGGATGAACAAGAAAGTCGCAGTGATTCTTTCCGGGTGCGGTGTCTACGACGGCGCGGAAATCCATGAAAGCGTGATTACCCTGCTGCGCTTGGATCAGCGCGGCGCCCAGGTTCAGTGCTTCGCGCCCGATGTGCCGCAACTGCACGTGGTCGACCACTACAGCGGCGACGAAATGGACGAAACGCGCAACGTGCTGGTGGAGTCCGCGCGGATCGCCCGCGGCAACATCAAGGACGTCAAGGAGTTACACGTCGAGCAATTCGACGCATTGATCCTGCCCGGCGGCTTCGGCGCGGCGAAGAATCTTTCCGACTTCGCCCTCAGCGGCGCCAACTGCAGCGTGCAGCCTGACGTGCTAACGGCAGCCAAGGCCTTTGCCGCCGCCGGCAAACCTGTCGGGCTGATGTGCATCGCCCCGGCGCTCGCCGCGAAGATATTCGGCAGCGGGGTCATCTGCACGATCGGCAACGACCCGGACACCGCCGACGCGATGACCCAGATGGGCGTGGAGCATCACGAATGCGTGGTCAGCGAAATCGTCGAGGATAAAGCGCACAAACTGGTCAGCACGCCGGCCTACATGCTTGCCCAGTCGATCAGCGAGGCCGCATCCGGGATCAACAAACTGGTCGACCGGGTGCTGGAACTTACCCACACGACCTGAAGCCGATCAGGCCGGCGCACGCGACTCGCCTGCGCCGGCGACAGGCCAATCCCGCCAATGGCCACCGCGCTCCAGCCGCGCCTCTGGTCAAACCGGTGCCAGTACGGCAGGTTGCTGGTATTTCCGCACAGGCGTCGTGGCCAATGACCGAGCAACCCTTCGAACTCAGCGCCGAGCTGCATCAGGCGGTGAGCAGCTTCTTCCAGCGCATCCCGTTCAATCAGATGCTCGGCATCGAACTCGATGAACTCAGCCCGCAGCGGGTCACCATGCACCTGCCAATGAAACCTGAACTGATCGGCAATTTCGTTCAGGGCATCCTGCATGGCGGGGTTATTTCATCGTTGCTGGACGTCGCGGGCGGGGCGATGGCGTTGATCGGCGCATTCGAAAAGCACCAGCACCTGCCGGGTCAGGAGCGTATGGCGCGCCTGTCCAAACTCGGCACCATCGACCTGCGTATCGATTACCTGCGCCCCGGCCGGGGACAGCGCTTCACCGCCAGCGCGGTGCTGTTGCGCTCGGGCAATAAGGTGGCGGTGGTGCGCACCGAGCTGCATAGTAACGACGGCACCCTGGTCGCCGTCGGCACTGGCACTTACCTATGCGGCTAATCGCGCGACAATAGCGTCAGGTGCGCTGCAACCGGGTCAGTACACGGTCCAGCGCATTGGCGAACGCCTGGCGGTCACGCTCGCCGTAGGGTCCCTGGCCGCCGCCGAGCTGCCCCAGTTCGCGCAGCTCGGTAAACAGGTTGCGCACCGCCAGCGTGTCGCCCATGTTGTTTTCATCGAACTCGCGGCCGCGCGGGTCGAGGGCCGCAACGCCCTTTTTCACCAGCCGGTCGGCCAGGGGGATGTCGCTGCATATCACCAGCTCGCCGGGCTGCGCGTGCGCCACCAGGTAATCATCGGCCGCATCCGGGCCACTCGGCACCACGATCAGCTGCACGCAGGCATAACTTGGCTTGCTCAGGCCCTGCCCGGCCACCAGGACCACGTCGAACCGTCGCTTGAGGGCAAACTTGATCACCAGGTCCTTGGCCGGCCTGGGGCAGGCATCGGCGTCGATCCACACACGCATGGCGCTGTTTCCGCAGAATTAAGCCGGCTAGTATGCCCAATCATCGCCCCGCTGGCCTCCCGCCGCGTATACCCGCATGCGGGGCCGTGTCGCTGGAGTCATCGTCATGGGGTTTTGGCAACGTCTCGAACAACCTGCAGTGGTCGCCGTCTGCGGCGCCAGCCGCGGTATCGGCCTGGCGCTGACGACGCAGCTGTTGGCGCGTAGCGAGGTGGCCGAGGTCTGGGCGATCGCCCGCCACGCCAGCTCATGCAGCGAATTGCAGACGCTGGCCCGCGCCCACGGCGAACGCCTGCGCGTGCATGACGCGGATGTATGCGATGAAACAGCGCTGGCGCAGCTGGCGAGTCGTCTGCGTGAGGCGACATCCCAGCTGAACCTGTTACTGTGCACGGTCGGCGTGTTGCAAACGGGCGCCGCGAAAGCCGAGAAAGGCCTGGCCCAGCTTAGCCTGCAAGGCTTGCAGGCCACCTTTGCAAGCAACAGCTTCGCGCCGATCCTACTGCTCAAGCACCTGCTGCCACTGCTGCGCGGCCGCCACCCCTGCACGGTGGCGGCGCTGTCGGCGCGGGTCGGCTCGATTGGCGACAACCGTCTCGGCGGCTGGTACAGCTACCGCGCCAGCAAGGCGGCGCTGAACCAGTTGCTGCGCACCGCCAGCATCGAACTGACTCGCCTCAACCCGAACAGCTGCGTACTCAGCCTGCACCCGGGCACCACCGATACCGACCTGTCGAAACCCTTTCAGGCCAACGTGCCGACGGAAAAACTGTTTGCCCCGGCCTTTGCCGCGCAATGCCTGCTCGAGCAGATCGATCGCCACGGCCCCAAGCACACCGGCAGCTTCTATGGCTGGGATGGCAACCCCATCATCTGGTGAAACTCAGATGGCGAGAATCAGGCCGGGGCGCGGCGCACCGTGGCCAGCAAGGCCGCGGCGCCGATGAACAGCACGCCGAAACTGCGGTTCATGAGCCGCTGCTGTCGCGGCGAACTCAGCACCCGCAGCACGCGCACCGCCAACCCGGTGTAACCCGCCATGACAATTAGGTCGACACACACCATGGTCACGCCGATCACCAGATACTGGCCCAGCAGCGGCGCCTGCGGATCGATGAATTGCGGCAGTACCGCGAGCATGAAGACAATCGCCTTGGGGTTGCTGAAGTTCACCAGAAAGCCGCGCAATACCAGCGTCAGCGGGCGGCCGATCGGCCGCGTCGTTTCAGTCGCCAGCTCGCTGGGCAAGGCACGCCATTGGCGGTAGCCGAGGTACAGCAGGTAAACCACGCCGAACCACTTGATCAGGCTGAAGGCCAATTCAGAGGTGGCGAGGATCGCGCCAACGCCGGCGGCGACAATCGCGATCTGCAGGGCGAGCCCGAGCTGCAGGCCCACGGCATTCCAGTAGCCACGCCAGAATCCGAACTGCAGGCCGGCGGACATGGACGCAATCGCGCCAGCCCCCGGTGAAAGGCTGATCAGCCAACAGGCGACCAGGAAAGCAAGCCAGGTTTCGAGTGCCATCGCGGTACCTCAACTGAATTGAAAAGGGGCAGGCTTGTCAGCCTACCCCCTTGGATGTCACAGGCACAGCCGGAGGTTTAATCCGGTGTGTTCTTGCGCAGTTGCACCGCGTCCTGCTCCAGCCCCTGCTTGGCCATACGCGCAGTGCGCATGCGGATATTTACCGCTTCCACCGCCAGCGAGAACGCCATGGCGAAGTAGACGTAACCCTTGGGCACATGCACGCCAAACGCTTCGGCGACCAGGATGGTACCCACCACGATCAGGAACGACAGCGCGAGGATCTTCAGACTCGGGTGCTTGTCGATGAATGCGCTGATGGTGCCAGCCGACAGCATCATCACGATGACCGAGATGACGATAGCCGCGACCATGATGGGAACGTTGTCCACCAGACCCACTGCGGTAATCACTGAGTCGAGGGAGAACACGATGTCGATGATGGCGATCTGGATGATGATGCCCATGAAGCCATAGGTCTTGCCACCGCCACCATGGGCCTCTTCCTCGCCTTCCAGGCTGTTGTAGATCTCGGCAGTACTCTTGAACAGCAGGAACAGGCCGCCAAAGAACAGGATCAGGTCGCGCCCCGAGAAGCCTTGCTCGAACACATGAAACAGGTCGGTGGTCAGGCGCATGACCCAACTGATCGACAGCAGCAGCAGGATCCGGGTACCCATTGCCAGCGCCAGACCAAAGAAGCGGGCCTTGGGTTGCTGATGCTTGGGCAGGCGACTGACCAGAATCGAAATGAAGATGATGTTATCGATGCCCAGGACGATCTCTAGGGCTGTCAGGGTAAGAAATGCGACCCAGAGTTCCGGGTTGGTGAGCCATTCCATAAAGGGTTAAACCTCAGTCTTGCGTAGTGTTGGAAATTCGCCACTGCGCCACCGGCGCACGGCTTTCTGGAAAAACAAGCTGTTCGGTACCTGAACCCAGGTGCCGAGCCCCTCCTCGCTTAAATCCTCGAGGGTGGTATAGAACAGGTTGATCGACAGCACGCGACCCCGGACACCGGGCTTGTCGGCCGTTTCGATGACCTCGACGCAGTCGCCGATGCGAAACGGCCCGAGGGTCACGATCAGCAGCGCGCAGAACAGGTTGGAGAGTACGCTCCAGATGGCGAAGAACGCGACGGCGGCAACGGCCACAAAACCGGTCAGGGCCGTCCACAGCACCTGCGCCGACACGCCCAGGCGTTCCAGCACCAGCATGAAGGCGCTGCCCATGATCAGCCAGCGCAACACGCCACGCAACGGCAGCAGTACCTGCACCGGCAGTTGTGGATAGCGTTCGCCCAGGCGGGTCAGGCCGCGCGCCAACAGGCGCTGCAGCAGCCAAGCCAGCAACACGATGAGGAGAACCTGGCCTCCTCGGATCAGCGGCTCGCTATAGGCGAGCAACCATTGATGGGTAAAAAAATCCAATTTCAACTGGCGGCCTCCAGCTCAGCCTGTAGCGCTTCTAGGGTTTCCAGCGCGATCAACCAACGCTCCTCTAGATCGGCTTCGCGGCTTTTTAGTTTCGCCTGTTCGGCGAGCAGATCGCGCAGCTCGGCTTTACGCGACGCCTCATAGAGTGCGCTGTCGCCCAGGTCGGTTTCCACGGCTGCCAGCTTCGCCTGCAGTTGCCCGAGTTCCTTCTCCAGCTTGTCGGCCTCGCGCTTGTGCGGCGCCAGTTGCTGCCGCAAGGTTGCCGCCGCCTGACGCTGGGCGCGCTTGTCGGTCTTGTCCGGATCGCCGTCGTTGCTGCTCACGGGGGCCTGGCGCGCGCGATAATCGACTAGCCAGCGGGCGTAATCGTCCAGATCACCGTCAAATGACTGCACACGTCCATCGGCGACCAGCAGGAACTCATCGGTGGTGCTTTTCAGCAGATGGCGATCATGCGACACCACCACCACCGCGCCGCTGAACTCCTGCAATGCCATCGTCAGCGCCAGGCGCATTTCCAGGTCGAGGTGGTTGGTCGGCTCGTCGAGCAGCAGCAGGTTGGGCTTGCCCCAGGCGATCAGCGCCAGCGCCAGGCGAGCCTTTTCGCCACCGGAGAAATTCAGCACTGGCTCGTCGCAACGCGGGCCACGGAAGTCGAAACCGCCGAGGAAATCGCGCAGGGTCTGCTCGCGCTCGGTCGGCGCCAGACGCTGGAAGTGCAGCAAAGGACTGGCCTTGTCATCCAGCGCATCGAGCTGATGCTGGGCGAAGTACCCGACCACCAGGTTCTCGCCGCGCTGCAGGCGACCGCTGATGGGCTGCAGCTCGTTCGACAGGTTCTTGATCAGGGTCGATTTGCCCGCGCCGTTCGGCCCCAGCAAGCCAAGCCGAGCGCCGGGGGTCAACTGCAGCTTGACCTGTTCCAGCACCACTTTCTCGCCATAGCCAAGGCGACCTTCGCTCAGATCGAGCAACGGGCTGGAAATCTTGTCGGCTTCGCGGAAGCTGAAATCGAACGGTGAATCGACGTGCGCCGCGGACAATTCCTCCATGCGTTCCAGGGCCTTGATCCGGCTCTGCGCCTGGCGGGCCTTAGTCGCCTGGGCCTTGAAGCGGGCGATGTACTTTTCCATGTGCGCACGCTGCGCCTGCTGCTTCTCGTACGCCTGCTGCTGCTGCGCCAGGCGTTCTGCACGGGTGCGCTCGAAGGCCGAATAGCCGCCGCGGTAGAGGGTCAGTTTCTGCTGGTCGAGGTGAGCGACGTGATCCACTACGGCATCCAGGAAGTCGCGGTCATGGGAGATCAGCAACAGGGTACCGGGATAACCTTTCAACCAGCTTTCCAACCAGAGGATCGCATCGAGGTCGAGGTGGTTGGTCGGCTCGTCGAGCAGCAACAGGTCGGATGGACACATCAGCGCCTGCGCCAGGTTCAGGCGCATGCGCCAGCCCCCCGAGAAGTCGCCGACCCGGCGATCCATCTGCGCACTGTCGAAGCCCAGGCCCGCGAGCAGCTTGCGCGCGCGAACATCGGCGGTGTAACCATCGAGGTTATCCAGCTCGGTGTGCAGGCGGGCGATGGCCGCGCCGTCGTGGGCTGCCTCGGCGGTGGCCAGTTCGACTTGCACCTTGCGCAGCTGCACATCGCCATCGAGTACGTAGTCCACCGCCTGGCGCTCGACGGCATCGATCTCCTGACGCATGTGAGCAATGCGCCAGTCGGCAGGAATCAGGCAGTCGCCGCCATCCGCGATCAGTTCGCCACGCAACAGGGCGAACAGGCTGGACTTGCCGGCGCCATTGGCACCAATAAGGCCCGCTTTATAGCCGGGATGCAGGGTCAGCTCGGCATCTTCTAGCAGACGCTGAGGGCCACGCTGTAAAGTCAGGTTCTGGAGTCGGATCATAATGGCGGCGGAGTCTATCAGACTCCCCTTTGGGATTCTCGGAAAGCACCATGCAGCCTGATCTGTGGCGATTCGCCGAAGCGCTTTACCAACAACCTGGCGTCGAAGCGGCATGCCTGCTGTTGCAGGAACAGGGCGCCGATATCTGCCTGCTGCTCTGCGCGGCCTGGCTCGACAGCCGTGAGGTGGCATGCAGCGTTACTCGCGCCGAAGCACTGCGCGGCCTGGCACAACCCTGGCAAACACAGGTAATCGTGCCGCTCCGGCAGCTGCGTCAAGGCTGGCGTGAACAGGCTCAGCATGATCCGGCGCTCGCGCTTTTGCGCGAGCGGGTCAAACAACTTGAACTGGATGCCGAGCGTGAATTGCTGCAGCGGCTGGCAGCGCACAGCCAGGACTGGCCGAGCGCTCCATCCGCGAGCCGGGCGCAGTGGCTACAGCAACTGGCCCCGCCTGCCGCCAACCGCAACGCGCTGGAAGAGCTGCACGTCGCGGCGACCCGTCTTGCGCCTTAGGACGCGCTGGGCGGGGTGCTGCCGTTGCTGGTCGCCGCAACAGGGCTTGCCGGCGCGCTAACCGGTTTGGCCGCAGGCTTGGTTGCAGCAGGCTTGGCCACGTGCGGCTTTTTCGCTGCGGGCTTTGCGCTTGGGGTAGCTGGCTTGGCAGCGGGTTTGGCTGCTGGAGCCTTGTCCGCTGCAGGCTTCGCAACCGGTTTGGCAGCTGCTTTCGCCGCTGGCTTGGCCGCGGTGGGCTTGCTCGCCGTAGCGGGTTTGCCAGCAGCGGCCGCCGGCTTCTTCGCTGCCGGTTTAGCCGGCGCCTTCGCAGCGAGCTTGGCCGCCGGTGCTTTGCCTGCAGCTTTGCCGGTTGCTGGTTTGGCACCGCTCGCTGCAGCTGATGTCGCCGCAGGCTTGGCAGCTGCCTTGCTAGCGGTTTTCCCGGCAGCACCGGCCGGCTTGGCAGCTGGTTTACCCGCCGCGACGGTCGCCGGTTTGGCGGTGGTTCTGCTGGCCGGCTTGGCCGCAGCTTTCGGGGCTGTCTTGCTCGCGGCGGTTTTGATAGTGGCCGTTTTCGTCGGTGCGGCTTTCGCCGCGGGCTTGGCTACGGAGGTCTTGGCGGCGGCAGGTTTTGCCGCCGGTTTCGCGGTTGCGGCTTTGCTGGCGCGGCTGGTCAGTGCCTTGCCGGCTGCCTCCTTGACCTTGCCCACGCCCTGGGCGAGCTTCAGGCTTTCCTGTACATCGCGCTTAAGGCCCGCAATGTAGTTGCGCGTCTCGCTCTGGCGGGCTTTCAAGGTATCCAGCAGCTCTTCCAGTTCAGCGACTGCGCCCTTGGCTTTGCCTTGGGCCTTGGTCTTGCCGGCTGTGGCGGCCTCCTGCACTTTGCTACGGGTCTTGTGCAGTTTTTCCTGGGCCTTGCCACGCTGCGCTTCCAGCTTGGCGAGCAGTTTCTCGGCATCGGTCAAGGCTTTCGAGCAGGCATCTTCCAGATGTTCGAGAAGGCTGCCGGAAAGTTGCTGGAGCAGATGCAATGGCGTGGTGACCGATTTCTTTTTTGCGTTCTTGGTGGCCGACATAGCGCGCCTCCTGGCGGTTGAAGATGACGCCCATACTAGACGCCTGACTCGTCGGTCGCCAGTTAGCACATTGAGCCCGACGCCGCGCCTGGCATAATCCGCCGCATATTTCACTGGAGACTCGTTATGTCGCGCCTCGCCGTTCTGTTTTTGCTGGCCATCGCCCCCTTTGCTCAGGCGGCCGATGATGCCCATGATCTGGCCTACAGCTTGGGCGTGCGCCTGGGCGAGCGGCTGCGCGACGAGGTGCCTGATCTCGAGGTGCAAGCGTTGCTGGATGGGTTGCGCCAGTCGTATCTGAACCAAACCCTGGAGGTGAACGAAGCCCGTATCGAAAGCCTGCTCGCCGAACATGAAGCGCTGCTGGCGGCCGCCCCGCAGAAAATCGAACAGGCAATAGCGGCAGAGAAGCGTTTCCTCGCCAACGAAAAAGCCAAGCCGGGCGTGCGGGTACTGAAGAACGGGGTGCTGGTGCAGGAATTGCGCAAGGGTGATGGCGCCAAACCTGATCCCAAGAGCCGGATTCAGGTGCGCTATATCGGCTATCTCGCTGACGGCAGCCAATTCGATGAAACCCAGACACCGCAGTGGTATCGCCTGGATAGCGTGATTGCCGGGTGGCGTACGGCACTGGTGGAGATGCCGGTCGGGTCGTACTGGCGGCTGGTTGTACCATCAGCCCAGGCTTATGGCGAAGAAGGCGCCGGGGATCTGATCCCGCCTTATGCGCCCCTGGTGTTCGAGCTGGAGCTGCTCGACACCAGGAAGTAACGGGCAGGCGTCAAACCGCGCTGGTAGCCGCGGCTTGTTGCTGGTGCGCGTTGTGCAGCACTTCGATCAGACAATCTTCCAGCTCGAAGCGCTCGTGCAGCAATTGACCCAGGCGATTCAGCTCATCGCTTAAGGACGCGCTGTCTGTGCAGTCGCCGTTGTCGCAACGGTCATTGAACGCCAGTGCGACCTCGGTGATCGCCTCGATACGCGGGTAAATCTGTTTGGCCAGGTCGAGGCCGCGTTGATCGCCAAAAGCCTTGGCTTCGTTGGTGAGTTGCTCGTAAACCTCGAAGTGGCCGGCGGAAACATAGTCCACCAGAATTTCGCAGAACGGCTGCAGCCCTTGCGTGTCGATAGGCGCCTGAGGCGAGCCCTTCAAACTGGCATACGCAGCGATCAACTCACGGCGTTCCTGCAACCAGCGGTCTATCAGCAGGTGAACTCCACCCCAGCGTTCTTGGGCGTTCTGACAACTCTCGAGCATGATGACCCTCACTTCCCTTATCGGTATTGCTGTTATACATCTGCACCGAGACAGTTTTTTGTCGGTCGGAGCATAGTTTTGGGAAGGCAACCGCTCAACGGCGACTTTCCGGCGGTGCGTGCGAGCCAGATTATGCCCGCTGGCCAATGCCTTCAAGACACTGCACCGATAAATTTCATACGACCGTTTAATCGGCAGCCCTTACCACGCCTGGCTTGTAAAAATCGGCACGGCAGACGTGCCAATCTGCAGCCGCGAAGTACAAACGATTCAGGTACGGCGCAGCAACAGCAGCAAGGCAAAGCCCAGCATCGCCACGAAACCGAGCAGACTCCACTCCGGAACGCTAAGGCCGAACAGTGTCCACCTTATTTCCGCGCACGCCGCCGTGCCTTGCAGAAGCAGCCGGACGACATCATGCAGCGGTAGGGTTTCGAGCATATAGCCAATGCTGGGCAGGCAGCCCGGCAACTGGTCGGCGGGGATGCGCTGCAATCCGATCTGACGGACTGCGATGGCGGCGCCGACGCCCGCGAATACCAGCCCGAGCAGCGCGTACAGGCGCCGCCCGGTACGCTGCGGTACATGCACCGCAGCCGCAAGGCAGATCAGCCCGAACGCAATCACGCATACCCGCTGGATGACGCAAAGCGGACACGGCTTCAGGCCAACGCCATATTGCAGGTACATCGCGGCGCCCATAAGCATCATGCAACCAAGAAAAGCGGCGAGGAACAGGGTGCGGGAACTGGCCAGCGGCATGGTGTTTCCGGGGGTGGCGATGAGGTCGCTTACGGTAGTGGAAAGCGCCTCGGCCTTTCAAGGCAAACCACCATGCTCATGGGTCGCCAGCGCCTATCGGGGATCAGGCGTCTGCCGCTGCGGACGCGCTGCCGATCAATCCCGTTAACCCTGATTCAGCGAGCGGAAACGACCGGCAAGGTGGCGCTGCCAAACCGTTGGTCGAGCAGGCTCAAGCCCTCTTGGAACAGACCATTGCTGCGCTCGACCTCACCGAGCTGGGTGAGCAGGCGCGCCAGCTCGGCGCAGGTTTCCGGATGACGCTCGAACGCCAGGCTGCTTTCGAAGTAACCCTTGGCCTTGCCCCAGAGCTGATTGTGCATGCACAGCCGCCCCAAGGTCAGCAGCAGGCCCGCATCTTCCGGGTACTGCTTCAGCCAGCCTTCAGCGGTCTGCAACTGCAGCGCAGGGTCCTTGCCATGCAGCAATCCGTATAGCCGCACCAGGCGGCTGTCGTATTGCTGCTTCAAAGCGCCACGCAGCAACTCTTCCGCTTCCTGCTCGGCACCACCGATGCGCAGTCGCTCGGTATACAGGGCCAGCAACTCGGGTTCCTGGCGCTGTTTGGCGCCCATGGCTTTCCAGGTCAGTTGCAGGGCTGCCACATCCGTCAGGCCGTCGTCGGATCGAGCGTGTCCGCCCTGCAGGAGGCGGCCGTGCCAGGCCTGGCGCTCCAGCTCGGCCAGTTCGGCATTGCCGAGCGCCTTTTCCTTGCGCAGCTCAGGCAGCAGATCGAGCAGCGCCGTCCAGTCCCCCGCCTGCAGATACAGGCGCTGCAACTGACGAAGCACCAGATGATGGTGCGGATGACGGGCGCGCATGGCCTGCAGGGTTTCCAGCGCCGCGTCGCTCTGCCCGCGCGCCAGCTGCAGTTCGGCGTGGGTCAGGGCGATCGCCAGCTCGGCTTGCGGCTGACGATTGAGGGCCTGCTCAAGAAGCGCGTCGCTTTCTCCGTACTCGCTAAGGTGATTGGCCGCTCGTGCGGCACCCAGGTAATAACTCAAGGGTTGCGGGTCGCTAGCAGCAGCGCGGCGTAGATGGCGCAACGCGCGTGCCCAGCGGCCTTCGGCCAGGTCGACAAAGCCCTGCTCCGAGGCCTGACGCACACGTCGGCGATGATGCAGTCGCGACCAGGGATTAACCAGCGCACTGGAGGTCAACAACACGCGCATCAGCAGCCGCACCAGGTAAACGGTCAGGCACAGCACCAGTAACAGTGCCAGGAATGCCCACAGGCTGGACTCATAGCGAAAGCCCTGGAATGCGATCAGCACATAGCCCTTGTGCTCGGGCGTCGGCACGCCGAACAGCACCAGGCCGGCCACGGCCGCGACGATCAGCAACAGGGCAAGCAGCAGATAAACACGCTTCATGGGCGAGCGTCCTCCACATCAAGCGCCTGCTCGGCCTGCGCTTCGTCGTCAAACTGCGCGCGGGCCGACTGCTTGCTTTCAATGTAGGCCTGCACTGCATTGAGCGTCTGGCTCAGGTCCGGCGCCTTGACTTCGATGGGTCGCTCGGCCAGTTCGTCGATGCGCGTGCGCAGGGCGCGGCTGTTCGGGTTATCCAAATCGAAATGGGCGTCGAGTACGTCGCGAGCCTGTTGCAGGGCCTGGTTGTACACCTGGGTCTGCCCGTGCAGAGCCGCCCACTGCGCCTGCTCCAGCGCAAGGCTCAAGGCCAGACGCACCTGCGTCAGGGCCTGGCCGGCCAGCATTGGCCGGATATTCCGGTCCGCGTTGAAGTCGAGACGGAAATACTGCGACAGGGTTTCCAACCAGCGCTGCCACCATTGCTGCTCAGCACCGTTGCTGGCAGCCAGCTCATTGAGCACGCCACCCTCGCCATCGAAGGTCGGCGCCTGGGCATTCAGCTGCGCCACCTGCTCACGCAGCGCACCGAGCTGGAGAAACAGCCCGGTACGGTCCGGGTCGACAGTCGCACGCAACGCCTCGAGGCTTCTGGCAACCTGTTCGCGGGCGGCAAAGGCGGCCGGGTCGTCCTGATCGCGCAGGATTTCGTCACTGGCCTGCACCAGCGCCGTCGCGCTATTGATGTCCTGCAGAGCGGACAGACGCAGGCTGGCGAGGCGCAGCAGATGCTCGGCTTCCGCCAGACGCCAGTCCTGACGACTGGCGCCGAGTACGGTTTCCAGCCGCTGATTGAGCAACTGCTGATCGCCCTGCAACTGCGCAAGCTGCCGACGTCGGCTTTCCAGTTCGTCTGCGCTGGGCAGCGCCTGCAGCCGCGTGTTCAGCGCTTGATTGCCCTGGTCCAGCGTTTGCGCTTGCCCGCGAATGCTCTCCAATTGCTCGGCGTGTAGCCGATCCCGCTCCTCCACTGACTGCAGCTGCCACAACCCCCAACCGCCGGCAGCCGCACCGGCGGCGCCGACCAGCAGCGCCAGCACCGCCAGGCCGTTACCTCGCGAAGCGACCGGTGCGGGGGCAACCGGCGGGCTCGCAGGAGTAGCGGTGGTGTCCTGCACGAGGGTTTCTTGCTCTTTCGGGGAGGTTGCTTCGCTCACGTGTCCATCCTTTACATCAGAGTTCGAAAGCGGCCTGCGTCTGCAAAGCCGCCAGCAACGCCGCGGCACTCGCACCACGACAGTCCACAACATGCTTGGCACCCGCCGCCAGGGCCAGTTGGGCGACCCGCGGGCTCGGTACGAACAAGGGTAGCCGCGCCAACGTCGGCCAATCATTACCCGCCAGTTGCAGCATATGGTTGAATCCTTGCCCACTGCTGACCACCAGGCCATTCAAGCGTTCCGCCTGTATCCGCCGCGTCAGCTCGCCCGCCGGGTACTCCGGCAGTGCGCGGCGGTAAAGCGCCAGGTAGTCGACCTGCACACCCTGCTCGCGCAAACGCTCGGCCAGCAACTCGCGCCCGCCGTCGCCACGCAGGATTAACACCCTGGGAACGAGCGCCGCCTGCAATGCGTCGCGCAGCTCGGGTAACGCCAGCAGCGCCTCGCTGTCATCGCCATCGGCCGGGAAATAAACGCTTAAACCATAGTCGCGGAGCAGCTCGGCGGTGGCGGCACCGACACTGAACCAGGGTTGCTCCGCCAATGGTTGCGGCCAGTAGCGATCAAGCAACTCGATACCCAAGCGAGCGGCCGGCTTGCTGACCGCTATGACAGCGCAGTAGCGATCCAGCTCAAGGATGGTCGCACGCTGCTCGGCGGTTTCCGCCAGCGGCTCGATCATTAGCAACGGCAGGCTGCTGCTCGCGATGCCCTGTTCCGCCAGGGTCGTCGCCAGCACCTGGCACTCTTGCTCCGGACGCGTCAGCAACAGGCGCCACGGGTTCACTCGCTGCCGGCCTCGCCGTACACCGCCTGCAAAATCGCCGCCGCGCCCTGGGCCAACAGGGCCTCGGCGACGTCGACGCCGAGCTGCTCGGCCTCCTCGGCAGGGCCACGGCGCTCTGCGCTGAGCAGCAGTGTTCCGTCCGGCTGACCCACCAGGCCGCGTAGCCACAGCTGCTCGCCTTCGAGTACCGCGTAGCAGGCGATCGGCACCTGGCAGCCGCCATTCAGGTGTTTGTTCAAGGCGCGCTCGGCAGTAACCCGCAGCGCCGTTTCGCGGTGATGCAGCGGCGCCAGCAACGCATGAATTTCGCTGTCGGCGCTGCGGCATTCGATCCCCACCGCACCCTGGCCGCCGGCGGGCAGGCTGTCGTCGACGCTGATGGACGCGCGGATACGACTCTCGAAGCCCAGGCGGATCAGACCGGCCGCGGCCAGAATGATCGCGTCGTACTCGCCGGCATCCAGCTTGGCCAGGCGCGTATTGACGTTGCCGCGCAGGAATTGGATTTTCAGGTCCGGCCGACGGGCCAGTAACTGAGCCTGACGGCGCAGGCTGGAGGTGCCGACGATACTGCCCGCAGGCAGGTCGGCGAAGCTGGCAAAGCGGTTGGAAACGAAGGCATCGCGCGGGTCCTCCCGCTCGCAGATGCAGTACAGGCCCAGGCCTTCGGGGAAGTCCATCGGCACATCCTTCATGGAGTGCACGGCGATGTCGGCCTGATTTTCCAGCAGCGCGGTTTCCAGCTCCTTGACGAACAGACCCTTGCCACCGATTTTCGCCAATGGCGCATCGAGCAGCTTGTCGCCTCGGCTAACCATTGGCACCAGGCTGACTTTCAACCCTGGATGGGATTGCTCAAGACGGGCTTTGACATGTTCGGCCTGCCACAGGGCCAGGGCACTTTTGCGGGTGGCGATGCGAATTTCGCGGGACATGGACACTTCCAGAAAACGGACTGCCGGGGATCATAACAGGGTCACCCGCCGCGGGCCTCAAGCTGCAAGACCTGGAAAGTCACCCTGCCCCGTCGCAATCTTCGCGTGTCGCCAGCTGTTACAGGTGATGCATCAACTTGCGCACGCCCGCGACGTGCCGGCGGCTGACGATCAATGCATCGCCATTGAAGCCCTTGAGAAACAGCTGGAAGTGGCCCAACGGCGTGCGCTGCAGGCGCTCGATGCGCTCGCGGGAAACCAGCGCATTACGGTGGATGCGCACGAAGCGATCACCAAATTCGTCTTCCAACGCCTTCAGCGGCTCATCCAGCAATACCTCACCGCCGGCGTGGCGCAGGGTCACGTACTTATGGTCGGCAATGAAATAGATCACCTGATCCAGCGGGATCAGTTCGATGCCCTTACGGGTACGCGCACTGATGTGGCTGCGCGGACCTGCGCCGCTATCCGCAGCCGGCCGGGTCAGGGCGGCGAGCTGTACACGATTGGGGCGTTCGGCTTTTTTCAGCGCCTCGCTGAGGCTTTCGGAGCGAACCGGTTTGACCAGATAACCCACGGCGCTGACCTGAAACGCTTCCAGGGCAAATTCATCGTGGGCGGTGCAGAAAATCACGGCCGGGGGCGCATCGCGCTCGCAGAGTTTGGCGGCAACCTGCAGACCATCCATACCCGG
Source organism: Pseudomonas cistanchae (assembly GCF_054483635.1). Taxonomy (NCBI): domain Bacteria; kingdom Pseudomonadati; phylum Pseudomonadota; class Gammaproteobacteria; order Pseudomonadales; family Pseudomonadaceae; genus Pseudomonas; species Pseudomonas cistanchae. The sequence goes on along the minus strand of NZ_JBTLWN010000006.1, from coordinate 71,564 downwards.
CATGCGGATATCGAGCAGGACGACATCGGGTTTGAGGCTATCGATCAGTACAAGCGCTTCTTCGCCGTTGCTCGCAGCGGGTTCGAGCACACGGTAGCCATCGAGGTCGCCAACCATTCGGCTTAGGCGCTCACGGGCCAAGGGTTCGTCATCGACGATGAGGACATTCATATTGTTCTGGCTTCCTGCGTGAGTCTCGCACAAGGATAGCGTAGACAGGTGAAGTGGCGGCCGTCACGGCGCTCTACGCTGAGACTGGCGCGCGGCCCGAAAAGTGCCGTTAAACGGGCATCAATATTTGCCAGGGCCTGATGGGTGCCGCGCGAGGGCTGCGGCTCAGCATGATCGGTATAGGGGTTGCTCACACACAACTGAAACACTCCATCGACATAGGTTGCGTCTATACGCACCAGGCCACCCTCGATGCGCGGTTGGATGCCATAGATCAGGGCATTCTCCAGCAGCGGTTGCAGCGTTAGCTGAGGAATCGGCAAATCCTCCGGGACACCGTCAACCTCCCACTGCAACTGTAGACGCTCACCAAGGCGATAGTGTTCGATCGATAAATAACGTTTCGCCAGTTCCAACTCATCGCTCCACGACACCAGGCTGCCGGGCTTCGCCAGGCTGGCGCGAAACAGATCGGAAAGATCGAGCACCGCCTGCTCGGCCTTGTAGGGGTCGATCACCACCAGACTGGCGATGCTGTTCAGGCTGTTGAACAGAAAATGCGGGCGAATGCGCGCCTGCAGCGATTCGATGCGCGCACGCAACTCAGCCTGCTCCTGACGACGCCATTGGCTTTGCAGGTAGAAATAACGCAGCAGCAACGCCGACATGATCAAGCTGATCAGCGCGTGCCGCAGGTACAGGTTGACCTCGCCCAGACGCGGCAGGGTTCCACCGAGTTCGTAATAGTCCGCCACCAGGGTGCAGGCCATGGTCAGGCCGACCACGATCAGACAGCACAGGGTGCCCGCCGAGGCCGCGCGCATCCGCGCCATGAACGGCCGCAGGCGGCAGAGCAGAGCGGCCGACAGCAACACGATCCACTGCACGAAGAGCGACGTCAGGGCCAGGCGCACCCAGTCGAACCCTGGCAGCATGGGTTCGGACAGCACCAGCACTAGCACCAGCAACTCGGCCAGCAACACCATGCTCAGCAACGCTTCGGGTTGGCACAGTTCGGGAACGAAGAAATCGTCGCCTGGGGTGATGGCAGGTGCTGCGATCAGACTTTTTATATTCATCGCTGCAGTTTCCCCGTGGCCCGTGCCAGCGGCAAGGCAGACCGCTCCAGCCGGGCAAAATAAAGCGCCGAAATGCCGCCAGGACGAGCAAACTGTGATGGGCGCAACATTGCCCAGATACAGCCAGGCTGGCGGCTGGCGAACCGAGCGGGCGATTTTGCCCGTCAGCCTGCTATTATCGGCCGACTTTTTCCGCCTTGCCGGTCGTCCCGGGCGCTGAACAGCCATAGAGCCGCTCAAGCCTGCTTTCGACCCGCCTGTTTTAGCGCATCAGCCGAGCGAAATCATGAGCACCGAGAAAACCAACCAATCCTGGGGTGGCCGCTTCAGCGAGCCGGTCGACGCCTTCGTGGCCCGTTTCACCGCCTCCGTCGAGTTCGACAAGCGCCTGTATCGCCACGACATCATGGGCTCGATCGCCCACGCCACCATGCTGGCCAAGGTCGGCGTACTGAGCGACGCCGAGCGCGATGCGATCATCGACGGTCTGACGCAGATTCAACGTGAGATCGAAGCCGGCCAGTTCGACTGGCGCGTCGATCTGGAAGACGTGCACATGAACATCGAAGCGCGTCTCACCGACCGCATCGGCGTCACCGGCAAGAAGCTGCACACCGGCCGTAGCCGCAACGACCAAGTGGCCACCGATATCCGCCTGTGGCTGCGTGACGAGATCGACCTGATCCTGGCCGAGATCACCCGTCTGCAGCAGGGTTTGCTGGAGCAGGCCGAGCGGGAAGCCGAGACCATCATGCCCGGCTTCACCCACCTGCAAACCGCTCAGCCAGTCACCTTCGGCCATCACCTGCTGGCCTGGTTCGAAATGCTCAGCCGCGACTACGAACGCCTGGTGGATTGCCGCAAGCGCACCAATCGCATGCCCCTGGGCTCGGCGGCGCTGGCCGGCACCACCTACCCGATTCAGCGCGAAGTCACTGCTCAGTTGCTGGGTTTCGACGCCGTTGGCGGCAACTCGCTGGATGGCGTGTCGGATCGCGACTTCGCCATCGAATTCTGCGCCGCCGCCTCGATTGCCATGATGCACCTGTCGCGCTTCTCCGAAGAGCTGGTGCTGTGGACCTCCGCGCAGTTCCAGTTCATTGACCTGCCGGATCGCTTCTGCACCGGTTCATCGATCATGCCGCAGAAGAAAAACCCCGACGTGCCCGAGCTGGTGCGCGGCAAGAGCGGTCGCGTGTTCGGCGCGCTGATGGGCCTGCTGACCCTGATGAAAGGCCAGCCACTGGCCTACAACAAGGACAACCAGGAAGACAAGGAGCCGCTGTTCGACGCCGCCGACACCCTGCGCGACTCGCTGCGCGCCTTTGCCGACATGATCCCGGCAATCAAACCCAAACATACGATCATGCGCGAAGCGGCGCTGCGCGGTTTCTCCACCGCCACCGATCTGGCCGACTACCTGGTGCGCAAGGGCCTGCCGTTCCGTGACTGCCACGAGATCGTCGGCCATGCGGTGAAATACGGCGTCGAGTCCGGCAAGGACCTGGCCGAGATGAGCCTGGAAGAACTGCGCCAGTTCAGCGAGCAGATCGAACAGGACGTCTTCGCCGTACTGACCCTGGAAGGCTCGGTCAACGCCCGCGACCACATCGGCGGCACCGCGCCGAATCAGGTGCGCGCCGCGGTAAAGCGCGGCCAGGCATTGCTGGCTGGTCGTTAAGCACGTTGCGACGGGACGGCTGTTCATTCGTCTGCGGCCGCCCTCCCGCCTCTTGCTGAACGTGCCCATGCGCTCGATTTTCCTGCTGCTCTGCCTGCTGGCCAGCACCTCGCTGCTGGCAGCAGCGCCCTGCCCGCAACCGTTGCGCGTCGGCATATCGTCGATCGGCTACAGCTACTACGTGCAGGCCGATGGCACGCCGGCAGGTTCGGCGTTTGACTTCTATGCCGAACTCAGCCAGCGCAGCGGCTGCACCTTCGAGCTGTCGCCACTGCCGCGGGTACGCGCCTGGCACGACGCGGAGCTGCGCCAGCTGGACATCATCTCGCCAACCATCCGCACTGCCGAACGCGACAAGCACGGCTACTTCATCGAGTATTTTCGCAACCGCAACGACCTGATCGTGCACCGCAACCTCAGCCCGCGCATACACAACATCGAGCAGTTGCTCGCCGACCCGACGCTGAAAATCGGTCTGGTTCGCGGCCACGCCAATGGTGCCTATTTCGACCGTCGCCTGCAGGCGCTGGCGTCCAGCCCACGCATCGAGCTGTCCACCGAACCGCGCAACATCTTCCTCAAACTGCAGGCCGGACGCATCCAGGCGACGCTGATGACTGCGGGCCTGTATCAGAAGGAACTGGATGATCTGGCGATGAACAATCAGGTGCGGATCATTGAGGTTCCGGAGTCCGACGGTTTCGCCGTCGGCCTGTACCTGTCGCGCATGACGCTGGAGCAGCCGACCATCGACTGGCTGCACCAGCACATCGGCGCCATGATCGCCGACGGCAGCCTGCGCAGGCTGCTCAACCGCCGTCACGGCAAGGCGCTAACCGAGCGCTTCTACCCCCCTCAAACGCTGAACCCTGCGGCCGCCTCGCCAGGTTAATCTGAGCGGCGGCTGTGCTAGGGTCGGCCAACCGGCAACGCCGTAACCCGCAACCCGCAACCCGCAACCCAGGACCGACCATGCACGAGCAGGATGAAGACACCGACGAAACCTTTGCCGAAGGCGTACTGATCGAGGCCATCGAAAACCAGCTCGCCAGCGGCGAACCTGCGGCGGCCCAGGCCACCCTGAACAAACTGACCTTGGTCGGTTACGAGCGCGACGAGATCCTGCAGCTGATGGCGATGGTCCTGGCCGATGAAATCCAGGCCATGCTGGATGACCAGCGGCCATTCGATAACGCCCGCTACGAGGCTCTGTTGCGCGCATTACCGTCGCTACCCGACGAGGCAGAATGAACCCAGCCCCGACCTTGGTCGTTGAAAGCAGCACAAGCGCCGATGGCTCGCTACACTGCAAACAGCCCTGATCCGATCGATCACACCGGCTACGCCAATCGGGCGCCCAGCGCCCATCCTTCGCCAAGAACCCGGAGCACCTATGTCATTTACCCCTGAGTTGGTTGCTGAACTGGAACTTCTTTCCCTCTACAACCTGGCCAATACCAAGGAAGGTCTCAAGGTTCACCAGGTTGCCGCGCCCGAGGCCATCGCGGCAGCCAAGCGCCTGCATGAAAAAGGTGTGATCACCCAGGCCGATGGCGGCTACCTGACCAGCCTCGGCATCGACGCCGCCGAGCATGCCCAGAGTCTGCTGACGATCCTCACGGTCAGCGAAACAGCCTGACCGGCAAAATCGCCTGCGTCGCCACTCAAGTGACGGCCGACGCGGGCGATACAAGGCTATCAGCCAGGCGGCATTGCAGCGCTGCCCTGAACGTCCTGACACAGCCCCCTCCGCCTGACCGTTGTTTGCCGCGCCGAGCCCCAGCATGAGCCGTACCCAGGAAATTCGTCCCAATATCGATGAGGGCATCGACCGCAAGGTGCTGACCCAACTGCGGGCGCGTTTCCTGACGATTAATCAAGGTCGCCTGCAACGCGCCATGCAGGCGCTGTCGACACGTCAGCAACTGGTGCTGCGTCTGCTGCCGCTGCTGTTTCATGTCAATCACCCGCTGCTGCCGGGCTACGTGTCCGGTCTGGCGCCCGCGGGTCTGAGCGGCTTCGAGCCGGATGACGATCTACTCGCCGAAGCCCAGCGTCTGACCCGCTCCTTCGTCTACAAGGCCCGCCACGGCAAGCCGGTGCTGCCGATCCACGGCCTGTTCCTGATGGGCAGCCTCGGCACCCTGGCCCAGGATGAGCAAAGCGACATGGATGTCTGGGTATGTCACGCGCCCGATCTCGGCGCCCAGGCCCTCGCCGAGCTGCGCAAAAAATGCGACTTGCTGGAGTTATGGGCCGCGACGCTGGGCGCCGAGGCGCACTTCTTTCTGATCGACCCCAGCCGTTTCACCGTTGGCGATCGTGAAGCGCAGCTGACCTCCGATGACTGTGGCACCACCCAGCATTATCTGCTGCTCGACGAGTTCTATCGCACGGCGATCTGGCTGGCCGGGCGTACTCCGCTGTGGTGGCTGGTACCGGTGTACGAGGAGCAGCGCTACCAGCACTACACCGAAACCTTGCTGAACAAGCGCTTTATCCGCGCCGACGATGTGCTCGACCTCGGTCATCTGGCGCAAATCCCGCCAAGCGAATTCATCGGCGCCGGCATGTGGCAGCTGTTCAAGGGCATCGAGTCGCCCTACAAATCGGTGCTCAAGCTGTTGCTCACCGAGGTCTACGCCAGCGAACACCCGAACGTCGAATGCCTGTCGCTGCGCTTCAAGCAGACGGTGTTCGAGGGCTGCGTCGATCTGGACGAACTCGACCCCTACATCGTCGTGTACCGGCGTCTCGAGGAGTACCTGATCGCCCGCGGCGAGACCGAGCGCCTGGAACTGATCCGCCGCTGCCTGTATCTGAAGATCGGCAAGAAGCTCAGCCGTCCGCCGCGCAACCGCAGCAAAAGCTGGCAACGCCTGCTGCTGGAACGGCTGACCGCCGACTGGCGCTGGGACCAACGGCAACTGGCGATGCTCGACAGCCGCAGCCAGTGGAAGGTGCGTCAGGTCAGCGCAGAACGCCGCGCACTGGTCAACGAGCTGACCTACAGCTATCGCTTCCTGTCGCAGTTCGCCCGCACCGAGCAGGCCGGCAGCTCGCTTAACAGTCGCGACCTGGGCGTGCTGGGCCGGCGCCTGTATGCCGCATTCGAGCGCAAGGCCGGCAAGATCGAATTCATCAACCCCGGCATTGCCCCGGACATCGCCGAAGACACCCTGACCCTGGTGCAGTGCCCAAGCCCCGAAGCGCCGCATGAAACCCAGTGGGCGCTGTTCAACGGCAGCCTGAACGCCCAGGAGTGGCAGGATTTTGCACCGCTCAAGCGCGCCCGCGAGCTGATCGAGCTACTTGCCTGGTGCCACCGCAACGGCGTGATCGACAGCAGCACTCGTCTGTCGCTGCACCCGGGCGGCAGCGACCTCAGCGAGTTCGAGCTGTCCAATCTGCTTGGCAGTCTGCAGCAGGCCATACCGCTGCCTTTGCCGCCGGTTGCCGAAGCCGCGCTGCTGCACCCGAGCACGCCAAGCGAAGTGCTGCTGCTGGTCAACGTGGGCATCGACCCGCTCAAGCAACACAGCCAGATGAACGTGCACATGACCACCGACCGTATCGATGCGCTGGGCTACTCGGGGGTGCGGGAGAACCTGATCCTGACCGTCGACCAGGTCAGCCTGAACAGTTGGAACGAGTTGCTGATCAGCCGCTACGACGGCCCTTACGCGCTGCTCGACTGCCTGCGCGACTTTCTCAACAGTCTGCCGCTGGCCGGCCGCAAACCCAACCTGCGGGTGCGCTGCTTCTGCCGCAACCGCGCCACGGCGATAGCCGAGCGCGTGGAAGAGCTGTTTCGCGACACCCTGAGCAACTTCGGCAACGCCCAGCGCAACCGCTATCTGCTACAGATCAAACATCACTACCACGTGCTCGAATTGACGCCCGGCCAGGTCAGCCACACGGCCCTGCACAATCTGCCAGCGCTGCTCGAACACCTGGGCACGGACCAGCCGCAGTTCAGCATGCTGCACCTGGACCGCAACGCGCTCGACGGCGACGACCTGGCGCTGATCCTGCCCCTTGGCCGGCCCGGCTGCATTCAAGTGTTCTATCGACTGAACGAGGCCACTGGCACTGCCGAGCTGACCATTCTGGACGAGCACAATGCGCTGTGGCGCCAGCAGTTGCCGTTCCATGACGAACACAGTTTGCTGACGCCGTTGCAGCGCTTCATCCAGTCGCTGTTATACCGGCGCAATGCCCTGTTGCCGCTCGATAGCGCGCAGCCGCTGGCGCTCGAGGTGCTTTATTACGAAGTGCTGCCGCAACCGCCATCGCGGGCGCAGCGCCTGGAGCGTCGGTCGCCGCCGCAGTCGTCGGTGAACTACCCGTTTTACGACGTGCAGGCGATCGTCGAGCCGGCCGGCGGCAAGCAGGTACATGTCACGCTCTACTGCAACCACCGGGAGTTTTCCGAGCTGGAATATGGTGGCGACCTGTACGCCGCCGTGGCGGAACACATCCTCGCCCAGCGCCGCGAAGGCGAGCGCTATCCGTGCTACATCACCGACCTGGATCTGTCGGCAGTGCTTGCCGAGGGTCAGGCGCAGACCATTCACTACCTGCGCCACAAGGCACGCCTGGAAGAGGCCCTGAACACCGCGTTGCAGAAAGCCTAGGGCCAGTCTGCTCTGGCGCTACTGCGCGTTGCCGTCGGTAGCCGTATGAAATCGCCAGCGATTCTTGCCGGTCTGCTTGGCCTGGTACATGGCGCTGTCGGCGATTTTCAGCAAGCCCTGCTCGTCCTGCGCGTCGCGCGGGAAAAGCGCAATGCCGATGCTGGCAGAAACCCTGTACTGCGCCTCGCACAGGACTACCGGCGCGCTGGCGGCGTCCACCAGCTTTTGCGCGACAACGCCCGCTTGCTGATCGTTTTCCAGCTGATTGGCAATCACCACGAACTCGTCACCACCGAGCCGGGCGACCAGATCGCTGGCACGCATGCAGTGGCGAAAGCGCGCGGCAAGCTCCTGCAACAGCGCATCGCCAGCGTCATGGCCGAGGCTGTCGTTGATCCCCTTGAAGCCGTCCAGATCGATAAACAACACGGCAAACGGCCGCGCGTAGCGGCGCGATGCCTGAATGGCGGTTCCCATCATTTCGTTGAACAGCATGCGGTTGGGCAAACCGGTCAGGCCGTCGTGGGTCGCCAGGTACTGAATGCGCTCCTCGGCCAGGCGCCGTTCGGTGATTTCCCGGGTGACGCCGCGATAGCCGATATAACTGCCGCAGCGGTCGAACACCGGGCCGCCGCTGAAGCTGGCAACGTACTCGGGCCGACCGTCCAGCTGCAGCTTCATGACCAGATCGTGGAAGGGCTGATGGCGCGCGAGCAAGCTGCGGTAGGCGTCCCAACCGCCTTCCATTTCAACGATGAAACCCACCTCCCAGGGCGCGCGATTGAGCAGCACGCCATCGTTCAAGCCACGGTTGCGGTTGCCAGTGGCCAGGCGAATGAACCGGTAATCGACATCCTGCTCCCAGTACCAGTCCGATGAGAGCTCGGTCAGGCTGCGGAAGCGCGCTTCGCTGTCCTCCAGCTCGGCTCTTTTATGCTCGATCCGCCTGCGCAGCTTGCCGACGAACACGCCGACACCGACGAAGCGCGCGAGGCACAGCACCAGCACGAGAAACAGCAGCAGCCGCCCAGGCCAGGCTTCGAGCGGAAACGCGATCAGGTTTCCGGCGCCCATGATCGGTACCGCCGAGAGAGCGGCAGCTACGCCGACCAAATACCGAAAATGGCGCAGATTCAGGGAAATCAGGCCGTAGGCGAATACCTGAAAGATATTGATCAGAAAGAACACGCCCACCGTAGGCGCGAGCCACAAGCCGAGGCACTGATTGGCGACGGCCACCAGCATCAACGGAAAGGACATCGTCGGGTCGGCAAAGCGGCCCGAATAGCCGCTGGTCGTCAGCCAATAGCCGGCGGCAACGCTGCCAAGTCCGATCGTCAGATACACCAACGGGAGGAACGCGCCGATGCCGTCAAGGACCGCCAGTGCAGCCAGCAGCACGCCATCGAGAAGCCAGCTCAGGGCGATCAGGCGATGCAGACGCAGTTGCTCCGCAATGGCAGCTGCGCGGCGGTCGTCGCTCTGCTCAGGCATTTGAATCCCCTATTGTTCTGCCCATCCTGTCGACGGCGGCTGCCGGACGTTTATCAGGATTGAGGCGAAGAAACAACACGGGCCGCGGCCGGCAGGAGCGCGTCTGCGCGGCTGCGCGGAGAGCGGCGTCTCAGCCGCGCATCGGCGTCTGGGGGTTCTCCAGCGCATACAGGTAGCAATCGGCCAGGCTGTGATTGGCGCCGATCCCGTTGTAACTGGCGGTGAAGGTCACTGGCAGGCCCAGGTGCTGATACAGCCAGACATCCGTGACTGCGGGCGGCACCTCGGGTACTACGTCGCTGTCATTGACCACCCGGTAGGTCGGCACCTGCAGGCCGTTGTAATGCCCTGCGAAATCCGGCGCGGCCAGACGCGGGCTGGCGAAGTTGTAATGCTGCAACGGCAGGTCCGGCCAGCGCTCGCGTATATCCAGCACCGCCAGACTCGACAAGGTGCAGCCCAGGCTGTGACCGCAGACCCACAGCGGCCCACTCGGCTGCAGGCCATCGACCTCATGCAACGCCAGATCGCGCAGCGAGGTGTACAGCTTGAGGAAGCCGTCATGGACCTTGCCCAACCCTGCCTGCCAGGGATAGTCGCGCTGATCGACGTCAAGATCGTCCAGCCAGTCCTGCACCGTGTCGGTGCCGCGAAACACCAGGTAGACCTCGCCTTGGGGGTCACGCGCGGCGAACCCGAACGGCTCCGACTCGTTGAGAAAATGCAGTTCGCTGAGGATGCTCCACACCGGAGCAGAAAAACGCCAGCCGGGCATGGTTGGCGCCTGCCACTGGAAATCCTGCGGGCGCCGCGGCCGATGCTGGGCCAGCCACTGCCCGTACTGAGCGTAGGCGGCGCTGACCAGCTGGGCACAGAGCAGCGCCTGCGACAGGGAAAAACCTTGGGGGAAGTACAGGGGTAAGCTGGGCATACGGGCCTCCTTGCCGAAACGAACTGCCTCTACTCTAGACCAGATCTAGACCAGAACCTCTCGAGCGGAACGCTGCCGACGCATCTCGGCTCAGCGGCTGTATTCGCCAGCGGCTTCAGGCTGGTATTCCACCGCCAGCAGCGTCAACTGCAGCACCTTGCCGCCTGGCGCGGCCCAGTCGATATGCTGACCGACGCTGAGCCCGAGCAGCGCGCTGCCGACTGGCGCGAGAATGGATACACAACCTTCCGCGCCCGCATCCTGCGGGTAGACCAGGGTCAGGTGGTAATCCTTGCCGCTGCTTTCTTCGCGGCAATGCACCCGCGAATTCATGGTCACCACGCCGGCCGGCACCTGGTCATGACCGACGACTTCGGCGCGGTCCAGCTCGGCCTGCAACGCGACGGCACCAGGGCTGAAATCGCTCAGGCTGTCGAGCAACCGCTCCAGGCGCTGCAGGTCGAGTCGGGTGATGGTGATCGGTGGGGTACTGGTCATGGTGAAAGCAGCGCTCCTTGGAATATAGGGTCAAAAAAAACAAAACCCCACCAATGAGGCGGGGTTTTTTCAGTTGTTGGCCCGACCGTATCACAGCCGATCAAATAAACAAGACCGTCTGGTCAGACGCGCTGCTGCAGGCGATCCTGGGCCGCCTGGCAAATCCCGCGACGGCGTTGACTGTCAGCCTTGCCCCACTCGAGGATTTCCTGCAGCGAGCGACCGCAGCCGAGGCACACCTCATGGTCGTCCAGGCAGCATTGACGTCGGCACGGCGAGCTGACTTCGTCCGAAGTCGCGCTGACCTTGTCAGAGCTCTTCGAAATCAAGGTCAGCGCCCGCTTGTTCCAAGGTGATGCGCGCCAGCATTTCGCCCAGTTGTTCGTCACTGCTGTCGCAGATCCAGCGCTCGCTGGCCTGGTCGTAATCGAAGTGGAAGCCACCGGAACGGGCCGCCAGCCACAGCTGACGGATCGGCTCCTGACGGCTGAAGATCAGTTGCGAACCGTTCTCGAAACGCACGGTGAGCACGCCGGCGGAGTTTTCCAGATCGAGGTCGAGGTCGCTGTCATCGAAAATATCTTCTACCGCCTGCTGGGTAGCATCAACCAGGTCGTGAAAGCGGGCTTCGGTCAAACTCATTACGGGTTCCTCAAGATTCTCAGCGACAGCCACAACCGGTGGTGGAGGCGCCGCGCAGAGCAAACGGCCAATCATCCGGCGCGGCGAAAGAGCCGAAGTGTACATGAGCATTCCACCGGCGCGCCGCCGGACAGGCCATCAGGTCAAGCTGAATCGTCGGGCGCGGTGACCTGCCCGGCCAGGCGTCGGCGGTATTCGCCAGGACTCTGCCCCGTCCAGCGGCGAAACGCGCGCGCCAGTGAGCCCGGTTCGCCGAAGCCGACCAGAAAGGCAATCTCGGCCAGTTCCAGTGCGGGATCGCGCAGGTAGTGCAGCACCAATTGCTGGCGGGTCTCGTCCACCAGCTGGTTGAAGGACAGGCCGGCCTCGCGCAACCGCCGCTGCAGGGTACGCGGGCTGAGGGCCAGCCTCGCGGCAATCTGCTGCAGGTCGGCGCCGGTCTCCGGCAGTTGCCGCGCCAGCTCCACACGCGCGCGATCAAGCACGCTGTGACCCTGCTTGATTTCGCCAAGCAGCCGGTCGGCGTAACCGTCGAGCATTCGCCGCACCTGTGCATCGGCCTGACCGAGCGGCAGCGCCAGCAGCCGTTTGGGAAATACCAGGGCGTTATCCGCCTGACCGAACAGCACCGGGCAGCGAAAGATCCGTTGATGCTCGCGAACATCGACCGGGGCCGCATGCTGAAAGCGCACCTCGGTCGGCGCGATATTCTGCCCGCTGATCCACTGGCCGAACGTCACCCAGCCGGCCAGGGTTTCTTCGCTGAGTTGACGCTGCTGTTGCGGCAACAGTGGTTGCCAGCTGTGCGCCACCTGCGCCTCCATGCCGGGCCTGGCCGGCTCGTCAGCCAGGTCGACCTGGCCGAGATTGCCAACCAGAGCGGCATAACGTGCCTGCCGGTGCAGCGCGTCGGCGAGGGTCGCGCAGCTCATGATCAGGTAACCGAGAACGCCGTAGTACCCCGGCCGTACGGACTCGCCGAGGTGCAGGCCGAGGTTGTCGTCGTCGCACAGACGCACGCCCTGGCCGAGCAGGTCGAGGTACAGGCTGGCGGCGATGCGCTGATCCCGCTGGGCAAGCAATTGCGGGCTGAGCGGCACCCGGCGCAGCAACGCATCGGTGTCGACGCCATGGCGCGCCAGGTAGTCCAGCAGACCCTGCAGATAGGCAACCGAGACCGAGCTGGCAAGTGGCGCGGGATTATCCATCCGGGCTCCGTCGAACTGACCGTTGATGGCTGAAAGATACAGGCAAAGCCCCGCCGGACGGGAATCCTGGCGCATAGGCAAGCCGTCGGGGGGTCGGTATACTCCGGCGCAATCATGCTTTTTTACAAGGATTCCACCATGAAGCGGCTGTTTACTGCCCTTATCGCGCTTGTCGCCGTCAGCACCCTACTCGCCGGATGCGGCCAGAAAGGCCCGCTGTACCTTCCGGAAGAAAGCAAGCCCGCGCCTGCGCAAGCCGAATAAGGACAGCTCATGAACGCCTTCAACTACCGCGACGGCGCGCTGTTCGCGGAAGGCGTGGCCTTGTCCGCCATCGCCCAGCGCTTCGGCACGCCGACCTACGTCTACTCGCGCGCCCACATCGAAGCGCAGTACCGCGCCTACGCCGATGCCCTGCAGGGCATGCCGCATCTGGTCTGTTTTGCGGTCAAAGCCAACTCCAACATCGGCGTACTGAACGTGCTGGCGCGCTTGGGTGCCGGTTTCGACATCGTTTCCCGGGGTGAACTGGAGCGCGTATTGGCCGCCGGTGGCGAGCCGGGCAAGATCGTCTTCTCCGGTGTCGGCAAGACCCGTGACGACATGCGCCGCGCGCTGGAAGTGGGCGTGCACTGTTTCAACGTCGAATCCACCGACGAACTGGAACGCCTGCAGATGGTCGCCGCCGAGCTGGGCAAGACTGCGGCGATATCGCTGCGGGTCAACCCGGATGTCGACGCAGGTACCCACCCGTATATCTCCACCGGGCTGAAAGAAAACAAGTTCGGCATCGCCATCGCCGACGCGCCGGCGGTCTATGCCCGCGCTGCCGAGCTGGCAAACCTTGAAGTGGTCGGGGTCGATTGCCACATCGGTTCGCAACTGACCACGCTGCCGCCGTTTCTCGATGCCCTTGACCGCTTGCTGGCCTTGATCGACGACCTCGCCGAACGCGGCATCCGCATCAAGCACCTGGACCTGGGCGGCGGCCTCGGCGTGCAGTACCGCGACGAACAACCGCCCTTAGCGGGCGACTATATTCAGGCCGTGCGCGAGCGCATTGCCGGGCGCGACCTGGCCCTGGTGTTCGAGCCGGGCCGCTCCATCGTTGCCAATGCCGGCGTGCTGCTGACTCAGGTCGAATACCTCAAGCACACCGAGCACAAGGATTTTGCCATCGTCGACGCGGCAATGAACGACCTGATCCGCCCGGCGCTCTATCAGGCGTGGATGGACGTGGTAGCCGTGCAGCCGCGTGACAGCGCACCGCGCCACTACGACATCGTCGGGCCGATCTGCGAGACCGGCGATTTTCTCGCCAAGGATCGCCCACTGGCCCTGGCCGAAGGCGACCTGCTGGCGATTCGCTCGGCCGGCGCCTACGGCTTCGTCATGAGTTCCAACTACAACACCCGCGGCCGCGCCGCCGAGGTGATGGTGGATGGCGAACAGGCCTTCGAGGTGCGCAGCCGCGAAACGCTCAGCGAACTCTTTGCGGGCGAAAGCCGTCTGCCAGCATAAGGGCACCCCGATGCTATTGCGCTTTACCAAAATGCACGGCCTCGGCAACGACTTCATGGTCCTCGACCTGGTCAGCCAGCACGCGCACATCCAGCCGAAAAACGCCAAGCAGTGGGGCGATCGCCACACCGGCGTCGGCTTCGACCAACTGCTGCTGGTCGAGCCGCCGAGCAACCCGGATGTGGATTTCCGCTACCGCATCTTCAATGCCGACGGCTCGGAAGTGGAACAGTGCGGCAACGGCGCACGCTGCTTCGCCCGCTTCGTGCTGGACAAGCGCCTGACGGTGAAGAAGCAGATCCGCGTGGAAACCAAGGGCGGCATCATCGAACTAGACGTGCGCTCCGATGGCCAGGTGCGGGTCAACATGGGCGCGCCCCGTCTCGCCCCAGCGCAGATCCCGTTCCAGGCCGAGCAGCAGGCGCTGAGCTATGCCGTCGAGGTCGACGGACAAACGGTCGAGCTGGCCGCTGTTTCCATGGGCAACCCACACGCGGTGCTGCGCGTCGATGATGTCGACCGAGCCCCCGTGCAGACACTGGGACCGAAGCTTGAGCACCATCCGCGCTTCCCCCAGCGGGTCAATGTCGGCTTCCTGCAGATCCTCGACCGCCAGCGCGCCAAGTTGCGCGTGTGGGAGCGCGGCGCCGGAGAAACCCAGGCCTGCGGCACCGGCGCCTGTGCAGCGGCGGTGGCGGCCATCAGCCAGGGCTGGATGGATTCGCCAGTCCAGCTGGAGCTGCCTGGGGGCAAGCTGACCATCGAGTGGGCAGGTGCCGATCAGCCCGTTATGATGACCGGGCCCGCGACGCGTGTGTACGAAGGACAGGTTCGCCTATGACTGACCAGCAGGATTCGCCCAAGCCACTCGACTCGGCCACGGTTGCCGCCTACCTGCGCCTGCACCCGGAATTCTTCATCGATCACGACGAATTGATCCCCGAGCTGCGTATCCCGCACCAGCGCGGCGATACGGTGTCGCTGGTGGAGCGCCAGGTAAAATTGCTGCGCGAGCGCAATATCGAGATGCGCCACCGCCTGTCGCAGCTGATGGACGTCGCCCGCGACAATGACCGCCTGTTCGACAAGACCCGCCGCCTGGTCCTCGACCTGCTCGATGCCAGCAGCCTGGAAGAAGTGGTCAGCTGTGTTGAAGACAGCCTGCGCCGCGAATTCCAGGTGCCCTTCGTCAGTCTTATCCTGTTCAGCGAAGCACCCATGCCGGTTGGCCGCTCGGTCAGCAGTGCCGAGGCTCACCAGGCCATCGGCGGCCTGCTCGCGGGCGGCAAGACCATCTGTGGCGTGTTGCGCGAGCATGAGCTGAGCTTCCTGTTTGGCGAGAGCGAAGGTCAGCAGGTTGGCTCGGCTGCCGTGGTCGCTCTGTCCTATCAGGGCTTGCACGGTGTACTGGCCATCGGCAGCGCCGACCCGCAGCACTACAAAAGCTCCCTGGGTACGCTGTTCCTTGGCTATATCGCCGAAGTGCTGGCCCGCGTGCTGCCGCGTTTCGCCACGCCACTGCGTTCGGTCAGATAGCCGTACGCCAGTGGCAGGTGCAGCAGGCCGTTGAAAAACCTAGGCGGGCATCCGAACCTGTTTTAACGACGGATCGGCAACGCAGGTAGTTATTCAACAGCCTGGTAGTGTGGATGACGGCTTTTTCATCCACCAGCGACCCGATGGAAACACCTCGCGGTTTTCCATCCTACGCGTTACCGAGCCTAGCGCCGGGAGCTTCCATGCAAGACCAACTGGACGCCTACCTCGAACACTTGCGCAGCGAGCGCCAGGTGTCTGCACACACGCTGGATGGCTACCGCCGTGACCTGGCCAAGCTGCTGGCCTATTGCGAGCGCGAACAGGTGACGCAGTGGCCTGCACTCGATACCCAACGCCTGCGCCGCCTGATTGCCCGCCTCAACCTCGAAGGCCAGTCCAGCCGCAGCCTGGCGCGCCTGCTGTCGGCGACACGCGGTTTTTATCGCTACCTGATCCGTGAAGGCCTGTGCCAACACGACCCCGCCAGCGGCCTGGCGCCGCCGAAAGGTGAGCGGCGACTGCCGAAAACCCTGGATGCCGACCGCACCGCGCAATTGCTCGACGGCGCCCTGGAGGACGATTTCATCGCCCGGCGCGATCAAGCCATGCTCGAGCTCTTCTATTCATCAGGGCTGCGTCTGTCCGAACTGGTTGGCATGGACCTCGACGGCCTCGACCTGGCGGCCGGCCTGGTGCGCGTGCGCGGCAAGGGCAACAAGACTCGCGACCTGCCGGTCGGGCGCATGGCACGCCTGGCGCTGGAGCAGTGGTTGCCGCTACGTGCCCTGGCAAACCCTGCCGATGGTGCGGTATTCATCAGCCAGCAGGGCCGCCGCATCGGCCCGCGTGCGGTGCAGCTGCGGGTACGCCAGGCTGGCGTGCGCGAGCTCGGCCAGAACCTGCATCCGCACATGCTACGTCACTCCTTCGCCAGCCATATGCTCGAATCGTCCCAGGATCTGCGCGCGGTACAGGAGTTGCTCGGCCATGCCGATATCGCCACCACGCAGATCTATACCCACCTGGATTTTCAGCACCTGGCGACGGTGTACGACAGCGCCCACCCGCGGGCGAAACGCAAAGGCAGTAGCGAATGAGCGATTACCCATGAGCATCAAGCTGATCACCTTCGACCTCGACGACACGCTGTGGGACGTCACTCCGGTGATGCAGGACGCCGAGGCGGCGCTGCGCAACTGGCTGGCCATGCACGCGCCGCGCCTGGGCGCCGTCCCGGTCGAGCACCTGTGGACGATCCGCGCCGCTCTGCTGCAAGCTGAACCTAGCCTCAAGCACCGCCTCAGCGAGCTGCGACGGCGCATTCTGCTGCAGGCGCTTGGCGATGTCGGTTATGCCCGCAGTGAAGCCGAATCCCTCGCCGAGGGGGGCTTTCAGGTGTTTCTTGCGGCGCGTCATCAGGTCGAACTGTTTGCCGAAGTGCACCCTACCCTCGAGGCGCTCGCCAACCAGTTCCAGCTAGGCGTCATCACCAATGGCAACGCCGACGTGCGGCGTCTGGGGCTCGCCGATTATTTCCAGTTCACCCTCTGCGCCGAGGAGCTGGGGATCGGCAAACCGGACCCGAAGCCATTCCAGGAAGCCCTGAAGCGCGCGGGCGTTGCGGCAGAACATGCCGTGCATATCGGCGACCACCCCAGCGACGACATTGCCGGCGCCCAGGCCGCCGGCTTGCGGGCGATCTGGTTCAATCCGCTGGACAGGCCCTGGGATGCCGCGCAGAAACCGGACGGGCAAATTCGCAGCCTGGCCGAATTACCGGCGCTGCTGCAAGGCTGGATGGATGGCGCAACCTCGCGTCCGTAATCTGGCCGTCACAAAAAAGGCAGGCCAAAAAAAAGCCCGAAGGCGTATAGCCTGCGGGCTTTTTTATTTGCATCCGGTCGCTTAGATGGGGCGACTGCCATACTTGCTGTCCGGCTTTTTAGGAGGATCGGATACCACGTTCGGCTCGACCTCCTGCACCTTGCCACCACGCGAAAGAAACTCTTCCATGGCACGGGCCAGGGCATCGCGTTCTTTCTGCTTGGCTTCGATGCTCGGCAATTCTTCGACATCGACCGCAGCCTTGGCCTTGGTTTTACCCTTGCCGGTTACTGCAACCTCGTCATCGGACTCGTCGTCGCTGGCATCGCCGTCGTCGGCCGCCGCCAGCTCTTCGCCTTCGTCTTCGCCCGTGCCTTCCAGCTCATCGTGTTCCAGTTCTTCGTCGCTCATGTTCAGCCTCATCACTTGCGAAAAGCAGGTTAGTTATAGCCCAGCTGCGAAATGTTTCGTTCGCCGCCGGAAAAAATTCAAATGCCCTTGCCTGGCCAAACCGCCTGTGGATCCCTGCACCGGCGGAGCGAGCATCCAACAATGAAATCATGCTCAACGGCGCGCATTCTAGCGTGCTGCCAGAAAAAACAAAGGGCGCCATAAGGCGCCCTCGTCGAAACTCCGGTAAATCAGTTCTTGGTGAACTCCGGATAGGCTTCCATGCCGCATTCGGCGATATCCACGCCTTCGTATTCTTCTTCTTCGGTTACGCGCAGGCCAATCACCAGCTTGATGATGGACCAGACGATCAGGCTGGCCACAAAGACCCAGGCGAAGATCGCGCCGATACCCAGCAGCTGTGCGCCAATGGTGGCGTCGCTATTGGTCAGGCAGACCGCCAGGAGGCCCCAGATACCGACCACACCGTGAACGGAGATGGCACCGACCGGATCGTCGAGCTTCAGCTTGTCCAGGCCGAGAATCGAGAACACCACCAGCACGCCGCCGACACCGCCGATCAGGGTTGCCTGCAGGGCGGTCGGGGTCAGTGGCTCGGCGGTGATTGCCACCAGGCCAGCCAGGGCGCCGTTGAGAGCCATGGTCAGGTCAGCCTTGCCGAACAGGATGCGCGCCACGATCAGCGCGGCGATCAGGCCACCGGCAGCCGACATGTTGGTGTTGACGAATACGTTGGCGACGGCGTTGGCGTCTTCGATGGTGCTCATCTTCAACTGCGAGCCACCGTTGAAACCGAACCAGCCCATCCACAGGATGAAGGTACCCAGCGCCGCCATCGGCAGGTTGGCGCCCGGAATGGCGTTGACCTGCCCATTAGCACCGTATTTGCCTTTGCGCGCACCGAGCAGCAGTACACCCGCCAGGGCCGCAGAAGCACCGGCCATGTGCACCACGCCGGAACCGGCGAAGTCGAGGAAGCCCGCTTCGTTAAGGAAGCCCGAACCCCATTTCCAGAAGCCCTGGATCGGGTAGATGAAACCAGTCATGACCACGGCGAAAGCCAGGAACGCCCACAGCTTCATGCGCTCGGCCACCGCACCGGAAACGATCGACATACAGGTCGCGGCGAACACCACCTGGAAGAAGAAGTCCGAACGGGCCGAGTAATAGGGTGCATCGTCGCCGCCGGCGAGTACCGATTCGACGCTGTTCTCTTCACCGAGCAGGAAACCCAGGCTCGGCAGGATGCCGCCCTCTGGGCTGGAGTACATGATGTGGTAGCCGATCACCAGGTACATGATGCTCGCCACCGCATAGAGGGCGATGTTTTTGGTGAGAATCTCGGTGGTGTTCTTGGCTCGCACCAGACCCGATTCGAGCATGGCAAAACCCGCTGCCATCCACATGACCAGGGCGCCGCAAACCAAAAAATAGAAGGTATCAAAACCGTACTGCAGTGCCGTCAATGCTGTGTTGTCCATGGTTCACCTCTTGCCGTTGCGCTTTTTGGCGCTATTCGGTTAAGGCGTCCGGGTTGGCGCCGGACGCTCTCCGTGTGCTTACAGGTTGTAGCCACGCTCGTTGTGCAGGGCGAGATCGAGACCGATGGTCTCTTCCTCTTCGCTGACGCGCAGGCCCATTACTAGATCGATCACTTTCAGAATCACGAAGGTCACCACTGCGGTGTACACCGCGGTGAAGGCCACCCCTTCGAACTGGATCCACAGCTGCGCCGGAATGTCTTCCACCGTGCCGAAGCCACCCAAGGCCGGTGCGGCGAATGCCCCGGTGAGAATGGCGCCGACAATGCCGCCCACGGCGTGCACGCCGAACACGTCAAGGGAATCGTCATAACCCAGCTTGCGTTTCAGGCTGGTGGCGCAGAAGAAGCAGATCGCCCCACTCGCCAGACCAATCGCCAGCGCGCCCATCGGGCCCGCCGTACCAGACGCCGGAGTGATCGCCACCAGGCCTGCCACAGCGCCCGAGACAATGCCCAGCACGCTTGGTTTGCGGTGGGTGATCCACTCGGCGAACATCCAGCTCAGTGCCGCCGTGGCAGTGGCAATCTGGGTGACCAGCATGGCCATGCCGGCGCTGCCGTTGGCGGCCAGCGCAGAACCTGCGTTGAAGCCGAACCAGCCCACCCAAAGCATGCTGGCGCCGATCAGGGTGTAGCCGAGGTTGTGCGGCGGCATGGCGGTCGTTGGAAAGCCCTTGCGCTTGCCCAGCACCAGACAGGCCACCAGGCCGGCGATACCGGCATTGATGTGCACCACGGTGCCGCCCGCGAAATCGAGCACGCCCCAGTCCCACATCAGCGCCCCGTCGCCGCTCCACACCATGTGCGCGATAGGGGCGTAAACGAGGGTGAACCAGACCGCCATGAAGATCAGCATGGCCGAAAACTTCATGCGCTCGGCAAAGGCGCCGACGATCAGGACAGGTGTAATGATGGCGAAGGTCATCTGGAAGGTGATGAACACGCTTTCCGGAATGCCGGCCACCAGGCTGTCCAGGGTCAGGCCGCTGAGAAAGGCCTTGGAGAACCCACCGACGAAGGAGTTGAGATTGACCACACCCTGTTCCATGCCGGTGGTGTCAAAGGCCAGGCTGTAACCGTAAAGCACCCACAGCACGCTGGTCAGACCGGTGATAGCGAAGCACTGCATCAGCACCGACAGGACGTTCTTGGAACGCACCATACCGGCGTAGAACAGCGCCAGGCCGGGAATGGTCATAAACAGCACCAGCACGGTCGCAACCAGCATCCAAGCCGTGTCGCCACTGTTCAAAACTGCCTCGTCGGCCATGGCAAAGCCAGGAACGAGAGACAAAAGGGCTCCTAGCCCTGCGATTTTTCGCAGAGTCATGGGGGTTACTCCTGGGGCGTGGGGTTAGCTGGGCTTAGATTGCGTCGGTATCGGTTTCACCGGTACGGATTCGAATCGCCTGTTCCAGATTGACGACGAAAATCTTGCCGTCACCGATCTTGCCGGTGTTGGCGGCCTTGGTGATGGCCTCGATCACGCGGTCCAGTTGATCATCAGCGATGGCCACGTCGATCTTCACTTTTGGCAAGAAATCGACCACGTATTCGGCACCGCGATACAGCTCGGTGTGGCCTTTTTGCCGACCGAAGCCTTTCACTTCAGTCACGGTAATGCCCTGCACGCCGATCTCCGACAGTGACTCACGGACGTCGTCCAGCTTGAACGGTTTGATGATGGCAGTGACTAGTTTCATGAAACTTCTCCCGTGTAAGGTGGACTTGCCCCAGGAATTGCGAACCCGGCCCAAGTCTAAGCGCAGTGTCTGGCTTTTGTAATGCATCGGCCGACCTAACCGGGCGACACCGATACCCACCAACCGCTCTCGACGAAACGCTCCCGTTTCGCCTACGCACCGGAACCGCGTTGGTGCTTGCGTCATGAGCGACTAAGCAGAAAGCTTGCCAAGACCCATAAAAGCGATCCTTTTCAGGGTTTTAAGCGAACTTATCGACCGTGTTCAGTAAATTCGACCTGACCGTGCGCACCACAATGGCGCGCACTCCCTTAGCACTGCGCGCGAAAACCGTGCAAGGCGAGCCCCAAAGTGCCCCGCAAGCTGCGTGCTACACTGCGGCTCGTTTTATCTGGAAACTCATCATGTTGCCGCCCAAAGCCCTGTTCGACGCCCTCAGCTCCCACGCTTCGCGCCTTTTCAACGGTGAAACACCGTTGCCGCGCGCCGAGTTCGAAGCGCAATTCAAAGCCCTGCTGCAAAGCGGTTTCAGCAAGCTCGATCTGGTCAGCCGGGAAGAGTTCGACAGCCAGATGGCCGTCCTTGCCCGCACCCGCGCGCGCCTTGAGGCGCTGGAAGCCAAGGTCGCCGAAATGGAAGCCCGTAGCGCAGAGTCGACCCCGCCCGCCGAGTAACAGCGTGCGGCAGACGATCAAGGAGTGATCGAATGTCCCTGGCCATAGTTCACAGCCGCGCCCAAGTCGGCGTCGAAGCCCCCGCAGTCACCGTCGAGGCCCATCTGGCCAACGGCTTGCCTTCCCTGGCCCTGGTCGGCCTGCCGGAAACGGCGGTCAAGGAAAGCAAGGACCGCGTGCGCAGCGCCATCCTCAACTGCGCCTTCGATTTTCCGCCGCGGCGGATTACTCTCAATCTCGCGCCGGCGGATTTGCCGAAGGACGGCGGCCGCTTCGACCTGGCGATCGCTCTGGGGATTCTCGCCGCCAGCGGCCAAGTGCTCGCAGCTGCTCTGAAACCCCTCGAATGCCTGGGCGAGCTGGCGCTATCAGGCGAAGTGCGCCCAGTGCAAGGCGTGTTGCCCGCGGCCCTGGCCGCTCGCGCCGCCGGACGCACCTTAGTGGTGCCTCAAGCCAACGCCGAGGAAGCGAGCCTGGCCTCGGGGCTGACCGTCATCGCCATCGGCCATCTGCTCGAACTGGCCGCGCACCTCAACGGCCATACGCCGATCGCGCCCTACCAGGCCAAAGGCCTGTTGCGCCAGACACTGCCCTACCCCGATCTTGCCGAAGTACAGGGCCAGGTCGCCGCCAAGCGCGCCCTGCTGGTCGCAGCGGCGGGCTCGCACAACCTGCTGTTCACTGGCCCACCTGGTACCGGCAAAACCCTGTTGGCCAGCCGTCTACCCGGTTTGTTGCCGCCACTGGAGGAACAGGAAGCGCTTGAAGTCGCGGCCATTCATTCGGTGGCAAGCCATGCGCCGCTCGAGGCCTGGCCGCAAAGGCCGTTCAGAAATCCGCACCACAGCGCTTCCGGCCCGGCCCTGGTCGGCGGCGGCAGTCGCCCGCAGCCTGGCGAAATCACCCTGGCTCATCAGGGCGTTTTGTTTTTGGACGAGCTGCCCGAGTTCGATCGCAAGGTGCTGGAGGTTCTGCGCGAGCCGCTGGAAAGCGGCCAGATCGTCATCGCCAGGGCGCGCGACAAGGTGCGCTTCCCCGCGCGCTTTCAGTTGGTGGCAGCGATGAACCCCTGCCCCTGCGGCTTTCTCGCCGACCCAAGCGGGCGCTGCCGCTGCACCGCGGAGCAGATTCAGCGCTATCGCGGCAAACTCTCCGGGCCGCTGCTCGACCGTATCGACCTGCATGTCACGGTGGCGCGCGAGGTAACTGCGCTGCATGTACCGGCCAGCGATGGCGCCGACACGGCCAGCAGCGCAGCTCTGGTAGCCCAGGCTCGCCAGCGCCAGGTCCGCCGCCAGGGTATCGCCAATGCCTTTCTCGATCTGCCCGGCCTGCGCCAGCACTGCCACCTGCATGCCGCTGACCAGAGCTGGCTGGAAAGCGCCTGCGAGCGCCTCGGCCTTTCGCTGCGCGCGGCCCACCGAATACTCAAGGTAGCGCGCACCCTGGCCGACCTAGAGCAGGTCGACCAGATCGCCCGCGCCCACCTGGCTGAAGCCTTGCAGTACCGCGGTAACCCGCAGAGCTGACAACACGCCACTCAGGTCACGCGCTGAGCTGCCGACACTTGCCGCCGTGACCTACTGTAGGGTGCGCGCCGTGCGCACCGCTGAAAACCGGGGCCTGGTGCGCACGGCGCACCCTACGAACCTGAAACGCGCCGCTCAGATCACGCGTTGAACCGCCGGTAACTGCATCGCCGCGACCTCGGCAACCAGATAATCGCGCAGCCGCTGGTAGCGTTCCTGGCCGCGCCGGGCCTTGGGCCAGACCAGGTAATAGCTGCAGCCGCTGGGCACCGCGCTCGGCCAGGGCAGGCCAAGGCGACCCTGGGCGACGTCCTCGGCCACTAATACCAGGTCGCCAATCGACACGCCGTAACCACGGGCGGCGGCGACCATGCCCAGTTCCAGCGTGTCGAACACCTGCCCGCCTTTCAGCGGCACCTGTTCGGCCAGCCCCATGGCCTGCAGCCACTGACGCCAGTCGCGGCGGTCAGGTGTCGGATGCACCAGCTCGGCGCCCTGCAAGCGTGCCAGGTCCCATGGCCCGGCATGGGCCGCTTCGGGCGCGCACACCGGGATCAACCATTCACCGAACAGCTCGACGCTGCCCCAGTCGTCCGGAAACCCGCCGCTGCTCAACAACACCGCGCAGTCGAAGGGCTCGTGGAGGAAGTCCACCTTGTCCACGTCCATCCAGGCGCTGGTCAGCTGCACTTCTATGTCCGGGTGCAGCAGACGAAAGCGCGACAGGCGGGCCAGCAGCCAGCGCATGGTCAGGGTCGAGGGTGCTTTCAGGCGAAGAATCGCATCGTCGGCGCGCAGGGTGGTGCAGGCCCGCTCCAGCGCATCGAAGCCGTCACGCAAACCGGGCAACAGCATGCGCGCCGGCTCGGTGAGTTGCAGAGCACGTCCGCGGCGCTCGAATAGCCGACAGGCAAAGTGATCTTCCAGCGTGCGCACGTGCCGGCTGACCGCACTCTGGGTGATCGCCAGTTCTTCGGCCGCGCGGGTGAAGGAGCTGTGTCGGGCTGCGGCCTCGAACGCCCGTAATGCGTACAACGGCGGTAGCCGGCGATTCTTGCTCATGAGCCGCACCCATGAGTATTAATCACGTATTGCATCGATTTTTTCCCTTTGTGGCGACGTGCCCATCTCTTGAGAATGGCTACATTCTCAGCCTGCCGGCAAATCCTGGGCAAGCCTTTCAGTGAGCCATACTCATCATGAGCGATACCCTGCACAGCGAACTGCGCGCCATTCTGCGCCTGGCCGGCCCGTTGATCGCCGCACAACTGGCCCATGTGGTGATGGTATTCACCGATACGGTGATGATGGGCCTGCTCGGGCCTGAAGCGTTAGCCGGCGGCGGCCTCGGCGCGGCCAGTTATTCCTTCGTATCGATCTTCTGCGTCGGGGTAATTGCCGCGGTCGGCAATCTGGTGGCGATCCGTCACGGTGCCGGGGATACCGCCGGCGTCACCCGCCTTACCCAGAGCGGTTTGTGGCTGGGCTGGGCGCTCGCGTTGCTGGCCGGGCTGGGCCTGTGGAATCTAGAAGCGCTGCTGCTGCAGTTCGGCCAGCTGCCGATGAACGTCGCCGGCGCCATGCAGTTTCTTTCCACCTTGGTGTTCGCCCTGCCCGGCTACATGACCTTCATGGCGCTGCGCGGCTTCACCGCCGCGATCGGCCGCCCCGGGCCGATCATGGCGATCAGCATTGGTGGAGCGCTGGCCAACTTCGTCCTCAATTACGCGCTGATCAAGGGCTGGTTCGGCTTGCCGTCCCTCGGCCTGGGCGGAATCGGCCTGGTCACCGCGCTGGTGATGAACGCGATGGCCTTGCTCCTGGCCTGGCACCTGATGCGGCACCGCGCCTATGCCGCCTATCCGCTCTGGCGCGGCCTGTTGCGCCCTATCTGGGCCGACCTGAAGGAGTTGCTGCGCCTTGGCCTGCCCATCGGCGGCACCTATGCGGTGGAGTCCGGTCTGTTCGCCTTCGCCGCGCTGTGCATGGGCGCGCTGGGCAGCGTCGAACTCGCCGCGCACCAGATCGCGATCATGTCGGTGTACGTGGCCTTCATGGTGCCGGTGGGGATTTCCTACGCCGTGACGTTTCGCATCGGCCAGCACTTCGGCGCCGGCCGCTTGCTTGAGGCGCAGCGCGCCGGACGCCTGGGTATCGGCATTGGCGCGGGCTGCATGCTCGGTTTTGCCGCACTGTTCTGGCTGGCGCCACAGTGGGTGGTGGGTCTGTTTCTCGATCACCTCGACCCGGCCTACGGGGAGATCACCGCCCTGGCGGTCGGGCTGCTGGCGATTGCCGCCTGGTTCGAGTTTTTCGATGGCATCCAGACCATCGCCATGGGTGCGATCCGCGGCCTGAAAGATGCCAAGACCACCTTCTTCGTCGGCCTCGGCTGTTACTGGCTGATCGGTGCGCCGCTGGCCTGGCTGCTGGCCTTCCCGCTCGGCTGGGGTGCGCAGGGCGTGTGGTGGGGGCTGGCCAGCGGCCTGGCCTGCGCAGCCATCGGCCTGACCCTGGGCTTCGAGTGGAAAACCGCGCGCTTGCTACGCCCCGCGCCCGCCGCTCAACAGGCATATTTGGCGTAAGCGGGCTTTTGTACACCCTAGGTTTATGTGCAAAGCCTGCAATCTCGTAGGGAGGACATGCCGAAGGCTTGTCCGCCATCTGGACGCGCGGTGGACAAGGCTGCGCCATGTCCACCCTACCAAAGCGCGACTCAAGCCTGGAGGCAATCAGGGGCAGCGGTAGTGGGTTAGAAGATCGTTCCCGGATTGCATCGGGCTACCCGCGCAAAACCTTGCGCCCTGCGAGAGCGTCAGGGCCTTAGCAGCCCGAGCAGCGGCTGGCGCATGCCGAATATCAGGAACCGCGCCAACTCGCTGAGCGGCAGGGCCTTGCTGATCAGATAGCCCTGGACCTGGTCGCAACCAAATTCGCGCAACAGGGCCAACTGCTCGGCAGTTTCGACGCCTTCGGCCACCACTTCCAGGTTGAGGTTGTGCGCCAGGTTGATCATCGCCTTGACCAACTGGCAGCTCTCAGCGCGTTCGCCCATGCCGCCGACAAAGCTCTTGTCGACCTTCAGCAGCGTGATCGGCAGGCTGCTCAGGTGGACGAACGAGGAAAAGCCGGTGCCGAAGTCGTCCAGGGAAAAACGCACCCCCAGTTCGCCCAGGGCCAGCATGGTTTGCTGCACCTGATCGCTGCGGCGCATCACGGCCGTCTCGGTCAGCTCGAACTCCAGCCACTGGGCATCGACGCCACGCTCCTCGATCAGGCGCCTCAGGGTCGGCAGCAACTGGCTGTCCTGAAACTGGCGGAACGACAGGTTGACCGCCATGTGCAGCGGCGGCAGACCGCGCCCGCGCAGCCACTGCATGTCGCGCAACGCGCGGGCGATCACCCAGTAGCCCAACGGCACGATCAGGCCGCTTTCCTCGGCCAACGGCACGAAATCGTTGGGCGCCAGCAACCCGCGCTCGCGGTGGCGCCAGCGCACCAGGGCTTCCAGGCCGACGATGCGGCCGCTGTCCAGGCACAGGCGCGGCTGGTAATGCAGCTCCAGCTCGTCCCGGCGCAGGGCACGGCGCAATTCGCCTTCGAGGTCCACCAAGCTGCGCGCGTCGCGGTTGATGCGGTCGTCGTAGAAATGAAAGGTGCAGCCCTGCCGGCTCTTCGCCTGCTGCATGGCGATGTGAGCGTGCCACAGCAACGGGTCGGCGCCCTCACCGCTGCGGGCATGGGCCAAGCCGAGGCTGCAACCGAGCAGCAGGCTTTCGCCGTCGACCCAGTAGGGTTCGGACAGGGTTTCGATGATGCGCTCGGCAACCTGCTCGGCGCGGCGCGGGTCGTGGCGGGTGTCGAGCAGCAGGGCAAACTCGTCGCTGCCCAGCCGCGCCAGGTGATCGCCGCTCTCCAGTTGCGCCTTGACGCGAGCCACCACCTGCAGGATCAAATGATCGCCAGCCTGGTAACCGAGCGCATCGTTGGCGTGGCGGAAATTATCCAGGTCCAGATGACCCAGGCTCAGGCCGCGGCCTTCGTTTTCCGCCAGGCGTGCGGCGAGCAAGGTGTGCAGCCCCTGGCGATTGGCGACGCCGGTCAGCGCATCCTGTTCGGCCAGGCGCAGCAGGGTCTGTTTCAGCGAACCCTGCTCGCGTGCGTAACGCAGGCAGCGCCTCAGCACATCCAGGCTCAACTGATCGCGCACCAGCCAGTCGCATACGCCGCTCGGCGCTTCGGCGGGCTCTTCGTCGAGCAACAGGATGGTGGGTAACGGGCAACAGCCAAACGCTGGCTGACGGGCCGGCGTAGTCAGCAGCAAGCCGCCGCTCTGCCCGTTGAACAGCCCACTGGCAGCCTCCCAGGACGGCGCCGTGATCAGTGGAAAGACACCCTCCAGCGCACTCAGCTGCGTGCGCAGCAGCTCAGGCCATTCAGATGTTTCAGCCAACAGGACCAACCGCAACGGTTCGACGAGCGCAGACAAACAACCTCCCCAGAAACACAAAAATAGCGGGCGGTCGAGCCGCCTGATTGCGCCGTTATCGGCGTCTAATCGAGCACATCCATGTGTCATTGGTGCGTGACCGGCCGACCCTGAAGGGCCGCGGCTGTCCAGCAGAGTACTGGATTGATCGAATTAGCCAAGCCTGGCGCTCTGCCATTACGTGCGCTGCGCCACAGTTTCAGACGGTCGCGGCACAGGGCTCAGGGCCTGCTAAAATGCGCGCCCACTTCCTGGCGATTGATGCAATGTCCCGACTGAACCCCCGCCAGCAGGAAGCCGTGAATTACATCGGCGGCCCCCTTCTGGTGCTCGCCGGCGCCGGCTCCGGCAAGACCAGCGTGATCACCCGCAAGATCGCCCACCTGGTGAAGAACTGCGGCATCCAGGCCCGTCACATCGTCGCCATGACCTTCACCAACAAGGCGGCGCGCGAGATGAAGGAGCGCGTCGGCAGCCTGCTACAGGGCGCCGAAGGCCGCGGCCTGACGGTGTCGACCTTCCACAACCTGGGGATGAACATCATCCGCAAGGAATACGCGCGGCTGGGTTACAAGCCGGGGTTTTCGATCTTCGACGAGGGCGATATCAAGGCGCTGCTCAGCGACATCATGCAGAAGGAATACTCAGGCGATGACGGCGCCGACGAGATCAAGAACTACATCGGCAGCTGGAAGAACGAGCTGATTCTGCCCGAACAGGCCCTGGCCGAGGCGCGCAACCCGAAGGAGCAGACCGCCGCCATCGTCTACCTGCACTACCAGCGCACGCTCAAGGCGTACAACGCGGTGGATTTCGACGACCTGATTTTGCTGCCGGTCAAGCTGTTCCAAGAGCACGCCGACATCCTGGAAAAGTGGCAGAACCGCATTCGCTACCTGCTGGTCGACGAATACCAGGACACCAACGCCAGCCAGTACCTGCTGGTGAAGCTGCTGGTTGGTACGCGCAACCAGTTCACCGTGGTCGGCGACGATGACCAGTCGATCTACGCCTGGCGCGGCGCGCGCCCGGAAAACCTGATGCTGCTGAAAGAGGACTACCCCTCGCTGAAGGTGGTGATGCTCGAGCAGAACTACCGCTCCACCAGCCGCATCCTGAAATGCGCCAACACCCTGATCGCCAACAACCCGCACGCCTTCGAAAAGCAGCTGTGGAGCGAGATGGGCGTGGGCGACGAGATCCGCGTGATCCGCTGTCGCAACGAGGACGCCGAGTGCGAGCGGGTGGCGATGGAGATCCTCACGCTGCACCTGCGCACCGACCGCCCCTACAGCGACTTCGCCATCCTCTACCGCGGCAACTACCAGGCCAAGCTGATGGAGCTGAAGCTGCAGCACCACCAGATTCCCTATCGCCTGAGTGGCGGCACCAGTTTCTTCGCCCGCCAGGAGGTGAAGGACCTGATGAGCTACTTCCGCCTGCTGGTCAATCCGGACGACGACAACGCCTTCCTGCGGGTGATCAACGTGCCGCGCCGGGAAATCGGCTCGACCACCCTGGAAAAGCTCGGCAACTACGCTACCGAGCGCAAAATCAGCATGTACGCCGCTGCGGGCGAGATGGGCCTAGGCGAACATTTGGATGCGCGCTTCACCGAGCGCCTGGCGCGCTTCACCCGCTGGATGGACGGAGTACGCCAGGAATGCGCGCAGAACGACCCGATCGCCGCGCTGCGTAGCATGGTGATGGACATCGACTACGAGAACTGGCTGCGGCAGAACGCCTCCAACGACAAGGTCGCCGACGCGCGCATGGGCAACGTCTGGTTCCTTGTCGAGGCGCTGAAGAACACCCTGGAGCGTGACGAAGACGGCGACATGACCATCGAGGATGCGATCGGCAAACTGGTGTTGCGCGACATGCTCGAACGCCAGCAGGAGGAAGAGGAAGGTGCCGAAGGCGTGCAGATGATGACCCTGCATGCCTCCAAGGGCCTGGAATTCCCCTACGTGTTCATCATCGGCATGGAGGAAGAAATCCTCCCGCACCGCTCCAGCATCGAGGCCGATACCATCGAGGAAGAGCGCCGCCTGGCCTATGTCGGTATAACCCGTGCGCGGCAAACCCTGGCGTTTACCTATGCCTCCAAGCGCAAGCAGTACGGTGAAGTGATCGACTGCTCGCCGAGCCGCTTCCTCGACGAGCTGCCGCCCGAGGATTTGCAGTGGGAAGGCCTGGAAGACGCACCGGTGGAGGTCAAGGCCGCCCGCGGTAATGCCGCCCTGGCGGATTTGCGGGCGATGCTGAAAAAATAAAGGTCGCTTGCGCCGGCCCGCAGGGTGGCGCCAGGGATGGCAGGCTATAAGAAATAGGTTTGTTCAGTCGTAGGGTGGATGGCGCTTCATCCATCCACCAAATCGCAATGGTGGATGAAAAAGCGTCATCCACCCTACATAGCTCTGGTAGCCCCGGATTGCATCCGGGCTACGCTAATCATGAGAGGACCACGTGTGGAAGCGCTAAAACAGAAGATTCGCGAAGAAGGCAGCGTGCTCTCGGAACAGGTGCTCAAGGTCGATGCGTTTCTCAACCACCAGATCGACCCTGCGCTGATGCAGCTGATCGGCCATGAGTTCGCGGGGCGTTTCGCCGGCCAGAACATCAGCAAGATCGTCACCATCGAGGCCTCGGGCATCGCCCCGGCGATCATGGCCGGCCTGGAACTCGGCGTACCGGTGATCTTCGCACGCAAGTATCAGTCGCTGACGCTCAAGGACAACCTCTACATCTCCAAGGTGTTTTCCTTCACCAAGCAGACCGAGAGCACCATCGCGATTTCCGCCAAACACTTGAGCGCCGCCGACCACGTGCTGGTCATCGACGACTTTCTCGCCAACGGCCACGCGGCCCAGGCGCTGATCGACCTGATCAAGCAGGCCGGCGCGAGCATCGCCGGGATTGGCGTGGTGATCGAAAAATCCTTTCAGAGTGGCCGCGGCGTACTCGACCAACAGGGCTATCGGGTCGAGTCCCTTGCACGCATCAGCTCCCTGGCCAACGGCCAGGTGAGCTTTCTCGACTGACCGGGCTCAGCTCACGGCAGCGGTGGCCTGCAAGGCCGCCAGCAGCAAGCGCTGGTAGAGCTTTTCGCGCAGGCCGTTCGGCGCTGTCAGCGCCATGCGTTCGAGCTGACCAGGGTAGGCCTGCGGCGCAGGCGCAGCGACAGCGGCGCGGAGCAGCGCCAGCGCACCGGCGGGCTTCAGACGGCTCTTCAGCCAGGCCAGTGCACGCAGCAGGTCGTGCTCGTGGGCCGTGAAATCGCTGCCCAGGGGAAACTCTGCGAACAGTCTCGAATGGCCGGCCTGTAGCGCCTGCAAACGCTCCGGGTGGTTGTCGGTGAACCGTGGGTCGAGACGAAAATCCTTGGGCAACTTGCCCGCCCGCTGTGCCTCTTCGATCAATCCCGGTTGAAAGCGCGAATCGCTGATATTGAGCAGCGCTTCGATTACCTGCGCATCGGTCTTGCCGCGCAGATCGGCAATGCCGTACTCGGTCACGACCATGTCGCGCAGGTGCCGCGGGATGGTGACGTGGCCGTAATCCCAGACGATGTTCGAGCTGACCTTGCTGCCGGAAGCGCGCCAGCTGCGCAGCAGCAGAATCGAACGGGCACCCGGTAGCGCATGGCCCTGGGCGACGAAGTTGTATTGCCCGCCGACGCCGCTGAGCACGCGGCCGTCCTCCAGTTGATCGGACACCGCTGCGCCCATCAGCGTCATGGTGAACGCAGTGTTGATGAAGCGTGCGTCGCGGCGCTGCAGACGCTTGAGCGCCTCCTCGCCGTAAGCCTCGTTGATGAAACAGATGCCGGTCATGCCGAAGCGCGCGCGCTGGGTGGCCTCCAGTTCGCGCAAGCGCTGATAGAACGCCCGAGGCCCGAGAAAGAAGC
Source organism: Pseudomonas cistanchae (assembly GCF_054483635.1). Lineage (NCBI taxonomy): Bacteria > Pseudomonadati > Pseudomonadota > Gammaproteobacteria > Pseudomonadales > Pseudomonadaceae > Pseudomonas > Pseudomonas cistanchae. Next base: position 40,080 of record NZ_JBTLWN010000006.1, on the reverse strand, counting down.
CGCCATGTACCACCACGCCGCCACGGGCAGCCTCGAGGTATGGTTGCAGGGCCGTCTGGGTCTGCGGGTCACGCAGGTCAGCCGGCACGCGCTGCCCATCGGCCAGCGCCAATTGACCATTACTCCAGCTCAACGAACCGGCCAACAAACCAGCTCCCTGCAAGCGCTGTAAGGATTGGTCATTCAGACAAGGCGGCAGGCCGGCGTCGAGCAGGGCCTGAACGCCATGCGGCTGCCCGTGTTCGTTCAGGGCGCCGGCAAGTGCCAGTTGCTGCACGACCACTTCGGGGTAGACCGCCCGGCGCACGACGCCCGCCTCGGCCAGCGCCAGCAGCCCGTTGACGAACATTTCGCTGCAGCCGTACAGCCCCTGGGCGAACGGGTCGAGGCCGCCCGTCTTGTCAATTTCGGCCGACCATTGCGAGGGGCATTGCAGATCGTCGAGCAGCGCGCGGTAGGCGACGTTATCGGCGTGCCGCGCCAGCAAGGCGGCGGTCAGCGCGTCGCCGATGGAGCCGATGCCGATCTGCAGCGTGCCGCCGTCGCGTACCAACGTGCTGGCGTGCAGGCCGATGCAGTGGTCCTGCACTTGAATGGGCATGTTCGGGGTGGAAAACAGCGTGCTGCAATCCGTCTCCTGCACCTGCAGGTCGAAGGTCTCGCGCGGCACCTCGGCATCACCAGCCATGTACGGCAGTGCCTCGTGAACCTGGGCCAGGCACAGAATGGTCTCACCCGCGGCGCGGCGCTGTTCGATCAGCGGCAGCAGGTCGAGGGTGATGTCCGGGTTGCAGCTGAGGCTGAAATAGCCGGGCCGCTGCGGGTCTTCCGCGACGAGTTGGGCAATCAGGTTCAAACCCTTGTCGTTGAGGTCGCGGGCCACATGGCTGTAGTTGCTGCTGATGTAATTCTGCTGCGTCGAGGCGCTGTCGAGCAGGCTGCCGGGCTGGAGGAAGAACTGCTCGACCCGCACGTTGGCAGGCAAGCTGCCGCGGTGCAGATCGGCGAGGAAATCCAGTTCGGGATAATCGCCAAATACGCGGCTGACGAACGGCTCGAGAAAACGCTGTTGCAGTCCCTTGCCGGTACGCGGCCTGCCCAGGCAGAGCGCGGTATAGATCACCAGCTGGCGCTGCGGCAGTTGCCTGACCCGTGCGTAAAGCGCATTGACCCACTGGTTGGGCTTGCCCAGACCCAGTGGCAACCCCAGATGAATGGGACCTTCAAGCTCACTTAACACGTGATCGACTGCGTGCTCGATCGAACAGCGCTTCACCATCGGACTTCCTCCTGATGCATCCATGAACGGGGCGGCTGGACCGCACGGTAGGCCAGTGTGCTGCACGCAAGGCAACAAAAAGCCGCCCGAAGGCGGCTTTCTTACAGCAGGTCCGCTTACAGACCGGACATCTTTTGAATGGCGCCGCGCAGCTCGTCATCCGAGCAATCTGCACAGGTGCCTTTCGGCGGCATCGCATTGATCCCGGAAATCGCCGTGGCGAGGATTCCATCCAGGCCGCCCTTGGCGTCGGCACGGGCCTTCCAGGCAGCGGTGTCGCCCACTTTCGGCGCGCCGAGAACACCCGGTGTATGGCAGGCGCCGCAGTGCTTGGCGATGATGTCGTCAGCAGTACGGGCTGCACCGCCAGCGGAGGCAGCTACTGCACCGACGCCTTTGCATTCTTCGCCCATGACGCAGACTTCGCCGACAGGCTTCAAACGTTCGGCGATTTCTTCATCGGTAGCGGCCTGTGCTGCCACTGCCCAGAGGGCCAATACGGCAGTCGGAGCTACCAGCATTTTCTTAATTAGGTTCACGCGTTCACCCTCATCGTGGCTAGTCTCGCCCGCGGCCACGGTTTCGCGAGCAGGCGGCAGTATAACGAGAAGCCCGCCCTGCCGAAACAACCCAGATGTCGCAGGGTTATCCAGCCTGGCGAGCTGTCTGGCGGATCCTGCGGCAAGCCGCGGATCCGATCCGGTACGTTTAGAAATTTGCCGGTGTCGTGGCGCTGATCAGCTTGGCCGGCACATCGAACGGGTTACGAAAGCAATGCGGCTTGCTGCTTTCGAAGTAATAGCTGTCGCCTGTTTCGAGAATATAGGTCTCGCTGCCGACGGTAAGTTCCAACCTTCCTTCGACCAGCATGCCAGCCTCTTCGCCGTCATGGGTGAGCATGTCGTCACCGGTGCCGGCACCTGGTGGGTAGGTTTCGGAAAGGAAGGCGATTGCGCGGCTGGGATGGGCCTTGCCGACCAGCTTCATGGTCACCGCGCCGTCGGAAATATCGATCAGCTCGCCCGCCTTGTAGACAACCTGGGTGTGGTTGTCCTGCTCGACTTCCAGGGAGAAGAATTCCACCAGCGACATGGGAATACCCGCCAGCACCTTTTTCAGCGAACTGATCGAGGGGCTTACGCTGTTCTTCTCGATCATCGAAATGGTGCTGTTGGTGACGCCTGCCCGCTTGGCGAGTTCACGCTGGGATAGGCCTTTGAGTTTGCGAATGGATTGCAGTCGAACACCGACGTCCAATGATGGAGTCCCCCTCGGGAAGATACGGATGAAAGTGGCCGTATCATGGCAACAGTGTTCAGTATTTACAACGCCACGACCGCAAATTCTGCGCAAGCGGTCGTTCAACCCTCACGGTAGAGCAGGTGCACCCGCCGCAGGTTGCAGAACAGCTGATAGGGAATGGTCTCGGCGCAGCTTGCGACATCGCTGGCCAGCACCTGCTTGCCCCAGAGCTCCACCCGGCTACCCAGGCCCGCTGACGGCAGATCGCTGAGATCCACCGTCAGCATGTCCATCGACACCCGGCCAATCAGCCGGGTCAGCTGGCCGTTCACTGCCATCGGGGTGCCTGTCGGCGCATGGCGCGGGTAGCCGTCGGCATAGCCCATGGCGACCACGCCGACTCGGGTCGGTCGCTCGCTGACGAAACGCGCGCCATAACCCACCGGCTCGCCGGCCGGCAATTCGCGCACGGCGATGATCTTCGACTCCAGCGTCATCACCGGCAGCAGACGCGCGGCGGCGTCCTGAGCCTGCTCGAACGGCGTAGCGCCGTAGAGCATGATGCCTGGCCTCACCCAGTCTCCGGCTTGCTGCCGGGTGAACAGCTGCGGCCACCCCAGCACCGCCGGCGAGTTGCGCAGACTGACCTCCGCGGCCAAACCCTCACGCGCCTGCTCGAACACCGCGAGCTGCTCTTCGCTGCGCGGGCAGTCCAGTTCGTCGGCGCGGGCGAAATGACTCATCAATACAATTTTGGCGACCTTGCCGGTGGCCAATAGCCGTCGATAGGCGGCCTGATAATCCGCCGGGGCCAGGCCCACGCGGTGCATGCCGCTGTCCATTTTCAGCCAGACGGTCAACGGCGTGCGCACCGCACTGCGCTCAATCACTTCCAGCTGCCACAGCGAATGAACGACACACCACAGCTCATGCTGTTCGATCAGCGCCAGCTCGTCCGCCTCGAAAAACCCTTCCAGTAGCAGAATCGGCGCGCGAATACCAGCGTTGCGCAGTTGCAGCGCCTCTTCGATGCAGGCAACGGCAAAACCGTCCGCTTGATCGGCCAGCGCCTCGGCACAGCGCACCGCGCCGTGCCCGTATGCATCTGCCTTGACCACCGCGAGTGCCCGCGCACCCGAGAGTTCGCGGGCCAGCTGGTAGTTGTGGCGAAGGGCGTGCAGATCGATCAGGGCGCGGGCAGGTCGCATGGTTCAGGCTTCTGGCGGATGAATAAAAAAGCCCGGCAGGACCGGGCAAACGAGAGTCAGGGCTGAGCGGCGACCACCGTCATCTCAACCAGGACGTGCGGGTCATACAGGGCCGCTTCCACGCACGCGCGGGCCGGGGCTGCGCCTGGGGCCACCCAGGCATCCCAGGCCTGGTTCAGCCCGGCGTAATCGCACGCCATATCCTTGAGGTAGATGGTCACCGAGAGAATTCGCGTTTTGTCGGTCCCGGCCTCGTCGAGCATGCGGTCGATATTGGCCAGGGTTTCCCGGGTCTGCTGCACGATGTCGCCGCTGTAATCATCGGCCAACTGCCCCGCCAGGTAGACGGTGCCGTTGTGAATGACGATCTCGCTGTAGCGGGTTTCAGTGCGCAGGCGCTGTAGTGACATGGGTCGGGCTCTCCTTGGTGCGGCTGTAACGGAAGATATCCAGGCCTTCGGCGCTGATCTGCGGGCGCTTCTTCGCCAGCAGGTCGGCAAGGAAGCGACCGGAGCCGCAAGCCATGGTCCAGCCCAGTGTGCCGTGACCGGTATTGAGGAACAAATTACGGAAGCTGGTCGCGCCGACGATGGGCGTGCCATCCGGCGTGGCCGGACGCAGTCCGGTCCAGAATTCGGCCTGGCGCAAATCGCCGCCCTCCGGGTAGAGATCGGCAGTGATCATTTCCAGGGTCTCGCGCCGACGTGGGTTCAGGCTCAGGTCAAAGCCAGCGATTTCGGCCATGCCGCCGACCCGAATCCGGTTGTCGAAGCGGGTGATCGCGACCTTGTAGGTCTCGTCGAGAATCGTCGAGGTCGGCGCCATCGCGGCATTGGTGATTGGCACAGTCAGCGAGTAGCCCTTGAGCGGGTAGACCGGCGCCTTGATGCCCAGCGGCTTGAGCAGCTGCGGGCTGAAACTGCCAAGGGCGAGCACGTAGCGATCGGCAGTTTCCAGCTTGCCGTCGATCCATACGCCATTGATGCGGTCGCCGGCGAAATCCAGGCGCTCGATGGTCTGACCGAAGCGGAATTCCACGCCCAACTGCTGCGCCATCTCGGCCAGCTTGCCGGTGAAAATCTGGCAGTCACCGGTCTGGTCGTTGGGCAGCCGCAAGGCGCCGGCCAGTTTGTCAGTCACCTTGGCCAGAGCGGGCTCGACGCGGGCGATACCTGCACGATCAAGCAACTCGAAGGGAACGCCGGACTGCTGGAGAACGGCGATGTCCTTAGCGGCATTGTCCAGTTGCGCCTGGGTGCGGAACAACTGCGTAGTCCCTAATTGCCGGCCTTCGTAGCCGATGCCGGTTTCGCTGCGCAGCTCATCGAGGCAATCGCGACTGTATTCGGACAGCCGCACCATACGTTCCTTGTTCACCGCATAGCGGCTGGCGGTGCAGTTGCGCAGCATCTGCGCCATCCACAGGTATTGATCGATATCCGCGGTAGCCTTGATCGCGAGGGGTGCGTGCTTTTGCAACAACCACTTGATCGCCTTCAGCGGTACGCCCGGCGCTGCCCACGGGGAGGCGTAGCCCGGCGATACCTGGCCGGCGTTGGCGAAACTGGTTTCCAGCGCCGGGCCGTTCTGCCGGTCCACCACGACCACCTCGAAGCCCTGCCGGGCCAGGTAATACGCACTGGCCACACCAATCACACCGCTGCCCAACACCAAAACCCGCATGACCTTCTCCTCGTCCCGACCAGCAGGACGGACAGTTCTCGAGAACACTATTGGGCGCAGTATAGAAAGAGATGATTAGTGCTTTTCACTATATAGATAACTATATTTGGCGAGAATTCTTGGCAAAAACCCGTTTCACAGAGGGGTATCCACCATGCGAACCCAACATCAGAGCCGTCGCGAGCTGGACAAGATCGACCGCAACATCCTGCGCATCCTGCAGGAAGACGGGCGCATCAGCTTCACCGAGCTGGGCGAACGCGTCGGCCTGTCGACCACCCCTTGCACCGAGCGGGTCCGGCGCCTGGAGCGTGAAGGCATCATCATGGGCTACCACGCCCGTCTCAATCCGCAGAACCTCAAGGCCAGCCTGCTGGTGTTCGTCGAAATCAGCCTGGACTACAAGTCCGGCGACACCTTCGAAGAATTCCGCCGCGCCGTGCTCAAGCTGCCCCATGTGCTGGAATGCCACCTGGTTTCCGGCGACTTCGATTACCTGGTCAAGGCACGCATCAACGAGATGGCCAGCTACCGCAAACTGCTTGGCGACATCCTGCTCAAACTGCCGCACGTGCGTGAATCGAAAAGCTACATCGTAATGGAAGAGGTCAAGGAAAGCCTGAGCCTGCCCGTGCCGGAATGACGACAGGAGTTGACGCAGCGCACTTGCGGCTATAATTCGCGCCTTCCGAGTCCAGCCAGGCGCACAACCCCGATGAATCAGGATCAACTCAAGCAAGCAGTCGCCCAGGCTGCCGTCGACATCATCCTTCCCAAGCTCGACGCCAAGAGCGTGATCGGAGTCGGTACCGGTTCGACCGCCAACTGCTTCATCGACGCCCTGGCCAAGCACAAGATGGAGTTCGACGGCGCAGTCGCCAGCTCCGAAGCCACCGCCGCGCGGCTCAAGGGTCATGGTATTCCCGTGTACGAGCTGAATACCGTCAGCGATCTGGAGTTCTACATCGACGGTGCCGACGAGAGCGATGAACGCCTGAACCTGATCAAGGGCGGCGGCGCGGCGCTGACCCGCGAGAAAATCGTTGCCGCCGTGGCACAGACGTTCATCTGCATCGCCGACGCCAGCAAGCTGGTGCCGGTACTCGGTGCATTCCCACTGCCGGTGGAAGTCATTCCGATGGCGCGCAGTCACGTCGCCCGCGAGCTGGTCAAACTGGGGGGCGACCCGTTGTACCGCGAGGGTGTGACGACCGACAATGGCAACGTCATCTTGGACGTGCACAACCTGTCGATCATCGACCCGCTGACACTGGAAGCGCAGATCAACAACATCGTCGGCGTGGTCACCAATGGCCTGTTCGCTGCCCGCCCGGCCGACCTGCTGCTGCTCGGCACCGCGGACGGGGTTAAGACGCTGCGGCGCTAGCGGTCAGGCGCCGGCCTTTTTCCTGAAGACGTAGAACAGGTTGGGCTCGCTGATCAGGTAAAGACCGCCGGCATCGTCCATGGCGATGCCCTCCGCCTGCGGCACCGTCTTCTGCAACCCGCGCATGCCGCCCAGCAACGACAGGCTGCTGATCGGGCGGCCGTTGGCATCCAGTTCGAGCACCAGGCGCGACTCGTCCGACAGCGCCAGCAGGTGGCCGGTGCGCTCGTCGTACTGCAGGCTCGACAAGTCGCGGACAAACAGTCCAGCATCCCGCTTCGCGTCGTCGACTACATGTACGGCGAACGGCTGCTGCGGATCGCGATGGGGAAAACCGTGGATCTCGTAGATCTGCACCGGGTCGCGCTCCCTGGCGACGAACAGGCGCTCGCCCGCCGAATCGTAGGCCAGGCCCTCGAAGCCCTTGTTGCCGTTCAGGCCGATCCCCAGAGACAGCTGCGCGGCATCATCCGCGCGGAGTTCGGTCACACCCTCATCGAGACGCACCTTGAACAGGCGCTGGCGGCGCTCGTCGCTGATCACATAGAGGTTGCGGCTGATGTATTCGATGGCCTCGGGATCGCCAAAATCGATCAAGCGCACGCGGCGCAGGACGCGCCCATCAAGGGACAGCTCGACGAGTTCGGACTTCTGGTTGGTGACGGTAAACAGGCTGCGCCGGTCGGGGTCATAGGTCAGCGCCGACACATCATCTTCGAGCCCGACGATGGGCTGGGCCTCGAGCTCGACCTGATAGTCGGTCAGCCAGATCGACTGGTCCTGCCATTGCGCGGCGTGGCGCCACTGCTGAGCGTTGAACCAGGCACGTTCGAACAATCGATAATCCTGTGCCCAGAGGCCAAGCACCAATAGCCCGATGAACAGGCAACCTAACAACATTCGCTTGAGGGTGAATACGGCACGCATATCGGCTAACTCTCGGAGAAAACTGCGCCTAACGGGACTACACCTAACAACGACGTCAGCCCCGAGCATGGCTCGGGGCTGACGGGGCAAACCGCTGCGCCAGGGTGACCCGGCACGGCTCGCGACTTAACTGGCCAGGGCTTACTGGACCAGTTCGACCCGATCCACATCGATCTCGCGGCTGGTCAGGTTCTTGTCGACTTCACCGGTCAGCTTCACCGTGGCCTTTTCCGATACGGTTTGGCCGGGCCAGTCTTCATTGTCGATTTCTACCTGGATGGTGCCGCTGGAGTCCTTGAACTCGTACAGCTCGTCCTGCAGACGCTTGACGACTTGTCCCTGCAGCACCACCGGCATGTCATCGGCGGCTTCCAGCGCGGCAGCAACGGTCGTGACCTGCGCGGTTGCGCCTGGGCCGTTGTAGCCGCCGGCCAGCGCAGCGGTGGAGAACAGGGGAGCAAGCAGTAAAACCAGGGTGGAACGCTTCATGGGGAGATCCTCTAATCCGTAAGTGACGGGGTCAGATTAGGGAAGGTTGCTGAAGCCAGGCTTAATTCGCCCTTAAGCCAACCTTAATCCGCCGCGTACGACGAATCGGTTGGCTTGCTCGGCATTGCAGCGGCACCCATGGGCGCCTGGCGTCAAAGCACGCGGCTGGCGAAGCGCGAATGACCGACCAGTTCGAGCACCAGCTGATCGCCTTTGCGCAGGGGACCGACGCCCACCGGGGTGCCGGTTAGAATCACATCGCCCGGTTGCAGGCTGAAGTGGCCGCAGATGTGCTGGATCATCGGCAGGATCGGGTTGAGCATGTCGCGGCTGTTGCCATCCTGGCGAACGTCGCCGTTGATGGTCAGGCGGATGCCCATATCGGTCAGGTCCTCCACCGCATCGCCCGGCACGAATGGCGCAAGCACGCAGGCGCCATCGAAGGACTTGGCCGTTTCCCAGGGGTAGCCCTTTTCCTTGAGTTTGGCCTGCAGGTCGCGCAGGGTCAGGTCCAGCGCCGGGGCGAACCCGGAAATCGCATCCATCACCTCTTCCGCGTCTGGCGTGCGCGACAGCGGTTTGCCGATCAGTACGGCGATCTCCGCCTCGTAGTGCACATCGCCACGGTCGTCGGGGATGGTGAAGCCGTCGTCCAGCGCCACCACGCAGCTACCGGCCTTGATGAACAGCAGCGGTTCGCTTGGCACCGGATTGTTCAGTTCCTTGGCGTGCTCGGCGTAGTTGCGCCCGATGCAGACCACCTTGCCCATGGGGAAGTGGATATGGGTGCCGTCGATGTACTGATGTTGGTAATTCATGGCGACTCCTTATGGGAATGCGGTGCTCGGCTCTTTGTGGGAGCCTGCGGTGTAGAGCGATCATGCCCGCTTTTGCGCGGGCCGTCGTTGCGACCAAAGATTACAGCTGACTAAAAGCGTCGCGGACGAAGGTGCCGTAGGGTGCGCCATGCGCACCGTCAACTGATCTGGCCAGGAATATCTGGTGCGCACGGCGCACCCTACGGATTAACAGCGCAGCAGCCATCAGAGCGGGAAGATCTTGCCCGGATTCATGATGCCGTTCGGGTCGAACACCTGCTTGATCGCCTTCATGTAACCAATCTCGGCCTCCGAGCGGCTATAGGTCAGGTAATCGCGCTTGGTCATGCCGACACCGTGTTCGGCGCTGATCGAGCCGTTGTACTTCTGCACAGTCTCGAACACCCACTTGTTGACGGTCGCGCACTTGGCGAAGAACTCGTCCTTGGACAGGTTCTCGGGTTTCAGGATATTCAGGTGCAGATTGCCGTCGCCGATATGGCCGAACCAGACGATTTCAAAATCCGGGTAATGCTGGCCGACGATGGCGTCGATGTCGTGGAGGAACGCCGGCACCTGGCTGACGGTCACCGAGATGTCGTTCTTGTACGGCGTCCAGTGGCTGATGGTTTCGGAGATGTACTCGCGCAGCTTCCACAGGTTCTGCAACTGCTGCTCGCTCTGGCTCATCACGCCGTCCAGCACCCAGCCCTGCTCGACGCAATGCTCGAAGGTTTCCAGGGCCTGGTTAGCGACCTCTTCGGTGGTCGCCTCGAACTCCAACAGCGCATAGAACGGGCATTCGGTCTCGAACGCCGCCGGCACGTCGCCGCGGGCCATGATCTTGGCCAGCGCCTTGTCCGAGAAGAACTCGAAGGCGGTCAGGTCGAGCTTGTTCTGGAACGCGTGCAGCACCGGCATGATCGAGTCGAAGTCGGCCGCGCCAAGCACCATGGCGGTGAGGTTCTTCGGCGCGCGATCCAGACGCATGGTCGCTTCGACGACGAAGCCCAGCGTGCCTTCGGCGCCAATGAACAACTGGCGCAGGTCGTAACCGGTGGCGTTCTTGATCAAATCCTTGTTCAGCTCCAGCAACTCGCCGGTGCCGGTGACAACCTTAAGGCCGGCCACCCAATTGCGGGTCATGCCGTAGCGAATCACCTTGATGCCGCCGGCATTGGTGCCGATGTTGCCGCCAATCTGGCTCGAACCACTGGAGGCAAAATCCACCGGGTAGTACAGGCCCTGCTCTTCGGCGAACAGCTGCAGCTGCTTGGTCACCACCCCCGGCTGGCACACGGCAGTGCGATCGAACTCGTTGAAGGAGAGAATCTGGTTCATGTAGTCGAAAGCGACGACCACTTCGCCATTGGCCGCCACTGCCGCAGCCGACAGGCCGGTCCGGCCACCCGAAGGCACCAGCGCGATCTGGTGCGCGTTGGCCCAGCGCACGATGGCCTGCACCTGCTCGACGCTCTTGGGAAACACGATGGCGCTCGGCGCGGGCGCGAAGTGCTTGGTCCAATCCTTGCCGTACGTGGTGAGGGCATCGGCATCGGTCAGCACCTTGCCGGGCTCAACCAGTGTCTTCAATTCTTCGATCAGGGCCGGATTGGTCATCTGCAGAACTCTCAAACGATTCATGGTCACCCTGAGCACGCTTCATCTGCCAGGGTAGGTGTTTCGCGGGGCTCGTATGCTAGCATACGCACCCCGTGAATCGTGCCCCGCGCCGATTTACAGAGGCATGGTCAGCCGCGCGGCTGACGCTTCCCTGACACTTTTTGTGGGCCAACAGGTACTCCGATGAGCAAGACCTCTCTCGACAAGAGCAAGATCAAGTTCCTTCTGCTGGAAGGCGTGCACCAGAACGCCGTCGACACCCTGAAGGCCGCCGGTTACACCAACATCGAGTACCTCAAGGGCGCACTGTCCGACGAAGAACTGAAAGAAAAGATTGCCGACGCCCACTTCATCGGCATCCGCTCGCGCACCCAGCTGACCGCCGAAGTCTTCGACTGCGCCAAACGCCTGGTCGCCGTCGGCTGCTTCTGCATCGGCACCAATCAGGTCGATCTAAGCGCGGCACGCGAGCGCGGCATCGCGGTATTCAACGCCCCCTATTCGAACACCCGCTCGGTGGCGGAGCTGGTTTTGGCCCAGGCCATCCTGCTGCTGCGCGGCATCCCGGAAAAGAACGCCTCCTGCCACCGCGGCGGCTGGATCAAGTCGGCGGCGAACTCCTTCGAAATCCGCGGCAAGAAACTCGGTATCGTCGGTTATGGCTCGATCGGCACCCAGCTCTCGGTGCTGGCTGAAGCGCTGGGCATGCAGGTATTTTTCTACGACGTGGTGACCAAGCTGCCACTGGGCAACGCCACCCAGATAGCCAAGCTGCACGACCTGCTCGGCCTGTGCGACATCGTTTCGCTGCATGTTCCCGAGTTGCCGTCGACTCAGTGGATGATCGGCGAGAAAGAAATCCGCGCGATGAAGAAGGGCGGCATCCTAATCAACGCCGCCCGCGGCACCGTGGTCGAACTGGAGCATCTGGCCCAGGCGATCAAGGACGAGCACCTGATCGGCGCCGCCATCGACGTATTCCCGGTCGAGCCCAAATCCAACGATGAAGAATTCGAAAGCCCGCTGCGCGGTCTGGACCGGGTGATCCTGACCCCGCACATCGGCGGCTCGACTGCCGAAGCCCAGGCCAACATCGGCCTGGAAGTGGCGGAGAAACTGGTCAAGTACAGTGACAACGGTACCTCGGTGTCCTCGGTCAACTTCCCCGAGGTGGCCCTGCCGGCGCACCCGGGCAAGCACCGCCTGCTGCATATCCACGAGAACGTGCCGGGCGTGATGAGCGAGATCAACCAGGTGTTTGCCGAAAACGGCATCAACATCTCCGGCCAGTTCCTGCAGACCAACGACAAGGTTGGCTACGTGGTGATCGACGTCGACGCCGAGTACTCCGACCTGGCGCTGGAAAAGCTGCAGCATGTACGCGGCACCATCCGCAGCCGGGTGTTGTTCTAAGCGCCATCGCACCACCAAAACCAAAAAAGGGAGGCTTCGGCCTCCCTTTTTCATAGCGCCGAGGGCGCAACCTAGACCGGCCGCTCAGCTTACCGCCGCGCAATTCAACGGCACGGCTCTCGCCAACGTCGCTCAGCGGTCAGTCATCCAGCGTGCGTAACGCGGCTTCGGCCGCCGGCAGTTCCTCTTCGCTGAACACCATCACCCCAGCGCGACGCAACGCCGCCGCGGTTACCCCTTCGCCAGCGACCTTTACCCCGCTGAAACTGCCATCGTAATTTTCCCGATTGCCACAGGAAGGGCTGCGTGCCTTCAGCAACGCCAGGCGAATGCCGTGCTGGCGTACCAGCGCCAGTGCCTGCTCGGCGCCAGCGATAAAGGCCGCGCTGACATCGTCACCCTCGATCGTCAGCGCCGGTAACCGGCCATCGAGCACCATGGCACCCTGACCGCCGGCAATTTCTGCCGGTGGCCGCGGGGTCGGCAGGCCACCCGCCACTTCCGGACAGAGGGCGATGACCCGGCCTTCGGCCTGCCAGCGCTGCAGCTGATCGAAGGGCCCATGGGCGCCACCGTCATAGCGAACGCGGTGGCCCAGCAAGCACCGACTTACCAGAATCTTTTGCATCGGGCTCGCTCCGTTGAAACAGGGAAAGGTTGAACGCTGTTGTCACAACGGCATCGCCGCGCGACGCCTGAACCAGCCGGTCAGCGACAGCCGCTCGCGGGTCGCCGGCAACACCTCGTGGGGCATGTCCGCGGAGAGAAACACCACCAGGGTGCCAGCTTCCGGCAACAGCTCTTGGCAACTGCCATCCCTCAGATACAGGCGCAGGGCACCGCCCTGTTCGGCCAGCCATTCCGGATTGAGGTACAGCACGGTCGACACCGCACGGCGGTCGTCATCGCGAAACCGATCAACGTGCTTCTGGTAAAACGCGCCCGGCGGATACAGGGCGAAATGGCTTTCGAAGTCCTCAAGCCCCAGGTACAGATGCTGGTTGAGCGCCAGACGCAATTCATTAAGCAGTTGCAGGTACTGATCGCAACAAACCGCCTGCCCCGGTTCGAGCCATTGAATATGGTCGCCACGCACGCCCTCGCGCACCTGCTGACCGCTGCCACGCCCAGTACCCGCGCGGGTCAGCGCGCCCTGGGCCGATTGTTTATGGCACTCAGCGGCCAACTCGAGAGTCAGAGCCTGTGAAGCGAATAGCCGCTGCCGCGACCAACCGTGTTCGGCAAGGTCGTCGACGATGCGTGTTATCCGTTCGCTGTGGGTCGCGGGGTTCATGCCGGCGATTCTATCAGCGTGCAGGCTTTGCCTCGACAAGCCGTCACCGGCCATTGAAAATAGCCGCCCGCTAGACAGGAGTCTGTATGCGCGTCTTTTGTAGTGTTCTGTTGTTACTGGTCAGCCTTTCGAGCTGGGCCGACGACTTCCTTCAGCTGTACCAGGCCGCGGGCTGGCCCCAGCAGCGCGTGCATTTCAACGATGCCTTGAGCGCCGCTCAGGAGCGCTACCGCAGCACCCTGCCGCCAGCGGTGTACCAGGCGCTAGTGGCCAACAGCAACCAGCGCTTCGCTGCTGCCGCAATTGATCAGCGGGTGCAGCGCGGTTTGCGCGAGAACCTCGCCAACCCCGCGCCGGCGCTGGGCTTTTTCCAGTCGCCGCTGGGCCGCAAGATCGTCGAGGCCGAATTGCTAGCCAGCCGTCGCGATCAGTTGGCTAAGTACAGCAACGGTTTACCCCGGGTCGAAGCCGATGCCACTCGCCGCCTGCTGATTCGCCACTTGGCTCAGGCATTGCCGGCCAAGGAAGCGGCCGCAGAAGTCAGCTTGGCTTTAGCCGGCGTAGCGGCGGACAGCCTTAGCCAGATGTTGCCCGGCCTCCCAGGCCTGCTTGGCGGCGGCAGCGCGCAGGGCATGCTCAACGGTCAGCGCCAGCGGCTGATGGAGCAGATTGGCGCTGACCTGGATAACAGCCTGCTGCATATCTACCGCGAGCTGTCCGACCCGGAACTGGAAGAATTCGTCAGCTTTGCCCAGTCCGCAGACGGCAAGGCCTATTACCAAGCCGCACTGGCCGCCCTGCGCGCCGGCTTGGCAGTCGGCGAAAGCCCATCGAATCTGGCGCCTGCACCGCAGGGCATTTAGGCCGCAACCACGCCTAGGCGAGCCGCTCGCTGAGAAAATCGAAATAGCGCTGGCGCAATGCCGGCGCTTCATTGGCCAGATGATGGCGTGCATCCGGCAGGCGCAGAATCTGCGGTGCCGCGAACTTGTCCTGCAACACCCCCAGGTTATGCTGCCAGGCCACCGTCATATCCGCTTCGCCCTGAATGATCAGCGGGCTGAGCATACTGCGCGGTGCAGCCTCGATACGCGGTACCCACTGGCTAAGCGCGCCGACCCAGGCAGTCGGTAGATTGCGCGGCTGCAGCGGATCCTGATGATGGACGAAGTCGATAAACGCCGCGTCGCTGGAGTTGACACTGAAGCGCCGGGGAATCTCGCTGACAAAACTGCGCATCACCCGGTAACTGAGCTGCGACCAAACCCAGGCCCGCGGCCGCACCAGCGGCGCCAGCAGAATGGTTTCGCCAATCTGCGCCAGCGGCTCGCCGTTCAGCAGGTAATCAATCAGGATCGCCCCGCCGGTACTCTGCCCGCACAGATGCCAGGGCTGAGGCAGCTCAAGCGCAGCGGCTTCAACCAGCACCGCCTGCAACACCGTCTGGTACTCGGCAAAATCCCCGATGCTGGCGCGCGACCCGCTGGACAGGCCATGCCCCGGCAGATCAAAACTCAGCACGGCAAAGCCCACGCCCAGTGCCCACTCGATCACATGGCGGTACAAACCGCTGTGGTCGTAATAACCGTGCAGCAGCACCAGGGTGGCGCGTGGCTGCGTCGGCCACCAGGCCTGCACCGCGATCTGGTAGCCGGCCGCATGAATAACCCCCATACAACTGTGAGACGCCAGTGCACCATTAAAGCCATAGAACTGCCGATAGCCCTGCTCCGCCAGCGACAGCGGCGCGGCTGCGGCCAAGGGTCGCAGACTGGCAATCAGGTTTTCCGGCTGAAACGGCTCTGGCATAGGGCTTCCATCAATCATGCGGGGTAGTCACAGGCCATCCAGGCCAATGCAATCAGGCTGCGGATATTCAGCTGTCGCGCCAGTCATGGCAAGCTGCGCGCCTGTTTGCCGAAGGCTGCCCATGACTCGAACCACGCGCAAGACCCTACTCGCCAGCCTGCTGATTCTGCTCTGGGCCGCCGCCATGCTCGCTGCCTACTGGTGGTATGAGGCGCGCTATCTGCGCAGCTTCAGCGAGCAGACCGCGCTGTTCTACGGCGAACAGCTGCGCCTGCCCGCTGAGCTGGCCGGCCCAGGCCCGATCCGTCTGGTGCATTTCTGGGACCCAGCATGCCCGTGCAACGTCGGCAACCAGCAGCACCTGGCCGAACTCATCGAGCGCTTCGCCCCTCAGGGCGTGACCTTCCATGCCGTGCAAAACCCCGGAAGCACAGGCCGACTGCCCAGCACCCTCAGCGCCCTGCAACCACTGGCTGAATTGCCCGGCAGTACGCAGATTCCCGCCAGCCCGGCGGTGGCGATCTGGGACCGCACTGGCCGGCTGGCCTACTTCGGCCCCTACAGCGAAGGCGCGACTTGCACCTCAAGCAACAGCTTTATCGAGCCCATTCTCGAAGCCCTGGTCGCAGATCGCCCGGTGAACGCCAGCAATACCCTGGCGGTGGGCTGTTTCTGCGACTGGCAAAGCAACTGACCACACTAGCCATATCGCATAGAGGCTAACAACGCCCGTACGAGGCGATCTCTCATCAAGCCAGCCACCACTTATCGCAGCCGATAGCTGCGACCTTGTACAAACCTAAATCAGTTCGGCGTGGTCATATCAGCCAGGTGCGGCTTGCGCCTTAGCAGAAAACTAAATTTATTTAACATAAATTGTACAAAGCACATACCATGTACAACTTATCCCCTGGACATTGCCCTGCAACACCAAGGATGACTGCCATACTCAACAGGGCCTAAATCATCTTTTTCGGGTCCACCGTCATGCCTAGCCGTATCTCTCCCCTTGAACAGCACTACCGCAACGCGGATCGCATCATGCTGGGTGTGCTCTGGCTGATGTTTCTTTATTCGCTCGGCCTTGCAGCCTGGCATGGTACCTGGGGGCAGGCACTGCTAGTCGGTGGCGGTACGGCAGCGGTGATGAGCGTGCTGCAGCAACTGATCGCCGGCCGGCGTCTGCTGCGCTGCGCGATTGGCGCGGCATTTATGGTGATGTCGGCACTGCATATCAACCAGGCGGGCGGCATGCTGGAAATGCATTTCGGTATTTTCGTGCTGCTGGCATTTCTGGTGTATTACCGCGACTGGCTGCCCATCGTGGTAGCGGCTGCGGTGATTGCCGTACACCACCTGAGCTTCTTTGCCCTGCAGATGCAAGGCAGCGCGGTATTCGTGGTGCCAAATGGCAGCTGGCCAATCATTTTTCTACATGCCTTCTACGTGGTGGTGGAGAGCGCGATCCTGATCTACCTGGCCAAACAGACCCATGCTGAAGCCTTGGAAGGCGCGGCGCTTATGCAGGCCGCCGAACAGCTGACCGAGCATGATGAAGCGATTGACCTGAGCTACCGCAGCAAAGCCGAGGGCAAGGTCAGCAAACGCTTTAACCACTTCCTCGGTACCCTCGACGAGCTGGTCAGCGAGGTGATCAAGGACACCCAAGGCCTTCAGCAATTGGGCGGCAACCTGGTGCAGGCGACCGGCCAGATGCGCAGCGGCGCGGACCGCCAGCAGGGGGAAATTGCCTATATGAGCTCGGCCATGCAACAGATGAGCAGCGCCATCGACGAAGTGGCCGGGCACGCCGACGGCGCCGCCAGTGCCGCACAAACGGCCAACCAGCAAGCCGCCGAAGGCAGTCGCTCGGTCAACCATGTGCGTAGCGAAATCGGCAAGCTGGCCGCGCAGATCGATGTCACCGAAAGCGAGGTGCAAGCTCTGGCCAATCAGTCTGAACAGATCGGCAAGGTGCTGGAGGTGATCCGCTCAATTGCCGAACAAACTAACCTGCTCGCGCTTAACGCGGCCATCGAGGCCGCCCGCGCCGGCGATCAGGGCCGTGGCTTTGCGGTGGTTGCCGACGAGGTGCGCAACCTCGCGCAAAAGACCGCCCTGTCTACTGCCGAGATCCAGCAAATCATCAGCCGCCTGCAACAGGGCAGCCGCCAAGCCGCCTCGGCCATGCAAGAAAGTCGCGACAGCGTGCGTAGCTGCGTACAGGACAGCCAGGCCACTGCCGACCTGCTTGGCGCCGTGGCACAGGACATCAACGCCATCACTCAAATGAACGAACTAATCGCCGCCGCCACCCACCAACAGGCGGCCGTCAGTGCGGACGTCAGCCAGCACCTCACCAGCGTGCAACAGGTCGCCGAGCAGAACCTCAGCGATGCCCAGGAGCTCAGCCGTGATGGCGAGCAGCTCAGTCAATTGGCCGAGCGGTTGAGCAACTTGAGCCGGCGCTTCCGCGTTAGCAGCTAGCGCGATAGCCCTGCGGCGTCGCCCCCTGCCAGCGTTTGAAGGCGCGGTAGAACGGCGACAGCTCGGCAAAGCCGCAGGCGCGGGCTACTTCGCGAATCGCCAGGCCTTCATCCAGCAGAGCCTGGGCGCGTAGGCGGCGGACTTCATCGTGCAGCTGGCGAAAGCTCTGCTGTTGTTCGCCGAGCGCTCGTTGCAGGCCGCCGACGCTGTAACCGAGGGCCTTGGCGCAGCGCGGTAGATCGCACAGCTGCACGCCAATATTGACTTCCAGCCAGTAGCGCACGCGGTTGAGCAGCTGGTTTTCCTCCAGCTCCGCCAGCTCAACTTCCGCCTGCGCCCAGAGCACCGCGAACAGCCGCGGGTTGGCGCTGCGCGATGGCCGACCCAGCCAGGCACGCGGGAAGATCAGCGCGTCATGCACCTGTGAAAACTGCGGCAGCAGGCCGAACAAACGCCGGTGTTCGCTCAGCTGGCGCGGTGCGGGGTGGCGGAAATCCAGCCCGACCAGGTGGAAACTGCCGTCGTTGTTGATGCTGGCCAGCATCTTCTGCAACAGCAGCGCCAGGCATTCCATCTGCTGGCGCAGCGAGCCGACGCCACGGTAGTTGAGGTCGAAGATCAACCGCGCCTGCTCGCCGTCCAGCTCCAGGCGCGCGGCAAAGCCACCGGACAGGATGTGCTGAAAACGCACAAAGCCCTCCAGCGCCTGGCCCAGGTCGCGACTGGCCAGCAGCAGGTAACCGACCACATCCATCGGCCGTGGCTGCATGGTTTCGCCCAGATGCAGGCCAATATCCACATCACCACTGATGCCCGCCAGCGCCTGCCAAAAGCGCGGCGCGTTGTCGTGGTCCTCGCGGGCATTGAGCAGCGGCGGTGCGAGCGCTACGCCCTGATAGGCCTGGCGATAGGTGTCCGTCGGGTCCAGCCCCAACTCAGCCAGTGCCTCGTACAGCAGACGACGCAGGGTCGAGGAATGGGTCAGCATGCTGGCAACGCTGTTATGCGGATACTGATTCATGCACCTTCCTTTGATTGACCAAAGGCTTTCACTCCAGTTGTATTTGGTCAATACCTGCGCCGTGGCCAGCCCGCACAATGCGCGCAAACCTATAACAAGGAACACCCATGAAACGCACCCTGACTGCCCTTGCCGTGATAGTCGCCGCCACTGCCGCTGGCGCTTACTGGTACCTCGACGGCAAACAGCCGCAGCGCAGCGGCGAGCTGACCCTGGCGCAGCTGCAGGCGCCTGTCAGCGTGCGTTACGACGAGCGCGGCGTGCCGCATATCCAGGCACAGCACGAAGCCGACCTGTACCGCGCCCTCGGCTTTGTGCATGCCCAGGATCGGCTGTTCCAGATGGAGATGCTGCGCCGGCTGGCCCGCGGCGAGCTGGCCGAGGTGCTCGGGCCCAACCTGGTGGAAACCGACCGGCTGTTTCGTACCCTCGGCATCCGTGCCCACGCCGATGACTACGCCGCCCGGATGGACATGCAAAGCCCTGCCGGGCTTGCGTTGCAGGCTTACCTGGATGGCATCAATCAGTACCAGAACAGCCGCCCGGCGCCGCTGGAGTTTGACCTGCTGGGCATCGAGCAGCGCCCGTTCAGAGCGGCCGACACCATCAGCGTCGCCGGCTACATGGCGTATAGCTTCGCCGCCGCCTTCCGTACCGAACCGGTACTGAGCTACGTTCGCGATGTGCTTGGCGCCGACTATCTGAACGCCTTCGACCTCGAGTGGCACCCGCAGGGTGTGCTTGGTCAGCCGCTATCGACCGGCGACTGGCAGGATCTCAACGCCATTGCCCAGCTCAGCCAGGCCGCATCTAGCCACGCCGGTTTGCCGCAGTTCGAGGGCAGCAACGCCTGGGCCGTCGCCGGCAGCCGCACCGCCAGCGGCAAGCCGCTGCTGGCTGGCGACCCGCATATCCGCTTCTCCGTACCGGCCGTGTGGTACGAGGCGCACCTGAGCTATCCCGGTTTCGAGCTGTACGGCCACCACCAGGCGCTCAACCCGGTCGCCTCTCTGGGCCACAACCGGGCGTTCGCCTGGAGCCTGACCATGTTCCAGAACGATGACGTCGACCTGATCGCCGAGAAGACCAACCCGGACAACCCCAGCCAGGTTTGGCATCGCGGTCAGTGGGTCGAGCTGCAAAGCCGCGACGAGCAGATTCTGGTCAAGGACGCCGCGCCGATCAGCCTGAGCATTCGCAGCTCGCCCAATGGGCCGATCATCAACAGCGCGCTGAGCGACAGCGTTGGCAGCACGCCCATCGCGCTGTGGTGGGCATTCCTGCAGACGGCCAACCCGATTCTCGACGGCTTTTATCAGCTCAATCGCGCCGACAGCCTGGACAAGGCCCGCGTCGCCGCCGAACACATCGAAGCGCCAGGCCTCAACGTGGTGTGGGCGTCTGCCGCTGGCGATATCGGCTGGTGGGCCGCGGCCAAGCTGCCGCGCCGCCCGGCGGGGGTCAACCCGAGCTTTATCCTCGACGGCGCCAATGGCGAGGCGGAGAAAGACGGCTTCCACCCGTTCAACGCCAACCCCCAGGAGGAGAACCCGGCGCGCGGCTATATCGTCTCGGCCAACCATCAACCGCTGGCGCCCACGGGCATGGCGATTCCCGGTTACTACAACCTGCCCGACCGCGGCCAGCGCCTGAACCAACGTCTCGCCGACGACCAGGTGAAGTGGGACCTGCGCAACAGCCAGGCACTCCAGCTCGACCCCGGCAGCGGCTATGCCACGCGGCTGTTGGCGCCATTGCTTGCGGACCTACGCGCCGCGGCCAGTGACGATCAGCAGCGCGCACTGGTCGAACAACTGGCCAACTGGAATGGCGACCATAGCCTCGATTCGGTCCCCGCCACCCTGTTCAACCAGTTCGTCTACCAGCTGACCGTGGCCGCCATGGCTGACGAACTGGGTGAGCCTTTTTTCGCCAACCTGTTGCAAACCCGCGCGCTGGATATCGCCCTGCCGCGCCTGAGCGCCGACCCCGATTCGCCCTGGTGGGACAAGCGCGGCAGCGAGCCACGGGAAACCCGCGCCGACATCGTTCGTCTGGCCTGGCAGGCGAGCCTTGGCCACCTGCGCAACACCCTGGGCGAAGAGCCCGCGCAGTGGCGCTGGGGCAACGTTCACACCCTCACCCATGGCCACCCGCTCGGTCAGCAGAAGCCGCTGGACTGGCTGTTCAATGTCGGCCCGTTTGCCGCAGCGGGTGGCCATGAGACCCCAAACAACATGTCCTTTCGCACCAGCCCGGCGCCGTGGCCAGTGACCGCCGGGCCGTCCACACGCAAGCTGGTGGACCTGGCCAACGCCGAAACGGCGCTGGGTAGCAACCCGGTCGGGCAAAGCGGTGTACCCTTCGACGCCCATTACCGCGACCAGGCCGCCGCCCATGTCGCCGGGCAGTACCAGCCGCAGCACCTGAGTGAAGCGGACGTAGCGGCCAACACCCGCAGCACGCTGACCCTGGTGCCTGAGTAAGCCCGCTCCACGCCACGAACAAGGAGGTTCCATGCGTATCGCCGTGATCTTCGCCCTGCTGCTGTGCGGGCCGTTGCAGGCCAGCGAGATCGTCAACGATGTCAGCGGCTTCAACCCCGTCGAAGTGGCACAGGTGCTGGTGCCCACGCGCCTGGAGCAGATCGTCGAGGCGGTACGCGCGCATCCCGGCCCGATCGCCATCGGCGGCGGGCGCTACAGCATGGGCGGGCAGACCGCGACCGAGCAGGCGCTGCAACTGGATATGCGGCGCTTCAATCGGGTGCTGGAGTTTTCTGCCGAGCGCCGGGAGATCCGCGTGCAAGCCGGCATCACCTGGCGCGACGTGCTGGAGCACATCGACCCGCACGGCCTGTCGCCGCAGATCATGCAGTCCTACGCCAACTTCACCGTCGGCGGCGCGCTCAGCGTCAACGCGCACGGTCGCTACGTCGGCCAGGGCCCGCTGGTGCTCGGCGTACGCTCCCTGCGCCTGGTACTGGCCGACGGCAGCCTGGTCGAGGCCAGCCCGACCCACTACCGCGAGCTGTTCTATGGCGCCATCGGTGGCTACGGCGGGCTGGGCGTAATCGTCGAAGCCACCCTGCCGCTGGTGCCCAACAGCAAGCTCGCGCGGCAATCCGAGGTGATGCCGCTGAGCGAGTACCGTCAGTTTTTCGATAAGCAGGTGCGCAACAACCCGGATATGGTGATGCACAACGGCATCCTCTACACCGATGACTACAGCAGTGTCCGCGCGGTGTCCTACCTGCGCAGCGATGCGCCGCTGACGGTGGAGGAACGCCTGGTGCCGAATGACCGCAGCTACACGATCATGCGCGCCGCACTGGGCCTGGCCGACAGCAAAAGCGGCGGCAAGCTGCGCGAAACGCTGGTGGACCCGTGGCTGCTCGACGGCGAACGCGTGCAATGGCGCAACCACGAAGCCAGCCTGGATGTGCGCGAGCTGCAACCCATATCCGGGCCCGGCTACAGCTATGTGCTGCAGGAATATTTCGTGCCCGAGGCTCGGCTCGAGGCATTCGTCGGCGGCCTGAAGCGCATTCTCGATGCGCACGGTGTACGGGTCGCCAATATCTCCATTCGCCACGCCAAGGCCGATCCGGGCACCTTGCTGGCCTGGGCTCGCGCCGACACCTTCGCCCTGGTGCTGTACTACCGCCAGGGCAGCGCGCCCGCGGAGCGCGCCGCCGTGGCCAGCTGGACCCGCGAACTGATCGACCTGGCCATCGCCAATCAGGGCAGCTATTACCTGCCCTACCAGATCCACGCCAGCCGCGAGCAATTCCTCGCGGCCTATCCGCGTGCCGCGGAATTCTTCGCCCTGAAGAAACGCATCGACCCGACCAACAAGTTTCGCAACAAGCTCTGGGACGCCTATTACCGCTAGCCCGGGCGATGCCAGAACCGCGCTACACTGCGGGCCTTCACCCAATCTGGGAGTCTGTTATGCGTCTATCGACTGTTTGCCTCGTGCTGGCCGGCCTGGCATTGCTCGCCGGCTGCGGCAAGGACATGGAAAAACGCTACGACGCCCCAGGCGCCGCCTATGACTTATCCCACTGGAAACTGACATTGCCGGACGACCAGGCCAGTGAAGTGCGCCCCGCTCAGCTGCGCGGCTACGCGTCGCCCTACTTCCACCTGGGCGATGGCGGTGACATGGTGTTCGTTGCCCCCGCATCAGGCGGCACCACCGAAAACAGCCGCTACCCGCGCTCCGAACTTCGCGAGGTGATGGACCCAGGCGATGACAATCGCAACTGGTCTGGCGAGGGCTCTCATCAGTTGCGGGCGCGCTGTCAGGTTCTCCAGGCACCCAGCACGGAAAAGATCATCGTCGGGCAGATCCATGGCTTCGATGCGCGGCCACTGGTCAAGCTGCAATGGGAGAAAGGCAAGGTCAAGGCGCTGATTAAACGCCATCCGAGCGGCAGTAACGCCGACCTCAGCCATGTATTTCGCGCCCAAGTGGGCAAGCAGCCGTTTTCCTACCGCCTCGAGGTTCAAGACGGCGTTCTGACCGTCGAGGTCAATGGCGAACAGTTCACCCATGATTTCTACGGCGCCGACCCCGAGTGGCGTGACGTGCAGTTCTTTTTCAAGGCCGGCGCCTATGTCCAGGCAAGCGGGGGCAATGCTGACGAAGTCGGCAAGGTGGTGTTCAGCGAGCTGAGCGTGCGGCACGACAAGGCGCAATAGCCCGCGTCGGTCAAGTTGCTCATCAAGCTGTTTATCTCGCCACTGCATATCAGGACGGATGGACCGGCGGCTCGGCAGCCTTTGTTGGCGGGCGAGGCTCCGGTTGCCAGGGCCAGCGATTGTTCATTTCCACTTCCAGGGTAAAGCTCAGGAAGGTTCTGACCAGCACCACGGCGGCCAGCACGCCGATGCTGGAAAAGGACAGCTCGATGGCGACCGTATGCACGATATCGGCCGCCACCAGCAGTTCCAGCCCCAGCAGCGTGCCGTGAACCAGTTGATGCCGGTAGGCGCGGAATACCCGGTTACCCTCGTCGTGCTTGCGTACCATGGCCACTGCCCGCACGGTCGAGCTCAGCGCTATGGTCACAATGACGCCAATGCCCAGCAGTTCAAGACCCGCCGCGCAGTACTGGGCGATGGTTTCAATTGGCAGCATGCGGGCCTCCGCTGTGAATGGCTTATTCGGTATTTGAACGATGCGGCGGCAAATGTTCAGGTCAATTGCGTATCCAGCCGCGCACTGATACAGGCCAAGGCGCGTGTCACGCTGGCCGAAGCGGAGGGCAAGGCCAAGGCCAGGCAGGCGAATCCGAAGAGGCGGCGGGCGCACCCGCCGCTCTGCGTGGCTTACAGCGGACGGCGGATGCTCTCCTCCTGGGCTTCGCGCGGGGCGTCGTTCAGGCTACGCAGCAAGGGCGGCGCGACCGGTTTGACGCCGGTCCAGCGCTCAAGCATGGCGAATGCCTGTTGTTGTTTGCGCGCGTCGAGGCTGAGGATGTTCACGCCATGGTTGCCGCCGGGAACCATGAACAGCCGGGTATCGCGGTGGCGGGTGTTGGGCATCAGGAAAGCTGCTGCCGTCCAGGGATCGATCGAGCCGTAAATCATCATCACGTTTTCGCTTTTCAAGGCGACGTAAGCGGCGATGTCCCACATGGCGCGGTAGTCGAACGGCTTGTGCGGCCAGCGGCTGACATAGGCGCTGTAGTCGTTCGGGTCGTACTTGAGCAGATCCTTCAGGTGGCTGGTGAGCAGGCGCGGGTAACCGAGCTGGGTAATCGCCTGGTAGAAGTACGGCTCGTACTGCGCGATACCTTCATCGGTCAGAAACGGCAGGGGCCCCCAGGCGATCATGAAGTCGAACAGCTCCTGATCGCTCGCGCTGGGCGCGGGAATGTCCTTGCAGTTCTCCAGGTCACCGTACTGATAGAACTGGAAATACAGCTCGCCGATGGTCAGGTCCAGCACCCGGTCGAGCCCACCCTCCAGGTTGAACGCCAGCTGATTCTCGGCGGCATAACGCTGGATATAGGCCTTCATGGTTTCCCGGCGGCTGAGCACCTGACGCTGGTATTGCTTGAGGTCGTTGCGGCAGGAGCGCGGCCCGACGTGGTTCTGGAACACCACGTAACGCGGGTCAAGGCGGCCGAAGCTTTGCGGCGCCACGTAGGCCACCGTGCCGTCCACATCGTTGGGGAAAAAGCGGCGGTGGTACATCGCCGTCATGCCGCCCTTGCTCGCGCCGCTGGAGACCCACTTGCCGCTGTAGAACGGACGAATAGCCTGCACGATGCGGTGATGGTCGTTGGCCGCCTGGCGAATGTCGAGGTAGCGCCAGTCCAGCGGCTGAGGCGCCGATTCGGCAAAGTAACGGTGCTCGACCTTGAGCTGGCTCGCGCCGAGTACCCGCGCCAGCGGATACAGGTACGGGCTGACGCTGATGTCGTAGCCGCTGGTTTCCAGCACCATCGGCGCTTCGGCGGTACGGTGCAGCAGCACCATGCGCTGCTTGAAGGTACCGCGCGCCGGGTTGCGGTGGTCGATCGGCTGTTGGTAACGGATCAGGATGTAGCGGTAACCCGCCGGAGCGTTGGGCAAGTCTTCCGCCTGCATGCCGGGCACCGTGTGCAGGTAGCCGAGGATATCCCGCGGCGGGGCCTGCTCGGCATGGCCAAACGCGGAGAACAACAAGGCAGCGAGGAATGCGAACAGCAACGAATGAGGTGATTTATTGAGCATGTTGTAGCCTTCATACGTGTTTGCGGGGCCAGGGCTCCGTCAACAGTCATGGGCTACGGCATCGCGGCGCCCGCATCGACCAAGCGATGGCGGGAGGCGATAAACATGAGCTGCCCGTCCCTGGAATGAGGGTTTGAGTCGGTAAATAGCTTGGGTACCCGCCGCCTGATTGCCTGGCAGCGTGGAAGGAACACTTGATAGACCGGAAACGAGGCTGCCAGTTGCTGCCGCGAGCCTAACCGGCGGTCGGAACGTCGAGCGCTTTTCAGGTATATAAAAGGCTCTGCGGTCGCTGCACACAACGACAGCGCCATAAAAAAGGGCCACCGAAGTGGCCCTTTTTGCGCGCGCCGATTAAGCGGCGACGTGTTGCTGCGAAGGATCGCGGCGGCTGTCGGGACCCGCCTGCCGGCTGGCGCCGGTGGTTTCTTCCATGGCTTGCTGCAGCGCTTTCTTGCGTTTCTCTTCGGCGCGATGGGCGAAGAACCAGATCAGGAAGGTGATCAGCGATACCGACAACAGTATCAGGCTGGCGACCGCGTTGATCTCCGGCTTCACGCCCATGCGCACGGCGGAAAACACTTCCATCGGCAGGGTGGTGGAACCGGGCCCGGAGACGAAGCTGGCCAATACCAGATCGTCCAGCGACAGGGCGAACGACATCATGCCGCCGGCCGCCAGCGAGGGGGCGATCATCGGGATGGTGATCAGGAAGAACACCTTCCAGGGCTTGGCGCCCAGGTCCATCGCCGCCTCCTCGATCGACAGGTCCAGCTCGCGCAGCCGCGCCGACACCACCACCGCCACATAGGCGGAGCAGAACGTGGTGTGGGCGATCCAGATGGTCAGAATGCCGCGTTGCGCGGGCCAGCCGATTAGGTCGGCCATGGCGACGAACAGCAGCAGCAGCGACAGACCAGTGATCACCTCCGGCATGACCAGCGGCGCAGTGACCAGGCCGCCAAACACCGTGCGGCCCTTGAAGCGGGTCACCCGGGTCAGCACGAACGCGGCCATGGTGCCTAGCGCCACGGCGGCAATCGCGGTGTAGCAGGCGATTTCCAGCGAGCGCATCACGGCGCCCATCAACTGGCTGTTATCGAGCAGGCCGGCGTACCACTTCAGCGACCAGCCGCCCCACACCGTGACCAACCGCGAGCCGTTGAAGGAGTAGATCACCAGGATCAGCATTGGCAGGTAGATAAACGCCAGGCCGACCCACAGCATGATGCTGGAGAAACGGTAACGTCTCATGCGCGGCCCTCCGTTTCTTCGGCCTGATTGAGGATTGAAAGCCGGTTGAACAGGAGGCCCATCAGACAATGACTCATGCCCTGCCCTCCATTTCCTTGGCTTGGTTACGGTTAAACAGGATGATCGGCACGATCAGGATCGCCAGCATCACCACTGCAAGGGCGGACGCCACCGGCCAGTCGCGGTTGTTGAAGAACTCCTGCCAGAGCACCTTGCCGATCATCAGAGTTTCGGGGCCGCCGAGCAGCTCGGGAATCACGAACTCGCCGACCACCGGGATGAACACCAGCATGCAGCCGGCGATGATGCCGTTCTTGGACAGCGGCACGGTGATTTTCCAGAAGCTGTTGAAGTTGCTCGAACCCAGGTCCGATGCCGCTTCCAGCAGGCTTTGGTCATGCTTTACGAGGTTGGCGAACAGCGGCAGGATCATGAACGGCAGGTACGAATAGACCACGCCGATATAGACCGCGATGTCGGTGTTGAGAATCCGCAGCGGCTCGTCGATCACCCCGATGGACTGCAGGAAGCCATTGAGCAGGCCATTGCTGCTGAGGATGCCCATCCACGCGTATACGCGGATCAGGATCGCCGTCCAGGTCGGCATCATGATCAGCAGCAGCAGTACGGTCTGCATTTCCTTGTTGGCTCGGGCGATCGCGTAGGCCATCGGATAGCCGATCAGCAAACACAGCACGGTGCTGACCAGCGCCATCTTCAGCGAGCCGAGGTAGGCCGACAGGTACAGGTCGTCCTCGCTGAGGAAGATGTAGTTGCCCAGGTTGAGCACCAGGGAAAACTTGTTCTCCGCCCAGGTGTACACATCGGTGTACGGCGGAATGGCCACGTCGGCTTCGGCGAAGCTGATCTTCAAGACAATGATGAAGGGCAGCAGGAAGAACAGGAACAGCCAGAGGAACGGCACCCCGATGACGAAGTGGCGCCCGCTAGGCATACGGCGGCTGATGCTTCGGGAAATATTCATGAGCGCAATGCCACCCCGCTGTCGTCCTCCCACCAGACGAACACTTCGTCGTCCCAGGTAGGCCGTGCGCCGCGCCGTTCGGCATTGGCAACAAAGGATTGCACCACCTTGCCGCTTGGCAGCATGACGTGAAACACCGAGTGACCGCCCAGGTAGGCAATGTCGTGCACGGTGCCGCGCGACCAGTTGTATTCGCAGGTCGGCTGCTCGGTGGTGACCAGCAATTTCTCCGGGCGGATGGCGTAGGTGATGCTCTTGTCCTGCACCGAGGTGCTGACGCCGTGGCCGACGAAGATATTGCGTTCCAGGTCCGGGCTGTCGATCAGCGCGTGGCCTTCCATGTCCTCGACCACCTGGCCTTCGAACAGGTTGACGCTGCCGATGAATTCGCACACCAGGCGGCTGGTCGGAGTTTCGTAGATGTCCACCGGACTGCCGATCTGGGCGATCCAGCCGAGGTGCATGATGGCGATGCGCTGGGCCATGGTCATGGCCTCTTCCTGGTCATGGGTCACCATCACGCAGGTCACGCCGACGCGCTCGATGATCTCGACCAGTTCGAGCTGCATCTGCGAGCGCAGCTTCTTGTCCAGCGCGCCCATGGGCTCGTCGAGCAGCAACAGTTTCGGGCTTTTCGCCAGGGAGCGGGCCAGGGCCACGCGCTGACGCTGACCACCGGACAGCTGATGCGGCTTGCGCTTGGCGTACTGGGTCATGTGCACCAGCTTGAGCATTTCTTCGACGCGGGCGTCGATTTCGGCTTTCGGCAGTTTGTCCTGCTTGAGGCCG
Source organism: Pseudomonas cistanchae (assembly GCF_054483635.1). Lineage (NCBI taxonomy): Bacteria > Pseudomonadati > Pseudomonadota > Gammaproteobacteria > Pseudomonadales > Pseudomonadaceae > Pseudomonas > Pseudomonas cistanchae. Next base: position 11,644 of record NZ_JBTLWN010000006.1, on the reverse strand, counting down.
AAGGCGATGTTGTCGGCCACGCTCATGTGCGGAAACAGCGCGTAGGACTGGAACATCATGTTGATCGGCCGCTCGTACGGCGGCAGGTCGGTGATGTCCTGGCCGTCGAGCCAGATGCGCCCTTCGGTCGGCCGTTCGAAGCCGGCAAGCATGCGCAGCAGGGTGGATTTGCCCGAGCCCGAACCACCAAGCAGGGCGAATATTTCGCCCTTGTTGATGGTCAGCGATACATCGTCGACCGCCACGGTTTCATCGAACTTCTTGGTCACGCGCTCGATCTTGACCAGCACCTCTTTCGGTGTCAGATCGCCCTCGAGGACCTTTTTATAGGCACTGGAAGCAACTGCCATTCCCAAACTCCCCACAAAAGTAGCGCCCGGCCGGCGGACGGTTGAACTGAGTGAATCGATTCGAGCAACCCGCTCGCCGTGGAAGGCGGGGAGATGCCTGCGAGATTTTCAAAAAAACGGATCTGTGGCTCTTGGGGGTCGAGCGGACCGCCAGGGGCGCGAACGATAAAAAAGATTGTCCAGGACTACCAGTAGCGACGCGCATGGCAGGGTCAGTTTGGGCATCGACCATGAGTCCACCCGCTCTGCGGCATCCTTTTGCATCAAGGTTTCTGGCGGGCGTTCCCGCCAGAAACCGATCACAGCCTGTTACCAGGGCTTACCGGCCCGACTTGACCTTGGTCCAGCTGCGCGTAACGGCGCGCTGTACGGCTGGTTTCAGCTCGGAGAAGGTGTACAGCTTCTTGCTGGCCGCCTCGGTCGGGTAGATGCCCGGGTTGTTGCGGATTTCCTCGGCCACCAGCGGCGTTGCGGCGCTGTTGCCGTTCGGGTAGGCCACGTAGTCGGAGATCGGGGCGATCACTTCCGGCTTGAGGATGTAGTTGAGGAAGATGTGCGCTTCTTCGACGTTCTTCGCGTCGGCAGGAATCGCCATCATGTCGAAGAAGGACGCGGCGCCCTCTTTCGGGATGGTGTAGGCCACCGGCACGTTGTTCTTAGCTTCTTCGGCGCGCGCTTGGGCCTGGAAGATATCGCCAGACCAACCCAGGGCGACGCAGATGTTGCCGTTGGCCAGGTCGGAGATGTACTTGGAGGAGTGGAAGTAGGTGACGTAAGGGCGCACCTTCATCAACAGCTCTTCGGCTTTCTTCACATCTTCAACGCTGGTCGGATTCGGGTTGAGGCCCTGGTAGTGCAGCGCCGCGGCATACACTTCATCCGGTGCGTCGAGCATGGAAACGCCACAGGACTTGAGCTTTTCCATGTTTTCCGGCTTGAAGATCACGTCCCAGGAATCGATGGTGTCCACCCCCAGCGCCGCTTTCACTTTCTCCGGGTTGTAGCCGATGCCGGTAGTGCCCCACAGGTAGGGGAAGGCATACAGGTTGCCTGGGTCGGCAGTTTCCAGCGCTTTCATCAGGTCGGGGTTGAGGTTCTTCCAGTTTGGCAGCTTGGACATGTCCAGCTTCTGGAACACACCGGCCTTGATCTGTTTGGCCAGAAATTGGTTGGACGGCACCACCACGTCGTAGCCCGAACCGCCGGAGAGCAGCTTGGCTTCCAGGGTTTCATTGCTGTCGAAAACGTCGTAAACCACCTTGATGCCGGTCTCTTTCTCGAAATTCGCCAGGGTGTCTTCGGCGATGTAGTCCGACCAGTTGTAGACGTGCAGCACTTTATCCTCGGCTTGCGCAACGCCAGTAATGGCGCCCACCAGGGACAACGCGAGAAGGGTTTTGCCGAATGTTTTCATGCTTACAGCTCCTGTTGTCGTAATTGTTTTGCCAGCGGGTGATACAGCCAACCTGCACCACCTCCCGGTGAGCCTGACTGACGCACTGGCGCAGTCTGGCAAGGACAGGGCACTTTTTACAACTTTCAGACGTTACACCCCTTAAGCCGACACCGCCTGCGCGGTGAGATCAAGGCAGTGGCGCGCCTTGGCGACCAGTTCATCGATTTCCGCCGGGCTGATGACCAGTGGCGGCGAGATGATCATGGTGTCGCCCACCGCGCGCATGATCAGCCCGTTATTGAAGCAGTGGCCGCGGCAGATCATGCCCACGCCCTGCTCACTCGGATAGCGCGTGCGTGTTGCCTTGTCCTTGACCAGTTCGATCGCGCCGAGCATGCCGACGCCACGCACTTCGCCCACCAATGGGTGGTCGGCCAGTTCACGCAGACGCTTTTGCAAATACGGTGCCGTTTCTGCCTTGACCCGTTCGACGATTTTCTCTTCACGCAGGATTCGAATGTTTTCCAGCGCCACCGCCGCCGCTACCGGGTGCCCGGAGTAGGTAAAGCCGTGGTTGAAGTCGCCACCCTGGTTGAGCACGTCGACGATTTCGTCGCGCACGATCAAGCCCCCCATGGGGATGTAACCGGAGGTCAGGCCCTTGGCGATGGTCATCATGTCCGGGGCGTTGCCGTAATAGTCGCTACCGAACCACTCACCGGTGCGGCCAAAGCCACAGATCACTTCGTCGGCAACGAACAGGATGTCGTAACGGCTGAGGATTTCACGCACTTTCGGCCAGTAGCTGTCTGGCGGAATGATGACCCCGCCGGCGCCCTGGATCGGCTCGGCAATAAAGGCGGCGACCTTGTCCGCGCCGACTTCGAGAATCTTCTTTTCCAGCTGCTCGGCGGCCCAGATGCCGAACTCGTCCGGCGTCATGTCGCCGCCTTCGCCGAACCAGTAAGGCTGCGGGATGTGCACGATGCCCGGAATCGGCAAATCGCCCTGCTCGTGCATGTACTTCATGCCGCCCAGGCTCGCGCCGGCTACCGTCGAGCCGTGGTAGCCGTTATGCCGGCTGATGATGACCTTCTTGTTCGGCTGGCCCTTGATCGCCCAGTAATGACGAACCATGCGCAGCATGGTGTCGTTGCCTTCCGAGCCGGAGCCCGTGAAGAACACGTGGTTCATGCCCTCGGGGGCGATTTCGGCGATGGTCTTGGCCAGTTCCAGCGCCGGCGGCGTCGCGGTCTGGAAGAACATGTTGTAGTAGGGCAGCTCCTGCATCTGCCTGGAGGCGGCATCGGCCAGCTCCTTGCGCCCATAACCGACGGCCACGCACCAGAGCCCGGCCATCGCGTCGAGAATCTTGTTGCCCTCGCTGTCCCACAGGTACACACCGTCGGCCTTGGTGATGATGCGCGGGCCATTTTCGGCCAACTGCTTGAAGTCGCTGAACGGCGCCAGGTGATGGTCGCGGCTCATGGCCTGCCATTCACGGGTTTTCGGATTGGTAACCGGGTTAGTCATATCCACACCTTTAATAGGCGACGTTGTACGTCGCGAGCGCCGCAGAGGCCGGCAAGCCCGGCCTCTGCAAACGCAGCCGTTTTACACCGACAGCAACAGGAACTCGCGTTCCCAGGAACTGATCACGCGCTTGTAGTTTTCATGCTCGGCCCGCTTCACCGCGACATAGCCGGCAATGAACTTGGAGCCCAGGTACTGCTCAATGGTTTTACAGGTTTCCATGCGCTCCAGCGCCGCCTCCAGGGTCAGCGGCAGGCGCAGGTTGCGGCGCTCGTAACCGCGACCCTTAACCGGCGCGCTCGGTTTGATGCCTTCGACCATGCCGATGAAACCACAAAGCAGACTGGCCGCCAGCGCCAGGTACGGGTTGGCGTCGGCACCGGCCAGGCGGTTCTCCACGCGGAGGTTCTGCGGCGTCGCGTCCGGCACCCGCAGGCCGACGGTGCGGTTCTCCTCACCCCATTCCACATTGACCGGCGCGGAGGTGTCCGGCAGGAAGCGGCGGAACGAGTTGACGTTGGGGGCGAACAGCGGCAGCAGCTCGGGGATGAATTTCTGCAGGCCACCGATATGGTGGAGGAACAGCTCGCTCATCGAACCGTCTTCGTTGGAGAAGATGTTCTTGCCAGTCTTGCGGTCGATGATGCTCTGGTGCAGGTGCATGGCGCTGCCCGGCTGATCGGTGATCGGCTTGGCCATAAAGGTTGCCGCCACGTCGTGCTTGAGCGCGGCTTCGCGCATGGTGCGCTTGAACACCAGAATCTGATCGGCCAGCGACAGGGCGTCGCCGTGACGGAAGTTGATTTCCATCTGCGCCGGGCCTTCTTCGTGAATCAGGGTGTCAAGGTCCAGGCCCTGAATCTCGCACCAGTCATACATGTCTTCGAACAGCGGATCGAATTCGTTGGCAGCATCGATGGAAAACGACTGGCGACCAGTCTCCGGGCGGCCCGAGCGGCCCATCGGCGCCTGCAGCGGGAAGTCCGGGTCTTCGCAGCGCTTAGTCAGGTAAAACTCCATCTCTGGCGCGACGATCGGCTGCCAGCCTTTGTCGGCGTAGAGTTTCAGGACCTTTTTCAGCAAGTTGCGCGGCGACAGCTCGATCGGGTTGCCTTGCTTGTCATAGGTGTCGTGAATCACCTGGGCGGTTGGCTCGATGGCCCATGGCACCAGGAATACTGCGTTTTCATCCGGACGGCAGATCATGTCGATGTCGGCCGGGTCGAGCAGGCTGTAGTAGACGTCGTCCTCGACATAGTCGCCGGTTACGGTTTGCAGCAGCACACTCTCGGGAAGGCGCATGCCCTTCTCGTCGAGGAACTTGTTGGTCGGGGAGATCTTGCCGCGGGCAATGCCGGTAAGATCGCTGACCAGGCATTCAACTTCGGTGATTTTGCGTTCTTTCAGCCAGCTCGAAAGCTGGTCTAGTTTGGTGCTCATAGAGACCTCAGGGTTGGTGAGAGCCGACCTATATATAGTCGGCTCAACGTTGCCCCGCCCTCTTCCTGCAAGCCTCACCAAAGGCCTGGAAGATGGCGAGATAATTCGGGTTGGATCGTACCTGGTACTCGGGATGCCATTGCACCCCTAGCGCGAAGCTTTTCGCAGCATCGACGGAGAAGGCTTCGATCAACCCGTCAGGCGCCAGTGCTTCTACGCGAAGGCCCGGCGCCAGACGTGCAACGCCCTGGCCATGAATGGAATTGACGATAATCTCGTCCGGCAAGCCGAGGCCGGCGAGTAGACCACCCGGCTGCACCCGCAGCGGATGGCGTGGTGCATATTGCACATCGAACGGCTGATCCGCCGGTTCGCGGTGATCCATCAGCCCCGTCACCTCGTGCACACGCGGGTGCAGGGTGCCACCCAGGGCCACGTTGATTTCCTGAAAGCCGCGGCAGATGCCGAGCAGCGGGATGCCCGCGTCGAGCGCCAGGCGAATCAGTGGCAGGGTGGTGCCATCACGCTGGGACTCGTGTGAGGTGCCAGTCGCACTGGCCATGCCCTGGTAATGATGGGGCTCGATGTTGGACGGCGAGCCGGTAAACAGCAGGCCGTCCAGATTATCGATCAGCGCGGGTAGGTCGAGCAGCTCAGCCAGAGCAGGGATGATCAGCGGCAGCCCACCGGCACCCACGACCACGGCGCGAACATACTTATCGCCGGTGGTATGGTGGGTTTGAGGGCCTAACTGCTTGGTGCAAGCGGTGACGCCGATCAACGGCAGGCGCGACATGAGACACCCGTTTTATTGCTGTTATGGGTTTGAGCGGAGCTTAGCCTTGTTCATTTTTTTACACAATAGTCATGTAAAAAATTGAACACACCCCACTGAGCACCGCGTAAAGCCGAGGCTGCGGCCGGGAGCAAATGCCCTGAAACGCCCTGAAATTGGCCACAGAGCCCTTTTTTAGGGCAGAATGCACGTGTCTTGACAGTGCTAGGGGTTTAAGATTGACTCTCTCCTGTGCAGTCGCATGATTGATATTTTTAACAAGAAAGGTGTTGCATCATGTCGGTACCCCCGCGTGCCGTTCAGCTTAACGAAGCGAACGCGTTCCTTAAGAAACATCCTGAGGTCCTGTTCGTCGACCTTCTTATTGCAGATATGAATGGCGTGGTGCGCGGCAAGCGCATCGAGCGCGCAAGCCTCCACAAGGTTTACGAGCGCGGCATCAACCTGCCGGCTTCCTTATTCGCCCTGGATATCAACGGCTCGACGGTGGAAAGCACTGGCCTGGGTCTGGATATCGGCGACGCCGACCGTGTCTGTTTCCCCATCCCCAACACCCTGTGCTACGAGCCATGGCAGAAGCGCCCGACTGCGCAGTTGCTGATGACTATGCACGAGCTGGAAGGCGAGCCGTTTTTCGCCGACCCGCGGGAAGTGTTGCGCCAGGTGGTCGCGAAGTTCGACGAACTGGGCCTTACCATTTGCGCCGCCTTCGAACTCGAGTTCTACCTAATCGACCAGGCCAACGTGAACGGCCGCCCGCAACCGCCGCTGTCGCCCCTTTCGGGCAAGCGCCCGCATTCGACCCAGGTGTACCTGATCGACGACCTCGACGAATACGCCGAGTGCCTGCAGGACATCCTCGAAGGCGCCAAGGAGCAGGGCATCCCGGCCGATGCCATCGTCAAGGAAAGCGCCCCGGCGCAGTTCGAAGTCAACCTCCACCACGTCGCCGACCCGATCAAGGCCTGCGATTACGCACTGCTGCTCAAGCGCCTGGTGAAGAACATTGCCTATGACCATGAAATGGACACCACTTTCATGGCCAAGCCGTACCCGAATCAGGCGGGCAACGGGCTGCATGTGCATATTTCGATTCTCGACAAGGATGGCAACAACATCTTTGCCTGTGATGATCCGGTGAAGAACGATGCATTGCGCCACGCGATTGGCGGGGTGCTGGAAACCATGCCGGCGTCGATGGCGTTCCTCTGCCCGAACGTCAACTCCTACCGGCGTTTCGGTGCCCAGTACTACGTACCGAACTCACCGTGCTGGGGCATCGACAACCGCACCGTAGCCCTGCGCGTGCCGAACGACAGCGCCGATGCCGTGCGCATCGAGCACCGGGTCGCAGGTGCGGATGCCAACCCCTACCTGTTGTTGTCGGCGGTGTTGGCGGGCGTGCATCACGGCCTGGTCAACAAGATCGAGCCCAACGCACCGGTGGAAGGCAACTCCTACGAGCAGAACGAGCAGAGCCTGCCGAACAACCTGCGCGACGCCCTGCGCGAACTGGACGACAGCGAAATCCTGGCGCGCTATATCGACCCCAAGTACATCGATATCTTCGTGGCCTGCAAGGAGAGCGAACTGGCCGAGTTCGAAAACTCGATCTCCGACCTTGAGTACAACTGGTACCTGCACACCGTTTAAAGCACGACCCGACGCCGGCCCTGAGCCGGCGTTGTTTTATCTGCCAATCCCGCCGAATCAGCCTTCACCTCGCGAGCCTTTGCGTCGCCCTGACTGCGTACCCCTGAAACGGCGGCGTGATCGCGGGCAACACCAAGGCTTAGACAGCCGCTTGCGTCTGCAGCGCCGGCTGACGTCCAATAGCGCGTCCTTCGCCGAGATGAACGCCATGTCGCGCCCCGTCGCCACCCGCAAACCCCGCGCCAGCAGCCAGACCCGAATCGCCGGCATTCTCGCCGCAGCCCGCGCCTTGCTGGCCGAACAAGGTGTGGCCGGCCTGTCGATCTACAGCGTCGCCGAGCGCGCGGAGATCCCTCCGTCATCGGTTTATCATTTTTTCGCCAGCGTGCCGGCCCTGCTCGAAGGCCTGACGGCGGACATCCACGGCGCATTTCGCGCCTGCCTGCAGGAGCCCATCGCACACGAGGCATTGGCGACCTGGCGCGATCTGTCGCGCATCGTCGAGCTGCGCATGCTCGCCATCTATGGCGAGGATCCGGCGGCCCGGCAGCTGATTTTGGCCCAGCACGGGCTGGCCGAAGTGACCCAGGCCGACCGTCAGCACGACATCGAGCTGGGCAAACTGATGCAGGCGGTTTTCGAGCGGCACTTCGCCCTGCCAAGCCTGCCTGAAGACATCGACGTGTTCGCCCTGGCCATGGAATTGGGTGATCGGGTCTACGCCCGCTCGGTGCAACTGCACGGCACCATCACCCCACGCCTGGCCGAAGAAGGCATGCGAGTGTTCGACGCCTACCTCAGCCTTTACCTGCCGCTGTACCTGCCCAAGCTCGCAACGCCACGATAGCCGAGTAACTGAACTCACGGCCTGACTACGCTTTCTCTTCCACCGGCCTATTGAAGGCTATGAAGCACTGTATGGCGCTGAAGCTGTAGTTGCAGAAATAATATCGATATATATCTGCATAAGCATCGATATTTAACAGCTATAAACATTTAATAGCTTCCAAAACAGATTTTTATCGATTATAAAGGCATCCATGATTGGCTTCAGCCGGGCGTCTGTGACACAGCAATGCCGCACCTCGCCTGCTAGCCTGTATCGACTACCACCTATTGTCCTAATGAGGTGCTCCATGTCCCGCATCGTCACGGTCGCCGCCACCCAGATGGCTTGCTCTTGGGATCGCGCTAACAACATCGCCAATGCCGAAAAGCTGGTGCGTCAGGCTGCGGCCAAAGGGGCGCAGATCATCCTGATCCAGGAACTGTTCGAAACGCCGTACTTCTGCCAGAAGCCCAACCCAGACTATCTGCAGCTGGCGACCACCGTGGAAAGCAACGAAGCCATTGCGCATTTCCAGAAAATCGCCAAGGAGCTGCAGGTGGTCCTGCCGATCAGCTTCTTTGAACTGGCCGGACGTGCTCGCTTCAACAGCATCGCGATCATCGATGCCGACGGCAGCAACCTCGGCACCTACCGCAAAAGCCACATTCCAGACGGCCCCGGTTACCACGAAAAGTATTACTTCAATCCCGGCGATACCGGCTTCAAGGTGTGGAATACCCGCTACGCGAAGATCGGCGTGGGCATCTGCTGGGACCAGTGGTTCCCCGAGTGCGCGCGCAGCATGGCCTTGATGGGTGCCGAGATCCTGTTCTACCCAACCGCCATCGGCAGCGAGCCGCATGATTCCAACATCACCTCGCGTGACCATTGGCAGCGCGTGCAGCAGGGCCATGCCGGCGCCAACCTGATGCCGCTGGTCGCAAGCAACCGCATCGGCCGCGAAGACCAGGGCGACTACCACATCAACTTCTATGGCTCGTCGTTCATCGCCGATCAGTTCGGCGCCAAGGTGCAGGAAGCCAACGAAACGGACGAGGCCGTGCTGATGCACACCTTCGACCTCGACCAGCTGGAGCACATCCGCAGCGCCTGGGGCAGCTTCCGCGACCGCCGGCCGAACCTGTATGGCCCGATCAAGACGCTGGACGGTTCGCTCGAATCCTGACCGCTCCACCCGAGAACCGACTGATTAAGTCCGTAGGAATGGGCTCGCTGCACGCCCATCCTACCCAGCTGCAGGTAAGCCTGATGACGACCTTGACCACTACTCCACGTGCCGATGGCTTTCGCATGCCGGCCGAATGGGAGCCCCACAGTCAAACCTGGATGGTCTGGCCCGAACGGCCGGATAACTGGCGGCTCGGCGGCAAGCCGGCGCAAGCGGCGTTCACCGCCGTGGCCAAGGCCATCGCCGAATTCGAACCGGTGACGGTCTGCGTCTCCGCCGGCCAATACGAGAACGCCCGCGCGCGCCTGGACCACAGGGCGATTCGTGTCGTCGAGATCAGCACCGATGACGCCTGGGTACGTGACACCGGGCCGACGTTCGTCACCAACGATCAGGGCGACGTGCGCGGAGTCGACTGGACATTCAATGCCTGGGGCGGTCTTGAGGGCGGCCTGTACGCCAACTGGGTGCGTGACGATCAAGTCGCACGCAAGATTCTCGAAATCGAAGGCTGCGCGCGCTACCGAACCGAGGAATTCATTCTCGAAGGCGGTTCGATTCATGTGGATGGCGAAGGCACCCTGATCACCACGGAAGAGTGCCTGCTCAACCACAACCGCAACCCGCACCTCAATCGCGAGGCGATCGAGCGGGTGCTGCACGAGCACCTCGCCATCGATCAGGTGATCTGGTTGCCGGATGGCCTGTTCAATGACGAAACCGATGGCCACGTCGACAACTTCTGTTGCTACGTACGCCCGGGCGAAGTGTTGCTGGCTTGGACCGATGACCCGCAAAACCCCAACTACCCGCGCTGCCAGGCCGCCATGCGCGTGCTGGAACAGGCACGCGATGCCAAGGGCCGGCAACTGCTCGTGCACAAGATGCCGATTCCCGGCCCGCTTTACGCCAGCGCTGAAGAGTGCGCCGGGGTCGATCTGGTCGCCGGCAGCCAGGCACGTGACCCTTCGATCCGCCTGGCGGGCTCCTACGTCAACTTCCTGATCGTCAACGGCGGCATCATCGCCCCGCGCTTCGACGACCCGCAGGACGCCGAGGCCGAAGCGATCCTCACGCGCCTGTTCCCTGAACACCGGGTCGTGATGGTGCCGGGCCGCGAGATCCTCCTCGGCGGCGGCAACATCCACTGCATCACTCAGCAGCAACCCGCCCCGCAGCAGCGCTAAGCGATAAAAAAAATCCCGGCACCAGGCCGGGATTTCTTTTTGTGCTGCCACCGCCGAGTTGGATGCAACAACTCAGCAGACGGCGCCTGTCACAGCAGCGGCAGGGTGTAGCTGACGATCAGACGGTTCTCGTCGATATCGCGACCGAAGTTGTTGCGCATGGTCGCGTTACGCCATTTCAGGCCGAGGTTCTTGAAGGTGCCTTCCTGAACCACATAGGCGATGTCCATGTTGCGTTCCCATTCCTTGCCATCCGCCAGCGCGCCGCGGTCGATGTTGTCGCCCGTCAGGTAGCGGGTCATGAAGGTCAGGCCGGGAATGCCGATGGAGGCGAAGTTGAAGTCGTAACGCGCCTGCCAGGAAGTTTCGTCCTTGGCCGCGAAGTTGCCGATCTGCACGTAGTTGACCAGGAACGGGTCAGTACCGCCGACGTAGGCGAAGCCGGTGTCGCCGCTCATCTTCTGGTAGCCGAGGCCGAGGCTGTGGCCGCTCAGCGCGTAGGTAACCATCGCACCGAAGGCCTTGTTGTCGACATTGCTCACCCCGTCATCGGTGGAGCGGGCGTAGCGCAGGTCGGTTTTCAGCGACTGCTTGTCGCCCAGTGGCAGCACGTGCACCAGGTTGAAGGAATGCTGCTTATACATGTCCTCCAGGTTGCTGTAGTAGTAACCGCCGGTGAGGCTGTCGGTGAGCTTGTAGTTGCCGCCGGCGAAGATGAACTCGTTCGACTGGTTGGGATTGCCGCCGAAGGTAATTCCGCTCAGGGTGAACTGATTCAGCGTCATGTCTTCGTAATCGGCGGAGTTGCGGTTGTTGACCTCGTCGAGGTAACCGGCGTCGAGGGTCAGCCCGGCGATGTCCTTGGAGACGATGTTGCCGCCGCGGAACACCTGCGGCAGCAGGCGGCTGTCGCTGGAACCGATGGCCTGGTTCTTCAGCTGCAGCGAGCCGACTTTGAGCACGCTTTCGGAGATCTTCGCCTTGGCCGTCAGGCCCAGGCCGCCGTAGTAGTCCTGCGAACCGCCGGAGCGATCCGGGTTGAGCAGGCCGCTGCCGGAGGTGCCGTCACCGGAGTCCAGCTTGAAGCCCAGGGTGCCCAGGGCATCGACGCCAAAACCGACGGTGCCTTCGGTGTAGCCGGATTCCAGACGCAGCAGAAAGCCCTGCGCCCATTCTTCCTGCTTGGACTGGCCGGCGTCTTCGCGGAAATCACGGTTGAAATAGAAATTGCGCGCTTCGATGCTCGCTTTGCTGTCCTCAAGGAACGCGGC
>NZ_JBTLWN010000005.1:0-400000 GCF_054483635.1 Pseudomonas cistanchae | reverse complement strand
ATAACGATTAAGCTAAGGGGCTGCGGAACGCAGTCCCAGCGAATGTAATGAGCGATTTCAGCGCCTTGTTAGCGGCGTTACTCGGAAAAAGCGCTTTGAATTTGATCATTCCAGGCAAATGAATTTAATACCCAGCCGCCTGGTGTTTTATAAAATATGAACATCCATGGCAGGGCGTGCTTAACAGTTTTTTCAATGTAAATTAACTTAAGGAGAGAGCTTCCTGCTTTTGTTTCGCGTATGAATTCATACCCGATAGAATTTCCATAGCGCACACCAAATTGATCCCGTTGTGATTTTGATTGTAATGCCATGCTTTGAAATTCTGTTTCTGAAATTGCAGCGTAAGGCTTCATTACGGAAAATGCAGCATCTAGATCCCCTTTGGATGCTTTCGCCATAACTTGTTCCGCTAGGCTTTTTGCATCTTGCTCGGTCATCAATGAATCTGCATGTGCGCATATTGAAAATGCGAAAACGGCGGTAATAACAAATTGTCTAAGCATGATTTTCTCAGTAGTGGCTAACTATAAATAGACACCAAATGGTGCATAACTGCCCGGACGGGCTTGGTGGATAACATTCCTTGTTCCTCTCGCTATCCCTGTCTAGGCTGAAGCTTTCAGCGGTTCAATGACCGTATAAGGGAGTTATACACCATGGATGGAAAGCCTCGGTTGCTCGATCAAGTGCGTGAGCAGATTCGCCTGAAACACTACTCGATTCGCACGGAGCGCGTCTATTGCGAGTGGGTCAGGCGCTTTATTCGCTTTCATCAGTATCGTCATCCCGCCGACATGGGCGCCGCTGAGGTCGAGGCGTTTTTAACTGACCTGGCCGTGCGGGGTAACGTGTCAGCCAGCACGCAAAACCAGGCGCTCTCGGCGCTGTTGTTTCTGTACAAGCAGGTTCTCAAACTGGAGTTGCCGTGGTTGGGGGAGGTCGTTCGAGCCAAGAAGCCATCGCGCTTGCCAGTTGTTTTATCTCCGGATGAAGTGCAGCGGATATTGGCTCAGCTGCAAGGCGAGATATGGCTGATGACGAGCCTGCTCTATGGTGCAGGTATGCGGCTTATGGAGGTAATACGCTTGCGTGTGAAAGATGTGGATTTTGCTCGCAAGGAAATCCTCATTCGCGATGGCAAGGGCATGAAAGACCGCGTGACCGTTTTGCCGCAGCGATTGGTTGCGCCCTTGAAGCAGCATTTTCAGGTGGTCAGGGCTGCCCATAATGCCGAGCTTGGCGCCGGCCGAGGTGATGTCTACCTGCCTGACGCGCTGGCGCGGAAGTACCCCAAGGCGCCGTGGGAGTGGGCATGGCAATACGTGTTTCCAGCGAGCTCTTTATCGCTGGATCCGCGTAGCGGCAGGACACGCCGGCATCACTTCGACGAGAAGCGCATCCAGCGCCATTTCAAGTTGGCCGTCAGGGCCGCAGGGATCGAGAAGCTGGCGACGCCGCATACCTTGCGGCATTCCTTTGCTACCCACCTGTTAGAGAGCGGTCAGGATATTCGCACTGTCCAGGAACTGCTCGGTCATGCGGATGTGAAGACCACCATGATCTACACCCATGTACTGAATCGAGGAGGGCTGGGTGTTCTGAGCCCACTCGATCGGCCATAAAAAAGCCCCACAAAGGCGGGGCTTCTGGGCGCGCAGGCAATCAGACCAGTTCGGCCCACATATCGTATTCATCGGCATCAACGATGCGCACCCGGACTTTGTCGCCGGGGCTGACGGCGGTGCTGTCGATGAACACGCTGCCGTCGATTTCCGGGGCGTCGGCGTAGCAGCGGGCCACGGCGCCCTGGTCGTCGACTTCGTCGATCAGCACGTCCATTTCCTTGCCGACTTTCAACTGCAGGCGCGCTGCGCTGATGGCTTGTTGATGGGCCATGAAGCGGTCCCAGCGATCCTGCTTGATGTCGTCCGGCACGGCGTTGTCGAGCAGGTTGGCCGGTGCGCCTTCAACGGGCGAGTACTGGAAGCAGCCAACGCGGTCGAGCTGGGCTTCGGTCAGCCAGTCGAGCAGATACTGAAAATCTTCCTCGGTCTCGCCGGGGAAGCCGACGATAAAGGTCGAACGGATGGTCAGTTCTGGGCAGATCTCGCGCCAGTTCTTGATCCGCGCCAAGGTCTTGTCTTCGAAGGCCGGGCGCTTCATCAGCTTGAGCACTTTCGGGCTGGCATGCTGGAAGGGGATGTCCAGGTACGGCAGGATCTTGCCGGCGGCCATTAGCGGGATCAGCTCGTCGACGTGCGGGTAGGGGTAGACATAATGCAGGCGCACCCATACGCCCATGCTGGCAAGGGCCTCGCACATTTCAGTCATGCGGGTTTTCACCGGCTGACCGTTCCAGAAATCAGTCTTGTATTTCACGTCCACGCCATAGGCGCTGGTGTCCTGTGAGATCACCAGCAGCTCTTTGACGCCTGCTTTGACTAGGCGCTCGGCTTCACTGAGGACTTCGCCGACCGGGCGGCTGACCAGCTTGCCGCGCATCGAGGGGATGATGCAGAAGCTGCAGCTGTGGTTGCAGCCTTCGGAAATCTTCAGATAGGCGTAGTGGCGCGGAGTCAGCTTGATGCCCTGCGGCGGCACCAGGTCAATCAGCGGGTTATGGTCCTGCCTTGGCGGTACGACCTCGTGAACGGCGTTGAGCACCTGCTCATATTGTTGCGGGCCGGTTACCGAGAGCACGCTGGGGTGCACGTCGCGAATTGCACCTTCTTCCACACCCATGCAGCCAGTAACGATGACCTTGCCGTTCTCGGCGATGGCTTCGCCAATCACTTCCAGAGACTCGGCCTTGGCGCTGTCGATAAAACCGCAGGTATTGACCACCACCACGTCGGCGTCTTGATAGGTGGACACCACTTCGTAACCTTCCATGCGCAACTGGGTCAGGATGCGTTCGGAGTCGACCAGTGCTTTTGGGCAACCAAGGCTGACAAAGCCAACTTTCGGCGTGGCGGGGGTGGACATGGGGCAACCTCGGTTTTGGAGATAGACGCTGAGTGCGCCGCTGATCAAAAAGTGCGCAATTCTAACGGTGCTTCGGATGCTTGACCAGCACGGAGATTACTGGCGCACGCGTGCTCCAAAGCCTGATCAGGCGATTCGGTCGGCGAGAGGAGATATTTAAAAAGACCAAAACAAAAAGGCCACTCGTTTGAGTGGCCTTTCTGAGTATCTGGTTGCGGGAGCAGGATTTGAACCTACGACCTTCGGGTTATGAGCCCGACGAGCTACCAGACTGCTCCATCCCGCGCCGGCCATTCTATACAGGAATGAATCGCTGTCAATCGATTTCTGCTTTTTAATCAATTACTTAAATTGAAAGCCCGAAACGAGAAAGGCCACTCGATTGAGTGGCCTTTCTATGAAACTGGTTGCGGGAGCAGGATTTGAACCTACGACCTTCGGGTTATGAGCCCGACGAGCTACCAGACTGCTCCATCCCGCGGCGGCCATTGTATAGGCAAAAGCATCGATGTCAACCCGCAGCGGTAATAAATTGCTTTTCGTTCAGATGCTTAGCATCGCCCGGTCTTATGCAGGAGTGTGTCTAGGCCAGGAGTGATAGGGGTCTGATGGTTTTTTTCACCGCTGCTAATGCCGCAGCTTTATAGACAGTGGAGGGCGTTGCCATAGCCCGCCACACCCAGCTTGGGCTAGAGTCCGCGACTGTCGAAGAGGAGTGAAACGAATGGAGTTGCAATGTAACGCCTGCGGCGCGCAGGTAGCCCCCGATGCGCAACGCTGCCCGGCCTGTGGCACCGATATGCCGAAGAAAACTAAGTTGCTGCCCATCGCCGCCTTTATGTTGATCGTTATTCTGGTGATCCACTCTTATATGAAAGAAGAGCAGACTCCGGCCGAACCCGTAGCGCCAGCCGGGACGCTCGAACAGCGCTGACACTGCGAAAAAACATGACGGCCAGAAAAATCATCCACGTCGACTGCGATTGCTTCTACGCGGCAATCGAGATGCGCGACGACCCAAGCCTGGCCAACAAGCCACTGGCGGTAGGAGGCGCAGCAGACCGGCGCGGCGTGATCGCCACCTGCAATTACGAGGCGCGCGCTTATGGGGTGCGCTCCGCGATGGCCTCCGGGCATGCGCTGAAGCTCTGCCCGGACCTGGTGATCGTGAAACCGAGAATGGACGCTTACAAAGCCGTTTCTCGCGAGATCCAGGCGATCTTCCGTGATTACACCGACCAGATCGAGCCGTTGTCGCTGGATGAGGCCTATCTGGATGTATCAGACAGTCAGCACTTCGCCGGCAGCGCCACGCGAATCGCCCAGGACATCCGCCGCCGGGTGTCGCAGGAGCTGCACATCACGGTGTCGGCCGGCGTGGCGCCGAATAAGTTTCTGGCCAAAATCGCCAGCGACTGGAAGAAACCCAACGGCCTGTTCGTGATCACGCCCGATCAGGTCGAGGCGTTTGTCGCCGAGCTGCCCGTCAGCAAGTTGCACGGCGTCGGCAAGGTTACCGCCGACAAGCTCGGCCGCCTGGGGATTCGCAGCTGCGCCGATTTGCGGCAGTGGGGCAAACTGGCCCTGGTGAAGGAATTCGGCAGCTTCGGCGAACGGCTCTGGGGGCTGGCTCGTGGTATCGACGAGCGCGCGGTACAGACCGATAGCCGCCGACAAAGCGTCAGCGTAGAAAACACGTTCAATCAGGATCTGCCGGACCTCGCCGCGTGCCTTGAGCAGCTGCCGGAGTTACTTGAGCAGTTGACGACGCGGATGGCGCGCCTGGACAACAGCTACCGGGCGGACAAGCCCTTCGTCAAAATCAAGTTTCATGATTTCAGCCAAACCACCCTTGAACAGTCGGGTGCACGGCGTGATCTGGACAGCTATCGGCTGCTGCTCAGCGCCGCGTTCGCCCGTGGCAACAAACCGGTGCGCCTGCTCGGGGTGGGCGTACGGCTGCACGACCTGCGCAACCGCCACGAACAGCTGGATCTATTCACGCCATCTGCCTGAGCGTCTTGGCTCGCTTCAGCGCATCACGCAGTCAGAAGATGGAAACTGGTTTTCCTAACCTTCTTCCGGCCACAGCCGCAGCGGTTTGCCCTGGCGCGGCCATAGGCGCAATTGCTGCTGTGGGGAAAAATCCCAGCGTTCGATGCTGCCCAGGCTGTCGAGGAAGCGCGCTTCCTGTTCCATCACGGCCGGCGCGCATAATTTGCGCGTGCTGCCCGGCTGCTCGAAAGTCAGGCTGTCGCTGGCCAGGCGGTAATTGGCAAACCAGTGGTTGCAGCCAGCGCTGCCATAGGCGCGACCGTCGGCACCGAGGGTGATGGTCAGATGGCTACGGTCAATCAGGGGCCGCTCGCCGAGCCATTCCACCTGATAGCTTTTCTCGGTTTCCAGCTGCGGTGGTGCAGTGGCACAGCCCAGCACGCCCAAGGCGATCAAGCCAAGTGCAAATACGATCTTCATAGGCTCATGTCCTGCATTTCGGGCAATGGTGGTGGCCATTCTGGCTGCTCCAGCCCAATTCGCCGAGGCGGGCTTCAGCCGCTGGAGCCTGGGCCTTCTTGCCGAGGGCGGCGTCCACCGCGAACTCGAAATCGAGCAGGGTGGCGCAGGTATCGCATTTGACCTGCCAGTTGAAGATCGCCAGTTCCGCAAAGGCCGGTCCGCGTGCGACCGCAACCCATTGGCCCGCCGGGTTGATCAGGTGACGCACCTTGTCCACCTGCAGGCGCATGCTCAGGTCGCGGCTGCCTTTCAGCGTGACCAACAGGCTGTCGCCGTCGCGCATCGAACCGCCGTTGCCCGTGACCTGATAGCGGCCAGGCGCCAGCGCGCGGCATTCGATCAGGGTGTGCGCTGGATTGAGCAGGGTGTAGCGAAAATCGTGTTCGGCCATGTGTCCTCCAAATGGGCGCAAATGCTACCACGCCGCTGCACGCCGAAGGCCGCGCCACCCTGGGCTGCCGCCCATTGCAGCGAAGCGAGTCGGGTGAGCACGTGGCCTAGACGCTGACCTGGGCATGCTGGGCCAATCGCTCGATTGCTGCGTCCAGCTCATCGAGAGCGGTCTGGGCAGCCGGATCGTCCTGTTTCAACAGGGTTTCGCTGCGCTGGCAGGCCGCACGCAGCTGCGGTACGCCGCAATAGCGGGTGGCGCCATGCAGGCGATGGACGCGCTCGATCAGCGCGTTGCGCTCGCCGGCTTCGCGCGCCTGGTGAATGGCCAGGCGGTCGGCGGGCAGTCCCTCCAGCAGCATGCTCAGCATGTCCGCGGCCAGGTCGGCCTTGCCGGCCGCCAGGCGCAGCCCCTCTTCTGCGTCGAGGACGCTCAGGGTGCTGCTCGCCGCACCCTCGGCGCTGCGCTCGGGGCCCTGGTTGCGCAGGGCAAGACCGGTCCACTTGAGAATCACCTGGGCCAGCTGCCGCTCGCTGATGGGTTTGGTCAGGTAGTCGTCGAGGCCGCTTTGCAGCAGGGCGCGTTTTTCGTTGGCCAGCGCGTGGGCGGTCAGCGCGACTATCGGCACGCTGGTACGGCCGTGTTCGGTTTCCCACTGGCGAATCGCTTCGGTGGTCTGCCGGCCATCCAGGCCGGGCATCTGAACGTCCATGAAGATCAGGTCGTAACGGTTCTGCTTGGCTTTTTCCAGCGCGACGTAGCCATTCTCGGCAACGTTTACGCGGGCGCCCATGTCTTCCAGCAAGGTTTGCACCAGCAGCAGGTTGGCCGGGTTGTCATCGACGCAGAGGACATACGGCGGACGGCTCGGTGCCGGTGTGCTTTCCTGCACGCGCGCCTGGCGCGGGCTGATCAGCTCGCCGAGGGCGCGTTGCAGCTTGCGGGTGCAGGCGGGTTTGGCGTGCAGCTGGCTGTGAGCGTCCGGAAGCGTTTCGTGGTACAGCGACTGCTCGGTGGTCGGGCAGAGCACGATGGTTTTGCAATTGGCCCGCTCCAGGTCCCATATGCGCTGGCCGACCTGCTCGGGCGCGAGCAACCGGGCGGTCACTCCAAGGACCGCGAGCTCGATCGGTTTTGCGACGTGGCGGGCGCTGGCCACGGCTTCGACCAGGCTGTCGATGTCGGCGAACACCTCGACCAGCAAGCCGCAGTCTTCCAACTGATGTTGCAGGGCCTGACGCGACAGCTCGTGGTTTTCCAGGATGGCCGCGCGGCGCCCGAGCAGGGGCGGGCGCGGCAGGTCTTCGGCATCGTCGCGGGCCTTGGGCAGGCTGAGGGTGACCCAGAATTCCGAGCCTTCGCCGGGAATGCTGTCGACACCAATCTCACCGCCCATCTGCTCGATCAAGCGCTTGGAAATCACCAGGCCCAGACCAGTGCCGCCAGCCTGGCGCGACAGTGAGTTATCGGCCTGGCTGAAGGCCTGAAACAGCGCGCGCAGGTCTTCGTCGGAGAGGCCGATACCGGTGTCCTGCACGCTGATGCGCAGCTGCGCGTGATCGGCACTTTCATCTTCGAGCATGGCGCGGATGACGATGCTGCCCTTGCCGGTGAACTTGATTGCGTTGCTGACCAGGTTGGTCAACACCTGCTTGAGCCTCAGCGGGTCGCCGATCAGCGACAACGGCGTGTCGCGGTAGACCAGGCTGAGCAGCTCCAGGTCCTTGGCGTGCGCCGCCGGGGCGAGGATGGTCAGGGTGTCCTGCAGCAGGTCGCGCAGGTTGAACGGGATACTTTCCAGCACCAGCTTGCCGGCTTCGATCTTGGAGAAGTCGAGCACCTCGTTGATGATCCCGAGCAGGCTGTCGGCGGACTTTTCGATGGTGCTCAGGTAATCCTGCTGGCGCGGCGTCAGTTCGCTTTTCTGCAGCAGGTTGGTGAAGCCGAGAATGCCGTTGAGCGGGGTGCGGATTTCATGGCTCATGTTGGCCAGGAACTCGGACTTTATCCGGCTGGCTTCCAGGGCTTCCTTGCGTGCGAAGTCCAGCTCGATGTTCTGGATCTCGATGGTTTCCAGGTTCTGTCGCACGTCTTCGGTGGCCTGCTCGATGTTGTGCTGCAGTTCTTCCTGGGCATTTTGCAGCGCCTCGGCCATACGGTTGATGCCGGAGGCGAGCTCGTCCAGCTCATGGCTGCCGAGCGGTGGCAGGCGGGTTTGCAGGTTGCCGTCCTTGAGTTGGGCGACGCTGTGTTTGATCTGCCGCAGGGGCTCGTTGATGCTGCGACTCATGCGCGCGGCAAGCAGCGCGGTGACCGTCAGCCCGGCCGCGATCAGCATCAGGCTGGCGAGCAGGCTGCGGTAGCCGCTGAGCAGGGTGCTGTGGTGCGACAGCTCCAGCTCGACCCAGCCGAGCAGGCGTGTGCCCGGCTCGTCGACGGGTTGGCCGGTCAGGCTCAGGTGCTGTTCCAGCACCGGCAGGAGGAAGCGGGTGGCATCCTGACTGGTGTGCTGCGCGCCGAAATTGTCGTCGCCGCTCGGCACCGGGTTGAGCATGCTCGGGCCCGCATGGGCCAGGCGCGTACGCTCGGCGGCGAGGAAGCTGATGGCGCGTACGTCCGGCTGATCGAGGGCCTGGGTGGCGATACGCTGCAACAGCGTGGCGTCGCCCTGCTGTAAAGCAGGCGCTGCGAGGGGCGCCAGTTGCTCGGCGATCATCTGGCCGCGCTGGAGCAGCTGCGCTTGCATGCCCGACAGCTGCACCCAGGTGAAGTAGCCGCCCAGCACCAGCGCCAGCAGGCTGGTGGGCAGCAGGGTGAGCATGAGCACGCGGCCTTTGATGCCTAGATCCTTGAACACGGTTTCGCTCCAACGTTGACGTCTGGGCAGTGTAGCGATTCGGCGGCGGAGAGTCCTAGCGCCTGCAGTTTGGTTGCAGCAGCCCAGTCACGCGCGTTCCACCTGCGCTGCTGGTCCCATACGCGCCGCGGCCGGCCGCAAGCGGTGAAACGAGTGCTGACAACGGCGATTATGGCGGCTACGGGTTTGCCGTTATCATGGGCGCCCTTGTTGCTGTCTGGACTCGATCGACGCCATGACCCCGCATTACCCCACTATCGCCGATTGCGTCGGCAACACCCCGCTGGTGCGCTTGCAGCGCCTGCCCGGTAATACTTCCAATACGCTGCTGGTCAAGCTTGAAGGCAATAACCCGGCCGGCTCGGTGAAGGATCGTCCGGCGCTCTCGATGATCAGCCGCGCCGAGCTGCGCGGTGACATCCAGCTAGGCGATGTGCTGATCGAGGCCACCAGCGGCAATACCGGCATCGCCCTGGCCATGGCAGCGGCGATCAAGGGCTACCGGATGATCCTGATCATGCCGGACAACTCCACCGCCGAGCGCAAGGCCGCCATGAGTGCCTACGGCGCACAACTGATTCTGGTTGGCGGCATGGAAGAAGCGCGCGATCTGGCGCTACAGATGCAGGCGGACGGCAAGGGTAAGGTGCTCGACCAGTTCGCCAACGGCGACAACCCCGAAGCCCATTACCGCACCACCGGCCCCGAGCTCTGGCAGCAGACGGGCGGCCAGATCACCCATTTCATCAGTTCGATGGGCACCACCGGCACCATCATGGGCGTCTCGCGTTACCTCAAGGAGAACAAGCCAGACGTGCAGATCGTCGGCCTACAACCGATGGAGGGCGCCTCGATACCGGGCATCCGCCGCTGGCCCGAGGAATACCTGCCGAAGATCTACCAGGCCGAGCGGGTCGACCGGATCATCGACATGGCCCAGCGCGAGGCCGAAGACGTGATGCGCCGCATGGCGCGTGAGGAAGGCATCTTCTGCGGCGTTTCTTCCGGCGGCTCGGTGGCGGCCATGCTGCGCCTGTCGGCAGAAGTCGAAAATGCGGTGATGGTGGCGATCATCTGCGACCGCGGCGACCGTTACCTGTCCAGCGGCGTATACGACGCGCCCAGCAACTGATGGCCAAGAAAGACGGCGGTCTACGTTTTCAACCCAGCGGCGGCACGCGCGCGCCGCAGGTGCCGGTGGGCAAGAAACAGAAACTCGGCATCGAGCGCCTGGCCAACGACGGCCGCGGTATTGCCTTCGTCGACGGTCGCACCTGGTTCGTCAGCGGCGCCTTGCCCGGCGAGCAGATCGAAGCGCGGGTGCTGGGTGCCCACGGCAAGGTGGTCGAGGCGCGGGTCGAACGCATATTCACGGCCAGCCCGGCGCGGCGTGAGGAGCCCTGCGTGCATGCCCGCACGTGCGGCGGCTGCAGCCTGCAGCACATGCCCCATGCCGATCAGCTTGAGCTCAAGCAGCGCATGCTTGCCGAGCAACTGAGCAGCCTGGCGGATATCCAGCCCGAGACGTGGGCGCCTGCGCTGGTCGGTCCCGAACTGGCCTATCGTCGGCGCGCGCGAATTGCGGTGCGCTGGGACGCCAAGGCCCGGCAGCTGCAGGTTGGTTTTCGCGCTGCGGGCAGTCAGGACATCATTGCCATCAGTGAGTGTCCGGTGCTGGTACAGCCCTTGCAGCCGATCCTGCGGGCGTTGCCGGGTGCGCTGCAGGCGCTGCAAAAGCCCCAGGCCATCGGCCATGTGGAGTTGTTTCAAGGCGATGCCAGCGCCGTTTTGGTGCGCCATACCGCCGCGCTGGGTGATAGCGATCTGGCGCTGCTGGTGAGCTTTTGCCGCGGCCACGACGCCCAGCTCTGGTTGCAGGGCGCAGACGAGCCGCAGCCTTTTGATGAGTCCCATCACCTGGGTTACCGCCTGGATGCCTGGAATTTACAACTGGGCTACCGGCCCGGAGATTTCGTGCAGGTCAACGCTGCCATCAATCAGGCCATGGTTGCTCAGGCGCTAGACTGGCTGGCGGTTAAGCCTGGCGAGCGGGTGCTGGATCTGTTCTGCGGGCTGGGTAATTTCGCCCTGCCGCTGGCGACCCAGGCCAGGGAAGTGGTGGCGGTGGAGGGCGTGGCGGCGATGGTCGAACGAGCCGCGCGCAATGCAAATGCCAACAACCTGGATAACGTGCACTTTTTTCAGGCCGACCTGTCGAACCCGCTGCTTGGCGCGGGGTGGTCCGACGGCGGCTTTGCTGCGGTGCTGCTCGACCCGCCCCGTGATGGCGCATTGCAGGCCGTCAAGCAGATGGCAGGTTTTGGCGCCAAGCGCGTGCTGTACGTATCGTGCAACCCGACAACGCTGGCGCGTGATAGCGCCGAGTTGCGTCAGCAGGGTTACCGATTGACGCGAGCGGGCATCCTCGACATGTTCCCGCAGACGGCCCACGTTGAGGCCATGGCGTTATTCGAACGTTAGAAGCCAGGCGCAGGTCGCGATGATTGCATGAAGTTGGGCGCATAAGCGGATGGACGGTATGGCGTGTTGCAGCCAGGTCGCGCGGCTTATGCCAAGGTTTTTGTAGGGGCGCACGGGATTGCGCCCGACGTAGTTAAACCGACCGACCCGCAGAGGTTGGCGACTTTGAGGTGTGCCAGGGTGCACCCTATGGAAGGTAAGCAAGATGGTTCAGGTTAGAGCGCATCAGCCGATCAACGATGACGGCAGCATCAACCTAGAGGCCTGGCTGGCCCACGTATTGAGCGTCGATCCGGCCCTCGAGCTGGACGCCCTGCGCGATGCCTGCGAGTTCGCTCGCGAGGCCGAGCAGCAAGCCAACGCGGCGCAGAACCTGTGGTCCGAAGGGGCATCCAGTTTCCGGTCCGGTCTGGAGATCGCCGAGATTCTGGCCGATCTGAAGCTGGATCAGGATTCCCTTATCGCCGGGGTGATCTACCGCGGTGTGCGTGAAGGCAAGGTCACCCTGGCCGCCGTGCATCAGCGTTTCGGCCCGGTGGTGGCGAAGCTGGTCGAAGGTGTGCTGCGCATGGCGGCAATCAGCGCCAGCCTGAACCCGCGCGACTCGCTGGTGCTGGGCTCTCAGGCGCAGGTGGAAAACCTGCGCAAGATGCTGGTCGCCATGGTCGACGATGTGCGCGTGGCGCTGATCAAGCTGGCCGAGCGCACCTGCGCGATTCGCGCGGTGAAGGAAGCCGATGACGAGAAGCGTCAGCGCGTGGCCCGCGAGGTCTTCGATATCTATGCCCCGCTGGCCCACCGTCTCGGCATTGGTCATATCAAGTGGGAGCTGGAAGACCTGTCGTTCCGCTACCTGGAGCCGGAGCAGTACAAGCAGATCGCTAAGCTGCTGCATGAGCGGCGGATCGACCGCGAGCAGTACATCAATGATGTGATGGGCGACCTGCGCGAAGAGCTTGAAGCCACCGGGGTCAAGGCCGACATCAGCGGTCGGGCCAAACACATCTATTCAATCTGGCGGAAAATGCAGCGCAAGGGCCTGCAGTTCAGCCAGATCTACGACGTGCGCGCGGTGCGCGTGCTGGTGCCGGAGATGCGCGACTGCTACACCGCTCTCGGCATCGTTCATACGCTCTGGCGGCACATTCCCAAGGAGTTCGACGACTACATCGCCAACCCCAAGGAAAACGGCTACCGCTCACTGCACACCGCCGTTCTCGGTCCGGAAGGCAAGGTGCTGGAAGTGCAGATCCGCACCCACGCCATGCACGAGGAAGCCGAGCTGGGTGTGTGCGCGCACTGGCGCTACAAGGGCACTGACGTCAAAGCCAGCTCCAACCATTACGAGGAGAAGATTTCCTGGCTGCGCCAGGTGCTCGAATGGCACGAGGAGCTGGGCGATATCGGCGGCCTCGCCGAACAGCTGCGCGTCGATATCGAACCGGATCGGGTGTATGTGTTCACTCCGGACGGCCATGCGATCGACCTGCCGAAGGGCTCCACGCCGCTGGACTTCGCCTACCGCGTGCACACCGAAATCGGCCACAACTGCCGCGGCGCGAAGATCAACGGACGCATCGTACCGCTCAGCTACAGCCTGCAAACCGGCGAGCAGGTGGAGATCATCACCAGCAAGCATGGTACACCGAGCCGCGACTGGCTGAACTCCAACCTCGGCTACGTCACCACCTCGCGGGCGCGGGCGAAGATCGTCCACTGGTTCAAGTTGCAGGACCGCGATCAGAACGTCGCCGCCGGCAAGGCGCTGCTGGAACGCGAGCTGCTGCGCCTCGGTCTGCCCCACGTGGACTTCGACAAGTTGGCGGAAAAGGCCAACCTGAAAACCAGCGACGACATGGCGGCGGCGCTCGGGGCCGGCGATCTACGCCTGGCGCACCTGGTCAACCTGGCGCAGCAACTGGTCGAACCGGACCGGGTCAACGAGCAGCTTGAGCTGATCCCGCGCAAGGCCCTGGGCTTCAAACCGGGCAAGCGGGGCGATATCCAGATCCAGGGCGTCGGCAACCTGCTGACGCAGATGGCCGGTTGTTGCCAGCCGCTGCCGGGCGATCCGATCGTCGGCTACATCACCCAGGGCCGCGGGGTGAGTATTCACCGTCAGGATTGCGCCTCGGTGCTGCAACTCGGCAGTCGCGAGCCGGAGCGAATCATTCAGGTCAGCTGGGGCCCGGTGCCGGTGCAGACCTACCCGGTGGACATCATCATCAAGGCCTATGACCGTTCCGGTCTGCTGCGCGACGTGACCCAGGTGTTGCTCAACGAGAAGCTCAATGTGCTGGCGGTCAACACGCGCTCGAACAAGGATGACAACACCGCGTCGATGTCGCTGACTGTCGAGATCCCAGGGCTGGACGCGCTGGGGCGTCTGCTCGGGCGCATCAGCCAGCTGCCGAATATCATCGAGGCGCGCCGCCACAGGGCTTCCTGAGCTGCTGCGCTTTATCTGCAAGCCTGCAATAGCGTAGGGCGGACAAGCCTAAGGCTTGTCCGCCATCTGGACGCCGGCGGTGGACAAGGCTGCGCCATGTCCACCCTACAAAAGCGCACTTCGAAGCCCGGATGAAATCCGGGAAAATTGTGCGGGATATCCCGAATTGCATCCGGACTACGTTGACCAAGGAACCCTATGTACCAACTCGACGATCTGCTGCACCTGATGGCGCGCTTGCGCGACCCCTTGCATGGCTGCCCGTGGGACTTGAAACAGTCGTACGCCAGCATCGTGCCGCATACCCTCGAGGAAGCCTATGAGGTGGCTGACGCCATCGAGCGTGGCGACTTCGATCACCTGCCCGGCGAGCTCGGCGACCTGCTGTTTCAGGTGGTGTATTACAGTCAGCTGGCACGGGAGGAGGGGCGTTTCGAGTTCGCCCAGGTGGTCGACGGCATTACCCGCAAATTGCTGCGGCGCCACCCACACGTGTTCCCCGACGGCGACCTGTACGGCGCGCCCGATGTCGCCACGCTGGATGAAGCAGCGGTCAAAAAGCGCTGGGAAGACATCAAGGCGCAGGAGCGCGCCGAGCATGCGCCCGCGCCCGAGCAACTGTCGCTGCTCGACGATGTGCCCACTGCGCTGCCGGCCTTGAGCCGTGCGGTCAAACTGCAGAAGCGTGCCGCCCAGGTCGGGTTCGACTGGCCGGACGCCTTGCCAGTGGTGGACAAGGTGCGCGAGGAGCTCGATGAAGTGCTCGAGGCCATGAGCGAAAGCGACCCGCAGGCGATAGCCGAAGAGCTCGGCGACCTGCTGTTCGTGGCCACCAACCTGGCCCGTCATCTCAAGGTCGACCCGGAAACCGCGTTGCGCGCCGCCAATGGCAAGTTCGAGCGGCGCTTCCGTTTTATCGAGCAGGCATTGCGCGAAGCAGGCCGCGCCATGGAAGATTGCCCCCTGGAAGAACTGGATGCGCTCTGGGGCGAAGCCAAGAAACTGGAAAAACAGCAGCCTCGGGAGTGTTGACCCCGTGCTGCCACCCAACATCTATTGCTCGTCGGTAAGGTAGGTTATGGCTCTCTCACTACGCGACCAGTTGCTCAAAGCCGGGCTGGTCAACGAAAAGCAGGCCAAGCAGGTCGGCAAGGAAAAGCAGAAGCAGCAGCGCTTGGTGCAGAAAGGCCAGGCGGAGAAGGACGAGTCGCAGAAGCTTGCCGCGCAACAGGCCATGGCGGAAAAGGCCGCGCGTGATCAGGAGCTGAATCGCCAGCAGCAGGAAAAGATCGAACAGAAGGCCCGCGCCGCGCAGATCAAGCAATTGATCGAGGTGTCCCGTCTGCCCAAGCTGACCACCGAGGACTACTACAACTTCGTCGACGACAAGAAGGTCAAGCGCCTGTCGGTGAATGCCTTGATGCGCGACAAGCTCAGCCGTGGCTCGCTGGCCATCGTACGCAGCGGCGGCGGTTACGAAGTGATTCCGCGTGAGGCAGCATTGAAGATCCAGGAGCGCGATCCGCGCCGGGTGATCCTGCTCAATACCCCCACCGAAGCAGCCGATGCGGACGATCCCTACGCGGCCTATCAGGTGCCCGACGACCTCATGTGGTAAACCGCAAGCCGCGTCGAAATTCCGGATTCCGGCGTGGCGTGCGCGATGGTCGTCATTCAAACAGCCTCTGCCAGCGCTGGATTAGCAGGTGCGATTACCCAGCAACACGCGACCGAAAAGCGCACCGGGATTCTGCGCGGTAATCGCGATCAGTCGGTCGAGGCGCAACCGCTGTTCGCCGCTGGCGCCGCGCACGATCAGAAACTCTTCCTTGCTCGGCGTGGTTTCAGTGGTCAGCGCCTCGGCGTTCAGGCAGCTGCCGTCGTCCAGTTCGATAAGCAGGGCGTAGTGGTGCATGCAGGCGATCTCCAGATAGTCGTACAGATCGCAGGCCAGCGGTTGATAGGCGTCGGTCATCGGAGGCTCCAGGCGGCGAGTTTTGCCCAAGCGTAGACGTGCTTCCTGGCAATAAAAAGCCGGGCGATCGCCCGGCTTGTTGGACCTGCGCTGCGCCTAGTCGCGGCGACCTTCAACCGCCTTGCCGTCGACCGTGCCTTGGTCGAGCATGATCTGGTATTCCTTGCCGTCGGTCTCGACCTGGTGCAGGCGAACCAGCAGGTGGCTCCAGTCCTTGGCGAACCACAGAATGGTCTTGCGGCTGCTCTGGGTCGGATCGCGAACCCGCTCGACCTTGATCGCGTCGATCAGACCGGCTTTGGTGCGTACCACTTCTTCGCCGAGCACGCGGAAGTCATAGGTTTCGATTTCATCGCCGTCCACCACCTGGTAGCTCATGCTCTGCTCGCCGGCGGCGACGTCATACTGCAAGGCCAACTGGTAAGTCGATTTGTCCTGCATGCCGCGATTCAGCGGAATGCGCACCGGCGTTCCGCGGTCATTGCCGATCACCTGCTTCTCGTTCCAGTCGAAATCGTGCTCGATCTCCTTGCCCTTACCCAGGCCGCTGCGCTCGTAGCGGTAAGCCAGCGGCAGAAATGCATCGCCGTCCATGCGAAAGGTGCTTTGCTCGGTCAGGCTGGCGACCAGCATCGAGGCTTCGAAGCTCAGTTCCCAGCGACCGTCGCCAAGGGATTTCAGGCTGCGTTCCGCCGTACCGCTGACCGGCAGTTGCTTCCAGTCCGCGGTGTAGCTGGCGGAAAACGGTTTCACTTCGGCTGCAAGGGCAGGGAAGCTGAATAGGGCGAGAGCGAGCAGTAAGGCGCGACGCATGATGTCTCCTAGACGCTGTTATCAGTGGACGGCGGGGAGGGGATGTTGGCCCGTTCGTTCGCCGCCGTGCGGCTTAGCCTGACCGGAAAGCGCAGGCGACACAAGCCGCGTAGTCTGTGGCTGTTTTGGCGAACCAAACCTATGCCCGTACGAGGTGACCGGTGGCCGGCAGCGGTTCGCCATCGAGCAGCGCGCCTTGGTCCGTCAGCGACAAACGCCCCTCGGCAAACCAGCGCAGCGCCAGGGGATAAATCCGATGTTCCTGTTCGTGCACGCGACGCGCCAGGCTGTCGGGCGTGTCCTGCGGCTGTACCGGGACGACTGCCTGTACGACCAGAGGCCCACCATCGAGTTCCTCGGTGACGAAATGCACGCTGCAGCCATGCTCGCTGTCGCCCGCTTCGAGCGCCCGCTGATGGGTGTGCAAGCCCTTGTACTTGGGCAGCAACGAAGGGTGGATATTCAGCAGACGCCCTGCATAGTGGCGCACGAATGCCGGGGTGAGGATGCGCATGAAGCCGGCCAGCACCACCAGGTCTGGCGCGTAGCCATCGATGGCCTTGATCAGCGCCGCATCGAAGGCATCGCGGCCATCGAACTGCTTGTGATCGAGCACCTGGGTCGGAATGCCGGCCTGTTGCGCACGGCTTAAGCCGTACGCATCGGCGCGGTTGGCGAGCACCGCACCGATGCGCGCCGGGTGACCCGTTGAGGTTTCGGCGTCGGCCTGGATGCTGTCGATCAATGCCTGCAGGTTGCTGCCGGAGCCGGAGATCAGCACCACTACATTGCAGACGCTCGGCATCAGTGAGTTTTCAGGTTGTTCAGTACGACTTGGGCAGCGCCTTCGGCGGCTGCGCCGATCTGGCCGATGACCCAGGGCTGTTCGCCGGCATCGCGCAGGGTTTGCAGGGCGATTTCGACCTGATCCTGAGCGACGCAGATGACCATGCCGACGCCGCAGTTGAGCACGCGGTGCATCTCGTGCTCGTCGACGTTACCGGCCTGCTGCAGCCAGTCGAATACCGCCGGACGGGTCCAGCTGGCGACGTCGACCACCGCTTGAGCGCCCTTAGGCAGTACCCGCGGAATATTGTCAAGCAGGCCGCCGCCAGTGATATGGGCCATGGCCTTGACCGCGCCAGTGTCCTTGATCAGCTTGAGCAGCGGTTTGACGTAGATGCGGGTTGGCGCCATCAGCAGGTCGGCCATCGGCTTGTCGTCGATCTGGGTGGTTTCGATATCGGCACCGGACACTTCGATGATCTTGCGGATCAGCGAGTAGCCGTTGGAGTGCGGGCCGGAAGACGGCAGGGCGATCAGCGCGTCACCCGTGGCGACCTTGGAGCCGTCGATGATTTCGGCTTTTTCCACCACACCGACGCAAAAGCCAGCCAGGTCGTAGTCTTCGCCTTCGTACATGCCGGGCATTTCAGCGGTTTCACCACCGACCAGGGAGCAGCCTGCCAGTTCACAACCAGCGCCGATGCCGGTGACTACGGTGGCGGCCACGTCGACGTTGAGTTTGCCGGTGGCGTAGTAGTCGAGGAAGAACAGCGGCTCGGCGCCGCACACCACCAGGTCGTTGACGCACATGGCGACCAGGTCCTGGCCGATGCTGCCGTGCTTGTTCAAGTTCAGCGCCAGGCGCAGCTTGGTGCCAACGCCATCGGTGCCGGAGACCAGCACCGGTTGCTTGTAGCCGGCCGGGATCTCGCACAGCGCGCCGAAGCCGCCCAGGCCACCCATGACTTCCGGACGTGCGGTGCGCTTGGCGACGCTTTTGATGCGCTCGACCAGGGCTTCGCCTGCATCGATGTCGACGCCTGCGTCCTTGTAGCTGATGGAGGGTTGCTTGCTCATAGATCCAGGCCTTTAAGGGAAAAGTCGGTGTGCGCCAGCTGAGGAAGCCCGTCGGGCTTCGGCGGTATTGCTGCCGGTCGGCGAAGGCGCGCGATTTTATCAGGCTTGCCGGGCAGCGGCCACCCGCCCCGAGTGGTTGCCGCGGCGTCGGTGGCTGTTTAAGGTATAGCGCTGTCCAGGCCTGTGCCAAACCCGGCAAAGGCGCCTGGTTATCCGCTGTTGCTGCTCTGCGCTGTGCCGATATCCACTTTCGAGACTCTTTTACTATGCGCCTCATCGCCCGTTTGCTCGTTCTGTGCATGCCCTTGTTCAGCCTGCCGCTTAGTGCCGCACCGATGAGCGACCTGTACCAGGTGCGCGAACCCGTCAGCAGCCAGCAACCGGAAGAGCGCGATGCGGCAATGCTCAAGGCGCTGAATACCCTGGTCGTACGTTTGACCGGCGATGCCGAAGCGCTGCAGAGCCCGGCCCTGGCAGAACTGCTGAAGAATCCGCAACAGATCGTGGGTCGATACGGCTATGAAAGCGACAATTTGCTGGTCGATTTCGACCCTATCAGTACCGACCGCATCTTGCGCGAGGCGGGCTTTTCCCTGTGGGGGGCTAATCGGCCGTCGATTCTGGTCTGGTGGCTGAGTGACGCCAGCAGCGGCTCCAACTTGATCGGCGATGGCCAGAGCAGCGCCGCGTCCCTGAGCGCGGCTGCGCAGCACCGCGGTTTGCCGTTGCGCCTGCCAATCGCTGATTTGAGCGAGCAGCTAGTGGCCGTACCGGAAAACTTGGGTGGCAACGATCCCACTGCCTTGCGAGCTGCGTCCGAGCGCTACGCCGCGGACGCGCTGCTGGCGGTGCAGGCGCGCGAAGAGAATGGCCAGTGGCAAGCCGAGTGGCGTCTGTGGTTAGGCGACGAGCGCGAGCAGGGCAAGGCGCAAGGCGCGGATCAGACGGCGCTGGCCGATGCCATCATGCTGGCGGTAAGCGAGCGCCTTGCGCCGCGCTTCGCCGTCGCACCGGGTGCAACCTCGAGCCTGACGCTGGAAGTGGAGGGCGCCGATCTGGCCCGTTATGCCCAGCTGCAGAACGTGCTCGAACCATTCGGTGCGCACTTGCAGCAGGTTCAGGGTGATCGGCTGGTGTATCAGGTCAGCGCCAACGCCGAGCAGTTGCGTGCGCAACTGGCCCTCCTGCAGCTGCAGGAGGCAGCAGCCGAAGCACCGCCACTGGACGCCCAGGCGCCAGTCGAGCCGGCCGGCGGAGTGCCGACCACGGTGGCGCCGCCGCAGCCACGTGGCGATGTCCTGCGCTTTCGCTGGTAAACTGCGCCGCGTTCCATGAGTCGCAAGCAAACCGCTGCACTGGCAGCGGTTTCTTTTTTGGGTTTATACCGATTGTCTTGCCGGCCTCTGCACCTACGCAGCTGGCCTGCGTGGCAACTGAGGGCTGAGCATGATCGATTCACATCGCTGGCTATGGATGGCTGGGCTGTTGCTGCTCGGCTGGTTGCTGTACCTGCTGCATCCGATCCTTTCGCCGTTTCTGATAGGCGTGCTGCTGGCATACCTGGGCGACCCGCTGGTCGACCGCCTTGAGCGCTGGAAACTCTCGCGCACCTGGGGTGTGGTGGTGGTGTTCGCGCTGTTCAGTCTGGTGCTGGCGGCCATGTTGCTGGTACTGGTCCCCATGCTCGGCAAGCAGTTGGTGCGTCTGTATCAGCTGGCGCCGCAGATGCTCGACTGGATGCAGAGCGATGCGCTGCCCTGGGTCCAGCTGCAGTTAGGACTGGCGGAAGACTTCTGGCGTTTTGATCAGCTCAAGGTGGCGTTTTCCGAACACCTGGGCGAGACCACTGACATCGTCGGCATGCTGTTGTCCCAGGCCACTGCGTCGAGCCTGGCCTTGCTGGCGTGGCTGGCCAATCTGCTGTTGATTCCGGTAGTCAGTTTTTACCTGATGCGCGACTGGGACCTGCTTGTAGCCAAGTTGCGCGGGTTGTTGCCGCGCAGCCGCGAGGGCCTGGTGGTCAAGTTGACCAGCGAGTGCCACGAAGTATTGGGCGCGTTCTTGCGCGGCCAACTGCTGGTCATGCTGGCGCTGGGGATCATGTACGCCTGCGGCCTGATGCTGATCGGGCTGGAGCTTGGTCTGCTGATCGGTCTGCTGGCCGGGCTGGCCAGCATCGTGCCTTACCTCGGTGTTGTCGTCGGCTTGGGCGCTGCGTTGACCGCCGGGCTGTTCCAGTTTGGCGGTGACTTCTACCCACTGCTGGCGATTGCCGCGGTATTCATGGTCGGCCAGATGCTCGAAGGCATGCTGCTGACGCCCTGGTTGGTGGGTGATCGGATCGGCCTGCACCCGGTCGCGGTTATTTTCGCGATCATGGCGGGCGGGCAGCTGTTCGGCTTCACCGGCGTGCTGCTGGCCCTGCCGATTGCCGCGGTGATCATGGTGCTGGTGCGTCATCTCTACGACTTCTACAAACTGTCCGCGCTCTACGGGGAGTCTGTCGAAACCCCGGACGAACCCAGCCGCCCAGCATGACGCCCGTTCAACTGCCATTGGGCGTGCGTCTGCGTGACGACGCCACCTTCGCCAACTACTACCCCGGCGCCAACGCGGCGGCGCTCGGTTATGTCGAGCGCCTGTGCGAAGCGGAAGCCGGCTGGACGGACAGCCTGATCTATCTGTGGGGCGCCGAAGGGGTTGGTCGTAGTCATCTTTTGCAGGCTGCCTGCCTGCGCTTCGAACAACGCGGCGAGCCGGCGGTTTATCTGCCGCTGGCCGAGCTGGTCGAGTACGGGCCGGCGTTGCTGGACAACCTGGAACAGTGCGAGCTGGTATGCCTTGACGATCTGGACGCCGTGGCGGGCAGGGCTGACTGGGAAGAGGCGCTGTTCCACCTGTTCAATCGCCTGCGCGACAGTGGCAGGCGCTTGTTGCTGGCCGCCGATGCCTCGCCGCGGGAGCTGCCGATCCAACTGGCGGACCTGCAATCGCGCCTGACCCTGGCACTGGTGTTCCAGCTGCAGTCACTGTCCGATGAAGACAAGTTGCGCGCCTTGCAGCTGCGCGCGTCTCGTCGTGGCTTGCACCTGGGAGACGACGTCGGCCGCTTTATCCTCACCCGCGGCGAGCGCAGCATGAGCGCGCTGTTCGCCTTGCTCGAACAACTCGATCAGGCATCGCTGCAGGCCCAGCGCAAGCTGACCATCCCCTTTCTCAAAGAAACCCTGGGTTGGTAGGGCACTTAACCTACAACCCTGCGTGAAGCTCTGCCATAAACTGCTCGATTGCTCTTGCGCACGCCTGTGGTCTGCTTTGCAACAGGAAGTGCGGGCCATCAATCGTTATCTGCCTTAGGTGGCTGCAACAGCGGATCACACTGTCCTGCGCGTTGCGATCAACTAAACGGTCGTAACGCGGGAGCAGCTGCAGCGCAGGCATATCGAGTCGCGGCTCAGGTTCCCGCAGTTCGCTGAGGCTTTGCAGGCGGGCCCGCAGCAGTGGCGTTGAGGTGGCCTGTATCTCGTTGCGCAGCAGTTCTATTAGCGCCGGATTGGCGTGATCACCCAGACAAAACATGTGTATCGCCCAGTCGCGCGTCAGAATGTTGCGCGGCAGCGGTAGATAACGCTGTATCGACAGTAGGGGATGTGGCCGGCGCAGAAAGGACGCCGCGAAAATCACGCCGCTAAGACCCGGTGGCTTGCGAAGCGCCAAGCGATAGGCCAGCGGTCCTGAGAACGACTCGCCAAGAAGCACGAATGGCGTTTCACCAAGATCGCCAGTCAAGCGGTCTGCCAGTGTCTCGTAGTCTTGGTCGCAGTCCGCCGGCAGACACAGCGCCTGTGCGCCCAGCTTAGGGTCCAGGTGCTCAAGCAATGGTGCGAACAAGCTGCTACTGCCATTCAAGCCTGGCAGTAGCAGCAAACGCGGCATCAGCTTTCGCCTGCCAACTTGCGGTCGTATTGAAAACGCCAGCGGGTGTACATCAGGGCAGCGCAGAACAGGCTGAAACTGAGCAGGGTTTCCAGCCAGCCGAACAGCGCCTTGGACGGATCGAAAGCGGCCAGCACGCCCTGGATGAAGTACAGATTGACGACGAAGCAGGCCCAGGCATGGGCGCGGGCGTTGCCGAGAATCAACCCTGGGGCGAGCAGCAGCAGCGGCACCAGCTGGAATATCAGGATGACCCAGAGCAGCTCGCCAGGAATGTTGGCAAATATCAGGTTCCAGACCAGCAGCAGCGCCGCCAAGGCGAAAAAGCTCAGCAAGGTGACGGCGCGGCTGATGGCCATGCGCGGTTTCAGCCAGTCCAGAGCGGGCAGGGGCTTCGGGGTTTTAGCCACGGGTCGGCTCCAGTTTGAGGGCGGTTTTCGCCAGGCGCTGGCCGAGTGCGCGGCACAGGCTGATTTCGTGTTCGTCGAGCGCGCGCTTACCGTCCGCCCCGGCATGATGGCTTGCGCCATACGGGGTGCCGCCGCCGCGGGTCTCCAGCAAGGCGGACTCGCTGTACGGCAAACCGGTGATCAACATGCCGTGGTGCAGCAGGGGCAGCAACATGGACAGCAGGGTGGTTTCCTGGCCGCCATGCAAGCTGGCGGTGGAAGTGAACACCCCGGCGGGTTTGCCGATCAGCTCGCCGGTCAGCCACAGGCTGCTGGTGCCATCGAGAAAATACTTGAGTGCTGCCGCCATATTGCCGAAGCGGGTCGGGCTGCCAAGAGCCAGACCTGCGCAGTTCTTCAAGTCATCCAGGCTGGCGTAAAGCGCGCCCTCGGCCGGAATGTCGGCCGCAACGGCTTCGCATTCGCTCGAAACGGCCGACACTGTGCGCAGGCGCGCTTCCATGCCGGCCATTTCGACGCCTCGGGCAATCTGCTTGGCCATTTCAGCGGTCGCGCCATGGCGGCTGTAATACAGCACCAGAATATAGGAGGGCATCACGGCAGAATCTCCAGGATTTTCTCCGGTGGCCGGCCCACCATCGCTCGCGCGCCTGCCACCAGAATCGGGCGTTCGATCAGCTTCGGATGCGCAGCCATGGCGGCGATGAGTTGAGCGTCGCTCAGGCTGGGGTCGGCCAGATTGAGGGTCTGGTATTCGTCTTCGCCGGTGCGCAGGAGCTGGCGTGCGGCAATTCCCAGTTTCGCGAGCAGGTCTTTGAGTTGCACAGCGTCGAGCGGCGTTTCCAGATAGCGCACCACGGTCGGTGCAAGGCCGCGTTCTTCAAGCAACTGCAAGGCGCTGCGGGATTTCGAGCAGCGCGGGTTGTGATACAGGGTCAGATCGGTCATATGCAGGTCGCATCTTGCCTCGGGTGGCGGCTATTCTACCCGCGTCGTGGCCTGAGGCTGAAACCTATGGGGCCGTTACGCGAAATCGAGCTGCTGGTTGGTCGTAAGGAGAGTGCATGCTACAGCGCGTCAACGATGGGATGGATTTCTGGCGCTTCCTTATACGGCGCTTTATTGCGGATCGCTGTATCAATAACGCGGCAGCTTTGACCTACACCACGCTGTTCGCGGTGGTGCCGATGATGACCGTGACCTTTGCCATGCTTTCGGCGGTGCCGGCTTTTCAGGGCACGGGCGAGCAGATCCAGAGCTTCGTGTTTCGCAACTTCGTCCCCTCGGCCGGGGAAATGGTGCAGCAGTACCTGAGTGATTTCACAACCCAAGCTCGCCAACTGACCTGGATCGGTGTGGTGGTGCTGGCGGTTACCGCGTTTCTGATGTTGGTCACCATCGAGAAGGCGTTCAATACCATCTGGCGCGTTCGCCAGCCCCGCCGCGGCGTATCGAGCTTTCTGCTGTATTGGGCAATTCTGAGTCTGGGGCCGATTCTGCTAGGCAGCGGTTTTGCGATCAGCACTTACATCGCCTCTCTGTCGCTGATCTCGGGGCCCGATGCACTCATGGGGCTGAAGGTGGTACTGAGCTTTATGCCGGTGCTGTCGAGCGTTGCCGCGTTCACGCTGTTGTATGCCACGGTGCCCAACGCTCAGGTTCGCCTGACCCACGCGCTGCTCGGCGGATTCTTTACGGCGGTGCTGTTCGAGGTGGCGAAGGAGCTGTTCGGGCTTTATGTGCAGATGTTCCCGGGCTACCAGTTGATTTACGGGGCGTTTGCCACCGTCCCGTTGTTTCTTCTGTGGATTTACCTTTCCTGGCTGATCGTGCTGCTCGGCGCGGAGTTGGTATGCAACCTTGGCACGCCCCATCAATGGCGCAAGCGAGCCCTGCCGAGGTTGCTGGTGATGCTGGGCATCCTGCGGGTGTTCCATGTGCGCCAACAATCCGGGCTGAAAATCCGCTACCGCGATGTGCAGCGGCAGGGCTGGCTGTTACCGGAGTACGAATGGGAGGAGATGCTGGAATTTCTCGAGCAGCAGCATCTGGTTGCCCCAACGGGCGCCGGGATGTGGGTGCTGAGCCGCGACCTGGGCCATTACAGCCTGCAGCAACTGCTCAGCAAAAGCCCATGGCCGCTGCCGCAACTGAGTCAGCTTCCCGAGCACCTGGACGAGCCGTGGTACCCCGCACTGAAGATTGCGCTGCAGACGCTGCATGATCAGCAGGATGCGCTGTTCGGGGAAAGCCTGGCTCAGTGGCTAAGCACACCTAAAGAGTGACAAAAAACGTCATATTCGGCGTGGTTATCGATTGCTCGGCATTTGGGCGGCACGGTTAGGCGGGCAAAATGGCAAACGGATGCTGGCACGGTTTTGGCAATCTGCTATCAACAGATTGAATCAGGCTGCCGGAAGAGCAGGGATTAGCGAGGCTCAATGGACACTATGAAAACCAATAATGCCGCGATATTGAAGCTGCATCAGCGCGACCCCCAGGAAGCCCTGGAGCGGTTGAACCGTATTACCGGCCTGCATTTCAGCCAGTGGCCTGAATCCCTGGTAGCAGACGTACAGCAGACGCAAGTGTGCGAGGCGGCCTCGCAGGTTATTGCCGAAATAAAGGTGCGCGCCTCCTGAAAAGCAAAACCCCGCGATTAGGCGGGGTTGCTGTGCTGCCTTTATCGACTCAGGCCAGCGCTTGGCGACTGTCGTCCTGCGCCATTTCCACGGCCTGGACGAACAATTCCTCTACCACCAGGCTTTGCGTTGGCACCGCTGAACGCAGGCAGACCTGCATGTCTTCGATCTTCTGCTTCACCGGCAAGCGAGCGATGCCAGACAGCAGGATCTTGTTGTGCGCGCTGACTTTGCCGTGGTCCACCGGCACCTCGCGGCGTTGGCCGCCATCGCGGTAAGTCACCAGCAATGACACCGGCAATGTGGCGAGGCCAGGCAGCTGTAACCAGGCGGCGATGTTGTATTCGGCGACGCGGCCTTCATAGGGGGTGACCAGGAAGCGCGCGACATCGACGATGCGCGATGGCACGGGACCGATCAACTTGTCATGGGCTTGGGTCATGGTCACACATCCGGGCTGATAACGAGGCAAAGCAAACGCTTGGTGAAGTATAAGCGCGACTTTGCCGACGAAACTGTGCACTCGGCCGACGCTCGGCGTGACTCCGCTCGCAGTTTCGCTGTTTTATCCCAGACGCATGGGATGGCGGCTGACCAGCGCGGTGGTGAGATTGGCTGGAGGTAAGGGCATGGCAGCCTGGCTGTTGGTGCTGGCGAGTTGCAGCCAGAAGTTCTCCCCTGCAACGAACTGATCATTAGGCAGCCAGAGGCCATGATGCCAACCATTGCCCGGTGTCGGGGTGCTTTGCAGTATCCCAGGATGGGCCTGCGCACTTGGCGCCCGGCGCAGCCAGACCGGGCGCGGCAGGCCTTTCAGATAGCGCAGACCCAGGTGCAGGCCGTCGACGCTGAGGTGGCGCCAGCGCACCAAGGCCAGGGTCGGCGTCGTGCTGCTGGTCAGCAGCAACACCAATTGGCCGACTGCCAGCAGGGCGGCATGATCGGCGTTGCATAGCAGGCGAGTGCCGCCCGAACTGGTATCGAGTATCTGCGCGCGGGTCAGGCTTGGCCGTTTTTCCAGCAGTTGCGCATGAATGTCCGTCAATCCGATGTTCAGGTTGCATTCGACTGCCTGCTCCGCGCGTTCATAGCGACGCTGCTGGCGGCCAAGCCAGTGTTGCTGCACCTGCTCAAGCAATTGGCGTTCGGCGTTGGTTTGCAGCGGGGCAGGTTCGTGAAGTGCGATCAATAACGCGCCAAGCTCAAAGCGGCGTAGGTAACGGGAGTCGCTGCTGGGCATCTGCGCCAGATTCAGGCATGGCTGAGCTTCTGTCAGGTCGACGACCGGGCCCTCAATGTCATCCTCCTCATCCCAGGGCAGCAGCCGTGGCGTTTCGGCAAGCCGTGCCAGTGCGCCAAACAGCACCACGCACTGGCCGTCCGCCAGGTGAAAAGGGTTGCTCAGCGACAGCAGCAGCATCTGCTGGTAAATGCCACGCAAGGTGGTCGCCGGACTCGGCTGAAACGCCGCTGCCACGTGTTCGTCCAGACACTGCTGGTGCTCGCCAATCCAGTACAGCAGGTGGCTGTCGCGCCACAGACTCGGGGGCGGTTCCTGGTACAGCTGGTAATGGCGGAGCAGGGTCTGGGCGAGAAAGTGCTGCGCCATGTACAGGCACCAGGCGAGGTGCGGAAGCGAGGGTTGCCGACCTTGAAGAATCTGTAACAGCAAACGCTTGAAACCGACCGCCAGTTCGCTGCACAGGCGCACGAACAAACTCGATGGCGGCGTGTCGCTACGATAGACCGCGGCGTAGTGGCGATACTCTTCGCTGAAGCTTTGCAGCGCGCGCTGTCTTTCGAGTAAGGTCGTGACGCTGCGGTTGAGCCGAAACAGCAAGCTGAGCACTTCCTGCAAGCCATTTTCCTGGGGCTGCAAACGGGCTTGAATCAGCTGCTCGTTCAGATCGGCGAGGGAGATAGTCTCTCCTTCGAGAACCTCCGGCACTTCAAGGCGCATGGCATCTAGCGTCATACCAACCCTGCGTGGGCGAGGATCGAAAGCATGGTATTGCGACTCCGGGCGTTCAAATTTGCGGGAATTCTCGCCGGTTTAATCTTGGCAGGCTGCTCTGAAGAGGTCGGTATCGATCAGCATGGGCAAAAGGTAGCGGCTGAGCGTCTGGAAGGCCAGTGGTTGGTGATTAATTACTGGGCGCAATGGTGCGCGCCATGCCGTAGCGAGATCCCCGAGTTGAATACCCTGGCTGGGCAACTGGCCGATCAATCGGTCACGGTGCTCGGTGTCAACTTTGACGGCCTGCAGGGCGATGAGCTGGCCAAGGCGTCGCAGGAACTCGGCATCGAGTTCACCGTGCTTGCCGAAGACCCGGCGCCGCGATTCAACTTGCCGCGCAGCGAGGTGCTACCGGTGACCTATCTCGTCGACCCGCAAGGGCAGATGCGCGAACGCCTGCTTGGGGAACAGACGGCCGCTGGACTTACCGCACGTCTAACCGAATTGAAAGCGAAGGAGTAGAGCTATGGCGCGGCGCTGCATGCATGGGTACGTCAGCGGTCAGGTTCAGGGCGTGGGGTTCCGCCAGCACACGGTTACCGAGGCTGAGCGCCTCGATCTCGATGGCTGGGTGCGCAACCTGGCTGACGGACGCGTCGAGGTCCTGTTCGAAGGCGATAGCGATGCGGTTGGTGAGCTGGCTACGTGGCTGGAGACGGGGCCGGCAAGCGCCCAGGTCAGTGCTGTGGAACTGACCGAGCAGCCGCTGCAGGGGATCGCCGGATTCATCATGCGCCGCTGAGCCTCACGGTCGACGACAGCTTAGGGTTTGACGTACCAGTAGTCGTGCCAGAAGCCGATCACCTTTGCCGGGTACGCGGATTTGCCCAGGCTGCCGTTATAGCGCGCCAGCGCTCGACTCAGGTTGCCGTTCTCCTTCTTCAGGTAAAAGCTGAGGATGGTGCAGCCATAGCGCAGGTTGGTCGCGTTGTCGGTGAGGTTGTCCTGAGGGCGCCCTAATTCGGCTTTCCAGAATGGCATGACCTGCATCATGCCTTGCGCCCCAACCGATGAGATGGCAAAGCGATCGAAATGGCTTTCGCTGTGGATCAGTGCTACCACCAGGTCGGGACGAAGTCCGGCTTTGCTGGCTTCCTGGTGCACCAGCCGGAGAAATGTGAGGCGTTCTTCAGGCTCGGGAATGTAACGCGTCAGGCGGGTCGACATGTCGAGCAGCCAGACTTCTGCGTCGAACCTGTCCGCGAAGCTTGCGGACTCGGCGACGGTGCGTTGCAGCAGGCTGCGCAGCTCAGGTTCGGGGGCCTGGCGCACAGTGGCATGGCTGGAAGTACCGAATAGCAGGATTGCCAGCAGCAGGACGACGCGCGAGCCCATTGCCGTCTAGTCGTTGCCGGGGTCGGCGACTAAGCGTCCGGCGTCACGGGTCAGTGCCTTGAGAAAACTGTCCTGCAGCTCGGGATCATTGCGGGTCAGCTCGATCAGGCTTTGTTCAAGCTCGCTCGCTTCCTCTTCCAGGCCCAGTTCCGACAGACGTTTCACCCGGTGTACCCACTGCTCGACGTCATCGTCTTCCAGGTCGTCGTAGATGAGGCCGTGGGCCTCCAGCAGCTTGCCGCGCAACGTATGGCTGACCAGCAGGCTGGCTTCCGCCTTGGCGCTGCTTTGCGGGTCTTCGATGCTTAGCAGCAAGGTGCCGACGCGGCTGATGTCCTGCTCGGCGAAAGGGCCATCAAGCAGGTTGAGGCGCAACACACCGTTTCGATCCGTCAGCAATTCATGGCTATTTTCACCTGCCTTGACGGTGACGGTGCGTTCGGCCCAGGGCAGGCTGGAGTATTCCATCCGTGCGTCCTGGCGCTGTTCGTCGAGTGCGGCGAGATTCTGTTGCGAGCGGCCGTTGGATTCGACGTTGAGAAGCGGATTGAG
This sequence comes from Pseudomonas cistanchae, assembly GCF_054483635.1. NCBI lineage: Bacteria > Pseudomonadati > Pseudomonadota > Gammaproteobacteria > Pseudomonadales > Pseudomonadaceae > Pseudomonas > Pseudomonas cistanchae. The sequence continues at coordinate 370,774 of NZ_JBTLWN010000005.1, read as the reverse complement.
GCCGGCGAAACCGTAGCTGATCCAGTCCTTTGTCACGCTGTCGGGCAAGCTGCCGAGCAGCGCCACATTGAGCACGTTGGCACCGATACCCGCCACTACTGCAACTGCGCCCAAAGGTACCTCATACAGCTCGCGCCAAGGCTGGTAAGGGGTGTAGCGGTCGTAGCGGCGGGTGACCGCGAAGGCCGTGACTTCAAAGGTCTTCTGTTCATGCACGCGCACGCGCCGTTGTGGCAGCTCCAGGACCCGCGGCTCACCGACATCAATCTGCAGGCTGTGGTCGAGCAACTTGCGCTCGACGCGCTCCTCGTGTTCGCTGCGCTGGGGCAGCTGATTGGCGCAACCGCTAAGTAAAAGTGCGGCGCCGAGTGCGGCGCCGACCGGACGCAAGATGGTTCGCTTGAACATGACGACTCTTGATTAAGACTGGATCAACGGCACACGCGCGCTTGGATGAACGACATGATCTCGGTCGCGGCAACCACTTGAGCATCGGTATCCTGACGGCTCTTGTACTCCACATTGCCTTCAGCCAGCCCGCGATCACTCACCACAATGCGGTGCGGAATGCCGATCAGCTCCATATCGGCGAACTTGATGCCGGGGCTGGTTTTCTTGTCACGGTCATCGAGCAACACCTCGTAACCCGCGGCGGTAAGTTGCGCATACAGGCTATCGGTAGTTTCGCGTACTGCCTCGGTTTCATAGCGCAGCGGCACGAGGGCGATCTGGAAGGGCGCCAGCGCATCGTTCCAGAGAATGCCGCGCTCGTCGTTGTTCTGCTCAATGGCTGCGGCCACTACCCGCGATACGCCGATGCCATAGCAACCCATGGTTAGCGTGACCGGCTTGCCGGATTCGCCCAGAACCTGGCAGTTCAATGCCTGGCTGTACTTGGTGCCCAGCTGGAAAATATGCCCGACTTCGATGCCGCGCTTGATCTCCAGAGTGCCGTTGCCATCGGGGCTCGGATCGCCCGCCACCACGTTGCGCAGGTCGGCTACTTCGGGAAGCGGCAGGTCGCGCTCCCAGTTGACGCCCAGGTAATGCTTGTCGTCGATGTTGGCGCCAATTGCAAAGTCGCTCATCAGTGCCACGGAGCGATCAACGATGCATGGCAGCGGCAGGTTCAGTGGGCCCAGGGAGCCGGCGCCCGCACCGATGGCCGCACGCAGCTCCGCTTCCGAGGCGAACACCAGCGGGCTGGCAACCTGTTGCAGATTGGCCGCCTTGATTTCATTTAGCTCGTGATCCCCGCGAATAATCAGCGCGATCAGTGTTCCGGCTTCTGCGCCGTGTACCACAAGTGTTTTAACGGTTTTCTCGATCGGCAGGTCAAACTGGGTAACCAAGTCGTCGATGGTCTTGCAGTTTGGCGTTTCGACCAGACGCAGCGATTCACTGCCAGCCGCACGCACGGTTTCTCGCGGTATGGCTTCGGCCTTTTCAATGTTGGCCGCATAGTCCGAGCTGTCGCTAAAGGCGATATCGTCCTCGCCTGAGTCAGCCAGTACGTGGAATTCATGGGAGCCGGTGCCGCCGATGGAGCCTGTATCAGCCTGCACCGGGCGGAAGTTCAGGCCCAGGCGAGTAAAGATGTTGCAGTAGGCCTGGTGCATGCGGTCGTAGGTTTCTTGCAGCGATGCCTGGTCGACGTGGAAGGAGTAGGCATCCTTCATGATGAATTCGCGGCCGCGCATCAGGCCAAAGCGCGGGCGAATTTCGTCACGGAATTTGGTCTGAATTTGGTACAGATTGATCGGCAGCTGCTTGTAGCTGTTCAGCTCATTGCGTGCCAGATCAGTAATCACTTCCTCGTGGGTCGGACCCGCGCAGAAGTCGCGACCATGGCGGTCTTTCATGCGCAGCAATTCCGGGCCGTACTGCTCCCAGCGACCCGATTCCTGCCACAACTCGGCAGGCTGAATGCCGGGCATCAGCACTTCAAGAGCGCCCGCGGCATTCATTTCTTCGCGTACGACCCTTTCAACCTTGCGCAGCACGCGCAGACCCATCGGTAGCCAGGTATAGAGGCCGGAAGCAAGTTTGCGAATCATCCCGGCACGCAGCATCAACTGGTGGCTGATCACGACGGCGTCGGACGGGGTTTCTTTAAGAGTGGAGAGCAGAAACTGACTGGTACGCATGTTTGGCCGTTTTGTCGGTTGCGAGGGCTTTCGGTAGGCCGGCATTGTACGGTGCCGATACAGTGACGTACAGGTTGCTGGGTCTGAGTGGAAGAACACGTGGGGGAAGCAAAAGTTATGTCGGGACTGACGGCTGAGCAAGTGCAGGCGCTGATACGTGCGGGGTTGCCAATGGCCGAAGATATCAACCTGTGTATCGATAGGCTGGATGCTAATGGCGTGCTAGCACGAGTACCTTTTCACGCTAAGCTGGTGCGGCCTGGGGGTACATTGTCTGGACCGACCATCATGTCGCTGGCTGATGCTGCGATGTATGCAGTGGTTCTAGGTAGGCTAGGGCGGGTGGAGATGGCGGTAACCTCAAATCTCAATATCAACTTCTTGGTCAAACCTAAACCGGTGGACCTGCTGGCTGAGGCGCGGATTCTTCGGTTAAGCAGGAGGCAGGCTGTTTGCGAGGTTTCGCTTTATTCGGCAGGGAATGAAGATGAGTTAGTTGCGCATGTCACGGGAACATATGCGCTGCCGCTTTAGGTTCAATAAGCAATCCAAATAAAAAAGCCCGGCATAAGCCGGGCTTTTCACATCGCTAACAAAAAACCGCTAAATTACAGAACGCTCAGCGGGTACTCGACGATCAGGCGGGTGTCATTCAAGTCAGAGCTGTAATCAGCATTGTATGCGTCGTTGGCGCGCCAGATAGCGTGACGAACACGGAAGGAGAGATCCTTTGCAGCGCCATCTTGAATAACGTACTTGGCTTCGAAGTCCCACTCGTGCTCTTTGCCTTCTTCGCCCGAGCTGGTAGCGATATCTTCACCAGTGATGTAGCGGCTCATGAAGCTCAAGCCTGGTACGCCGAAGGTAGTCATGTCGAGGTCGTAACGAGCCTGCCAGGATTTTTCATCTTGACCATCGAAATCAGAAAACTGAACCGAGTTGTTCAGCCATACAGTGCCACCGCCATCGACAACGCCGTAAGAGTAGCGAGTGTCACCGGAAGAACGCTGGTGGGCCAGGGTAAACTTATGGGCGCCAAGGCTATAGGCAGCTGCCAAGCTCCAGATCTTGTTATCGATCTCGCCAGCCAGCGCATCACCTTCATCGGTAGTGCGGTAGGCATTGAAGTCGAAGTTCAGCGACTGCTCTTCAGCCAGCGGCAGGGTGTAGTTCAAGTTCAGGTAGGTCTTCTTGTGATAATCCTCAAAGTTGCCATGGTGAATGGCTGCATTGAAATTATCAGTGAAGGCGTAGCTGGCGCCGACGATGTCGCCTTCGGTCAATTCAACGGTGTCGCGATCAGAAGAGGCTTGGCTGCTCAGGGCAGTGAAGCGACCGGCGCTGAGTTCCAGGCCTTCGATTTCGTTGCTGACCAAGTAGGTACCGGTAGCGACTTCCGGCAGGATGCGGCTGTCGTCGGTCGAAAATACTGGGCTGCCGACAAACATGTTGCCGTGTTTGAGTACGGTATCGGAAACACGGAACTTGATTGCGCCACCGACTTCGGTCTGGGTGTCATCGCCACGGCCGTCGCTGGTTTGATCAAACAAGCCATTACCATACTTACCACGACCGCCGTCGATTTTGATGCTGGACAGCGAGTGTGCGTCCACGCCAACACCTACGGTGCCTTGGGTGAAGCCAGATTCCAGCAGGAGGCGGATGCCCAGGCCGGTTTCTTCACGGTAGCCAGCTGGGTTAGCGGAAGTGCTTGCGCCGTTGGTGCCGCCATTACGGAAGTCACGGTTCATGTAGAGGGCGCGATTGAAGATGTTGAAGCTAGTATCTTCGATAAAGCCTTTGGACTCGGATTGGCTCGAGGCGGCTGCCATTTGGGTAGTGCCCGCGGTTACTGCGAGGGCGATAACGCTCCACTTCATCACTTGCATCGTGATTGCTCCTTGGTTTTAGAAGAGTTGCGCCGCCCATCTGATTGTTGTATGGACAGCTCTTTCTTTTTGTGTCGGCGGTAACTTATAGCACGCAGCCGGTTATGGCGATAGTTGGAATCTATTCGATTGAAATTCTTATCGTTTGTGTCGCAAAAGACGAAAAAGAATGTCGCATTTTTGTAGATTCCACCGTGCTGTACCCCGACGGGCGTATGTGTCAGGTCTGCTGCACGCTAGTGCTTGGCACCTCTTAAAGATTAAGCAAAAATCGTGCTCAAGGTTGAATCCTTTCAGCTTATTTTTGCTGCGTCTTGTCAAAAGGGCAACCCCAACTGCGCTGCAGCTCATCTGGTCTGTTGATTAGCACGGTTGGAGCCTTGCAGGGGAGCGTGAGGTCGAGCAGTTAGCGTTGTAGTTGTGAAGGTGCAGATGGCTGGGGAAGCTCATTTGTAACCTCAGACGGTTTTGTGCATTACGGGAAGAAACAAATTGGTGCACGCATTCGGTAAAGGCTGTTGTTGTTGGTGCGTGAGGCGGCAGTGATGTAGGTGGGCGTTTGTTAACGAGCAGCGACTGCGTATCCTGTAGCTTTGGTCTTGGGCTAAAACGCGCCGAATAAATGGAGAGCTACATATGTTTGCTTTGGATGCACGTTTACAGCAAGACACCTTGCCCCTCGGCGACTTTGCATTGTGTCGGCTGCTGCTGATGAACGATGCACATTATCCGTGGTTCATTCTGGTTCCGCGTCGCGAAGCCATAAGTGAGGTCTTTCAGCTGAGCGTGGTCGACCAGCAGGTTTTATGGCGGGAAACCGCGTCACTGGCGGAAAAGCTTAAAGGTATCTTTGCCGCCGACAAAATGAATATCGCGACGCTGGGTAACGTCGTCAGTCAGCTGCACATGCATGTGATTGTGCGTCATGAAGGCGACGCGGCATGGCCCGCTCCGGTTTGGGGCAAGCATCCTGCCGAGCCCTATACGGATGCGCAGATGGCGAGCATTAAGGAAAAAATGCAGCGGGCGCTGGCGGATAACTTCAGCTTTACCGAGGTGGCACGTTGAACATTGAAGAGCGAGTCAACGAATTGGAGAGTCGTCTGGCGTTTCAGGATGACACCATCCAGGCGCTTAACGATGTACTGGTTGCACAGCAGCGCCTGTTGGAGCGCATGCAATTGCAGCTTGCAGCTCTGGCGAAGCGCCAGCAAGACTTGCACGGCCAGTTTGACATGACTGAGGAAGAGGCCCCGCCGCCTCATTATTGAAGGCGTAAAAAACCCGCCTGCAAGATGCTGAAGGCGGGTTTTTCAGGTTCAAGTCAGATTAACGACGAGCAGGCAGCGCTGCAATTACATCTTCAGCTTGCAGGCCCTTGTCGCGCTGCATGACGGAAAACTCGACGCGTTGGCCCTCGACCAAGACGCGATGCCCTTCGCCGCGTATAGCGCGAAAGTGCACGAATATATCGTCGCCGGAGTCGCGGGAAATAAAGCCGAAGCCTTTGGATGTGTTGAACCACTTCACGGTACCGGTCTCGCGATCGGTCATGTCATGCGAGCTGCTGGTAGTGGTTGCCGTCGTGCGGCGGCTGCGCATGCGCAGATTGGTAGCCAGATGCAGAAGTACCGCAACCAGAACGGTGAGCAGGCTGAATAGGCTTGCGGGTTGATTGGCGATCACAGGCAGTGGTGCCAGTAGGATTAGAGCTTGTAGCAAGGTAGCCAGTATGAGCAGGGCCGAAACCAGATTCTGCATGTGATGGCGCAGGCCCGCATGCCAGATTGGAAGTTGCGGTGCCAATATCAGATTAAGCAAGCCAAACAAGGCGAGGCACAGTGCATCGGGTTGTTGCAAAAATGGCTGTGCGCCGTCATTAACGCTAGGAACAAAGGACAACAGAAGAGCGACAAAGCCCGCTGCCAAGTGGACAATTTTCAACATGTTCAATGAACTCACTAAATTAAGGATCAACGAGGAAGATGGCTGCGCGAAGTTGCCATAGATAAAGGTATTGGATGGACGCGCGAGCAGCCTATGCGCCTACCAGAAGCCTCGGTCGGCGGCACGGGCGTATTTAACAGCAAAGAGGAAGGCGACTCAAATCAGGCGCTAAGCGCATCCACCGGTGCGGCGGGGTGAACCTGATTACGGCCGTTACGTTTGGCTTCATAGAGCGCATCATCCGCTCGGGTAAGCAAACGCTCCAGATCATCACCCGCTTGCGCTTGGGCGTGGCCAAACGAAGCCGTGATGCTATCGAGCACCTTATCGGTGCTGCGAACTTTGATTCGCAGGGATTGAATCTTCAAGCGCAACTGGTTGGCGATTGCGTAGGTTTGCGCCACGTCCGGGCTGTCGCACAGGATGACGCAAAACTCTTCGCCGCCATATCGCGCAGCCATGGCATTGGCAGGGAGAAGCTCGCGCATCAGTTTGCCCACGTGCTGGAGTACGCGGTCGCCCAGTGGGTGACCGTATTGGTCGTTGAAATCCTTGAAGTGATCGATATCCAGCATTATCAGCGCGACGCCTTCATGCCCGTTGCTAAGTGCCTTCTCCAGTAACCGATTGAACGCGTGACGGTTGAATACTTGCGTCAGGCTGTCCAGTGTTGCGGCGATATGGGCGCGCTCCAGTTGGCCGCGTAGGTGCTTGATTTGCTCCTGAGCCGCGTGCAAACGGTACAAGAATTTACCTTGCAGCTCGTGCATCTGCTGAGTGCTTTCCTGGAGCTCGATCAGGACCTGGGGTAGATCGTCGGTAACGGGCTCTTGCAGTGCCGCGAGGCCGACCTCAAGGCTGGTCTGGTAGTTTCGGCTGCCGAGAACGTTGGAGGTGACGTCGTCCTCGATGTCATCCACCAGTTCGATCACCTGCCGTTGGCCGGCGCGCGCCTCTTCGATCTCGCCGCGGATGACATAGTCATGAAAGAGTTTGGTGGCGACCTCCGGTGGGAAACTGTCGAAATCCTTGAGTGCGTTGTCTAGGCGTTGATTGAGCTCAGGCTCGTGTCCTTTGCTGTAGGTGTACCAGAGCGCGTAGTGCACGGGATTTGGCGGGATGTCGTGGCGCATCATCAGGGGCACGGCTTGCCGCAGTAGGGCAGCCGCCTCGCGAGTTTCCTCGGGGTAGAGCTCCATGATGGAAGGGGTTTTGTTTGGCTTGATCATGCGCGTCACGGTGGCCAGTCGCTGGTGTGCAGAGCATAGAACAGGCCTATGTCAGGCGCATACTAAAAGGCCCAGACATGCTGGGCCTTTCACTATTTGATTACGCCGCCAGCAAGCTGCGCAGCATCCACGCGGTTTTTTCGTGGACCTGCATGCGCTGGGTAAGCAGATCAGCGGTCGGTTCATCGCTGACTTTATCAAGTAGCGGGAAGATGCCGCGGGCGGTACGTACCACCGCTTCCTGGCCTTGAACGAGTTGCTTGATCATGTCGGAAGCGGCCGGTACTCCCTCTTCTTCTTTAATCGACGACAAGCGCGCATAGGCAGCGTAGGTGCCAGGAGCCGGGAAACCGAGGGCACGAATGCGTTCGGCGATTTGATCGACCGCCAGCGAAAGCTCGTTGTACTGCCCTTCAAACATCAGGTGCAGGGTGTTGAACATTGGCCCGGTGACGTTCCAATGAAAATTATGGGTTTTCAGATACAAGGTGTAGGTATCAGCCAGCAGGCGGGAGAGACCCTCGGCGATCGCAGCCCGATCCTGTTCGTCTATTCCAATGTTGATTTCCATGCCATATCTCCTCTTAGTTAGGGCATCAGCTGGCCCAACGATGTTCGGAGGCTAGCACAAGCGATGTACAAGCCGATGTTGGTTTATTTCAATAAAAGAAATTGTCAGAACCTATTGAACTGGCGGTTCAGATCGATTGTTTCGCGAGGATTCGTTGCTCGTTGCCGGGCAAGCCGATATTGGGGAGTTCGCCTGCTTTTGCATGCGTGCGTGGCGCGGCTCAGGGCCTTGGCTGCAAGCGGCCGCTTAACCATATATAATCCCGCGCTTGCCGCTGACCGCTGTCGAGGCAGTCTGGTAACGAGACGGTTCGTCAAGTTACCCCGGCCCAAGTGCCCACTCGACATTGCACATGCAAATACCGCGTGTATCTGCCGCCAGGCATTATCCGGAACAAGCGCGCCGTTAATGCGGCCCAACGAATTCAAGACTCAAGAGAAGCGACTACCACCATGATGCGCAGCCATTATTGCGGGCAATTGAACGAGAGCCTGGACGGTCAGGAAATTACTCTTTGCGGGTGGGTTCACCGCCGTCGCGACCATGGCGGGGTGATTTTCCTCGATATCCGTGACCGTGAGGGTTTGGCCCAGGTCGTTTTCGATCCTGATCGCGCCGATACTTTTGCCGCTGCCGACAAGGTGCGCAGCGAGTACGTGGTCAAGATCACCGGCAAGGTGCGTCTGCGCCCAGCCGGTGCCGGCAACGCCAACATGGCCTCCGGCGCCATCGAAGTGCTCGGCTATGAGCTGGAAGTGCTGAACGAGGCGGAAACTCCGCCGTTCCCGCTTAACGAATACACCGACGTGGGCGAAGAAACCCGTCTGCGCTATCGCTTTATCGACCTGCGCCGGCCTGAAATGGCGGCCAAGCTGAAGTTGCGCTCAAGCATCACCAGCAGCATCCGTCGTTACCTGGACGACAACGGCTTCCTCGATGTGGAGACGCCGATCCTTACCCGCGCTACTCCTGAAGGCGCGCGTGACTATCTGGTGCCGAGCCGCACCCACGCCGGCAGCTTCTTCGCCCTGCCGCAATCACCGCAGCTGTTCAAGCAATTGCTGATGGTGGCGGGCTTCGACCGCTACTACCAGATCGCCAAGTGCTTCCGCGACGAAGACCTGCGTGCCGACCGCCAGCCGGAATTCACCCAGATCGACATCGAAACCAGCTTTCTCGATGAAGCCGACATCATGGCCATCACCGAGAAGATGATTCGCCAGCTGTTCAAGGAAGTGCTGGGCGTCGAGTTCGGCGAGCTGCCGCACATGACCCTGGCCGAAGCCATGCGTCGCTTTGGTTCCGACAAGCCAGACCTGCGCAACCCGCTGGAACTTGTGGATGTGGCCGACCAGCTGCAAGCCGTCGACTTCAAGGTGTTCAGCGGTCCGGCCAACGATCCGAAGTGCCGTGTGACCGCCTTGCGCGTCCCGGGCGGGGCGAGCATGCCGCGCAGCAAGATCGACGACTACACTAAGTTCGTCGGCATCTACGGCGCCAAGGGCCTGGCCTATATCAAGGTCAACGAGCGCGCCAAGGGTGTCGAAGGTTTGCAGTCGCCGATCGTCAAGAACATCCCGCTGGACAACATCAACGTGATCCTTGATCGCGTCGGTGCAGTGGATGGCGACATCGTATTCTTTGGTGCCGACAAGGCCAAGATCGTCAGCGAAGCCCTGGGCGCGCTGCGCATCAAGCTGGGCCATGACCTCAACCTGCTGACTTGCGAGTGGGCACCGCTGTGGGTCGTTGATTTCCCGATGTTTGAAGAGAACGACGACGGCAGCCTGACCGCCATGCATCACCCGTTCACCGCGCCGAAGTGCAGCCCGGCTGAACTGGAGGCCAACCCGGCGGCAGCGCTGTCGCGCGCCTATGACATGGTGCTCAACGGCACCGAGCTGGGTGGCGGTTCGATTCGTATCCACGACAAATCCATGCAGCAGACCGTATTCCGCGTACTTGGCATCAGTGAAGACGAGCAGCAGGAGAAGTTCGGCTTCCTCCTCGATGCGCTGAAATTCGGCGCACCACCCCATGGCGGTCTGGCTTTCGGCCTGGATCGTCTGGTCATGCTGATGACCGGTGCGCAGTCGATCCGGGAAGTGATCGCCTTCCCGAAAACCCAGAGCGCGGCCTGCGTCATGACTCAGGCTCCGGGTGAAGTGGATAACAAGTCGCTGCGCGAACTGCATATTCGCCTGCGCGAGCAGCCGAAAGCCGAATAAAGCGTCAAAAGAAGCCTGGTTTTCCAGGCTTCTTCTTTATGGCAGGACGGAGAGACTCAAGCTCTCACGCCTCGATACCGAATGTGAAACAACCGGAGTGAGTTATGGCTGGTCATTCCAAGTGGGCCAACATTAAGCACCGCAAAGGGCGTCAGGACGCCAAGCGCGGCAAGATCTTCACCAAGCTGATTCGTGAACTGACCGTTGCTGCCAAGCATGGCGGGCCGCTCCCGGCAGACAACCCGCGTCTGCGTCTGGCAGTTGACAAGGCGCTGACGGCCAATATGTCGCGTGACGTCATCGACCGCGCCATCGCACGGGGTGCCGGTAACGACGAAGCCGATAACATGATCGAGCTGACCTATGAAGGGTACGCGCCAAGCGGCGTGGCGATCTTCGTCGAGGCCATGACCGACAACCGCAATCGCACCGCTGCTGAGGTGCGTCATGCCTTTACCAAGTGTGGCGGCAACCTCGGAACCGATGGTTCGGTGGCTTATATGTTCGAGCGCAAGGGCCATATCAGCTATGCCCCAGGGGTTGGGGAAGAGCCGCTAATGGAAGCCGCGCTAGAAGCGGGTGCCGATGATATCGCCAGCAACGATGACGGCTCGGTGGAGGTCTACACCGCATTCGCCGACTTTCATGCGGTGAACGAGGCGCTCAGCGCTGCCGGGTTCAAGGGTGACGAGGCCGAGATATCAATGATTCCGTCGATTTCCGCGCCTATTACTGACCTGGAAACTGCGCAGAAAGTGATCAGGCTGATCGACATGCTTGAAGACCTCGATGACGTACAGAACGTCTATCACAACGCCGAGATCCCAGACGAAATCATGGAGCACTTGGGCTGACTGCAGTTGCTGCTGGCGGAGCCGGAAGTCGTCTCGGGCACGTCCGGATTTTTCATGGTGAGCACGTATGCGCATTCAAGGTGACGCCAGCGTGGGCTGCCCCTATACTCGCCAACTGGATAAATAGACAGTGCGGTCGATCTTGCTGAGAGCGATGATCCGAGTAGGCGGCAGTAGATGACCTTGATTCTTGGAATCGACCCGGGTTCGCGCATCACCGGCTACGGTGTGGTGCGCGACACCGGGCGCAGTTGCGAGTACGTCGCCTCAGGCTGTATTCGCACGGGCAGCGGCTCGATGCCAGAGCGCCTGCAGATCGTGTTTCGCGGCGTACGCGAAGTCATCGAAACCTACGGGCCGGTGACCATGGGCATCGAACAGGTGTTTATGGCGCGTAATCCTGATTCCGCGCTCAAGCTTGGTCAGGCGCGTGGCGTGGCGATCGTGGCCGGGATCGAAGCGGGTCTGGATATCGCCGAATACACCGCGACCCAGGTCAAACAGGCCATTGCCGGTACGGGTGGTGCGGACAAGGAGCAGGTGCAGATGATGGTCATGCACCTGCTCAAGCTGATACAAAAGCCGCAGATCGATGCATCTGACGCTCTGGCCATCGCGTTGTGCCATGCCCATCACCGGCAAAGCCTGATTCCCCATGGCCTGGTCGGCGCTAAACGGCGCGCTGGGCGTCTTCGCTTGTAACGTCATTAAAGGAAGCAGCGGTGATTGGACGGTTGCGCGGTACCCTGGCGGAAAAACATCCGCCCCATGTGATTCTGGATGTGAATGGCCTGGGTTACGAGCTGGAAGTGCCCATGACAACCTTGTACCGTTTGCCAGCGGTGGGCGAGCCGTTGACGCTGCACACCCATCTGGTCGTGCGGGAAGATGCCCACCTGCTGTATGGCTTTTTCGAGAAGCGCGAGCGCGAGCTGTTTCGCGAGTTGATCCGCCTCAATGGCGTCGGGCCCAAGCTGGCGCTGGCGCTGATGTCCGGTCTCGAGGTCGATGAGCTGGTGCGCTGCGTGCAGGCTCAAGATACCTCGGTGCTGGTGAAAATTCCGGGCGTCGGCAAGAAAACCGCCGAGCGCTTGCTGGTCGAGCTGAAGGATCGTTTCAAAGCCTGGGAAACCGTACCCGGAATGAGCACGCTAGTGGTTGAACCTCGCAGTAACGGCGCAGTCACAAACGCGGAGAATGATGCGGTCAGCGCACTTATTTCTCTTGGTTATAAACCCCAGGAAGCCAGTCGCGCCGTCTCAGCCATTAAGGAAGATGGCCTGAGCAGTGAAGATATGATTCGTCGAGCCCTCAAGGGAATGCTGTAGTGCTAGAAGCTGATCGACTGATTACCGCTGCGCCGCGCGATCGCGACGAACAGGTGGATCGGGCCATTCGCCCGTTGAAGCTGGCTGACTATATCGGCCAGCCCAGTGTTCGCGAGCAGATGGAGCTCTTCATCCAGGCCGCGCGGGCACGGGGCGAGGCGCTGGACCACACCCTGATTTTCGGCCCGCCTGGCCTGGGCAAGACCACGCTGGCCAATATCATCGCCCAGGAAATGAACGTCTCGATCAAAAGCACCTCGGGCCCGGTGCTCGAGCGCCCTGGTGATCTGGCAGCGTTGCTGACCAATCTCGAGCCGGGCGATGTGCTGTTTATCGACGAGATCCACCGTCTTTCGCCAATTGTCGAGGAAGTCCTGTATCCAGCCATGGAGGACTTCCAGCTCGACATCATGATCGGCGAGGGGCCTGCGGCACGTTCGATCAAGCTGGATTTGCCACCCTTTACCCTGGTGGGCGCCACGACTCGCGCAGGCATGCTGACCAACCCGCTGCGGGATCGCTTTGGCATTGTTCAGCGTCTGGAGTTTTACAATGTCGATGATCTCGCGACCATCGTCATGCGCTCCGCCGGGATTCTGCATTTGCCGATCGAGCCCGCAGGCGCATTCGAGATTGCCCGGCGCGCGCGCGGCACGCCGCGTATTGCCAACCGTCTGCTGCGCCGTGTGCGTGATTTTGCCGAGGTGCGCGGACAGGGCGAGATCACCCGCCAGATTGCCGATCTCGCGTTGAATCTGCTGGATGTCGACGAGCACGGTTTCGATCATCAGGATCGCCGCTTGCTCTTGACCATGATCGAAAAGTTCGACGGGGGGCCGGTGGGTGTGGACAGCCTGGCCGCGGCCATCAGCGAAGAGCGTCATACCATCGAGGATGTACTCGAGCCTTATCTGATTCAGCAGGGCTACATCATGCGCACCCCGCGGGGTAGGGTGGTAACCCGTCACGCTTATTTGCACTTCGGCCTTAACGTGCCCAAGCGCATGGGTGAATTGCCGACCGCTGACTTATTTGCCAGCGATGATGAGTAAGGAAAAATACTTGATAAAGACGATTGGCAAGAACGGGGGCTGGCACTAGAGTATGCGCGCGCAAAACGGAGTTCAGTCTTTCGCCCACCATTGTCGGGTTTATTACGAAGACACCGATGCGGGCGGCATCGTCTACTACGTCAATTACCTAAAATTTATGGAACGGGCTCGCACCGAGCGGCTACGTGATCTGGGTTTTTCTCAGTCATTGCTGGCAGGTGAGGGCCTGTTGTTCGTCGTGCATTCTGCTGAAGCGCGTTACCACGCGCCGGCGCGACTGGACGACGAGTTGCGGGTGAGTGCCGATGTGATCGAGTTGAACCGCGTCAGCCTGCGTTTTCGTCAGCAGGTCCGGCGGGTTGCGGATGATGTGCTGCTCTGCGAAGGGCAGTTTTTGGTGGCCTGTGTGGGCGCCGACAATTTGAAACCTCGCGCCATTCCCCAACCCCTGCGTGCGGCCTTTAGCCGAGCAGGGGGGCGCGAGTACATCTAGAGCAGGAGAGTAAGCGTGGAAGCCAACGCCGTTGACCATATGTCGATGTGGAGTCTGATCAGCAACGCCAGTTTGGTGGTGCAACTGGTGATGCTGACGCTGGTGGCCGCATCGGTCACTTCGTGGGTCATGATCTTTCAGCGCGGTACCTTGCTGCGTGCCGCAAAGCGTGCGCTGGATAACTTCGAAGAACGTTTCTGGTCTGGCATCGACCTGTCCAAATTGTATCGCCAGGCGGGCAGCAATCCCGATCCCGATTCTGGTCTCGAGCAGATTTTCCGCGCAGGCTTCAAAGAGTTTTCGCGCCTGCGTCAGCAGCAGGGCGTCGACCCAGATGCGGTGATGGATGCCGTGGCGCGTGCGATGCGCGTGGCTATTTCACGTGAAGAAGAAAAGCTCGAACAGAGCCTGCCGTTTCTTGCAACCGTCGGCTCCACCAGCCCTTACATCGGCCTGTTCGGCACCGTGTGGGGGATCATGAACTCCTTCCGCGGTCTGGCTCAGGTTCAGCAAGCCACCCTGGCCACCGTGGCCCCTGGTATTGCCGAGGCGCTGATTGCCACGGCAATCGGGCTGTTCGCGGCGATTCCTGCGGTGATCGCCTATAACCGCTTCGCCGCGCGTGGCGAGATGCTGATCGGGCGTTACTACACCTTCGCCGATGAGTTCCAGGCGATCCTGCACCGTAAAGTGCACACCAGCGACGACTAAGCCTTAGGCGCTCTCACTACAGGTTTCTCAAGCCATGGCCAGAATTCGCAACAGACGCAAGCCCGTCGCCGAGATGAACGTGGTGCCCTACATCGATGTGATGTTGGTACTGCTGGTAATTTTCATGGTGACCGCGCCCATGCTCAATCAGGGCGTCAAGGTTGATCTTCCGCAAGTCAGCAGTGAAGTCCTGCCGCAGGACAACGACGCTCAGGTACTCACCATTTCGATCAAGGCCGACAAATCCTATTACTGGAATATGGGCACCGAGGTCGATGTCGATACCGTGCAGGACCAAGCCATGACGCTGGAAGAAATGACCCGTGCGGTTACGGCGATCATCAACCAGAGCCGCAGCCAGGGTAAGCAGGTGCAAGTGTTCGTTCGCGGCGACAAGTCGGTCGATTACGGCACGGTCATGGCGGCCATGGGCGGGTTGCAGCAAGCTGACGTCGGTAACGTCGGGCTTATCACCGAGGCGCCCTGATGCAGCAACGCGAGCGCTCCCCTTCGGAAAGCCTGTTCTGGCCGCTGGTTTGGGCTGTGACGCTGCACGTGCTGATGTTCGCCATGCTGTTCGTCAGCTTTGCCTTTGCTCCGGACCTTCCGCCTGCCAAGCCGGTGGTACAGGCGACCCTTTATCAACTGAAGTCGCAGAGCCAGGCCACTACCCAAACCAATCAAAAGATTGCCGGGGAAACCAAGAAAACCGCTGCACCCATTTACGAAACCGAACAGCTTGAGCAGAAAAAGGCTGAGCAGGAGAAAGTGGCGGCCAAGGCAGCGGAACAAAAGAAAGCTCAAGAGGCTCAGAAAGCGGAAGCTGCCAAGAAGGCTGATGCCGAGAAAAAGGCGGCAGAACAGAAGAAGCTGGCCGATGTAGCCAAGAAGAAAGCGGCTGATGAAGCGGCGAAGAAAAAAGCCGCTGAAGACGCCAAGAAAAAAGCGGCGGAGGAGGCCAAGAAAAAAGCCGCCGCCGAGGCTGCGAAAAAGAAAAAAGCCGATGACGCCAAGAAGAAGGCGGCAGAGGCAGCCCAGCGCAAGGCGGTAGAAGACAAGAAGGCTGCTGCCCTGGCTGAACTGCTGTCTGAAGACGTCGGTCGCCAGCAAGCCATCGCCGATACCGTTGGTGACGAGGTGGCTGGCAGCCTGGATGATCTGATCGTCATGCTGGTCAGTCAGCAGTGGCGACGTCCGCCATCCGCGCGTAACGGCATGAGCGTAGAGGTACTGATTGAAATGCTGCCGGATGGCACCATCACCAATGCCAGTGTGACACGTTCCAGCGGCGACTCACCCTTTGATAATTCAGCGGTGCAAGCGGTGCGTAACGTTGGCCGTATTGCCGAAATGCAGCAGCTTGACCGCGCCACTTTTGATCGTCTTTACCGGCAGCGTCGTGCCGTCTTTAAACCGGAGGATTTAGGTCTGTGAATACCCTGATGCGTATTGTCCTGCTCAGTCTGACCATGTTGGTCGGCGCGGTGCAGGCGGCTGATCCATTGGTGATCAGCAGTGGTACCGACCGTGCAACCCCAATTGCGGTTGTTCCATTCGGCTGGCAAAGCGGCACCGTGCTGCCAGAAGACATGGCTGAGATCATCGGCAACGATCTGCGCAATTCTGGGGTTTTCGAGCCGATCCCGCGGCAGAACATGATCAGTCTGCCGACTCAGGCCAGCGAAGTGATCTATCGCGACTGGAAGGCTCTAGGCGCTCAGTACGTGCTGGTCGGCAATATCGTTCCGAATGGCGGGCGTCTGCAGGTGCAGTTCGCGCTTTTCAATGTGGCGACCGAACAGCAGGTGTTGACCGGAAGTGTGGGCGGAGGCACTGATCAACTGCGCGACATGGCCCACCACATCGCCGACCAGTCGTTCGAAAAGCTGACCGGCGTCAAAGGCGCGTTTTCCACGCGGATGCTGTACGTCACCGCCGAGCGCTTTTCGGTGAACAACACGCGCTACACCCTGCAGCGCTCCGACTATGACGGCGCCCGGGCCGTCACCCTGTTGCAGTCGCGCGAACCAATCCTGTCGCCGTCGTTCGCGCCAGATGGCCGCCGCATTGCCTATGTCTCGTTCGAACAGAAGCGCCCGCGCATCTTCGTTCAACACATTGATACGGGCCGTCGCGAGCAGATCACCAATTTCGAGGGGCTGAACGGTGCACCGTCCTGGTCGCCAGACGGTAACCGCCTGGCATTCGTTCTCTCCCGTGACGGAAACCCTGAAATCTATGTGATGGACATGGGGACTCGCCAGCTGCGCCGGGTGACCAACCAGGGCTCAATTGATACCGAACCCTTCTGGGGCAAGGACGGTCAAACCATCTACTTCACATCGGATCGGTCGGGTAAACCACAGATCTACAAGACCAACATCAACAGCGGTTCGGTTGAGCGCGTGACTTTTGTTGGCAACTACAACGCCAATCCGAAACTGTCCGCAGATGAAAAAACCCTGGTGATGATCCATCGCCAGGACGGCTTCACCGTATTCAAGGTGGCGGCGATGGACCTGGCTCGAGGCGGTGCTCCGCGCATTCTTTCGGACACCAGTCTGGATGAGTCGCCCACTGTTGCGCCCAACGGCACCATGATAATCTACGCCACCCGCCAGCAGGGGCGGGGAGTCTTGATGTTAGCGTCCACCAATGGTCGCGTTAGGCTCCCTCTTCCTACCGCTCAAGGCGAAGTTCGAGAGCCTTCTTGGTCCCCTTACCTGAACTGACGCGGCGCTACACCGTTTAAATAGAAGTACTGCTTTAACACACTGGGGTTCATTAGGAGTTACACGATGGAAATGCTGAAATTTGGTAAGTTTGCTGCACTGAGCCTGGCTCTGGCCGTAGCTGTAGGTTGCTCCTCGAAAGGCGGTGATGCTGCTGGCGAAGGCGCTGTTGATCCGAACGCTGGCTACGGCGCTGACACCGGTGCCGTTGATGGCAGCCTGAGCGAAGAAGCTGCTCTGCGCGCTATCACCACCTTCTACTTCGAATACGACAGCTCTGACCTGAAGCCAGAAGCCATGCGCGCTCTGGACGTTCACGCCAAAGACCTGAAAGGCAATGGCGCTCGCGTCGTTCTGGAAGGCCACGCTGACGAGCGCGGTACTCGTGAATACAACATGGCTCTCGGCGAGCGCCGTGCTAAAGCCGTTCAGCGCTACCTGGTACTGCAGGGTGTTTCCCCAGCTCAGCTGGAACTGGTTTCTTACGGCGAAGAGCGTGCGATTGCTACCGGCAACGACGAGCAGTCCTGGGCTCAGAACCGTCGCGTAGAACTGCGTAAGTAATATGCGAACGTGCCGTCGTGCTTTAACCGTTTTGGCTCTCTGCCTGCCGCTCGCGGCGTTGGCTGAGGTTCCCGTAATGGATGGCAATGCCAGTTCTGGCAGCAGTGGCTATCCGGCAGGCGGTTACGGCACGTCCGGCGCCTACGCGGGGGGAGAGGCGCAAGCCCCTGCCTCCGCGCAAGGCATGCTGTTCAGCCAGCTGCAGCAGATGCAGCAGGAAATCGCGCAGTTGCGCGGCATGCTCGAAGAGCAGCAAAACGAAATTCAGCAATTGAAACAAGAGAGCCTGGAGCGTTATCAGGATCTTGATCAGCGTATTAGTAGTGGCGCTGTAGGTGCTGCTAACTCAAATTCTCCAGCTGCTGGCGCGATAGATGCCAGCGGTACGCCAACACCTCCTGCCGGGCAGACGCAAGCGTCCAGCGGAGCTGAGCCGGCCGACCCCGCTAAGGAAAAACTGTTTTACGAAGCGGCCTTTGATCTGATCAAGTCCAAGGACTTCGATAAAGCCAATCAGGCTTTCAGTGCCTTTCTGCGCAAATACCCAAACAGCCAATACGCCGGCAACGCGCAGTATTGGCTTGGCGAGGTGAATCTGGCGCAGGGCAATCTCCAGGGTGCTGGCCAGGCATTTGCAAAAGTCAGTCAGGCCTACCCGAGCCACACCAAGGTACCTGATTCACTGTTCAAGCTTGCTGATGTGGAGCAGCGCTTGGGTAATACCGACAAGGCTAAAGGCATCCTCAATCAGGTCGTTGCCCAGTATCCCGGTAGTTCGGCTGCGCAATTGGCTCAGCGCGATTTGCAGCGCCTGCCGTAAAAGGCTGCTGCATCCTGATCAAGAAACCCGCGCCTTGCGCGGGTTTTTTATGGGCTGCGATCTTGGTTCCCTCCCGCGAGCCGTTATTCGCGACGTTAAAAATGTCTCCCGGTTTTTTTTCGTATACAATTCGCGCCCCTTTTCCCGCAACGGAGGCGGATGGCCTGTTTAGCCGTCACGCCCGTGGCTGATATGCAAGAAACCCTGCGCATTACCGAGATTTTCTACTCGCTGCAGGGCGAGACGCGCACCGCCGGCTTGCCGACCGTGTTCGTCCGCCTCACCGGCTGTCCTTTGCGTTGCCAATACTGCGACACCGCCTATGCCTTCAGCGGCGGTGAGATACGGTCTTTGGACGCCATCATCGAGCAGG
Source organism: Pseudomonas cistanchae (assembly GCF_054483635.1). Lineage (NCBI taxonomy): Bacteria > Pseudomonadati > Pseudomonadota > Gammaproteobacteria > Pseudomonadales > Pseudomonadaceae > Pseudomonas > Pseudomonas cistanchae. Next base: position 351,836 of record NZ_JBTLWN010000005.1, on the reverse strand, counting down.
TTGCCGGTTACAAGCCGCGCTACGTCTGCGTGACCGGTGGCGAACCCCTCGCTCAGCCCAATTGCATCCCGCTGCTCCAGCGCCTGTGCGACGCGGGCTACGAAGTATCGTTGGAAACCAGCGGGGCGCTGGATGTATCTGCCGTCGATTCGCGGGTCAGCAAAGTGCTTGATCTGAAAACGCCGGGATCGGCGGAGGTCGTGCGCAATCGCTACGAGAATATCGAGCTGCTCACGCCCAACGACCAGGTCAAGTTCGTGATCTGCTCCCGCGAAGATTACGATTGGGCGGTTACCAAACTCATCCAGTACCAGTTGGATAAGCGCGCCGGCGAAGTGCTGATGTCGCCCAGTCATCACGAACTGGACGCGCGCTCGCTGGCCGAATGGATCATCGCCGACAACCTGCCTGTGCGCTTGCAGATGCAACTGCACAAGATTCTCTGGAACGACGAGCCGGGACATTGATATGACCAAGAAGGCGCTGATTCTCTTATCAGGCGGGCTGGATTCGGCAACCGTCGTGGCGATGGCCAAGGCCGATGGCTACAGCTGCTACAGCATGAGTTTCGATTATGGCCAGCGTCACCGCGCTGAGCTGGAGGCGGCGCAGCGCGTGGCTCGGCAGCTGGGCGTGATTGAGCACAAGGTAATCGGGCTTAATCTCAACGGTATCGGTGGTTCGGCGCTTACCGATACCAGTATCGCCGTGCCCGAGGGCGAAACCGAAGGCATTCCGGTGACCTACGTGCCTGCGCGCAATACGGTCTTCCTCTCCCTGGCGCTCGGTTGGGCCGAAGTGCTCGGTGCGCGCGATATCTTTATCGGTGTCAATGCGGTGGACTACTCCGGTTATCCGGATTGCCGTCCCGAGTTCATCGAGGCCTTCGAGCGAATGGCAAATCTGGCGACCAAGGCGGGTGTAGAAGGAGAGGGCTTCCGCATCCAGGCGCCGTTGCAGTTCATGACCAAGGCAGAGATCGTTCAGACAGGGGGGCGACTGGGCGTCGACTATGGATTGACGGTGTCCTGTTACCAGGCCGATGAGCAAGGTCGGGCGTGCGGCAAGTGCGACAGTTGCCGCCTGCGTGCCGCCGGTTTCGCCGCCGCGGGGCTGGACGATCCCACGCGTTATTTCTAAAAAAAGCCTTTGCGAAGTGTTGAATTACCGAATTAAATCAGTATCATGCGCCTCGCGTTGGGTCGTTAGCTCAGTTGGTAGAGCAGTTGGCTTTTAACCAATTGGTCGTAGGTTCGAATCCCACACGACCCACCATATTTCCTTCTACGGAAGGTATAAAAATCCTGAGGGTGCCATTCGTGGCCTTTCGGGATTTTTTTTGCGCGGGTTTTAGCGATGGCGTGCGCCTCGTTTCAGCCTGTGCGTTCCCGCTCGACTGGCGGGTATACTTCGCCTCTCGCCGCTAGACCTCCTCAGGCCCGATGACATGACGCAGATTTCCGAACGCCTTCTGGTCCAGGCCCATCTGGATGCCAAGCAACCCAAGCCGCTGACTCCCGAACAGGAAGTTTTCTATCGCGCGGAAATCGCTGCTGAGCTGAAGACGCAGAATGCCGTGCTGGTCGCCCATTACTACTGCGACCCGGTGCTGCAGGCATTGGCCGAGGAAACCGGTGGTTGCGTTTCCGACTCGCTAGAGATGGCGCGGTTCGGCAATGCCCATGCTGCGCAAACGGTGCTGGTGGCCGGGGTCAAGTTCATGGGCGAAACCGCGAAAATTCTCAATCCGGAAAAGCGTGTGCTGATGCCAACCCTGGAGGCGACCTGCTCGCTGGACCTGGGCTGCCCGGTCGAGGAGTTCGCCGCATTCTGCGATCAGCATCCGCAGCGCACCGTGGTGGTGTACGCCAATACCTCGGCAGCGGTAAAAGCCCGTGCCGACTGGGTGGTGACATCCAGCTGTGCGGTGGAGATTGTCGAACACCTGATGGACAACGGTGAGAGCATCATTTGGGCGCCGGATCAGCACCTGGGTCGGTATATCCAGAATAAGACGGGTGCCGACATGCTGTTGTGGGACGGCGCCTGCATCGTGCACGAGGAATTCAAGGCCAGGCAACTGGAAGACATGAAGGCGTTGTACCCGGACGCTGCCGTCCTGGTACACCCAGAGTCGCCAACTGCGGTCATTGATTTGGCCGATGCGGTGGGTTCCACCAGCCAGTTGATCGCGGCCGCACAATCAATGCCGAACAAGACCTTTATCGTCGCCACCGACCGCGGCATCTTCTACAAAATGCAGCAGCTGTGTCCGGACAAGGTATTTGTCGCGGCGCCGACCGCCGGTAACGGCGCCGCCTGCCGCAGCTGCGCCCATTGCCCGTGGATGGCGATGAACACGCTGGAGCGGACGTTGAGCTGCTTGCGTGAGGGCAGCAACGAAATATTCGTCGACCCGGCGCTGATTCCGCGGGCAATCAAGCCGCTCAAGCGCATGCTCGATTTTACCCAGGCCGCGCGGCTCAAACTGGCGGGTAATGCCTGACAGTTGCGAGCATAAAAAAGCCCGGCGATGCCGGGCTTTTTTATGCTCGCGTGTTAACGCAGCATGTCTTCGATGGCGCGTTGATCGTCCAGCAGTTCCCGCTGGCGCGCATCGATGCGAGAGGCTAACTGGAAGTTGTTGGTGGTGCGCCGCTTGGCGAAATCGAGCTGCTCGATTGCCTGATCGTAATCACCGACCAGAGCGAAGAACTCGGCCCGCGCCTGGTGCAGGCCAATGGTGTTGCCGCTGAGGCCGCGAACTTCCGCCACTAGATACCAGACATCCGGGTCTTTGCCGCGGGTCTTGAGAAGCGCGTCGAGGGCTCGTTCGGCTTCCTGGATACGACCCTGCTTCATCAGCAGGTCGATATGCGCCTGGTTCACCGGGTAGTTGCGCGGGTAAAGCACCAGCAGCCGCTCGATACGACTCTGGGCTTCGGCCAGCCGCGAGGACGCGATGTCCGACTCGACCTGCGCCAGGTTATAGGTGATGTCGTTCGGTGCTTTCTGTAGCAGCGGTTGCAGAGTTTCCCGGGCTTTTCCGTGCTGGCCGCGTTTGACCTGGGCGATGGCCAGGCCATAGCGCGCGGCATCCAGCTTGGGGTTTTCGTCAAGCATGGCGCGAAAGCGTTTGGCGGCGAGGCCGGGAGTGTCCTCGTAAATCAACTGCACCCGGGCGCGCATCAACTGATAACGCAAGCTGTCCGAGTTACCGCCTTCGGCGTATTGCTCGGCGCGGTTGCGGGTGTCGGCAATCCGCGATTCGGAAACCGGGTGAGTCAGCAGGAATTCCGGGGGCCTGCGGTCATAGCGATACTGGCGCATCAGGCGCTCGAACATGCTTGGCATGGCGCGGGGGTCGTAGCCGGCTTTTTCCAGGTTGACCAAACCGATGCGGTCGGCTTCCTGCTCGTTTTGCCGAGAGAAACGCCGCTGTTCCTGCATTGCGGCGGCCTGTGTCGAGGCGATGGCGGCAATGCCGACATCACCGGCGCCGGCTGCTGCTGCGACTATCCCGGCGAGCAGGCCCGCCATCACGGGAATCTGCATGCGTTGCTGAGCTTCCATTCCGCGGGCGAAATGGCGTTGCGACAAATGCGCGAGTTCGTGTGCCATGACCGAGGCGTACTCAGCCTCGGTTTGCGCATACAGGAACAATCCGCCATTCACTCCGATAATGCCGCCGGGTGCAGCAAAGGCGTTGATCTGCGGGCTGTCGAGTAGCACGAACTCCAGACGACGATCCTGCAGCTGGCTGGTTTCGCTGATGCGGTAGACGCTGCTCTCGACGAAATCCTTGAGCTGCGGGTCCGACAGCTGGCTGACCTGACCGCGGACCAGGCTCAGCCATGCACGACCCAGTTGATGTTCCTGTTGAGGGGAAACGATGGCCGAACTCGCGTCGCCAAGCGACGGCAGGTCGTCTGCCATGGCAGGCGCGGCGGCCAGGCAGACGAGCGTCAGCAGGGTAGGGCGCAGAAGATTCATGCATGCAGCTCTTGGCAATCAAAGGCCGGTACTGTAGCCGGGTATGCGCGTGCCTGGCCAGGCCTGCACCGCCTTGGTTATGCTGCGCCGTGTTTCATAGGAGGATGGCATGAGCGATGTACAGAAATGGAGCGAGGCCTGCGACGCCGAGCTCGACACCAGTGGGCTGAATTGCCCGTTACCGTTGCTGAAAGCCAAGCTGGAACTGAACCGCTTGGCCAGCGGTGCGGTGCTTAAAGTGACGGCCACCGATGCCGGTTCGCAGCGGGATTTTCGCGCTTTTGCACAACTGTCTGGCAATCAGCTGTTGCGCGAAGCGGCTGTCAATGGCGTGTATCAATACTGGCTTCGCAAGGCCTGAGCCTGCCAGGTTTAGTTGCCGGCCGAGCAGAGTCGGGCGTGGCCAATCCATTAGGCCGAATGCAATGCCTGCGCCGCGGCCAACACTGCTTCCACGTGGCCAGGAACCTTGACCCCACGCCATTCCTGACGCAGAACGCCGGCCTTGTCGATCAGAAAAGTGCTGCGGTCTACGCCCAGGTATTCCTTGCCATAAAGCTTTTTTAACTTGATCACATCGAACAGCTCACACAGGGTTTCGTCCTTGTCTGAGATCAGCTCGAACGGGAACGCCTGTTTGCATTTGAAGTTTTCGTGGGACTTCAGGCTGTCTCGGGAGACGCCGAACACCAGGGTATTGGCGGCCTGAAACGCCGCGTACTGGTCGCGAAAGCCTTGACCTTCGGTCGTGCAGCCGGGCGTGCTGTCTTTCGGATAGAAATAGATGACGACTTGTTGGCCCTGCAATGCAGAAAGCTGGATCTGCTGGCCGCTGGTGGCCTGGGCTTGAAAGTCGCTAACCGGGGTGTCGAGGGCAACCGCCATACAGGGTTCCTTTAAGGGTTCTGTGGGCGCCAGGGTTCAATCAGGGCGTCCAGGTTCAAAGCGTCGGCGAAGTCGAGGAATTGATCGCGCAGCCAGCTGATTTGGGTGCCTGCAGGCAGCGTCACGGTCAGCGTCGCGTTGAGCATGGTGCCGCCGGTTTGCGGGGCCAGGTAGGTGTCGCAGGTGAGATTTTCCAGCTCGACCTGATGATCAATAAAGAACTGGCACAGCTCGTTGAGAATGTCCGGACGGTAGGCCGAGCTGACATAGGCAACATAGGGCAGGGCCTGGGGCCGGCTTTCCGATGCGGCGCTACGGATCACATTGACCGAGAAGCTGTGCTTCTTCGCCAGCGCCGGCAGGGAACCCTCCAGCCGCGCTAGCGCGTCCCAGCTGCCGGAAATCTGCAAAACCAGTGCGCTGAATTCGCCGTGTCGGCTCAAGCGGGTGCTGACCACGGCGCAACGGTTTTCGTGGCTGGTGCGACAGAGGACGTTGGTCAGCTCCATGGCATTGGGGCCGAGTGCACTAATAAGGAGAAATTGTTCGCGAACTGGGGGGGTGGACATGCAGCCTTCCTAAACGATTGACGCCTGGCCATGAGACACGCTGCCAAGCAAAGCCGGAAGGGTAGCGAAAAGCGCTGCTCAGGGGAATGCCAATGGATGGGGTGAACTGTCGAATATTCCGCTGCCCGGCCACCGATATGGATTGTTCGCGGCCTTGCACTTCGCTTGTGCAAGGCAGGTGGCGCCAGTACCATTACGGCTCTCTTTTTCCGGCAGGAGCGGTTGCATGATTGCGGGCAGTATGGTGGCACTGGTTACGCCCATGGATGCGAAAGGTGGTCTCGATTGGGATAGCCTGAGCAAACTGGTCGATTTCCACCTGCAAGAAGGCACCAATGCGATTGTCGCGGTCGGCACCACGGGTGAGTCGGCGACGCTGGATGTGTCGGAGCATATCGAAGTCATCCGACGTGTGGTCGCGCAGGTAGCGGGACGTATTCCGGTCATCGCCGGTACCGGTGCCAACTCCACCCGGGAGGCGGTCGAGCTGACCGAAAATGCCAAGACTGCAGGCGCCGATGCCTGCCTGCTGGTCACACCCTATTACAACAAGCCGACTCAGGAAGGCTTGTACCAGCATTTTCGCCACATCGCCGAAGCGGTAGCGATTCCGCAGATTCTCTATAACGTGCCTGGTCGCACCGTATGCGACATGTTGCCCGAGACCGTCGAACGTCTATCCAAGATCGACAACATCATCGGCATCAAGGAAGCCACTGGCGATTTGCAGCGTGGTCAGGAGGTGCTCGAGCGAGTCAGCAAGGATTTCCTCGTGTACTCGGGTGACGATGCCACTGCGGTCGAGCTGATGCTCATGGGCGGCAAGGGCAACATCTCGGTAACTGCAAACGTCGCGCCTCGTGCGATGAGCGATCTGTGCGCGGCAGCGATGCGCGGCGAGGCGGCCATGGCGCGCGCCATCAATGACCGTCTGATGCCGTTGCACAAAGCACTGTTTATCGAATCCAACCCGATCCCGGTGAAGTGGGCCCTGAATGAAATGGGCTTGATGCCCAACGGTATCCGCTTGCCGCTGACCTGGCTCAGCCCGCGTTGTCATGAACCGCTGCGTCAGGCCCTGCGCCAGTGCGGCGTATTGGTTTAATTGAGGAATTACTACGCATGAAGCGACTGGGCGGATTTTCTGCACTTGCTCTGATCATTTCCAGCACCGCCGGTTGTGGCTGGATCTACGGTGAAGACGGCTATTTCCGTGATCGCGGTAGCGACTACCTCGAGGCACGCCAAACCGCGCCAATGCAGCTGCCGGCGGATGTGAACGCCAAGCGTATGGACCCACTGCTGCCGGTGCCGCAGCAGATCGCCGACAGCACCGCCGAAGGCGAGTACGAGGTACCGCGCCCGCAAGCATTGGCCGTGCGTGCCGATGCCAGTGAATTCAGTCTGCAGAAGAGCGGAGAGTCGCGTTGGCTGGTGGCCCAGCGCGTACCTGCCGAGGTGTGGCCGGTTGCGCGCCAGTTCTTCGAGGACAACGGTTTTCGCATCGCCGAAGAGCGTCCGCAAACAGGTGAGTTCAGCACCGAATGGCAGCGCCTCGACCAGCTTTCCGCAGGCATGGCGACCCGCCTGAGCGGAAGCGCCAACGGCGGCGCTGCCGATAGCGAGACCCGCGTTCGCGTTCGCATCGAGCCGGGCGTGCAGCGCAATACCAGTGAAGTGTTCGTGGTCAGTGCCCAGCGCCCGGCCGGCAGCACTGCTGACGTCGCGTTCACCAGCCGCGGCGACAATGCAGCCCTGGACGCCGCGTTGCTCGATGAAATGCTTGCGAGCATGGCGCGCAGCGTAGAACAGGGTGGCTCGGTTTCCCTGTTGGCCGCGCGTGATTTCGATGCACCCAGTCGCGTGAGCCTGTCCGAGGATGGCAATGGCAATCCGGTGCTGAACCTTGGCGCCGATTTCGACCGCGCCTGGTCTGGCGTGGGTCGCTCGCTCGAGCTTGCCGACGTACGCATCGACGACCTCAATCGCAGCCTTGGCGTCTACTACGTCAACCTGGCGGAACGCGCGCAGACGGACGAGAAGCCCGGCTTTTTCAGCAACGTATTTGGCAGCGAGCCGGACAAGGAAACCATCGACGCCCGCGCCGAGCGTTATCAGGTCCGCCTGACACCGGTCGGCGATAGCGTGCAGGTCACTGTTGAAAAGGACCTCAACACCGTCGCTCCTGCCGACGTGGCCCGCCGGGTACTGGACCTGATCCAGGACAACCTGGGTTAAGCGTGCTGCTCAACCTGTTGCCGTAATACCAATAGGCGAAACCCGGTGGGTTTCGCCTGTTTCGTTCTTAAAGGCGGAAATCTCGACATGACTACTCCTTCGACGCTAAGCCTGAAAAAGATCTACTCGGGCAAAGTCCGTGATCTTTACGAAATCGACGACAAGCGCATGCTGATGGTCGCCACCGACCGTCTCTCGGCGTTCGACGTGATTCTCGCCGAGCCGATTCCGGAAAAAGGCAAGATCCTCACGGCGATCTCCAACTTCTGGTTCGACAAGCTGGCGGGCGTGGTGCCCAACCATTTCACCGGCGACAAGGTCGAGGATGTAGTTTCTGCCGCCGAGCTTCCGCTGGTCGAGGGGCGGGCGGTAGTCGCCAAGCGCCTCAAGCCGATCGCTGTCGAAGCCATCGTGCGTGGCTATATCGTCGGTTCCGGCTGGAAGGAATATCAGAAAAGCGGCACCGTCTGCGGCATCGAGTTGCCCGCCGGCCTGCAGGAAGCCTCCAAGCTGCCTCAGCCGATCTTCACTCCTTCGACCAAGGCCGCCGTTGGCGACCATGATGAAAACATCTCGTTCGCCCAATGCGAGGCCATTATCGGCGCCGATATCGCGGCCAAAGTGCGTGACACGGCAATCGCGTTGTACAGCGCCGCTGTTGAATATGCCGCGACCCGCGGCATCATCATCGCCGACACCAAGTTCGAATTCGGCCTCGACGAGGACGGCACCCTGACCCTGATGGATGAAGTGCTGACCCCCGATTCCAGTCGCTTCTGGCCAGCAGAGAGCTATGTAGAGGGCAAGAATCCGCCGAGCTTCGACAAGCAGTTCGTGCGTGACTGGCTGCAATCCACCGGCTGGAACAAACAGGCCCCAGCCCCAGCGGTACCCGCCGAGGTCGCACAGAAAACCGCCGATAAGTACCGTGAAGCGCTGACCAAGCTCACGCTGTGATAAGCGCCTGATAGCACGCGATAAATTAGCCATTTAGGCTTCGCCAAAACGTTTTCAGCTGCTATCATGCGCGCCGCCACGGGAAGATGCCGGAGTGGCCGAACGGGACGGATTCGAAATCCGTTGTATCAGCGATGGTACCTAGGGTTCAAATCCCTATCTTCCCGCCATATAACACGTCTAAGCCCCTGAAATTCATAGAGTTTCGGGGGCTTTTTCGTTTCAGGCTGGTCAAGTGTCGAAGAAGTGTCGAAAGCGAGAATAGGTAAAGTGTCTGCCTGAGATTGAATAGGCAAACGACCTGTAGGATGCTTGGGCGCCGGCTGTCGAAACTTACATTGCCCTAGCGCATGCTTACTCATCATAAAAGGACTTACGAATGTTCTGTCGCAAGCTGCTTCCTCTCTTGCTTCTGTGCGCTGCTACGACAGCCCAGGCTCAGATCTACCAATGGGTTGATGAGAATGGTCAAAAACACTTCAGCACTCAGCCACCAGCTGCCCAGCAAAAAATCGAGCCGGTGAAAATCAATCAAGGCTATGTGGGTGACGATCGCCCAGTAGTGGAGGCTGAGCCTTCAGAGAGCACACCAACAGATTCGGCTCAGGTCTCGAAAAAAGAAATGTGCAAAAGAGCTCTGCGTTGGACTGCTGTCGATATTGATAACCTGAAGGACATTGCAAGAGAGAAGAAGCAATCTGGAAAGGCATCAGCAGCTGAGTATGACAAAGGCATAAAAAGTTTAGATGCCATAGATAAACAAATAACCATGCAGAGCTGCATTACAAGCTCAGGCGAGGACCAGAAAAATTATGAGTGTCTGTCTAAAGGCGCCGGTATTTTGGTCTGCTCAGGCCTAATGGCAGAAGCGTTCAAAGAGGCGTTCAAAGAAGGGGCTAAACGCGCGCAAAACCCCTAAGCGCTCGGCCACTCTCTAAAAAACTGTTCAAAATCAGCAATAGGCCCAAAGCGCAAAGCATCCTGCAAATGATCCGGTGCCAAGTGTGCATAGCGCATCGTCATGGCCAGTGACGTGTGGCCTAGGATTTTTTGCAAAGTCAGTATGTTTCCCCCGTTCATCACGAATCGACTGGCGAATGTATGCCGTAGCACGTGGGATGACTGGCCAGCCGGAACAGGTATTTTTGATACCCCCAGGATCTTGTCAAAGCTGTTAAGACAGTTGCTGAACAAGCCGTGCCGCTTAAAGTGGTTTTGAATTCGAGCTTCTAGCGTGGCGTCTATCGGAACGGCCCTCACACGCTTGCCCTTCGTGTTGATGAATGTAACCAGCCCACCTCTAACCCTGCCTGGTGTTAGTGCCTGCGCTTCTCCCCAGCGTGCCCCAGTAGCCAAGCAAATAGCTGCAACCATGGCGACGTGAGGGGTCCTACAGCGCTCATGAATCGCTTGGAAAAGCTGGCTTATCTGTTCGCTAGTCAGATAAGACAATTCCTTCTCCTGCAGGCGGAGAGGGCGCACACGTGCCAGCGGGTTTGCATAGTCGATGTCGCCGAGCTGATACAGCACGTTGAACACGGAGCGAAGGTAGCCAAGGCGGTTGTTTAAAGTTTTGGGGTTGGCACCAGCTTTTATCGCGTTGGTTCTGTACTCAGCGTACTCATTGCCTGTCAGCTTGATGGCTACTGGATTGCCTAGCGCTTTTGCGAGGCTATCGAGCAATCGGCGACGAGCTTCGCCATCGGTCAGGGTGTGTGCGTGTAATGTTGCCCATCGGTCGATCAGGTCTGTCAGGCGACGTCTATCCTTGGGTTTCGGTGACCAAGCAGGGGCGTCAATTACCTTTGTGCGGCAGGTAGCCTCAAACCGTTGGGCCTCCGCTTTGGTCTTGAATGTCTTGCGGAAGCGCTTCCCCTTGATGGGCTCTACGTCGACTTTCCAGCGACCGTCAGGCTGTTGTTCGATAGCCATTAGACGGCACGCCCCCATCTAACATGCCGCTCTTGGAGCAGGTTCTTGATATGGGTGTATAGATCCCGTTCAGACATTTCCTTGGCGGCATAGTGGTCGCGGATGACCGGCCAACACTCCCATGTTTTCAGCCGGTCAAACGCCTTTTTTGCACCCACCCTTTCCCTTGCCAGCAGGCTGACGAAGTTTCCCAGGAACAGTTCGACGTTCTTGCCGGAGAAGCCGCGCGAGGTCTTGTGATAGCGCTTGTACTCGGTCTCATCGAGCAGGGAATCGACCGGTAGGTCCACCCGCACATCCTCACGGATCAAGGTCCAGATCGGCTCAAAGTAGCCAGGTCGGGCGAGCAGCTTGAATTGACGCAGGCCATAGCGCCATAGGCCGTCCAGATGGGCCGAGAACGCGGCAAAAGATTGGGTGTCGATAGCTTCGCCTGTCTTGAGGTCTACGGAGCCACTGGCAAATTGCTGGATGATCGAGTGGTGATAGCGCAGCTCGATACGCCACACATCCGCTTCGGGGTTGTAGTTGTCCGGGTCGCCCTTATCGAAGCTATCGCGGCGTTTCCACACGCTTTCCCAATAGTCGAGCTTGTCGGTCGCTCGGGCTTGTTCGGTCTTGTTGTAGATCGCCAGCTGGACGCCACCGGCAGAGCCAAACATGGAGGTTTCGCCACGGCCGTAAACGCTGGATTTGGTCGCCCAGTTGATTTCGTTGATGCCAGAAATATCGCGGTGAGTCCTGGCTCGACAGTGCATGCGCGCCACCAGATCCACCGGAGGTTTCCAGCCCTGGAGGTCAAGCGCCAGGTGGACTGCACATTGGTTGAGTTCACGGTGCGTCAGGACAGCAGCTGCGTAGTAGTCCATGCGCTCCTGCAAGCGCTCAGGCGAAAGCGCGTCGATTGCATGGGGCGATACTTCGATTTTCAGGTGAGGGCCGATGTTCTCTAGCTTGGCGTTGAAGTTCTTCACCAACAGGATGATGCCGAGGTCAGCGTTCTGCAGCTTGTACTGATAACCGGAGTCTTTGCTAACGCGACCGGAATGCCAGATCTGACCGGCAAACTCGACCATGACACCCGGAGTCTCAAACAGCGCCATGATTTCCAGGCGGATCAGCCCGCGATACAACTGGCGCACGGTATCGACGCCACAGCGAAGCAGGCGAACGCCTGAGAGGTCGGTTATCGACGCGGTTTTCTGGTCAAAGAAAACGCGACCGGTTGCCGACTCTTTGAATTGGCGGTCTACCCGGATTTGATCTTTTACGGTCATTTCTTCTGCTCCAAATAGTGACGAATCGACACTCTTTAACTGTGTTTATCTGACGTGTTACAGGGACGTCAGCGCGCGCTTTTGGCGCTGCGCTCGTGCCTCGCGCATGCGCTCAAAAGCGCCATGCGAGGGCGCTGAGTGATCACCATAGGAATTTCCCCTTTTCATACGGCACTTGGGTCACACGCACGCCGCCAGGCTGCTGGGGTGCCTGTTCTATCTGTGGCTGTTGGGGTTGCTGCTGGGCCGTCATGCCATCGAGGCGCGCGCCGGGGTCTGGCTTGGCGTGATCGAAGGCGCCACGCTCGACGGTGTTCTTGCAGTACGAGAATGAGGTTTTGTGCCAGGTCCCTTGCTGGGTAAAGCACTCACAGATATAGGCTTTCTGAGCGGCCTTGATGACCCGGTAACGCTTGCTGTTGCGGTCGATGTAGTTGGAGTCCGAACTCATGACGCACGACAGTCGCGGGTACGTCTTGGGCTTGGTCAGTTCGTCATAGATCGGCGCTGAGCTGGGCACGTCAGGGACGCGCGGAACTCGGGCGGCGAGGTATTGCTCCAGGGTTTGCCCTTGCTTGGTAGTGGAGCCGCTTGCGGGGTTGATCAGGGCGCCGACTGAGTTTTTCACTTGGTCGACCATGCCGGGGGCTTCTGCGACTGGGGCGCCTAGGGCGTTGGCTTGCTCAGTCTGTTTGCCCTGCTCGTATCGCTCATAGGCGCGGTGGACCATAAAGGCAGATCCCGCGATCACCAGCATGGCCAGGATGAACTTGGTCGGCAGCTTGGCCTGGAAGTGGTGCTTGGCGTTGGTGCTGGTGTAGACGCCGAAGTACTTCTTATCGAGGCGCAGGGTCTTTTTGTCGGCATCCTTGAAGCTTGATTTGACCTCGACCTTTTCGATTACCGCTTCGGATTCAAAACGCAGGAGCTGCTGCGATTTGAAGACGCGCCAATAGTGGATATGGCCGTTGCACAGGCGGCGTAGATGCACATCGAGATAGCGCGGGTCTTGGGTGACAAGGTGCACTTCATGGCCGTTGTGGCGCATGGTCTCGAAGCGGGTGATGTGCTCAGGCGGTCGGGCTCGAGGATCGCGGGAGCCAAACCAGCCTTGGGCCTCGTCCACGACGATGATCGAGTCATGGGGCAGCTCGTACCACTTTTCGGGATCTTCAAAGGTGAACCAGCGTGCCTTGAGCTGTTCAGGCTGCAGACCGTTGATGTTGTGGTAGTAGACGACCCGGCTTTCGGCATGGGCTTTTAGGTCCACCTCGCGGATGGTGTTCAAGGTCTTGCCGTGGCCAGGCTTACCGGTGCGGATATAGAGCATCGTTCACCCCTCCCTAGGCTTCGATAGAGGTGCCGCCCGGCTTGCGCCAGACTTGGTTGCGACGACGATCTTGGGCTTTGTTGATCCCAGCGATGATGAAGCGGGTAAACACGGCGGCGAGCATGATGTTGATCGCGATATCGACCTTGGCCAGGCCGAGAATCTGTTGAATCACCACACCGGCATTACCCATGTTGGTGATCATGTAGTCCTTGGCGGCGTTGATCAGGGCGTTAAAGCCGTAGTACGTGACGAAGCCAAAGCCGATGGCCCGTAGGACCATCATCACCAGGGGCGCGGCGATCATCCAAAGGAATTGGGCTACCCAAAGAAATGCGGGCATGGCTATTCACCTCCTACGGAGCGGCCGACATAGACGGCGTAGAAAAGGGATGCGGCGATCACGATCAGGTAGCTGATATCAATCGCCAGTTGGCACAGGGGTTCGTAGGAAAACTCGAAGGTGCGACCGCCCCCGGTGGTGAGCGAGAACGACTTTGGTTGCGGACAGGAGGACGGCAGAAAGCGCGTGGTGGTGCTGTCGTTGAACAGGCCGGACACGTCGATTTCGCCTTCGCCTTCATCAAGCTTGGCTTTGTCGCCCTGGGCGTTGATGAAGCCTTGGATATCGCCTTCCTGAGTCGGGAAGTCCCAAGCGGTCAGGGTTTCGCAGCGGGCGTTCTTTTGCGTGGTGAGGATCGCGCACTGGATCGCATCACCTGAGCAGGAAAGTGGCTGATCGCAGTCGAGGCCATCGGCAGTACCGTCGCCATCGCCATCGCCGCCATCACCACCGCCATTGCCTGGGTCTGTACCGCCATCACCGCCATCACCGCCACCGGGGTCGGTGGGGTCTGTTGGATCAGTGGGATCTGTTGGGTCGGTCGGGTCAGTGGGATCTGTCGGATCTGTTGGGTCGGTCGGATCGGTTGGGTCCGTGGGATCTGTTGGATCGCTACAGCCAGGTGCGTTCGGGTCCGTTTCACAGGGGTCGGGTTCTTCAGTGCCTGGCGGCGGGATATCGGGCTCTGCTGGGTTGGTCGGCATCGAGCAGGCGAGGCCGTCAGTTGTGTAGTTGGCGTTAACCCAGATCAGTTCGTATTTGGGATCGGTGTCGGGGGTGCCAAACAGATCGCCTGCAGTACCGGCTTTTTGCGCCTGGCACCCTTCAAAGCAGTAGCTATTGGGTAGCGGGAAGTTGAACGGCACGAAGGAGGCATCACCGATAGCGACTTCCTCACGACCCAGCGGCCAGGTCAGGCTTTCATCTTCACCAGGGGCGCAGGGCTTGGTAACGACGGTGGCGTTTGTACCGCCTGAGGCCGGACCAGTACCGCCAGCGCTGAGGGTGTAGTAACAGGCGCCGCCGGAGATATGTGAAAAGGCGGTGACGTGGTTATAGGACGAGCCGTAGTAAGGGTGCCACATGGTGCTGTTAACCCATGAGACAGAGGCGGCGCAGGCTTCGTTGGCCGTCTTGTACCAGCGCACCTGATCGGTGCCAAAGTAAGTGCCGCCCCGAACCGAATAGGTATTTTCGGCATGGGCCTGGAGGCTGAACAACGCGAGCAGAACGAGCGCGATCCGTTGCATGGCGATGCCCTCTTAAACGCGACCAAAAAACACGAGGTACAGCGCCACTGTCGTGATCAGCAGGACGTAGAGTTCGTAGTTCATGGCGGGGTCCGAAAAAGTAAGTCCCGCCGAAGCGGGACTTGATGACGCACGGGTTGCGGTTACAGGGCGCGGCGCATGTACTTGAACGCCATGGCGGCGACCAGTACGGCGAACACGGCCCAGCCGATGGTGTTGACGTCAGTGCCAGCGGTATCCAGCGCACCGGTAGCTTCTGGCGGCACAGCGGCATAGGCCTGTTGGATCGACAGCACGCCAGCAGCGGTGGCGACACCGAGGGAGCGTTTCAGGGATTGCAGGTGTTGTTTCATGGGGTGTTACCTCACTATTTCAGGGCTTTTTTCAGGACCAAGAAGCCGAACACCACGGCGAACAGGGTGATGACTTCGCCTTGCAGCTCGGCGACCTGATCCCAACTGAGTGCAGAGCCGTAGAGGCTTTGCATTTCCTCGCGAGTGAGCGAAACCAGTGAGCCGGTGCAGATGGGTTCACCACCTGGGCCAACCGACCAGTCGCCCTCACACGCCAGAAAATTCATTGGGGGCTCCGGCAGTGCGGACACGCCTTAATGACCCGCCAGCAGTGAGCCGGCGAGCCTTTGCGGCAGTGGTTGCAGAACATCCACACCACCGGAGCCGCCCCTTAGGACTTGGCCGCGTCAGGCGCGGGCTGAGTGGTCGGGCGCTGGGGGTTTTGTGGCTGACGGGCGCTTGGCTTGGCCTCGACCGCTTCCAGATGCAGGGCTAGATTTTTGCCCTTGTTCTGACCGCCACGGGCCACGTCGAAGGTGATGCGCACGCGCTGCAGCGGGTCGAAGTGGGCGCCGGCTGCGAAGATTTCTTCGGCGGCATCGTCATCAGCCGCCATGCCGATGATCGACAGGCCGTGTTCGGTTTTGCCGTCCGGCTCGTCGCCGTAGAAAACCTTGATGTATTTGGTGCCGCCCTCGCC
Source organism: Pseudomonas cistanchae (assembly GCF_054483635.1). Classification (NCBI taxonomy): domain Bacteria; kingdom Pseudomonadati; phylum Pseudomonadota; class Gammaproteobacteria; order Pseudomonadales; family Pseudomonadaceae; genus Pseudomonas; species Pseudomonas cistanchae. The sequence continues at coordinate 336,069 of NZ_JBTLWN010000005.1, read as the reverse complement.
GTCGAAACGTTGGGTGCCCAGAAATGCAACTTCCATAATCGAACGTGCCATCTTTTGTTTCCTCGCTTAGTTGCGCGTTAGTGCGCGGTTTTGCCTTTCAGCAGGCAGAGCGATCCCGAGCAGGTGAACTTTCAACGTTCGAATCTGCTGGGTTGTTTCGGCTTGCCGGGGTTTAAAGCCGGGTCGTGCGTTGAACTGTTAGGCGGTGGACACCAAGGGCCTCGCCCTTGTCATCCCGTTTCGCCACCTATGCCCGCGACTGGTAAACCAGTCCCGGACATAGGCGGCGATCTACTGGGCGGATCGGCATTGCCATGAATCGCGGCCAGAGCAGCGACCATGCCGAAGGTGAAGCCGTGGAGTTCGGCGCGGGTATAGGCCAACCGAGAATCTGCACAGCGGCGAACTGCTGGAGTGCTGTCCATGCGGCCTAACCAGTAACCGCCAAACAGACAGCCGATAGGCGTTAGGAAGAGAACGAACAGGGTCATAGGGTCAAAGCCAATCATGCGTTCACCCCGTCAGCTCGAAGGGTTCGCGCAGCGGCACGTAAGGCACCGGCTTGCCGATGCTCGCCACTTCCACCCAATAGCGGGGCGGCTTGGGTGGTCGGTCGCTGGGGGTGTGCTTGGCGCAGTGATAAGCAGGCGTTATTACCGGTTCCCACTTCAAGGGCGTCCACACACCATTTACGAGACCCATGCTTAGGATGCGGCCACGTTGAACAGACGCGGGGCGGCATTGGTCGCAGCGTGCAGACCGGGGCGAAGATGGTTTGGCCAGTTCTGCTTTTACCCAACAGACAGAGCAGTCGCAGTTCTCGGGGTGCGGCTGTTTGCTGTAGTTGAATGGCGTCATAGGTCATGCCCTCGCCTGGGAGCCCGGAGCTGGCATAGATCATTGGGAAACCTCCTGCTTTACATGGGCGAAGCTCGCCTCAAGGCGAAGGACGATTTCAGCATTCAGGGAGCGGCGCGCCTCTTTGGCGGCTTGCTCGACCTGGGCGCGCAGTGCTGCAGGCATGCGGAGCTTAAATTGCTGGTCGGTGCGGCTCATGGGGTAACCCTCGCCTGCGCACTGCCCTGGATGCAGTAGCGACAGGCGTTAGCAGCAAGCGCTAAAAGGCGTGCGTATTGATCAGAATTCATCGAGCCATTTACGCGCAGCATTAATAAGAAACGGTGAAACGCGAAAAGAGCGGATAGCGATGTCTTGAAATCCGCATAGCGGATTACTGACAGAAGCTGACGAGCGCATAGCGCAGAGACGTAATTCAAGCCGTCCACTCCTGTTCCAGCAGCCAAGAGCGAAGCAGAGCGCTATTGATCATGCGACGCTTACCGAGCTTGACCGTAGGCACAACACCTTTCATGGCCCAAGCGCGTGCGGTGCCGTAAGTGAGGCCGTTACGCTCAGCCCATGACTCGACAGTTTCAACGTCCTGTTGCGGACCTATTAGCTTCGAAGGCTCCAGCTCTTCCAGTTCCATGCTCGTTCCGTCACTATTCGTGGCATTAAGGGATCATCAACCTGAGGCAATATTTACTCCGAGGCAAAGATTACTCCTGCTTTTTATTGGAGTAAATAGTGCCTCGATTTAAATTAATAATATGAAAGATATTAAAGATAGAGCAACCCTATTGATCAGGATGGCTGGGCCTAAGAAGCTAAGTCAGCTAGGGGAAACGAATCACGAGCGATGGAAAAACATAAGCAAAGGTGCAATTCGAATGAGCACCGACGAAATTTCTATCTTGGTGAAAATGTATCCGCAGTACGCTTTATGGCTGGCTAGTGGAAATACGGCGCCAGAAGTAGGGCAAACCAGCCCTCAATACGACGAAGCAAATTCAAAATTGGCCAGTCCAAACGCGGGATAGCGATTACTAAAAGAGTAGCTAGCAGTTGGTTTCGCTGGTAGGGCTAATATCAATTTGGCCATTGAAAGGAGATTTTTGTGGTGGGATTTTTAAGTAGGCCAAAAATATCAGATGTTTTCACCCCTAGAACAAGAGCAGTAAATGATGATATGTACGTTTCAAGGGCTGTTCTAGAGAAAGAGCTAGAAGAGTCGATTGAAGGGCATATGCATACGATGCTTTTCGGGGAAAGTGGCAATGGAAAATCTTGGCTTTATAAGCATGTTTTTAGTAAAAATAAGACTCAATATGTAGTGGCTAACTGCGGAAACGCGTTAAGGCTTGGTTCGTTAACTGAGGAAATTTACAAGGTTTGTATTCCTAAAGGCAGCTTAAATAACACGGCTTTAGAGGAGAGTAAGGAAGCCAAGGCTTGCGCCATCATAGCTGAGGGGGGCTTGGGTGCGACTAGAAGCTATGATGTTCAAACCGATGAGCCACTATTGGCTGCTTTTAAGTTTGTCGGTAATAAATCTAAAAATACCGTAATTGTAATTGAAAATTTAGAAATGCTAGTTGGGAACGAGCAGTTAGTGGATGAGCTGTGCAGCATTATTTTGCTGCTAGATGATGAAAGATATGCTCTTTATAAAATAAAGCTGCTAATTGTGGGAACTCCGAATGGAGTAGGTGATTTCTTTGGAGCTTCGAAAAATTTAAGGTCTATTTCTAATAGAATAGAAGAAGTTTCTAAGGTTAGCGGGTTAGATCAAGAACAAATTAAGTGGATAATTGAGAAGGGATTTGTAAGAAAACTAAAGATTACTTTAGATAACGAAGATATAGAAAAACTAAAGCGGGTAGTGTTTCACTATACTTTGGGTATCGCTCAGTGTGTGCAAGAATATTGCGCACAAATAGCTAAACAAGTACAAATTAATGAATGGAGTTATGAAGACGGCCTATTGAAAGATGCTAGTGCTCATTGGCTAAGGAAAAGTATGAGAGCGGTTTACTCTGTTATTGAGTCGCATTTAAATAGCAAGGAGACGACTGTTGGGCGTAGAAATCAGGTAATTTATGCTATAGGGAAGATAAACAAAAGTCCCTTGCAGCCATCGGAAATTGAGGCAGTAATTAGGAAGGAATTTTCTGACACTGTGCCAGAAACAAATATGGGTATCGGTAGTATTCTTGGTGAGCTGTGCTCTGCAGAAACACCTATATTAAGACGTAACGAGAAAGCAGTTCTTTATTCCGTGGTTGATCCTTTATATATTATGTGTATTCGACTTGTTTTATTCAAAAATAAAACCACGGGAAAAGTTGAAAGGCGTAGATTTAAAACTGGTTGATGGTTAGAATTTCTGCTTTTTATTTTAGGTGAATCTAAGAAGTTAAATCAAGTATGAATATCCAGTCTTTTCATACTTCCTTATTTCAAAGGCAACGACTCCACTATATCGACGATATCGCCATCTAATGAGTAAAAGTGCTCAGTACTTAGCTGACGCATTTCCTCATTGAATTTATCAAAAATCTGGTGCGAGTCTTGATAGGGCGGATGTACTGAGAAGTGTGCAGTGATTTCGTGTTTGATTCGCTCAGCCGGTTTTTGATCTTCTGAGGTTCTATCAGCCCAAGCACGGCCCGGGTGCAGCGTATCCCAAGGGGAGCGCTTATTCACACGGGTGAGCGCACTGTCGCCATGTTTACCCAGACCAAAGCAGATTTTAGTTTCGCTGTTCCAGATAGGTTTAAAGAAGTCGATGAGGTAGCGCTCTGCTGAGGCTTGGAAACCTGATTTGACTATTAGAAACCGGCATTCAAAATCGGAGAGCTTAAGAGTCGTGACAGCTTTACCGATGTTTTTGGCGTGTTCGTTCATCCTTGCAGACAGTTTCACTCCTTGTGACACGGCATCCTGTGATGTGGCGTCATTGGGATCTGCTTTCCCTACGTAGATAGGGTGCTCAGTGTTGGCTAGTGGCCCGTATGCGTCGTAATCCCCGGTGTAGTAAATAGCGTAAATGCCGGAACCATAGAAGTCCGGGATTTTTGATAGGGGGTGTCTTTTCTGCGCGACCATCGTCAAGGCGATGATTCGGCCAATGGTATCAGGAGCGCCAGGGTCAAATACTGAATCCGGCCGTAGGATTGGGTCGAGGCTTGCCGTGACGTCGCTAATCTGGCTGGATACTTCAGATAATGCTTTTAAGGCACGTACTTTAGCTTTCGCATCAGCTCCTTCCCCAAGCTCTTCAATCTTGTGAACCAGGGCTTTGAGCTCCTGGGTCAGTTGATCCATTGGCTCTTTAGCAGAATTTTTTGCCATCCCTTTGTGCCTTAGTTTCCGTTTAAATATTCACAAACGCTTTTCGCTACCGTGGACGCTAGGCGTACGGGTACGGCGTTACCGAGTTGACGCATGACTTCGCCCCATGTGCCTTCAAACAGGAAGCTATCGGGGAAGGTTTGGATTCTGGCGCTTTCTCTAACGGTAAAGTAACGAACGGACCCATCAGGCCGGCGTAGCATATTCTCCCCACCCGGTACGCCATTGCCACCAGCTTTCAGTGCTTTAGATGGTTCATCTAACGGGCTACCTGTATGTCCTGGGTAAGATCGAGCGCCTGGCTGGAATTTATGAGCTTGTATAAAACCCATGTTAGGTTTTCGCTCTGGGTCAGGTAAGTCCGAGATTGCATCTCTAACAGTTAGCCAGGGCAGAATTAGGCTTTGTGGATCTACTTGGCGTAGATCAGCTAATTTTTTATTTGAGCGCTCTGATGGTGCTAAACGGGCTTTCAAGGCGACTTTATGCCGCTCCCAATATTCGCCAGTCACCCATTGAGAGTGAAGTAGGGCATCGTGGCTATGCGTTTTTGCAGGGAAAAACCAAGGGCGACGATATTCGTCGGCTCTGAATCCAACAAAGATCACGCGCTCTCGCTTTTGCGGTACACCGTAGTTAGCGGCGTTCACTAAAGTAGCCGATACGATGTATTCGGGTTGAGCTACTTGGGCCGCGTGGTGATCAAGCCGCTTTAGGTGATCAAGCCATTCCTCATCAGGCTTTGCCACGAGTGAGGGGTATTCAAGCTGCTTGATAATGTAGTTGAAATAATCAGTAAATGATTTACGTACTAAACCCCGAACATTTTCAAAAACAAAGGCGCGGGGGCGGGTTTCTCTGACTGCACGAATTGCTTGAGGGAACATATCCCGAGCGTCGAGGAAGCCACGATGTTTACCGCCCATAGAGAAAGGCTGGCAGGGCGGACCGCCTGTGATCAAGTCGACCTGAGAGAATTTGTCGTAGCTGAAATTAGAAACATCGCCTTCAAATACATCCGGCCAATGAGCTAGCGGCTCTATGAGCTTACGCTTGTTGTTGCGGAGAGTTTCGCAAGCGTGACGATTCCATTCAACAACCGCCAGATGCTCGACACCAGCATACGAAAAGCCTAGCCCTAGACCTCCCGCGCCTGCGAACAACTCGATGCTTTTTAATGGAGACGCTAAAGCGGGGAGACTTTCCCGCGCTGGGTATGGAACCCGCTTAATTTCGGTTTCCTCGACGTATTCAAGCATGACTCACCAGTAGACTCAGACGACGCGACGGGCTGGCTAGTAGATCTACAGAGCCCCAGCAAAGCTTGAAGCATTTGTACTGGGGTTTTGTACAGCTAACCCCTCAAAGGGCTGCATTTTGGCTAATGAAAGCGGATGAGACAAGATGGCAATCCATGATTAGAGTCAATTGAGCCTCCAGCGCAGAGCTAGCCCTTAGCTGGCAAGGCGGGCGGGAGCAACCATCTGTCGAAAATAATGGTTTTCCCTAAGGAGCTATAGGTTGCTCCTAAGATTTTGCCAACTCAGTTATAAGGAGTTCCGTAATCTCATCTAAGGCATTGCTAAAGTCAGGAAAATCCACGGACTGATCAATGGATTGCTTAAGTATTTTCTTGCATTTCAAATAATCAAAAACACCACAGCTTTTAGCAACCATCAAAATTTGGTCGTTAAATGAGTTTTCAATATCATCAAGAGCTTCATTTTTTTGTGAGGATGAAAATTTTTTTATCGCACGGCTCATCTCACCAGTTACTAAAGGGAGAGTAGGAAGTATTTCATTTTCGAAAGTGTCACTATAAGCTGATGTGTGTGTGATGGCGTGTTGAAGTCTCTCTTTACCCCGTAGTTTGTAGGCGAGAGTAGGATTGATCTCGCTAAGCTCTAGCAAAGCTTGCTCATATGGAATAAGTATCCTCTCGTCAATATCTGTTTTTAAAGAGTCCGCAATATTAACGAAGTGTTGATAAACATATTTCCCTATTAGAGACTCTACTTGGCCACGGTTTACTATCCCGCCTTTATCTGAAAATGCTTTAAAACAATGAGTGATATATTGGTCATAAATTGATGCAGGATCTATGAGCGATGTATTAATGGCGTAACGGATTTCAAGAAGATAATACAGTACCTTTCGAGCACTCCTTTTTGTCTCCATTCGATTTTTATATAAGTAACCTGAAGCGCTTATCAATGCAGCGAAAGCTATACCAATGATTGATGCGAAGACCTGAAAATCCATCTTACTCACCTTTTGCAGTGCGGGGGTTTAGTCATTGGCGGAACCATTAGAAATGTTCAATACCGCTTACCTGGTGAGGAATGTCACTTGATCCATGAAGGATCCGCCAGACGTCTATATGATCGTCGCGCTGTATATAGAAGACGAGGTACGGGTAGCGTTTTAGCTGGCAGCAGTGCAGGCCCGGCAGGTCGAGTTCATGGGCGTAGCGGGTAGAGCCAGAGGATGGATGGCGCCCAATGTGGGTATAGGCCTTTTCCAGTGCATCAATAAAGCCAAGCGCAGCCTGTTCGGCATCTTCGCTCAGGTAGTAGCTGATTGCGTCATCAACATCCTGGCTCGCCAGTGCTCTCGGGATAACCGGTTTGGCCTTCATGCCCGAGCGTTCCGCACCTTCGCGCGTAGCGATTCGAAGTAGTCGCCATCTGCAGGCGCAGTGGGCACAGATTCCGCTCCAGCCAGAAGCAGGCCACGTAGATACTGCCGATCATGATCCTTGCGAATTAGCTCGCGAACGTACTCGCTGCTTGTGCTGTAGCCACGTTGGTTAACTTGCTCATCGACAAAGCTCTTCAGCGCATCTGGTAAAGAAATGTTCATGGTGCTCATGACGAAATCCGCCTTTATGGCAAAATTTGGCAAAGAGGCTACATCGTACCGCTAACGGCAGTGTCGATAAAGTGTCGAAAACACTGCGCTAAATAGTGATGAATCGGCACGGTAGAGGAGGGAGAAAGCCCCGCACTGCAACGGTTTGCGACGAATTGAAGCCGTAAAAGTAGGGTTCAAATCCCTATCTTCCCGCCATATCGCGACACCTAAAGCCCCTGACTTACCAAGTCAGGGGCTTTTGCGTTTCTGGATTGTATTCAGATGCAGGGCTTTATCGATCTTCACTTTCCGAGGCGCCATCCGTACCGGTTCAGGGACCCGCCCTTTTCGCAGCACTGCGTGCGCGCCCGCCATCGTCCGGCACGAACTTTTCGCTCGTTTGGGCAGTCAAGTTTTCCAGTAGTTAATGCGTCGAAGTGCAGACGTGGTACTGGTTGATAGCGAAAGGAGAGAAGGATGGCGGTCAGGAGTTACAAGGTTCTTGAAGAGCACATCTTTGATGTCGAAGGGCTGAATCATCCGGTCAAGGGCAGGGTAAGCCTGTGCGAGGACTTGCCGGCGGATGTCGGTTGTTTCTATTGGCAAATCAGCCATCACTACAAGCCGACCTTCGAACCCGATGGCAAGCATTATCCATCCCATCTCTATGGCAAAACCCTGGAAGAGGCGCGGGATCGCCTGATGACCTATGCCAAGAATTTTTCCACCGAAATCGTCGAGGTCGACCCCGATTATTGATGTATGCAGTGTGCGTGATGCTCTGAAAAGCCGTGGTCGTCGACCACGGCTTTTTCATTGGGTCAGGTTGAGGTGCAGGTTGATCAAGATCAGCGCGCCGCTTCCTTGAAGTTGTCGTCCGAGGGTTCCTTGCTGTAGGCGCCTTGGTCGTGCACCAGCCGCTTGCTGCCGTTCATCAACGTCGCGATACGGCTGTCTCCTGTGCGCGCCGATGCCGCCTGGTTGCTGCTGCCGGTGATCAGTGGCGGGTTGAAGCTGAATGACCAGAGATAGTGCCAAACCGCCGCATTGTGTTTCTCGGTCAGTTGGGTCGCACTGAAATACCAGGGCTTGAGTTCGGTGAACGCCGTCATGTTCATCAGGCCGCTATTGCTATCGCCGATAAAACCGGTACTGCTGGCGCCGGAGGTGCGGTAGGTTTCGAAGATCACGCCTTTGCTCTTAAGGGCGCTGACGTAGGTACGGCAGACTTCGCCAACCCACTTGTTGCCCAGATAGCTCTTGGCGTAATTGGAGTAGAACGGGTCAAGCAGCGCCACTCGTTTAGGTAGCAGCTTGCTGTTTAGGCTGCCGGCGGCAATGGCGTCGCTGATTTTCTTCGTCAGCACAATGGCCATCTGGTTGCCCAGCGAGTGGCCGAGCAAACGAATATTACTGCCTGTGTAACCGGCCAGATTGGCGCTGTAGCTGGCGAACAGCAGGTCGCTTGCTGATTGCCCCGGGCCGTTGCTGTAGCTACCTGAACTGTTACGCCAGCGCATGGCGCGCGGTCCGGCGGCGGTCCAGATTTTCGCTTCGGCGTCCTTCACCTCGCCCTCGTCGGCGAACTGATTCCAATACAGGATGCCAACGTTGTAACCGGCGGCTAGCCAGGCATGGGCGAGGTCGAGATTGGGCCCGCCGGCGTCCTGACGGTTGAAGGTTTCGCGGTTCTTGCGCTGCGTCGAGCCGTTTTGCCAGCCATGGATATAGATGACCGTAGGCTTGTTAGCGCCGTAATAGGCGTTGCTGTGGCCAGGCACGGCTTTCTGCCAGCTGTCGCCATAGCCGAACCAGTAAAGGCCGTGATCGAGATTCTGAAAGGTGCTATCGGGAAAAACGCCCGTGGCGGCTTCGGCCAGGGATGCGACGCTAAGCAGGAAAGCCAGAACGAGCTTGCGCATGGTATGACCCTTTTTATGTTGTTGTGTGGGGTCGCTGCAGCATAGTGAGCGCCATTATTCCAGCCATCGCCCAGATGGGTGAGTGATCGAGGATTGGCTAGGCGGCCGGCGGCGCGTACCAAAGGGGCGTAAGAACACGCAGGGGTTTCATCTGTTATCAATAGGCCTGCATGAGCTGAGGACGCGGCCTGGTTGGCTGTGGCACACTCTACGGCCTCAAGCGGGTGCTGCCATTGACTGCAAAAGCACACCGCTTCTCACTATTGTCCCTGTGGCCTGCGGGCCCGGAATCACCCTACATATGGCTGCTGCGGCGGCTTGATAAGAGGAGCGCCCCGTGCACAACGTCGTAATCAGTGGCACTGGTCTGTACACCCCGGCCAACAGTATTTCCAACGACGAGCTGGTGGCAGCTTTCAACGCCTATGTGCAGCTCCACAATACCGACAACGCCGACGCGATTGCCCGAGGCGAAGTCGAAGCACTCACCGAATCGAACAGCGCATTCATCGAAAAAGCGTCCGGGATCAAGAGCCGTTTCGTCATCGACAAGGACGGCATCCTCGATCCGCGACGCATGACCCCGCGTATTCCGGAACGCTCCAACGAGCAGTGGGGAATTCTCTGCGAGATGGCCATCGGTGCCGCCCAGGAAGCGCTGGCGCGGGCCGGCAAGACGGCAGCCGATATCGATGGCGTGATCGTCGCCTGCTCCAACCTGCAGCGCGCCTATCCTGCCGTTGCCATCGAAGTCCAGGCTGCGCTGGGGATTCAGGGTTTCGGTTATGACATGAACGTCGCCTGCTCCTCGGCCACCTTCGGCATCCAGGCGGCGACCAACAGCGTACAGCTCGGCCAGGCGCGGGCGATTCTGATGGTCAACCCGGAGATCTGTACCGGTCACCTGAATTTCCGTGATCGCGACAGCCACTTCATCTTTGGTGATGCCTGCACGGCGGTGATTATCGAGCGTGCCGACCTGGCCACCTCCAAGTATCAATTCGATGTCATCAGCACCAAATTGCTGACCCAGTTCAGCAACAACATCCGCAACAACTTCGGCTTCCTCAACCGCGCTGCGGAGGAGGGCGTTGGTGCCCCGGACAAACTGTTCGTACAGGAAGGGCGCAAGGTGTTCCGTGATGTTTGCCCGATGGTGGCCGAGCTGATCGGCGTGCACCTACAGGAAAACGACCTCGACGTCGCGGACGTCAAACGCTTCTGGCTGCACCAGGCCAACCTCAACATGAACCTGCTGATCGCCCGCAAGCTGCTCGGCCGCGACGCCGAGCCGCACGAGGCGCCGGTCATCCTCGACACCTACGCCAACACCAGCTCGGCCGGTTCGGTGATCGCCCTGCACAAATACCAGGACGACCTGCCCAGCGGCGCGCTGGGTGTACTCAGCTCGTTCGGTGCGGGCTATTCGATCGGCAGCGTGATCCTGCGCAAGCATTGATGGATTACCCGGCGGACCACGTCTTGCTCGCTCGCCTGTTGGCGGGTGAGCAAAAGGCCTTTCGCGAGCTGGTCGCCGCCCATCAGAGCGCGATGCGCGCGGTGGCATTCGCCATTGTTGGAAGCCGGAATGCCGATGAAGTGGTGCAGGACGCCTGGCTTGCCGTGGTGCGCAACCTCGAAGGCTTTCAGGGGCGTTCGAGCCTGAAGACCTGGCTACTGACCATCACCGCCAACACTGCTAAAACGCGCCTCAAACACAACCGCCGCGAAGTGTTGCTGGACGATATTCCGTCGCCCCACGGCAGCGTTGGCGACGAGCGTTTTGCCGACGACGGCCACTGGTTGCTAGCACCCCATGCCTGGCATCAGGACACGCCCGAAGCGCTGCTGACCGAGACCGAGCTGCGCGAATGCCTGGAGAAAACCCTGGCCTGCCTGCCGCAGCTGCAAAGCAGCGTGCTGCAGTTGCGCGAGCAGCAGGGCTTGGAGCTGCAGGAAATCTGTAATCTTCTGGACGTCTCGCTCTCCAATGTACGGGTGTTGCTGCACCGCGCGCGGTTGAAGGTGTTTGCCACCCTGGAGCATTTTGAGGAGACCGGCCAATGCTGAATTGCAAGGAACTGGTTGCCCGATCCAGTGATTTTCTCGACGGCCAGCTCGGCCTGCGACAGCGCCTGGGTGTGCACGCGCACCTGGCGATGTGTCGCAATTGCCGCCGTTTCATCCGCCAGATGCGCCTCAGTCAGGCGGTGCTGCGCCAGCTGCCGTCAGGTCAGCGCGCGGACCTTGATGCATTGGCGACCAAGCTTGCCGAGAAGCGCCGCCATCCCTGAGCGGCTCGTGCTCACGCCCGTGATCTCTGCGCTGCCAGCGCAGGTTAGCCGGCGGGTCGATATTTGAGCGGCTTATCCCATGCAAAAAAACACTGCTGCGTGTAACGCGCGACGAACTGCCTCGTCCATTGTGGCGAGAGGCCAACCGGCCCGATCCTGAAACGACCTGGAGATTGACCATGAAGCACTTGAACGCTGTTGTCGCGACCCTTGGCGCCGCGCTGTTGAGCAGCACGGCCTTCACCGCACAAGCGGCCGGCAACCCCTTTACTGCGCAGGAATTGAGTGGCGGCTACAGCCTGGCGGCCGGCGAGAAAGCCGCGGAAGGCGCCTGTGGCGAGGGCAAGTGTGGCGGTGAAATGAAGGCCGAAGGCGAAGGTAAGTGCGGTGAAGGCAAGTGTGGTGCAGACGATAAAGCCAGCGCCAAGGCCGCCGCCGAAGGCAAATGTGGTGAGGGCAAGTGCGGTGAAGGTAAATGCGGCGCGGATAAAACCGAGAAAGCCGAGTAAATGAGCGTGCGAGGGCAGCACATGCCGGAGCATTTCGTCAGTGGCGCCGGGCTGGGCCTGCGGCGCGGCCTGCTCGGCGTGTTGCAGGACTGCAGCGCAGCCGAGGTGGATTTCCTCGAAGTGGCGCCGGAGAACTGGATCGGCGCGGGCGGGCGTTTGGGCAAGCAGTTGCATGCCTTAAGCGAGCGCCTGCCACTGCTTTGCCATGGTCTGTCCCTCAACCTCGGTGGTTTTGCCCCGCTGGATATCGAGCTGCTCAAGGCCATCAAGGGCTTTCTCGAGCAGCACGGTGTGCGCGGTTACAGCGAGCATCTATCGGCCTGCGCCGACCATGGTCAGCTGTATGACCTGATGCCGCTGCCCTTTTCCGAGGAGTCGGTGCTGCGCATTGCCGAACGCGTGCGCATCGTGCAGGACGTGCTGGAGCGTCCACTGATCATCGAGAACGTCTCGGCCTACGCGCAGTTGCCGGGCGAGCTGGATGAAGCGACGTTTGTCAGCGCGGTGCTGGAGCAGGCCGACTGCCAGCTGTTGCTGGACGTAAACAACGTCTTCGTCAACAGCATCAATTTCAACTTCGATGCGGCCGCCTATATCGCAGCCATGCCCAGTGCGCGCATCGCCTATCTGCATGTGGCAGGGCATTACGATCAGGCCAGCGATCTGAAAATCGACACCCACGGCGCGCCGGTGATCGACCCGGTCTGGGCGCTGCTGGAACAGGCCTACGCCGTGCATGGCGTGCGCCCGACCTTGCTGGAACGGGATTTCAACTTCCCGCCGATTGCCGAGCTGTATGCCGAGGTGGCGCAGATCCGTCAGCTGCAAGCGGCAGCGGCTCCGCTAAGAGGCTATGGCACATGAGTGGCGTAAAAGCACAGCGTGCTTTTGCCGCGCGTATTCGCCAGCCTGCGCAGCATTCCTTGCTCGACGGCATTACCGCCGAGCGTATGGCGGTGTATGAAACGCTGTTTTTCAACAATATCGAAGGCTTTATCAGTGGTGCTTTCCCGGTGCTGCACCGGCTGATCGAGGCCAATCGCTGGCAACGCCTGGTGCGCAGTTTTATCGCCGAGCATCAGGCGCACACGCCGTACTTTCTTGAGATCAGCCAGGAGTTTCTCGCCTGGTTGCAGCAGGGCTATGTCGCCGAGGCGGGCGATCCGCCGTTTATCCTCGAACTGGCGCATTACGAGTGGGTCGAGTTGGCGCTGGATGTCAGCGAGGCCGAAGTGCCTGCGCAGGGTTGGTCGCCACTGGCCTGGCCGCTGGCTTACCAGTGGCCGGTGCAGCGCATTGGTGTGGACTTTCAACCTTGTGCGCCAGATGCCGAGCCGACCTGTCTGCTGGTCTGGCGGGACGGGCAAGACAAGGTGCGCTTTATGCAGCTCAGTCCGTTCGCCTATCAGTTGGCGGCACGTCTGCAGGCCGGTGAGGCTGCCGAGCCGGCCCTGCTGGAGCTGGCGCTGCAGCATGGCCTAAACGCCGACAACGCCTATTTCAACAACGCCAAAACTTTGCTGGATGACTGGTATAACCAGGGCATCTGGCGCTTTTAATCCCTCGCTGTATCTGACCCTCGGCGCCAAGCGCCAGCTTGTGGAGATTCACCATGCTGAGCTTTTTCAATCGTTTCTAGGGCGCCCTGGACGCTTCTCGTCGCCTGGATTTTCTCGGCCCGCTGCTGCTACGCCTGTACTTGGTGCCGGTGTTCTGGATGGCCGGCATGCATAAGCGCAAGGGCACGGGGCGCACTGGGAAGTGCCGGCCTAGAGCGACTTCCGCTGCTTATAGATAAACGGAGTAAAAAGTTCCGCTGTAATCAAATCTTTATATATCAGCAACTGAGCTGAAATAACCCCCCGCCAAGATTCCCTCCAGCACGAACGAGCCCCAGCGCTCGGGTGTTTTCAACACTTAAAAGTCCATTTAGAGGAATCTTCGATGATCCGTAAGCACAGCTTTCGTGGAGTAATGGCCGGCTTCGCAACCAGCGCTCTGGCTCTGGCCGTTTCCGCCCAGGCTTTCGCCGGTACTGTCACATCTGACGGCGCCGATATCGTGATCAAGACCAAGGGTGGCCTCGAAGTCGCCACCACCGACAAAGCATTCAGCTTCAAACTCAGCGGTAAGCTGCAGTGGGATGCCACCAACTTCGATGGCCTGATGGCTGCGGATCAGAACGATCCCTTCGACGACACTTTTAACACCTTTATCCGCCGTGGTGAGTTCGGCCTGGAAGGCACCGCTTACAGCGATTGGGACTGGGGCCTGCGCCTGAGCTACGACGGTTCTGCCGCCGGTGAAAACACCGCTGTTGACCGTGCTTTCATCGCCTATACCGGCCTGGACTTCGGCACCTTTACCGTTGGCCGCTTCGGTGTCGACTACGGCCTGGAAAACAGCACAAGCTCGTCGTGGATTACCGCCATTGAGCGTCCGTTCATGTACGACTTCCTCCATGGTGACGAAGACACCCAGTTTGGTGTGAACTTCAAGCACTCCGGCGACAGCTACGGCCTGATGGCTCAAGTTGCGACCTACGACGAAAGCGACAACAACAACAACTACGAGTCCGAAGGCAACGATGAGCTGTTCGGTTACACCTTGCGTGCGCATTGGGCTCCTTATCTGGACGGTACAGACGTCGTTCACCTGGCGGCCAACTACCACGACAGCAGCTCGGACGATGACCGTGCCCGCGCCCGTACTCGCATGGGTATTCGTAGCGACAACGATTTCCGCCTGACCTTCGCCGATGTGGACGTGGCAGACAAAGACAGCGAGTGGGTACTGGAGTCGGGTGCTCAGTTCGGTGGTCTGCGTGGTCAGGCTGAATACTTCCAGCGCAGCATCGCTGGCGAGACGGATGCCGGGCTTGATTCCGATGTCGACATGAACGGTTACACCGCACAGGTTTCTTACATGATCGGCGCTGCACGTGGCTACAAGGGCAGCGACGGCAAGTGGGACAAGCCGACCGATATGAAAGGCACCTGGGAAGTGTTCGCTCGCTACGAGAACACCACCATCGACTCTGACGAAGATGCCATTCCAGGCAGCCTGGGCCTGGCCGGCGTCGTAGCGGCTGATGCCAGTGATGAGTTCGAAGCCAGCGCCATGGTGGTCGGCGTCAACTACTTCGCTACTCCAGCCGTTCGCATGAGCTTGAACTACGTCGACTACGAAGTAGAAAACCTCGATACCGAATCGCAGGTAGACGGTGTGGATGTCCAGGACGACGGCAAAGCCATCATCGGTCGCCTGCAATACGTCTTCTAATCTAGGACTTAGAAATAGTCCCGCTTTACTCCGCTGCTCCTTTTTTGAGCCCCGCTTTGTGCGGGGCTTTTTTTTGCGTGCACTTCTAGGGGTGGAAGAGTAGGGCGCTTGCAACGCCACCAGGCAAACGGGGATTCCGATAACTCTAGAAGCTTGTGCACGGGGCGAGCGAGCCCTATCGTGCGTCGGCGCTGTTAGCGATAGATTGTCGACGCCTGCGCAGGCGTTGCCTTTATCCCATCATCCAGTGGAAGCCCGCATGCCCATCGCTGCCATCGAGTCGCTCGCCAGTCTCCCCGCCCTGACCTGGGATGCGTTGTGTGCCCAGCCACAACCGTTTTTGTGTCATGCGTTTCTGTCTGCGCTGGAAGAAAGCGGCAGCGTCGGCGGGCGCAGCGGCTGGCAACCGGCTCACCAAGTGTTGCTGGATGGACAAGGTCAGGTGCTGGCCGCGATGCCTGCCTACCTAAAAAGCCATTCCTACGGCGAGTACGTGTTCGACCACGGTTGGGCCGATGCCTGCCTGCGCGCGGGTATCGCCTATTACCCCAAATTGCTCGGTGCCGTGCCGTTTTCGCCGGTGGGTGGCCAGCGGTTGCTCGGCGATCCAGCGGCGGCAGGGCAGCTGCTTCATGAGCTCACGGCGGATCTCGAGCGCCAAGGTCTTTCCGGTCTGCACATCAACTTCACCTGCACCGCTGACGATGCGCTGCTGCAGGGCCGCGACGGCTGGCTGCAGCGCCTGGGTTGTCAGTTCCACTGGCGCAATCAGGGGTATCGCGACTTTCAGGATTTTCTTGATGGCCTGAGTTCGCGCAAGCGCAAGCAGATGCGCAAGGAGCGCGAGCAAGTAGCAGGGCAGGGTATCGAGTTCGATTGGCGCGAAGGCCACCAACTGAGTGAGGCGGAGTGGGACTTCGTCTACCAGTGCTACGCCAATACCTACCACGTACGCGGCCAGTCGCCCTACCTGACCCGGCCGTTTTTCAGCCTAGTGGCCGAGCGCATGCCCGAGATGATCCGCGTCGTCCTGGCATTTCAGGGCAGCCAGCCGGTGGCCATGGCATTCAGCCTGGTGGGCGGCGATAGTTTTTACGGGCGCTACTGGGGTTGCCTGGCGGAGTTCGATCGCCTGCATTTCGAGACCTGTTTCTATCAGGGCATGGACTACGCCATCGCCCACGGGTTGCAGCGGTTCGATGCCGGTGCCCAGGGCGAGCACAAACTGATTCGCGGTTTCGAACCAGTTATCACCCATTCCTGGCACTACCTGTGCCACCCAGGCTTGCGCGCTGCGGTGGTGGATTTTCTCGAGCGCGAGCGTATCGGCGTGCACGCCTATGCCGAAGAAGCCCGCGGCCTGCTGCCCTATCGGCAGGCTTAATCGGCGAACAACGTCTGCGTATCTATCGTGTGCAGGCTGTAGCCGGGCACTTCCTTCGCCTGGCGTTTGGCGTCCGACGCCATGCCGGCCAGTTGGCCCGCGTCGAGCAACGCGCAATGCTGCGGATGCAGGTGCACCACACCCACCGATAAAGACAGCAGGGCAAATTCCTGCCGCTGACCCTGGCGGTTGTGGGCATAGAAGCAGCCTGCGTGCAGATGTTCCTCGCGGTAAAAGCGCCGACACTGGTTCTGAAAATCTTCCAGCAGCCGGTTAAGCCGCAGTCGGCCATCGGCCGAACCGAGCACCAGCAAGAAATCATCGCCACCGATATGGCCAACGAAGTCGCGCACTGGGTCGACCCGCTCGTTCAGGCATTGCGCCAGGCTCAGCAGCACCTCGTCGCCCTTGGCGTAGCCGTAGAGGTCGTTGAAGGGTTTGAAGTTGTCGATATCGACATAGCAGATCAGCGCTTCACGATTCTGCTGCAACAGGCGCGTCAAGCATTGCTGAATGGGCACGTTACCGGGCAATAAGGTCAGTGGGTTGGCGTAGCGCGCCTGCTGGATTTTCAGCTCGGTTATCAGCTTGAGCACGTCGATCACCCGACCGAGCCCCAGGTAAGTACCGTCCTGGGTGACGATGAAGTCTTCCTCGATGCGCTGGCGTGCGCGGCTGGTCAGCAGGCGACTGACCCGCTGCAGCGACTGGCTGCGTTCGACCGCGAGGAAGTCTTCGCTCATCAGCCGGCTGATCGGTTTGCGGGCAAACAAGTCGGCAGCGAACGGCTTGAGCAAGGTTTCCGATAGCGAGTAGCGGTGCACGATGCCGACCGGCCGCTGGTGCTCGTCCAGCACCGCCAGGGAATTGAGGTTGGCTTGCGCACGAAACGCTTCCAGCACTTCGGCAATGGGGGTGCTCAGGGAAACCGCTGGCTGAGTGATGAGTAGCGCGTGCAGGTCGCTGTTTTCTTCGCTTAGCGGGCCGGGGGCGCTGTCGAACTTGGGCAACATTGCATAGCCGTCGCGTGGCGGGTTTTCTTGCGGGCGGCAGAGCAGATAGCCTTGCAGCAAGTCGATGCCCATCTCCGCCAGCACCGCCAGTTCTTCCTCCAGCTCGATACCTTCGGCGATCACCTGGGCCCGCGAGGCCTTGGCCATCTTCAGGATGGAGCCGACGAACTCCCGTTTGACAGCGTCCTGATGAATGCCGTCGATGAAGTGACGGTCGATCTTCACGTAGTCCGGGCGCAGCTCGGACCACAGCCGCAGGCTGGAATAGCCGGCGCCTAGGTCGTCCAGTGCAATCGAGAATCCCATCGCCCGGTAGTGGTGGAGCGCGGTGTCGAGCAGCGCGAAATCATCGGTGGGCGATTGCTCGGTCAGCTCGATGACCACCTGGCTCGGCGGTATGCCGTACGCCTGCAACAACTGCAAGGTGCGTCCAGGCTGGTGGCTGGGCTCCAGCAGCGAGTCCGGCGACACGTTGAGAAACAGCTTGCCTTCAAGCTTCAGCTCACTGAAACGCCGGCAGGCATTCTTGCGGCAGGCAACTTCCAGCTCGCTCAAGCGCCCAGCATGACGTGCCACGGCGAACAAGGTCAGTGGAGAGTGCAGAGGGCTGTTCGAAGGCCCGCGGGTCAGCGCTTCATAGCCAAGAATGCGTCGTTCCGACAGGCAGACGATGGGCTGAAACAGACTGTGCAAGTCGCCGTGAGCGAGGATCTGATCCAGGGCGCTCAACTGCTCGGTGACGTTCATGGCGGTTATCGATTTCCATAAAAAGCAAAGGGGCTGATATCGCTATCAGCCCCTGCATTTCACGACAGTTCGATGACTGTTTAATGACAGCCCGCAGCGTTCGCTATTGCTTGGCGACGCGCGAACTCAAGCCCAGATAATCGAGCAGGATATGCCCTGCCTCAGCCAGGAAGGCGTCGTCTTCAGGCTTGGTCTTTTCCGGTTCAACTGGAGTTTCGTCCTCGTCTTCTTTTTTCAGCTCGCTGAGCAGGGTCTCGCCCTTGGCCTTGCGACGGCTGTTCTCGATAGCCAGCTGCTGCTGCTCGATATCGGTTTGCTGCAGGCGGCGCTTAGCTTCGTTAAGGCTGACGCTGGTTTCGCTCATCAGCTTCTGCGCCAGCGCCAGGCGTTCGCGGGAGAAGGTGAAGTCCGGGTTTTTCGCGGTGCGGTCTTCATAGCGACTTTGCAGTTCCGCCAGGAAGGGCTTGATCGGGTCGCGCTCGGGCTTGATCGCAGGCTTGATGCTGTCCCACGGCATGGCTTCGGGCAGGGCGCTTTCACCAATTTCCTTGGTGTCCATTATGTCCGGGTACTGGATATCCGGAATCACGCCCTGGTGCTGGGTGCTTTGCCCCGATACGCGGTAGAACTTGGCCAGAGTAAGTTTCAGCTCGCCATGGTTGAGCGGTTGAATGGTCTGCACCGTGCCTTTGCCGAAGGTCTGACCGCCAAGAATCAATGCGCGGTGATAGTCCTGCATGGCACCCGCGAAAATTTCCGAGGCGGAAGCGGACAGACGATTGACCAGCACGGCCATCGGCCCGGTGTAATAGACCCCGGAATCCTCATCAGCCAGCACATCGACGCGACCGTCGCTGTTGCGTACCAGCACGGTCGGCCCCTGATCGATGAACAGCCCGGTCAACTCGGTGGCTTCCTGCAGCGAACCGCCACCGTTATTGCGCAGGTCGATGACCACGCCGTCGACCTTTTCCTTTTCCAGTTCGGTCAGCAGGCGTTTGACGTCACGGGTAGTGCTTTTGTAATTCGGATCGCCGGCCCGGAAGGCCTTGAAGTCCAGATAGAAGGCAGGGATTTCGATGATCCCCAGCTTGTAGTCACGGCCGTCGTGATTGAGTTTCAGCACCGACTTCTTCGCGGCCTGCTCCTCAAGCTTGACCGCCTCGCGGGTGATGTTCACCACCTTGCTGGTCTGATCGTTCGGCGCATTGCTGGCCGGGATCACTTCCAGGCGTACCAGCGAACCTTTCGGGCCGCGGATCAACTTGACCACTTCATCCAGACGCCAGCCGATCACATCGACGATTTCGTCGTTACCCTGGGCCACGCCGATGATCTTGTCCGCCGGGGCGATCTGCTTGCTTTTCTCCGCAGGCCCGGCCGGAACCAGGCGGACGACCTTGACGTGCTCGTTATCGTTTTGCAGCACCGCGCCGATGCCTTCCAGCGACAGGCTCATGTTGATGTCGAAGTTTTCCGCATTATCCGGCGACAGATAAGTGGTGTGCGGGTCGTACGACATGGCAAACGCATTGATGTAAGTCTGGAAGATGTCTTCGCCGCGCGTCTGCTGCAAGCGCGCCTGCTGGCTCTTGTAGCGTTTGATCAGCAGCTCCTGGATTGCCTTTGGTTCCTTGCCGGCGATTTTCAGGCGCAGCACTTCATCCTTCACCCGCTTGCGCCACAAATCGTCCAGTGCGGCGACGTCTTTGGCCCAGGGCGCGTCCTCACGCTCAATCAGCAGACTTTCATCAACGTTGAAGTCGATCTTGTCGACGCCTTTTTCCAGCATGGCGAGAGCGAACTCCAGGCGCCCCTGCAAACGCTCGAGATGGCGCTTGTAGATGATGAAGCCCGGCTCGAGATTGCCGTTCTTGAGAAAGTCGTCGAACTGGGTCTTCCACTGGTCGAACTCGGCGATATCGCCGGCAGTGAAGTAGCTGCGCGACGGGTCGAGCATCTTCAGATAACCGTCGTAAATCTTTGCCGCGCGCGCATCGTTCAACGGGGGCTTGTTGTAGTGGTGGCGATTGAGCAATTCGACCACGTTGAGGCTGGCGATGACCTGCTCGCGATCAGGCTGCAGGTACTCCCACGGATCAGCACTGGTGGTTTTCGCCGACACCGGCAGAGCGCTTGACGCAACGCTCAGGGCGAGAAGGGTGGCAAACAGGGATCGCTTCAAGCTGATTCGACGCAGGGGCAATTGATAACGCATATTAGGCCATCTGTAAGGGCGCCAGGTTCCATCGGCGCAATGCAAAAGCCCAGCGGTCACGCCGGGCTCGGTTTAACTGCACTATGGAGGCAGCGTGAAGGCATTGCAAGGCGTTGAAGGGCGTGCGGAATGGGCAGAACAGCCTGTCCCCGCCTGTGATGTAGGGGAAATCCGCATTCGCGTGGCGGCTGCTGGATTAAATCGTGCCGACTTGTTGCAGCGGGCCGGGCTGTATCCGCCACCGCCAGGCGCCAGCCCAATTCTGGGCCTGGAGTGCGCCGGGGTTGTCAGCGAAGTGGGCGCCGGTTGCGACTGGAAAGTAGGCGATCGAGTGTGCGCGCTGCTCGCCGGCGGCGGCATGGCCGAGCAGGTGGTGATCGATGCGCGGCACGCGCTGCCGATTCCGGACGGGGTGTCCCTGCATGAAGCGGCGGCCCTGCCGGAAGTGTATGCAACCGCATGGCTGAATCTGTTTCAGCTGGGTGCGCTCACGCCTGGCGAAAAGGTTTTGCTGCATGCCGGCGCCAGCGGCGTCGGTTCGGCTGCCATCCAGCTGTGCAAAGCGTTTGGCAACCCGTGCTGGGTCAGCGTCGGTTCGGCTGACCGGCTCGCCTATTGCGAAAGCCTGGGCGCCCAGGGCGGCGCGCTGCGCGGTGACGATGGCCTGCAGGCGCTGCGCGACTTCGCTCCGTTTGATGTGATCCTCGATCCGGTGGGCGGCAACTACGCTGCGCTCAATCTGCAGCTGCTCGCCCTTGATGGTCGCTGGGTGAATATCGGTTTGATGGGTGGGCGCCAGGCCGAGCTGGACATGGCGCTGCTGCTTGCCAAGCGTGCACAGCTGACCGGTTCGACCTTGCGCAATCGCGATGATCAGTTCAAGGCGGATTTGCTGCGTGATCTGCAGCAGCATGTCTGGCCGCTATTTGCCGAGGGTCGGTTGCGGCCTCAGTTGCAAGGCACCTATCCGGTGAAGGACGCCGAAGCAGCTTTTGCAGCGCTTGCAAGTAACCAGATCAATGGCAAGCTGGTGCTGGTCATAGATGACAGCCTCAGCTAGGCGGTGCAGCTAACTGGCAAGCTTTGCTTCACGCGCCGCTAAATGGCTGATTTTGAAATTGTTTGTGCAGGTACGATTGAGCCGGCTTATCAATGCCATGGCTTCAATCAATAAGATTCCTTGCCGAAGTGCGGTAGGATTCTTCGGGTCAAGTTTTCCATCACCCTTTTCATCACCCCCAAGGAGCGTCTAGATGTCTCTCATCAATACTCAAGTTCAACCGTTCAAGGTCAACGCTTTCCACAATGGCAAATTCATCGAAGTCACCGAGCAGTCCCTGAAGGGCAAGTGGTCGGTTCTGATCTTCATGCCGGCAGCCTTCACATTCAACTGCCCGACCGAGATCGAAGATGCCGCCAACAACTACGCCGAGTTCCAGAAGGCGGGCACCGAGGTGTACATCGTCACCACCGATACCCACTTCTCGCACAAGGTCTGGCACGAAACTTCCCCGGCCGTTGGCAAGGCTCAGTTCCCGCTGATCGGCGATCCCACCCACGTGCTGACCAACGCTTTCGGTGTGCACATCGCTGAAGAAGGTCTGGCACTGCGTGGCACCTTCCTGATCAACCCGGAAGGCGTGATCAAGACCGTGGAAATCCACTCCAACGAAATCGCCCGCGACGTATCCGAGACCCTGCGCAAGCTGAAGGCCGCTCAGTACACCGCCAGCCACCCAGGCGAAGTCTGCCCGGCCAAGTGGAAGGAAGGCGAGAAGACTCTGGCTCCTTCGCTGGACCTGGTCGGCAAGATCTAAAACACTCGGGAGCCGCCGCGGATTCCGCCCGCCCGGTTCCTCCAGTGTCATCTGCTGATCCACGCGCTTAAGGGGTTGTAACCCGGCCCTTCTAGTGCCCGACGCCCGGGCGCGATCCGTCCGGGCGTTTTTGTTCCTGAATTTTGTCAATGGGATACCTGAATCATGCTGGACGCCACGCTTAAAGCCCAATTACAGGCCTATCTGGAAAAGGTCACTCAGCCGTTCGAGATCGTCGCGTCCCTTGATGACAGCGACAAATCCCGTGAGCTCAGTGGTCTGCTGCACGACATCGTCGGCCTGACCGACAAGATCACCCTGCGTGAAGACGGCAGCGACATCCGCAAGCCGTCGTTCTCGCTCAATCGTCCCGGTGCGGATATCGGCCTACGTTTTGCCGGCATTCCCATGGGCCATGAATTCACCTCGCTAGTGTTGGCGCTGCTGCAAGTCGGTGGCCACCCCTCCAAGCTTGATGCCGACGTGATCGAACAGGTCAAGGGCATCCAGGGCCAGTTCAGCTTTGAAACCTACTTCTCGCTGTCCTGCCAGAACTGCCCGGACGTAGTCCAGGCGCTGAACCTGATGGCAGTGCTCAACCCGAACATCCGCCACGTGGCCATCGACGGCGCGTTGTTCCAAGGCGAAGTCGAAGAGCGGCAGATCATGTCGGTGCCGAGCATTTACCTGAACGGCGAGTTGTTCAGCCAGGGCCGCATGGGTGTGGAAGAAATTCTCGCCAAGATCGACACCGGCGCCAGCGCTCGCGATGCCGAAAAGCTCAACGCCAAGGAAGCCTTCGACGTGCTGGTGGTGGGCGGTGGCCCAGCCGGTGCTGCGGCAGCAATCTACGCCGCGCGCAAGGGCATCCGTACGGGTGTGGCAGCTGAACGCTTCGGCGGCCAGGTGCTGGACACCATGGCCATCGAGAACTTCATATCGGTGCAGGAAACCGAGGGGCCGAAGCTGGCCCGCGCTCTGGAAGAACACGTCAGGCAGTACGACGTCGACATCATGAACCTGCAGCGCGCCAGCGCGATCGTACCCGCCAAGGAGGCCGGCGGCCTGCATGAGGTGACGTTCGAAAGCGGCGCTTCGCTGAAGGCCAAGACGCTGATTCTCGCCACCGGCGCACGCTGGAGGGAGATGAACGTGCCGGGCGAGCAGGAATACCGCGGCAAGGGCGTGGCCTACTGCCCGCATTGCGATGGCCCGTTGTTCAAGGGAAAGCGTGTGGCGGTGATTGGTGGCGGCAACTCCGGTGTCGAGGCGGCGATCGACCTGGCTGGCATCGTTGCCCATGTCACGCTGCTCGAATTCGACAGCCAGCTGCGTGCCGATGCCGTGCTGCAAAAGAAGCTGCACAGCCTGCCGAACGTCACCGTCATCACCAGCGCGCTGACCAGCGAAGTGAAAGGCGACGGGCAGAAGGTTAGCGGTCTGGTCTACAAGGACCGCAACTCGGACGCCTTCAACGACATCGAGCTGGAAGGCATCTTCGTGCAGATCGGCCTGCTGCCGAACTCCGACTGGCTCAAGGGCACCGTTGAGTTGAGCAACCGTGGCGAAATCATCGTCGATGCGCGTGGCGAAACCTCGCTGCCGGGGATCTTCGCGGCGGGCGACGTCACCACGGTGCCGTACAAGCAGATCGTGATTGCGGTCGGCGAAGGGGCCAAGGCATCGCTGAGCGCGTTCGATCACCTGATCCGCTCGTAGTCAGGCGATAACCCAGCGAACAGCCTGCAAAGGCTGTTCGCTTTTTTATGGGCGTGCGTTGAGCGGCAGCGGCTCCGGTGCAACGCGCATCAGCGCGACCAGGGTTTTGCTGCGCTGGTAGCGCAACAGGCGTTGCTGTAGCTCGGCGGGCAACCCCAGCGCGGGTAGAAAATCCACGCGCCGATAGAATTCGCTCAGCTGCGGATGGCAGAACAGCCAGACCGGCGCTGTTGTTTCGGCCAGCGCATGCTCGACCAGTGCTCGGGCCAGGCCCTGACCGCGGGCATCAGGCGCGACCAGCAGACCGGTCAACCAGTGGCCACCGGCTATAACGCGCAGGCACAGCGCTGCGGCAATTTCCCCATGCTCGGCAACCCAAACCTGATCGTCCGCGTGGGCGCGCATCGGGCTGCGGTGGGCTCGGTAGAACTTGTTCGCGAGGGGGCGAAGCGGGGCGGGTAGACAGCGAACACGCAAATCGGTCATGGCGGGCAAATCGGCTATCGCATCTGCACAGGCATGGCCCGTGCAGATGCGGCTATGGTCAGTGACTGCCGAGCAAACCTTTGTCAGGTTGCTTGCCCTTTTTTGCCAGGCGCTTTTCCTGCAAGGTTTTCAGCGGTTTTTTCTTGTCCTGCTTTTTCGAGTCCATACCTTTGCTCATGATCGTTGCCTCGATAGATGCTGCATGGTTGATGCCTATAGGTGTGGCTTGTCCGCATCTTCACCTCCTCGAGCACATGGCGTCGGTGTTTTGCCAGTCTACGCCTGCTTAGGCAAAAGCTGCCGGATTTGCCCGGCATGTCGCGCATTTTGCTGCGCGCAGGCCTTCGACTGGTTAACAGTTCACTGGCAAAAACCGCCGTTAACGGTGACATCACGCGGCTGGAATCGCATCATGGGCCAATTGTGTGGTCGTAGGTGGTTAGCGCGGCCGTTCTCCAGGTTACAGAAGCCAGTCGATGACCTTGATTGAAAAAACACTGATATACGCCGGAAAAAGCGTCACGGGCCGGGTACGCGGGCATAACGAGGATGCGTTGTTGTGCCGCCCGGAGCTGAACTTGTGGGCCGTTGCCGACGGCATGGGCGGCCACGAGTGTGGCGAGGTCGCCAGTGCGCTGGCGTTGGAAACTCTGCACCGGGCCTGCGCCGAAGGCGCTGCGCTGGTGGAAGCGGTCCATGCGGCCAACAATGCGATTCTCGATGCTGCTGCGCACAACACTCAGGGCCGCGGCATGGGTACCACCCTGGTGGCGGTGCAGTTCATTGGCACTGAGTTCGAGATCGCCTGGGTCGGCGACAGCCGTGCCTACCGCGTCAATGTCGACCATATCGAGCCGCTGACCAGCGACCACAGCTGGGTGCAAACCATGATCGACGCCGGCGAAATGAGCGTCGAAACTGCGCGCAGTCATCCTCAGCGCAACGTCATCCTGCAATGCCTCGGCCGCGACGATCAGGCGCTCGAGGTGAGCGTCAAACGCGGCAGCTTGGGTGCCCACGAGTTGCTCCTGCTATGCAGCGACGGCCTGACCGGCGAGCTGGACGACCGGCAAATCCATGAAATCTGCAGCACTGCCCACACCCTCGACGATCTGGTCGCTGAACTGATTGGGCTGGCCAATCGAATGGGCGGCAAAGACAATATCTCCTGTATCGTGCTCGGGCGTAGCGCCACCCAGCCCAGCGAAGGTGCCAGGCCGCGCGGCTTCTTCCGGCGCTTATTCAACCCCAAGCCCTAATCTGATGTGCGCCAATCCATGACTGAACAGTTGCTTACGATTCCCGGTTACAAAGTGCACGCTCGCATTGGTCAAGGCGGCATGGCCGAAGTGTTCCTGGCTACCCAGGAATCGCTGCATCGCAAGGTGGCGGTAAAGGTTCTGCTGAGCGCCAACGACCAGGCGTTTAGCCAGCGATTCATCAAGGAAGGCCACATCGTCGCCTCCCTGCATCACCCCTCCATCATCACCATTCACGACATCAACCAGCTGTTGGACGGCCGTTATTACCTGGCCATGGAATTCGTTCCCGGCGGTGATCTGGCGCGGCACCGGGGCGAGATTTTCGAACCGCAGCGGGCGTTGCGCATTGTTCATCAGATCGCCAGCGGCCTCGCTGTGGTGCATGACAAAGGCCTGGTGCACCGCGACATCAAGCCGGCCAATATCCTGTTTCGCGACGACGGCACGGCTGTCATCACCGACTTCGGCGTGGCCAAGGAGGTCGAACTCGGCCAGGACCTCACTCAGATCGGAATCGCCGTCGGCAGCCCGGCCTACAGCAGCCCCGAGCAGGCGCAGTGCCAGCCGCTGGATGCGCGCAGCGATATCTACAGCCTGGGCGTCATCCTCCTGGAAATGCTCACTGGCAATAACCCCTACCGGGGCGCCAGCTATCCGCAGACCGTCATGAACCATATCCAGATGGCGCTGCCGATCCTGCCGGCGCATTTGCAGAGCTACCAATGGCTGCTCAATCGCATGCTGGCGAAAGACCCCGACGAGCGTTTCAGCGACTGCAAAGTGCTGCTCGCCAGCCTCGACGAGCTGTACGAGCAGGACCCCGACAACACCCGTGTCGCGCCGGCAGTGCTGCTGGCCAAACCGCAGCGTGGCGGTGTCGCGAGCAAGGGGCGGCGTTTTCTCTGGCTGTGGCTGCTGCTCGGCATGTTGGTATTCGGCGGCGCGTCCACGGCCGGCTACTACGCTTACCAGCAAAAGCAGATAACCGATTACCTGGCTGTCGCGGAGCAACGCCTTGCCGAGGGCAAGCTGCTCGAACCGACCCAAGATAACGCCGACTACTTTTTCCGCCAGGCGTTGTTGCTTGATGCCGACAATCCCCAGGCGCTGGACGGGCTCAATCGCGTCCTGCAAGCGCGGATCAATGGTTATCTGGAACTGGCAGAGCAGCGCATGACAACCGATCAGTTGCTGCTGCCCGAAGATGACAGCGCCACGTATTACTACCGCCAGGTTCTGGCCTGGGAGCCGGAAAACCTGCTTGCGCTGGCCGGCATCAACCGGGTCGCGCAGCGGTTCGTCGAGCAGACGGAGAGCGCCTACAAGCGTCGTGAGTTCGCGTTGGCGCTCGAGTACATCAAGCATGGCCTCGAAGTGGAACCGGCAAATGAGCAGCTGCTGCAACTTTACGACGATCACGAACGTCGAAGCCGTGTGGCACAGGTGCGTCGTGCTCCCGCCAAGGCGCGCAGCGGTTCTACCAGCTCAGCGCAACAGCAGACGAGCACGCAGAACCCAATCAAGCGCCTGTGGAACAACATATTCAAGAATTGAGTGGCGCACATGCCGCTTGCTGGCAGCTCACGCTCGGCCAGGCAAGCTGCTGGAGCGCCTAGCTGTGGACCGGCCTGCCATCAGGCCGTGGGCTTTGCATCACTGATTGAGGTATGCGCCGTATGCTCAGGATTCACTTCAACGACAACCGCCAGGCTCCTATCTGGCTTGTCGACGAACGCTTCACCATTGGCCAGGACACTCGTAACAGCCTGGTCCTGCCCGATGCCGGCATCGGCCCGTTCCATGCCGAAATCCGCCAGGATCATGGTTTTTACTACCTCACCGACTTCGGTAGCCAGACCGGCACCTACGTCAATGATGAGCGCGTCGGCGCACGGTTCCAGATCCGCGCGGGGGATCGTGTTCGACTCGGCGCGGTGGAGCTGCTGTTCGTCGACCCTGCCAAGAGCAAGACCAAGACCGACAGCGCGCCGCGGTGGTTTCTGCAAGTCGTCAAGGGCGAGCATGAAGGCAAGAAATTTCACATCAACGGTTCGATGACGTTCGGCCGCTCGGTCAAGTGTGACCTGTGTTTCAGCGATATGGAGCTTTCCCGCCGGCATTGCGAGTTCTACCTCAAGGACGATGTGCTGGAGGTCAAGGACCTGGCGTCGGCCAATGGTGTACTGGTCAACCAGCAGCGGGTGAACACGGCGGTGCTTCAGCCCGGCGACCAGCTCAAGCTCGGCTCGGTGACCTTGCTGGTGATTGGGCCAAAAGTCACGGTGGCAGAAGCGGAAGACGAAGACGCCACGGTATTCATGCGTGCCATCGATCTACCCAAGCCATCATCCGCACCCGCACCCGCACCCGCACCCGCACCCGCACCCGCTCCGGTTTCGGCATCGCCGGCCCCGGTATTACGCCAAGCAGCCGAAACGCCCGTACCACAACCGGCTGTTAGCCAGCCGCTGGTACGTGCCAATCCGATGCGCAGTGCAGCGCAGGCTAATCCGATGCATACCCCTGAAGCCGAGGCGGGCGGCGAGTCGGCGCTTGGGCGGTTGATCATGCCGGTGATTTCGGTGCTGCTGCTTGGGGCGGCTGCTGTGCTGGGTATCTACTGGCTTTAAGCGGCGAATAATCCGCTCTTTACCCGCGCAGCGGGCAGGGCGGTCTCTTAGCACGGTCAGTGTGATGAATGGGGCCTAGGACGGAGTCGGTGCTGATCCCGCCCGCAGGAACTGCCCGAAGCCACGGGTTTTGCCCAGGCCTTCGGCGAACTCAGCATTCTCGAACGCCAGTTGGCCGTTGATCAGCACGGCGTCCACTGCCTCGCCACGGTTGACCATACGCTGCAAACCGCCAAAGGCTTCCATCGGCGCCTCCTGATAAGCCGCCAGGGACTCGTCCAGCCGGGTGGGGTCGATGATCACCAGGTCGGCCCGCGCGCCTTCGTACAGCCGGCCGGCATCGATCCCGAACCATTCGCCCAACTCGCCGGTCAGGCGCCAGATCGCCGTTTCCACCGGCATCACCGCTTGCCCACGCAGCGAGGCGTCACGTACCAGTTTCAGCAGGCGCAGGCCGAAGTTGTAGAAAGCCATGTTGCGGATATGCGCGCCCGAGTCGGCAAAGCCAATCAGGGTGCTGCTTTCGCACACCAGTTTCTCGACTATCTCGGGGCGATGGTTAGCGATCATCGTGCGCCAGCGCAGGCGAGGCCCGTGGGCTACTAGCAGGTCGAGAAACAGATCGGCAGGGTGCTCGCCACGGGTCGTGGCCAGTTCGCCAACGCTTTTACCAATCACGCTGCGATCCGGGCAGTCAACTATCCAGGCATCGTCGAAATCGCGGTGCCAGACACGCGGGCCGAATTTCTTCTCCACATCCTGGCGAAAGCGCAGTCGATAAGCCGGGTTCTGGAACAGCTCGCTGCGCAAATCATGATTGGCCAGGTGCAGGGCGGCCTGGCCCGCGGGAAATTCCTCGAACACTACGAACTCCATGCCGTCGGCATAGGTTTCGAACGGCACCGGCAGCGTCTGCCAGCGGAAATCCGCACGGGTCAGACGATTGATCCAGCGCGTCAAAGGGCCGAGCAGCGATGCCAGCCAAGGGTCGGCTTTCACATCCATCAAGGTGATCAGGGTGGTTTTCAGCGGTTTTCGCCACCCCCAGCCCATGCTGTCCCAAAGAAACGCCAGCACGTTGAACTTGGTGACCAGATTCGGCGCGCCCTGATGAATGCGTCCTCGGCGGCGCAGGACCTTGTTCAAGCGCGCGTATTCAGTCCATGGCGCATACACCGACGGCAGCGACTTGGAGCGCTGACGCTCGCCGTCAAGCTTGTCCCAGGGATTGGTCATGCTCGACAGCCCAAGCAGCCCTTCGTCCAGCGCCTCCTCCAGCAAGCACTGCATGCGCTGCAGCTCGTCTTCGCTAGGGCGCACGCTGGCGTCTACCGCACGCTCCAGACCCAGCACGGCAACGCGCAGGTCGGAATGGCCGAGAAACGAGCAGATATTTGGCCCCAGCGGATGCCGGTCGAGGAAATCGGCAAATTCACTGGCGCTGTTCCAGGTTTTGCGCGCATTCAATAGCGGCAGTACGTGTTCGCGCGGCACCGACTCGACGCGGGTAAACAAGTCCGAGCAGTCCTCCGGGCTGGACAGCACCATGCTGATCGAACAGCTGCCGATCATCACCGTCGTCACGCCGTGGCGTACCGATTCCTTCAGCGCGGGCGCTGCCACCAGTTCTGCGTCGTAGTGGGTGTGGATGTCGATAAACCCCGGCGTTACCCAGCGCGCCGCCGCATCTATCACCTTGCAGCAATCTGCTTCATCCAGCGGCGTGGCGCTGATGCGCAGCAGTTTGCCGTCGCGAATGCCAAGGTGGCGAATCACCCCTGGGGCGCCACTGCCATCGAAGAACAGTCCGTTTTTGATCAGCACATCGAACATCAGCGCACTCCAGTCATGTGGGTGGCTGAAGCCTAGACGGCGGTGGCGGGGAGGGTGGTGTCGAAAGTGCACAAGCCTGCGCCGATTCGGTCAGGCCATGCGTGCGCATTGCCCGATTAAGATGGCGGCGCGAGAGTCAGTACTGGAACCAGCCGCTGCTGGCTCTTCGTGGTAGCTGTCTGAACGCAGCTACCCTTTGCTGCATCGCTAACGGGCGTGTAACAGCCGCTCGGCAGCTTGCAGCGCGCCCATTCGCTGGGCAGCCTGCAGCGGCGTCAGGCCGGCATTGTCGTGGCTTTGAGGATCGGCACCATGGGCCAGTAGCAGGTCGATGACCTTGGTGTTGTTGAACATGGCGGCCATCATCAACGCGGTTTTGCCGTCTGGCGTTGCGCCTTCCACATCCGCGCCGTTTTCCAGCAGCAGTTGCAGCATCTCCAGATTGCCCTTGAAGGCCGCGCCGGCCAGCGGCGTTTGCCCGCTGTTGTTACGCAGATCGGGGTCGGCGTGGTGTTTCAGCAGAACTTCAACCACATCGAGATGGCCGTGGTAAGCGGCCAACATCAACAGGCTGTCACCCTTGTGGTTGCGCATATTGACCGGTAAGCCGTGGTCCAGCATGGCGCCCAGGGTTTTCGCATCGCCGTTGCGCGCCAAATCGAAAACCTTGTGGGCAAACGCCAGGGTTTCTTCGTCCAGTGCGGTCTCGTTGTCGCCGATATGCATAGTCAATGCGCTCATGGAGTCCTCCTTGAATGTCGTGGGTATCGCCTAGCCTTGGCCGGGGAGCATAGCCTTGATGATCTACCAGGGCCGATTGGCATTTTCGATTAGGTTCATAAGCGAGGCGATCGTTCCGTAGGCGCTATTGACACGCGACATGCGGCACATCTGGCTCGTAGCCCAGTATGTTGACGTAGTTCGCGCTGTTCGCTGGCAAAAGCTGCCGTAGGCCACCACATAGGCGGGGGAAGAATTGTTAGATGGCGTTATGAGAAGGGAGGCAGCCGCCCGATGATCAGGCGGCTTTGTACAGGAGGTGCTTAGTGCTTGCCGGAGAACGCGCTGGTCTTGCTGAACGGGGCGCTTTGCGTGTCGACCTTGACCGCCATCAGCGGTGAATTGTTCACCCAGACATCGTCGATCACGATGGTTTGTCCGGGGTGGTCGTTGTCGGCGGCGACGAGCAGGTAATAGATGCCGTCTTCCGGTGCCTCGCCGTCCCAGCTTAGGCTGATCTGGCCAACCACCGCCGCGGCGCGTGAGGGTTTGTGGGCGATCACCGAACCATAGGCATCAAGCAGCATCGCGCGCGGTTTCAGCGCAACCTTGTTGAACCGCGTACACGGCGCGTTGCAAAGCGAGTTGACATTGAGGGTATAGCGCTCGCCCTTCTTCAGGGTCAGGGAAAACACCCGGTAATTGGAAATCGAGCTGCCGAAATCCAGGCGCGGCTCATCGGCGCTGATTGGCCAGTGGTCGGCTAGCAGGCCCGGTGTCAGGGGCAGGGGAATCGCATCGGTATTGTGAATGGCCTCAAGCGCACTCTTGGCGAAGGGGCTTTTACCGGCCTTGACCGAATGCTCGTATACCGTCTGCTGACTGCCTGCACATGCGCCGAGCAGTAGGCAGGCGGCCAAGATAAGAAATTTGTGCATGGTGATGGCTCCTGACTGCAACATCCTTGTTTTCGCACCGACCTGCTGGCGCGACGGCGCGCGATTCTACCCGTTTTACAATCTTTCGGGTGATATCAATGTGCCTGTTCGAGGTCCGGTCCGTGGAAGTGCCGGGCTGCGCTGCTGATCAGCGCGGCCCTTGGCGCACAGGTTTTGTTATATCTAGCGCCTGACGATCAGCCGGAAAGCCCGACGTAGACATTCTGTACGTCATCGTGGGCGTCGATGGCCTCGAGGAAAGCTTCGACTTCTTCCATCTGTGTGTCGGTCAGGTTATTGATCGGATTTTTTGGCCGATAGCCCAGGTGCGCCGATTGCACGGTGAATCCTTGCTCGGGAAGGGCGCGGCACACGGCGTCGAGGTCGGTCAGTTCAGTGATGAACAGCGTGTTGCCTTCGTCGGCTGGTTCGAAGTCCTGCGCGCCGGCTTCGATGGCCGCCAGCTCCGGATCGGCATCGCCTTCTGGCGTTGCCTCGATCAGGCCGACATGGTCGAAGTCCCAGGTGACCGATCCGGATGCGCCCATCTGGCCCTTGCGGAATAGGACGCGAACCTCGGCTACGGTGCGGTTGATATTGTCGGTCAGGCACTCGACGATCACAGGAACCTGGTGGGGGGCGAAGCCTTCATAAGTCGCACGTTCGAAGTGCACGTTTTCGCCCAGCAGACCGGCGCCTTTCTTGATGGCACGCTCGAGCGTGTCCTTGGGCATCGAGGCCTTTTTCGCCTGATGCACGGCCAGGCGCAGCTTGGGGTTCATATCCGGATCGGCGCCGTTACGCGCAGCAATCATGATTTCTTTTACCAGCCGGCCAAAGATCTTACCCCTGGCGTTCGCTGCGGCTTCTTTCGGCTTGGCTTTCCATTGTGCGCCCATGGCTGTTCTCTGCTCGTGCGATTGATCGAGTCCTCCGGCGTGCGCGAATCGCGACGTGGCGGAGATGAAAGTAGGGGGCGGATTTTAGTCGGTCTGCGCCGCGCTGGCACCAGTAATTCAATGGTCGTTCTGTTGCGTGAGTCCTGGCTGGAAAAAAAACAATCGCAGCCTCTAGCCCGCTGATGCAGTGGCTAGTCCACGCCGGCCTGAGCCTGGGCGGGTTGCGCAGTCTCGGTAAAGGCCGGCGTTGCGAGGAGTTCATTGACCACGCTAAGGGCCTTGTCCATGGACGGATAACCGCTTTTGGCAACGTCCAGCCCTGCGTATTGCTCGCGGTATTGCTCGGCTTTCGCAGGGTCGGCTTCGCTCACCAGGTAGGGTTCGGCATACATCTTGTGCAGCATCGCGATGGCATAGGGATGGCGCTGATTCGCCGCGTCCTCCAGTAATTCGAGTACCTCCTCGACCTGCGGCCCTTCCCGTACCTTGAGAATCGCCCGGTAAAACGTAGCCTCGCCACGTTTGTCCTGACTCTCGGCGCGATCGAGCAGGGCACTTGCCAGTTCGTGATTTTCCAGGGCGCCCGAGGCGATCAGCAGTTTGGCCTGCAACATGTCGTTCTGCTGCAGCAATTGCGCATCGCGACAGGCGTCGCTCATCGGGTCCTCGCACGGCTTGGATGCGCAGCCGAGCAACACGCCCAGTGCGAACAGTGCCGTGCTCAGTCGGTAACTACCCATGTTCTGCCCTCGCGTTAAACCTGATGTATCGACACGCGCAAGCGGTCAGGGTTCGCCGCGCAACCGAGCGGTTGCAACGGACATTGGGTTGAGACATTGGGTTGAACTGACTTCAGGCTGCAGCGCTCTACTCCGGTACAGCGCGCGGCCTTATCAGGCTAAGCCATCCAGCCAATGCCACCTGACGGAGATCACCATGGAATTGTCCAATAAAGACCTGGGCACGTTGTTCGAGCAATTGGGTCTGCCATCCGATCCTGCCAGCATCGATGCCTTTATCGCCCGGCACTATCCCTTGCCGGATCACGTCAAGGTTTCCGAGGCGCCATTCTGGAGCGATGCCCAGGGCGCGTTCCTCAAAGAGGAATTGCTGGACGACGCTGAATGGGCGCCCATCGTGGACGAACTCAACGTGCGCCTGCATGAAAACAAGACGGCCTGACCCTGAGCGATGGATGCAAACGCGGGCACACGGTGACGATGCCCGCGGTGGCTTGTAGTCTTATGTCCCCGGCGGTTAAGTTGCCTGCCGCTTGGTAATCGCCAGAGCCCGCGTTAGGCTCGCGGTTCCTGGGTACGGCAGAGACAGCAGCGATGCAGCAACCGGTGAACTTCAAATGCAAGATTTCCCGCCAACGACCCCATGGCAAGGGCCAGGTTGGGGTGACCGCGGTTGACGACGATCTGAGCGCCCTGGTCGATCAGTTCGAAAGCGACCGCGGGCGCATCATCAACAGCGCGGCGGTGCGCCGGCTGCAGCAGAAAACCCAAGTATTCCCCCTTGAGCGCAACGCGGCAGTGCGTAGCCGCCTTACCCATTCGCTTGAAGTGCAGCAAACCGGGCGCTTCATCGTGCGCACGCTGTACAAGCAGCTCGGCGCGCAGGCGGCCGATTATGGGTTGGATGGGCTCGAAGGCGCGCTGGAAAGCCTGGTGGAAATGACCTGCCTGATGCACGACATCGGCAACCCGCCGTTCGGGCACTTCGGCGAATTCGCCATTGGCGAGTGGTTCGCGCGTGGGCTCGACGAGGCGTTTGCCGCCGCGGTTGCAGCGGACCAAGGCGACGGCGAGTTGCGCGAGCGCATGCTGCGCGACCTGAAAAGTTTCGAAGGCAATGCCCAGGCGGTGCGGCTGGTGGTCAGCCTGCTGCGCCTCAATCTGACCTACACCCAGACCGCGGGCCTGCTTAAGTACCTGCGTCCGGCGTACCAGGCCAAGCCGCAACAGGATGCGCCCGGCGCCTACCTGAACAAGAAACCCGGTTTCTACCTGGCCGAAGAAGGCTATATCACCGACCTGCGCGCGGCGCTCGACCTGCAGCCAGGTACGCGTCACCCTGTCGCTTACATCATGGAAGCGGCCGACGACATTTCCTATTGCCTGGCCGACATCGAAGATTCGGTCGAGAAAGGCATCCTCAGCGTCGAGCGGCTGGCCCAGTTGCTGGTCGATAAATTCGCTCAGCATCAGTCACCCGATGCCTGCATCCCCGGCAAGAAACAGTCCTTTCGCGAGCTGGTGAGTTATGCGCTGAAACGTTCCCAGGAAGAGCCGATCAACAAAGTCAGCGAGTTTTTCATCTGGCTGCGGGTGAACATGATTCACCCGCTGGTGCAGCATGCCGCCCAGCAGTTCATCGACAACATCGAGGCGGTGTATCACGGCACGCTGGACCGTGCGCTGCTGGAAGATCAGAGCCTGCCCCACGCCATCGTGCAGACGTTCAAGGACGTCGCTATGGAGCGGGTCTTCTGCGACCGTGAGGTGGAAACCCTGCAGCTGCAGGGCTACCGCATTCTGCAAGGCCTGCTGGACTTCTATGCGCCGTTGCTCAAGGCCAGCCCAGCCACGTTCGTGGCGTTGACCGCAGGCACTTGCCGCAGTGCACCGCATCTGCAGATGCTGGCGCGGCGCTTGCCGAGCCAACTGGTCAAGGCTTACCACGAAGCGCTGACAACCGTCCCCGAAGGCTCGCCAGACCGGGCGCTGTGGGAGTTCTATCACCGCTGCCGGATGCTGCAGGACTTCATCAGCGGCATGACCGACCAGCATGCCCACGACGAATACCGGGCATTGTCGGCGATCTAGGCCAGGCGCACCCGGCTACAGGTTACGGGCTGCGGGCTACAGGTTGTGCCAGATCAACTGGATGCCCGCGAGCAGCATGCCCACGCGGGCGATCCGGTAGAACCAGGTGTGATTGACCCGCGACTGCAACCACAAACCGGTCCACACGCCGAACGGCACCACGGGCGCGAGCATCAGGCTGGTCAGCAGATTGTCGCGGGTGAACTGGCCAAGCGCGGCATAGGGCACCAGTTTGATCGCGTTGGTCAGCAGGAAGAACATATTGATGGTGGCGACGTAGCGCAGCTTGTCCAGTTGCTGTGGCAGCAGGTGCATCATGACCGGCGGGCCGCCGGCATGGGCAACGAAGCTGGTGAAGCCGGCCACGGACGACAACGCCAATCCACGGCCCTTGTGCAACGGGCGCGGCGTCTGACTGTTGCTCAGCAGTCCGAGTATCACGAACGAAACCGCGATCAGCCCCATCAGCAAGCCGATCAATCGCTCGTCGAGCAACTCGAACGTCAGCGAGCCGATACCGATGCCGATCAGCGCACCGGGCATCATGACTTTCAGGTTGGCTATGTCCCACTTGCGAAAGTACGCTTTCAGGCCCACCACGTCGGCCAGGCAGAGAATCGGCAGCATGATTGCCACCGCCTGTTTCGGCGACGTCGCCAGCGCCAGCAGGGGAACCGCGATACCGCCGAGCGCGCCGCCAAAACCGCCTTTGGACAGTCCGGTCAGAAAGATCGCGGGGATGGCGAAGAGCAACAGGTCGGACAGGTTCATACAGGGGCTGCGTCGGCAAAGGCCGCAGGTTAGCAGAAGCGTGCCGCGATCAGCCCGCTTGAGCTAAACGTTTTGCCAATGTGCCTGTCCCCTGCATAGTGCGTTTAAGCTGAGCCAATGAACGGTCACCAAAAGGATTCCTCCATGCACGCAACACCGCCCAACCAAGACCTTGATCTCGAAGCCCGCTACCTGTGTGCCAAAACCATTGCCCGCGAGGCGGCCCAGCGCGGCATGGACTATTACCAGCGCCGCGCCAGCTTGCGGGTAACGCACAAGGGCCAGGACATGCAGGATGTGGTCAGCATCGCCGACAAGGAAGTCGAGGACTTCATCCGGGTCGAGCTGCTGCGGCGCTTTCCCGAAGACGGCTTTCTCGGTGAAGAGGGCGGCAGCGCCGATCTCGATGCGCGCTGCGTCTGGGTGATCGATCCGATTGACGGCACCAGCTGTTTCGTCAACGGCCTGCATAACTGGTGCGTGTCGATCGGCTTGCTGGTCGATGGCCAGCCGATGCTCGGCGCCATCGCCGACCCCAATCACAACGAGCTGTTCCACGGCCGCCGTGGCCATGGCGCGTTCGTCAACGACACGCCGCTCAAGGTGCATGGCGCCCAGCATGTGCGCGAAGGGGTGATGGGGGCGGGCACCACCCACCGCCGCGGCAAGGAAAACTTCCTCCCCTTCGTGACGGGTCTGCTGGCCGAGGGCGGCATGTTCTTTCGCAACGGCTCCGGCGCCTTGATGACGGCCTACGTCGCTGCCGGCCGCCTGATCGCCTATTACGAAACCCATCTGAAGAGCTGGGACTGCCTGGCTGGCGTGGTGCTGGTGGAGGAAGCCGGTGGGCGCATGAATGACTTCTTTCGCAACGACGGCCTGCTCAATGGCAACCCGTTCCTGGTGGCCTGCCCTGGGGTTTATCAGCAGATCGAAGGGCTGATCGGCCCCTCGCTGGATGGCGACGACTAGCTCTGCGCGACTGTATGGGCAATTTGCCGAGCGACTGTATGTAGAGCGCGTCGCACAGGGCCGGTCTAATGCAGCCTTATCCGCCCGGGAGGCCGTATGGCGCCGAAGGATTTGCTGCTGGCCCTGGTGGTGATTGTCGTCTGGGGTTTGAACTTTGTGGTGATCAAGGTCGGCCTGGATGGCATGCCGCCGATGCTGCTCGGCGCGCTGCGTTTCATCCTCGCGGCGTTTCCGGCCATCCTCTTCGTCAGGCGCCCGCAGATCCCGCTGCGCTGGCTGCTGGCGTACGGCCTGACCATTTCCCTGGGGCAATTCGCCTTTCTGTTTTCCGCCATGGCCGTTGGCATGCCCGCCGGCCTGGCGTCGCTGGTGCTGCAATCCCAGGCGTTCTTCACCCTGTTTTTCGCCGCGCTGTTTCTCGGCGAACGGCTGCGCATGGCCAACCTGCTGGGGTTAGTGGTCGCTGCCGCCGGCCTTGCGCTGATCGGCCTGCAGGGCGAGCGCACGCTGACGATTGCCGGCTTCGCCCTGACCATCGCCGCTGCGGCCATGTGGGCGCTGGGCAACGTCATCACGCGCACGCTGGGCAAGGTCGACCTGATGGGGTTGGTGGTGTGGGGCAGTCTGATTCCGCCGCTGCCGTTCCTGGCACTGTCCTGGCTGATCGAGGGGCCGCAGGCGATCGAATCCGCGCTGCGTGGCTTTAACCTGGAGGCACTGCTGGTGCTGGCGTACCTGGCGTTCGGCGCCACCCTGCTGGGTTATGGCCTGTGGAGCCGCTTGTTGTCGCGCTACCCGGCCAGCCAGGTCGCGCCATTCTCGCTGCTGGTACCGGTGGTCGGGCTGACGTCCTCGGCCCTGCTGCTCGACGAACACCTGAACGGTGCTCAGCTGTTCGGCGCGCTGCTGGTACTGGCCGGTTTGCTGGTGAATGTCGGCGGTGCCTGGCTGGATCGCCGCTCAAGGGCGCGCGCAGCCTGATCTGCTCAGCGCTTACCCATGGACCGGCGGGTTCCGTTGGGCGCCGGGCCGATTTTTTTCTCATGCGCCGACTTGTTGCGCTTCTGGTGCCAGGGCTGGTCGTCGTGCTTGCCAGCTGCTGCGGCAGCGGCTGAAAACAGCGAAACAAAACCGCCGGCTGATTTTTTCGGCGTTGCCGGTGCGCTGTCGAGGGTCGATGCGCTTTCGGCGGTCGCAGCCGGAGGCGTGGGAGAGGTCATGGGAAGTCCGCGAGTGCGAGTGGAAAAAGTGGGGCGCCAGTATACCTGGCTAATCACATCTGGCTAATCGACCCGTCAGGTTCCGTTGATTATGCAGCCGTCGGTGCGAGTCGCATCCCGTGCTGGCTGCACCACGACCAGCAGCCTTTGGGCGGCTGCCGCGAGCAATTACGCCAGGGCGTTGTCCATCGTTTACACCGCACGATTGGAGAACCTGTATGGCCCGCAAACATTTCGCTGAATTTGAAGCTATTTCCTCGGCCGTTCCAGCAGAGGACGCCTTCGAAGCCGTTATCGCCGTCAAACGTCGGGGGAGTGACGAGAAGGCGCACATCCATCGGGTGGCCAACGGGCACCGCTATGACCTGGTGTCGGAAGCCGACACTGCGGCTGAAGCGGCGCTGACCAAGGTCGTGGAAATCAGCGATGAGGGAAATCTGATCTGGGAACCGAACGCCATCTAGCGTTGATGCCGAGGTACCCCGTGAACGGGTGGAGCAGGGCGGAAACACGCGCCGCCCTGTCACACCTGAAGCCGCTTGATGCCACCGACTCGCCATCAGGCGCTGGCCGGTTTGACCTAGTCCCGCAGTTCGGCCGGCACGTTGCCGCCATGTTCGGCCAGTTGGCGCATCACGGCGCGGTGCAGCCACATGTTCATCTGAGCCGAATCCGCCATCTTGTCGGATGGGCAATGCAGCTCTTGCGCCAGGCTCTTGCGCGATTCCAGGCTGCTGTCCAGCTCGAGCAGTTTCAGCAGATCGACGATCGAGGTGCGCCAGTTCAATTTTTCAGGGTGGGTGCTGGTCATGCCGTCCAGCTTGGCCGGAATGTCCACCGCGGGCGTGTCGGTACCCGACATGGGGCTCGGTCCGGTGGTCGCGTTGTGTGCTGCAGTGGGCGCTTGGGAATTGAGCGCTGGCTCGGTCGCGCTGCGCTGCATGTCGATGGTCGGGGTCTGGCTGTCGTCGGTGAATCCGAGTTTCTGCTTGATCAAGCTGAACAGGCTCATGGGGAGTTCCTCGTGGGTGAAAGACGCAAGGTTGGACCCCAGTCGGCGCGCTGCCATTCGACTCCGTAGGTCGGAAGCTCCCCCGGCGGCGCTGAACCTTTACCTTGGGTTTACCTGCGCCTGACCTCCGTTGACATGCTGCCGGTGTCTTATCGATGCAGGGAAATCATTCCTCGGGTAACGGAGGTCGCTATGTTCAGAAGATTTTTCACAATGGTGGTGCTGGCCGGCAGCGTGCTGACGGCTGCAAATGCGGCGGCGTTCGAGCGACGCGATGTCGTTCCGGTGATCGCGGGTGTGGCGGTCGGCGCGGTGCTGGGCTCGGTCATCAGCAATGCGCGGGACGATCGCCACCGCCACGACGACCGCCATCGGCATGAGTACCGGCCGCGGCCGAGGGTGGTTTATTACGCGCCAAGGCCGTTGCCGCATCGCTATTACCATCAGGGCGGGCACCAGGGTTACCAGGGCGGGCGATCCGTGCGCTATATCGCCGTTCCGGTGCGCGAAGGCCGCGGCCATCACCGCGCGCATCGCCATGAACGGCAGCATCGTCGGCATTGATCGATGCTACCCGCGCATGAATGCCGTTCGATCAGGGCGGCATTTTTTCAACCCGCCGATGCGCTCGCCCCTGGTAACGATCATTGGAGTTTTTAGCGAGGTCGTGGTCTACAGTCTGCCGTTCAGACCAGACCCTCAGGTGAGTCGATGCAACCCTTGCCCCATATGTTTTCCCGCTACAGCGTGCGCGCGCCGATAGGCCTGGCCCTAGTGCTGATGAGCGTGTCAGGCACGGTTCGCGCCGCCGACGACGCTGCGCTGGTGGCGTCGATCAACGAATACCGTCAGTCGCGGCCCCACTGCCAGGGCAAACAGGCCGAGGCGCTCGGGCCGCTCGCGCCCAATGCCCAACTGGCCCGAACTCAGGTGCGTTCGGGGGAGCAACTGCAAGCCGCTTTGCAGCAAGCCGGTTATCAGCACGCCGCCGTTCAGGTACTCAGCGTTACCGGCCCGGCCAGTCCGGCGGCGGCGATGGGCGCGATCAGCCAGCGCTACTGCGCCACTCTGCTGGACCCGCAGTTCGCGGAAATCGGCGTGCTGCGCGCTGGCAATACCTGGCAGGTGATACTCGCGCGCCCATTGCTGTCGAGCGCCATGGGCGATTGGCAGGCGGCCGGCAAGGAGGTTCTCGAACAGGTCAATCAGGCGCGGGCGAGTGCGCGGCGCTGTGGCGATCAAGCGTTCGATCCGGCGCCGCCGGTGAGCTGGAATGCGACGTTGGGGCAAACCGCGCTGGGCCACAGCCGGGATATGGCGCAGCGCAACTACTTCAGTCATACCGACAAGGCGGGCAATCTGGCGGGCGTCAGGGCGACGCGTGCGGGTTACCAATGGCGCAGCATCGGCGAGAATCTGGCGGCGGGTCAGGGGTCGGCGGAGCAGGCCGTATCCGGCTGGCTGGCCAGTCCGACGCATTGCCCCAACATCATGAACCCGGATTTCACTGAAATGGGCGCCGCCTATGCGGTCAACCCGCAGAGCGACGCCGGAATCTACTGGACCCAGGTCTTCGGCACGCCGCAATAGCTGACTGCCGACTGGGTCGGGCCCCACCTGCGCCTGGCAGGCATGGGGCCGGGCGATCAGTCCTGGCGGCTGGTCACTTCAAGCAGGTGATAACCGAACTGGGTTTTCACCGGGCCCTGCACTTCGTTGATCGGCGCGCTGAAGACCACGGTGTCGAACTCCTTGACCATCTGGCCAGGGCCGAACGAACCGAGGTCGCCGCCGTTACGGCTGGACGGGCAGGTGCTGTTGTCCTTGGCGACCTGGGCGAAGTCGGCACCGCCTTCGATGGCGGCTTTGAGTTCGTTGCACTTGGCTTCGGATGCAACCAGGATGTGGCGGGCAGTGGCTTTGGCCATGGGTAATGCTCCTATCTAGAGAAGCTGCAAAGCCTACCGGAATCGCCTGGCTATTCAAATCAGCAGGATGCAACGCACGCAGCAGCGCTGCGCCAGCCATGCGCGTTCAGTCGAGCACGCCCACTTCCCGGTAGTAACGCTCGGCGCCGGGGTGCAGCGGAATCGGCAATCCTTGCACCGCGCTTTTCAGGGTGATTTCCCCGGCAGCCGGGTGAGCGGCAGCCAGCCGGTCGAGCTGCTCGAACATCAGCTTGGTCATCTGGTAGGCCAGCTCGTCGGAGACTTTTATCTGACTGAGCAGCACGTTGGAGATCGCCGCGGTAGGCACGTCGCGATCCTGACCCGGGTAGGTGCCGGCGGGAATCAGCCGCGACTGGTAGGCGTCGTTACCGATTTTTTCGATCACCTCTGCGGGGATCGGCACAAAAGTGATGGGCAGCGAGGAGGCGAGGTCGCGGATCGCCGCCATGCCCAGCCCGGCGGATTGCAGGGTGGCGTCCAGCTTGCCGGCTTTGATCAGCTCGACCGATTCGGCATAGGGCTTGAACTCGATAAGACCCATGTCTTCGTACGTCAGCCCGGCGGCGGCAAAGATGGCGCGGGCGTTAAGTTCGGTGCCGGAGCGCGGCGCGCCGACCGAGATGCGCTTGCCCTTCAGATCGGCGAGGGACTTGATCGCGGATTTTTCGCTGGCAACGATCTGGATGTAGTTCGGGTAGATCGCCGCAATCGCCCGCAAGCGATCGCGGGGCGCCTTGAAGCCGGCCTCCTGCACCCCCTTCCAGGCGTCGGCCACCGAGTCGCCAAGGGCAAAGGCCAACTGGCCGCGCCCGATCTGCAACAGGTTGAGGTTTTCCACCGACGCCTTGGTGGCCCGCACGCTGCTGGGCGGGCCCTCGAGCGCTTCGTCGTACACCTGCGCCAGCGCGTTGCCGATCGGGTAGTAAACGCCGCTGACGCCACCGGTGAGGATGCTGATGGACGTGGTTTCGGCTGTTGCGCTGCAACTGGCAGCCAGGGCCGCGGCTGCAATCAGGCGGGTCACATGCTGGGTAAGGGGTATTCCCCTGAGTGTGCGAGCGACTGCGCGGGCTGGCGGACAGGTGCGAAGCGCAGACGGAGAATGGCGGCGGCAGAGCAGTGAACGGTTCATGGATGACCTCTTGTCGTTCTTATTAGTCGAGGCGCGCTGCAGTGTGCGCGCCGTCTAAGCCAGAGCAGATGGCGTGCCAGGTGCGCGAGGGCGGAGTTAGAGCGCTGCGCAAGGAACCGTAGAAAAACCCTGAGCGGGAAATGGCCTAAGCCAGGCGGGTAAAAAGCGAAAATCCGCCTAAAGCGGAGGAGTTAATGGGGAGGGAGTAGAGGCGGGTTGCAACCACCAGCGCAAAGCAACGAGCCGCCTGGATAGGCGGCTCGTGCAAGTACTACCAGCAGGTTTGGCGAATCAGGCCATGCCGGGCCCCGGGTGCTGCTCTTCTTCGTCTATCACCGCCAGGTCGAACAGCGGATCGAGGGTGTCGTAAGCGCTGGCTGCCACGCGTTCCAAATGGCGAACATGGCCGGGAAGAAACGGGATGTTTTCCAGAGGCGCGCTGTGCAGCTCGGCCACCGCGGCGACCACGTCTTCACCCGGCACGGTTTCCTCCGCCAGCAGTCGCTCGCTGACAGTGTCGAGCGCTGGCTTCAAGCGTTGCAGCAAGGTCATGCACTCGCGGCTGAGCTGCTGCAGCAACTCGTCCGCCGCCTGCAGGGCTTCGCGCGGGTCGCTTTCCAGGTGGGCATCGCGCACCGCCTGCAGGCTCAGCAGCGAGCCCGACGGCGCCATGCCCAGGGAGCCGACCATCGACAAGGCGAGTTTGCTGGCCTCGTGCAGATCCTGGCCGGCACCAGACGACACTTCATGGAAGTACAACTGCTCCGCAGCGCGGCCAGCCAGCAGCATCTGAATGCGCGCGCGCAACTCGGACTCCAGGTGCAGGCGCTTGTCTTCGACCGGCGTGACCAGGGTAACCCCTAGCGCCTGACCGCGCGGCAGGATGGTGACCTTCTCCACGCGGCCACACTTCAGTGCAGCCGCGACGATTGCATGGCCGGCCTCGTGCACGGCGATGCGCGTGCGGTCGGTTTCCGACAGCGCGCTGGCGCCCACCGGCTGTTCGCCGATGCGGCAGGTTTCCAGGGCGTCGATGAAGTGCTGCATCACCACCTGGTCATGTTGTGCGCGGGCAGCGAGCAGGGCGGCGTGGTTGACGATATAGGCGATGGCTGCCGGGGTCAGGCCGACGCTGTTACGCGCCAGCTGGGCGTAGTCGACCACGCCGGTGGCCTTGATCTTGCCCGCGTATAGCTGGAACAGCTGCTCGCGCTCGGCCAGGCTCGGCAGGCCGACGGCGATGCTGCGGTCGAAGCGGCCTTCGCGCACCAGCGCCGGGTCCAGCGAGTTGGGGAAGTTGGTGGCGCC
The DNA here is from genome assembly GCF_054483635.1 of Pseudomonas cistanchae. Lineage (NCBI taxonomy): Bacteria > Pseudomonadati > Pseudomonadota > Gammaproteobacteria > Pseudomonadales > Pseudomonadaceae > Pseudomonas > Pseudomonas cistanchae. The sequence goes on along the minus strand of NZ_JBTLWN010000005.1, from coordinate 292,154 downwards.
GAGTACCAGTACGCCGCTGTCAGCCGCGAAGCCGTCCAGTTCGGTGAGGAACTGGTTGACGATGCGGTTGCCCTCGGCGTCGCTCGAGCGGCTTTGCTCACCGCGCCGGCCAATGCCGTCTATTTCGTCGATAAAAATGATGCAGGGTGCATGCTTGCGTGCAGTTCGGAACAGCGACTTGACCTTGTGAATGCCCACGCCGAAATACATCGACGAGAAGTCGCTGCCGGTAACCTGAATGAAATGGGCATCGCATTCGCTGGCCAGCGCTTTGGCCAGTTGGGTCTTGCCGGTACCCGGCTCGCCGGTCAGCAGCACGCCTTTCGGCGGACGCGCACCCAATGCGGCAAACGCCGCCGGGTCGCGCAGGTAGGCAGTCACATCCTGCAGCGCGAGCTTGGCTTCGCCGGCGCCGATCACGTCGGCAAAGCGCACGCCAGTGCCCTGTTTCAAGGTCTGGAACGGACGCAGTTTCCAGGCCGCGATGCCAAGGCCGATCAGCACCAGCAGGATCAGCGGCCAGCGTTTGAGTACAGTCTGGTACCAGGGCATCTCGCCGTCGGTATCGAACAGTGTGACCGGAAACAGCGCACTGCTGGCGCTGCTGTAGTCGCGCAGAATCATCTCGCCGATCCGCCCGGACTGGTCCGCCAGCCAATAGTGCTGGCCGCCGAGCGTGGAGACGTAAACCGCTTCCTCGCTCAAGGCAGCGCTGGCGATGCGATTGGCGCGCATGTCGCCAACCAGGGTGGAGAGGTCGCGCCGATTGGCGGTCCAGGCATCAGTGGATTGCTGCAGCTGCTGCAGCATCAGAGCCGATGTATCGCCGGCTGGGGTCGTGGCGGGCGAAACGGACTGCCAGTACCAGCCTGCGATCACAACGACCAGGGCAAGGCACAAGGAAGCGGCGCCGAGCATTCGGCGGTGACGACTGAGAAGCGATTTTTTCATGGCGATTCCGGGAGGTGCGGACTTCATACAACACCCGTTTTAACGGGCGAACCAAGGCGGCATCGAGGCTCCGCTCGCGAGCGTAACCAGCGACTGGCATTGACTCGGCACGCGAGGGGATTATCGGCTCAGGGCGGGGGAGGTTAAGCGTTCAGAGACGAACGGAGCTGCCGCTGGTCGGTAGTACGGAACTTGTGCGACTACATAAAAAGCTGAACATCGGCACCGACAAATCGTGTCGAGACGCCTCAGCGCGAGGCGCTTGCCTACAAGGGGCCTGGGTCAGGAATGGGCGCAGGTGGTGGCGCCTGCTTCTGCAGGTTTTCCCGCACTTCTTCGGGCAGGGCCTCTGCATCGTCCTGCTCAGTTGGCGGGGCGCTCTTGTCATCGCTCATGGTGCACCTCCGGCTGCGCTACTACCTGTATGGCTCGGACGCTGCGCGCAAGTTCCGCAGGGATGGGCAGCGCTATCAGCGCTGCTCGCTCCAGCAGGTCTGGCACAGGCTGAACTGGCGGCTGAGCACGGGCATGGGTTTGCCGCATCGCTTGCAGCTCTTGGCATCGCCAGCGATCCGGCGCTTGTCGGCACTTCGCGGCTTGCGCTTACGTGAGAGCTCCTGGGTGATGGCATCGTTGAGCAGCCGGCGCTGCTCTTCGCCTTTGGCGATTTGAGGAAACTGTTCCGGCAGCACGCGGGCCAGATGCAGGTAGGTTTCGATGATATGCAGCGAGCTTTCCAGGGTGGCCAGGTCGGCGCTGATCAGCAGCCGCGGAATGTCGATCGCCTTGCCTGCCGCCACCTTGACCAGCCACTGCTGGGCGAAGCCGCTTGCCGGGCTGTCGAGACCGCCGCGAATCGGTGTGCAGGCGAATACCCAGCGCAACCAGAGTTCGATATTTGGGTCGTCGATCAGCCTGATCCAGTCGGCCAGCTCGTCAGGCAGCAGCGAGATGAATTCGTCGCCGTAGTTGATGTTGCGGTTGAACGTCAGCCAGGCCCGCAACAGGCTCGGTTCGCCCATCAGCTCGGAAATCGCCCGCAGGTGTTCGATCGACGGCCTGACCTGAAATTGCGCCAGGTTCACCGGCAGGTCGGGTTCGTTGAACAGGCGCTTGATCGATTTCAGTGTCGCGGGGTCGAGCGCGGTGATGCTGCCACTGCTGCTGTAGCCATAACGTCCGGCGCGCCCGCCGATCTGCTTGACCTCCTGCACCTTGAGCTGGCGATTCTGGATGCCGTCGTACTTTTCATCGGTGTAGAAACACAGGGTGTGTGCCGGCAGGTTGAGGCCCATGCCCACGGCGTCGGTAGCGACCATGATGTCCGCCTCGCCTTCGCGAAAGCGCCTGGCCTGTTCGCGCCGCACCTCGGGCGACAGTGCGCCGTACACCACCGCCACGCTCTTGCCGGTCATTTCCAGCAGGCCCTTGAGTTCGAGCACCGTCTTGCGGCTGAAGGCAACCAGCATCGAGCCCTTGGGCAGGTGCTTGAGCGTGGTCGAGTGCTTGGCCACTTCGACCGGCGACAGGCGCTTGGTGCGGTTGACCAGCAGGCGGTCCTCGCACAGCGCGCAGAGGGTTTTCAGCGACGGCTCAATCAGCGCCGGGCCGGTCATGATCAGCGCCGGCGCATGGGCGCTGACCAGCGCATCGACCCAGGCCCAGCCGCGTTGCGGATCGGCCATCATCTGCACCTCGTCGATCACCACCACATCCCAGTGCTGGTGGCGAAAACGTGCGAACTCCTCGACCGTGCAGCAGAAGTGCGTCGCGCCTTCGCGGAGGATTTCTTCCTCACCGGTCACCAGCGAGCAGGGCACGCCACCGGCCTCGATGCGTTCCTGGTTTTCCAGCGCCATCAGGCGCAGCGGCGACAGGTAGATGCCATGCTTCACCGCCGTCATCGCCTCGATGGCGCGGTGGGTTTTGCCGCTGTTGGTGGGGCCGAGCAGGGCGGTCCATTTGCGCGTCAGCCGGCGCGCTGGGTAGAGCTTGTGGTAGTGGACGAAGCGCGGATTGTTTTCCAGCAGCACGGCGAAGGCCATCTTCTCCTTGTGGTCCTGCTTGGCGGCGCGCAATGCCTTGCGCAGCTTGCCGGGCTCCATCATGAAGATTTCGCTGAGGCGCTTCTGCCCGAGCAGCTGCACGTCGAAATCGCCAGCTTCCTCGACCAGCAGCGCAAACTTGGCGAGCATCTCGCCGCGGTCCCGATCCTTGTAGGCCTGTACTTCTGCCTCGCTGAGCACATGGCCCTGACCGCTCGGAACGCGCCGCTGCACGTCAAGTGTCAGGTCGCCGTGGCGCAGCTCGACCGTATAGCGCAGCTCGTGCCTGACCTCGTTGAGGGTGTCGATGGCCTTGGGCAGGAACTCATCTAGACGGCCCACCTCGGGGCGGACCTTCGCCAGGCAGCGGGCCTTGTCTTCAACGCTCATCTCGGCAAAGGGCTGGCGCAGGATTTCCAGGCGCTGCTGAACAACGGCCTGAACCGCCTGTTGCACGTGCTCGGCAAAGAGCGCGCTGGATTCACTGTCGGCGATGCGCAGCGCCCACTCGGCATTCAGCAGGTTCTGCAGCGAACCGCAGCTGAAGGTTTTCTCGACGCCAAACACATCGACCGGGCAGCTGTAGTCGTTGAGATCACGGGCCAGAATGCGGCCGAGCAGACTGGTCGTGTCCGGGGCTTCCAGCTCGGCCTCCACAGCCTGTTCGCCAAGGCCCAGCCAGAACGCCTTGGCGGCGCGGCCGATGCCCGGAGTGCGGTGGCCGCCGTACTGGCTGAACCATTGCTCCTGATGATTCTTGTTGGGCGTGAAGTCAGGGTGTTTCTCGCCAGCCCAGGCGAGAAAGCGCCGTAAACGCTCAAGCCGGGTGGCAGCGCGTTGCTTGATGTCGGCTTTGCGCATGATCGACGCCTCTGCTGATCAGGTGACTGCGACGTTGTACATTGCCTGCCGCGTTTGCGCCCATCTGCGACCAAGCCAGCACCCTTAGCGGGTGATGATACGGACCCGGCCGGTCCCGCTTTCGCGACGCGGCGCATGCTCATTTTCTGCCCTGCCGGGAATCAGCGAGCCGTTCTGTTCGAGGCCCGCGCCGCGGGTCTTGTTGTAGTCCCTGACACTGGTGCTGGCCGATGTGGCATCCGGGTAACCCGTGGTCAGAGTCTCGGTGCTGGCGGTCCTCGGCGTGGCGTTCTTTGCGCCCCAACTGGCGCTGCGCTCGTTGATGTCGATGGCGCCGTTGCGTACCAGCAGATCCTCGACCATTTCCACCTGCGCGTCGCCCACCGTGACGGTAACCACCGTCGAGCCCTGCTGCATGACGTGGGAATAGGTACCCGCATGGGCATCGGCTTCATCGCCAAACACCGAGCGGAAGAAACCGGCGACCTTCTCGCCAACCGACTCGTCAGGTGCTGACACCTCGACATGACTGCTTTCGGTCATTGCCGGATTGCTCGACGCCGACAACTGGATATCGTCACTGGCAACGCCCTGGGTCTGCAACTGCTGCTTGACCTGTTCGGCGTCGGTATAGCGGTCGAAAGCTGCGATCAGAATGTGTTTCATCCATCACCTCGTGTGCTGTGGGGCTTGCTTTATCGGCGGCCAGAGGCTGCCGATGCCATACAGCTTGGGTATGAAGCGGGGCAGGATGGTTCAACGGGATTTGTTCTGGCGCCGCTGGTACGGAGCGCTTTGCCAGCGATCAGATAGTGACACTGCTTTCTATGCGGTGGGGCTTTGGCATCCGCTAGACCCTGTCTCGGATGGGCAGTCGGCAAGCTTATGGCCAGGGTTTACCGAGCTGGCCCGCATCGCTCGTCAGAAACACTAAACGATTGCCGCTTGCGGGGTTCCACTCTCTGTAACCCATTGAAAGTGAGGTGTCCCATGACCAGCAGCACTGAAGACAAAATCAAAGGCAATGCCAACGAAGCCATCGGTAAAGTGAAAGAAGGTGTTGGCAAGGCCACCGACAATCCACGTCTCGAAGGCGAAGGTGATGCCCAGCAGATCAAAGGCCAAGGCCAGCAGATCAAGGGTGACGTGAAAGACGCGATCAAGAAAGGCGTCGACCGGGCCTAAGCCCTGCTTACCGCAACCCGGCCATTCCCGCGAATGGCCGGGTTTTTTTGTGCCTGCAAAAAAGCGAGCAGAGCGGGTGGGCCTGGATGGCGCTGCATCCGGCGCCTCGCCTCTGGTCGCAATGCATTACCAGTAAGTGATAGGGCAAATTGCCATCACGGCGTACTTTCAATACAGTGTCGCGCGCGTCGCGACGGCCCAGCCAGGACGGCGTCATTTTCCCGAAAACAAGGACGATCCACATGAAGTTGAAGATGTTGGGCATGGCCCTGGCCCTTACCCTGGCCGGCTGTGCCAGTTTCCCTGGTGACCAGGTTGCAGAAACCACCTTGCCGTCCATGGCCGCCTACCAGCAGCGCCCCAGTGTGTTTGTCGATTTCAGCTTCTACCAAGGCAAGGCGGGCGATGCGAAGGCGGTTGAAGTCCCGCAGGCCAGAGACATGCTCAAGCCGCAACTCGAAGCCTCGCTACGCGATTCCGGGCTGTTTAGCCGCTACACACTGGACGAATTCCAGAAGCAACCAGGCGACTACACGCTGAAGCTGAAGGTCTACAACAGCGGTTCCGCGGGTGCGGCGATGGTCAGCGGGATGATTTCCGGGTTCACCTTGATGGTGCTGCCGGCGACCGCGAAAGATGAGTACACCATGACGCTGCAGGTGCTGGATGCCGACAACCAGCCGGTGCTGGCCAACCAGAACTACGAGTCGGTACGTACCTGGATGGGGCTGATCTTTATTCCGATGATGGCTTACACGCCGGCTGAAGCCATCAACGACAGCTTTCGCCGCCAGCTCAACGCCTTGCTGAAGCAGGTGATTGATCAGCAAGTGCTGAAATACGCTCAGGGGACAACGATGGTGCCGCTACGCGGCTGAGAAGACCGGCGCGCCTCAGTGGGCGCGCCGTTTGCTGCTTACTGCTTCATTGCTTTGATGAACGCAGGGTCCTGATACAGCTCGGCCAGCAGCTTGCGTACCAGCGGGTTGAACGCATTGGCTGCGGCTGGAATCGCAATGGCACCGACAAAACTGCTGTCCCAGGTATTGCTCACGGTTTTGCTGCTGCGGTACAGCGAACGGTCGCCTTCACGCAGGTTGAAGTCAGCGCTGATCGCACCCTCGCCGGTGGCCATGCCGGCACTCAGCTGGCTCTCGGTCAAGCGCACGTCCAGTTGACGCGACGCCGTCGGGTCGAGCAAACCTGCCAGGCGCAACTCGTCTTCCAGCGCCTTCTGTACATGCTTGCTGATCGAGCCCTCCGGGCTGCGAATGGGATTGTTGCGCACGGAAATCGAATCCTGTCCCTTGTCGGCCACCACGGTCGGTGAAGCCAGAGCTGCCAATGGGGCTTCCTTTTTCAGCAACTGCACGTTATCGAAGTGGGCTTCGTAGCGTGGCATGGCGACTCCGCAACCTTGCAGAACCAGGGCGATGGCGGCGAGTGAAACAAAGTGCTTGAGCATGTGAGTCCTTTCAGCAGTAGAGATGGGGCGGCGATGCTAGCACATTGATACTGAGGGCCTCCAGGCAGCTATGGCGGGGCTGGCAGGCCCTGTCCAACAGCCTCTCTCAGCTCGGGCGGAGCTTGCCCTTGGCGGCGGTGCGGGCGGCCAGGGTCATCAGTTGCTGGAATTTCGCGCATTCGAGATGGTTGGGTTCAGGGCACGACGCGGCATGGCGCAGCCCGTCGCGAATGGCGCCAAGCCGCTTGATGGTGGCGTCCAGTTCATCGGCCTTGGCCTGCAGGCGAGCCCGGTCGATGGCAGGCTGGGCATCGCCGACCAGCATGAGCGCGATGTCATCCAGGGAAAACCCCGCTGCGCGACCGAGCGCGATCAGCGACAAGCGCTGGATTACCGACTCGCTGAACACGCGCTTCAGCCCGTTGCGGCCAATCGAGCGGATCAGACCTTTCTCCTCGTAATAACGCAGCGTCGAAGCTGGCAGACCAGACCAGCGCGAGACCTTGCCGATATCCATCTCTTTCATGCTTGACCTCAAGTCGACTTGAACTGGCAGGCTTATCAAAACAGCCTTTCAAACAGAGTGGAAGAGGTGGTTATGACAAGTGAAATCATCCTGCGGGTCATCATGCTGGGCGTCGGCGCGACGCTGGCGATGGACATATGGGCGTTGCTGCGCCAGCGTTTGTTGGGCATTGCGTCGCTGGACTACGCGCTGCTCGGCCGGTGGCTGGGGCATATGCGCCATGGCCGTTTCCGCCATGCAGCCATTGGCAAGGCGCATCCGCAGCGCGGCGAGCGGCCGCTTGGCTGGTTCTGCCATTACCTGATCGGCGTGGTGTTTGTCGGCCTGTTCGTGATGCTGATCGGGCCGCAGTGGTTATGCCGGCCTACGCTGCTGCCGGCGCTGCTGTTGGGCGTTGTCAGCGTGGCCGCGCCGTTGCTGCTGATGCAGCCGGCGTTCGGCATGGGCCTGGCGGCGTCGCTGACGCCGAGCCCGTGGCGAGTCAGATTGCGTGCCTTGATGACCCATCTGGTGTTCGGCCTGGGGGTTTACCTGGCAGGGTGGGTAACGGCGCAGCTGTTTGCCTTGCAGGTCTGCAGCGCTTGACGGGTGGCGGCTAACGTATCCAACGCTGCAGGGTGAAAACCCTGCAGCGCCATTCCTCATACAGTCTCGGGCGGTGTTCGCTGGCCGCGAGCTACAGCTCCTTGGCGAACTGACCGACCGCGGCGACCACCTGTTTGGTCGCATCTTGGATTTCCAGAATCACCTCGCCCGCCTGGTTGGCCAGCCCAAGGCCTTCGGTCGCCTGCTCGCGGCTGCTGAACATGATGCGCACGGCTGCATCGGCGAGCGTCTGGTTCTGCTGGACCACGTTGACGATCTCGTCGGTGGCCGCAGCGGTGCGGCCCGCCAGTTGCCGGACCTCGTCGGCAACCACGGCAAACCCGCGGCCCTGCTCGCCGGCGCGCGCCGCTTCGATGGCGGCGTTGAGCGCCAGCAGGTTGGTCTGCGCGGCAATGCCGCCGATGGTCTGCACGATCGAGTTGATCAGCAGCGACTGTTTGCCCAGCGCCTCGATGCTATCGGTGGCTGACTGCATCTGCTCGGCGATCTTCTGCATCGTTGAAACGGTGTCCTTGACCACCCCGGCGCCACGCTCTGCGCTGACGTCCGTTTGCTGCGAGATGTCATAGGCGATGCTGGCCGCTTCGCGCACTTCGGTTTCCCGCGCGACCAGATCGGTCACCACGCTGGCGAACTTGACCACCTGGGCCAGGTTGCCCTCGGTGTCATGCACCGGGTTGTAGGTCGCGTCCAGCCAGATGACGTTGCCGTAACGGTCGACACGCTTGAATCGGCTGGCCACGTGCTCGCCGCGGTTGAGCGTCTGCCAGAACGCCCGGTATTCGGTGGACGCTGCCTCTTCCGGTGTGCAGAACATGCTGTGGTGCTTGTTTTGGATGTCGCCCAGCTTGTAGCCCATGGTTTGCAGAAACTGATCATTTGCCGTGATGACCTTGCCGTCCAGACTGAACTGAATCACTGCAGTCGAGCGCAGCAGCGCGGCGATAAACGCCTCGTTTTCCTTCATTCGGTAGGTCGTGGCGCTGACATCAGTGGCGAAGCCCTGGATATAGGACAGCCGACCGCTTGCCGTGGCGATCGGATACCAGTGCACATTGAACCAGGCCAGGCTGCCATCCGCGCGCAGGTAGCGGTAGTCGTCGCTGATCGGCGCCAGGCTGGCGACGGCGTTGCGGAAGTTATGAAAGCAGGGCAGGTTCTTGACGTAGGGAGGCACCAGCTCGCCCATTGGTCGGCCCTGCAATTGCTCGCGGGAATAGCCGAGCGTGCGGGCGAAGGCATCGTTGCACTCGATCAACCTGAATTCCGGGTCGAGCCTGAGCGAAAGCTTGTCAGCGTTCATCTTGTCGACCAGTTGTTGCAGCTCCTGCAGCTCGGAATTCGTGTCTTCCAGTTGTTGTTTCAAGCGGCTGTTGAACATGGGGCACCAGTTCTCTGGGGTAGTGCTGGCCTATCGGCGAGGCGCCTGCTTTCTTGAGAGTCGCAGCGAGCGCCGGTTCAGGTGTCTTCGCGCGGGTGGTTACCCACAGGAATGCGGCCAAGCCGCATCGACAATACAGTTGTCGGACAATTCACAGGTTAGCAGCGGTTTTTCGCTGTGCTCGACGAGAGGAACGGAGAACGCGCGAGGCCTGGCATTGGCTCATCGAGCTGTATGCTTATCGCCGCCAGCTTCTGTGTCTATTCGCCTTGCGCGCCTGCGCCGAGAATGGCTCGGACTTCATTGCACCGAGGCCTGCCATGCGTATTGCCATTCTCACCTTCGACGGCTTCAACGAGCTGGATTCGCTGATTGCCCTGGGCATCCTCAACCGCATCAAGCAGCCGGGCTGGCAGGTATCCCTGGCTGCGCCGAGCGAAACGGTTACGTCGATGAATGGCGTGCGGCTGCATCGCCAGGCTGCCCTGGACGAAATCGAAACTTTCGATGCCGTGCTCGTCGGCAGCGGTATCAAGACCCGCGAGATTGCCCAGGATGACGCGGTGATGGCGACGCTGGCACGGCTCGACCCAACGCGCCAGCTGATCGGCGCCCAGTGTTCCGGCACCTTGTTGCTGGCGAAACTGGGGTTGCTCAACGGCGTACCCGGTTGCACCGATCTCACCACCAAGCCCTGGGTGCAGGAGGCCGGTATCGAGGTGCTCGAACAAGCTTTCTTCGCCCGCGGCAACCTGGCCACTGCCGGCGGCTGCCTGGCTTCCATCTACCTCGCGGCCTGGACCCTGGCGCGTCTGGTCGGGCTGGATGCGGCAGCCGAGGCGCTGCATTACGTCGCGCCGGTTGGGGAAAAGGCCGATTACGTCGAGCGGGCGCTCGGCAATATCGTGCCCTATCTACCGCAACTACAGGGTTAGTTGCTGCGCCAGGCGCTGCGTGTCATCGCGACTGTTCCGTTGTAAGGTGCGAGCCGAGCCAGGCCACCCACCCGAAAAAAGTCCGCCATGAGAACCGATAGCCGCCTTTCCCGCATGCTCCACGTCCTGCTGCACATGGCGCGCGACGAGCGAGCGGTGACCTCCGAGCAGATTGCGCACATGCTTGGCACCAATGCGGCCGTGGTGCGCCGTACCATGAGCGGATTGCGCCAGGCCGGTTATGTGCGTGCCGACAAGGGCTACAACGGCGGCTGGAGCCTGACGGCCGACCTGCATCAGGTCACCTTGCTGGACATCTATACCGCTGTCGGCGGGCCGCGCATCTTTGCCATCGGCGCCGACCGCGACAACCCCGATTGCCTGGTCGAGCGAGTGGTCAACGCGGCGCTTGAAGACGCCCTGCGAGAAGCCGAAGCCTTGCTGCTGCACCGGCTTGGTTCGCTGACCCTGGCGGCCCTGTCGGGCCAGTTCAATGCGCTGTACAGCACCTGCCAATCTTCGGCCAAAGGCCACGGCGCCCACTAAAGCAGCTGTCCAGGTTTATAAAAGCCCCTTCCATGCAACTTGTTTATTAGTGTAACTTCAAAAGATACGCAAATTAACGAGGGTGCGAATCATGCTTTATGACGTGATCATCATTGGCGGCAGCTATGCCGGATTGTCGGCCGGGTTGCCATTGGCGCGGGCGCGGCGGCGGGTTCTGGTGATTGATGCGGGTCTGCGCCGTAACCGCTTTGCCGCGGCGTCCCATGGCTTTCTGACGCAGGATGGCGCAGCCCCTGGTGAAATCGCCGCAGAAGGCCGCGCCCAGCTGATGAACTACCCCACGGTTGACTGGCTGCACGGCGAGGTGGCGCAGGTCCGGCGTGATGAGCAGGGCTTCTGCCTGACCGACCAGCGTGGTGAACAGCACCGCGCTCGCCTGCTGATTCTTGCAACCGGCATCGTCGATGAACTGCCGCCGATTCCTGGTCTGGCCCAGCATTGGGGTACCCATGTGTTCCACTGTCCGTACTGCCATGGTTACGAGCTGGAGCTGGGCCGCATCGGCGTACTGGCTACTTCGGCACTGTCGATGCACCAGGCGCTGATGCTGCCGGAATGGGGCAGCACGACGCTGCTGTTGAACGACGCCTTCGAACCCTCCGCCGAAGAACTGGCGCAACTTGAAGCCCGTGGCGTTGCGCTTGAGCGCAGCGCGCTGGTCCGGCTGCAAGGCGAGCCGCTGGAAGCGCAGCTGCTGGACGGCCGGCGGATCGGCTTCGACGGCATTTTCGTCGCGCCGCGCATGCGTGCCTCGCCGTTGACCGAGCAACTGGATTGCGCGATGGAAGAGGGACCACTCGGCCCCTTCATAAAAACCGACCCGATGCAGGCCACCTCGATACCCGGCGTATTTGCCTGTGGCGATGCGGCGCGAGCAGCCGGCTCCGTGCCATTGGCAGTGGGCGATGGCGCGATGGCGGGGGTCGCCGCGCACCGGGCGTTGATGTTCGGGCTGTAGCTGTTCGGGTTTGGAGCGGTAGAGCGCGACAGGTTTCGTCTGCGGGCGCCTCGCCCTGCGCGTGCCCGCCGGATATGCTCGTCCGCGAGCGTGCGGCATACGCTGGCAACGGGCTATCCTGGCAACGCGGCCGGGCGACACTGGCGCTATCCGCTCCCCCGACGGGCCGCTTACCAAGCGATGGAAAGGCCATGCACGTACTGATCATCGAGGACAACCCGGACATCATCGCCAACCTGTACGGCTATCTGGAGCCCCTCGGCTACACGCTGGATGTGGCGCGCGACGGCAACGCCGGCGTCGCGTGCGCAACCGGCGGCCTGCACGATGCGATCGTGCTCGACCTGTCGCTGCCGGGCCTGGATGGCGTGGAGGTATGCCGCACGCTCCGGCGTGACCACCAACTGGCCACGCCGATCCTGATGTTGACGGCCCGAGACACGGTGCACGACAAACTGACCGGGTTCGAGGTCGGTGCCGACGACTACCTGGTCAAGCCCTATTCGCTGCCCGAGCTGGATGCGCGCCTGAAAGCGCTGGTGCGCCGCTCACGTCACGAGCATGTGCAAGCAGTGCTGATGTTCGGCGACCTTCGCCTGGATGCAGGCATTGGCCGGGTCAGCCGTGCGGGCCAGGCGCTGGAGCTGACGCCAACCGCTTACCGCATCCTTAGCGCCCTGATGCGCGCGGCGCCCAAGCTGATGACCCGCGAGGAACTCGAGCGGGAAGTGTGGGGCGACAACCCGCCGGACAGCGACGCCCTGCGCACCCACATCCACACGCTGCGTCGGGTGCTCGACAAACCCTTTGCCATGCCCATGCTGCTCACGCTGCCGGGTATCGGCTATCGACTGACGGCCCACGATGAACCCTAGCCACTCGCTGAAACAGCACATCGCGCTGGCCTACATTCTGCTGGCGGTCATGGTAGCCGGCGCCTTCAGCCTGGTTTCCTATATCTCGGTGGAGATCATCGAGGAGCAGGTCATCGACGTGCGGCTCGCCAAAATGGCTGACCGCTTGATCGATTTTCAGCAGCAGGGCCGCCTACCGGATGCGCCGCCGGAAGTGCGCTTTCTGATCGACGGCGACATTCCGCCTGAACTGCAACAGTTGCCCGTGGGCTCCCATGAACTGGCCCTCAATAACCGGCACGTGCATGCGCTGCTACGCGAACACGGCGGGCGCCGGTACGCCGTGGTGCAGGAGGTGGAGGAGCTTGCACACACCGAGCAGGTGATTCTCTGGGCGCTGCTGATCGGCTTCGCCGTCAGTGTGCTGCTTGCCATCGCGCTCGGTATGCTGAGTGCGCGGCGCCTGATCGCGCCTATTGCCGCGCTGGCGGAGGCGGTGGAAGGCAACGTTGCGGCCAGTGCGCTGCCGTCCCTGGCCGCCCAGGATGAAATCGGCGTGCTGGCACGCGCCTTCGCCAAGCGCACCGACGAATTGCAGCAGTTTCTGCAGCGCGAGCAGATGTTCACGGGCGACGTCAGCCATGAACTGCGCACCCCGCTGACCGTCATGCTGGGCGCGGCGGAAGTGCTGGCGGCGCAGCTGTCGGCCCAGCCGGCGCAACACGCTGCGGCTGAGCGCATCCGCCGCGTCGCCGCGGAAACCGCACAGCGGGTCAGTGCGCTGCTGGTGCTCGCACGCGCGCCGGAGTCGCTGCATGCGCCGCGCACCCTGCTGAACGCCATCGTCGAAGCGGAGATGGAGCGCTGCCAGCCGCTGCTGCAGGGCAAGCCGGTCGCGTGCAGCCTGACCTGCAGCGAGCCGGTGTCAGCCCAGGTGCGGCCCGAATTGGCCGGCATCATCATCGGCAACCTGTTGCGTAACGCCTGTCAACATACCGAGCAGGGCACCATCGTGGTCCAGCTCGCAGCGGGCCAGCTGGTGATCGAGGATACCGGCACCGGCATTCCGCAGCGTTTGCGCGAGCGGCTGTTCGAGCCCTTTGTGCATGGCGCCGAGCAGCCGGCGCACGAGGGCACCGGCCTGGGCCTGTCCATCGTCAAGCGGGTGGCCGACCGTATCGGCTGGGACGTGCGTCTGCAGCAGCCAGCCAGCGGCGGAAGCCGTTTCGTGCTGTCCTTTCCCGCGTTGCGCACCGACCTGCCTGGCCCTTAACGCATTCTTAACGCCCGGCCGCCTAGCCTCCTGATTCCATAAAAAATCGAGAGGAAGCCATGAAAAGCACAGTGATAGCGATGGGGATGATGCTGTTGTCGGGCGTTGCCTGCGCCAGCAGTGGCGCAGCCTGGGAATACAGCGGCGATACCGGCCCGGACAAGTGGGCCAAACTCAGCCCGGAATACGGTGCCTGCGCGGGGAGCAACCAGTCGCCGATCAACCTGACCGGGTTTATCGACGCCAAGCTGGCGCCCATCGTCTTCGACTACCAGGTCGGTAGCGCGAACATCCTCAACAATGGCCACACCGTGCAGGTCAACACGCTGCCCGGCGATTTCATCACGGTCGATAACATCCAGTTCGAGCTGAAGCAGTTCCACTTTCACGTACCGAGCGAAAACCTTATTCATGGCAAATCCTTCCCCATGGAAGCCCACCTGGTTCACGCCGACAAGCACGGCAACCTGGCCGTGGTGGCGGTCATGGTGACCGAAGGCGAGGCCAACAAGGCGCTTGAAAAAGCCTGGGCGCAGATGCCGGAAAAGGGCGAGATGCACGACCTGACGGCAGATATTTCGCCGCTGGAAATCCTGCCAGCCAACCGCGATTACTACCGCTTCAATGGTTCACTGACCACACCGCCTTGCTCCGAAGGCGTGCGCTGGCTGGTCATGAAGCAGCCGATCTCGGCGTCCAAGGCGCAGATAGAAAAATTCCTAGCGGTAGTGCATCACCACAACAGCCGGCCGGTGCAACCGGTCAATGCGCGGCCGGTGCTGGAATAGGCCACGCAAGATGTCTCGCTGGCGGGTAGTTCCGGGCAGCGACTAAGCTGGAACATACCGGCCGGTGGAAAAAGCAAAACGTTTCCACCGGCCAGCCAATTACCATACGTCGTCTAAGGCCTGGCTCTCTCGTAGGCGCCCAGGTCGCACAGGGCCACGCCGTCGCCATCCCCGTCGAGCGGCCGTGGCTGGCGCCGCTGGTCGTGCCCGGCGCAGGAGCCTACCCCTGCTTCCAGTGCTGGGCTGTTCACGCGCAGTGCGTGGACATAGGTGCGGTCATTGACGGTGGACAGGGGCTCGACCAGGTGGGTGAGGGTTTCGGCGTCATCGATAAAGCGTTCGGCCGGGCAGTTGCCGTATGCATTGCCGAGCAGCAGGCCCCTGGCCTCGAACTGGTATTTATTGCCGAAGTTCCAGCAGCTGCTTGAGTAGCCTTCGATTTCGTCCTTGATGCCGGCAATCACGCTGTTGCGAATCCGCAGTTTGCCGCCATTACGCACACCAGAGCCGATGTTGTCGACCATGGTGACGTGAGTCAGCTGCAGGCTGGGCGTGCCTTCTCGGCTGGGTTCTCTGTTGAGGATGACCGCTGCTAGCGCGTTGTTCTGGCTGAACGTGGAGTTGGACACCTTCAGCACGCCGGCCTTTTCATTGAGGATGGCGCTGGCGTTACCGAACTCGGGTGTCCAGTTGTTGACGAAGCTGCTGCGGGCCACGTCGGCCAAGCCGCTGTTGTACAAGGCGCCGGCGAAGCCGTAGTCGTAGCCGCCATCGTTGCCCTCAAACAGCGAGTCACGCACCAGCAGTCGGCCCTGGTTGTACAGCGCGCCGGCGTAACTGGGGTTATCGATCCCCGCGGCTTTGTTGCGTACGAGCCTGGATGAAAAGATGTCCAGCGTGCCGAAGTTGGCGATGGCGCCACCGCTACTGGCGTCGTCGGCGTTGCGGGCTTTGGCCTGGTTATCGCTGAGCGTCACTCGGTGCAGAACGGTTTCGCCATGGTTCTCCAGCGCGCCGCCATAGGTCGGCGTCGAGCCGCCGCTGATCGTCAAACGCTCGATAGCGAGTCGCGCGCCAGGAAGCACTTCGAATATCCGGTCGTTTGAGCCTTCGCTGCGAATCTGGGTTATCTCCTCGCCGCGCCCGCGGATGATCAGCTCATCCGCGACATCGAGGTCGCCGGTCTGGTTGGTGTCGTCGTCGTAGGCGTCGCTGTCGCCTGGTGTCGCTCGGCTCAGCAGGTAGGTTCCTTTCAGCTGAATGCGATCCGGCCCAGGTTGCTCGTTGGCCGCCTGGATGGCATCGCGCAGCGAGCAATGAACGTCGCACACACCATCGAACTCATCCTGGTGGGTGGTAACCACGAAGTCGTTGGCCAGCGCCGTGGTACTGATGGCGCTCAGAAGCGCAAAAGGCAGGGCCTTGAAAGCCCGGGAAGCGAAGGGGTGCATGGGTGTCTCCTTGTCTATGTCCATAAGAAAGGCGGAGACAACCAGATTCCGCGGATAGGCCAGGTTAGAGCGGATGCTTAACCCAGGGCCTGGCAGTAAGTGGGCTTTTTTCGATGATAGTTCCCGCGCCTGCGCGTGCTTCAACGGCCTGTGGCGCATCCCGTCACAAGGCTCGCAATGGCGGCGGCACGAGTAGACCGCGCAGGGTTGTGATTAAGCGCAGGGCGACATTAGCCAGGAATAATCCAGGGTGTCGTTGTCCCAGTTGCGTGTGCAGCTAACGCGAAAGGGGACAGTGATGGATGGCATGTTTTTCGATAACTGGCAGGTGCTCGTGTGCACGGTGACGGTGGGCGTGCTGGCGTATATCAGCCTGGTTCTGCTGCTGCGCCTCTCCGGCAGGCGCACGCTGTCAAAAATGAATGCCTTCGACCTGGTCGTGACCGTCGCCCTGGGTTCGACGTTCGCCACCATCCTGCTTAACAAGGACGTCTCCCTGGCCCAGGGCACCCTGGCCATGGCGTTGTTGATCAGCCTGCAATACCTGGTCACTTGGACCAGCGTGCGCGTCGGCTGGGTACGCCGCCTGGTGACCGGAGAACCGGCGCTGCTGTTCCACCGCGGCCAGTTTCTACGTGGCGCCATGCGCGCTGCGCGGGTTGCCGAGGACGAGGTGCGTTCCTCCATTCGGTCTTCGGGCATCGAGGTGCTCGCCGAGGTTGAGGCGGTCGTGCTGGAGACCGATGGCAAATTCAGTGTGGTGCGTGGTGGCGAGGCGAGTGGGGCTTCGAGCCTGGCTGGGGTGAATACGCCGGACCTGAACTAGCTCGGCGAGGGCCGGCAGGGGCCGTGCTGTGAGGATGGGTGACGCACGCCTAAGCCGAGCGCCCCGCCTCATGGTTTTGCTGCCGGGATGTGAGGCTTTTTGTCTTGGCTGCAAGTACAGCAGCCTGGACCGCGCTCAGGGTTTTCTTGCCCGCCGGGTACTCGAATACCGCGCTCTCGGCCAGGGTGAAAACACGCTCGCCGTTGTTCAACGTGACCTGCACAAACGCCAGATGATCGGTCCAGGAGCGATAGCGGCGCACCATGAACAAACTGTGTTTGGAGGCGACCGAGCGAATGCTGGTCAAGGGAATCTGCCGGTGACCCTGATCACGGGTAATCACCAGCTCATCGTTATGGATAAACGCAGGGCCACATTTGTTGACCCGGACATATTCAACCGCAAAGCGCCCCCACAGGAGGAAAAGCACCGGGATAATCACGGCCATCTCGGCGCGTTTCATCTCGGGCAACGCGAACAACAGGAGAACACCGACCGCCACGAGGATGGCCAGGGTGATGAATTTGTAGAAATAGACGCTTTGGAATTCCATGAGGGTTAGAAAGCGGGTGTCCATACGCGTTACTCCCTCGAGGTTCTTTATTGGGCGGTGATGAGCTACCTGGCATTTGAGCAGAGTAGGGCGTTGGCTGCGCTAGCCAATCGTTAGAAATGTGGAGTGTTCTCTGTTTCGTGGAGGCGTTTCGACTGACATGTGGCCGCAGATTTTGAGTCGCCCATATGAAGGTTTCTCGCTATGACTTCACAGGCCCATCGACAACCACATAGCGCTTACCGCCACTGCGTTTGGCCTCGTACATGGCTTCATCCGCGCGCCGAATCAGATGCAGTTCAGTCTGGCTGTGCTCCGGGTATACCGCGATACCCAGGCTTGGCGCGCTCATCAGCGTTTGCCCTTCCAGCAGGTAGGGAGCGCTTAGCGCGCCGATGATTTTCTCAGCCACCACGGCGGCATCTTCCTGCCTGCCGATGTTATCCAAGACGACGGCGAATTCGTCACCGCCCAAACGGCCAACCGTATCGGACTCCCGCACGCACTGCCTGAGGCGGTGGGCGACTTCGCGCAGCAGAAGGTCCCCCGCGGTGTGGCCAAAGGTATCGTTGATGTGCTTGAAGTTGTCCATGTCGAGATAAAGCACCGCCAGCCGCGAGGCGTCTCTTTTTGCTCGGTGCAGGGCACTTCGCAAACGGTCCAGAAGCAGCGTACGGTTCGGCAGCTCGGTCAGCTGGTCGTACTGCGCAAGAAACTCCAGGCGCGAGTGCGTGCGTTTGCGCTCTATCGCAGCGGCTACCTGGGTCGATGCAAACTGCAGCAGCTCCTTGTCCTGTTCGTTGTAGCGCGTGGTCCCGGAATAATTCCGCAGCACCAGCGCACCGATGACCCTGGTGCCCGATATCAGCGGCACGCCAAGCCAGTCCAGGGCCTGCTGATCTGGCCCCGCGCTACTCTCGGCAAGCGTCGGCTCGGCCGTCTCAGGCGTTAGCAGCAGGGCTTCACCGGAGCGAATAACCTTGGCACAGAAGGAGTTGGAGTCCAGTGGTATGGGCGACGGCGGCGCATCAAATTGATCAACGTGGTAGGCAAAGCTGAGCTGCTCGTTCGTCGCGTCGTATACCGCGACGGCAAAATTCTTGGCGGGTAGCAACTCACCCATTACGTCATGCACTCGCTTATACAGTGCGTGCAGATCGTCAACCGAGTGGGCCGCTTCCGATATCGCATACAGCGCGGCCTGGATCGCTTCGGCACGTTTGCGCCGAGTAATATCCCGCGCCACACCCACCCGCACCTGCTCAGCCTCAAGCCATTGGGCAGACCACATGATGTGAACGATATGGCCGTCTTTATGGAGATAACGGTTCTCGTGGTCATGCGAGGGCTGGCCCGAATTGATGCGCTCCACCAACGCCAGGCTGGCGGCGCGATCCTCCGGGTGCATCATCTCAAAGGCAATCCGGCCAACCATCTCTTCGGGCCGGTAACCGAAAACCCGCTCGCTGGCCGCGCTGACGGAAAGAAAGCGGCCCTGTTTATCCACTACGCAGACAACGTCCAGCAGCAGATCCAGTAGCTTGTCGTGGGGCAGGGGTAAGTTTGACGTCATGGCGATGACTATACGGTGATGCCTGCAGGGTTCGCTAGCGCATGATTTCGATGAGCGTGACTCGGCTTAAGAGGGAAACCCGTAATAGTGTTTAACGGAAATAGTGGTCTGCTCCCAACTGTTGTTGCGTTTGGGTTTGTCCATACGCCGCTTATGCATTGTCCGGGCTGACGGTTCTTCCCTTCGGCTCACCCCTTTCACAATTCTGCTCGGCCTGTTGAACGGGGGTTGGCGTCTTCTGCGAGATTGGTATTTCAGCCTGTAGGGTGGATTACGCTTTTTTCATCCACCATTGCAGCGGTTGTCCGGTTACAGACTCACTCGCCATAACCACTATCTATCTGCTCCAGCTCAACGCACCAATCTGCGGAATAAATACCCATTGCCACTGCCCGGTGAAAGCTCGAATAGGGCCAGTCCGCTAGCCGCTCGACATACCCATGCTTCAGCGGGTTGCAATGGATGTAGTCGAAGTGGCGTTGGTAATCCCCTTCATCACGGATCAGATGTTCCCAGTAGCGCCGCTGCCAGATGCCGCGCTCGCGCCTGCGCTGTTGATTGACGGTGCGCGCTTCGGTGATTGGCAAGCGTTTGGCGAAGGCGAACTTGATGACCTTCCAGCGCAAGGCAAAGTCGGCATCGCCTGGCGGCAGCGTCCACATGCAGTGCATATGTTCAGGCAGTACCACCCAGGCATCGATATGGAAGGGATGCCGCAACCGTGTCGCGCGTACCGTCTCGCGCAATAAATCGATTTCACGGATCAGCAGATTGCTGCTGCGGTCGCGCAGGTTGACGGTAAAGAAGTAAGTGGCACCGGCAACACAGGCGCGGCGGTAGTTGGGCATGACGGCTCATCCTTGAGCGTTTGGGTATTTGAACCATGGTGGACAAGCTTCGCGTTGTCCAGCCTACGCCCGGCACATTGGTGATCCGTAGGGTGGATGACGCTTTATTCATCCACCATTGCGGTGGTTGTCCGGGCTACTTGCTGTAGGAGCGGGCTTGCCCGCGATGCTTCTGTTGTTGCTCTGCTTTTGCCTTTCGCTCTGCCATCCACAAATCGTCCAAACAGCGCGATCCCTGAATCCCGTCAGGAGGCCGAGTGGAGGTGCTGTGGAGAGGGGCGTTTGGCATGGATGCCAAACGAGGAGCGATGGGCCAGGGATGGCCCTTCGTGACGACCCTCGGAACAGCACCGGAGCGAGGGAAGTTGAGCGCAGCGAAACCCGGATGCCGGGCGCGCTTTCTCTTTGGTTACTTTCTCTTTGCGCGCGCAAAGAGAAAGTAACTCGGCGTAAGGCCGAAACCAGTCGTTGCGAGCAGTGAAGGTGCTGCGACTACCAAGCAGCGAAACATCCAAGCAGTAAGCCAATAGAAAGCGTGGCTTATTCCCTGTTTGTCCGTTTTTAGCTTTGCGGCGCTTCTGTTTGAAGTGTGGCAAGTAGAATGTTGCACAGCAGTGAGTAGCCGGGCATATCATCGAACTCTGTAATTAGGGGAGCAATATTTGTGTCAAAAATCTTTCCATCTTTGTCGATCAAGATGCGGCCTGATTCAATGGTTTGCTCTTGGTCTGAGGAAAATACTTCAATAATCGTCTCGGCGTAAATCGATCCGTTCTTTAGCAGAGGTGTAAAGTGAATGCGAAATTTTTTATTTAAAATTGACCCGATTAGTGTTTCTTTGGATTCTCTTGGGGTGAATTGGACTAATTCATTGAGTGTTTGTTTGGAAAGTGATTCCCAGTGTTCGAAGTAGTTGGTGACCTGCTCTGATGTTCTGTTCCAGCTGCGCTTGGCTCTGTACAACTCGCCCTGGATTTGGTCTATATCTTTTTGTATTTTCATTTTTGGCGCTCGATTTATTTTTATTTTATTAAGTGGTTGCTATTGAAAAGATATGCTGTTTGTGGCGTAGGTGATTATTGCTATGTTTCCACAAGATATGAAAATAAGCTTTGCCCAGAAAAATAAAAGGGCAGGCCAGTTGAGAAAAATCGGAGCATCTAACTGGTCGTCTGGTTTGCACCCTTTGGCCTCATTGGTTCTGTGAAATACACCCCAAACCACGGAGGCTGAAATGTATTGTAGTAAGTCCGCGGTGAGTCCTAAGATTAAAAATAGTGCGGGCCATAACAGCTCATTAGGAAGGGTAAGTCCTATGCTTGAATCTTTCTTAAATATCCAGATCAGAGCTATGCCCGCGAATGCAATCTGGCGCGCGACATTGCTTGCGCTAGCACTTAGCTCATAGTAGGTGTTTTTATAGTCAGAAAGCTTCATTCTGATTTTTTGTCTTTTAGTGGTGTCCGAGGGCCAGTGCTTGTGGTGCGGCCGTTATCGTTGTTGACTTGGACGTTGGTGGGGTTGTCTCTTTTTCCATGTGTTTTGCCGCTTTCGATTTGCTTTTCTTGTTGCTTGTTTTTTGATTTGTCAGTCATAACAGTTCTCATAATAAAAAGCCCCGCACTAGGCGGGGCTTAAAGTTTCTAATCGCCACCCCAAACATCCATTTCAGGTAAAGCGCTCTTAATCTCTTTAGTGAGTGACTGGAATCAATCCCAGCTCAACGCCCCACCCGTCTGATATTCAATAACCCGCGTCTCGAAGAAGTTCTTCTCTTTCTTCAGGTCCATGATTTCCGACATCCATGGGAACGGGTTAGATGTACCTGGGTACTCTTCCTTCAAACCGATCTGAGTCAAACGACGGTTGGCGATAAATTTGAGGTAGTCCTCCATCATCGCGGCGTTCATGCCCAGTACGCCGCGGGGCATGGTGTCGCGGGCGTATTCGATTTCCAGTTGGGTGCCCTGGAGGATCATCTGGGTCGCTTCTTCCTTCATCTGGGCGTCCCACAGGTGTGGGTTTTCGATCTTGATCTGGTTGATCACGTCGATGCCGAAGTTCAGGTGCATGGATTCGTCACGCAGGATGTACTGGAACTGCTCGGCGACGCCGGTCATCTTGTTGCGGCGACCCATGGAGAGGATCTGGGTGAAGCCGCAATAGAAGAAGATGCCTTCCAGTACGCAGTAGTAGGCGATCAGGTTGCGTAGCAGTTCTTTGTCGGTTTCAACGGTGCCGGTGTTGAAGGTCGGGTCGGAGATGGAGCGGGTGTACTTGAGGCCCCAGCTGGCTTTCTTCGCGACGCTCGGGATCTCGTGGTACATGTTGAAGATCGCGCCTTCGTCCATGCCCAGCGATTCGATGCAGTACTGGTAGGCGTGGGTGTGTATCGCCTCTTCGAAGGTCTGGCGCAGGATGTACTGGCGGCACTCCGGGTTGGTGATCAGGCGGTACACGGCCAGGGCCAGGTTGTTGGCAACCAGGCTGTCGGCGGTGGAGAAGAAGCCGAGGTTGCGCATGACGATGCGGCGCTCGTCATCGGTCAGGCCGTCGGTGCTTTTCCACAACGCGATGTCCGCATTCATGTTCACTTCCTGGGGCATCCAGTGGTTGGCGCAACCATCCAGATACTTCTGCCAGGCCCAGTCGTACTTGAAGGGTACGAGCTGGTTGAGGTCGGCGCGGCAGTTGATCATGCGCTTCTCGTCGACCGCGACGCGAGCGGCGGAGCCTTCCAGCTCGGCCAGGCCTTCGGCGATGTCGAGTTGATCCAGTGCGGCTTTGGCGCGGGCCACGGCGGCGCTGTCGTCAGCGGCGACGGCGCGGGCTTCGACCGCGGCGGCACCGCCAACCTGGTCGAGTTTGTCGATGCTCATGTCCGTCTGTTGGGCGGCAGCGCTTTTGTTCGGGACGGCAGCTTCGGTGCCGTCTTCCTTGTCGAATTCATCCCAGCTCAGCATGGCTTGGCTCCTGCTTCAGGCCAGTGAAATAACCAGCCTGCATTGATGTACAAAAAATACGGTGTTGCTTGCTTCTGCTCTTGCTCGACATTCGAGCGTGTAGCTGAGCGAGTAGTCGCTAGGCACCTGCTGGAGTGGAAACCCTGAGCATACGCATGTATGTGATGGGGGCCGCTCCAGCAGGTAACAACGCGAATGCCGCTCAGATCCACGCGTTTTACTGACAAGCCTCGCAGTCTGGCTCGTCGATTGCGCAAGCCTTTGGCACCGGTGCCGGGCCGGCTGGCGCAGCGCTAAGGCCATCGTTGCCACCACTGGATACGGCATTCAGCTTGCCGGTGTTGATGGTGGACTTCTCGGTGCTGGTCGCGGCCAGGGCACGGAGGTAGTAGGTGGTTTTCAGGCCACGGTACCAGGCCATGCGGTAGGTCACGTCGAGCTTCTTGCCCGAGGCGCCGGCGATGTAGAGGTTCAGCGACTGCGCCTGGTCGATCCACTTCTGGCGCCGGCTGGCGGCATCGACGATCCACTTGGTGTCGACTTCAAACGCGGTGGCGTAGAGGTCTTTCAACTCCTGCGGGATGCGCTCGATCTGCTGTACCGAACCGTCGTAGTACTTGAGGTCGTTGATCATCACCGAGTCCCACAGGCCGCGGGCTTTGAGGTCGCGTACCAGGTACGGGTTGATCACGGTGAATTCGCCCGAGAGGTTCGATTTCACATAGAGGTTCTGGTAGGTCGGTTCGATCGACTGCGACACGCCGGTGATGTTGGCGATGGTGGCGGTCGGTGCGATGGCCATGATGTTCGAGTTGCGGATGCCGTTCTGCACACGGGCGCGCAGCGGTGCCCAGTCCAGGGACTCGCTCAGGTCAACGTCGATGTACTTCTGGCCGCGCTGCTCGATGAGGATCTGCTGCGAGTCCAGCGGCAGGATGCCTTTGCTCCACAGCGAACCCTGGAAGGTTTCGTAGCTGCCGCGCTCGTCGGCCAGGTCGCAGGACGCCTGGATGGCGTAGTAGCTGACCGCTTCCATCGACTTGTCGGCGAATTCGACGGCAGCGTCGGAGCCGTACGGGATGTGCTGCAGGTACAGCGCGTCCTGGAAGCCCATGATGCCGAGGCCGACCGGACGGTGCTTGAAGTTGGAGTTGCGCGCTTGCGGCACCGAGTAGTAGTTGATGTCGATGACGTTATCGAGCATGCGTACGGCGGTGTTGATGGTGCGCTGCAGCTTGGCGGTGTCCAGCTTGCCGTCGACGATGTGATTCGGCAGGTTGACCGAGCCGAGGTTGCACACGGCGATTTCGTCGGCGTTGGTGTTCAGGGTGATCTCGGTGCAGAGGTTCGAGCTGTGCACGACGCCCACGTGCTGCTGCGGGCTGCGCAGGTTGCATGGGTCCTTGAAGGTCAGCCATGGGTGGCCGGTTTCGAACAGCATCGAGAGCATCTTGCGCCACAGGTCTTTGGCCTGGATGGTCTTGAACAGCTTGATCTTGCCGTACTGGGTCAGGGCTTCGTAGTACTCGTAGCGCTCTTCAAAGGCGCGGCCGGTGAGGTCGTGCAGGTCCGGCACTTCGCTCGGGCTGAACAGGGTCCACTGGCCATCGTCGAACACACGCTTCATGAACAGGTCGGGAATCCAGTTGGCGGTGTTCATGTCGTGGGTGCGGCGGCGGTCGTCACCGGTGTTCTTGCGCAGCTCGATGAACTCTTCGATGTCCATGTGCCAGGTTTCAAGGTACGCGCAGACCGCGCCCTTGCGCTTGCCGCCCTGGTTTACGGCGACAGCGGTGTCGTTGACCACTTTAAGGAAGGGCACGACGCCCTGGGATTTGCCGTTGGTGCCCTTGATGTAGGCGCCGAGTGCACGCACCGGAGTCCAGTCGTTGCCCAGGCCGCCGGCGAATTTGCTCAGCAGGGCGTTGTCGCGGATGGCGTCGTAGATGCCGCCCAGGTCGTCCGGCACGGTGGTTAGGTAGCACGACGACAGCTGCGGGCGCAGGGTGCCGGCGTTGAACAGGGTCGGGGTCGAGGCCATGTAGTCGAAGGACGACAACAGGTTGTAGAACTCGATGGCGCGGTCTTCTTTCTGCTTCTCTTCGATCGCCAGGCCCATGGCCACGCGCATGAAGAAAATCTGCGGCAGTTCGAAGCGGATACCGTCCTTGTGGATGAAGTAACGGTCGTAGAGGGTCTGCAGGCCGAGGTAGGTGAACTGCTGATCGCGCTCGTGATCGATCGCCTTGCCGAGTTTTTCCAGGTCGAAGGTTTTCAGCACGGGATTCAGCAGTTCGAACTCGACGCCCTTGTCGATGTAGGCCGGCAGGGCCTTGGCGTAGAAGTCGACCATCTCGTGATGGGTGGCGCTGGTAGCGACACCGAGGAAGCCCAGGCCTTCGGCGCGGATGTTGTCCATCAGCAGGCGTGCGGTGACGTAGCTGTAGTTCGGCTCGCGCTCGACCAGGGTGCGGGCGGTCATCACCAGGGCGGTGCTGACGTCGCTCTGGGCCACGCCGTCATAGAGGTTCTTCAGGGTTTCTTTCTGGATCAGCGCGCCATCGACTTCAGCCAGGCCTTCGCAGGCTTCGGTGACGATGGTGTTGAGGCGGCCCATGTCCAGCGGCGCTACGCTGCCATCGACGTGGGTGACGCGGATGCTCGGGTGCGGCTGGGCGATCTCGGTAGCGGCGCCGGTCTTGCGCGCCTGGCTGCGCGATTCGCGGTAGATCACGTAGTCGCGCGCGACTTTCTGCTCGCCGGAACGCATCAGGGCCAGTTCGACCTGGTCCTGGATTTCTTCGATATGGATGGTGCCGCCGGAGGGCATGCGACGCTTGAAGGTGGCGGTGACCTGTTCGGTCAGACGCGCAACGGTCTCGTGAATGCGCGACGAGGCGGCAGCGGTGCCGCCTTCTACGGCGAGAAAGGCCTTGGTGATGGCGACGGTGATCTTGTCGTCGGTGTACGGCACCACGGTGCCGTTACGCTTGATCACACGCAGCTGGCCCGGCGCGGTGGCGGACAGGTCCTGGCTGGCATCGGCGGCCTGCGGCGCTTTGGCCTGCGGGTTCTCGCGAGTAGTGTCGGTATGCATGGATGTCTCCGTGTTATTTGTTTGTTTTAGACGCTATGCAGTGTTGATCGCTGCGGCGTACCTGCCGTTCATTCCCTTATCTACATGCCAGACGCACGGCCAGGGCCGGACGCATGGGACTTGCAAACTGGGCGCGGGAGGCACGACTGAAAGCGCCTTCCTGGCTTAAAAAGTCACAGGTTATGGCGTTACGGCGCCATAACTACTAGATCTAGTGGTGCGGCCCTGGGCTCTGCACCGGCTGAATAGCTTGAAATCGTGCTGCGATGTGGCGTAGCGCTGGCTGCCGTGGCAGGCCGAACGTGGCGCCGAATGGGCGTGGGCCAGCGTGATGGCGCACTGCAGAATCACGACTTGCAAAGCGGGCGAAACGTCAATAGGTAAAATGCTCTAAACCCTACATGTGGTGGGTCGAGCGCGATGGGCATACAAGATAATGCGCTATTTGCAGCATTGCAAGGCGAACGGACACTAACATCCTGTGGATAAGTTGTGGGTGGATTGTGGGCGAAACGCGGGTTTTCCAACGCAGCCCCCGTGGCTGCTGGGATCAGCCATTCGTCGTGGCCAGCAGGGCGCCTGCGGCTTTTTTCACTGCGGCGTTACAGCACAGCGGCCAATACTATATCTAGTGTTTTTACAGAATGATGGCGCGGTCTGTGCAGCGCCCGAGCGGTTGGTACAATGCGGCCCGTTTTCGCGTGGTTGACCTGTCTATGGAGGCAGCAGTGGAACAAGATTCCTGGCACATCCTGATTGTCGAGGACGACCAGCGCCTGGCCGAGCTGACCCGCGATTACCTCAAGGGCAACGGCCTCAACGTGAGCATCGAGGCGGACGGCGCCCGCGCCGCGGCGCGCATCCTGCAGGAGCAGCCCGATCTGGTGATTCTCGACCTGATGCTGCCTGGCGAGGATGGCCTGTCGATCTGTCGCAAGGTGCGTGGCCAGTACGAGGGGCCGATCCTGATGCTGACCGCGCGCACCGACGACATGGATCAGGTGTTGGGTCTGGAAATGGGCGCCGATGACTACGTCTGCAAGCCGGTGCGGCCACGGGTGCTGCTGGCCCGCATCCGGGCGCTGCTGCGCCGCCGCGAAGGTAGCGATGCCAGCGCCGTGGCCGAACGTCGGCGCCTGCAGTTCGGCCCGCTGGTGATCGACAGCGCCATGCGCGAGGCCTGGCTGGGCGATGCGAGCATCGAGTTGACCAGTGCAGAGTTCGACCTGTTGTGGCTGCTGACGGCCAACGCCGGGCGAATTCTGTCCCGCGAAGAAATCTTCAACGCCTTGCGCGGCATCGAATACGACGGTCAGGACCGCTCCATCGACGTGCGCATCTCACGCATCCGCCCGAAAATCGGCGACGACCCGGTTCATCCACGGCTGATCAAAACCGTACGCAGCAAGGGCTACCTGTTCGTCGCCGAGGCGGCCGAAGCGCTCACATGAACTCCATTTTCCTGCGCATCTACGCCGGCATGCTCAGTGTGCTGGTACTGGTGGCGGTGCTCGGCGTCGGCACGCTGCACCTGGCCAACGAGGTGCGTTCCGATCAGTACCGCGAGCACCTGGCGCGCGGCACCTTTCGCCTGATGGCGGATCGCATGGGCGCAATGCCCGAGCTGGAGCGGCGCCGCTCGCTGATCATCTGGTCACGCCTGCTGGGCATTCCTCTGGAGATTAAACCGCTGGCTGAGGTTGGCTTCGACAGCGGCGAGAGCACCCGCCTGCAACGCGGCCAGGTGCTGGTGGAGCAGACCGGGCCCCATGCGGCGGCGATCTACAGCCTGATCGGCGGCAAACAGCAGCTGCTGTTGATGGGCGAGGTGCAGCAGATCAGCGAACAACTGGCCCGCGCCACTGTTTACCTGTTGATCGACGAGCTGGTGCGTTACCCGGTGGCGGAGCAGCCGCAACGCCTGGCCGAGCTTAAAGAGGACAAGGCCTTCGGCTTCGACCTGCGCCTGGTCGAACTGGACCAGGCCGACCTGGACACCGATCAGCGCCGGCGGGTGGATGAGGGCGACACGGTGATGGCCCTCGGCAAGGGCGGCGACAGCATCCATGTGTTCGCCGGTATCGTCGATACGCCCTGGGTGCTGGAAATCGGCCCGCTGTACCAGATGAACCCCTATCCGCCGCAGTTGCTGGTACTGATCGGTGCGCTCGGGCTGAGCCTGTTCGGCTTTATGGTGTACCTGCTGGTGCGGCCGTTGGAGCAACGCCTGCGCGGCCTGGAAGCGGCGGCGACGCTTATTGCCAGTGGCCGGCTGGATGCGCGTGTGCCAACCCGTGGTACCGATGCGGTTGGGCGTCTGGCGGCCGCGTTCAATGGCATGGCCGAGCACCTGCAGCGTTCGCTGAACATCCAGCGCGAAATGGTGCGTGCGGTGTCCCACGAATTGCGTACGCCAGTGGCGCGCCTGCGTTTCGGCCTGGAAATGATCGGCGACGCCCAGAGCGAACAGGCGCGGCGCAAATATATGGAGGGCATGGACAGCGACATCCAGGACCTCGACAAGCTGGTCGACGAGATGCTGACCTACGCCCGCCTGGAGCAGGGCGCACCAGCCTTGAACTTCCAGCAGGTCGGCCTCGACGGGTTGATCGACCAGGTCATCGCCGAACTGGCGCCGCTGCGGGCCAGCGTGCAGGTCGAGCGCGGGCCTTCGCTCGATGCGCTGGATGGCAGTGGCGCCAGCGTGGAGGCGGAAGTGCGTTATCTGCACCGGGCGCTGCAGAATCTAGTGAGCAACGCCATGCGTCATGCCGAATCGCGCGTGCGGATCAGTTATCAGGTCGGTCAGCAGCGTTGTCGGGTCGACGTCGAAGACGACGGGCCGGGCGTGCCGGAGGAAGCCTGGGAGCATATCTTCACGCCGTTCCTGCGCCTGGACGACAGCCGTACCCGCGCGTCGGGCGGCCATGGTCTGGGGCTGTCGATCGTGCGGCGAATCATCTACTGGCATGAGGGCCGCGCCCTGATCAGCCGCAGCGATGCCTTGGGTGGCGCGCGTTTCAGCCTGGTGTGGCCACGCAAACAGGGCAGTTGAAGCGCTTTTGCCCGATCAGTTGGTCGATTAGTCAATAATCCGACGATCTATGTCTTGTATTGATAACCATTATCATTAATATGTGCGCCTGACGTTAGCCAAGGAGCAGCGATGGGCGCTTTCTTTTTCTGTTCCACCACGTCGGCCGTTGCAGCCAAGGGCTTTCCGGGCTCCTCGCCCGCAGGCCTGCACGTCGAGCTGGAGCAGCTCTACGACGGTCATCGACGCGCATTGATCGACTTCGCCCAGAGCGTCCTCGGTTGCCGTGCTCGTGCTGAAGACGTGGTTCAGGACGCCTTTCTCAAGCTCTGGGAGGACGGCGAAGCCCACGCGATCAACGACGCGCTCAAGTACCTGTTCCGCGTGGTACGCAATCTGGCGATCGACCGTTTGCGTCGGCTCGGGCTGGAAGGCCGCTATCAGGTGGACGACGGCAGGTTGCCCGATGTGGCCGCGCCGACCCCCTCGCCGGAGCGCGTGGTGCTGGGCGAGCTGCATTGGCAACACCTGCAGCAGGCCCTCGCCGAGTTGCCGAGCCGCACCCGCACGGCCTTCACCATGAGCCAGGTGGAAGGCTACAGCCAGCGTGAAGTCGCCAGCCACCTGTGCGCGTCGCCGACCCACGTGCACTTTCTCGTGCGCGATGCCGTCGGCCATTGCCGCGTGCGCCTGGGCGACGTGGCGGCATGACCCTTTTCTTCTGCTCAGCCGGGCTGCGGCCCGCCGAGGATATTGATCGATGAAGCTGTTGCGTTTGCTGTTCCGGGAAAACCGTCTGCCGCTGCTCGGAGTGTTGCTGCTGAGCCTGTGCAGCGCGCTGTTGAGCGTGGGGGTGATCGCGTTCGTCAACCTGCGGCTGATCGCCGGGGGCGATGCCATGGGCGACGCGTTGCTGCAGTTCGCCGGCTTGCTGATCCTGCTGCTGGCCTGCGCCTCGGCGGCGCAAATGGCGCTGCACACCCTCGGCCATCGCTTCGTTTATCGGATGCGCCGCAACCTGGTCAAGCGCGTGCTCGACACCGATATCGAGCGCCTGGAGCAGATCGGCGGGGCGCGCATTCTCGCCAGTCTGTCGAGCGATATCCGCAATATCACCATCGCGTTCGTCTACCTGCCCGAGCTGGTCTACGGGCTGATTCTCAGCCTCGCCGCATTCGCCTACCTGGCCTGGCTGTCGCCCTCGCTGTTCGGCGTGACCCTGGCCTGGCTGGGCTTTACCCTGAGCGTCGGCTGGCTGTTCATCGGCCGGGTCAATCACCACATCCGCCTGCTGCGCGAAGCCGAGGATCGGCTGTATCAGGACTATCAGGCCGTCATCGACGGGCGCAAGGAACTGGCGCTGAACCGTGACCGCGCGCGCCTGCTGTTCAACGAGGAATTCGACACCGACGCGCGCACCTACCGCGACAACGTCACCCGCGCCGACATCTTCAACGGCCTGGCCGGCAACTGGGCCAACTGCATGGTGCTCGGCACCATCGGCCTGGTGTTTTTCTGCGCCAATGGCCTGGGCTGGGCGGCCGCGCCGGTGGCGGCGACCTTCGCCCTGACCGTGCTGTTTCTGCGGGCGCCCATGGTTGCCAGCGTGGCGGCGATTCCCAGCCTACTGGCGGCACGGGTGGCGCTGGGCAAGCTGGAGGCGCTGGAACTGGCCGAGCAGCGCGAAGATTTCGACTACGTTCAGCAGCCCGCCGACTGGCAGACGCTGCGCCTCGACGGCGTCAGCTATCGCTATCCAGGCGAGGCGGGTGAGCTCGGTTTCGATGTCGGCCCCGTCAACCTCACGCTCAAGCGCGGCGAGCTGGTGTTTGTGGTGGGCGGCAACGGCAGTGGCAAGTCGACCCTCGCACGGCTGCTTACCGGCCTGCATCGGCCGGATTCCGGCAGCATTCGCCTCGACGAGCGCGCGCTGCACGACCACGAGTGGCCGGCGTACCGCCAGTTGTTCGCCAGCGTGTTCACCGATTTTCACCTGTTTGCCCGCCTGCTCGGGCCCGCGGGCACTGACGTGGATGACGGCTTGACCCTCGGCTGGCTGGAGCGCCTGCACATGACCCACAAGGCGCGCTTCGCCGACGGCCGTCTTCTCGACACACGCTTCTCCCAGGGTCAGCGCAAGCGCCTGGCGTTGCTGCTGGCGATGCTGGAAGACCGCGACATCCTGGTGCTCGATGAGTGGGCTGCAGACCAGGACCCGCTGTTCCGTCGGCTGTTCTACCGCGAACTGCTGCCGCAGCTGAAGGCCGCCGGCAAGACGGTGGTGGCGATCACCCACGACGATCACTACTTCGATCAGGCCGATCGCTTGCTGAAGATGGACGGCGGTCAGCTGATCGAGCTGACCGGCGAGTTGCGCCAGCGTGCCAGCGCCGATGCCCTGCACGAGATCGGCGGGCCGGCGCGGCGCGTCGAGGTGCCGGGCATCTCGTAGCGGGTTTGATAACACCGGCTTGTAGGGTGCGCTATGCGCACCAGGCACTCGATGTCAGCGGTGCGCACGCGCCCTGCCCAGAGCAGACGCATCTGCTTGAGCAATGGCTATTGCGAGACTGCCCCTGGCGCCGCGGCGCTGGCAGGGCGAGCGAGGGCGGAAACGCCGTGGGGCGCTGCACTGTCACGTCCGAGATTTGTAGGTAAATAAAAATTATTCGTAATTGAATTCGTCTGTATCTATATCGCCGGATCGTTCCGGCTCGCACGAGGAACCCACATGAGCTTCGACAGCCCCGAAACCCGTTTTCTGGTCGTGATCAACGCCGAGCAGCAATACGCCATCTGGCCGGACTACAAGCCGGTTCCCGCCGGTTGGCAGGACGTTGGCGTGCATGGCGATCGGCAGACCTGCCTGGCGCATATCGCCGAAGTCTGGACCGACATGCGTCCGCTGAGTCTGCGCGAGGCGGCGCAAGCCTGATGCAGCTTTTCTGCCTGGCCCATGCGGGTGCCAGCGCCATGCCCTATGCACGGTGGCGCAAGCGCCTGCCGCGTTGGCTGGAAGTCTGCCCGCTGGAACTGGCCGGGCGCGGTGCGCGCCAGGACGAAGCCTTGCCGCACGACCTCGCGAGCGTGCTGGCCGACCTCAAGGCCGGCTGGCAGCGCGAGTGCGAGGGGCCCTACCTGCTCTGGGGGCATAGCTTCGGCGGTTTGCTGGCATTCGAGCTGGCCCACGCGCTGGTCGCCGCCGGCCATCCGGCGCCGCTTGCGCTGTTTGTATCAGCGTCCCGCGCGCCGTCGCGCCGTGCCCTCGGCCCGCGCATGGCGACCGGCAGCGAAAGCGAACTGCTGAGCCTGCTGGACGGTTTTGCCCCGCTGCCGCGCGAACTGCGCGCCGACCCGCTGTTCCGTCGCGAATGCCTGCCCGTGCTGCGCGGCGACCTGGCGCTGGTCGACAGTTACCACTACCAGCGCCGCCACCCCTTGCCCTGCGCCGTGCATGTGCTCGGCGCCCGCCAGGACAGCCTGAGCGAAGAGGACCTGCGCACCTGGCGCCGCGAAACCCTGGGCACCTTCAGCCTCGAATGGCTGGACGGCGGGCATTTCTACCTGCGCGCCCAGGAAGCCGAATTGCTCAACCTGATCGAATTTCACGCCCGGCGCCTGTTGCGCGCCGAGGCCGCTTACGCGCCCCAGGGCGCCTAGAGGTGTTGTCCATGACCGCCGATTGCCTTTCCCGCCCCGTGTCCGATCTGGCCTGGGCGCCGTTGTCGTCTGCCCAGCAGCGCCTGTGGTTCTTCAGCCGTCTGGAGTCCGCGAGCAGCGCTTACAACCTCGGCGGCGTGCTCTGGCTTGAGGGTGAACTGGATCTCGCTGCGCTGCGCTACAGCCTTGACCAGGTGCTGGCCCGGCACGCCGCGTTGCGCCTGGTGTTCGCCGAGCAGGACGGCGTAGCGCAGCAGGCGGTGCTGCCGGTATGCCCGATGCCGCTGGAACACATCGATCTTGGCGAGCTGGCGCCGGAGCTGCGCCAGGCCGAAACCGAGGAGCAGGGGCGGGCATTCGTCGAGCGGCATTTCGACCTCGGCCACGGGCCGCAGATTCGCTGTGCGCTCTATCGCCTGGAGGCGGACCGCCACGCCCTGGTGGTGGCCATGCACCACATCGTGTCGGACGCCTGGTCGGTGCGCGTGCTGTTCGAGGAAATGGCCGAGTTCTATCGGGCGCGCCAGCAGCACCGCGCGCCCATGATGAATACCCTGCCTATGGAATACTGCGATTACGCCGAGCGGCAACGCGAGTGGCTGGCCAGCGCCGAAGGCCGCCGGCAACTGGATTACTGGCGCGCGCAATTGGGCGAGGAGCAGCCGGCCCTGCTGCTGCCCGCCGACTTTGCCTGTCCGCCCCAGGCCGACCGCCGCGCCGCCTATCGGCTGCTGGAACTGGACCCGCAACTGGTCGGGCGCTTGCGCGGCCTGGCGAAAACCAGCGGCGCAACCCTGTTCACCGTTCTGCTGGCAGCGTTGCAGCTGCAGCTGGCGCGGTTGTCGGGCCAGCGCGAGGTGCGTATTGGCGTGCCGGTGGCAGCTCGCGCCCGTGGTCATGAACGCCTGGTCGGCTTCTTCGTCAATACCCTGGTGCTGGCCGGTCAACCGTCGCCGGCGCTGAGCGTGCGCGACTGGATCGGCCGCACGCGGGAATGCCTGCGGCAAGGCCTGAAGCATCAGCACATGCCGTTCGAGCAACTGGTGGAAGCCTTGGCACCATCGCGCAGCCTGGGCCAGCAGCCGTTGTTCCAGGTGGCGCTCAACTACCGCCGCCAGCACCCGCTGCCAGCGGACTGGCTGCCCGGCATGCAGGTGCGCCTGGACGAGTTTCCGGCGAGCCGCATTCCCTTCGACCTGGCCCTGGATGCAGTACGCGACGCCGGCGAACGGCTGTCCATCAACTTCGCCTACGCCGCCGAATTGTTCAGCGCGGCCAGCATCGAGCGGCTGGTCGACGGCTTCAACCAGATGCTTGAGGCATTTATTGACCAGCCCGATAGCGCCCTGGCGCACTTGCGCTCCCATAGCGATGCCGACCAGCAACGCCTGGCTGACTGGAACCGTTGCAAGCAAAGCCATGAGCCTTCGCGCCTGCTGCCCGAGCTGATCGCCGAGCAGGCCCGCTTGCGCCCCGACGCCATCGCCCTGGTGCATGGCAGCGAGCGGCTGAGCTATGCCGAGCTGGAGGCCCAGGCCAATCGCCTGGCTCACCTGCTGATCGAGCGCGGCGTCGGCCCGGAGGCGCGGGTTGGCCTGTCGCTGGAGCGCGGCAATTCGATGATTGTCAGCCTGCTGGCGATCCTTAAAGCCGGCGGTGCCTTTGTACCGCTGGACCCCGGGTACCCGCGCGAACGCCTGGCCTTTATGGTCGAGGACTCGGGCCTGCAGTGGCTGATTACCAGCAGCGATCTGGCGGGGCGTTTGCCGGAAGTGGAGACGCTTTGCCTGGATCGGCTTGATCTATCGGCTTATCTCTCATCGGTGCCCGATGTCGCGCTGCATCCGCTCAATCTGGCCTACCTGATCTACACCTCCGGCTCCACCGGCCAGCCCAAAGGCGTGGCGGTGAATCACGCCGGGCTAAGCATGCATGTACAAACCATCGGCCAGCGCTACGGCATGACCCCGGACGATGTAGAGCTGCATTTCGCTTCCATCAGCTTCGATGGCGCGGTGGAGCGCTGGACGGTGCCGCTGGCCTTTGGCAGCCGCCTGGTGATTCGCGACCAGCAGCTATGGAGCGTCGAGCAAACTTGCCAGGTGTTGCAGGACGAAGGCATTACCATTGCCGTATTCCCGCCGAGCTATGCAATCCAGTTGCTCGACTGGGTTGAGTCGCAGGCGCTCGAGCTCAATGTCCGTTCTTGGACCCTGGGCGGCGAAGCCTTTACCCGCGAGACCTATGAACGGATGCAGCGGGTGTTGAAGCCCACGCGCATCGTCAACGGCTACGGCCCGACCGAAACCGTGGTCACGCCACTGATCTGGGAAGCCTTTGCCGGCGACCAGTTGGAAGCCGCTTACGCCCCTATCGGCACACCTGTTGGCCCGCGCAAATGTTATGTGCTGGACAGCGAACTCAACCTGCTGCCGATTGGTGTGGCCGGCGAGCTGTATATCGGCGGCGAAGTCGGCCTGGCCCGCGGTTATCACCAGCGCCCGGACCTGACCGCTGAACGCTTTTTGCCCGATCCCTTTGGCGAGCCGGGCGAGCGGATGTACCGCACCGGCGACCTGGTGCGCTGGCGTGAAGACGGCGCGCTGGATTATCTGGGCCGTGTCGACCATCAGGTAAAAATCCGCGGTTTCCGTATCGAGCTGGGCGAAATCGAAAGCCAATTGCTGGCCCTGCCACAGGTCGCCGACGCGGCGGTGGTGGCCCGCGATACGCCGAGCGGCAAGCAACTGGTCGGCTATCTCGTTGGTCGCGGCGAGCTGGACCTGAGCGAAATCAAACAACGGCTGGCCGCTCAGCTGCCGGACTATATGGTGCCGGCGCAGCTGATGCAGCTGGACAGCCTGCCGCTGACCCCCGCGCGCAAACTGGACCGTGCCGCATTGCCCGAGCCGCAGTGGCAAAGCGCGGATTACCAGGCGCCGCAAACTGACAACGAACAAATCCTCGCAGCAATCTGGCAGCAGGTGCTGGGCGTCGAGCGGGTAGGGCGCAGCGATCACTTCTTCGAGCTGGGCGGCGATTCCATCGTTGCGTTGCAGGTGGTCAGCCGCGCACGTCAGCAGGGGCTAGGCCTGACGCCCAAGGATGTATTCCAGCAGCAGACCCTGGCCGAGCTGGCTGCGGTGGCCCGCGAAGTGGCCGCACCGCGCGCCGAGCAAACGCCTATCGTCGGCCCGGCGCCTTTGCTGCCGATCCAGGCGCGTTTTCTCGAACGCGAAGGCCTGGCCGCCTGCAACCAGTACCTGCTATTCGAGCTGCGCGAGTCCTTTGAGCCGGCGCTGCTGGAGCAGGCGTTGCAGGCGTTGGTGCAGCATCACGATGCCTTGCGCCTGCGCTACTCGCCCGGCGATAACGGCTGGCAGCAGGAGCACGCCTCGCTTGCTGAAGCCAGTGCGCAGTCGCTGTTGCAGGAGTACCAGGCCCAGGATGACGCCGACGCACAAGCGCGTTGCCGCGAGGCCCAGGCCAGCCTCGATCTGCACCAGGGCCCGCTGCTGCGTGCGCTCTACCTGCGCCAGGCCGGCCAGCTTGACCGTCTGCTGCTGACGATCCATCACCTGGCCGTGGACGGCGTGTCCTGGCGTGTGCTGCTGGAAGATCTGCCGCGCGCCTACGGACAGCTGCAGGCCGGTCAGGCCGTGCAGCTGGCGGAAAAGACCAGCGCCTTCAAGGCCTGGGGCGAGCGTCTGCTGGCCTGGGGCAAAAGCGACGCGGTGCAGGCCCAGCGCGCGTTCTGGTCAGCCCAGGAGCAGGCGGTTAGCGCCTTGCCGACGATGACCGCCGCCCCGGGCCGTGAAGGCCAGCGGCAACGCCTGAGCCTGACATTGGCGGCCGAGCCGACCCGCGAGCTGTTGCAGGGCGCCCAGCATGCCTATCGCCTGCGCGCCGACGAGGTGCTGCTGACTGCCCTGGCGCGGGTGCTCTGTGCCTGGAGCGAACAGCCGGCGCTGAGCCTGCACCTGGAAAGCCACGGCCGCGCGCCGCTGTTCGAAGACATCGACCTCAGTCGCACGGTCGGCTGGTTTACCAGCCTCTATCCGCTAAGCCTGCGGCCGGAGACTGGTTTGCCGGACAGCCTTAAAGCGATCAAGGAACAGCTGCGCGCCGTGGCCGATGGCGGTCTGGCCTATGGCCTGCTGCAACAACAGGGCGCGCTGGCCGGGGTGAAGCCTCAATTGCTGTTCAACTACCTTGGACAGTTCGAAGGAGCCGGCAACGGTATGTTGCAGGTGCTCGACGCCGGTCTCTGGCGCGAGGCGGATGCAGCGCTGGATGCGCCCCTGGTGATCAACGCCGAACAACGCGACGGCGGCTTGCAGTTGCATCTGGATTTCTGCCCCGGGCATTGGCATCGC
Source organism: Pseudomonas cistanchae (assembly GCF_054483635.1). Lineage (NCBI taxonomy): Bacteria > Pseudomonadati > Pseudomonadota > Gammaproteobacteria > Pseudomonadales > Pseudomonadaceae > Pseudomonas > Pseudomonas cistanchae. The sequence continues at coordinate 255,378 of NZ_JBTLWN010000005.1, read as the reverse complement.
GCCACCCTCGAAGGGTTGCTGCAACGCCTGCAAACCGAGTTGCAGGCGATCCGCGCTCATTGCCTGAAAGCGCCACGTTGCCTGACGCCCAGCGATGTGGCCCTGGCCGGCCTCGATCAAACGGCGCTCGACGCCTTGCCGGGTGTCGAGGACCTCTACCCGCTGTCAGCGCTGCAGCAGGGCCTGCTGTTCCACAGCCAGCTGGGCGACTCCGCCACCAGCTACGTTAACCAATTGGTATTGCCGCTGAGCGGGCTGGCGCCTGAGCGCTTACGTCAGGCCTGGCAGCAGGTGCTGCAACGCCACGCCATGTTGCGTGTACGCATCATTACGGGCGAGCCGCCGTTGCAGGCGGTGCAGACCAGTGTCGCCTTACCCTGGCAGCAGCTCGATTGGCGTGAGCCGAATGCACTCGCTGAGGGTGATTTCCAGACGCGTCTCGACGCCGTCTGCCGGGCTGAGCGCGACCGCGGTTTCGACCTGGCCGAGGCCCCTTTGCTGCGTCTGCTGCTGGTGCAGCGCGACGAGCAGGAGTTCGTGCTGGTCTGGACGCTGCACCATCTGCTGCTCGACGGCTGGAGCACCGGGCTGCTGCTCGGCGAAGTGCTGGCGCTCTACCACGGCGACAGCCTGGCGCCACCGCGCGGTCAGTTCCGCGAGCATATCGCCTGGCTGGCGCAGCAGGACGCGGCGGCCAGCGAAGCCTTCTGGCGCCCGCAGTTGCAGCGCCTCGATACGCCGACCCGGGTCGCCGGTAGCCTGCCCTGTCACACGCCCGGCAGCGGCCATGTGCGCCATCCGCTGGCGCTAAGCAGTGAAATGCAGGTGCGCCTGCGCAGCTTCGCTCAGCGTCAGGGCCTGACCCTCAACAGCCTGATCCAGGGCGCCTGGGCGCTGCTGCTCAGCCGCCTGACCGGCAAACACACGCTGTGTTTCGGCACCACGGTGGCGGGGCGCCCGGCGGATCTGCCAGGTGCCGAGCAGATCGTCGGCCTGTTTATCAATACGCTGCCAGTGGTGGTCGAGCTGCCGCCGGGGCAGGCGGTCGGCGCCTGGCTGGCGAACCTGCAGCAGCACAACCTGGCCCTGCGCGAACACGAACATACGCCGCTGTACGACCTGCAACGCTGGGCCGAATTGGGTGGGGAAGCGCTGTTCGACAACCTGCTGGTATTCGAGAACTACCCATTGGGCGATGCCCTGAGCCGCGCCGAACGGGGCGACCTGCGCCTGGGCACGCCGCAGAGCCATGAATTCACCCATTACCCGCTGGCCCTGGCGGTACTGCCGGGCGATGCGCTGAACCTGCTGCTGGCCTACGACAGCGCGCGTTTCGACGCGGCCGCGATTGCCCAGATCGAGGGGCTGTTGCGTCAGGCTTTGGAGCAAGTGCTGGGCGACGTATCACGGCCGCTGGCGGCGCTTCAGCTGCTGGATAACGCCGAGCATCAACGTCTGGCCATCTGGAACCAGTGCAAGCAGAGCCATGAACCTTCGCGCCTGTTGCCCGAGCTGATCGCCGAGCAGGCACGTCTGCGCCCCGACGCCATCGCCCTGGTGCACGGCGGCGAACGCCTGAGTTATGCCGAACTGGACGCCCAGGCCAATCGCCTGGCTCATCTGTTGATCGAGCGCGGCGTCCGCCCGGAAGCGCGGGTTGGCCTGTCCCTGGAACGCGGCAATGCGATGATCGTCGGCCTGCTGGCGATCCTAAAAGCCGGCGGCGCCTTTGTGCCGCTGGACCCTGGCTACCCACGCGAACGCCTGGCCTATATGGTCGAGGACTCGGGCCTGCAATGGCTGATTACCAGCAGCGATCTGGCTGGGCGTTTGCCGGCTGTGGACACGCTATGCCTGGATCAGCTCGATCTGTCCGTATATAGCAGCGTCGCGCCCACTATCGAGCTGCACCCGCTCAATCTGGCCTATCTGATCTACACCTCCGGCTCCACCGGCCAACCCAAGGGCGTGGCGGTGAACCATGCTGGGCTAAGCATGCATGTGCAGACCATTGGTCAACGCTATGGCATGACCCCTGACGATGTGGAACTGCATTTTGCTTCCATCAGCTTTGACGGCGCGGTGGAGCGCTGGACGGTGCCGCTGGCCTTTGGCAGCCGTCTGGTAATCCGCGATCAGCAGCTGTGGAGCGTCGAGCAGACCTGTCAGGTGTTGCAGGACGAAGGCATCACCATCGCCGTCTTCCCGCCGAGCTATGCAATCCAGTTGCTCGATTGGGTCGAAAGCCAGAACCTCACCCTGAACGTACGCAGTTGGACCCTGGGCGGCGAAGCCTTTACCCGCGAGACCTATGAGCGTATGCAGCGGGTGCTGAAGCCCATGCGCATCGTCAACGGCTACGGCCCGACCGAAACCGTGGTCACGCCGTTGATCTGGGAAGCCTTTGCCGGCGATCAGCTGGAAGCGGCCTACGCCCCCATCGGCACCCCGGTTGGTCCGCGTACCTGCTACGTGCTCGACAGCGAACTCAATCTGCTGCCCATCGGCGTCGCTGGTGAGTTGTATATCGGCGGCGAAGTCGGCCTGGCCCGCGGTTACCACCAGCGCCCGGATCTCACAGCAGAACGCTTTTTGCCCGATCCCTTTGGCGAACCGGGCGAGCGGATGTACCGCACCGGCGACCTGGTGCGCTGGCGTGAAGACGGCGCCCTGGATTACCTCGGCCGCGTCGACCATCAGGTAAAGATCCGCGGTTTCCGCATCGAACTGGGCGAAATCGAAAGCCAATTACTGGCCCTGCCACAGGTCGCCGATGCGGCGGTGGTGGCCCGCGATACGCCAAGCGGCAAACAGCTGGTCGGTTACATCGTCGGTCGCAGCGGGCTGGACCTGAGCGAAATCAAACAACGGCTGGCCGCTCAGCTGCCGGACTATATGGTGCCGGCGCAGCTGATGCAGCTGGACAGCCTGCCGCTGACCCCGGCGCGCAAACTGGACCGTGCCGCATTGCCCGAGCCGCAGTGGCAAAGCGCGGATTACCAGGCGCCACAAACTGACAACGAACAAATTCTCGCGGCGATCTGGCAGCAGGTGCTGGGCGTCGAACGGGTAGGGCGCAGCGATCATTTCTTCGAGCTGGGTGGTCATTCGCTGCTGGCAACCCAGGTGGTTTCGCGTCTGCGTGCTGAGCACGGTCTGGCGCTGCCGCTCAAGGCGCTGTTCGAGGCGCCGCTGCTGGCGGCCTGCGCCGCTCAGCTTGGCCAGCCAAACCCGCAGTTGCCGAGCATCCGCGCGTTGCCGCGGGGTGCGGATCTGCCGCTGTCCTACGCCCAGCGCCGCTTCTGGTTCCTCAACCGCCTGCAACCGGACAACACTGCCTACCATATGCCGGCCGGGTTGGCGCTCTATGGCCGCCTCGACCGTGGCGCACTGCAAGCCAGTTTCGATGTGCTGGTGGCCCGCCACGAAGCGCTGCGCACGCGTTTCGTCGAGGTGCAGGGCGAGGCGTTGCAGCGCATCCTGCCGGCGCAGGCCCAGGCCATCGCGCAGCATGACCTGCGCGAACTGCCCGCCCACGAGCGCGAGGCGGCGGCCAAGACCATCAGCAAACAACTGCTTGGTCAGCCGTTCGATCTGGCCCGTGATGCGCTGTTGCGCGTGGCCCTGCTGCGCCTCGGTGATCAGGAACACCGGCTGCTGCTGGTGCAGCACCATATCGTCTCCGATGGCTGGTCGATGCAGCGCTTTATCGCCGAGTTCAGCGTGGCCTATGCGGCCTTTGCCGAAGGTGCGCAGCCGACGTTCGCGCCGCTGCCGGTGCAATACGCCGACTACGCCCACTGGCAACGCCAGTGGCTGGCCAGTGGCGAACGCGAGCGGCAGCTGGCGTACTGGCGCGAGGCCCTGGGCGAGCACCAGCCGCTGCTCGAGCTGCCCACCGATCATCCGCGTCCAGCACGCACCGGCTTACGCGGCGCGCGTCTGCGCTTCAGCCTGCCGGAAAGCCTGACCGGCCAGCTGCGCGCCCTGGCCCAGCGGGAAAACGCCACGCTGTTCGCCCTGCTGCTGGCGGCCTGGCAAAGCCTGCTGCACCGCTACAGCGGCCAGGACGATATCCGCGTCGGCGTACCGGTAGCGGGGCGCAGCCTGCTGGAAACCGAAGGCGTGCTCGGCTGCTTCGTCAACACCCTGGTGCTGCGCGGTGCGCCGGCCGGCAACAAGCCGTTCCGCCAGTTGCTTGGCGAACTGCAGCAGGCCAGCCGTGACGCCCTAAGCCATCAGGAGCTGCCGTTCGATCAGCTGGTCGAGGCCTTGCAGCCGCAGCGCAGCCTTAGCCATCACCCGCTGTTCCAGGTGGCGTTCAACCACCAGCAGATCGACTTCAGCGCTCTCGGCAACTGGCCGGGGCTGCGTGTCGAGCCTTTCGATCCGGGCGCCGCGGGTGCTCAGTTCGACTTGGCCCTGGATACCGAAGAAGGTGTGGACGGCAGCCTTGGCGGCTTTATCAGCTACGCCTGCGAACTGTTCGAGGCGCGCAGCATCGCGCGCATGGCGCGGCACTTCCAGCGCCTGCTCGAAGGTCTGTGCGCCGCGCCGGATCAGGCCATCGGCCTGCTGCCGCTGCTGGATCAGGAAGAGGATGCGCGCATCGCCGCCTGGAACCACAGCGAGCGCGATTACGGCGCCTTCGTCCCGGTCACGACACTGATCAGCCAGCAGGCGGCGCGCACCCCTGACACCACAGCGTTGCTGATGGCCGAGCGTAGCCTGAGCTACGCTGAGCTGGACGCGCAGATCAACCGCCTGGCCAACCGTCTGCGTCGGCTCGGAGTGGTGAAGGGCAGCCTGGTCGGCATCAGCCTGGAGCGCTCGCTGGAGCTGGTGGTTGGCCTGCACGCCATCGTTCGCGCCGGCGCCGCCTATGTGCCGCTGGACCCCGAGTACCCGGTCGAGCGCCTGGCCTACCTGCTGGAGGATGCCGGCGTCGAGCTGCTGCTCAGTCACAGCCTGCTGCTGGCCGAGCTGCCGTTGCCGGCAGAGGTACGCACGCTGTGCCTGGACCGCGAGGATTGCAGCGACGAATCGGCCCAGGCGCCGGCACTTGAGCTGCACCCCGACGACCTGGCCTATGTGATTTACACCTCCGGTTCCACTGGCAAACCCAAGGGCGCCGGCAACAGCCACGCGGCCCTGGCCAATCGCCTGTTGTGGATGCAGGAAGCCTATCGACTGGATGCCAGCGACACGGTGTTGCAGAAAACCCCGTTCAGCTTCGACGTCTCGGTGTGGGAGTTCTTCTGGCCGCTGATGACCGGCGCGCGCCTGGCCGTAGCCGCGCCGGGCGACCACCGCGACCCGCAGCGCCTGCTCGAACTGATTCAGCGCCATGAGGTGACCACCCTGCATTTCGTCCCCTCAATGCTGCAGGCCTTTGTCGGCCATCCGCAGATCGAGGCGTGCAGCAGCCTGCGGCAGATCGTCTGCAGCGGCGAGGCGCTGCCTGCCGAGTTGCAGGCGCGGGTGTTCCAGCGTCTGCCCCAAGTGCGCCTGTACAACCTCTATGGGCCGACCGAGGCGGCCATCGACGTCAGCCACTGGACCTGCATCGACGAAGGCCGCCACGCGGTGCCCATCGGCCGGCCCATCGCCAATCTGCGTCTGCATGTGCTTGACCCACAACTGGGGCGGGTGCCGCTTGGCGTGCCGGGCGAGCTGTACCTGGCCGGCATCGGCCTGGCCCGCGGTTATCACGGCCGCCCCGAGCTGACCGCCGAACGTTTCGTGCCTGATCCCTTCGGCCCGCCGGGTGCGCGCATGTACCGCACCGGCGACCTGGTGCGCTGGCGCGAAGACGGCGCCATCGACTACCTGGGGCGCATCGACCATCAGGTGAAGATTCGCGGTTTCCGCGTCGAACTGGGCGAGATCGAGGCATTGCTGCTGGCGCAACCGGGCGTTGCCGAAGCGGTGGTGGTGGCGCGCGATACGCAGATCGGCAAGCAGCTGGTGGGCTATCTGGTGGCGGATGCGGTGCCGGCTGAAGCCGATGAAGCTAACTGGTTGGCCGAGCTCAAGGCCGCGCTGAAAACCCAGCTGCCCGAACATATGCTGCCGGCCGCCCTGGTGCGGCTGGCGCAGATGCCGCTGTCGCCTAACGGCAAGCTGGAACGCCGCGCGCTGCCCGAACCGCAGTGGCAGGTGCGCGAGTACCGGGCGCCGGTCGGTGAGCTGCAGGTGGCCCTGGCGACTATCTGGCAAACGCTGCTGGAGGTGCCGCAGGTCGGCCTCGACGACAACTTCTTCGAGCTCGGCGGGCACTCGTTGCTGGCCACTCAGGCGGTCGCGCAGATCCGTCAGCAGCTCGGCCTGGAAGTGCCGCTGCGGGCCTTCTTTGAACTGGACAACCTCGCCGCCCTGGCCGATTCGCTGCAGCGCCAGGCGCCGCAAACCGCCGAAGCGGACGACGATGCGCTGCGCGAAATGGCCGCACTACTGGATGAATTGGAGTCGCTGTGAGCAATCCCCTGATCGACAAGGCCGCCCTGGCGCGGCGCTTTCTGGCCCTCGGCGCGCCCGAACAGAAGCGCTTCCTCGAACTGCTGCAGGCCAAGGGCATCCGCTTCGAGCTGCTGCCGCTGGTGCCGGCACCGCGGGGCGAGCGCCTGCCGCTGTCCTTCGCCCAGCAGCGCATGTGGCTGATCGGCCAGCTGGAGCCGGACAGCAGCGCGTACCACATGGTTGGCGCGTTCAGCCTGGAGGGCGAGCTGGATCGCGCGGCGCTGATCGGCGCGCTGGAGCTGATCCTGGCGCGGCACGAGGCGCTGCGTACGCGCTTCGTGGAAAGTGACGGTCAGCCCTGGCAGTTCATCGACCCGCCTGGGGCCTTGGCGCTGGAGGAGCGCGACCTGCGCGGCGAGCCGCAGCAGCTTGAGGCGGTAACCCGCGAGCAGGCCGCACGCGCCTTCGACCTTGCCCGCGGGCCGCTGCTGCGGGTGCAGTTGCTGCGCCTGGACGACCAGCAATGGCGCTTGCAGGTGGTTACCCACCATATCGTCTCTGACGGCTGGTCGATTGGCGTATTCAGCGCCGAGCTGGCCCAGGCCTACGCCGCGCTGTGCCAGGGCCAGCCAGCGAGCCTGGCCGAGCTACCGGTGCAGTACGCCGATTTCGCCATCTGGCAGCGCGCCTGGCTGGAGGCGGGCGAGGGCGCGCGGCAGTTGCAGTACTGGCGCGAGCGCCTGGGTGGCGAGCAACCGGTGCTGGCCTTGCCCTATCGCCAGGCGGCCGGGCAGATGCGCCATGCAGTGCGCCTTGGCCAAGCGCTGCCGGCTGGGCTGTCGGCGCGGCTGCGCGCCCTGGCCCAGGGCGAAGGCGCCACGCTGTTCCAGGTGCTGCTGGCGGCCTTTCAGCTGTTGCTGGCGCGTTACAGCGGCCAGCGCGATATCCGCGTCGGGGTGCCGGTGGCCAATCGGCAACGCGGCGAGATCACGCCGCTGATCGGCTTTTTCGTCAACACCCAGGTGCTGCGCGCCGAGTTGAGCCCGCAGCAGTCGTTTCGCGCACTGCTTGCCCAGGTTCGCCAGCGCGCGCTGGAAGCGCAGGACCATCAGGACCTGCCATTTGATCAACTGGTCGAGGCCCTGGCCCCAGAACGCAGCCTCGGCCAGACGCCGTTGTTTCAGGTGTTGTTCAACCACCAAAAACGCGACCTCGGCGCCCTGGCCCGGCTGCCCGGCCTGCGCCTGACGCCCCTGGCCCAGGATGTGCCGCATGCGATTTTCGACCTGGCCCTGGACAGCGAGGAAGACGCCGACGGCGAGCTGCGCCTGGTCTTCACCCATGCCCGCGAGCGCCTGGACGCTGCCCTGGTGGCGCGTATGGCCAGCCATTTTATTGGCCTGCTCGAGCAGCTGTGCCAGGCCGCGGATCTGCCGCTGGCGCGTCTGCCATTGCTCGACGACGAAGATCAGCAACGCCTGGCCGTCTGGAACCAGTGCCAGCAAAGCCATAACCCGGCGCGCCTATTGCCGGAGCTGATCGCTGAGCAGGCCCGTCTGCGCCCCGACGCCATCGCCCTGGTGCATGGTGGCGAGCGCCTCAGCTATGCCGAACTGGAAGCCCAGGCCAACCGCCTGGCCCATCTGCTGATCGAGCGCGGCGTTGGCCCGGAAGCGCGGGTTGGCCTGTCCCTGGAGCGTGGCAATTCGATGATCGTCGGCCTGCTGGCGATTCTTAAAGCCGGCGGCGCCTTCGTACCGCTGGACCCCGGTTATCCGCGCGAACGCCTTGCGTATATGGTCGAGGACTCGGGCCTGCGATGGCTGATTACCAGCAGCGATCTGGCGGGGCGTTTGCCGGCCGTGGAGACGCTTTGCCTGGATCGACTTGAGCTGTCTGCCTACAGCAGCGAAGTGCCTGCTGTCGCGATGCATCCGCTTAATCTGGCCTATCTGATTTACACCTCCGGCTCCACCGGTCAGCCCAAAGGCGTGGCGGTGAATCACGCCGGCTTGACCATGCATGTGCAGACCATCGGCCAGCGCTACGGCATGACCCCGGACGATGTAGAGCTGCATTTCGCTTCCATCAGCTTCGATGGCGCGGTGGAGCGCTGGACGGTGCCGCTGGCCTTCGGCAGTCGTCTTGTGATTCGTGATCAGCAGCTGTGGAGCGTCGAGCAGACCTGTCAGGTATTGCAGGACGAAGGCATCACCATCGCCGTCTTCCCGCCGAGCTATGCCATTCAGTTGCTCGACTGGGTCGAAAGCCAGAACCTCACCCTGAACGTACGCAGCTGGACCCTGGGCGGCGAAGCCTTTACCCGCGAGACCTACGAGCGTATGCAGCGGGTGCTTAAACCCACTCGTATTGTTAATGGCTACGGCCCCACCGAAACGGTGGTCACCCCCCTAATCTGGGAAGCCTTTGCCGGCGACCAGTTGGAAGCGGCCTACGCGCCGATCGGCACCCCGGTTGGTCCGCGTACCTGCTACGTGCTCGACAGCGAACTCAATCTGCTGCCCATCGGCGTCGCTGGTGAGCTGTATATCGGTGGCGAAGTCGGCCTGGCTCGCGGTTATCACCAGCGCCCGGATCTCACCGCCGAGCGCTTTTTACCCGATCCCTTTGGTGGACCGGGTGAGCGTATGTACCGCACCGGCGACCTGGTGCGCTGGCGTGAAGACGGTGCGCTGGATTATCTGGGCCGGGTCGACCATCAGGTAAAGATCCGCGGTTTCCGTATCGAGCTGGGCGAAATCGAAAGCCAATTGCTGGCCCTGTCACAGGTCGCCGATGCGGCGGTGGTGGCGCGCGATACGCCGAGCGGCAAGCAGTTGGTCGGCTATCTCGTCGGTCGCGGCAAGCTGGACCTGAGCGAAATCAAACAACGGCTGGCCACTCAGCTGCCGGACTATATGGTGCCGGCGCAGCTGATGCAGCTGGACAGCCTGCCGCTGACCCCGGCGCGCAAGCTGGATCGCGCCGCGCTACCGGAACCGCAATGGCAGAGCGCGGATTACCAGGCACCGCAAACTGACAACGAACAAATCCTCGCCGCGATCTGGCAGCAGGTGCTGGGTGTCGAGCGGGTAGGGCGCACGGATCATTTCTTCGAGCTGGGCGGCGATTCCATCGTTGCGCTACAGGTGGTCAGCCGGGCGCGTCAGCAGGGTCTGGCGCTGGCCCCGCGGGATCTGTTTCAGCAACAAACCCTGGCCGAGCTGGCGGCCGTTGCGCGGCCGGCGAGCGAATCGACCCTGGCCCAGGGGCCGGTCAGCGGCGAGTTGCCGCTGACGCCGATCCAGGCGCATTTCTTCGCCATGGGCCAGGCCGAGCCGGCGCACTGGAACCAGTCGCTGTACCTCGAGGTGCAGCGCCCGCTCGACCCTGCAGTGCTGGAGCAGACCTTGCAGGCGCTGGTGCTGCATCACGACGCCTTGCGCCTGCGCTTCGCCGAGGGCCGGCAGTGGTATGCCGCGCACGATGCGCTGAATACGCCGCTGCTGCTAAGCCGCGAGGTCGACAGCGACGCTGAGGCCGAAGAGGTGTGCAACGAAGTGCAACGCAGCCTAAATCTGGCCGACGGCCCACTGCTGCGTGCGCTCTATCTGCGCCAGGCCGGTCAGGCGGATCGGCTGTTGCTGGTGATCCATCACCTGGCCGTGGACGGTGTGTCCTGGCGTGTGCTGCTGGAGGATCTGCCACGCGCTTATGAGCGCCTGGTCGCCGGTCAGCCGCCAGCATTGCCGGCCAAGACCTGTTCCTTCAAGGACTGGGCCGAGCATCTGCAAACCTGGGCACGCAGCGAGCAGGCCGCCGCCGAACTGGATGAGTGGTGCATGCGGCTGTCCGGCCATGACCGGCCGCTGCCCCAGGATCTGCCGGCGGCCACGGCGACCTTTGGCGAAAAGCGCGAGGTGCGCATCGGCCTGGATCGCGCCAGCAGCAAACGCCTGCTGACCCAGGTGCCGAGCGCCCTGGGCGTACGCATCAACGATCTGTTGCTGACCGCCCTGACCCGCGCGCTCTGCGCCTGGAGCGGGCAAGGCGCGCTGCGGGTCAATCTGGAAGGGCATGGCCGCGAGCCGCTGGCTGGCGCAATCGACCCGAGCCGCACCCTGGGCTGGTTTACCAGCCTCTATCCGCTGCGCCTGCCCCACGTCGGCGACCTGCGCGAGCAACTGCACAGCGTGCAGACGCAGTTGCAGCACGTCGCCAATGGCGGCGTCGGGTATGGCGCGCTGCGCTGGCTCGGCGAATCGGCCGCACAAGCCGCCTTGGCAGCCCCGCCGCAGGCCCAGGTGACCTTTAACTACCTCGGCCAGTATGCCGGCGGTGAAGCCACCGGCTGGTTCCGTCCGCTGGAGGGCGGCGGTGCGCAACAGGCCTCTGGCAACCCGCTGGGCAGCTTGCTCACGGTCAATGGCCAGGTGTTCGACGGCGAACTCAGCCTGGCTTGGGAATACGCGCCCAGCCAGTTGCACGAAAGCACGGTGCAGGCGCTGGCCGAGGCCTATCGCGCCGAACTGCTGGCCTTGCTCGATCTGGCCGGGACAACCGCCGGAGCAGGGCCGACGCCCCTGCTGCAACTGTCGCGACAGACCTCGCTGGCGGCGCCGTTGTTCTGCCCGCATCCGGTCACCGGCCGGGTCACCGGTTACCAGCCGCTGACGGCCAAGGTGGAAGGCCAGCGTGCGGTGTTCGGCTTGCAGTGCCGCAGCTTCGTCGACCCCGAATGGCGCGACGCGAGCCTGGCCGAGATGGCCGACGCCTACCTGGCTGCCTTGCTGCGTCAACAGCCCGAGGGGCCTTATCACCTGCTGGGCTGGTCCCTGGGCGGCAGCCTGGCGCTGGAACTGGCCGCGCGTCTGGAAGCCCGCGGCCAGACCGTGGCCTTTCTTGGCCTGGTGGATTGCTATGTGCCCGGCACGGAAATTCCCGAGGACGACAGCCGCCATCCGCAAGCCCGTGCGCGCCTCGGCGAGCACCTGCGCATGCTGGTGCCGGAGCTATCGGCAGGCGCGCTGGACGATCTGCTCGCGCGGCTCGAACCGCTGCCACCGCTGGATTGGCCGCAGGCCTGCAAGCACTGGCTGCTGGGGCAGGGGCTCGACGCCATGGCCAGCCAGAGTCTGCAGGAGCTGCTGTTCGCCTGGTCGGTCGAGCAGCATATGCGCCGCCTGTGCGCCGGTTATGCCTTGCCGATGGTCAAGGTACGCCCGCATTGCTGGTGGGCAGGCCGGCCCCAGGGCCGCGCCGCGATGCTGGAGCAGGGCTTGGAACAGGTGCTTGGTCGGGCGGCCAGCCATAGCCTGATCGACGCCGACCACCTGGGGATCGTGCGCTCACCGCAGACCCTGGAGCAGGTAAGCCGCCACTTGTCGGCGCTGGGTTAAAGACAACGGGCGCGCATGTGCCAGAACAGTCATACGCATCATCGGCTATGGATGACGCGTTGTAGGGTGGACATGCCGAAGGCGTGTCCACCGTGGGCATAAATGGCGGACAAGCTATCGGCATGTCCGCCCTACGGGATCGTGTGCCTCAGTACTGGCATTGGTATTGGTGCGCGCGGCGCACCCTACAAAGTCTGATGTGTAGTTTTCTGCGCGGTAATCCACCGGAGGGGTCTGGCCTGCCACCGCTTGGTAGGTCGCGGCGCACCAATGCCACAGTTACTTTGCGGCCAGGCTCCGCGCCGCTAACCCACCCAACAAAGGCTTCGTGCAACACGTAGTTGGGCCTGGGAAAAATAAATCCACAAATCGCTAAATTTTTTTTGCCGGCAATCGTCTTAGTGGGAGAAGATACGGTAATGAGAATTTTTCTGATTTGTATTTGATCTGGGGAGAGTAAGTTGATGCAGCGTTCAGCGAAGTACCGGTTGTCGAAGTCTCTAGCCATAGCGCCCTTCAAACGCGCGCACCTGCCGTTGGCCATGGGCTACGCCCTGGCATTGCTCGCCAGTCCGCTGCAGGCGGCGCAAGAGCCCATCGAGCTGGAAAGCATGAGCGTTACCGGCGAGCTGGACAGCCCGGTCGGCGAAGACCAGGGCTACGTGGCGAAGAACAGCCGCAGCGCGACCAAGATCAACACACCCCTCAGCGAGACCCCGCGTTCGGTATCCGTCGTCACCGAGGCGCAGATGAAGGACCGCAACGTTCAAACCATCAGCGACGCCCTGCGCTACTCCGGCGGCGTGCAAGCCGGCTTCTACGGCGAGGACAACAAGCAGGACTGGTTCATCATTCGAGGCTTCAAGCAGGCCAACAACGGGCTGTTCATGGATGGTTCGCGGATCTATTCCAGCGCGTTCTACAGCTGGCAGATCGACCCTTACATGCTCGAACGCATCGAGGTGCTCAAGGGCGCGTCTTCGGTGCTCTACGGGCAAACCCCGCCGGGCGGGTTGATCAACCTGCAGAGCAAACGCCCCTCCGCCGACCAGAAGAATGAAGTCGGTCTGCAATACGGCAGTTTCAATCGCAAGCAGGTGAACTTCGACGTCGGCGGTCAGATGGATGAGCAGGGCGACGTGCAGTACCGCGTGGTCGGTCTGTCGCGTGACACTGGATCCCAGGTCGATGATGTCGATGCCGCGCGCATCCTGTTGGCGCCGTCGATGACGATCAACTTCGACAGCGACACCTCGTTGACCCTACTGGCCAGTGTGCAGAAGGATCGCTCCGATCCACAGCTGCAGTTTTTGCCGTCCAGCGGCACCATCGCGCCCAATCCGAACGGCAAGATCGACACCGATACCGCCGTGGGTGACCCCAGCTACGAGACCTTCGAGCGCGACCAGTACACCCTGGGTTACGAGTTCAACCATCGCCTGAACGATAACTGGGACTTTCAGCAGAACCTGCGCTACGGCCACATGGATCTGGAACTGCGCCAGCTGTTCTATTACGGCAGCGCCACCGACCGCCTGATCGCCCGCGGCCTGACCTACAACGATGGCAAGGCCGACAACCTGTCGGTGGACAACCGCCTGCTCGGCAACTGGTTCGGTGATCGTTGGGAAAACACCCTGCTGCTGGGCGTCGATTACCAGCAGCTGAAAATCAACGACCGCAGCCCTAACGGTTACCCGACCTTCCCGGCCATCCCGCTGCTGGACATCTACGATCCGGAATACGGCCTGCCCATTGGCGATTTTGCCCTGCAGGACAAGGACACCCGCGCCGACCAGATGGGCTACTACATCCAGGAGCAGTTCAAGTACGACAACTGGGTATTCCTGCTCGGCGGCCGTTTCGACAAGTCGCGCACCGACTTCGACAACCGCACCACTGGCGTTAGCCACAACGTGCGTGACGAGAACTTCACTTGGAGCGGTGGCGTTGCCCATGTGTTCGACAACGGCCTGACTCCTTACATCAGCTACTCCGAGTTCTTCCTGCCGGTCACCGACCTGAACGCCGTGACGGGTGATCCCTTCGAGCCTGAAGAGGGCAACCAGAAGGAAATCGGTATCAAGTACCAGCCTGAAGGCTTTGATGCCATGTTCACCGCAGCAGTGTTCGAGCTGACCCAGGAAAACGTCAGAAAAACCAAGGCTGGCGTCCCGACCCAGTTGGGCGAAGTGCGCAGCCGCGGCATCGAGCTCGAGGCCCAGGCCAATGTCACCGAGAACGTCAGCGTAGTGGCCAGTTACACCAAGCTTGATCCGGAAACTACCAAGACCACCAACCCGGCCGAAAAGGGCAAGACCCCTGCCAATATCGCTGACGAGATGGCATCGGTCTGGGCCAACTACCAGTTCCGAGGCGGCATGTTCGACGGCCTGGGCTTCGGTGCCGGCGTCCGTCACACCAGTTCCAGTTACGGGGACAACGTCGAGACCCTTGAGGTGCCGTCCTACACCCTGCTGGATGCCATGGTCAGCTACCGCATTGAAGATGTGCGCCTGCAGCTCAACGCCAACAACCTGACCGACAAGGAATATGTCACCGCCTGCGACTACTACTGCTGGTACGGCAACCGTCGCAACGTCATCGCCAGTGTCAGCTATGAGTTCTGACGGCCTGAGCTACCTGCCGCTGCCTACCGGGCAGCAGCTGGTTGGCCGCGACGATGGCGCCAGCCTGGCCTTGCACCTGGACGAGCGCGCGCTGCTGCGCGCCCGTCGTCAGGGCTCGGTGCTGGTGCCGCTGGAGTTGGCGCTGGACAAGCAGGCCGAGGCGCTGTGGGCGCTGGCCTACTGGAGCTTCGCCAATGACCCGGCGCTACAACAGCTGCGCCTGGAACTGGCGGAAGTCGATCCTGCCTTGCGTGCCCGCGGCCTGCTGGTGGGCGAGGGCGCGGACCTGCGTATCGAGCGCGACATGTTCTGGCAGCTTCCGCAGCCGTTTCTGCGCCAGCCTGCCAGTGCCGATTACCCGCACAGCCTGGTGATGCATCCGAGCGGGCGACGTCATCCGCGGCGTGCACCGAAGCCGGTTGGCGAGCTTTATCGGCGTTTCGATGCCCGTCTCGGCGCCTGGGTTTCCTTGCGTAGTCTGGATATCGAGGGCGATTTGCAGCGCTTCAATCGCTGGCAGAACCACCCACGGGTAGCGGCGTTCTGGCAGGAGCAGGGTGATCTCGAGCAGCACCGCGCGTACCTCGAAACCCTGGCGGATGATCCACGGGTACTGACCCTGGTCGGCGCTTTCGACGAGCAGCCCTTCGCCTATTACGAAGCTTACTGGGCCAAGGAGGACCGCATCGCGCCCTTCTACCCGGCGGACGATTACGACCGCGGCATCCATATGCTGGTCGGCGAGGATGCCCACCGCGGCCCGCACAAGGTCGCCGCCTGGCTTGGCGCCCTGGTGCATTACCTGTTTCTCGACGAGCCGCGCACGCAGCGCATCGTCTGTGAGCCGCGCGCCGACAATGCGCGAATGATCCAGCACCTGCAGGCGCTGGGTTTTGCCAAGCACAAGGAGTTCGATTTTCCGCACAAACGCGCCGCATTGATGGTGCTGGAGCGGGAAACCTTCTTTGCGCGCTGCCCGCTCTGTTGAGCTGCGGCGCGTCGCAATAACACGAGCCGCGAATAACGCGGCCACTGATGAGGTTTACAGACCGTTGAAAGATGTAGCGAGCGACGACTGGGCGCAGATGCCCAGGCAAGGCGAACAAGGCCTGGCTGAGCGCAGCCATTTAGCAACGGCCTGAGGCGGGACGCGCGGCGTCCTAATCACGAGCCACAGACCACAGAATCGGTGCCTGACATGAGTATTGAAACGCTGGAATACGACGTAATCGGCCTGGGCTTCGGTCCGGCCAACCTGGCCATCGCCGTGGCCCTGGAGGAGGATCGACGAATCCGCGAAGGCGGCTTGCGCTACTGCTTCCTGGAAAAGAAACCGGCCTTCGAATGGCACGGCGGCATGTTGCTTGAAGACAGCCGCATGCAGATCTCCTTCCTCAAGGACCTGGCGACCCTGCGCAATCCGGCGAGCCGTTTCACCTTTATCAATTACCTGCATCAGAAGCGTCGTCTGGAGCCGTTCATCAATATCGGCAGCTTCAATCCGTCGCGCATCGAATACAACGACTACCTGGGCTGGGCCGCCGGCCACTTTGCCGATCGGGTGCATTACGGCGAGGAAGTGATAGCCGTCGAGGCCATCGAAGAGCAGGGCGAGGTGCAACGCCTGCGGGTGATCTCGCGCTATGCCGATGGCCGCACCCGCGCGCGGATTACCCGCAACTTGGTGGTCAGCATCGGCGGTCTGCCGGCAATTCCCGAACCGTTCCGCGCCTTGCGCGATGAGCCGCGGGTGATCCACTCCTCGATGTATCAGGAGCGCATCGACAGCCTGTGCGCTGACCGTGAGCATCCCCAGCGCCTGGCGGTGATCGGCTCCGGGCAAAGCGCGGCAGAGATCTTCAGCGACCTTACCGGGCGTTTCCCGAACGCCGAAGTAGCCCTGATCATGCGCAGCCAGGCATTACGCCCGGCGGACGACAGCCCCTTCGTCAACGAGATTTTCGATCCTTCCTATACCGACCTGATTTACCAGCAGCCCCATGCCGTGCGCCAGGAGCTGATCCGCGCCCACGCCCACACCAATTATTCGGTGGTCAACCTGGACCTCATCGAACGGATCTACCAGGGCTTTTACCTGCAGACCATTACCGGGCGCAGCAACCAGCAGCTGCTGGCCAATCGGCATATCCATGGGGTCGAGGCGGCTGCACAGGGTATTCGCCTGAGCCTCAGCGACAGCCACAGCGGGCAGAACGAGCTGCGCGAATTCGACGGCGTGGTGCTTGCAACCGGGTATCGCCGCGACGGCCACAAGCGTCTGCTCGAGGGCGTCAGCCAGTACCTGGCTGAGGGTGAAGTGGAACGCCATTACCGCGTGCCGACCCTGGACGGATTTTTCCCCAACATTTACCTGCAAGGCTGCTGCGAGGCCAGTCACGGCCTGAGCGATACGCTGTTGTCAGTGCTTTCGGTACGCTCCCAGGAAGTGGTGGACGCGCTTCTGGAACAGAGCCGCCGGCCGCATACTGCAGCCAGCGCCTGCGCATGACGAGACTTCGCCGTTGATTCCAGCCATTGCTCCTTTGTTTCAGGGCCAGTTCGCCCATTACCGCGAGGTGCTGACCCTCGCCGACGATCCTCGCCCGGCTGTGCCGGCGCGGGATTTCGTCGACCCGCAGCGCCTGGAGGAGTGGTTGCTGCGCTTTGGCCCCGAGCATGCAGACGGTGATCGCCGCGCGCTGCTGTCGCTCTGGTCGAAGTACTATTTTCTGCGCCTGATACCGCCCGTGCTGGCGGCGGGCCTGATTCTCAACTGGCGCCTGCCGCTGGAATTCGACGCGATCGAAGTGGTGGTGGGTGCCGATGGCTTGCCGGAAGCATTCAAATTACCCGGCGAAGGCGAGCGCTGGTCCAGCGCGCCACGCGATGGTTTCGAGCGCTTCGGTGATTTGCTGGACGGCAACCTGACGCCCTTTATCACGGCCCTCAACCGCTACCGCAAGGTGGCGCCGCGGGTGCTGTGGAGCAATGCCGGCAACTACGTCGAATGGTTTATGAGCACCCTGGGCCGCTTACCGTTTCCCGCTGCAACCCTGGCCGATGGGCATGCCCTGCTGGCCACCCGACTGCGCCCGGATGGCTCGCGCAACCCGCTGTTCGAGCCGGTACGTTATATCGAGCAGGGCGAGGGCCAGGCACCCTGGCGACAGCGCCGTACCTGCTGCATCCGCAACCAGCTGGCCATGGAAATGTGCGACAACTGCCCCCACCTCAATTGTCCACCGGCCGGCGGCGGCGCGCTGGATTGAGCGACGGCGGCTAAGAACGCCCACCACGCCCCGACACAGGCCCACTTCGTAGGGTGCGCCGCGCGCACCAGGGCCAGCGCAATTTGTGGTGCGCACGGCGCACCCTACCATCGCAACCTCTGCCAGCGATCCCACGCTTCATCGGCGATGCTGCACACAATGGATACGCGAGTAGAAAAGGTGTCTCTTCCCACGCCGTTCCGGTCGCCCGGATAACCTGCCCCACCTCGATTGTTCACCGTCGGCGGCGCGCTGGATTAAGCGACGGCGGCTAACAACGCCACATCCGCTCCGACACAAGGTCTCACGTCTTAGGGTGCGCCGTGCGCACCAGGGCCAGCGCAATTTGTGGTGCGCACGGCGCACCCTACGCATTGGCCTATCAACGCCTGCGCAGGCACAGCATGAAGTAGGCGCCGCCGACCAGCGAGGCGAGCAGGCCGGCCGGGAGCTGGATCGGGAACAGCAGGTTGCGTCCCAGCCAGTCGGCCAGCACCATCACGGTCGCCCCCAGCAGCGCTGCGCCCAGCAGTTGCGGCATTGCGCGGGTCAGCCCGAGCAGGCGCGCGAGGTGGGGCGCGAGCAGGCCGATAAAGCTCAGCGGACCGACGATCAGCGTCGCGCCGGCGGTCAGCAGGGCCGCGAGCAGCAGCAGGTAAAAACGGCTCTTGCCCAGGTGTACACCCAGCGCCTTGGCGCTGCTGTCGCCCAAAGGCAGCAGTTCCAGCCAGCGGGTGCAGGGCAGTGTCGCCAGCAGCAGCAACACGGCGCACAGCAGTACGCCGAAAGCCGTGGGGGCCGTGACGAAATAGGTCGAGCCGGACAGCCAGCTCAGCAGGTTCTGCCCGCGCGGGTCGCCGCCGGCCAGGATGATGACCTGCAGCGCGTCGAAGAACGCGCTGATGGCGATACCGATCAGCAGCACCCGTTCGGGCGCAAACCCGTTGCGCCGGCTCATGCCGAGCAGCAACAACAGCGTCAGCAGGGCACCCAGGCCGCCGAGCGCGAGCTGCGCCGGCAGGCCGGAATAGGGCATTAGAAACAGCACGGCGATCAGCCCGAGCGCGGCGCCGGCACTGATCCCCAGGACCTCCGGGCTGGCCATAGGGTTGCCGGTCAGGCGCTGGATCAGCGTGCCGGCGATGGCCAGCATCAGTCCGGCCGCCGCTGCAGCCGTCACCCGTGGCAAGCGCCATTCGAGCAGTTGCAGGTCGCCGAGCTGCCATTGCCAGCCTTCCAGCCCCTTGCCGATGGCCAGCGCCAGCACCAGGCTGGCGATCAGCACGCCACCGAGCTGCAGCAGCCGCAGCATCGGGCGCGAGTAGCGCAGGGTCGCGGCGCCGGTTTCGTTCTGTGGCTGGCCGCCGGTCAATTTCAGCCGCGGCAGCAGCCAGAGCAGCAGCGGCGCACCGAGCAAGGCGGTGGCGGCGCCGGTGGGCAGCAGTTCGGCGAGGCTGCCGGCCAGGTGCTGAATGCCAAGATCGGTGACACACAGCAGCAGCGCGCCCAAGGTCGGCGCCCAGATCAAGCGGGCACGCAGCGTGCGCGCGCCGAGCAGGCGCACCAGGGCCGGCGCGGCCAGGCCGATAAAGCCGATCACCCCGACCACACTGACCACGCAAGCGCTGAGAAACACCGCCAGGGTCAAGCTGGAAAAACGCAGGAAGTGGATCGGCACGCCGAGGCTTTTCGCGCCATTGTCGTCGAGTTCCAGCAGGCCCAGCGGGCGCAGCAGAGGCAGCAGCAGAAGCAGGCCAAGGCCCAGACGCGGCAGGAGAAAATCCACGCCGTTCCAGCTGTTCTGACTCAGCGAGCCCGAGCCCCAGATGAACACCGCGTTCATGTCCTGCTGCTGGATCAGCATCAGGCTGGTATTCAGCGCGCTCAGGTACAGGCTGACGACCAGGCCGGCGAGGATCAGGGTCAAGGGCGCCAGGCCACGGCGCCAAGCCAGGCTGAACACCAATAACGCGGCGGCGCCACCGCCGGCCATCGCCACCCATTCGCGGCCGATCAGCAGCAGGCCGGGCGCCCATAGCGTCGCGACCACCAGGGCCAGTTGCGCGCCACTGGCGACGCCGAGCGTGGTGGGCGAAGCCAGCGGATTGCGCAGTACCTGCTGCATCACCGTACCGGCCAGGGCCAGGGTGGCGCCGCAGAGCGCGGCCATGCACAGGCGCGGCAACCAGCTGTAATGCAGCACCAGCTGGCGGATGTCGCTGTCGTCCGGCTGCCAGAATGCCGGCCACCAGAGCGCGCTGGGCAGGCGCAGGGTCAGGTCGTTGATCGCCAGCGTCGCCGCGCCAACCAGCAGCAGGGCGCACAGCCAGAGCGGGCTGGCGGTGAAGCCGCGCCGACGTTCGACGAGGGGGAGGCGGGCCACGGAATCAGTCATGGCCGTATTCCTTGCTCAGGCGCTGTTCGAGCAGGCCGGCGAAACGTTCGGCGGCCAGCAGGCCGTTGAAACTCCACACGGGCGGCAGCCCGTAAACCCGCTGTTCGCGCACCATGGGCAGGCGTTGCCACAGGGCGCTGTTGGCCAAGCCTTGCTCGGTGCCGGGCGGCGGAGGGTCGAGATAGATCAGTCCGGCGTCCGGCTGCTCGGCCAGACGCTCAATACCCACCTGGGTAAAGCCCCAGTAGTTGGTCGGGCCTTGCCAGGCGTTGCGCAAGCCGACGCGGTCCAGCACGCCCTGATACAGGCTCTGCTTGCCGAACAGGCGCACATGTCGGGCATCGAGAAAGGTGGCGATATAGAACGCGGGCAACGGGTACTGACTCAGGCGCTGGTGCACCTGCTGCAGCTTGGCCTCGACGCGCTCGATCAGCGCTTCGCCCTCGGTTTCGCGCTCGAGCAGGGCGGCCAGTTCGCGGGTGACCCGTTGCGCGCCGACATAGCCTTCCGCTTCGCGGGTGTAGATGGCCAGGGACTTTACCGGCGCGATGCGTTCAAGCTGTGCGCGGCTGGCTTCGAACTGTGGGGTGATCAGGATCAGGTCGGGTTTGAGCTGGCTGAGCAATTCCAGATTGGGTTCGACCCGCAGGCCGATATCGACGACGTCTTGCGGCAACGCAGGCTCGCGAACCCAGCGCCGGTAACCTTCGGTCTGTGCCACGGCGATGGGCGTTACGCCCAGGCCCAGCAGGGTTTCGGCGATGCCCCAGTCGATCACGGCGATGCGCTGCGCTGGCGCAGCCTGGGCAAGGGTGCCGATCAGTAGCAGGCAGCATGCAAGCCAGGCGCGCATCAGTTCACCACGGCGATGGGTTGGCCGGCATGCTGCAGCACATTCATGGGGATGCCGTAGATGGCTTCCAGGGTGCTGTCGGTCATCAGTTCCTGCGGGCTGCCCTGGGTCAGCAGGCGGCCGCTGTGCAGGGCGATCAGGCGGTCGCAATAACGGCTGGCCATATTGATGTCGTGCAATACCACCACTATGCCGAGGTCCAGGCGTTGGCTGAGGTCGCGTACCAGCGCCAGTACCTCTACCTGATGGGCGATATCGAGGGCCGAAGTCGGTTCATCGAGCAGCAGGTAGCGGCTGTCCTGGGCCAGCAACATGGCCAGCCAGACGCGCTGCCGCTCACCGCCGGACAGGCTGTCGACCAGGCGTTCGGCGAAGCGCTCGGTGTCAGTCAGCGCCAGGGCCTGGGCGACCTTTTCATGATCCTTCTGGCTGAAGCGCCCAAGCAGGCCGTGCCAGGGGTAACGACCGAAGCCGACCAGCTCGCGCACCGTCAGGCTGGACGCCGCCGGCAATTGCTGCGGCAGGTATGCCACTTCACGGGCAAAGGCGCGCTCCTGCCAGTCAGCGAGCGGTTTGCCGTCCAGGCTCAGGCTGCCACCGCTTGGCGCCTGCTGGCGCGCCAGCAGTTTCAGCAGGGTGGATTTGCCGGAGCCGTTATGCCCGATCAGGCCAACCATCTGCCCATGGGCAATGGTCAGGCTGAGCGGATGCAAGAGAGTCCGGTCGGGCAAGCTGAAGCTGACGCTCTGCAGGTCGAACATACGAAGGCTCCACGACGCGTGCCTGCAACGGGCGCAGGAAAAGCGCGAACCTTAATGCAGAATGCTAATGCTTATCAATTGTTAATCAGTGCCTGCTCCAAAGCTTGGCGTCGTCCAGGCGCCTGGACAGTGTCGCAGGGGTGGAACCCAATCCATCGCCGCTGCCACTCAGCAGGTATGGCAGAGCTGGCGTCGCGGTCTGGCTGCACAGGTGAAAATCAACAGGAGGGTACGATGAGCGCTTCCATTCCCAGCAATATCAACATCCCCGGCAATTTTTCCAGCGCTGGGTTCGAAGGCCTGGGCAATTTCTCCGGTGGCTTGCAGGGCCAGGAGATGCCCAAGTGGCTCACCGATCATCTTGGCAAGTACGGACTGAGCATCGGTGAAGATGGCATGGTGAAGTTCGACAGCTCGGTCACCAAGAACAGCCTTGGCGAGGCCGGCAGTACCTTGCTTGACGATTTGTCGGCCAAGTTCGCCGATGACGGCAAGGGTGGCGGCTTCGACCTCAAGGAGCTGCTCAACAGCGGTGACTTCTCGAAGATGCTGGAGGCCTATCAGGCGGGTGACTGGGCGTCTCTCGGTGGCTCCGGTTTCTCATTCGGCAACAGCGATCTGCCTGGTGAACAACAGAACCTCAGCGTTCCCACCGAAGCCACCGGGCGCCCTGAAGGCGACACGCGCAGCGCCGAGGAAATCATCGCCGCGAATCCGGCGCTGGCCAACCTGGGCGACCAGAAGGACATCAAACGCGACCAGTTGAAGGAGCGCTTCGGTGACTGGACCGCCGACAACCCAGACCCCGAGGCACGCGCCGATGCGGCTTACAACGCGGCCAAGGTGTTGAACTGGATCGACTCTTCAAACAATCGCGAAGGCGGTTACCGCGGCCCCGGCGATGGCGACATCCAGGGCATCACCAGCAGCGGTGATGCGCGGCATGGGACTGAAGCCGGCAACCTCAAGGATTTCGCCGAGCAGGGCTATGGGGCGCTGAAGGCTGACCATCGGCTCGATCAGACCAATGACAAGCACGTGCGGCTGGATGGTTCGAACAAGGACAATTTCGAGAAGTTCATGGATGACGTGGGCCAGGCGCTGGGGCCGTTGCTACAGATGTTCAGCTTTATCCCGGGAATGCAGATTGCCAGTGGCGCATTGGGCGCGTTCGGCTCCGACGGCATGTTCAGTACCAGCAAACGCGGTACCTCGTATCAGAACATGCCGATCAGGTTCTAGGCATCGCGCGGCGCTGGTCAGAACGGCGCCGCACATTCGAAGCGCAGGCGCTCGCCGGTCTGCGGGTGGGTCAGGCTGAGCATGCTGGCGTGCAGGCACAGGCGCGGGTAGGCGGCCAGCGCTTGTTCGTGGGCGTAGAGGCCGTCACCGAGCAGCGGGTGACCGATTGACAGCATATGCACGCGCAACTGGTGAGAACGGCCGGTGATCGGTGTCAGTTCGACGCGGCAATGCTCGGCGTGGCGTTCCAGCACTTTCCAGTAGGTCAGGGCGTGTTTGCCTTGCTCATGGTCGACCACGTGGCGCGGCTTGGTCAGCGGGTCGTAGCGCAGCGGTAGGTCGATGCTGCCGCTGTCCAGCTCGGGCTGGCCCCAGCACAGTGCGGTGTAGGCTTTTTCGGTTTCGCGGTCGTGGAACTGGCGGGATAGCTCGCGGTGGCTGTCGGCGTCGCGGGCGAGAACGATGATCCCCGAGGTTTCCCAGTCCAGGCGATGGACGATGCGCGCTTCCGGGTAGCCGTTTTCCTGCAGGCGGGTGACCAGGCAATCGCGGTTGTCCTCGGCGCGGCCGGGCACCGAGAGCAGCAGGGTGGGCTTGTTGATCACCAGCAGGGCGGCGTCCTGGTGGAGAATTTCGACATTCGACAGCGGCATGGGCTTTCCACAAATAGAAACGGCGGCCAGGGCCGCCGTTGCATGCTCTCAACCAATCAACGGTCAGGGAGCGTGATGTTGAGTTCCAGAATGGAACAGCTGCCCTGGTTTTCCAGCGCAACCTGTACTTGATCCGAATCGATATTGACGTATTTGCGGATCACTTCGACCAGCTCCTGCTGCAGCGCCGGCAGGTAGTCCGGCTGGCTGCGCTGGCCGCGCTCGTGGGCGACGATGATCTGCAGACGCTCTTTCGCGATGGACGCCGTGGTTTCTTTCTTGCGTTCGCGGAAGAAGTCGAAAATATTCATTCACGACCTCCGAACAACCGTTGCATGAAGCCCTGCTTTTTCACGTCGAGGAAGCGGTGCGCGACTTCCTTGCCCAGCAGGCGGTCGACCGCATCGCTGTAGGCCTGGCCCGCGTCGCTCTGGTCATCGAGGATGACCGGCACGCCCTGGTTGGAGGCTTTCAAAACTGCTTGCGACTCAGGGATCACCCCCAGCAGGCGGATCGCGAGGATTTCCTCGACGTCTTCTACGCCGAGCATTTCACCCTTGAGCACACGCTCCGGGTTGTAGCGGGTCAGCAGCAGGTGTTCCTTGATCGGCTCCTCGCCTTTTTCGGCGCGGCGCGACTTGCTCGCCAGCAGGCCGAGCATGCGGTCCGAGTCACGCACCGAGGAAACTTCCGGGTTGGTCACGACAATCGCTTCGTCGGCGAAGTACATCGCCAGGTGAGCACCCTTTTCGATACCGGCAGGCGAGTCGCAGACCACGTATTCGAAGTTTTCGCGCAGTTCGTTGATGATCTTCTCGACGCCTTCCTGGGTCAGGGCGTCCTTGTCGCGGGTCTGGCTAGCCGCCAGCACGTAGAGGTTTTCCAGGCGCTTGTCTTTGATCAGGGCCTGGGTAAGGGTCGCTTCGCCGTTGACCACATTGACGAAGTCGTACACCACGCGGCGTTCGCAGCCCATGATCAGATCGAGGTTGCGCAGGCCGACGTCGAAATCGACGATGACGGTCTTGTGCCCGCGCAGAGCGAGGCCGGTGCCGATGGCGGCGCTGGTGGTCGTTTTACCAACACCACCCTTGCCGGAAGTGACTACGAGGATCTTGGCCAAGGCAATTCACCCTAAATATGAAAATAACGCGGGGAACCGGAGTCGATAAGCGCTTCCGGATGCCCTATTTGTGTGCTGAAAAGTGGCGGCAGTATCCGTTAAAGGCGTGTGATGTTCAACACGTCGCCCGCCAGGCTGACCTGCACGGCCTCGCCCCATAAAGGGTCGCGTCGCAGGTCTTCTGCAGTCTTGTAATGACCGGCGATCGAGAGCAATTCGGCGCCCATTTGCTGGCAGAAAATGCGTGCCGAGCCGTTGCCTTTGATCCCGGCAAGCGCGCGGCCGCGCATCGGCGCGTAAACATGGATATTGCCGTCGGCGAGAAGTTCCGCACCGGCACTGACCGGCGCCAGAACGATCAGATCGGCGCCTTGGGCGTACACCTGCTGGCCGCCGCGTATCGGGCTGGTGACCACCTTGCTCGGGCGTATTTCGGGTTCGGCGGGTTTTTCCGGCTTTTTCGCGTTGCCTTGCGTTGGGTCGACCGGCCGTTCGCGGGCTCCCGAGGGCGGTAGAACCGGCAGATCCAGCGCGGCTGCCGCGGCAATGTCATCCTCGCGCACCGCGCGTACCGCCAGGGTGCGCAGGCCGTGAGCGCGGCACACCGCCATCAGTGCAGCGAGGTCGAGCGTGCCTTCGCCTTCGGGCAGTTTGTCCAGTGCCAGCACCAGCGGCGTGTTGCTGAAGAAGTTCGGCGCTTGCGCCACTTTTTCCGCCAGTTGCTGGTCGAGGCGGGCGAGGTCGTTGTGCGCCAACTCCATCACGGTGATGGCCAGCATGCTGCCCTTGAGCTGGAATACGGGGTCTTGGTCGAGAAGATCAGCTTGGCTCATGCCTGATGCGCCTTATCGTCGGGGGCGGTAGCGAAAGTAGCCGGACTTATAGCGATAACGTCGATGAGCCGCAAGCAGGCCGAGTCTTCGGCAAGTCCTGATAGAATGCCGCGCTTTGCGTACTGCCCGGAATCGTTCATGGATCGTCCCGTCTTTCAGACCGCATTTCTACACCCCCGCTATTGGCTGCTCTGGCTGGGGCTGGGGTTGCTGCGGCTATTGTCGCTGTTGCCTTACCGGGTGCTGATGCGCCTGGGGCGCGGGCTCGGCTGGCTGATGTATCGCCTGGCGCGCCGCCGGCGCAAGATCGCGGCGCGTAACCTGCAGCTGTGTTTCCCGGAGATGACGGCGCTCGAGCGCAAGCACCTGCTGCGGGAAAATTTTGCGTCCACCGGCATGACATTTTTCGAAATGGCGATCAGCTGGTGGTGGCCGGCCGCACGGTTGCGCAAGCTGGGAACCGTGGAAGGGCTGGAGCATCTGCGCCAGGCCGAGATGGAGGGGCAGGGCGTGATTCTCATGGCGTTGCACTTCACTACCCTGGAAATGGGCGGCGCGCTGCTTGGCCAGCAGCAGAACATGTACGGCATGTACCGGCCGCACAAGAACCCGGTGTTCGACTACGTCCAGCGCTGCGGCCGCGAGCAGCGATTACTGGGCGCGATCGAGCGCGACGAAGTGCGCGGCATGCTCAAGTTGCTGCGTGCCGGGGCCGCGGTCTGGTATGCGCCGGATCAGGACTATGGCGCCCAACGCAGCGTGTTCGTGCCGCTGTTCGGCGTAACCGCGGCAACCGTGACCGCCACCAGCAAATTCGCCCGCCTGGGGCGCGCCCGGGTGATCCCGTTCCTGCAAACCCGCCTGGCCGACGGTTCGGGTTATAAAGTGGTGGTGCACCCGCCGCTGGCCGACTTCCCTGGGGAGAGCGAGGAGGCCGATTGTCTGCAGGTCAATCAATGGATCGAAACCGCGATCCGTCAGCAACCCGAGCAATACCTCTGGGCCCATCGACGCTTCAAGACTCGTCCGCCGGGCGAAGCCTCGGTCTATAAGAAGCGCCGTCAGTAACCTGGGCGCTGCTCTCTATACTGCACAAAACCGTTCGGAAGCCGCCCATGACGCAACTCGCCAACAGCCCCCAGCCGATTACCGGGCTGATTCTCTCCGGCGGCGGTGCCCGGGCGGCCTACCAGGTGGGCGTGCTGTCGGCGATTGCCGATCTTCTGCCGGATGCGGCGCACAACCCGTTTCCGGTTATCGTCGGCACCTCGGCCGGGGCGATCAATGCGGTAGGGCTGGCCTGCGGGGCGATGCATTTCAGCGAGGCGATCCGCCGGCTGACCAATGTCTGGCAGGGCTTTCATACTGATCAGGTGTATCGCAGCGATTGGCCGGGCGTGCTGCGTCAGGCCAGTCGTTTTATCGGTCACAGCCTGCTCGGCCTGGGCAGCCAGGTGCCGGTCGCCTTGCTCAATAACGCACCGTTGCGCGAGATGCTGGCGCGCGAGCTGGATTTCTCCGGTATCGCCGCCGCGGTGCGCCAGCGTCAACTGCGCGCGGTAGCGGTTACCGCGTTCGGCTATGAATCGGGGCAGGCGGTTACCTTCTACCAAGGCCGCGCCACCATCGACCCCTGGTTTCGCCATCGGCGGGTGGGTGTGCCGACCCGCCTATCGCTCGATCACCTGCTGGCCAGCGCCGCCATCCCGCTGATCTTTCCGCCGGTGAAGATCCACCGTGAATACTTCGGCGACGGGGCCGTGCGTCAGTCGGCGCCCATCAGCCCGGCGCTGCATCTGGGGGCGACCCGGGTGCTGGTGGTCGGCGTCAGCGGCAACTTGCAAACCGGTCAGCCCAGGGAAGTGCTGCGGCCGCAGACTGGCAAACCGCCGACCCTTGCGCAAATCAGCGGCCACATGCTCAACAGCACCTTTATCGACAGCCTGGAAGGCGATATCGAGCTGATCGAGCGACTCAACCACATGAGCCGTCTGATCCCCACCGACCAGAACACCCGGGCGCTGGGGGTAAAGCCGGTCGAGGTGCTGGTGATCTCGCCGAGTCAGCCACTTGAAGTCATTGCCGCGCGCCATCGGCACCAGCTGCCGGCTGCGTTGCGGGTGTTCCTGCGTGGCCCGGGGGCGACCAAAGCCAGCGGCGCCGGAGTGCTCAGTTACCTGCTGTTCGAGGCCGGCTACTGCAACGAGTTGATCGAACTGGGCTATCAGGATGCGATGGCAAAAAAAGCCGCCTTGAGCGACTTTCTCAGCCTGGCGGTGCCGCTGCCCGTACCGGGCCGCTCGATCCCGGTGTAGCAGCGAGGTCCCGCCTAGCAATCCTGTCGCTCAGCGCCCTGAAAAGCCGCTTTCCCAGTGCTGCAGAAATAACGTGGGCACTGCGCCGTTTCGCCGAACTGCGTTTAAACTGCGCCATCCCGACGCTTTCTGTCGCATTTGCGAAAGCTCCGGTTTTCCTGGGGTTGGCGCTATAAGAAGTTGTCGCATGGCGGCAATGCCGGCCCTGGATCAATCCCTACAATCCTTCACATCGCCTGCTGCTCACTGTGGGCGTTCCTTCGTCAGGAGACTTCCGATGTCCGTTCAGCTCGACCCGGTGCAGCGCGCCGATTTCGACCAGGTGATGGTGCCCAACTATGCCCCCGCCGGCTTTATTCCGGTGCGCGGCGAGGGATCGCGAGTCTGGGATCAAAGTGGTCGCGAGCTGATCGACTTCGCCGGCGGCATCGCCGTCAACGTGCTGGGTCATTGCCACCCGGCGCTGGTCGGCGCGCTGACCGAGCAGGCCAACAAGCTCTGGCACGTATCCAACGTGTTCACCAACGAGCCGGCCCTGCGTCTGGCCAAGAAGCTGGTCGATGCCACCTTCGCCGAGCGGGTGTTCTTCTGCAACTCCGGCGCCGAAGCCAACGAGGCTGCCTTCAAGCTGGCCCGTCGCGTGGCGTTCGATAAGTTCGGCGAAGACAAGTGCGAAATCATCGCGGCGACCAATAGCTTTCACGGGCGCACCCTGTTTACCGTCAGCGTCGGCGGTCAGCCGAAGTATTCCGATGGTTTCGGCCCGAAAATCCAGGGCATCAGCCACATTCCATATAACGATATCGAGGCGCTGAAGGCCGCGGTATCCGACAAGACCTGCGCCGTGGTGCTGGAGCCGATCCAGGGTGAGGGCGGCGTGCTGCCGGCTGACCTGGCTTACCTGCAAGCGGCCCGCGAGCTGTGCGACAAGCACAACGCGCTGCTGGTGTTCGACGAAGTGCAGAGCGGCATGGGCCGCAGCGGCTCGCTGTTCGCCTACATGCACTACGGCGTGACCCCGGACATTCTCTCCAGTGCCAAGAGCCTGGGTGGGGGTTTCCCGATTGGCGCCATGCTCACCACCAGCGAGCTGGCCAAGCACCTGGCGGTCGGCACCCACGGCACCACCTACGGCGGCAACCCGTTGGCCTGCGCGGTGGGTGAGGCAGTGATCGACACCATCAACACCCCTGAAGTGCTGGCCGGCGTCAACGCCAAGCATCAGCGTTTCAAAACCAAGCTGGAGCAGATCGGCCAGCAGTACGGCGTGTTCAGCGAAGTGCGCGGGCTCGGCCTGTTGATCGGCGCGGTGCTCTCCGATGCCTGGAAAGGCAAGGCCAAAACGATTCTCGACGCTGCGGCAGTGGAAGGCGTGATGGTCCTGCAGGCCAGCCCGGACGTGGTGCGCTTTGCCCCGAGCCTGGTGGTGGACGATGCCGATATCGACGAAGGCCTGGTACGTCTGCAGCGCGCAATCGCGGCACTGACCCAGGCTTGACCGGCCTGCGCCGGCAATCGCTGGCGCAGGCACTTGCCCGACCCATGGATGGGTTGCGCGAATCTTCACGGATGAGCGTCTCTGTGTGTGCTGCGGCCTCTGGCTTGCGGCTTTCTCCAGGTGGCCTATCGACGGTTGCTTGGAGCTTTTATTGAAAGGAGTGGCACCATGCTGGTGATGCGCCCCGCGCAAATGGCCGACCTCGCTGAAGTGCAGCGCTTGGCCGCGGACAGCCCGGTTGGTGTGACTTCGCTACCGGACGATGCCGATCGTCTGCGCGACAAGATCGCGGCGTCGGAAGCCTCGTTCGCCGCAGAAGTGAGCTTCAACGGTGAAGAAAGTTATTTCTTCGTTCTCGAAGACAGCGAAAGCGGCCGCCTGGTCGGCTGTTCGGGCATAGTCGCATCGGCCGGCTACTCCGAACCCTTCTACAGCTTTCGCAACGAAACCTTCGTGCACAATTCCCGCGAGCTGAAGATCCACAACAAGATCCATGTGCTCTCGTTGTGCCACGACCTTACCGGTAACAGCCTGCTGACTAGCTTTTACGTCGAGCGGCCACTCGTCAATACCGAGTTTTCCGAGCTCAATTCCCGCGCCCGCCTGCTGTTCGTTGCCGCTCACCCCGAGCGGTTCGCCGACGGCATGGTGGTGGAAATCGTCGGCCACAGCGACGAAGCGGGCGATTCGCCGTTCTGGGATTCGGTGGGCCGCAACTTCTTCGATATGAATTACGCCGAGGCCGAGCGGATCTGTGGCTTGAAGAGCCGCACCTTTCTCGCCGAGCTGATGCCGCATTACCCGATCTACGTGCCGCTGCTGCCCGATGCTGCGCAGGAAGCCATGGGGCAGGTGCACCCGCGGGCACAGATCACCTTCGACATTCTCATGCGCGAAGGCTTCGAGACCGACCATTACATCGATATTTTCGACGGCGGTCCGACCCTCCATGCGCGCACCTCGGGCATTCGCTCGATTGCCCAGAGCCGCATGGTGCCGGTGCGCTTCGGCGAGCCGGGCAAGGGCGGGCGACCGTACCTGGTCAGCAATGGGCTGTTGCAGGATTTTCGCGCCGTGGTCGCGGAACTTGACTGGGTGCCTGGCAAACCGCTCACCCTCGGTCTTGAAGCGGCCGAGGCCCTGGGCGTCGGCGAAGGCGCCAGTGTCCGTCTGGTCGCGGTTTAAGGAGTTAACGCATGATCGTTCGTCCCGTACGCAGCGCCGACCTTCCGGCCCTGATCGAGCTTGCCCGTAGCACCGGGACCGGCCTGACCACGCTGCCAGCCAACGAGGAGCGCCTGGCGCATCGCGTCGGCTGGGCGGAAAAGGCCTTTCGTGGCGCCGCCGAGCGTGCCGATGCGGACTATCTGTTCGTGCTGGAAAACGACCAGGGTGAGGTGGTCGGCATCTCCGCGGTCGCGGGCGCGGTGGGTTTGCGCGAGCCCTGGTACAACTACCGCCTGGGCCTGACCGTCAGCGCATCCCAGGAACTGAACATCCATCGGCAGATCCCCACGCTGTTCATGGCCAATGATCAGACCGGCAACTCCGAACTCTGCTCGTTGTTCCTGCGCGCCGATCACCGCACCGGGCTCAACGGCCGCCTACTGTCGAAGGCACGGTTGCTGTTCATTGCCGAGTACCGCGAGCTGTTTGGCGACAAGGTGATCGCCGAGATGCGCGGTATGTCCGATGACGACGGTCGCTCGCCTTTCTGGGAGAGCTTGGGCCGGCACTTCTTCAAGATGGAGTTTTCCCAAGCCGACTACCTCACCGGGGTGGGCAACAAGGCGTTCATCGCCGAGTTGATGCCCAAGTTCCCGCTCTATACCTGCTTCCTGTCTGAAGAGGCGCGTGCGGTGATCGGCCGGGTGCATGCCGACACCGAGCCGGCGTTGGCGATGCTCAAGGCCGAAGGCTTCAGCTACCAGGGCTACGTCGACATCTTCGACGCCGGCCCGGCCATCGAGGCGGAAACCGCGAAGATCCGCGCGGTGCGCGATAGCCGCAGCCTGGTGCTGGCGATTGGTACGCCGGGCGACGATGCGCCGCCTTTCCTGATTCACAACCGCAAGCGCGAAGACTGCCGGATTACCGTTGGCCCGGCGCGGGTTGCCGCGGGAACGCTGGTGGTGAACCCGGCCACCGCCAAGCGCCTGCAGCTGTCGGCGGGCGATCAGGTACGCGCTGTTTCGTTGTCGGCGCGAGGCTGATACAGGGCGCTCCGCATGCCTTGTGCGGGTGTGGAGAAATCGATTGACCATCCGGCGCAAGGCCGGCTGCAACTGCTTGGAGTGGTAGAACAACATGAACACTCATTACATTGCCGGTAGCTGGTGTGCGGGCCAGGGTGAAGCCCTGGAATCGTTGAACCCTGTCAGTCAGGCATGCATCTGGAGCGGCAAAGGCGCCACTGCCGAGCAGGTCGAGACGGCTGTCCAGGCCGCCCGCGCGGCATTCCCCGAGTGGGCGTCGCGTTCCCTGGAGGCGCGCATCGGCGTGCTTGAGCAGTTTGCCGTCTGCCTGAAAGCGCACAGCGACGCACTGGCCCATGCAATTGGCGAAGAAACCGGCAAGCCGTTGTGGGAATCGGCCACTGAAGTCACCAGCATGATCAACAAGGTCGCCATCTCGGTGCAGAGCTATCGCGAGCGGACCGGCGAAAAAAGTGGTCCGCTGGGCGATGCCACGGCGGTGCTACGGCACAAGCCCCACGGCGTGGTCGCGGTGTTCGGCCCATACAATTTCCCTGGTCATCTGCCCAATGGACACATCGTGCCGGCGCTGCTGGCCGGTAATGCGGTGGTGTTCAAGCCCAGCGAGCTGACGCCCAAGGTCGCCGAGCTGACGGTCCAGTGCTGGATCGAAGCCGGTTTGCCAGCCGGGGTGCTCAACCTGGTGCAGGGCGCCAAGGAAACCGGCATCGCCCTGGCCGCCAATCCGGGCATCGACGGGCTGTTTTTCACCGGCTCCAGTCGCACCGGTAATCTGCTGCACAGCCAGTTCGCCGGTCGCCCG
This sequence comes from Pseudomonas cistanchae, assembly GCF_054483635.1. Classification (NCBI taxonomy): domain Bacteria; kingdom Pseudomonadati; phylum Pseudomonadota; class Gammaproteobacteria; order Pseudomonadales; family Pseudomonadaceae; genus Pseudomonas; species Pseudomonas cistanchae. Next base: position 222,930 of record NZ_JBTLWN010000005.1, on the reverse strand, counting down.
GAGAAAATCCTTGCGCTGGAAATGGGCGGCAACAACCCGCTGATCGTCGATCAGGTCGCGGATCTCGACGCTGCGGTCTACACCATCATCCAGTCGGCATTCATTTCTGCCGGGCAGCGCTGCACCTGTGCGCGCCGTCTGCTGGTGCCCAATGGCCCATGGGGCGATGCCCTGCTGGCACGTTTGGTCAACGTGGCGGCCAGCATCAAGGTCGGCGCGTTCGACCAGACACCTGCCCCATTCATGGGCTCGGTTATTTCCCTAGATGCGGCTCAGCATTTGCTCAAGGCACAGGAGCGCCTGCTGGAAAAAGGCGCCAAACCGCTGCTGGAGATGACCCAGCCGCTCGCCAGTGCGGCGCTGCTAACCCCGGGCATCATCGATGTCAGCGAATTGAGCGAGCGCGTCGATGAAGAATTTTTCGGCCCGCTGCTGCAGGTCATCCGCTATGCCGATTTCGACGCGGCCATTGCCGAGGCCAATAACACCCAGTTCGGTCTGGCGGCGGGTCTGCTGTCCGACTCCAGGGCGCGTTACGACCAGTTCTGGCTGCAGAGCCGTGCCGGTATCGTCAATTGGAACAAGCAGCTTACCGGTGCTGCCAGCAGCGCGCCCTTTGGTGGCATCGGCGCGTCAGGTAACCACCGCGCCAGTGCTTATTACGCGGCCGATTACTGCGCGTACCCGGTCGCCTCGCTGGAATCCGACAACCTGAGCCTGCCTGCCAGCCTGACCCCGGGAGTGAGTCTGTAATGTCTGCGTATGAGATGTCCGCTTTTGAGATGAACTTCGACGGCCTGGTCGGTCCGACGCATAACTACGGTGGCCTGTCCTACGGCAACGTCGCGTCGCAGAGCAACAGCCAGGCCGGTTCCAACCCGAAGGAAGCCGCCAAGCAGGGCCTGGCGAAGATGAAGGCGCTGATGGATATGGGCTTCCAGCAGGGCGTGCTGGCCCCGCAGGAGCGACCGAACGTCGCCGTGCTGCGCAGCCTGGGTTTCACCGGGACCGACGCGCAGGTGATTGAGAAAGCGGCGAAGGATGCCATGCCCTTGCTGGTTGCCAGTTGCTCGGCCTCGAGCATGTGGACCGCCAATGCCTGCACCGTCAGCCCAAGCGCTGACACCGCCGATGGCCGCGTGCATTTCACCGCCGCCAACCTCAACTGCAAATTTCACCGTTCCATCGAGCACCCGACCACCAGCCGCGTGCTCGGTGCGATGTTCGCCAATGAGCAACACTTCGTCCACCACGCGGCGTTGCCTGCGGTCGGGCAGTTCGGTGATGAGGGCGCTGCCAACCATACGCGCTTCTGCAAAGGCTACGGCGATGCTGGGGTGGAGTTCTTCGTCTTTGGCCGCAGCGCCTTTGACGGCCGCTTCCCGGCGCCGCAGCGCTACCCGGCACGGCAAACCCTGGAGGCTTCGCAGGCGGTTGCGCGGCTGCATGGTTTGAGCGACGACGGCGTGGTCTACGCCCAGCAGAACCCTGCGGTGATCGACCAGGGTGTGTTCCACAACGATGTGATCGCGGTGGGCAACGGCGAGGTGCTGTTCTATCACCAGGATGCCTTCCTCGACACGGACAAGGTGCTGGCCGAGCTCGGCGACAAGCTCGCGCGCCGTGGCGGCAATCTGCAGGCGATCTGCGTGCCGCGCGAAGCGGTGAGCGTGGAGGACGCGGTGAAGTCCTACTTGTTCAACAGTCAGCTGCTCAGCCGCGCTGACGGCGGCATGCTGTTGATCGTGCCGGAGGAGTGTCGCAACAACGCCAACGTGTGGAATTACCTGCAACGCCTGACGGCCTCCGGCGGTCCTATCAAGGACGTGCAGGTGTTCGACCTCAAGCAGAGCATGCAGAACGGCGGCGGCCCGGCATGCCTACGCTTGCGCGTGGCGCTCAAGGAACAGGAGCTGGCGGCGGTCAACCCCGGCGTGATCATGACGGCGAGTCTGTACGACACGCTCAACCTGTGGGTCGACACCCATTACCGCGATCGCCTCAGCGAAAGCGATTTGGCCGATCCGCAGTTGCTCAACGAATGCCGAACCGCCTTGGATGAACTGACGCAGATCCTTAAACTGGGCGCCGTCTATCCCTTCCAATTAGCTTGAGTAGGGTGGGTCTCGCTTTATTGACCCACCGGTGGATGTAAAAAGCGACATCCACCCTATGTCCAACACTGTGGAGATTTTATGAGCGACGCCCTGCAACTGATCCTCGAAGACACTGACGGCACCCAGCTGGAAACCTCCTGCACACGTTTTGCCGTGATCTGGCAGGGCCAGGAAATCTGGTTCCAGCAGGTGGGTAACAACCAGCTGATGATCGGTGTGGACGTGGAGGAGGGTGCTGCCGAGTATGCCAACCTGCTGCTGCGTCCGTTGGCCACCAATCTGGTCAGCCTGGAGCTAGAAATGGAACCGGCCGGCGCGGATGACGACGAACATGTCCATGGCCCCGACTGCCACCACGATTGAGGTAGCCCTATGCTCGCCCTCGGCAAACTGCTCGAACTGACCCTGGCCGGCCATGAACCGGCAGCGAAGATTCAGCTGACGCCCGAGGGCGCGCGGCTACGCTGGTTGGCCGAAGGCGCGCTGGAAATCACCCCGCCCGAGGCGCTCGATACAGGGCTGGACCTGCTCTTGTCCGCCGGGATTCATGGCAATGAAACCGCGCCCATCGAGCTGCTCGACCGCCTGTTGCGCGGCATCGCCCGCCACGAGCTGAAGCCGCGCGCGCGCATGCTGTTCCTGTTTGGCAACCCGAGCGCCATGCGCCGCGGCGAGCGCTACATCGAGCAGGACATCAACCGCCTGTTCAACGGCGTGCACGAGCAAAACACCGGCGTCGAGGCCCTTCGCGCCTGTGAGCTGGAACACCTGGCGAGCAACTTCTTCAGCAAGCCGGACCGCATCCGCCTGCACTACGACCTGCATACCGCCATTCGTGGCTCGAAGATCGAGCAGTTCGCGCTTTACCCCTGGCAGCCGGATCGCCCGCGCAGTGCCCGTGAGCTGTCACGGCTTAGCGCGGCGGGAATTGACGCGGTGCTGTTGCACAACAAGACGTCGATTACCTTCAGCGCTTTCACCTATTCCAAGCTCGGTGCGGAAGCCTTCACCCTCGAACTGGGCAAGGCGCGGCCATTCGGTCAGAACGAACTGGTCAACCTGGATCTGCTTGAGCAGCGCCTGTGCGCCATCATCGAAGGGCGCGAGCCGCCGGTGGAAAATGGACTCGGCGCGCTGCAGCTGTTTGCCGTGGCGCGCGAAATCATCAAGCGCAGCGACGAGTTCCAGCTGCACCTGCCGGCCGATGTGGAGAACTTCAGCGAACTGCCGCTGGGTTATCTGCTCGCCGAAGACGTCGCAGACACCCGCTGGGTTGTCGATGAGCCGGGCGCGCGGATCATTTTCCCCAATCCCAAGGTCAAGAACGGCCTGCGCGCCGGCATCCTCATCGTTCCCGCCGAGGATGTGCAACTGGCGTAGCGGCTATGCCGCGTTTGCGCAACAAACTGGTGGCCCCAGATGTATTGCCATCTGTGCGCAAAGGATTGGGTCCATCTGTACCTTGTTCGCCTGTTCGCAGCGCTTTAGCATCGGGCTTTTCGTGAATTCCAGAGAGGCTGCCGATGCCTGTAATCGACCTGCGTAGCGACACTGTCACCCAGCCGACGCCTGGCATGCGCGAGGCCATGCTGGCCGCCGAACTGGGCGACGATGTGTATGGCGAAGATCCTACGGTCAACCGGCTAGAACAGCATTTGGCTGCCGAACTGGGTTTCGCCGCCGCGCTGTTCGTGCCGACTGGCACCATGAGCAACCTGCTGGGTTTGATGGCCCATTGCGAGCGCGGCGATGAATACATCGTCGGCCAGCAGGCGCATACCTACAAATACGAGGGCGGCGGTGCCGCGGTGCTGGGCTCCATCCAGCCGCAGCCTATCGATGGCGAGCCCGACGGTTCGCTCGATCTGGGTAAGGTCGAGGCGGCCATCAAGCAGGATGACTTCCATTTTGCTCGCACCCGCCTGCTGGCGCTGGAAAACACCATGCAAGGCAAGGTGCTGCCGCTGGAATACCTGGCAGCTGCGCGCGACTTGACGCGCCGTCGCGGCCTGGCGCTGCATCTCGACGGCGCGCGACTGTACAACGCCGCGGTCAAGCTGGGCGTACCGGCACGGCGGATTGCCGAGCATTTCGATTCGGTTTCGGTGTGCCTCTCCAAGGGCCTGGGTGCGCCTGTGGGCTCGGTGCTGTGCGGCAGCGAGGAGCTGATCGGCAAGGCGCGCCGCTGGCGCAAGATGGTCGGCGGCGGCATGCGTCAGGCCGGTATGCTGGCGGCGGCCGGGCTGTATGCCTTGGAAAATCAGGTCGCGCGTCTGGCCGATGACCACGCCAATGCCGAACGCCTGGCCGCGGGTTTGCGCGAGCTGGGTTATCAGGTCGAGCCCGTTCAAACCAATATGGTGTACGCCCAGGTTGGCGAGCGTGGCGCGGGTCTGAAGGCGTTCTGCGCCGAGCGCGGAATCAAGCTGACTGCCGCGCCGCGCTTGCGTATGGTCACGCATATGGATATCAGCGCCGAGCAGATCGGCCAGGTGTTGGATACCTTCGCGGCATTCGCCCGCCGCTAGTACGCCGTCAGCGTTGCCTGGTCGTCGGCAGCGCTGGCGATAGCCGCTATCTATGGTAAAACCCGCTGTACCGATGCGGCTGGCCCTATATAATGCGGCCCTTTGCCGGCGTTGCCGTGGCCGCCCGTCTCCTTGGATGACCCTATGAAAAGCGCAGAAATCCGCGAAGCGTTCCTCAGCTTCTTCGAAGAGAAGGGGCACACCCGTGTCGCTTCCAGCTCACTGATTCCGAGCAACGACCCGACCCTGCTGTTTACCAACGCCGGGATGAACCAGTTCAAGGACTGCTTCCTCGGGCTGGAAAAACGCGCCTACAGCCGCGCCACCACCAGCCAGAAGTGCGTGCGTGCCGGCGGCAAGCACAACGACCTGGAAAACGTCGGCTACACCGCGCGCCACCACACCTTCTTCGAAATGCTCGGCAACTTCAGCTTCGGCGACTACTTCAAGCGCGACGCGATTTCCTACGCATGGGAATTCCTGACCGGTGACAAGTGGCTTAACCTGCCCAAGGAAAAGCTTTGGGTCACCGTCTACGCCAGCGACGACGAGGCGTACGACATCTGGCACAAGGAAGTCGGCATCCCGGCCGAGCGGATGATCCGCATCGGCGACAACAAGGGCGCGCCGTATGCTTCGGACAACTTCTGGGCGATGGGCGATACCGGCCCGTGCGGTCCGTGCACCGAAATCTTCTTCGATCACGGCGAGCACATCTGGGGTGGCCCGCCCGGTTCGCCCGAAGAAGACGGTGACCGCTACATCGAAATCTGGAACAACGTGTTTATGCAGTTCAACCGCACCGCGGATGGCGTATTGCACCCACTGCCGGCGCCGAGCGTGGATACCGGCATGGGGCTGGAGCGCATCAGCGCGGTGCTGCAGCATGTCAACTCGAACTACGAGATCGACCTGTTCCAGAGCCTGCTGAACGCTGCCGCCCAGGCTATCGGCTGTGCCAACGAGGCGCAGGCGTCACTGAAAGTGGTCGCCGACCATATTCGCTCGTGCGGCTTCCTGATCGCCGATGGCGTGACTCCGTCCAACGAAGGCCGTGGCTACGTGCTGCGCCGGATCATTCGCCGCGCTTGCCGTCACGGCAACAAGCTGGGCGCCAAGGGCAGCTTCTTCTACCAGATCGTCGCCGCGCTGGTGGCCGAGATGGGCGAAGCCTTCCCCGAACTGAAACAGCAGCAGGCGCATATCGAGCGCGTGCTGAAGACCGAGGAAGAGCAGTTCGCCAAGACCCTGGAGCAGGGGCTGAAGATTCTCGAGCAGGACCTCAGCGAGCTGAAAGGCAGCGTCATCCCTGGCGAGGTGATCTTCAAGCTGTACGACACCTATGGCTTTCCCATGGACCTCACCGGCGACATCGCCCGCGAGCGCGAGCTCACCCTTGATGAAGAAGGCTTCGAGCGCGAGATGCAGGCACAGCGCGAACGCGCTCGCTCGGCCAGCGCCTTCGGCATGGATTACAACAGCCTGGTCAAGGTCGACAGCGACACGGTTTTTCTTGGTTACCAGGCCACGCGCGGTAACGGCAAGGTGATTGCGCTGTTCCGCGACGGCCAGGCGGTCGAACGCCTGAAAGAAGGCGAGGAGGGCGTTGTGGTCCTCGACCAGACGCCGTTCTACGCGGAATCCGGCGGTCAGATCGGCGACTGCGGGTTCCTGGCCGATGAGGCCGGCGGTATGCGCTTCGACGTGCACGATACCACCAAGGCGGGCGGCGCGTTCCTCCACCATGGCGTGCTTGACAGCGGCGTGCTTGAAGTCGGCAGCCAGGTCGAGGCCGTGATCGAAGACTCGGTGCGTCAGGCCACGGCACTCAATCATTCCGCCACGCACTTGCTGCATGCCGCCTTGCGTCAGGTGCTTGGCGAACACGTCAGCCAGAAGGGCTCGCTGGTCGACAGCCAGCGCCTGCGTTTCGACTTCAGCCATTTCGAGGCGATCACCCCGGCGCAGCTCAAGGCGCTCGAAGATATCGTCAATGGCGAGGTGCGCAGAAACAGCGCGGTCGAGACGGTTGAAACCGACATCGAAACCGCCAAGGCCAAAGGCGCCATGGCGCTGTTCGGCGAAAAATACGGCGATCAGGTCCGGGTGCTGAGCATGGGCGGCGATTTCTCCGTCGAGCTGTGCGGCGGTACCCACGTGACCCGCACTGGCGATATCGGCCTGTTCAAGATCATCAGCGAAGGCGGCGTTGCGGCTGGAGTGCGGCGCATCGAGGCCGTCACCGGTGGCGCGGCGCTGACCTACCTGAATGGCGCCGAAGAGCAGTTGAAAGAGGCTGCCGCGTTGGTTAAAGGCAGCCGCGAGAATCTGATCGACAAGCTGTCGGCTGTGCTGGAGCGCAACCGTCAGCTGGAGAAGGAATTGGAGCAGCTCAAGGCCAAGGCCGCCAGCGCGGCGGGTAACGACCTGGCAGGCTCAGCCGTCGAGGTCAAGGGCGTCAAGGTGCTGACTGCGCGTCTCGACGGCCTGGACGGCAAGGCGCTCCTGGCGATGGTCGACCAGCTCAAGAACAAGCTCGGCAGCGCGGTGATCCTGCTCGGCGGCGTGCAGGACGACAAGGTCGTGCTGGTGGCCGGCGTGACTCAGGACCTGACCGCCCGGCTCAAGGCGGGCGACCTGATGAAGCAGGCGGCGGCAGCCGTGGGCGGCAAAGGTGGCGGCCGGCCGGACATGGCGCAAGGCGGTGGTACCGATGCCGCTGCGTTGGATGCGGCGCTGGCATTGGCCCAGGCTTTTGTCGAACACGGCCTCTGAGGCTCGACTGCAGCCGAATGGCGAGCCCGACAGACCTTGGCAGTGGGCAGACTTGTATGTTTAATGGGCGCCCTTCACGGGCTGAGGCGGCTTTGAAATGGCTTTGATCGTACAAAAATTCGGCGGCACCTCTGTCGGCACTGTTGAACGCATTCAGCAAGTGGCGGCGAAGGTGAAGAGATTCCGCGAGAACGGCGATGACATCGTGGTGGTGGTGTCCGCGATGAGCGGCGAAACCAATCGCCTGATCGATCTGGCCAAACAGATCAGCGGCGATCAGCCGGTTCCACGCGAGTTGGACGTGATGGTGTCCACGGGCGAGCAGGTGACCATTGCGCTGCTGGCCATGGCGCTGATCAAGCTGGATGTGCCTGCGGTGTCTTACACCGGCAATCAGGTGCGCATCCTCACCGACAGCGCGCACAACAAAGCGCGCATCCTGCAGATTGATGACCAGAAGCTGCGTGCCGATCTCAAGGCCGGTCGTGTGGTGGTGGTCGCCGGTTTCCAGGGCGTCGACGAGCACGGCAACATCACTACCCTTGGGCGTGGCGGTTCCGACACCACGGGCGTAGCTCTTGCGGCGGCGCTGAAGGCCGACGAGTGTCAGATTTACACCGATGTCGATGGGGTTTACACCACCGATCCACGGGTGGTGCCACAGGCTCAACGCCTCGAGAAAATCACCTTCGAAGAAATGCTGGAGATGGCCAGTCTCGGATCCAAGGTGTTGCAGATCCGCTCGGTCGAGTTCGCCGGCAAGTACAACGTCCCGCTGCGCGTGTTGCACAGCTTTCAAGAGGGTCCAGGCACCCTCATTACCCTTGATGAAGAGGAAACCATGGAACAGCCGATCATCTCCGGCATCGCTTTCAACCGCGACGAAGCCAAGCTGACTGTTCGTGGCGTACCGGACATCCCGGGCGTGGCGTTCAAGATCCTCGGTCCGATCAGTGCCGCCAACATCGAAGTGGACATGATTGTGCAGAACGTGGCGCACGATAACACCACCGATTTCACCTTCACCGTGCACCGCAACGATTACAACGCTGCTCAGCAAGTGCTGGAAAACACCGCTCGCGAGCTGGGTGCGCGCGAAGTGATCGGCGACACCAAGATTGCCAAGGTCTCCATCGTGGGCGTCGGCATGCGCTCCCACGCCGGCGTAGCCAGCCGCATGTTCGAAGCGCTGGCCAAGGAAAATATCAATATCCAGATGATTTCGACTTCTGAGATCAAGGTCTCCGTGGTAATCGAGGAGAAATATCTGGAGTTGGCGGTGCGCGCCCTGCACACTGCTTTTGAACTGGATGCTCCGGCCCGACAGGGCGATTGAAGCATTACCCAAAAGGCGCGGTTTAAACTGCGCCTTTTGTCTTTTTTGGTTGGCGTGGGCGGAACTATCATTCTGGCTACACTGGTCAATACTTAGGTGAACGCTGGGCTTCTACATTGGCGCAGCTGCAGCCCTTTTATTTTTTGCAGACTGTGTTTGAACTGAAATCCGTAAGGAGAATGGAATGCTGATTCTGACTCGCCGGGTCGGAGAGACCCTGATGGTGGGTGACGAAGTCACGGTCACCGTGTTGGGCGTTAAAGGTAATCAGGTGCGCATTGGCGTTAACGCGCCGAAGGAGGTTGCCGTGCACCGAGAAGAGATCTACCAACGCATCCAGAAAGAGAAAGACGAAGAACCAAGCCACTAATTTTTATCTAATTTTTGGCTTTGCAAGCGGGGCAAAGATGAGTATCATGCGCCCCGTGTTGCGGAGAGGTGGCCGAGTGGCCGAAGGCGCTCCCCTGCTAAGGGAGTACACCTCAAAAGGGTGTCGGGGGTTCGAATCCCCCCTTCTCCGCCATATTTGCGTTATGAGGTGTGGTGTCAGTGTTAGAGCGATAAGTTATTGAAACTGCTCGGTTTAACGCTTGATTATCGTAACTAGCTCCTTATAATGCGCACGCTCAATGCACTCATAGCTCAGCTGGATAGAGTACTCGGCTACGAACCGAGCGGTCGGAGGTTCGAATCCTCCTGAGTGCACCATATTCGAATGGCTTGCAGCGATGCAGGCCATTTTGTTTCAGCCAGCGGTGATCTGGTTTAAAAGCGCCATTGCACTCATAGCTCAGCTGGATAGAGTACTCGGCTACGAACCGAGCGGTCGGAGGTTCGAATCCTCCTGAGTGCACCAAATTGAAAGGGCCTGCAGCTATGCAGGCCCTTTTTATTTGCCTTTGGAAAAGCGCGATCATGTGCGCTGGTGCCATTGGCTAACGCTTGCCTTTGACGCAGCCGGCTTCGTCGAAGCTGACCTGGCGGCTGTTACCTTTCTGATCGCGATAGTGATAGCGAGTTTGGCCGTTTTGGCTGCTGACTTTATCTGGCTTGCCCAGGCTGCTTTCAACGTCTTCGCGAGTCATTCCGCTGTGTACTTGCTGCCGGACCATCGCGTCCCGACGCTCGCTACCGGTGACGCGATTCCCGCAGCCATCCTGCTTCTCACCCACGACGACAAGCTTGCTGCCGCCGTCTTTCGCTTCGGTTTTACTGCGTGTGACGGCCTTGGCTTTCTTGGCCATTGGCACTGGCTTGCCACTGCCAGGCGTGGCGTTGTGGGCGTCCTGCAGGTATTGCTGTTGTTCGGTCGGGCAACCCTGCAGGGTAAAGGTCACGTGTCCTTTGGCGTCTTCGCAGCGGAATACGGTCGATCCGAACAGGGTGGTCGGGCAAAGCAGAATGGCGCAGGCAAGCGCGCGGTGCAGTCCGTGCATGTCGTGTCCTCCGTGACAGTCCTTCCAGCGTAGCCCAGAAGATTGCTGGCGCCAGTGCCTCGCAAGAACTCCAGCGCGTCGGAGTATCAACTGGTCAAAAGTGCTTAGGTATGTGATGCAAAGTCTTGTCTAAGCAGGGTTTTGACACGCGTAAATTGACAACGCGGTGTTATCATCTGGCCCGTCAGCCTCGCCGAGGCTTGTGGAAAACCACCGTGGACTTACCCAGTAGTAACGTTGAATCCCAATTGTGCAATCACGTATTGATTGATTGACCCTCTAGTGGCTCGCGCCGCCGCTGGGGGTGGAGCGCGCCATGACTGAAGTAGAAGCAAAGAAGCCGCAAGAAAGCCTGCAGGATCGCCTTGCCCAGGTGGTTGAGCTGCTGCATCGGCAAAAAGTGGTCGAAGACCTGACCCATCGTCAGGAAGGTCCACACCACGAGCGCGTGGAGCACCTGGTACATAGGCAGAACCTCGTCGAGCTACAGCGCAAGCTCGATGATCTGCACTCCGCCGACGTCGCCTATATCCTTGAAGCCCTACCGCTGGAAGACCGCCTGACCGTTTGGCAACTGGTCAAGGTCGAGCGCGACGGCGATATCCTCCTTGAAGTGTCCGACTCGGTACGCGAGACGCTGATCGCTGACATGGAGGATCACGAAATCCTCGCCGCGGCCAAGGAAATGGACGCGGATGAACTGGCAGATCTCGCCTCGGAGCTGCCGCGCGACGTCGTGCATGAGCTCATGGAATCCCTGGATGCGCAGCAGCGCGAGCGCGTGCGTTCAGCCTTGTCCTATGAGGAGGATCAGGTCGGCGCGCTGATGGACTTCGAGATGGTCACCATCCGCGAAGATGTCAGCCTGGAAGTGGTTTTGCGCTATCTGCGGCGCCTCAAGGAACTGCCTGGGCATACCGACAAACTCTTCGTGGTCGATTACGACGGCGTGCTCAAGGGTGTGCTGCCGGTCAAGCGGCTGCTGGTCAATGATCCGGAGAAGTTGGTCAGTGAGGTGATGGCGACCGACCCGGTGAGCTTCCATCCCGATGAAGATGGTTACGATGCCGCCCAGGCATTCGAGCGCTATGACCTGATTTCGTCGCCCGTGGTGGACAAGAACGGCAAGCTGATCGGCCGTCTGACCATCGACGAAATGGTCGACCTGATTCGTGAAGAAAGCGAAAGCGAAGTCCTCAACATGGCAGGTCTGCGCGAGGAAGAGGATATTTTTGCCTCGGTGTGGAAGTCCCTGCGTAACCGTTGGGCCTGGTTGGCCATCAACCTGATTACCGCCTTCATGGCTTCGCGGGTGATCGGGCTGTTCGAGGACTCGATAGAAAAGTTGGTGGCGTTGGCGGCGCTCATGCCGATCGTTGCGGGGATTGGTGGCAACTCCGGTAACCAGACCATCACCATGATCGTGCGGGCGATGGCGCTCGATCAGGTCAGTACGGGCAATACGTCCCGATTGATCCGCAAGGAGCTCGGGGTCGGCTTGATCAACGGCATCGTCTGGGGCGGCGTGATCGGTGTGGTGGCTTACCTGCTGTATGACAGCTGGTCGCTGGGTGTTGTGATGACCGCGGCGATGGTGCTCAACCTGCTACTGGCTGCGCTGATGGGCGTGCTCATCCCGATGACGCTGGTGCGCATGGGGCGCGATCCGGCGCTGGGCGCAAGCGTTATGATTACGGCTGTTACCGACAGCGGCGGTTTTTTCATTTTCCTCGGTTTGGCCACGCTATTTCTGCTGTAAGACGCGGCCTCTGCGCGAGGTCGCGTTTAGTTTGCTAAGCGGCGCATATCGTGGTCTGGTGATTTGCCTCAAACGATCGTTTCACGCTAAGGTTCGCCAGCTCTGCCCAGGCTGGCCCTGGGCGCTCCTCGATAGAACAAAAGATCAATAATGATGTGGCCTAAGCCACACCTAAGGGAGCTCCATCATGACCCCCAGTGAACTATTGCTCGAGGGTGTGGAACTCATGCTGTTCGGCATGGGCTTCGTCTTTACCTTCCTTCTTCTCTTGGTGTTGGTGATTCGCGTTATGTCGCGGGTGATCGACTCGTTCGCTTCGAAAACGCCAATTCCTGTTGCGCAGACGCCCAAGCCTGCGGCCGCCGTTGGCGAGCCCAGTGCTGAGGTGCTCGCCGCCATCCAATCCGCCATTCACCAGCACCGCGCTCGCTGCGGTTGAGTCAGGTTCGAAAGGGAGCACCTGTATGACAACTGTAAAAACAGCGCTCGGAATTACCGATGTAGTGCTGCGTGATGCCCATCAGTCGATTCTGGCCACCCGGGTGCGCCTCGAGGATATGTTGCCGATTGCGCCCAAGCTTGATCAGGTGGGTTTCTGGTCGGTCGAGTCCTGGGGCGGCGCGACTTTCGATGCCTGCATCCGCTACCTTGGCGAAGACCCATGGGAACGCATCCGCGAGCTTAAAAAAGCCATGCCCAATACGCGCCAGCAGATGCTGCTGCGCGGCCAGAATCTGCTGGGTTATCGGCATTACGCCGATGATGTCGTGGAGAAGTTCGTCGAGCGCGCCGCAGTCAATGGTGTCGATGTGTTCCGCGTGTTCGATGCGATGAACGACCCGCGCAATCTGCAAACGGCGCTGCGGGCGGTCAAGCAACAGGGCAAACATGCCCAGGGCACGATTTCCTACACGACCAGCCCAGTTCATACCCTCGAAATGTGGGTGGATCTGGCCAAGGAAATCGAGTACATGGGCGCCGATTCGATTGCCATTAAGGACATGGCCGGCATTCTTACCCCCTATACCGCTTTCGAGCTGGTCTCGCGGCTCAAGGCAAGTCTGGCCATTCCGGTTCACATGCAGTGCCATGCCACGGCAGGGCTGTCGTCTGTCGCCATACTCAAGGCGGTGGAGGCCGGTATTGATAACGTCGACACGGCTATTTCTTCTCTATCAATGACTTATGGGCATTCGCCAACCGAATCGGTGGTGGCCATGTTCCAAGGCACCGAGCGCGACACAGGGCTGAATCTTGAATTGCTCGAAGAGATCGCCGCCTACTTCCGTGAAGTACGCAAGAAATACGCGAAATTCGAGGGCAATCTCAAAGGTGTCGACTCGCGCATTCTAGTTGCCCAAGTGCCCGGTGGCATGCTCACCAATATGGAAAGCCAGCTGAAGGAACAGGGCGCTCAGGACAAGTTCGATCAGGTGCTGGCGGAAATTCCACGGGTACGCGAAGACCTCGGCTTTATCCCGCTGGTGACGCCGACTTCGCAGATTGTTGGCACCCAGGCGGTGATCAACGTGCTGACCGGGGAACGTTACAAATCCATCACCAAGGAGACCGCCGGCATCCTCAAGGGCGAGTACGGTGCTGCGCCTGCGCCATTCAACGCACAGCTGCAGGCCCGCGTGCTGGCTGGAGCCGAGCCAGTAACCTGTCGTCCGGCCGATTTGCTGGACGCGGAAATGGACAAGCTGACCGCGGAACTCAAGGGCATCGCCAAGGAGAAGGGCATCCAACTGGCGAAAGATGAAATAGACGATGTGCTGACCTACGCGTTGTTTCCGCAGATCGGTCTGAAGTTTCTGGAAAACCGCGGCAATTCGGGGGCGTTCGAGCCTGTCCCAACCGGAAAGGAGCGAACCATTGCCGACCCCGGCACCCCTGAGGTTTATACCATAGAGGTGAGCGGCAAAACCTTTGTGGTGCAGGTCAACGAGGGTGGCGATATCACCGGTATGAAACCCGTCGGCGCTGGCTCGGCTGCTTCTTCGGCGGCTGGCGTGACGGCTGGTGCTGGCGAGGCGCAGAACGCGCCGTTGGCCGGTAACATCTTCAAGGTCATGGTGCAGGCCGGGCAGCTCGTCGAGGAGGGTCAGCTGGTGATCATTCTTGAGGCCATGAAGATGGAAACGGAAATTCGTGCGTTCAAGGCAGGCACCGTCGGTGCGGTCAACGTCAAGGTGGGCGATGCGGTGGCGGTGGGCGACAGCTTGCTGGTCATCGGCTAAGGGGCGCGCTATGGAAAAGCTCCTCAAACTCTGGCAGAGCACGGGCCTCTACCACATCGAGCCCGGCCAGATTTTCATGATCGCGATCTGCATGTTGCTGATCTACCTGGCGGTCAAGAAAGGCTTCGAGCCGCTGTTGCTGATCCCCATCGGGTTCGGCGGCTTGCTCTCCAACATTCCCGTGGCGAACATGGCTGAAGGCGCAGGCTTTCTGCACATGATTTATCAGGTTGGCTTGCCGACCAGCGTGTTCCCACTGTTGATCTTCCTGGGCGTCGGCGCCATGACCGATTTCGGCCCGATGCTGGCCAACCCGAAGACGCTGCTGCTGGGTGCCGCCGCGCAGTTCGGCATCTTCGGCACGCTATTGGGGGCGTTGGCCCTCACCTCACTCGGTATTCCAGGCTTGGAGTTCACGATGAAGGAGGCAGCCTCGATCGCCATTATTGGCGGCGCGGACGGCCCGACCTCCATTTTCGTGACCACCAAACTGGCGCCGCATCTGCTGGGGCCTATCGCTGTGGCCGCTTATGCCTACATGGCGCTGGTGCCGCTGATTCAGCCACCGATCATGCGTGCGCTGACGACCAAGGAAGAGCGCGCCATCGTCATGCAGCAACTGCGTCCGGTCGGGCAGGTCGAGAAGATCATTTTTCCGATTGCACTCTGCCTGCTGGTTGGCATGTTTCTACCAGACGCCGCGCCGCTGGTGGGCATGTTCGCCTTCGGCAACCTGCTGCGTGAAAGTGGAGTAGTCGAGCGCCTGGCCGATACCTCGCGCAACGCGCTGATCAACATCGTTACCATTTTCCTGGGGCTGACCGTAGGCTCGAAATTGTCTGCCGATTCCTTCCTGCAGTTGAAGACCCTGGGTATTCTGGTGTTGGGCATGTTGGCGTTCTGCGCGGGCACCGCAGCCGGGGTGTTGATGGCCAAGCTGATGAATGTCTTCAGCAGCAACAAGGTGAACCCGCTGATCGGCTCGGCCGGGGTATCGGCAGTGCCGATGGCCGCGCGCGTTTCCAACAAGGTAGGGCTGGAAGCCAACCCGCAGAACTTCCTGCTGATGCATGCCATGGGACCCAACGTCGCTGGCGTAATCGGCTCAGCGGTGGCGGCGGGGGTATTGCTCAATTTTGTCGGCTAACCGCAGCCGTAAATAAAAAACCGCCTAACGAGGCGGTTTTTTACGAACAAAAAAACCGGCCAAGAGCCGGTTTTCATGCTTGCGTCGTTTTAAGCTTCTTCGGCAGCCATCTCGGCGTCGTGAGCAATAAGTGCCACGAGGGCATTTTGCTGGCGACGAGACAGTTGGCGAAAACGCTGAAGCAGCTCGCGCTCATGCAGGGACAGATCAGGGCTGTCCAGGCGCATGTTCAGGTCATCACCAAGGCTGCCTTCTTGGAGCATGCTCTGCTCAAGACGGGCGATGATTTCCGAGTTCATGCTGCGATGATGATTACGTGCGACATCAGCAATACGCTCACGCATACCATCAGGTAGGCGAACGACGAACTTGTCAGCCGTACGGCTGGAGTAGAGAGCTTGTTTCATAGGGCGCACACAATAAACCGGTTAGTTCAGGAAGGCGATACTGGCAATGAGCTACTTGAAGGACACCGTTTTGACCAACATTAGCACTGGCCGTTCCGTCAGAATCGCAATTCGTTTCAATGCGGGTTTTGCCCACAAAGAACATTTCTTTGACGCCAAATACATGTCGATATTGCATCGAGTGCAGGCTTTCTGCCAGCACCGATTGTCAGAAATGCGAGTCATTCCCCACAAAGGTGCATTTTAGAGCCGCTGCCTCAAAAATAAAGGCATTTGTCACCGAAGCGTCACGCCATCTTCACTGGGCTGACATGGCCAGTACCTACCTTGAGTTGGTCTACACCAGAAAGCCGCAGCGCTGTGGTGTAACCGCAACTACAGGAGGTACTTTCCATGGGTGCAGTTATCCAGGTGGAGCGGCTGAACAAGACGTTCGGCCAGAAGCAGGCGCTGTTCGATCTGGCCTTGTCGGTCGAGTCGGGCGAAATGGTCGCGCTGATCGGCGCATCAGGTTCGGGTAAATCCACCTTGCTGCGTCATGTGGCCGGTCTGGCCCGTTGCGACCGTCGAGAAGGCGGCTGCGTTCGCGTACTCAGCCAGGAAATGCAAACCAGCGGCCAGCTCAACCGTGACGTGCGGCGGCTGCGTGCCGACATCGGCTACATCTTCCAGCAGTTCAATTTGGTCGGACGCCTCAGCGTACTGCAAAACGTCCTGCTCGGGTCCCTGGGGCGCATGCCGCGCTTACGCGGGACGCTGGGCCTGTTCAACAACGACGAAAAACAACGTGCCCTGCAGGCGCTGGCGCGTGTCGGCTTGGCCGACCTGGCGCAGCAACGCGCCTCGACCTTGTCGGGTGGCCAGCAGCAGCGCGTGGCGATCGCGCGAGCGCTGACCCAGCGGGCCAAGGTCATCCTGGCCGATGAGCCGATCGCGTCGCTCGATCCCGAATCGGCGCGCAAGGTCATGCAGATACTCGCCGATATCAACCGCGAAGACGGCACCACGGTGGTCGTCACCCTTCATCAAGTCGATTACGCCATGCGCTATTGCCAACGCGTCGTGGCGCTCAAGGCGGGGCGGATTCACTTCGATGGTCCAGCCGCCGATCTGCACCCGCGCTTTCTCGACGACCTGTATGGCGCCGAGCTGGAAGCGGACGCATTGCCAGCCGGCAAACGCAGCCGGCCGCGCATCGCCAAGGCGCCGTTAAGTCTGGCCAAGGCCTGAACGCGATCGCCCACCCTCGAATAGCCCAATAGCCAACCCGCATAGGAGTGCATTGCATGTTCAAACGCATCAGTCAGCTTGTTGCTGCATCGGCATTACTGGCCGGTACCGTTCTCGGTACTGCCCATGCCGACGAGCAGGAAATCAACTTCGGCATCATCTCCACCGAGTCGTCGCAGAACCTGCGCACCATGTGGGACCCCTTCCTGGCTGATATGAGCGAGCGGACTGGCTTGAAGATCAATGCCTTCTTCGCCCCTGATTACGCCGGGATCATCCAGGGCATGCGTTTCGACAAGGTCGATATCGCCTGGTACGGCAACAAGTCGGCCATGGAAGCGGTGGACCGTGCAGGCGGCGAAGTCTTTGCCCAGACGGTCGCGGCCAACGGCTCGCAGGGTTATTACAGCCACATCGTGGCGCACAAGGACAGCCAGATCGATTCGATCGACAGCATGCTGAAAAACGCCAAGAGCCTGACCTTTGCCAATGGCGACCCGAACTCGACCTCAGGCTATCTGGTGCCCGGCTATTACGTGTTCGCCAAGAACAACGTCGACGCCAACGCGATCTTCAAGCGTTCGTTGAATGGCAGCCATGAAGTCAATGCGCTGTCGGTGGCCAACAAGCAGGTCGATGTCGGCACCTTCAACAGCGAGAGCATGGAGCGCTTGCAGGTCACCGCACCGGACAAGGCGGCGCAGCTGAAAGTGATCTGGACCTCGCCGCTGATCCCCTCCGACCCGATGGTCTGGCGCAAGAACCTCGACAACGCCACCAAGCAGAAGCTGCGCTCCTTTTTCATGAGCTACGGCGACCAGCCGGGCGAAATGGATGTGCTGAATAACCTGCAGTGGACCAAGTTCAAAGCCTCCAGCGACGACCAGCTGCTGCCGATTCGCCAGCTCGAGTTGTTCAAGAAACGCTCGGAAGTCGCCGCCAACAGTTCGCTTTCCGACAACGACAAGCAGGCGCAGCTCAAGGCAATCGATGCCGAACTGGCCGATCTGGAACAGCGCATGGCGAAGCTGCAACAGCAAACGCCGACCAGTGCCGGCTAAGCCGTTATGACGACCTTAGCGACTACCGCCACTTCGGCAGCCACCGGCAAGCGCTCCTGGACCCAGCTGATCGGCTGGGGCCTGGTACTGGCCGTGCTGGCCTGGTCCTGGCAGGGCGCCGAGATGAATCCGCTCGGGCTGATCCGCGACTCGGGGAACATGGCGACCTTTGCCGCCGATTTCTTTCCACCGGACTTCAGCAACTGGAAGCTCTACCTGAAAGAGATGATCGTGACCGTGCAGATCGCCCTGTGGGGCACGGTGCTGGCGATCATCTGCGCGGTTCCGCTGGGCATTCTCTGCTCCGAGAACATCGCGCCCTGGTGGGTGTATCAGCCGATCCGACGGGTGATGGATGCCTGTCGTTCGATCAACGAAATGGTCTTCGCCATGCTGTTCGTGGTGGCCGTTGGGCTGGGGCCGTTCGCCGGCGTACTGGCGCTGTTCATCGGTACCACCGGAGTGCTCGCCAAGCTGTTTGCCGAAGCGGTGGAAGCCATCGATCCAGGGCCCGTCGAGGGCGTGCGCGCCACCGGTGCCAGCGCCCTGCAGGAAGTGATCTACGGGGTCATTCCGCAGGTGCTGCCGCTGTGGATTTCCTACGCGCTGTACCGCTTCGAATCCAACGTGCGCTCGGCGACGGTGGTCGGCATGGTCGGCGCGGGCGGTATCGGAGTGATTCTTTGGGAAGCGATTCGGGGTTTCCAGTTCGCCCAGACCGGCGCGCTGTTGATCGTGATCATTCTGGTGGTGAGCCTGCTCGACATTCTGTCGCAGCGCTTGCGTAAGCAATTTATCTGAACGAGGGGGCGCCTGCGTGCCTTTTTTCCGGCATGAACTTGTCTAGACAAGATGGCGCGCGTTGCCGCGACAGCCTCAGCCAGCAGCCGCTCTACCTGGAGTTGGCCGGCGTGCTGCGCAAGGAGCTGGAGCAGTTTGCCGCTGGCGATTACCTGCCTGGCGAAGTGCAGCTGGCGGCGCGCTATGCGGTCAACCGTCATACGCTGCGCCGCGCCGTGGACGAGCTGGTGCTGGAAGGGCGCCTGTTGCGACAGCAGGGCAAGGGCACGCAGGTATTGGCCAAGCCGCTGGTTTATCCCATGCAGGCCGGCAGCGCCTACAGCGATTCGTTGTCGGCACTCGGGCACCAGGTTGATGCGCAGTTGCTTGAGCGCAGCCGCCATGCCGCCAGCCGTGAGGAAAGCCGCTACCTGGAACTCGCTCCCGATGCGGAGGTGCTCGAGCTGTGCACCTTACGCTTGATCGAGGAGCAGCCACTCAGCCTGATCCGCCACCGCTTCTGCGCCAGCCGTGCCGCCTTGCTCGCGGACTACCAAGGCGGATCGCTACGTCGCTATCTGGCCGAGCGCGACGTACCGCTGACCCGCACCTTCAGCTTGATCGGCGCGCGCTTGCCCAGCCGCGAAGAAGCGGCGCGTCTGCTGATGCCCAAACACGCACCCTTGCTCACGGTGCTCACCCTTTCCCGCGATCTGGCCGGTCGGCCGGTAGAGCTGTCGCTGTCGACCAGCCGTGCCGACCGTTTCCAGTACCAGATCGCGCCTTGATGGAGGATGTCGTCATGCACCACCGCGCCATGAATTGCAGCACCCAGGGCAGCCCCCTCAGCAGTGATCCGCAACTCGCTTCGCGCCAGCGCTGGATGGGCGTACTGGCCCGCGCCGGCGAGCAGCTGCGGGCATTCGAGCCGCAGTTGAAGGACGCCGACTACCGTCTGATCCGCGCCCCTGAGGTCGGCATGACCCTGGTGCGCGGACGCATGGGCGGCACCGGCGCGGCCTTCAACCTGGGCGAGATGAGCGTCACCCGCTGCGTGGTGCGCCTGGCCGATGGTCGCACCGGTTACAGCTACGTGGCCGGTCGCGACAAACAACACGCCGAGCTGGCCGCGCTGGCCGATGCGCACCTGCAGGGCGCGCAACAGCAGCACTGGCTTAACCGCCTGATCGGCCCACTGGCCGATGCCCAACGCGAGCGCCGCGCCGCCGCTGCCGCAGAAACCGCAACCACCCAGGTTGAATTCTTCACCCTGGTCAGAGGAGAAGACTGATGGATGCTGCAAACAGCTCGCAATGGCTGCAACCGGCCTTCAACGACCCGGTGCTGGATGCACAGACCAGCTTTCGTGCCGCCCTCAAGGCGTTGGCTGAACCGGGCCTGGTGCGCACGCTGGACCGCGCCCTGGCACTGGATGCCATGCACCCGGCGACCTACGCCCTGTGCCTGGCCTTTCTCGATGGTGATACCCCGCTGTGGCTGGCACCGCGCTTCGACACGCCGGCGATCCGCGCCAACCTGTCGTTCCACTGCGGCTGCCCGATCGTCATCGAGCGCGAGCAGGCGCTGTTCGCCCTGCTGGATGCGGCGCAGCTGAGCGACCTGTCCGGCTTCGACAACGGCAGCGAACGCTACCCGGATCAGTCCTGCACGCTGCTGATTCAGCTTGACGCACTCGACGGTGGCCCGTTGCTGCACTGGCGCGGTCCGGGCATTGAAACCGTGCGCGACGTCGACCTGCCGCTGACGGCCGAATTCTGGCGCGAGCGCAGTGCGCGCAGCGCGTTTCCCCGTGGTCTGGATGCATTCTTCGCAGCTGGCGAACAGGTGCTCGGCCTGCCGCGCAGCACCCGGGTGCTGGACGATACCCAAAATGCAGAGGAGGCCGCCTGATGTACGTAGCCGTCAAAGGTGGCGAGCGCGCCATCGACAATGCCCATGTGCTGCTCGCAAAAAAGCGCCGTGGCGATACCGCCATCCCGGAGCTGAGCGTCGAGCAGGTGCGCCAGCAGATGCCGCTGGCCGTAGCGCGGGTGATGAGCGAAGGCTCGCTCTACGACACGCAGCTTGCCGCGCTGGCCATCAAGCAGGCCGCGGGCGATCTGATGGAAGCGATCTTACTGTTGCGTGCCTACCGCACCACGTTGCCGCGCTTCGCCGCCAGTGTGCCGCTGGACACCAGCCAGATGCAGTTGAGCCGGCGCATCTCGGCCACCTTCAAGGACCTGCCGGGCGGCCAGTTGCTCGGGCCGACCTTCGATTACACCCACCGCCTGCTCGACTTCGCCCTGCTAGCCGACGGCGAATACCCGGGGCCGACGACAGTGGCCGACGCGCCGCCGAGCGAGTGCCCGCGGGTGCTGGATTTGCTCGCCGATGAAGGCCTGATGGCCCGTGAGCAGGACCAGGGTGCGGCCGTGCCGGACATCACCCGCGAGCCGCTGGACTTCCCGGCCAAACGCGCCGAGCGCTTGCAGGCCCTGGCCCGCGGTGACGAGGGATTTCTCCTCGCACTGGGGTATTCCACCCAGCGTGGATACGGTCGTAACCACCCATTCGCCGGAGAGATTCGCATCGGCGAGGTCGAGGTGTGGCTGGAGCCCGAAGAGCTGGGTTTTGCCGTGCCGCTTGGCGATATCGAAGTCACCGAATGCGAAATGGTCAACCAGTTCGTCGGCGGCAAAGGCGTCGACCCGCAGTTCACCCGTGGCTATGGCCTGGCCTTCGGCTATGCCGAGCGCAAGGCCATGGGCATGGCCCTGGTTGATCGCGCCCTGCGCGCCGCTGAGTACGCCGAAGAAGTGCAGGGCCCGGCGCAGCAGGAAGAGTTCGTGCTGATGCACTGCGACAACGTCGAGGCGGGCGGCTTCGTCTCGCACCTGAAGCTGCCGCATTACGTCGACTTCCAATCCGAGCTGGAGCTGATCCGCAAGCTGCGCAAGCAGGAGCCTGAGCAGCACGCCGCTAAGGAGCAACGCGCATGAATGCCAATGAAATCTACACGCGTAGCGAGCCTGCTGCAGTCATGGGCGGCCGGAGCGCTGGCGTTGTACATGAGGATGCCGAGCACCGCCCGCCCGCGAGTCCTGCGGGCGCAGCAGCCGGCGAGGCGGGGTACAACTTTGCCTATCTGGACGAACAGACCAAACGCATGATCCGCCGTGGCCTGCTCAAGGCCGTGGCGATTCCCGGTTATCAGGTGCCGTTCGGTGGCCGCGAAATGCCGCTGCCGTATGGCTGGGGTACCGGCGGCATGCAGCTGACCGCGGCGATCCTCGGCAGCGACGATGTGCTCAAGGTGATCGACCAGGGTGCGGACGACACCACCAACGCGGTGTCGATCCGCCGTTTCTTCGCCCGCACGGCCGGGGTCAAGACCACCACCCGCACCCCCGAAGCGACGGTGATACAGACCCGCCACCGCATCCCGGAAACGCCACTGACCAACAATCAGATCATGGTCTATCAGGTGCCGATTCCGGAGCCGCTGCGCTTTATCGAGCCCGCG
Source organism: Pseudomonas cistanchae (assembly GCF_054483635.1). NCBI lineage: Bacteria > Pseudomonadati > Pseudomonadota > Gammaproteobacteria > Pseudomonadales > Pseudomonadaceae > Pseudomonas > Pseudomonas cistanchae. The sequence goes on along the minus strand of NZ_JBTLWN010000005.1, from coordinate 200,588 downwards.
GAAACCGAAACCCGCACCATGCACGCGCTGGAGGATTACGGCGTGATGCACGTCAAGCTGTACGAGGACATCGCCACCTTCGGCCATATCGCCACCAGCTACGCCTACCCGGTGACGGTGGACGCACGCTACGTGATGGACCCGTCGCCCATCCCCAAATTCGACAACCCCAAGCTGAACATGAGCCCGGCGCTGATGCTGTTCGGCGCCGGCCGCGAAAAGCGCCTGTACGCGGTACCGCCGTTCACCCGGGTGGTGAGCCTGGATTTCGCCGACCACCCGTTCGAAGTGCAGCGCTGGGAGCACAACTGCGCGTTCTGTGGCAGCCACGACTCCTACCTCGACGAGCTGATCGTCGACGACGCCGGTAGCAAGCGCTTCGTCTGCTCCGACACCGACTACTGCATGCAGCGCCGCGACGTGGGCCAATCGGAGACCGTGCAATGAATGCCGCCGAACAACTGCAGGTGCGCAGCGAGCCGGCCCAGCCGCTGTTTTCCGTGCGTGACCTGACCCGTCTGTACGGCCCGGAAAAAGGCTGCCAGGGCGTGTCGTTCGACCTTTATCCGGGTGAGGTGCTGGGCATCGTCGGCGAGTCCGGCTCGGGCAAGTCGACCCTGCTCAGCCTGTTGTCCGGGCGCTGCCCGCCCGATCGCGGCACGGTTGCCTACCGTGGCCAGGACGGCAACTGGGCCGATCTGTACAGCGCCAGCGAAGCCCAGCGGCGCACCCTGTTGCGTACCGAGTGGGGCTTTGTCGAGCAGAACCCGCGTGACGGTCTGCGCATGGGCGTGTCGGCCGGCGCGAATATCGGCGAGCGGCTGATGGCCCAGGGCGTGCGTCATTACGGCGAGTTGCGCGCCGCCGGCATCGACTGGCTCAAACAGGTAGAGATCGACCCGCTGCGGATCGACGACTTGCCGCGCACCTTTTCCGGCGGCATGCAGCAACGCCTGCAGATCGCCCGCAACCTGGTCTCCAGCCCGCGCCTGGTGTTCATGGATGAACCCACCGGCGGCCTCGATGTGTCGGTGCAGGCGCGCCTGCTCGACCTGCTGCGTGGCCTGGTGCGCGAGCTGGACCTGGCGGTGGTGATCGTTACCCACGACTTGGCGGTGGCGCGCCTGCTCGCCGACCGGCTGATGGTGATGCGCCGCTCCCACGTGGTCGAGGCCGGCCTGACCGATCAGATTCTCGATGACCCGCAGCATCCCTATTCGCAGTTGCTGGTGTCGTCGGTACTGCAACCCTGACGCTGGGTAGGGTGGATGACGCTCTTTTCATCCACCAACGATGCCGCCATCGGTGGATGGATAAAGCGCCATCCACCCTATGAAAGGACTCTCGCGCCGGATCACATCCGTTCGCACGAAGCTCGAGGTTTATATGAATACGCTTATCGAGGTCTCCGGCCTCAGCAAGACCTTCACCCTGCATCAGCAGCACGGCGTGGTGCTTAACGTACTGCGCGAGCTGAGTTTCATCGTGCGCGCGGGCGAGTGCCTAGTGCTGCATGGCCAGTCCGGGGCCGGTAAGTCGACACTGCTGCGCACCCTACACGGCAATTACCTGGCCGCTGGCGGCAGCATTCGCGTGTGGCACAACGGCGAATGGGTCGAGCTGGTCGGCGCCGAGCCGCGGCAGGTGTTGGAGGTGCGCCGGCAAACCCTGGGCTACGTCAGCCAGTTCTTGCGGGTGATTCCGCGGGTGGCGACTCTGGATGTGGTGATGGAACCGGCCTTGGCCCGGGGTTGGAGCAAGGCCGACGCCGAAGCGCGGGCCAAGCGCCTGCTGACCCGTCTGAATATCCCGGCCGCGCTGTGGCAACTGGCGCCGGGCACCTTCTCCGGCGGTGAGCAGCAGCGGGTGAATATCGCCCGCGGCTTCATGGTTCCCTGGCCGCTGATGCTGCTGGACGAACCGACGGCCTCGCTCGACGACAGCAACCGCCAGGTCGTGCTGGAACTGATCAATGAAGCCAAGGCCGCGGGTGCCGCCTTGATCGGCATCTTCCACGACCGCGCGGCCCGCGAAGCGATTGCCGACCGTTACCTCGACATGACGCCCGAGGCGTCAGCCAAGCAGGAATACATCTATGCCAGCTGAACAGATTCTGACCAACGCCCGCGTGGTCACCGCGGAACGTGAATTTATCGGCACCCTGGTGCTGCGCGATGGCGTGTTCAGCGACGTGGAGGAGGGCCACAGCCGCGTGCCGCAGGCGGTCGACATGGGTGGCGATTACCTGATGCCGGGCCTGATCGAGCTGCACACCGATAACCTGGAAAAGCACATGAGCCCACGGCCTGGGGTGGATTGGCCGTCGGCGTCGGCGGTGCTGACCCACGACGCGCAGATCGTCGCAGCTGGCATCACCACGGTGTTCGATGCCCTCGCCATCGGCGACGTCAACCCGCGCGGCAAGCGCATGCAACAGTTGCCGGCGATGCTCGATGCCATCGCCTCGGCCGAAGCGGCAGGCCACACCCGTGCCGAGCATCGCCTGCACCTGCGCTGCGAACTGTGCCACCCGGACACCCTCAGCGTGTTCCGCGACCTGGTCGAACACCCGCTGGTGCAACTGGTGTCGGTGATGGACCACTCGCCGGGCCAGCGCCAGTTCGCCAACGAAGCGAAGTACCGCGAGTACTACATGGGCAAGTACCACCTCAGTCCTGCCGAGATGGAGGCGTTCATCACTGAGCAGGTGGCGAATTCGCAGGCGTTCAGCGACCGTCATCGTCGCGCGATTGTCGAGGACTGTCACAGCCGCGGGTTGGCCCTGGCCAGCCACGACGACGCGACCCTGGCCCACGTGCAGGAATCGGCGGGTTTCGGTATGTCGATCGCCGAATTTCCGACCACCCTGGAAGCCGCCAAGGCCAGCCACGCAGCAGGCCTGAAAGTGCTGATGGGGGCGCCGAACATCGTCCGCGGCGGTTCCCACTCGGGCAATATCGCTGCCGCGGAACTGGCCCGCCACGGCGTGCTGGATATCCTCTCCAGCGACTATTATCCAGCCAGCCTGTTGCAGGCCGCGCTACTGCTTGCCGGGCAGGACAACGGCTATGATCTGCCTCGGGCAATTGCGACGGTCAGCCAGGTGCCTGCGCAGGCAGCCGGGCTGAATGACCGCGGCGAGATCCGGGTCGGCTTGCGGGCCGATCTGCTGCAGGCGCGGGTTCACGAAGGCCAGGCGGTCATCCGGCAGGTCTGGCGACAAGCAAAAAGGGTGTTCTGATGGGCGGCAGGTTGATCTATCTGATGGGGCCTTCTGGCTCGGGCAAGGACAGCCTGCTGAATGCAGCGCGCGCGCGCCTGGCCGAACGTGGTTGCCTGATCGCCCGCCGGGTCATCACTCGCTCGGCCGAGGCGGTGGGCGAGGACGCCATCGGCGTGTCGACTGCCGAGTTCGACCAGCAGGAAGCCGCTGGCGCCTTTGCCCTGAGCTGGCGCGCCAACGGCCTGGCCTATGGCATCCCATCGCAGATCGATGACTGGCTGGCGGCGGGGCAGGATGTGCTGGTCAACGGCTCGCGCGGGCATCTGGCCCAGGCCCGGCAGCGTTATCCCGAGCTGCTGGCGATTCTGCTGCAGGTGGATGAAGCAGCCCTGCGCCAGCGCTTGCAGGCGCGCGGCCGGGAAAGCGCCGAGCAGATCGAGGCCCGCCTGGCGCGCAGCCGCGAACTGCAACCGCTCCCTCTACCCTCTGGGGACGACTGCAGGGATGCAGGAGGTAGGGCGACGCAGGATGCTCAAGCCGAGAGGGCTGGGGTGAGGGGAGAGGTCGACTCGCAATACCTGCTAAATAACTCCGGCCCACTCGACCAGACTGTCACCCAGCTGCTGCAACTGCTTAGCGATACGCGCGCATGCGCCTGACCCTGCTCGGCACCGGCGATGCGCGCCAGGTGCCGGTGTATAACTGCGACTGCCCGGCCTGCGCCAGCGCGCGGGGGAGTCCAGTGCGGCGCCGTGGGCCGTGTTGTGCGCTGATTGAATGCGGCGCGCAGCGCTGGCTGATCGACTCGGGCCTGACCGATCTGTGCGAGCGTTTCCCACCCCATCGCCTGAGCGGCATTCTGCAAACCCATTACCATGCCGACCATGCTCAGGGTCTATTGCACCTGCGCTGGGGCCAGGGCCTGGTGATACCGGTGCACGGGCCGGACGATCCGGAAGGCTTTGCCGACCTCTACAAGCATCCTGGCATTCTCGATTTTTCCCGACCGTTCCAGCCATTCGAGCGCCGTGAACTGGGCGAGCTGATCGTCACCGCCTTGCCGCTGAATCACTCGAGGCCGACCGTTGGATACCTGTTCGAAGGGCAGGGACTTGAGGGGAAAGTGCGGCGTATCGCCTACCTCACCGATACCCTCGGCGTGCCGGACGCCAGTGCCGAGGTGCTGCGACAACAGCCGCTGGATGTGCTGGTGCTGGACTGCTCCACCGCACCGCAACCCATTGCCCCGCGCAACCACAACGACCTGACCCGTGCGCTGGAGGTGGTCGAGCATCTGCAGCCAAGGGAAACCGTGCTGACCCATATCGGCCACAGCTTCGACGCCTGGCTGCTGGAGCATCCTGATGCGTTGCCAGCGGGGGTTAGCCTGGCCTTTGATGGGCGAGTGGTATGAGTTCGCCACATATCTGTGGGAGGTGCCGGGCGGCGCTGCGCTTTAGCCGCGATTTGCAGTTCGTAGGGTGGGTTAGCCGCGTACTGCGCTTGCCGGGCGCCATGCGACTTGGATTACGCGACGCTGCGTTACCGCAGTTGGATTACCGAGCGGTGTTCGGCGTCGCTAACCCACCCTATGAGGACACGCAGCGCTGCCCGGCCGCTTCTACATGCACCGGAGCAACCCGATGAATGCCCGCCGGCTGACGCTGCTGCTGTGCAGCGCGGAAACCCTGGGCATGGCCGGCTTTGCCTTGTTCGCCGCCTTGCTGCCGGACTTTCAGGCGCTGTGGGGGCTGAGTAATACCCAGGCGGGCTGGATCGGTGGCGGTTTCTTTCTCGGTTATATGGTCGCGGTGCCGATCCTTACCGGGCTGACCGACAAATACGACGCGCGGCTGATTTACCTGGCAGCGATGCTGCTGACCGCGGTGGCCAATGCCGGCTTCGTCTTCGCCGATGGCTTCTGGTCCGCCCTGGCGTGGCGGGTGCTGGCCGGCGTTGGCCTGGCCGGCACCTACATGCCGGGCCTCAAGGCATTGTCCGAGCGCATCGAGGGGCCGGCGCAGTCGCGGGCGATTGCCTTCTACACCGCCAGTTTTGGGCTGGGTACTGCGCTGTCGTTCATTCTCGCCGGCGAGCTGGCCAAGTTCGCCGGCTGGCAGTTGCCGACCCTGCTCAGCGGCGGATGCGCGCTGCTGGCCTGGGCGCTGGTGTATTGGGGCCTCGAATGTAAACCGGTGGAACAGCATGCGCCGCGCCGGATGCTCGAACTGGCGCCGCTGAAAAGCCGCCCGGTGCTCGCCTATTGCCTGACCTACGCGGTGCACAACCTTGAACTGTTCGCGCTGCGCGCCTGGCTGGTGGCATTCCTAGTGTTCTCCGGGCAGTTTCAGGGGCAGTCGCCCTGGCTGTCCGGCACCTGGGTGGCGATGCTGGCGACCCTGATCGGCATGCCAGCGAGCATCCTCGGCAACGAGTTCGCCCTGCGCTTCGGCCGGCAGCGCTGGCTGGTGGCGGTGATGCTCAGTTCAACCGTACTGGCTGCGCTGATCGGCCTGAGTGCGGCGTTGCCGTTCTGGCTGATGCTGCTGTTGGTGCTGCTCTACAGCGTCACCGTTACCGCCGACTCGGCGGCAATGACCGCCGGCTTGATCGCCGTCGCCCCTGCCAGCCATCGCGGCGCCGCCATGGCGCTGTATTCCTGCACCGGCTTTACCGGCGCCTTCCTCGGCCCGTTGCTGTTCGGCATCACCCTGGATGCGCTGGGTGACAAGACCCTGCTTGGCTGGTGGGCGGCATTCGCCCTGATGGGCCTGCTCCTGCTACTCGGTCCGCTGGCATTGTGGTGGGCGAATGCCAACCGGGTAGGGTGCGCTGTGCGCACCGAGGATAAGGACAACTTGGTGCGCAAGGCGCACCCTACAAGCCAGCGATCGCCATAGAGCAGGCTCTTCGCGGGTTTAATCCAACGGCAATTCGGTGGTGCGTTTTACCTCGCTCATGGCGATGTGCGAATGCGCTTCGTGCACATGGGGGCGTTGCAGCAGATGGTCGCGCAGAAAGCGCTCGTAGCTGGCGATGTCCTTGGCCACCACCTTCAGCAGGTAATCCGAGCCGCCAGCCATGGTGTAGCACTCCAGCACCTCGGGATAACCGACCACCGCCTGTTCAAACTCTTCCAGGTTGCTGCGGCCATGGGCCGAGAGCTTGATATCGACAAATACGGTAATGCTGAAGCCCAGCAGTTTCGGGTTGAGCAGGGCGACCTTGCGCTCGATCAGGCCTTCCTCCTGCATCCGATGAATCCGTCGCCAGCAGGGCGACTGCGACAGCTCGACCTTCTCAGCGATCTCGGCGGCAGAAAGGTCGGCATCGTGCTGCAGCAGGCGAAGAATTCTGCGATCAATGGGGCTGAGCTTGTCTTGCATGATCTTTTCCGGATTTTTGTAGTTATGGGTTGGTTCATGTGCAGTATTGGCTTTTCGCCTGAAAAATAGAAAGAAAAAAGCGCCACCGGTCGGTCATATTCTAGTCAGTCGTTTTGCCTGGTGATCCTGGGCAGGACAGAACACGGGAGGCATTAACCGGTGCCTCTCCCGCTCACCAAAACAATAAAAGGAGCGCAGACATGTCTCTGGCCGAAATCCGCCTGGATGACAAGTACCGCCTTGCCACTGGTCACCTGTACCTCACCGGCACCCAGGCGTTGACGCGTCTGCCGATGCTGCAGAAGCAACGCGACGCGGCCCATGGCCTGAATACCGCGTGCTTTATCTCCGGCTACCGTGGCTCGCCGCTGGGTAACCTCGACAAGAGCCTGTGGGACGCCAAGCAGTACCTCAAGGACAATCACATCCACTTCCAGCCCGGCGTCAACGAAGAGTTGGCTGCCACCTCGGTGTGGGGCAGTCAGCAGACCAGCCTGTTTCCCGGCGCGCGCTACGACGGCGTATTCGCCATGTGGTACGGCAAGGGCCCCGGTGTGGACCGCTGCGGTGACGTGTTCAAGCACGGCAACTCGGCCGGTGTCTCCGAGCATGGCGGCGTGCTGCTGCTGGCCGGTGACGACCATGGCTGCAAATCCTCGAGCATCGCCAACCAGAGCGAGCATGCATTTATCGCGGCTTCGATTCCGGTGCTCAACCCGGCCAACGTCCAGGAAATTCTCGACTACGGCATCATCGGCTGGGAGCTGTCGCGCTACAGCGGTTGCTGGGTAGCGCTGAAGACCATCGCCGAAAACGTCGACTCTTCGGCCGTGGTGGACGTCGACCCGCTGCGCATGCAGGTGAAGATTCCCGAGGATTTCGAACTCCCGGAAGACGGCGTCTACATCCGCTGGCCGGACCCACCCCTGGTTCAGGAGAAACGCCTCAACATCTACAAGATTTACGCTGCCCGTGCCTTCGCCCGCGCCAACAACCTCAATCAGGTGATGCTCGATTCGCCGAATCCGCGCCTGGGTATCGTCACCACCGGCAAGTCCTATCTGGACGTACGCCAGGCTCTGGAAGACCTCGGCCTGGACGAAGAACTCTGCGCGCGGGTCGGCCTGCGGGTACTTAAAGTCGGCATGAGCTGGCCGCTGGAGCCGGTGTCGGTGCACGAGTTTGCCGAAGGTCTGGACGAGATTCTGGTGGTCGAGGAGAAGCGCAGCATCATCGAGGACCAGCTCACCGGTCAGCTGTACAACTGGCCCGTCGGCAAGCGTCCGGTGGTGGTCGGTGAGTTCGACGAGCAGGGCGCTTCGCTGCTGCCGAACCTGTCCGAGCTGACCCCGGCGATGATTGCCCGCGCCATCGCCAAGCGCCTTGCGCCGATTTACACAAGTGCCACCATCGAAGAGCGCCTGGCCTTTCTTGCCGCCAAGGAAAAAGCCCTGGCGGCGCCCAAGCACACCACCGCGCGTACGCCGCACTTTTGTTCCGGTTGCCCGCACAACACCTCGACCAAACTGCCGGAAGGCAGCCGCGCCCAGGGCGGCATCGGCTGCCATTACATGACCCAGTGGATGGACCGCAACACCGATACCTTCACCCAGATGGGCGGCGAGGGCGCGACCTGGATCGGCCAGGCGCCGTTTACCGACACCCCGCACATCTTCCAGAATCTGGGCGACGGCACCTACTTCCACTCCGGCCAGCTGGCCCTGCGCGCAGCGGTCGCGGCCGGGGTGAACATCACCTACAAGATTCTCTACAACGATGCCGTGGCCATGACCGGCGGCCAGCCGATCGACGGCGAGCTGCGTGTTGATCAGCTCAGCCAGCAGGTCTTCGCAGAAGGCGTGAAGCGCATCGCGCTGGTGACCGACGAGCCGGACAAGTACCCGGCCCGCAACACCTTTGCGCCCATCGTGACCTTCCATCATCGCCGTGACTTGGACGCCGTGCAGCGCGAACTGCGCGAATTCAAGGGCACCTCGGTGATCATCTATGACCAGACCTGCGCCACCGAGAAACGCCGTCGGCGCAAGCGCGGCAAGCTGGTCGACCCGCAGAAACGCGCGTTCATCAACCCGGCCGTGTGCGAGGGTTGCGGCGATTGCAGCGTGAAATCCAACTGCCTGTCGGTGCTGCCGCTGGAAACCGAACTGGGGCGCAAGCGCGAGATTGACCAAAACTCCTGCAACAAGGATTTCAGTTGCGTCGATGGTTTCTGCCCCAGCTTCGTTACCGTGCACGGCGGCGGTCTGCGTCAGCCCGAGGCGGTCGGTGCCAATGCGCTGTTCATTGCGTTGCCGGAACCGCAACAGCCATCGCTGGCGCGGCCGTGGAATATCCTTTTGCCAGGCGTCGGCGGCAGTGGCGTGACCACCGTTGGCGCGCTGTTGGGGATGGCGGCGCACATCGAAGGTAAGGGCTGCAGCGTGCTCGACCAGGCCGGTCTGGCACAGAAGTTCGGCCCGGTGATCACCCATATCCGCGTCGCCGCCAAGCAGGACGATATCTTTGCCGTGCGCATCGCCGCCGGTGAAACCGACCTGCTGCTGGGCTGCGACCTGGTGGTGTCGGCCAGCGAAGAGGCCCTGGCAAAACTGAATGACACCATCGCCCACGCGGTGATCAACAGTCATGAAGCGGCCACCGCCGAATTCACCCGCAACCCCGATGCCGAGGTGCCGGGTGCGGCCATGCGCGAGGCGCTGATCGAGGCGGTGGGTGCCGACAAGACCCACTTCGTCGACGCCACGCGCCTGGCGACTCGGGTGCTGGGCGACAGCATCGCGACCAACCTGTTCATGCTCGGCTTCGCCTATCAGAAGGGGCTGGTGCCGGTGTCGGCCGAAGCCATCGACAAAGCCATCGCGCTCAACGGCGTTGCCGTGCAACTGAACCAGCAGGCGTTTCTCTGGGGGCGTCGCGCCGCCCATGACCTGGCCGCAGTGGAAAAACTGGCCAAGCCAGCGATTGCCGAAGCGCCGCGCAGCGCGACCCTGGATGAGTTGATCAGTGACCGTGTGGCCCGTCTGACGGCCTATCAGAACGCCGCCTACGCGCAGCGCTATCTGGAGCTGGTGCAGCGCGTGCGTGCTGCGGATCGCCAGCCCGATCAGGCGCTGAGCCAGGCGGTGGCGCGTTACTACTTCAAGCTGCTGGCCTACAAGGACGAATACGAGGTGGCGCGCTTGTACAGCGACGGCACCTTTATCAAGCAACTGGAAGCGCAGTTCCAGGGCGACTACCGCCTGGAGTTCCACCTGGCGCCGTCCTGGCTGACCCAGCGGGACCCGAACACCGGTGCGCCGCGCAAACGCCAGTTCGGCCCCTGGATGCTCAAGGCGTTCGGCGTGCTGGCGCGCTTGAAGTTTTTGCGCGGTTCGCTGCTCGACCCGTTCGGCCACAGCGCCGATCGCCAGTTGGAGCGCGAGCTCATCGAAGACTACGAGCAGAGCGTCGATTACCTGCTCAAGGAACTCAACCCCGGCAACTACCCCACGGCGGTGGCGCTGGCCGAGCTCCCCGAGCAGATCCGCGGCTATGGCCACATCAAGGAAGCCAACGTGGCCAAGGCGCGCGAACAGAGCCAGCAGCTCAAGGCACGCATGCTGGTCAGCGAAATCCAGACGGTGCGGCTGTTCGAACCGGCCGCGTAACCCAGGTAATTCACGCACAGGCGCTGGCCGGCCGACGATGAGGAATCGTCAGCCGGCGGGGCGCCTACTCGAATCCCGAATAACAACAATCGTTTAAGGAAGTCCCATGTCGGTGTTTTCTCACGTCGAGTTCGATCATCACGAACAGGTGGTTTACGGCCACGACAAGGCCTCGGGCCTCAAGGCGATCATCGCCATCCATAACAGCAACCTCGGCCCTGCGCTGGGCGGCTGCCGCATGTGGCCCTACGCCAGCGACGACGAAGCGCTGCGCGACGTGCTGCGCCTGTCCCGCGGCATGACCTACAAATCCGCGCTGGCCAATTTGCCTCTGGGCGGCGGCAAGGCGGTGATCATCGGCGATCCGCACACCGGCAAGAGCGAGGCGCTGTTCCAGGCCATGGGCGGTTTCGTCAACAGCCTCGGTGGGCGCTATATCACCGCAGCGGACTCCGGCACCGGCGTTGCCGAAATGCAGATCATGGCCGAGCGCACCCGCCATGTATCCGGCGCCGGCCAGCGCGAAGCCTTCGACGGGGGCATGCGCAACGGTGACCCGTCGCCGTCCACCGCCTATGGCGTATTTATCGGCATTCAGGCGGCAGTCAAGCAGCGCCTCGGCCGCGATGACCTGTACGGCCTCAAGGTCGCCATTCAGGGTGTTGGACAGGTCGGCTTCAGCCTGGCCAAGCATCTCAAGGATGCAGGCGCTGAATTGTGGGTGACCGATATCGTCGAGCTGAACGTGCGCCGCGCCGTCGAGCAACTGGGTGCGCGGGCGGTTGCCCAGCAGGACATCTTCAGCCTCGATGTGGACGTGTTCGCGCCCTGCGCCATGGGCGGCATCATCAACCGGCAGACGCTCGAAGCACTGCGCGCACCGATTATCGCCGGCGCGGCCAATAACCAGCTGGCCGACGCAGAACTGGCCCAGGAACTGCGTCGCCGTGAATGCCTGTATGCACCGGACTATGCGATCAACGCCGGCGGCATCATCGACGTCTGCTACGAGCGCACGGGTGGCAGCGCCGCGCAGCTGAAGGCGCATATCGAAGGCATTGGCGAAACCCTGCACCTGATCTTCCAGCGCGCCGAGCTGGAAGGCCGCAGCACGGTGGAAATCGCCGATCGCCTAGCCGAGGAGCGTTTCCGCCGTTAGTCCAGGGTAATCGCCAGGCTGATGCCGTGTGGCTTGAAGCCCAGGCTGGCATAAAAGGCATGGGCCGATTCGCGGCTATGGTGGCTCGACAGGGCGACCTTGTAGCAGCCCCAGGTACGGGCGCGCTCGATGGCCTTGGCCATTAATGCGCGGCCGATGCCAAGGCCGCGGGCATCTTCGGCCACCACCACGTCTTCGAGAATCGCCGAGCGGGCGAAGTTATGCGCCAGGTGCTCGATCAAGTTCAGCGTGCAGGTGGCGAGTAGCTTGCCGTCGCGTTCAGCGACCAGCACCTCGCGGCTGGCAGGCAGTTGCGCAAGCTGCAGCGCCAGCAGCTGGCTGTCGATACGTGGCTCGTCCGGCGCCAGTTGCTGCAACAAGGCCGCGAGGGCCGGTGCATCGGTGACGCTAGCGGCGCGGAGGTTGAAGCTGGCGAACGGCGAATTTGGCGGGCTCGATAAACGTGCTTGGCTCATGGGCCGATCTCCGCAGGCATTTTGATCTGCAGTATGGCCAAGGCAAGATGGCAGCGGCATGACAAAATCGCCCAGGCTCGCTAAGATGCGGCCCGCTGACGAGTTAGCGAAACATGTCTCCTTAGTTCAATGGATAGAACAAGCCCCTCCTAAGGGCTAGATGCTGGTTCGACTCCAGCAGGGGACGCCAAATAAAAAAGGCTTACGCATTGCGTAAGCCTTTTTTCGTTTCTGGGTCGAGGCTCAGCTCGCCGCGCCTCGCTGTTCTTCGGCGATGCACGCGGCGGCGGTGAAGAGCACGTCGGTGGAGGAGTTCAGTGCAGTCTCCGCCGAGTCCTGCACGATGCCGATGATGAAGCCCACCGCGACCACCTGCATGGCGGTGTCGTTGGGGATGCCGAACAGGCTGCAGGCCAGCGGGATCAGCAGCAACGAACCACCGGCCACACCCGAAGCGCCGCAGGCACAAATCGCCGCGAGCAGGCTCAGGAGCAGGGCGGTCGGCAGATCGATGGCGATGTTCAGGGTATGTACCGCCGCCAGGGTCAGCACACTGATGGTGATCGCCGCGCCGGCCATGTTGATGGTGGCGCCCAGCGGAATCGATACCGAATAAGTCTCTTCATGCAGACCCAGGCGCTTGCACAGCTGCAGATTGACCGGGATGTTGGCGGCCGAACTGCGAGTGAAGAATGCGGTAATGCCGCTTTCGCGCAGGCAGGTGAACACCAGCGGGTAGGGGTTGCGGCGGATCTTGAAGAACACGATGGCCGGATTGATCGCCAGGGCGACGAACAGCATGCAGCCGACCAACACCAGCAGCAGGTGCAGATAGCCGAGCAGTGCGCCCATGCCCGATTCGGCCAGCGTCGCCGCAACCAGGCCGAAAATACCCAGCGGCGCGAGGCGAATGACCAGTTTGACGATGCTGGTGATGCCATCCGACAGGTCGGCGAGCAGTTGCCTGCTGCCTGGCGCGGCGTGACGGAAGGCCAGCCCCAGCCCGATCGCCCAGGCCAGGATGCCGATGAAGTTGCCCTGCAGCAGCGCATTCACCGGGTTGTCCACCACGCTCAGCAACAGCGCTTGCAGGACGTCGGCGATGCCGCCCGGCGGCGTGAGCGTAGCGGCGTCGCTGACCAGGGTCAGGCTCGACGGGAAGAGGAAGCTGGCGAGCACCGCAAGCAGTGCGGCACTGAAGGTGCCCAGCACATACAGCAGCAGGATCGGGCGGATGTGGGTTTGCTGGTCACGCTGGTGGTTGGCGATCGACGCGGTCACCAGGATGAATACCAGCACTGGCGCCACGGCCTTCAATGCCGAAACGAACAGCGTGCCGAGAAACCCGGCGCTCTTCGCCGCTTGCGGAAACAGCAGGGCCAGGGCGATGCCCGCGATCAGGCCGACGAGGATCTGCACGACCAGGCTGGTGCGGTTGAGCAGGTTCAGGAGGGGGCTTAGGGCTTGGGTCATGACGACTCTCGACTGAGTTGAGCGGGTGCCAGTCGACGCGGAACAGGCCAGCGGTCGGGCAGCTTGGGGATTGAACAGGCCGTGGGCGTGTCGAGCCTGAAAAATAGCGCGCGACTCTAGCACAACCGCGCCAGGCCGGTCGCAGCGAGGGGCGATCCATGCGTGCGCGTATCAACCCTTTGCCAGTCAGGCTAGGCTAGCGCAATGGATGAACCAGAGAGCACTGCAATGACCCGCGAGACCAGCGTCGAACACACCGATATTTCACTGAGCGCCATCGAAGCGCGCATTCTCGGATGCCTGATCGAGAAGCAGGCGACCACGCCGGAACTCTATCCGCTGACAGCCAACGCCCTGGTGCTGGCCTGCAACCAGAAAACCAGTCGCGAGCCGCTGATGAACCTCAGTGCCGGCCAGGTCGGTCAGGGCCTGCGCAGCCTCGAGGGCCGCGGGTTGGCACGGTTGCTGATGGGCAGCCGTGCGGATCGGTGGGAGCACCGCTGCGACAAGACCCTGGAGCTGGTGATGCCGCAGGTGATCGTGCTCGGCCTGCTGCTGTTGCGCGGCCCGCAGACAATCAACGAGCTGCTGACGCGCAGCAACCGCATGCATGATTTCGAAGACACCGAGCAGCTCCAGCACAATCTTGAACGCATGATCAGCCGTGGCCTGGTGTGCCAGGTGCCGCGGCAGGCCGGGCAGCGCGAAGACCGCTACATGCATATGTTGGGTGACCCGGCTGATTTGCAGGCGGCGCTGGAAGCGCGGGCGAGCGAGCCAGTAAGGGCGACGAGCGCCAGTCAGGAGGCGCGTATGGAGGCGTTGGAAGCGCGGGTGGCGGCGTTGGAGCAGAAGCTCGCCGAGCTGGAATAGCCTCAGGCACTAAAAAGCAAAGGCGCCCCGGTGGCGCCTTTGGCGTAGATGAAATGTCGCGTGAGTCCTGGCATAGCCACCTCAACCTGCACGTTGACTAAGGGTACGCTCAGCGCCACCTTCGGCGATGCGCAGACGCTCTTGCAGACGATCCGCACCGCTTTCCGCCAGACGATTCGCTCCGGTACGGTCCGCGCCATCTTCGGCGACTCGCAGGCGTTCCTGCAGGCGATCTGCACCCCCCTCAGCCAGGCGGTTCGTTCCGACACGATCTACACCACCTTTGGCGAGCGGCATCAGGCCTGTCTGGATCACCGGTTCAATTCGGCTGTCTTTGGCTTCGCCCAACAGGGGCTGCGGGTCGTCTTGCGGCAGTGCGAACGCGCCTGCGGACAGGCTGGCAAGAATCAAGGCGGTCAATAGTTGCTTTTTCATGTTCGGCTCCTCAATGGGGCGAATGTGGGTACGCGAGCCACTATCGCGTAGGAGCCTCTGCTGCAGAAGTGCAGGCTAGGCATGGTAATTATCGACGTAGTCGATAATGTTCAGCCGCAACGGCAAGCCCTAGTGTCGCGTGCCTGCGCACGAGCGAGCCGCCGGAATCGGCGCCACGGTGAGCTGACGAGTTTGCTGGCATGCTTGAAATATCGAACGGTCGATGCGTATTTTGTACAGCGATCCCGCCCATGCTTCCAAGGACAGCCCGCCATGAACATTCCGAGTCGCTCCGAGCTGCAAGCGCTGTTGAGTGACGTTGATGAAGTCGAGTGCGTAACCCCGGATCTGAATGGCGTACCGCGGGGCAAGGTGATGACCGCCGCAGGCTTTCTCGAAGGGCGCCGCCTGCAATTGGCGAGGGGCGTGCTGCTGCAGTGCATCATGGGCGGCTACCCGGCGGCGAAGTTCTACGGCCGCGATGATGGCGATCTGGTACTCAACGCCGATCCCGCGCAGGTTTATCGCCTGCCTTGGAGCAGCAGCCCAAGAGCCCTGGCGATTTGCGATGCCGACGAGCTGGACGGGCGCAGCTCCGGTCTGTCCACCCGGGGTCTGCTCAAGCAGGTATTGGCGCGCTACACTGACCAGGGTTTGCAGCCGGTGGTGGCGACCGAACTGGAGTTCTTCATCTTTGCGCCGAACCCCGATCCCCAGCAGCCGTTCGTTCCGCCCGTGGGCCTGGACGGCCGGCGCGAGGACGGCGCATCGGCGTTCAGCGTCAGCTCGAACAACGGCCTGCGGCCGTTCTTCGCCGAGGTCTACCGATGCATGGCGGCGCTGGGGTTGCCGCGCGACACGGTGATGCACGAGATGGGCGTCAGCCAGTTCGAGATCAACCTCTGGCATGGCGATGCACTGCTGCTCGCAGACCAGACGTTCCTGTTCAAGCACCTGCTCAAGGAAGTGGCGCTCAAACACGGCCTGACCGTGGTGTGCATGGCCAAACCGCTCCCGCATACGCCCGGCAGTTCCATGCATATTCACCAGAGCCTGGTGGCGCACGGCAGCGGTGGCAATATCTTCAGTGACGAAAACGGCCAGGCCACGCCGGCGTTCTACCACTTCATCGGTGGCCAGCAGGCGGCCATGGCTGACCTGACGCTGCTGTTTGCCCCCCATGTGAATTCCTATCAACGGCTTTGCCACCCCTTCGCGTCGCCGAACAATGCCTGCTGGTCGGAAGACAATCGCGCCGCAGGCCTGCGTATTCCCGCCAGCTCACCGGCCGCACGGCGGGTGGAAAATCGCCTGCCGGGGGCGGATGCCAACCCCTACCTGGCGTTGGCGGCCAGCCTAGCCGCAGGCCTGCATGGCATCGAGCGGCAGTTGCAGCCGAGCGAGCCGCTGCAAGGCGAGTTCGTCGTGACGGACGAGCTGACGCTGCCGTGCACCATGCACGCGGCCATCGAGCGGCTGAAGCGCAGCCCGTTGGCACTGGAACTGTTCGGGGGCGAGTTCATCGAAGGCTACATCGCCAGCAAGACCCTGGAGTTGCGCAGTTACTGCGATGAAATCAGCCCCTGGGAGCGGCGTGTGCTTGCCGCTCATGTATAAGTCTGTTGGTCATCCGTTCATTTCATAAGGAGTTTTTCCCAGCCCATGAGCCGCATTTTAAAGCCGTTCAGTTCGTTGTATTTCGCCACCCTGTTGATGCTCTTGGGTTCCGGTTTGTTGGGGACCTACCTGGCCTTGCGCCTGGCGCAGACGGTGGACGGCTTGTGGGTCGGCGCGTTGATGGCGGCCAATTACATCGGCCTGGTGCTGGGCGGCAAGGTCGGCCACCGGTTGATCGCCCGGGTCGGCCATATTCGCGCCTATGTGGCCTGCGCCGGGGTGGTCACGGCTGCGGTGCTTGGCCATGGGCTCAGCGATTGGCTGCCGAGCTGGCTGGTGCTGCGCATGGTGGTCGGCCTGGGCATGATGTGTCAGTACATGGTGATCGAGAGCTGGCTTAACGAACAGGCGGAAACCCAGCAGCGGGGCCAGGTATTTGCCGGTTACATGGGCGCGTCCTACCTGGGGCTGATCCTTGGCCAGCTGGTGCTGGTGGTCCATCCGACCCTTGGTCTGGAGCTGCTGATGCTGGTCGCGCTGTGCTTCGCGCTCTGCCTGGTGCCGGTTGCGCTGACGCGGCGGCTGCACCCCGCGCCATTGCACCCGGCGCCGTTGGACCTGCGTTTTTTCGTCGCGCGCATTCCGCTGTCGTTGACCACCATCGCGGTGTCGGGGTTGCTGATCGGCTCGTTCTACGGCCTGGCGCCGCTGTATGCGACCCGGATGGGTTTGCCGACCGAACAGGTCGGCCTGTTCATGGGCTGCTGCATCCTGGCCGGCCTGTTGGTGCAATGGCCGCTCGGGTGGTTGTCCGACCGCAGCGACAGGGTCTGGCTGATCCGCATCTGCGCCGGCCTGCTGGCATTGGCGGCGTTGCCTCTGGCGCTGATGCCGCAGGTCGCGTTGCCATTGTTGATGGGTATCGGCTTTGTCGTCAGTTTGCTGATGTTCAGCCTGTATCCGTTGGCCGTTGCGTTTGCCAACGACCATGTCGAAGGCGAGCGTCGGGTGTCGCTGACCGCCACCCTGCTGGTCACCTTTGGCGTAGGCGCAAGCCTGGGACCTTTGCTCGGCGGGCTGCTGATGCGCTTCTTTGGCGCCAACATGCTCTACGCCTTTGTCTGTGCCTGCGCGCTCATTCTGGTCTGGCGCGTGCGGCCGGCAAGCGTCACTCACTTGCACCAGGTGGAAGACGCACCGCTGCATCACATTCCCATGCCGGACAACATGACTGGCTCGCCATTGATCGCCGCGCTTGATCCGCGGGTGGATGAACAGGTGGTGCAGGAGCAGATGCTCGATCCGGTTGCGCCTGACCACACTACTGTGCACGAACCGGATGCCGAGCAGGGTCCGCGCCCATGAGGGCAAGCGCTCTGAGCGTGATCATTCCGGTGCGCAATGAGGCCGATGCATTGCCGCGGCTGTTGCAGGACCTTGCGCCGTTGCGCACGGCAGGTGCCCAGCTGATCGTTGTCGACGGCGGCAGCAGCGACGCCACCTGCGAGCTTGCAGCGCCTTATGTCGACCTGCTGCTGACCGCGCAAGCGGGGCGTGCCGCACAGATGAATGCCGGTGCGGCGGCCGCCAATGGCGATTACCTGTGGTTCGTGCATGCCGACACCCGTATTGGCGCATCGTCCATCGAGCGTTTATTCAGAGTGCTGGCGGAGCGCCCGTGCTGGGGGCGATTTGACGTGCGGCTCTCTGGGAACGGCCTGGCGTTGCGGGTGATCGGATCGATGATCAACCTGCGATCACGACTGACGGGCGTGGCGAGTGGCGATCAGGCGATTTTCCTGGCGCGCGAAACCTTCGAAGCGCTCGGTGGGTATGCGCAGATCCCACTCATGGAGGACCTCGACCTGTGCCGCCGCTTGAAAAAGCAGGCGCGCCCGCGTTGCCTGCGTCCGCCCTTGACGACCTCCAGTCGACGCTGGGAGCGTCATGGGGTTTGGCGTACTGTATGGCTCATGTGGCGACTGCGCCTGGCTTACTATCGTGGTGTCGAGCCAGAGCGGTTGGCGCGCCAATATCAGCAAGAGCCGCCCTTATGAACCTGACCATCTCGTTGCACCTGCTCGCCCGCTCGCCTGTGCCGGGGCGAGTCAAAACCCGCTTGATCCCGGCGTTGGGCGAGGAGGGTGCGTGTGACTTGCAGCGGCTGCTGCTCGAACGTGCCTTGCACCTTCCGGACGGTGGTTTCAGTCAGCGTTTCCTCTGGCTAGACGACGGCCCCAATGAGGTACTACAGCTACTGGCCGATCAGTTGGGCTGGACGCTAGTGGAACAGCCGGCTGGCGATCTGGGGGTACGCATGCGGCGTATCGCGACCCTGGGGCTGGCGGAAAGTGATGCGGTGATTCTGGTCGGCAACGACTGCCCAGCACTCGATGGCGACTATATGGCTCGCGCTCAGGCAGCGCTGCAGCGCCACCCGGTGGTGATAGGCCCGGCCGAGGACGGTGGTTATGTGCTGCTGGGGCTGCGGCGCGTCGATGCGACGCTGTTCAGTGATCTCCCCTGGGGCACCGATCAGGTGCTGGCGCTAACTCGGGAACGACTGAACCAGTTGAACTGGGATTACCACTTGCTGCCAGTGCTCTGGGACGTGGACCGTCCCGAGGACCTGCCGCGTCTGGCAGGTCTCGGCATTCACGTCGGCTGAGCGCTCAACGTCAGAACAGCCCGTCGCTGTCGACTCGGCGGGCTTCGCGTTGCAACTGGTAGACGAACCGCTCGACCTGACGCTGTTCCAGGCCGCTCATGCGGTAGAAGCGGGCACCAGCGAAGGTGGTATCGACCTTTTCCGCGTATTGCACATGGCGAAGTTCGATTGCCGTGGTCATTGCGCCAAAAGGCAGACGAACGGTAAGTCGCTGATACACCTGGCCCGACTGTAGGCTGGCGGCAATGTTGCCGGCAAAGCGCAACTTGCAGCCGGTAGCAGAAATGTCCAGCAGATGGCCGCTCAGCGCCTTGCTGAGCTTGTCCCCCGCCAGCTCGACGACCACCTGTTCCCCCTGCTTGACCGGGGCTCTGTACGCGTTGCGCCGCTGGTGGTAGTGCACTTCCTCGGGCATCGGGCTGATGTAGCAGCGCGCGCCCTCGTGCTCGGTGATCTCGGAGCTGTGCACGCACTCCCAGGCCACGCGGACACCTTCATGGAACGCTTCGATGTGGAAGGGCTCGCCGTTCTGCAGAAAACGCTCGCCATCTCGGGGGATCATTTCATCGAGGACCAGGCGATTCCTGTCCCGGTCTACGTCGATCAGATAGCTCTGGAAGCGTTGACTTCGCTCGTGAAAGGTAATGATCAGCGGGTCGTGATTCTGCTGCAACTGGCGGAGGTTGGCGACGACTTCCACCGGCGTTTTCAGCACCTTGGGTGGTTGTGGGCCATCCTCCTCGATAAAGGGATTGGACACGGTCCAGTACTCTCCGAGCATAAACTTAGGTACTAGCATACTGGCATTGTGCCGGCATGTCCCTGTGCCTGGTTATAGGTTCTCAGGCTTGGCTGAGGGGGCGATGCTGGCCGATTCTAGCGGTACTGCCGCGGCTGTCATAGAGATTTGGCGTATCGCCGCCGCGCAGGATACCCAGCATGCTGCTGGTCGATGCCTGGCTGGAGCGGATCAAACGGCCGTTGCGCACGTTCGCTTGCTGGCATTGCTCTAACAGCGCGCTTAGCTGATCGCCGCGGGCGAGAAGGTCCGGGCCCAGGCTGGAGGTTGCCGCGAATGCCTGCAAGCCGGCGCTGTCCGCGCTCAGTTGCAGGTCGAGTAGCAGTTGAGCGCGCTGCTTGCCGTGCTGCTCAAGTTGAGTAAGCAGGGGCAGTTTGTTTTCCAGAATCTGCTGCAGGCGAGGCAGGTCACGCTCGCTGAGCGCTTGAAATTCGCTGTCGATCAGCTCAAGCAACTGCTCGGCGGTGCCGATATCCTGGGTGAAGAGATCAAGCAGAGTAGTGTCGTGCATCGCATGCTCTTGGGGTGTGCAGCAGATTGGGCAATGCATCGCGCAATCCGCCGACAGGCGTCAAACATCCCCAGCGCGGCGTGGTGACTAACGCTGGGATTCGAAATCGAGCAATCTGCTGGCAACGCGCTTGCTGTCGACACTGTAACTGCCGTCGGCAATGGCTTGTTTCAGCTGGGCGACGCGCTCGTTATCGACATTGGGCTGGTCACGCAGCTTGTCGCTGATTTTCTGCAATTGCTGCGCTTCACGGCTGAACTGAACGGATTCGCCACTCTTGCTGGCTTCAGCCTGTTCAGCAGCTGCGGGTGCAGTGGTGGGCTGCTTGGTACTGATGGCTTCGTTGCGACCACCAGACTGAGCAGCGCCGGCACGCCCCGAATTAGCGGGCGTTGCGGCATTGTTGAGCCGATTGAAGTCGATAACCATGATGCTAAACCTCGGACAGTGTATGGACGCTTGCCTAGCTTGTCGGCTGCATCGAAAAAAACTTTAGGCGAAATTTTTGTGCGTCAGCCAACAGTCTAAAACACCGATCAAAAAATCGTCAGCAAATATCTGCCGGCGGCCGTGGTTACGCACTACATCAGCACTTCGACCTGGCCAGGACCGGTTATACGGGCTTTGATCACGCGTTGTGAGCGTTGGTTGCGTACATTTATTTGCTTGCCTATGCCGCCATCCGATAATGCCTCACCCGGCATGCGCACGCTGATGCCGCCGCTGTGTGCGCTGATGACTACCTGATCCCCTCGCTTTACGACTTCGGCCTGCTCGACATGTATCGGCGCAAGAATCTGATCCGGGAGGAGTGGTCGCGTCAGTTTTTTACCAATGGCTTGTTTCACTGCGGTCAGATAGCCCTGTTTGAGCAGGCCCACGTCGCGCTCGGCGAGGGTCACATCCATGGCCGTGACCACGCTTTCGCGTTTCAGTGGACGAGTGGAAGTCACCACTTCACGGTACAGGCGCACGTGGCCAGGCACGAAAACCGTCCAAGGGCCGCTGCCGTCGCAGCGTACCCGGGTCGTGACCCGACCGATCGGTTGGGCGGGGCTTTCCAGCGTAGCGGTCAATTCTTTGTCACAAGCCGGCATCCGCAGGCGCGAATCCAGACGGCTGATTTCAATTTCATGGCGGCCGGCTATTCCGCTACGCTGCAAGTAGTCGGCAACGGCCTGCTCAAGAAACTTCTGGGCGGTGCCGATAAGCTGCTCAGGTGAAGTAATCGCGGCCGTGGCGACGTTGCTGCACCCGAGTAAAACCCAAGCAGCCAGAACTGCCCGCCAATAACGGTCTTTTGTCACTGCGCGTCGATAAATTGTCGTTTGTGCGTTCATGTTGAGTGAAAAGCAAGGCTCGTGCCGCCTGCTACGCTAACCAACACGCGCATGACTCATAAGAGGAGTTTGGCATGGCCGGTGTTTTGGATTCGGTTAACCAGCGAACTCAGCTGGTGGGGCAGAATCGCCTCGAGTTGCTGCTGTTTCGCCTGGGTGGCAATCAGCTTTATGGCATCAACGTGTTCAAAGTCAAAGAAGTGCTGCAATGCCCCAAACTTACCGTGATGCCGAAGTCCAGCCCGGTGGTGCGCGGTGTGGCGAATATTCGCGGTGGCACCATCCCTATTCTTGATCTGTCGATGGCCACGGGCAACGCGCCGCTGGAAAACATCACCAACAGTTTTGTCATCATCACTGAATACAACACCAAGGTTCAGGGCTTTCTGGTGCATTCGGTGGAGCGCATCGTCAACATGAACTGGGAGGCCATCCATCCGCCACCCAAGGGCACCGGGCGCGATCACTACCTGACGGCAGTGACTCACCTCGATGACAAGATGGTGGAAATCATCGATGTGGAGAAAGTGCTCGCCGAAGTGGCGCCAACCTCGGAGGTGATTTCCGTCGGCGTGCTGGACCAGCAGACGCAAGCGAAAGCCATCAGCAAAAAGGTCCTGACCTGCGACGATTCTTCGGTCGCACGGAAACAGGTCACCCGCTGTCTACAGACTGTCGGGGTTGAGGTCGTCGCCCTGAATGATGGCCGCCAGGCGCTGGATTACTTGAAGGCCATGGTGGCTGAAGGCAGGAAGCCTCACGAAGAGTTTCTGATGTTGATTTCCGACATCGAGATGCCGGAAATGGACGGCTACACGCTGACTGCGGAAATTCGCGCCGACCCGCGCATGCAAAAGCTGCACATCATCTTGCATACTTCGCTTTCGGGTGTGTTCAACCAGGCTATGGTGAAGAAGGTGGGGGCAGATGATTTTCTCGCCAAATTCCGCCCCGATGATTTGGCTGCACGGGTGGCGGAACGTATCAATTTGGCAGATGGGGACTGAGGGCGTTGTCCCTCGGTTTTGACTATGAGCGTCGAGGCCTCGCTAGTGTCTTCAGGTAATTTGGATTTTGAGCAGTTCCGGACATTCCTGGAAAAAGCTTGCGGCATCGTGCTGGGTAGCAATAAGCAGTATCTGGTATCCAGTCGACTGAACAAGTTGATGGAGCAGAACAGCATCAAAACCCTCGGGGAATTGGTGCAGCGCATGCAGAACCAGCCGCGCAGCGGCCTGCGTGAACAGGTCGTGGACGCCATGACCACCAACGAGACCCTGTGGTTTCGTGACACCTACCCCTTCGAAGTGCTCAAGACCCGGATTCTGCCCGAGATGATCAAGGCCAATCCGGGGCAGCGGTTGCGTATCTGGTCTGCGGCTTCGTCGTCCGGGCAGGAGCCGTTTTCGTTGTCGATGAGCATCGATGAATTCGAGAAAACCAACATCGGACAGCTCAAGGGCGGCGTGCAGATTGTCGCCACCGACCTGTCGCCATCGATGCTGGCCAATTGCAAGTCGGGCGAGTACGACAGCCTGGCGATGGGCCGTGGGCTTTCCCAGGAACGCCTGCAGCGTTACTTCGACCCGCTGGGGCCGGGGCGCTGGGTGGTCAAGCCGGCGATAAAAAGCCGCGTCGAATTTCGCCCATTGAACCTGCTGGACAGCTACGCCGCGCTTGGCAAATTCGACATCGTGTTTTGCCGCAACGTACTGATCTACTTCTCCGCAGAGGTGAAGAAGGACATCCTCACGCGCATCCACGCTTCGTTGAAGCCCGGCGGTTATCTGGTGCTGGGGGCATCGGAAGCCCTCAATGGCTTGCCAAATCATTACCAGATGGTGCAGTGCAGCCCGGGAATCGTTTACAAGGCGAAATAGCCGTTCAGCGTCCATTTTTCAGTAAGTTGATTCCAGCAACATCGCGAGCGGGAGGCCTATGAGCCTCCCGTTTTCGTTTCGAGGTCTTTAGCTGGCGCGCCAATGCAATGTTCCCCGCGAATTGCCGCTTTGCATTGCCGGCAGGCGGAAATGGATTGCCGCCTACCGTGAAAAAAGGCTTTGCCTTCTAATCAAGTCTTTGATTATTAACAATAAAATAAAATGGCACGGCCTTTGCTAAATGTCTTGCACGGACAACAGGCAAGCTCAACAGCAAAGGTTCCTGACCATGAGTATCAGTTTCGATCGCGCCCTCGGCATCCATGAAGAAGCACTCGGTTTCCGCGCCAAGCGGGCTGAGGTGCTGGCCAACAACATCGCGAACGCCGATACGCCGCATTACAAGGCGCGTGATCTGGACTTCGCCTCGATGCTTGCCGAGCAAACCGGCAAAACACAGCGCGGCCCAGTCAGCCTGAACCGCACCGATAACCTGCACATCTCCGCAGAGGCGATGAGCATGGGCGACGCCGGTCTTTTCTACCGCAACCCGACCAGCCCTTCGATTGACCAGAACACCGTGGACTTGCAGATCGAGCAATCCAACTACGCGGAAAACGCAGTCAATTTTCAAGCCAGCTTTACCCTGCTTAACGGCAAATTCAAAGGGCTCGTCAGCGCCCTGCGCGGAGAATAAAGGAGCCTGAAGCCATGTCACTCGCCAGTGTTTTCAATATCGCCGGTACCGGCATGAGTGCCCAGAGCACTCGCCTGAACACCATCTCCAGCAACATCGCCAACGCCGAAAGCGTGTCGTCGAGCGTCGACCAGACCTACCGCGCCCGCCATCCGGTGTTCGCCACCATGTTCCAGCAGGCACAGAACGGCGGCAGTGGTTCGCTGTTCGCCGAGCAGGACGAGGCCGGCCAAGGCGTGCAGGTGCTGGGCATCGTCGAGGATCAGAGCACCCTGATGCCGCGCTACGAGCCTAACCACCCGGCCGCGGACGGCAATGGCTACGTGTACTACCCCAACGTCAACGTGGTTGAAGAGATGGCCGACATGATTTCCGCCAGCCGGGCCTTCCAGACCAACGTCGAAATGATGAATACCGCCAAGCAGATGCTGCAGCGCGTATTGACCCTCGGTCAGTAAGCCTCAGAAAAGGAGCGCACGAACATGAGTACTGTTGGCGATGTAGCCGGTTCGGCACTTGATCAATACCAGATCAAGAGCGAGACCAAATCGAACAAGGAACTGGGCAAGAACGAGTTCCTCAATCTGCTGGTGGCCCAGTTGAACAACCAGAATCCGTTGGAACCGCAGGGCAACGGCGAATTCATCGCCCAACTGGCACAGTTCAGCCAGGTCGAAGGCATCGAGAAGCTCAACACCAGCATGTCTTCGCTGCTGTCCGGCTATCAGTCTTCCCAGGCACTGCAAGCGTCATCGTTGGTAGGCCGCAAGGTTATCGTCCCAACGGACAAAGCGGTGGTCGACACCAGCGAAAGCTTCAAGGCCAGCCTGGTGCTGCCGTCCAGCAGCAGCAACGTGTACGTCAACGTGTATGACAAGGCCGGCTCCGTGGTGAATCGAATCAACATGGGCGAGCAAGCTGCCGGCAACGTCAGCTTCATCTGGGACGGCAAAGACTCGAGCGGCAACATCATGCCGCCGGGCACTTACAAGTTCGAAGCTCAAGCGGCATACGGCAAAGAAACCAAGGCGCTCTACACCATGCTTCCGGCCAACGTCGACAGCGTCACCTTGGGCGGCAGCGAGCTGATGCTCAACCTTGCGGGCCTTGGCACGGTGCCGATGTCGCAAGTACAGGTTATCGGTCAGTAATTAACAGGTTTTATTCGCCGGTCGTCCGGCAAGGAGTCTCCCATGGCGTTCAATATCGGTCTTAGCGGCTTGCGCGCAGCGACCAGCGACCTCAACGTGACCGGCAACAACATTGCCAACGCCGGTACCGCCGGTTTCAAGCAGTCGCGCGCTGAGTTTGCCGACGTGTACGCGGCTTCGGTCAACGGCTCCGGGTCCAATCCCCAGGGCAGCGGCGTATTGCTCGGCAACGTTTCGCAGCTGTTCAACCAGGGCAACATCAACTACACGCAGAACTCCCTGGACCTGGCGATCAACGGCAACGGCTTCTTCCAGACCAGCAACAATGGCGAGGTCAGCTACACCCGTGCCGGTTATTTCGGCACTGACCGCGATGGCTTCATCGTCAACAACTTCGGTTATCGCCTGCAGGGCTACGGCGTCGATGCCAACAACAACCTGCAGAACGGCATCGTCACCGACCTGCGCATCGAGACCGCAAGCCAGGCGCCACTGCCGACCAGCAACCTGGACCAGACCTTCAACCTGAACTCGACCAATACCGTTCCAGCCACGGTGCCGTTCGACCCGACGGACCCCACGTCCTACAACTCGTCGACCTCGACCAACATCTATGACACCCAGGGCAATGCTCACGTTTTCACCCAGTACTTCCTGAAAACCGGCCCGAACGAATGGCAGATGAACGTGCTGATCGACGGCCGTAACCCGGACGACCCGACGCTGACCACGCCTTCCAGTGTTGCGCTGGAATTCAACACGGCGGGTCAGCTCGATATCCCGGCGCTGGTTGCGTCCACGCCGGCCGGTTTTTCGGTTCGCCCTGACGGCACCATCGACCTCACCACCTGGGTACCTGCCGCGCCGGACAGCGCAACGCCACCGGTGTGGTCGGCGAACGGCGCCGCTGCCAGCCCGACCGGGGTCAATATCGACCTGCGCAATTCGACCCAGTTTTCCAGCTCGTTCGCGGTCAACGCGGTCAGCCAGGATGGTTACACCACCGGCCAGTTGGCAGGCGTCGAGATCGACGACACCGGCGTGGTATTCGCCCGCTACACCAACGGTCAGTCGAACGTGCAGGGGCAGGTGATCCTCGCCAGCTTCGCCAACGTTCAAGGCCTGACGCCGGTGGGCAAAACCGGCTGGGTGCAGTCCTTTGCCTCGGGCGAGCCGGTGATCGGCACACCGCGCAGCGGTACCCAGGGCGCCTTGCAATCCGGCGCGCTGGAAGATTCCAACGTCGAACTGTCCGACCAGTTGGTGAACCTGATCGTTGCTCAACGTAACTACCAGGCCAACGCCAAGACGATCGAGACTGAAAGCGCCGTGACCCAGACCATCATCAACCTGCGTTAATGGCAGCGGCGGGTCACTGACCTGCCGCTAGCGGCAAAATCCCGCCAGTACCCCTTGAGAAGACTCCGCCCAGGAGTCTTTTCTGTTTAATAATTTCTTTAAATTCAAATAGATAAATTGTTCGTTAGTCAGTGGCACGACGATTGCTTTGTAAGAGTTACAGAGCACAGGGCGCCAAGCCCATCGCGGAGAATTGACCATGGACAAAATGCTGTACGTCTCCATGACCGGAGCACACAACAACACCGTTGCCCAGCGGACCCACGCCAATAACCTGGCGAACATTTCCACCAACGGATTTCGCCGCGACTTCGAGCAGGCTCGCTCGATGGCGGCGTTCGGTGATGGTCATCCGACCCGGGTCTACGCGATGAGCGAGCGCCCTGGTACCGACTTCACCCCAGGCTCGCTGCAGGAAACCGGACGCGATCTGGACGTTGCAATCGGCGGCAAGGGCTGGCTGGCGGTGCAGGCAGCCGATGGCAGCGAAGCCTATGTGCGTACTGCCAGCCTGAATGTCGACGCCCTCGGCGTGTTGCGTACCGGCAATGGTTTGCCGGTGATGGGCAACGCCGGCCCTATCGCCGTACCGCCCGAGCAGAAAATCGAAATTGGCCAGGACGGCACCATCAGTATTCGCGCGCTGGGTGAGGCGCCCAACGTGCTAGCCGAAGTCGACCGCCTGAAGCTGGTCAACCCCGATCCCAAGCAGATGGAGAAGGGCGCCGACGGCATGATCCGCTTCAAGGGCCAGCAGCCGGTATTGCCGGACGCCACCGTGCAGGTCACCTCGGGCTTTCTCGAATCGAGCAACGTCAACGCCGTGGAAGAGATGACGGCGATTCTCTCGTTGTCCCGCCAATTTGAACTGCAAGTGAAGATGATGCGCACCGCCGAAGACAATTCTTCAGCAATGGCGCGCGTTTTGCAGATGAGCTAATTACCAACACGCGGCGCCGTTAAAACGGCACCCGAGGAGAATCGATATGCTTCCGGCACTGTGGGTCAGCAAGACGGGTCTGTCCGCCCAGGACATGAACCTGACCACCATTTCCAACAACCTTGCCAACGTTTCGACCACTGGCTTCAAGCGCGATCGCGCCGAGTTCGAAGACCTGCTGTACCAGATCCGCCGGCAACCTGGCGGTCAGTCCAGTCAGGACAGTGAACTGCCATCCGGTCTGCAACTCGGTACCGGTGTGCGCGTGGTCGGCACCCAGAAGATCTTCACCGCTGGCAGCCTGCAAACCACCGAACAACCGATGGACATGGCGATCAATGGCCGTGGTTTCTTCCAGGTATTGATGCCTGACGGCACCGTGTCCTATACCCGCGACGGCAGCTTTCACCTCAACTCCGATGGCCAGGTCGTGACCTCCAGCGGCTACGCGCTGGAGCCGGCCATCGTGCTGCCCAATGAGGTGCGCACTTTCACCGTTGGTGAAGACGGCACCGTCTCGGTAACCACCACCGGCAACCCGCAGCCGCAGGTGATCGGCAACCTGCAAACCGCCGACTTCATCAATCCGGCGGGTCTTGAATCGATCGGCAACAACCTGTTTCTGGAAACCGCCTCGAGCGGCGCGCCGCAGGTCGGCACCCCTGGCCTCAACGGCCTCGGCACCACGCTGCAGAACACCCTGGAGAACTCCAACGTCAGCGTGGTTGAGGAACTGGTCAACATGATCACCACGCAGCGCGCCTATGAAATGAACTCGAAAGTCATTTCCACCGCTGACCAGATGCTCGGCTTCATCTCGCAGAACCTTTAACGCTTGATTTTCAACACCTGGGGTAAGGCATCCGCTCAGCCCTGACATACATGCAGTGATACGCCGTGAGGTAGTGGTTATGAACCGGCTTTTGATTCTTCTCGCAGTCAGTGGCTCGATGCTCTTGAGCGGCTGCATGGCGCCCGCGCCCAAGCCGGACGATCCCTATTACGCGCCGGTGCTGCCGCGCACCCCGCTACCAGCCGCGCAGACCAATGGCGCCATCTATCAGGCCGGTTTCGAAAACAGCCTGTTCGATGATCGCAAGGCGCACCGGGTGGGCGACATCATCACCATCA
Source organism: Pseudomonas cistanchae (assembly GCF_054483635.1). Classification (NCBI taxonomy): domain Bacteria; kingdom Pseudomonadati; phylum Pseudomonadota; class Gammaproteobacteria; order Pseudomonadales; family Pseudomonadaceae; genus Pseudomonas; species Pseudomonas cistanchae. Next base: position 171,802 of record NZ_JBTLWN010000005.1, on the reverse strand, counting down.
CGCTCAACGAGCGGACCCAGGCCAGCAAGAACGCCAACAGCCAGATCCAGAAGGACAGCGCCACCGACATTGGCTTGCCGACCCTGTTCGGCATGGCCGTCACGCCGAGTAATCCGCTTAAAGGTCTCGGCGCGCTGGGCATGGGCGCCGACAACCTGGGCCTGAACTCCAGTTACGAAGCCAACCGCGAAACCGAAGGTTCCGGTCAAGCCGGGCAGAGCAACAGCCTGAGCGGTTCGATCACCGTGACCATTGCCGAAGTGCTGCCTAACGGCATTCTCTCGGTGCGCGGCGAGAAGTGGATGACGCTCAATACCGGCGACGAGCTGGTGCGGGTTTCCGGCCTGGTTCGCGCCGATGATATTTCCACTGACAACACCGTACCTTCAACCCGGATCGCCGATGCGCGTATCACCTATTCGGGTACTGGCGCCTTTGCCGACGCGGCTCAGCCGGGTTGGCTGGATCGCTTCTTTATCAGCCCGCTGTGGCCGTTTTGAGGCTGGGGAGCATGCGCATGTTCAAATCAATCATCGCGGTGATCGCACTGCTGCTGGCCACTACCGCTCAAGCTGAGCGGCTCAAGGACCTTGCCAGCATCCAGGGCGTGCGCAGCAACCAGTTGATCGGCTACGGCCTGGTCGTGGGCCTCAACGGCACCGGCGACCAGACCACCCAGACACCGTTCACCGTGCAGACCTTCAACAACATGATGGCGCAGTTCGGCATCAAGGTGCCGCAAGGTGGCAACGTGCAGCTGAAGAACGTCGCTGCGGTGTCGATCCATGCCGACCTGCCGCCGTTCGCCAAGCCGGGCCAGACCATCGACATCACCATTTCCTCGATCGGCAATGCCAAGAGCCTGCGCGGCGGCAGCCTGCTGATGGCGCCCTTGAAGGGCATCGACGGCAACGTCTACGCCATCGCCCAAGGCAACCTGGTGGTAGGCGGCTTCGACGCCGAAGGCGGCGACGGCTCGCGGATCACCGTCAACATTCCGTCGGCCGGACGCATACCCGGCGGCGCGACCGTCGAGCGGCCAGTTCCGAGCGGGTTTGACCAGGGCAACACCCTGACCCTGAACCTCAACCGTCCGGACTTCACCACTGCCAAGAATATCGTCGACCACATCAATGAACTGCTCGGCCCGGGCGTGGCTCAGGCGCTCGATGGCGGCTCGATTCGGGTCAGCGCACCGCTCGATCCGAATCAGCGGGTGGACTACCTATCGATCCTGGAAAACCTCGAAGTGGATGTCGGCCAGGCCGTGGCCAAGGTCATCATCAACTCGCGCACCGGCACCATCGTCATAGGCCAGAACGTGCGTGTGCAGCCAGCCGCCGTGACCCATGGCAGCCTCACCGTGACCATCACCGAAGACCCGATCGTCAGCCAGCCCGAAGCCCTGTCGGGTGGCGCCACCGCCGTGGTGCCGCGTTCGCGGGTGGACGCCGAGCAGGAAGCCAAGCCAATGTTCAAGTTCGGCCCGGGCACGACCCTGGATGAAATCGTCCGCGCGGTGAACCAGGTGGGCGCCGCACCTTCCGACCTCATGGCCATTCTGGAGGCGCTCAAGCAAGCTGGCGCCCTTCAGGCTGACCTGATCGTTATCTAAAAAAGGGAGCACACGCGATGGACTCTCGACTCTCCGCCGGTTTGCTTGGCTCGGGCAAAAGCCCGATAGACAGCGGCTCTTTCAATGACCTGAATCGCCTGCAGCAATTCAAGGTTGGCGGCGACAGCGAACAGAACATCCGTAAGACGGCTCAGGAATTCGAGTCGCTGTTCCTCAACGAAATGCTCAAGGCCATGCGCTCAGCCAACGAAGGGTTCGGTGAAGGCAACTTCATGAACAGCAACGAGAGCAAAAGCTACCAGGACATGTACGACCAGCAGCTCTCCGTGACCATGTCCAATCACCAGAACGGCATTGGCCTGGCCGATGTGCTGGTGCGGCAGATGTCGAAGATGCGGGACGCCGACAGCCGGCCGAACCCATTCGCCCAGGTCGATGAGCCGGTGCCGAGTGCGCCAAGCAAGCCCATGGCGAAGGTCGAGGGCGGGCGTGATGATTCGTCTCTGATCAATCAGCGGCGCCTGTCGCTACCCGGCAAGCTGACCGATCGGCTGTTGGCGGGCATCGTTCCGTCGGCCGGCAGCGCCGATGGGCAGCCGCTGGCACAGAACGACTGGATTCCCGCCAAGGCATTTGCCGCCCCCAACGACAAGACGCTGAGCCTGAGCGGCAGCGATGCCATCACGGGCCGGAGTTTGGCTCAACCACCATTGGCACCGGGCAAGGCTGCGTTCGGCTCGAAGGACGAATTCATCGCCACCATGCTGCCGATGGCCGAGAAGGCCGCCGAGAAGATCGGTGTCGACCCGCGCTACCTGGTGGCACAAGCCGCGCTGGAAACCGGTTGGGGTAAGTCGATCATCCGTCAGCAGGATGGTTCCAGCAGCCATAACCTGTTCGGCATCAAGACCCACAACAGCTGGGACGGCGATTCGGCACGGGTGCTGACCACCGAATACAAGGGCGGCAAGCCGGTCAAGGAAGCGGCCTCGTTCCGCGCCTACGACTCCTATGCCAGCAGTTTCGATGACTACGTGAGCTTCCTGCAGAACAACGGTCGCTACCAGGGCGCGCTGAAATCCACGGACAACCCCGAGCGTTTCGTCCGTGAATTGCAGCAGGCCGGTTACGCCACCGACCCGCAGTACGCTCGCAAGATCAATCAGATAGCCCGGCAGATGCAGACCTATCAAACCGTCGCGGCCGTCAGCACGCCGTCCACCAACGGATGATGAACCATGGCTGACCTCCTTAAAATTGGCCTCTCAGGATTGTCCGCGAACAAGACGTCGCTGGCGGTCACCGGCCATAACATCAGCAACGTCAACACGCCGGGCTTCTCCCGGCAGGACGCGGTGCAGGCGACCAACAACCCGCAATTCAGTGGGGTCGGCTATATCGGTTCCGGTACCACCCTGGTCGATATTCGCCGCTCGTACAGCGAGTTTCTCACCACCCAGGTACGCAGCAGCACGGCGCTGAGCTCCGATGTGGAGGCGTACAGAAGCCAGATCGAGCAGCTCGACTCGCTGCTTGCCGGCAAGACCACCGGCATCACGCCATCGCTGCAGTCGTTCTTTTCGGCCATGCAGACCGCCGCGGAAGACCCGGCCAACATCCCGGCGCGGCAGCTGGTGCTGTCCGAAGCTGAGGGCTTGGCCAAGCGCTTCAATACGGTTTACGACCGTATCAACGAGCAGAACGAATTCATCAACAAACAGATGTCGGCGGTGACCGAGCAGGTCAATCGGCTGGCGTCTTCGATCGCCGGTTACAACGATGCGATCGCCATTGCTGCCGCCAACGGCAAGCAGCCCAACGACCTGCTGGATGCCCGCGAAGAGGCGGTACGTCAGCTGTCCACCTTTATCGGCGTGACCGTGGTGCCGCAGGACGACAACTCGCTGAACCTGTTCGTCGGCTCGGGCCAGCCGCTGGTCGTCGGCAGCACTACCAGCCGTCTGGAAGCGGTGCCGGGGCGCGACGATCCCACCCGTTTCGAGATCGACTTCGTCAGCGGCAACTCGCGTCAGGGCGTGACTTCGCTGCTCACCGGCGGTGAGCTGGGCGGGCTGATCCGCTACCGTTCCGAATCCCTGGACCCGACCCTGAACTCCCTCGGGCGTATCGCCCTGGCCGTCAGCGATCAGGTCAACAGCCAGCTGGCCCAGGGCCTGGACCTGAAAGGCCAGGTCGGCACTGCGTTGTTCGGCGATTTCAACACCGCCGAAGCGGCTGCGTTGCGGGTGCGTTCCTCCGCAACCAACACCGGCAATGCCCAGCCGTTGCTGAACATCACCGACACCAGCATCCTGACCACCAGCGATTACCGTCTTTCCCTGGATGCCGGCGGCCCGCCGCCGACCTTCACCGCGCGGCGGTTGACCGATGGGGCGGATATCACGGTTACCGCCACGGACGATGGTTCGGGCAACTACACCCTGAGTTTTGCCGACCCCAACGTGATCGCACCTTCGCCGCCGCGCGATCAGGGTTTCGAGGTGTCGTTCAGCGCCGCTGAGCTGGCGCTTGCCGACGATGGTGATCGCTATCTGCTGCAACCGACCCGCCGCGGCGCCACGGCGATTTCGACCGTGCTGGATCAACCCGATCAACTCGCATTCGCTGCGCCGGTGCGCTCCGATGCCGGCTTGCAGAACCGCGGCAACGCGACCATCGGTCAACCCGAGCTGCAGAGCACGGGTGTCGCGATTGACCCCGTCGCGCTGCAGGGTGCGTTGCCGGTTACCCTGACCTACGACGCGACGGCCAGCGACTTCACCGTGCCTGCTGGTGCGACGCTGACCCGGATCAACCCGAACACTGGTGCACCGGCGACGCCCGCGACCTTCCAGCCCGGCCAGCAAAACACTTATGAGTTGACCCTGGCGGACGGCAGCAACCTGCGCATGACCCTTGGCGGTCGGCCGGAGGAGGGCGACACCTTCTCCGTGGCCTTCAACCAGAACGGCGTGTCGGATAACCGCAATGCGCTGAAGCTGGTGGACCTGCAAAAGAAACAGACCGTCGGCGTGGACCCGACCGTGACGACGATCGGCACCGGCTCCAGCTTTACCGACGGATACGGCGACATGGTCGAACGTGTGGGCACCCTGACCGCGCAGGCACGGCAGGACAGTACTGCCACAAGCGCTATCCTTAAACAGGCGACCGACAATCGCGATTCGCTGTCCGGGGTGAGCCTGGATGAAGAAGCCGCCAACCTGATCAAGTTCGAGCAGTACTACAACGCCTCGGCACAAGTGATTCAAGTTGCGCGCTCTTTGTTCGATACCCTGATAGGCGCATTCAGATAACGGCCGCTGCACAACGCACCCGTTCTCGTGTAAGAGCCAGCGTGCTGGCGAACAGACAGTGGTCGCCGAGCGCACGCCCGGCCACCCAAGAGGTAAGGTTCCATGCGCATTTCGACGATACAGGCATTCAACAACGGGGTTTCCGGCCTGCAGCGTAACTATGCCGAGGTCACCCGCACGCAGGAGCAGATTGCCAGCGGCAATCGCATCCTCACGCCTGCCGATGATCCGGTTGCGTCGGTGCGCCTGTTGCAACTGGAGCAGCAGCAGAACGTCCTCACCCAATACAAGGACAACCTGGCGGCGGCGGACAACAGCCTGAAACAGGAAGAGGCGACCCTGAACTCAGTCAACACTGTGCTGCAGCGGGTGCGTGAGCTGGCGGTGCAGGCTGGCAACGGCAGCTTGAGCGTGCAGGATCGTGACTCGATCGCCGCCGAACTCAGCGAGCGCGAGGAAGAGCTGTTCTCCTTGGTCAACACCCGCAACGCACGCGGTGAGTACCTGTTCTCTGGCTTCCAGGGCAAGACCCAGGCGTTCGTGCGCGACGGCGACGGCAGTTACAGCTACCAGGGCGACGAGGGCCAGCGCAAATTGCAGATCGCCAGCTCGCAGAACGTCGCCATCAGCGACAGCGGCAAGGCGATTTTCCAGAACATCACCAACGCCGGCCGGCTGGACAGCACCCTGGACCTCAGTGCGGCTGTGGGCTCGACCCTGGCTGCCTCGGCGCCGCTGGTGCAGGACGAAGTTGCATTTTCCGGCACGCCGCGATTCCCGGATGCGGGCGTCGAGATCATCTTCGGCAACCCCGACGCAAGCAGCTACGAAGTGTTCGAGATAGGCGCGGTCGCGCCGGCGCCGGTGCTTGCCAGCGGCTCGCTGGACGACGATCCCGATACCCAGGACCAGCTGGTTTTCCGCGGCGTCAGCATCCTGTTCGACGGCGAAGCGGTCGGTGGCGAAAACCTGCAGGTGACCGTCGACCCGACACGGCAAAAGCAGGGCATCCTCGACACCGTTGCCGCATTGCGTCGTGCGCTGGAAGACCCCCTCAGCAGCAACGCGCAGATCCGCGACACGGTCGCCGTCGGCCTGACCAACCTCGATAACGGCATGATCAACGTGGACAGCGTACGCGGCTCGGTCGGCGCGCGGCTCAACGTCATCGAGACCACGCTGACCGACAACGAAGACGTGTCCCTGGTCAACAAGGGCATCCAGGCCGACCTGCGCGAGCTCGACTATCCCGAGGCGCTGTCGCGGCTGTCCTTTCAGTCGATCATCCTGGAAGCGTCGCAGCAGAGTTACGTGAAGATCGCCAGCCTGAATCTGTTCAACAAGATGTGACGTTGGTATCGCGACCATCCAATAGCGGCTATACGTTCTTAATCCTATCGCCGGTTATTTTGCTGCCGGCGGACTTAAAGAGCCTATCAGTTGCCCTGCTTATCTGATCGCGAACTGCAAGCCGGAATTATTCCCATGTCAAAAACCGTCATCACCTATGGCACCTTCGATATGTTTCATATCGGCCATCTCAATCTAATAAAACGGCTACATCAGCTCGGCGGCAAGCTTATTGTCGCCGTCTCCACCGACGAATTTAATGCACAAAAAGGTAAAAGGACCCTGATTCCCTATCAGCAGCGCTATGAAATAGTCGAGGCGCTGAAATACGTCGACCTGGTAATCCCTGAAGTTTCCTGGGAGCAGAAGGTCGAAGATATCGTCAGATATGAAGTTGATATTTTTGCTATAGGCGACGACTGGACAGGAAAATTCGATTTTCTACAAAGTCATTGTGAGGTGCAGTACCTGGCCCGTACGCAAGGTATTTCGTCCTCAGAGCTGAAACTCGCATTAGGCCGTCTGGTTGAGGGGCACGGCAAGGGAGTGCCCAGCGACTTGGACATTCTTGATGGCTTGCGTCGCAGTTTGCCTTGATAGAAATACTCCTGCTCCGCTGCCCTGGTTGATTATGTATAAGTTGATCGTAAGCTCAGAATCACCCAAAGGAATAAATGATGGGATTGGACGTGAGAGAGCTTGGCCCCCGAGACAGGTCCAATAGCAGCGATAAGAACTATAGCTATGAAGGGCGTTGCATGGTGTGCAACGGCAACATGCAATATTTCTTTTCAAAGAACTTCGACAGCTGGGGGCTCACGTCGCTTGATTATGAGAAGTGTGATGACTGTGGTTTCGCTGTCTGCGCAACGCTTCTTCGAATGTCCGATAAGGATTGGGAAACGCTGAACAATCGGTTCCATACCGAGATTTATCAGGGCACCGAAGACCCCTACAACCGAGCAGGGCGCCTGGCGGGTCAAGCTGCCGCCATCGATATCATGTTAGAGCACGGCCTGATCACCCAGGGGCTCCCGCTTCTGGACTGGGGATCAGGCACCGGCGACCTTGCAGCGGAGCTGCTTGAGCGCGAACGACATATGTTTAGTTACGATGAATACATCACCCCTTTGGTTAATCGATTCTCAGGCATCCCGCAGCCAGAGTCGTTTTCGCTGGTGACCGCGGCAGCTGTATTTGAACACTTGAAGGATCGTGCCGAGCTTGATGCCATTGAGCGGTTGGTGGCGCCGCAGGGTGTTCTGGGTGTCCATCTACTTATACCGCGTGAAATTCCAGCAGACCCCAGTTGGATATATTACTGCCTGTGCATTGTGCTTTTCACAATTGGGAAAGCATGCGCCGATTGTTGATGCAGTGGAGTTATGCGGCGTCCGTTTATTGCCATGAAGCCTTGATGTGGTTTTTTTTCAAATCGAAAGATGGTGTCAGGCAGAAAGTAGAACGCATCAATTCAGCAAAAGGGCCCAATTACCTGGTGTACAGCGAGGGCTTTGTCAGTTCGACTGGAGTAGAACTACCCCTCGATGCTTCATATGGCATTGTCAATAAAACTCAAAGGTGTCTATACATCGGGATGCAGGCTCGCCAGCTAGATTCTAACTGGACAGTAGCTACTTTCGACGCAGGTGACCCTCTGCACTTCCTCGATGTGCAGTCGGGGGAGGTGATCAATGCATCGTCGATGCCGTTTGATTGTATTTACAGTGATGCAGTTGCAGAACGCATGACCTCAATTCAATTCGAGCAGTATCTCAAGTCCATTATTGGTTTACTCAAACCGGGCGGCGTTCATCGTATCGCGACATCGGATATCGATAGAATTCTGGATACAGTAAGCAAAGGCACATGGGTTGATTTTCCCTGGGTCAAAAAAGAAGGTGTTACTACAGCCGCTGAATACATCAATGCGGTGTTCAGGAATTGGGGGCATCGTTATCTGTATGATAGTGCAACGTTGATCAAGCGTCTTAGCGAGTGCGGTTACAGAAACAGTGCGCGGACATCTATGCTGTCTGGTTGCTCAGCTTCGTTGTATTGCCTTGATCAAGGAATACATAGGATTTATGTCGAGGCGCAGCGTTAACCAAGAGCGATAGCGATGTCAGTGCTATGCTGGCTCCATAGGTGATAATAAATAAAGTCGAGTATGCCATGGATTTTTTAGCGGATTTGTTGAAGACCAGCGTAACGTTCAATGACGAGGAGTCGGTAAAATTTTCTGCGTTGCAAGAACAATATAAAGATGCGTTCGAGTCCATATCCAGTGGGGTTTATCGTCGTCTGAATGCTGTTCAGCAGCGCAGGTTTATCATGTGGTTTCTGAAACGCTGGGGCAAAATCGATATTGTCGATCCAGCGGAGCGTGACGCCTATTATGATGTGGTAAAACAGTCGTTCGCCGTTCATGGCCAGGAAGACATAAACGGGGTGAGGTACAGCGTCAGACATTACAAGGAGGCGGGATACAACTTTTCCTTGTTGGGTTATGACTGGTTCACTGGCGTTCATGATATTCATTTTGATCAGTACGCAACTGAGAATTTCGACGTCAAAGCCGGTGATGTCATTATTGATGGCGGTGCTTTTATCGGCGACACCGCGGTTCTTTTCAATGAAAAGGCGGGTGGTAACTGCGAAGTTCATGCATTTGAACTTCTTGACGAAAATTTGCTGCTGATGGAACACAACGTAAGAAGCAATGGGATTGCAGATAAGGTCTTTATCAACAAGTTGGCCCTGGCTGACACCAGTGGCGTTGAGATCTCGATTGCGCTGACAAAGCTGCAGGCGTCGATGTCGTTAATGTATCCGGGGGAAGTCAAGGTCAATACGATTACCTTGGATGATTACGTCAAGGAACGCGGTCTGGATCGTATCGATTTTATTAAGTTTGATATAGAGGGGGCAGAAATACCGGCCTTGGAGGGCGCCCGTGAAACAATAGAAAGGTTCCGGCCCCGAATGGCGCTGTGTCTCTATCATAAGTGGGATGATGTGGTCACAATTCCTGCTTTTTTGGATAGCTTGAGCTTTGAATACGAGTATGAGTTCAAATGGGTTCAGCTTAAGCTCGGGACTGAAGGTGTTATTTTATTGACTCCTAAATCAGCGCCAGAACAGAAGAGCAGAATCGTTTGATGCGGAGGAGAGATTTTTGACCAGTGGCGGCCAAACAACATCAGTTACTGTACTTGAGTTAAGTGCATTGGGTAATGGCCTAACCATCGCGTTGGATTTAGGCGACACGGTTAGTCAGGAATGTGTTCTGCATTTAGTTGCCCGCTCAGATAAGCAGCGTGTGTTGCTGCCCTGCGTCAAAGATGAGAACGGCACAAGGGCCGTGTTGGCCGAGATCAGCACGCTCGCCTTCGGAAGATGGGATGTATGGATAACTCCCATAGGTCAGGCAGCCGCCGAGCCCGCTCGGGTGCATGGCGTTGTCGATCTCGCTGCTCCCAAGCATTTTTATCAAGCCACAATCGGCGGGACAGGCGTATCGGCTTACCTGACCGAAAGCGTGAGTTCGCTAGCGCTGTATGTTGATGCCGCCGAGGTACATGCCGGCGTAACCGCATCGGAGAACGCTAGGTTTGGCTTCTCGCGCTATTTGCAGGAATTACCCCTTATTGAAAATCTGGTGCTGTTCGAAAGCTTTCTCGGCAAGAGCTATTCGGGCAACCCGCGCTATATCTATGAGGCGCTGCTCACGCTCAGGCCGGACCTGCGCTGCGTCTGGGCGTACAGCGGGCGGCAGACGATCCCGGGCAACCCGCAGATCATTCAGCGCGGTTCACCCGAGTATTTCAGGCTGCTGGCCCAGGCCAAATACCGGGTCAACAATGTGCTGTTCGCCGGGCACGGCAAGAAGGCGGAAACGGTCTACCTGCAGACCTGGCATGGCACGCCGCTGAAAAGGCTGTCGTTCGACATCGAAGTGAGTGGGCCGGAAGTCAACGCCCGCGACAATTTCTACCGTGAGTCCCGTGCCTGGAGCGTCCTGCTGAGCGAGAACGCCTATTCGACCGAGGTGTTTCAACGGGCCTTCCGTTATGCCGGGCCGATCCTCGAATTGGGCTACCCGCTGACCGATCCGCTGCTGCAGCCGCAAGACCAGCCGGCGCTGTGCGAACGGCTTGGCTTGCCAGCCGGCATGCGCTTCATTCTCTACGCGCCGACCTGGCGCGATCACAAGGCCATTGGCGCCTGGCAGCACGAGTTCGATCTGCAGCTCGACCTGCAGGCCTTCGCCGCGTCGCTCGCCCCCGATCAGGTGTTGCTGATCAAGGCCCATCACCTGGTGTCGCAGGCGCTGGATGCGGCCAGCTTGCCGAGCAACGTGATCGACATGTCGCACCTCGACGATATCAACGAGCTGTGCATGATCGCCGACGTGCTGATCACCGATTACTCTTCGGTGTTCTTCGATTTTGCCGTCACCGGCAAACCGATTTTGTTCTACTGCTATGACCTGGCGCTGTACGCCTCGCAGATCCGCGGTTTCTACCTGGACGTCGACACCGATCTGCCAGGGCCGGTGGCGCAAACCACCGAGCAGCTGATCGCGCTGTTGCAGGACGTGCAGGGCGTGGCGCAGCGTTATGCATCGCGGTACACCGGGTTTCGCCAGCGCTTCTGTGCGCTGAACGATGGCCAGGTGACACGGCGAGTCATTCAGGCGGTGTTTGGGGGCGGCATTGGCAATTAAGGTATTGGTGTTTCCCTGCGGGTCGGAGATCGGCCTGGAGATCCATGCGGCGCTGAAGTACAGCAAAGCGGTGGAGGTGTATGGGGTCGCGTCGGTTTCCGACCACGGCGAGTTCGTCTACGCCCGCTACCGGCAGATCGACGCGCACGTGGATTCGGCGGATTTCATCGCGCAACTGAACGGCCTGATCGCCGAGTGGGACATCGATATCGTCGTGCCGGCCCACGACAGCGTGATCCTCAAACTGGCGCAGTGCCGCGAGCAGTTGCAGGCCGTGGCGGCGGTGCCGGCACTGGAAGGCGCCAGCATCTGCCGCAACAAGAACGCCACCTACGCGCACCTTGCCCATTTCGATTTCATTCCCGCGAGCATTCATGGCCTGGCTGAGGCCTACCCGATCTTCGCCAAGCCGGCGGTCGGGCAGGGCTCCCAGGGTGCGGAGATCATCCGTGACCCGGCGCGCCATCAGCAGTTGCTCGAGTGCGGGGTGGAATTCGTGTTCTCCGAATACCTGCCCGGCGCCGAGTACACCGTGGATTGCATCTCGGATGGTGCAGGGCAATTGCTGCGGGCCTCGCCGCGCGAGCGCACGCGGGTCAAGTCGGGCATCAGCGTGCGCACCCAGCCGGTGCCGCTGGAAGCCGATGTCGAGGCGATGGCAACGGCCATTGCGCAGACGTTCCAGTTCAAGGGCGCCTGGTTCTTCCAGGTCAAGCGTGACCGTCAGGGCCGCGCCAAGCTGCTTGAGGTCGCGCCGAGAATCGCCGGCTCCATGGGCCTGTCGCGCAACCTGGGCATCAACTATCCGTTGCTCAGCGTGTATGCCTACCTGGGCCTGGCGTTTTCCGTGCTGGCGCAGGATTACCCGATCCAGATGGACCGCGCGCTGAAGAACTGCTTCAAGATCGGCCTGGAATACGACCGCGTGTACCTCGACCTGGACGACACCCTGGTGATCAACGGCCAGGTCAATTCGCTGTTGATGGCGCTGCTGTATCAGTGGATGGGCAGAGGTGTGTCCGTGGTCCTGATTACCCGCCATGCCCATTGCCCGCGGGAAACCCTCGCCAAGTACCGGATCAGCCCCGAGCTGTTCTGCGAAATCATCCATATCGTCGATGGCTCGCCAAAGAGCCGGGTCATCGAGAAACGCGCGGGCTCGCTGTTTATCGACGACTCTTTCCGCGAGCGTCTGGATGTCAGCCAGGTCGTCGGCATCCCGGTGTTCGACCTGGACGCCGTCGAACAACTACTCGACTGGCGCGCCTGAGCCCGCCGCCGCAACCGCCCGCGGGCCGCTGGAGATGCGCGATGCAACCGCTGCTTTCAATCGTTGTGCTGGTCTACAACACCGCCGAATACTTGCCGGCCTGTTTCGATTCGTTGTTGGGGCAGCGCTACCGCAATATCGAAATCATTGCGGTCGACGATGCCAGCACCGACAACAGCTTGGAGATTTGCCGGGCTTACGAGGCCAGGCACGCCAACTTCCGCTGCCTGAGCAAAACCAACGAGGGCGGTGCGGTATCCGGTAACTTGGGGGTGTCCCTCGCACGTGGCGAATACGTGGCGCTGGTCGATTCGGACGACCTGGTCACGCCGGATGGCTATCGCCTGCTGATGGACGAGGCGCTGGCCACCGATGCCGACATCGTCATCGGGCGTGCGGCACGCCTGACCGAGGGTGTGGTGTCGGCCGTATCCTTTCTCTACGAGCCGTTTGTCTGGAGTCGGCGCCAGGTGATTGGCAGTGTCAGCGAATTTCCTGACCTGATTCACGATGGCTTCTACTGGAACAAGGTGTTCCGCCTGGCCTTTCTGCGCGAGCACAACCTGGGCATGGTGCCGGGCCTGCTGTATGCCGACCGGCCCTTCATGCACCGCGCGTATTTCCTCAGCCGAAAGACCGCAATCATCACCGACCTGGTTTACCTCTGGCGTACTCGTGCCGCGGGTTCACAGACCTCGATTACCCAGAACACCGCGGTGGCGTCGAACTTCAATGACCGCATGCGCTCGGTGGCGATCGAATGGAATGATTTCGACGGCGTCGAGGGCGGCGACTGGTATCGCCGTCTTATCGCCATCACCAACCTGCAACGCGCCCTGCACGTGGTTCAGGCGATCGTTGGCTCGCCGTCGTTTCGCCAGGTGTTCGTTGCCGGGATGCAGCGGCTGCTTACCCTGTATGGCGACCTGGATTATCGGGCGCTGGGTGCTCGCCGTTCGCTGTATCTCGAATTGCTGAAGCGAAACGAGATCGAGGGGTTGTGCTACCTGCTGGCACTGCCGGTGGACGGCAAGACCGTAGAAGTGGACGGCGACTGTTACTGGAGCCAGCCATTCCTCGACAACCACGAGCTGGCCATTGCGCGGGACGTGGCGCGAATCGACTTCCCGACCATCGGTTTTTTCCGTTTGTGTGCATTGTCATTGTCCGGCTCGAAACTTTCGCTGGAACTGACGCTGCACGACGCCATCATGGCCCGCTGCACGGTGGGCTTCGAGTTGCAGGGCGTCTACGGCGAAAGCTCGCTGCCCCTGCAACCGCTGGGGCGGCAGCGCGAACATGTGTATGGCTTTGCCCTCGATCTTGCGCTGGTCGGCGAACAACTGAACGGGCTGCATGGCCTGATCCTCAACTATCGCAGCGGCGACATCAGCGGCCGCTACCGCATTGGTGGCAGCCTTTTGACGGCCTCTGTCCTGGCAGCTTTGCCGATGTCGTCCGATACTGGAGCGCAGCTGCTCTACTCGCTGGAGGCCGGCGGAATCGCTGTGCTAGCCGGCCAGCACGCCATGAGCGACGACGCGAGCGAATAGGTACGCTGCTTGCAAAGAAGCACCAGGGGCGGTTTTATTTGCCTCTCGCGCCGTTTTTCTGGCGCCGTGCTGTTTGCTGCAGCCGATTCATTTAATAGCGCCGGGTGTCTCCAATGAAAAACAAGATCATTCCTGTCACCAGCCCCTTGCTGCCTCCACTTGAGGAATTCATCCCTTATCTGGAGAAAATCTGGAGCAGCCGCATTCTCACCAACGGCGGCAGCATGCACCAGGCGTTGGAAAAGGCGCTGTGCGAGTACCTCGGCGTCGAGCACATCGCCCTGTTTGCCAACGGCACCCTGGCGCTGGTGACCGCGTTGCAGGCACTGCGCATCACCGGTGAAGTGATCACCACACCTTATTCGTTCGTCGCCACCGCCCACTCGTTGTTGTGGAACGGCATCAAGCCGGTGTTCGCCGATATCGACCCGGTCACCCTGAACCTCGATCCCGCCAAGATCGAGGCTGCCATTACCCCGCAAACCACCGCGATCATGCCTGTGCACTGCTATGGCAACCCGTGCGACGTGGAAGAAATCGCGCGCATCGCCGACAACTACAACCTGCGCGTCATCTACGATGCGGCCCATGCCTTCGCCGTGGGCGATGAAGGCGGTAGCGTGCTGCGCCATGGCGATCTCAGCGTGCTCAGCTTCCACGCCACCAAGGTGTTCAACACCTTCGAGGGCGGCGCCATCATCTGCCCTGACGCAAAGACCAAGCAGCGCATCAATCACTTGAAGAACTTCGGTTTCGTCGATGAGGTCACCGTGGTGGCGCCGGGAATCAACGGCAAGATGAGCGAGGTCAATGCGGCCTTCGGCTTGCTACAGCTCAACTACATCGATCAGGCATTCGCCCGGCGCCGGGAAATCGATCAGCTGTACCGCGAGTTGCTGGGCGCGCTTCCCGGTCTGCGCTGCGTTGCGCCAGTGCCGCGGACCCAGGCGAACAACGCCTATTTCCCGGTGCTGGTCGAAGATGGCTTTGCCCTGAACCGCAATCAGCTGTTCCAGCTGCTGCGCGACAAGGGGATCATGGTGCGGCGCTATTTCTTCCCGCTGATCAGCGAATTTCCGATGTACCGCGGTTTACCTTCGGCTGCGCCCGGCAACCTGCCCGTGGCGAGTGCGACGGCGCAGCGCGTGTTGTGCCTGCCGATTTACCCGGACTTGTCGCTGGACGACGTGCAGGCGATTTGCGACCTGATCATCGCGGCGAGTGCGTCGTGATCAGCGCCGCCAACCAGATAATGCTGCACCTGTGCGCCGTTCAACTGTTGCCCACCGCGAGTGTCGCGCCTTGAGGTCGGTCTGGCATGCGCACGTTGTATCGCGTCGGCTGGCCGAGTGGCTGCTGCTGCCGTTGTGGTGGCTGTTCGATCAGGTGCTGCCCAAGCGCCACGACCACTGGGGCTTTTTTATCCACCCGCTGAAAGGCGATCAGTTCATCGAGAACTCACGGGCGGTGTTCGAGCAGGTGAAGGGCGACCCGTCGATTCGCAAGCTGATCTTCACCCGTGGCGAACCCGGCATCGACCTGCGTCTTGAAGCGACGAGCAATACCCACCTGGTGGATTTGCAAAGCCTGGCCGGACTGCTCGCTCTGGCCCGCTGCGGGGTTTATCTGCTGACCAACTCGATTGCCCTGGATATGTCCTGGCGTTGGAGGCATGGCGGCTTCTCGCTGCTCAGGGCCAACCTGACCCGGCGTATCGTCATCAACCTGTGGCATGGCATTCCGTTGAAGCGCCTGTTCGTGCTGGCGAATCCGGCCTTGCAGAAGAGTGCCGACCGCACCGGCTTTCGCCGGGTGGAGCGCGCCTATTATCAGGGGTTGGTGTGCTCGTCCGACGTCGACAGCTACGCCATGGCCGCGATTTTCCACCCCATCGCCTATTCCCGGTTATGGCTGACCGGGTTGCCCCGTAACGATTTCTTGCGCATGGCCTACCCGGATCTACCCGCATTTCTGCGTGATGAGGTCGATGCGGTAAGGCGTTGCAAGGGCGAACGCCGCCTCGTTACCTACGCGCCAACGTTCCGTGAAAGCGACGTGGAAGCTGCCCAGTGCTATCAGTTCAGCGACGCCGAAATCCAGCAGCTGCGCGCGCTGATGAGCAAGCACAACGCGATATTCGGTTTTCGCATGCACTATTTCCGCAAAGGCGAGCAGCTGTTCAACATGGAGCGCTTCATCGACGGCGAAACCATCATCGACCTCGGCCACAAGGTGATCCACGAGATCGCGCCCGTGCTGCGCGAGTCCGATCTGGTGGTGACCGACTACTCCTCGGTGTACATCGATGCGCTCTATATCGACAAGCCGGTATTCAGCTTCGCCTACGACCTTGAGCACTACCAGGCGCAACAGAACGGGCTGCTGTACGACATCGACCTGGCGTTTCCCGGGCCGGTGGTGAAGGGCTTTGCCGACCTGCTGGCCGCACTCGACAGCGAACTGAGCCTTCCGGAGCAGGTTCGCAGCCGCCACTACCAACTGACGAAAAAATTCTTTTTCAATTTTCACGACGACCAGAATTCCGCGCGGGTGGTCGGTCGCCTGAAATCGCTAATCGCCAAGGGGCACTAGGTGGCTGAGATGACTAACAACAACGACAGGCCGCTGGTCAGTGTCGCCATGCCCGCCTACAAGGCGGTTTATCTGCAGGAAGCGCTCGACAGCCTGCTGCGCCAGACCTACCGGCCGCTGGAGTTGGTGATCTGCGATGATTCGCGCACGGATGAAGTGGAAACGCTGGTCAACGCCTTTCGCGCAGTGGCGGATTTCCCGGTGCTGTACCAGCGCAACGAGACGCGTCTATGGGAGGTACGCAGCACCACTCGCTGTGTCACGCTGGCGTCAGGCAGTTACATCAAGTTTCTGCACGATGATGATCGCCTGCATCCGGAGTGCATCGAGTCGTTGCTGGCGGTGATGGAAGCGGACCCATCCGTTGCATTGGTCAGCTCGCGCCGACGACTGATCGACGAAGAGGGCAACCCGCTGCCCGACATCCTGGCCACGGTATTTCCGTTCCGCGAAGACGTGTTGATCGATGGTCCGGGGCTTAGCAGCTTTCTAGCCGATTACACCGTCAACTTTATCGGCGAGCCCAGTACAGTCATGTGCCGGCGTTCCGATCTGCTGGAGTTCGGCGAGCAAATGGCGGTGCTCAATGGCGTACGGATCACCTGGGTAGCTGACCTTGCGCTTTACGTGAAGCTGCTGCAGCGCGGTCATCTGGGCATGCTTGCCAAACCGCTGACTGATTTTCGCGTGTCCCGCGAGCAATTCAGCCAATTGGGTCGAGATACGCCAGGCATCGGCGAAAAGGCTCATGCGGACTTCCGCCAAGCGATCCGCGACCTGGGCTGGTACCGCAATGAAGGCAACCGCTTCGTCGACGTTGCGCCCATTACCCGGCTCAAGGCGCGGGTGTTCAAACCGATGGATATTCTCGGGGCGATCTACAAAGCCGCCGGGCAGAGCGGCGTTTCCCTGAAGGATTGGCTGGCGGCGCGGCAGCTGACGCCGGTGCAACAGCGATTGGTCGAGCAGCGGCTGGCAGAGCACGACGGCGGGCCGCGGATCGCAGTGATGGTGCTGGACCAGCAGGGCGATGGCGCTGCGGTCGAACGGACGCTTGTCAGCCTTACACAGAATGATCTTCATGGCTCGCTTGAAGTGCGACTGCTTTCCATCACGGCCGCCACTCCGGCAACCGACTCTATCGAAGTAATCTCATTGGAGCAGGGGCGTCAGGTTGCCGCCATCAACGCCGCGCTTCGCAAGGTCGAGGCCGACTGGGTACTGCTGGTGGAGGCGGGAGCGGAGTTCACCCCCAACGGGTTGCGAATCGTGGCGCTGGAGCTGATCGGCGCTTCTGGCTGCCAGGTGGTCTACGCCGATGAGATCCTGCTCGGCGCGGACGGTGAGCGGGGGATGGCGCTACGGCCCGATTTCAACCTCGACCTGCTGCTCAGCTTTCCCGCCGGTATGGCCCGCCACTGGCTATTTCGCCGCGACCTGCTGCTTGAGCAGGGCGGGTTCGAGGCCGAGTTCGAGCAGGCCTTTGAACTCGCCTACGTGCTGCGTCTGATTGAGCAATATGGCCTCGGCGGCCTCGGGCATATCAGCGAACCGCTGCTGACTGCCAATCTTGGGCTTTTGCAGGACAACCCCGAGGAGCGCGCGGTGATCGAACGCCACCTGCGCAGCCGCGGTTATGAGCAGCCGCAGGCCATCAGCAGCGCGCCAGGCTGCTATCAGCTTGACTATGGGCACGCGCAGCAGGCACAGGTGAGCATCCTAATCGTCGTCAAGGACCAACTGGCCCGGGTGCAGCGCTGCCTGGAAAGCCTGCTGGAAAACACCGCCTATCCCCATTACGAAGTGCTACTGCTGGCCCAGGGGCCGCAGCAGGCGGATACCGACGCCTGGCTGGCCGCGGTCGAGGCGGTGGGTGAAGGTCGCATTCGCGTGCTGCGCTTCGAGGACGTCGGCAACGAGACCATCTGCAACCAAGCGGTGGCCGAGGCCCGTGGCGACATGCTGTTGTGGCTGAGCGCCGGGGCGGGGCTGTTCGACCCACTGTGGCTGCAGCAACTGCTCAATCACGCGATGCGACCGGAGGTCGGGGCGGTCGGCGGTCTGTTGATGAGCGCCGATGGTCGAGTTCGCCACGCCGGTTTGCTGCTTGGTCTGCAAGGGCCAGCAGGCCGGGCGTTCGAAGGCTTGTCGTTCGATGCCGGCGGCTATATGCAGCGCCTGCAGGTCGAGCAGAATTATTCGGCGCTCAGCGGCGAATGCCTGATGCTGCGGCGCGAGCTGTTCATCGAGCTGGGCGGTTTCGATGAGGACCGGCAACTGGCGCGCTGGGCAGATGTCGACCTCTGCCTCAAGGCCCGCCAGGCCGGCTACCTGAACGTATGGACGCCCAGAGCGAAAGTGCTGATGGACGCCCAGGCTCTGCCCGCGCCTAGCCCCGCCCAGGAAGATGCGATGTACGCCAAGTGGCTGCCGATTCTGGCCCGTGACCCTGCCTATAACCCAGGGTTTTCACTGCAGGCCGAGCAAGGCTTCAAACTGGCCGACCCGCAATTGTCGTGGCGGCCCTTGCAGGCCTGGCGGCCGCTGCCCACCGTGCTTGCACACCCGGCCGACCTGTTCGGCTGCGGCAACTACCGGGTCATTCAGCCGTTCATGGCAATGAAGGATGCGGGGCTCGTCGACGGCGTATTGTCCAGCGGTCTGATGCATGTGGCCGATCTGGAGCGGTTCGAACCCGACACGATCGTGCTGCAACGCCAGATCGGCGAAGCACGGCTCGAAGCGATGCGGCGCATGCGCGCGTTTTCCGCCGCATTCAAGGTCTATGAGCTGGACGATTACCTGCCAAACCTGCCGTTGAAGAATGTGCATCGTCAGCACATGCCCAAGGACATTCTCAAGTCGCTGCGGCGCGGGTTGGCGTTTGTCGATCGCTTCGTGGTTTCGACCCAGCCGCTGGCCGAGGCGTTTGCCGGGCTGCACCCGGACATCCGGGTCGTCGAAAACCGTCTGCCGGCCACCTGGTGGAAGGGGCTACAGGCCAAGCGTCAGAGCGGACCGCGGCCGCGGGTGGGCTGGGCAGGGGGCTCCAGCCATACCGGCGATCTGGAGTTGATTGCCGATGTGGTTCAGGAACTGGCCAATGAGGTGGACTGGGTGTTCTTCGGCATGTGCCCTGAGAGCATTCGTCCGTTCGTCAAGGAGGTTCATGCAGGTGTCGATATTGGCCTGTACCCCCAGGCTCTCGCGGCGCTGAACCTGGATCTTGCATTGGCGCCGGTGGAGCAGAACCTGTTCAACGAGTGCAAAAGCAACCTGCGCCTTTTGGAATACGGCGCCTGCGGTTTTCCGGTGATCTGCAGCGACGTGCGCTGCTATCAGGATGGCTTGCCGGTTACGCGCGTGAAGAACCGCTTCCGCGATTGGGTCGAGGCGATCCGCATGCACATCGCCGATCTCGACGCCTGTGCCAAGGCCGGCGACCAGTTGCGCGACACCGTATTGCGTGACTGGATGCTTGACGGCAAGAACCTGAAAAACTGGCGTGCGGCCTGGTTGCCGGATTAAGCGTTTCATCTTCTGCAGGCCCGCGGCCTGGAGCCGTGGGCGTATAGCACCAGACTAGCAGGGGCGCGGCTCGGGGTTGTCGAGGCGCAGGCCGCGGCTTTCTATCTCGAGCACGAAACGGTATTCGATGTATTCGGGGTGCTCGTTCCACCAGCTTCCCGCCGTGACTTCCTTGATGGAAAACCCCGCGCGGTGGAACAGCATCAGCCAGTTTTCCATCGGCACGCAGCTGAAGTGCGAGTAGAACCACACCCATTCCTTGGAATGCTGCGGCACGATGACCACCAGCACGCCGTCGTCCTTGAGCGTGCGGTTGTATTGCCAGAGCTGGTAAAGCGGGTTCAGCGAGTGCTCGAGGGTATGGCGGGTGCTGATGAAGTCCAGGCTGCGCGGCTGGAAGTGCTCGGCGAATTCGGACATGTCAGCGGCGATAAAGCGGGTGATGGTCTTGTCCGCGGGCGGGAAGTAATCGAAGTAGGTGATGTCGCAGCCTTGTTCGAGGGCTTTCTTAACCAGGTAGCTGGTGCCGCCCACATCGACCCCGGTACCGGCCGGCAACCGGCGCAGAATCCAGTCGCAGGACAGCTCCTTAGATTTGGTCCACTTGTAGCCGAAATCCTTGAACTGACCCTGCAGCTCGGACATGAACTCCGCATAGATTCCCATGTATGGCCCTCTTGATAGCCGGTTGGCGTCACCTGGACGAGGTGCGCGATTCGATCGCGCTGCGGCTGGCCTTGAACGAGCATCTGCGCAGCACGGCTTGCCGAGAATAGCACGCCCTCAGGCGCCGCTTCGGCCGTGCAATGGCTGATACACAAGCCTCGTCAACGCATTATCGGCGCTCCTAAAGCTACAGACGCAGCGGCCGATAGCGTGGTCAGGTGCAAGGGAATACGCCGAAAGCGAGATGGTTCCGAAGCCTGTCAAGGCAAAAGAAAAAAATTTCGACTTTCCCCTAAAGCTCCGGTTGCACAAGCCGATAAGCAATACGAATGCGAACTCAATGGCTGCCTGAGAACTGCAGAGTCGGGTTTCGCAGCCTCAGGCAAATAAGCTAGGTCCGATGGAGGACATACATCATGGCTCTTACAGTCAACACAAACATTGCTTCCCTGAATACTCAGCGCAACCTGAACACCTCTTCCAAAGCCCTGGATGTGTCCTTGCAGCGGTTGTCGACCGGCTCGCGGATCAACAGCGCCAAAGACGACGCGGCAGGCCTGCAAATCTCCAACCGCCTGAGCAGCCAGATCAACGGCCTGAATGTTGCGGTGAAGAACTCCAACGACGGCATCTCGATTGCGCAAACCGCTGAAGGCGCGCTGCAGCAGTCCACTAGCATTCTGCAGCGTATGCGTGATCTGTCGCTGCAATCGGCTAACGGTTCGAACAGCGAAGAAGAGCGTAAGGCGCTCAACTCCGAAGTCAGCGAGCTGAAGAAAGAACTGAACCGTATTTCCAACACCACGTCCTTCGGTGGCAAAAAGCTGCTGGACGGCTCGTTCGAAACCACCACCTTCCAGGTCGGTAGTGC
This sequence comes from Pseudomonas cistanchae, assembly GCF_054483635.1. NCBI lineage: Bacteria > Pseudomonadati > Pseudomonadota > Gammaproteobacteria > Pseudomonadales > Pseudomonadaceae > Pseudomonas > Pseudomonas cistanchae. Next base: position 150,350 of record NZ_JBTLWN010000005.1, on the reverse strand, counting down.
GGCGAACGAAACCATCAGCGTTACCATCGACGAGATGAGCACCGAATCCCTCAAGGGTTCGTTCAGCTCCGGTTCCATCGCTGCGTCGAGCGTTGCCGGCAGCGCTGCAAGTGCCTCGGGTGCCATCGCGGTCAAGGTCACTCTGGAAGGTGGTACCGAGCGTACCTTCTCCGCAACCTTCGCCAGCGGTGCGACCGTAGCGCAGCAGGCTCAGGCTCTGGCCACCGTGATCAACGATGCCAACATCGGTGTCGGTGCCTACATGAACGAAGACGGCAGCATCGATCTGGTAACCGCACTGGGTTCTGGTTCCGCCAGCCAGGCTGCCAACAAGATCGAAAGCTTCACCTTCGGTTCCGGCGCCACAGTCGATGCGGCTAAAACTGCTGCTACTACCGATATCGCGGTAAGCGAAGTCACCGACGGCAACCTGGTCGACGACATCGACATCACCGATGTACTGGGCTCGCAAAAAGCAGTACTGGTCATCGACCAGGCGATCCAGGCCATCGATGCGCAGCGCGCTGACTTGGGTGCGGTGCAGAACCGGTTCGAAAACACCATCGGTAACCTGCAGAACATCTCGGAAAACGTATCGGCAGCTCGCGGTCGGATTCAGGATACTGACTTCGCAGCAGAAACGGCTAACCTGACCAAGAACCAGATTCTGCAACAGGCAGGTACTGCGATTCTGGCCCAGGCCAACCAGTTGCCACAGGCGGTCCTTAGCCTCCTGGGCTAAGTTAAAGGCAGCGTCGATGGGGGGCAGGGCAACCTTCCCCCCATTACCTCATTCCGAGGAAAAAATTATGGACATTGGTTCGATACGCGATTCGTTGAAACCGGGCATCAAGCCGGCCGATGTGCTAACGGCTAGACAGCAGGAAATATCAAATGCCTCAGGCGCGGATGCCGAAGCGTTAGCGAAGCAGTCAGGCATTGAAAGCGAACGTCCAGAGAAGCCTGGGAGTCGCGCGGAACTGGAAAAGGCCATGAACAATATTCAGGAGTTCGTGCAGTCCGTGCGTCGCGACATCAACTTCTCTCTCGACGATGGCAACGGCCGCGTTGTGGTAAAGGTGACGGATGCCAGTTCCGGGGATGTGATTCGGCAGATACCTTCAGAAGAAGCGCTGAAGCTTGCCGAGAATTTATCCGAAGTACGCAGTCTGTTGTTTAAGGCGGAGGCCTAGAATCACTGGCATGAAACTTGTTTACCATTCTGGTAACAGGAATAGGGTGTCAACCCTTTGGCGAGGCTAAGAACATGGCAGGCATTACAGGTATTGGATCTGGCGTTGACATTGATCAAATCGTCAAAGCTATGGTCGGCGCAGAACGGGCACCCAAAGACGCGCAGCTCAAGCGCCTGGAGTCGGCAACGACCTCCAGGATTTCCTCGTTGGGCACCCTCAAGGGCGCCCTGAGCGAATTCCAAACCGCGCTCAAGAGCCTCAATGACCTGAGCCTGTTCGATACGCGCAAGGCCACATCGTCCGATACGGCAAAAGTGACCGTATCTGCCAGTAAAACCGCCCTTGCGGGCAACTATTCCATGGAAGTGACGACGCTGGCGTCTGCTAGCAAGATCGCTTCCGGTTCGGTGGCGGGAACCTCCGCTGCCGCGTTCACGACTGGTGGAAAGCTTACCGTCTCGTTGGGCACTGACAGCTACGATATTGATGTCGCAGACGGCGCTACTCTCAAAGAGGTGCGCGACTCCATCAATACTACGCTCAAAGATCAGGGCATCAGCGCCAATATCGTTACCGACCCTGTGGCCAATACCTCTCGTCTGGTGTTGTCTTCAAACAAAACTGGCGCCGGCAAGGACCTGACCCTGAGCGCCGACGGCGCAGGTTTGCAGGCCCTGGTGACTGATATGCCAGCCGCGCTCAGCGTGGCTGCAAATGCCAAATTCAAGATCGACGGGCTCGAACTGGAAAGTGCGACTAACTCGGTTTCTGGCGTGATCGAAGGCGTGACCTTCGATCTGGTCAAGGCAGAAGAGGGCAAGAGCGTCACCGTGACCGTCGGCGACAACACCTCGGCGGTCAAGGACAGCCTCAAGAAATTTGTCGATTCCTACAACAAGCTGATTTCTACAACCAACAGCTTGACCAGCGTCGTGTCGGTCGGCGAGGGCAAAGAACCCGTCACCGGCGGGCTGGTTGGTGACTCATCGATCCGCAACCTGCTCAGCGGCATTCGTACCGAAATCGGTTCACCTGCCAACGGTGAACTGCGGGCATTGACCGATCTGGGTATCACCACGCAGAAAGATGGCAAGCTGAAAATCGATGACACCAAGCTCGATGCAGCGCTGAAAGAAAACTATGACGCCGTCGGTGCCTTTGTCACTGGTGAAACCGGGCTGATGAATCGCCTGGATGGCCGCATCTCCGGTTATGTGAAGTCCGGGGGGGTGCTTGAGCAGCGCGTCAGTGGGCTGCAGCAGACCCTGAGCAATGTGGATGAGCAGAAAACCGCCCTGAACACCCGCGTGGCCTCGATACAGGCCAGGCTGTATTCGCAATACAACGCAATGGACAGCCTCGTTGGCCAGCTTAGCCGCACCAGCGATTGGTTGGCCGGTGCGTTGTCCAGTCTGCCAGGCGTTGCAAAGAGAGATTGATGATATGAGCAAGCCAATCGATACCTACAAGAAAGTAAAGACCAGCCAGGATGTATCTCAATACCGTGCGGTGGCGATGCTGCTAGATGGCGCTATCGAACGCGTGCTGCTGGCGCGGCAGGCGCAGGTCGAAGGTAACAGTGAAGTGCGCGGCTTGGCAGTAGGTGGCACCATCACGATTCTTGGTATTCTCCAGGCCAGTCTGGACAAGCAGCAGGGCGGTGAAATCGCCGGCAATCTTGACGCGCTGTATGAATACATGACCCGCAAACTCGCGGGCGTGGCACTCGAGCGCGAGGCGAAAAGCCTTGAAGAGGTCGAAGCGCTGCTCGTTCAAATCAAGGACGCTTGGGCTGCCATAGGCAGCGAAGTTGAGCCTTCGGCGGGCTAAACGTAGCTAAAGTTATCCCGCTGTTCGCCGATATAAATAGTATCGGCAATGATGAACAGCGAGGATCAACGATGAACGCAATGGCTGCCCTCAAGCAATATCAAAACGTCAATACCCACGCCCAAGCCGTTGAAGCCAGCCCGCATCGGTTGATCCAAATGCTCATGGAGGGCGGCCTCACTCGCCTGGCGCAAGCCCGCGGTGCGGTAGAGCGTAATCAGACGGCGCTCAAAGGCGAGCTGATTGGCAAGGCCATCGGTATCATCGGTGGGCTGCGCGAAGGGTTGAATCTGGAAGCAGGCGGCGAAGTGGCCGGCAATCTGGACAGGCTCTACGAGTACATGATTTCGCGCCTGGTTGAGGCTAACCTGAAAAACGAAGCCGCTCCTCTGGATGAAGTGGCGAGTCTTCTGCGTGATGTAAAGACCGGTTGGGACGCAATCAGTCAGTGATGGCGTTTCGTTTGAGGAGCATGTTTCATGAGTCAGTCTGTTCAGCGTCTGCAAGAAACCGGTAGCGCACTACGCACTGCATTGGCGACTAAGGATTGGGCCGCCATCGGTGCGCTCGATATACAGTGCCGTCAGGCAGTCGATGAGGCGATGGTCGATGCCACGCCTGATCAGGACATGCTGCGTGCCCGTATGCAGGAGCTTCTCGATCTGTATCGCGAGCTGGTGACTGTCTGCCAGTCCGAACAGCAGCGCTTGGCTGCGGAGCTTCTGCAGCTGAACCATTCGCAGCAGGGTGCCAAGGTTTATCAGTTGTTCGGTTAAGCCTGAGCAGTCATTTTCATCCCCCGCGCGCACTCCTGTGCGCGCCGCAGATTTTGCGTGCTCTTATCGCCTGTCCAGCGCTCCTGATATTCCAAACAGCCGCTTAGGTTGTCTGTCGGATCATGCAAAAAAGCACGCCATAAAATTGACTGCATCCAAAAAATTGACTTAACTACTGGCCAATTGCTTGCGGCTGGATCGGTCTGATCGCGTCGTTTCTTTCACTCCCTGGGCCAGATCAAACACTATGTGGCGTGAAACCAAAATTCTGTTGATTGATGACAATCAGGAGCGCCGGCGAGATTTGGCCGTCATCCTGAACTTCCTCGGCGAAGATCACCTCGCCTGCGATAGCAAAACCTGGCAGGACGAAGTGGCATCGCTATCGTCCAGTCGCGAAATTCTTACTGTCCTGCTTGGCGAGGTACAAGGCAGGGGCGGTGCCCTGGAGCTGCTCAAGCAGGTCGAGGAGTGGGATGAATTCCTGCCGCTGCTGTTGCTCGGCGAGCAGGCGGCTCCCGACTGGCCGGATGAGTTGCGTCGACGCATTCTCGCCAGCCTGGAAATGCCACCGAGCTACAACAAGCTGCTCGACTCGCTGCACCGTGCCCAGGTTTATCGCGAGATGTACGACCAGGCCCGGGACCGCGGACGGCAGCGCGAGACCAATTTGTTTCGCAGCCTGGTGGGTACCAGCCGCGCGATTCAGCAGGTTCGCCAGATGATGGCGCAGGTTGCCGATACCGAGGCGAGCGTGCTGATCCTGGGCGAGTCCGGTACGGGCAAGGAAGTAGTCGCGCGCAACCTGCATTACCACTCCAAGCGTCGCGATGGGCCCTTTGTGCCGGTGAACTGCGGCGCCATCCCTGCCGAGCTGCTCGAAAGCGAACTGTTCGGCCATGAGAAGGGCGCGTTCACCGGAGCGATTACCAGCCGCTCCGGCCGTTTCGAACTGGCGAATGGCGGCACCCTGTTTCTTGACGAAATTGGCGACATGCCGTTGCCGATGCAAGTCAAGCTGCTGCGGGTATTGCAGGAGCGCACATTCGAGCGCGTAGGCAGCAATAAGACCCAGCATGCCGATGTGCGCATCATCGCGGCAACCCACAAGCACCTCGAGCAGATGATCGAGGCGGGCAGCTTTCGCGAAGACCTTTATTACCGCCTGAACGTGTTTCCCATCGAAATGGCGCCGCTGCGTGAGCGTATCGAAGATATTCCGCTGCTGATGAACGAACTGATTTCGCGCATGGAGTTCGAGAAGCGTGGTTCGATCCGTTTCAACTCCGCTGCCATCATGTCGCTGTGTCGCCACGACTGGGCGGGTAACGTGCGTGAGCTGGCCAACCTGGTGGAGCGCATGGCGATCATGCATCCCTACGGCGTGATCGGGGTTGGTGAGTTGCCGAAGAAGTTTCGCCATGTCGACGATGAAGACGAGGACCTGGTAACCAGCCTGCGCGATGAACTAGAAGAGCGCGCAGCCATTGTGGCCGGTCTGCCGGGCCTGGATTCGCCCGCCATGCTGCCACCGGAAGGGCTGGACCTCAAAGACTACCTGGGCAACCTTGAGCAGGGGTTGATTCAGCAAGCCCTGGACGATGCCAACGGTATCGTGGCGCGGGCTGCAGAACGGCTGCGTATTCGGCGAACCACCCTGGTCGAGAAAATGCGCAAATACGGTATGGGCCGTCGCGATGACGAAGGCCAGTTCGACGAATAAGCGAATCTATTGTCCTTACCGGGGCGTTGCGCCATCAAGAACGGCGCAACGCTTGCGCTCCCTTCACCCTCCCGCTGTCAGTACCTTGGCGCGGGCCTGCCGAATAAAGCCGAAGGATTGACGAATTCCCCGGCTGTATTTATCAAGCAATTGATAAATAAGGATTAATTTTTAGGCACGGGTATTGCTATCTCTCTTGCAACTGACTGTCTTATGACGGCTCGCTGCGCGAGAGAGAACCATGAAACCATCCGTGACCCCGCTGAATGCTGAACCCGCTCAGGCCGCTCCCCTGGAGGACGCGAGCCGTGCTGGCCTGGAGCAGGCGTTTTCCCTGTTCAACCAGATGTCGACCCAGCTCAATGAGTCGTACAGCATGCTCGAGGCGCGCGTGACCGAGCTCAAGGGGCAGCTGGCATTGGTCAGCGCCCAGCGCATGCAGGAGCTTGCCGAGAAAGAGCGCCTGGCCAATCGCCTGCAGAGCCTGCTCGATCTACTGCCAGGCGGGGTGATCGTCATCGATGGGCAAGGTGTGGTGCGGGAAGCCAACCCGGCCGCCCGTACCCAACTGGGCAAACCCTTGGCTGGCATGCTCTGGCGCGAGGTCATCGCCCGCAATTTTGCCCCTCGGGAAGATGACGGCCACGAAATATCCATGAAGGACGGCCGGCGGCTGTCGATCGCCACTCGCTCGCTGAATGCCGAGCCCGGGCAATTGGTGTTGCTGACCGACCTGACAGAAACCCGTCGCCTGCAGGATCAGTTGTCTCGCCATGAGCGCCTTTCTGCTTTGGGGCGGATGGTCGCTTCGCTGGCCCATCAGATCCGCACGCCTTTATCGGCCGCGTTGCTTTACGCCAGTCATCTGACCGAGCAGGTCTTGCCGGCCGAACAGCAGCAGCGTTTCGCCGGCCGCCTGAAAGAGCGCTTGCATGAGCTTGAACACCAGGTGCGCGACATGCTGATTTTTGCCCGTGGCGACCTGCCGCTGCCGGATCGTATCGCGCCCAGCGCATTGTTCGACTCACTGCGCGCGGCGGCCGAGCCCCATGTGCAGGGCATGGACGTTCGCTGGCAGTGCGACAGCCGCGTTGGCGAGTTGTTGTGCAACCGCGACACCTTGGTCGGCACTGTGCTCAATCTGTTGGAAAACGCCATCCAGGCCGGCGGCCGCGAGGTTCAGCTGAAGATTCACCTGTATCAGCGTGGCGGCACCCTGCGTCTGTGTGTCAGCGATAACGGCCCCGGCATAGCGCCTGCCACCCTGGCGCGGTTGGGCGAACCCTTCTTCACGACCAAGACCACCGGCACCGGGCTCGGCCTGGCAGTGGTCAAAGCGGTTGCACGTGCCCACCAGGGTGAGCTGCAGCTGCGTTCGCGCCCAGATCGCGGTACCTGCGCCTTGTTGATATTGCCGCTCATCGCAGCGGCGCACCCTTCGCTTCAGGAGTATTGATCATGGCTGCCAAAGTTCTGTTGGTGGAAGACGACCGCGCCCTGCGCGAAGCCCTGGCCGACACCCTGAGCCTCGCCGGCCATGAGTTCCGCGCGGTGGATTGCGCCGAAGCAGCGCTGCTGGCCATCGCCGAAGAGCCGTTCGGCCTGGTGGTGAGCGACGTCAACATGCCGGGCATGGATGGCCACCAGTTGCTGGCCTTGATTCGCCAGCGCCAGCCACAACTGCCAATGCTGTTGATGACGGCGTATGGTGCCGTCGAGCGCGCGGTGGATGCCATGCGCCAGGGCGCAGCGGATTACCTGGTCAAACCTTTCGAGCCCAAGGCGTTGTTGACGCTGGTGGAGCGTCACGCCCTCGGCCGATTGAGCAGCAACGACCAGGATGGCCCGGTTGCGCGCGAGCCAGCGAGTCTGCAATTGCTGGAACTGGCGACCCGCGTCGCGCAAAGCGATTCGACGGTGCTGATCACTGGCGAGTCCGGCACCGGCAAGGAAGTCCTGGCGCGCTATATCCACCAGCAATCGCGGCGAGCAACCAAACCGTTTATCGCCATCAACTGCGCAGCCATTCCCGACAACATGCTCGAGGCCACGCTGTTCGGCCATGAAAAGGGCGCCTTCACCGGCGCGATTGCCAGTGCGCCTGGCAAGTTCGAGATGGCCGAAGGCGGCACCATTTTGCTCGACGAAATTTCCGAAATGCCGCTGGGATTGCAGGCCAAGCTGTTGCGCGTGCTGCAGGAGCGCGAGGTCGAGCGAGTGGGAGCGCGCAAGCCGATCATCCTCGACATTCGCGTGCTGGCCACCAGCAACCGCGACCTGGCGAGCGAAGTGGCGGCGGGTCGTTTCCGCGAGGACCTCTACTATCGCCTTTCGGTGTTTCCGCTGGCGTGGCGGCCGCTGCGCGAGCGTCCGGCGGACATCATGCCGCTGGCCGAGCGGCTGCTGGGTAAATACGTCAAAAAAATGAATCACGCCCCCGTGCGCTTTTCTCCGCAGGCGCAAGCCAGCCTGACGGCGCACGCCTGGCCAGGCAACGTGCGCGAATTGGACAACGCCATTCAGCGGGCCTTGATTCTGCAGCAGGGCGGTCTGATCCAGCCCCAGGACTTGTGCCTGACCGCTCCTATCGGCAGCCAGGCGCCGATCACGCCACCGCTGCTGAGCATGGTGCCGGCAAGTATGCCTGCTCCGGTAGCAATGGAGTCGGCCGGAGAGGCGGGTGCGCTTGGCGATGACATGCGCCGTCACGAATTTCAGATGATCATCGATACCCTGCGCTCCGAGCGCGGGCGCCGCAAGGAAGCCGCTGAGCGGCTGGGCATCAGCCCGCGCACGCTGCGCTACAAGCTGGCGCAGATGCGCGATGCCGGCATGGATGTGGAGGCTTATCTTTTCGCCAGCTAAAAGCGTCATGCGCATCAGGATCTGAAATGGGTTGCGCGTCGCGTTACCCCTCGAATAGTCCGACCGCCAATCTCGCGCTTCACCGTCAACGGTAAGTCTCGGGCCTAGGTCATGGAGCGTGGATTCAGCTTTCAGGAGTGACCGCTTAGCCCGCAACGCCTCGCTGCTGGATCTCCGTCACCTCTCTCTCGCGCGCATGGCGCCGGCTTCTGCCGGCGCTTCAAGCCTTTAATATCCCCTTCGCCATTACCTGGCATCCTTGTTGCAATCTCCCTGTTACTAGCCGCACAGCGTCAAAAAACTGCGGACGTGGAGGAAGGTCATGAGCCAAGGTGTTGAATTCAATCGTCTGATGTTGGAAATGCGTTCCATGCAGACCGAAGCGATGGCGCGGCAGAAGCCCGTGACCAGCGCACCTGAGCCCGGCGCTCCGAGTTTCTCGGAAATGCTCGGTCAGGCAGTGAACAAGGTTCATGAGACCCAGCAAGCGTCCACCCAGTTGGCCACGGCTTTTGAAATGGGCAACAGCGGTATCGACCTGACTGACGTGATGATCGCCTCGCAAAAAGCCAGCGTGTCGATGCAGGCCATGACGCAGGTGCGCAACAAGTTGGTCCAGGCGTATCAAGACATCATGCAGATGCCGGTTTAACGGGTAGGGTTCTAGATCATGGCCGAAGCAGTCGTTGCAACCGTACCCGCCACCCTGGGTGGCGATGAACCAAAGAAACCACTCTTTGGTTTGACCTTTCTGGAAAATCTTTCCGACATGTCGATGTTGCGGCAGATCGGCCTGTTGGTCGGCCTGGCCGCCAGCGTGGCCATCGGCTTTGCCGTGGTGTTGTGGTCGCAGCAGCCAGATTACCGTCCGCTGTATGGCAGCCTGGACGGTATGGATTCCACCCAGGTGATGGAAACCCTCACCGCCGCTGACATTCAATTTACCGTCGAGCCGAATTCCGGTGCCTTGCTGGTCAAGTCCGATGACCTGGCGCGGGCTCGCATGCGTCTGGCGGCAGCCGGTGTGGCGCCAAGCGACAGCAACGTCGGTTTCGAGATTCTCGACAAGGAGCAGGGGCTCGGCACCAGCCAGTTCATGGAAGCGACCCAGTACCGCCGCGGCCTGGAAGGCGAGCTGGCGCGTACCGTCTCGAGCCTGAACAACGTCAAGGCGGCGCGCGTGCACCTGGCCATTCCGAAGAGTTCGGTGTTTGTCCGCGACGAGCGCAAGCCGAGTGCCTCGGTGCTGGTCGAGCTGTACTCTGGACGCAGTCTGGAACCCAGCCAGGTCATGGCCATCGTCAATCTGGTCGCGAGCAGCGTACCGGAAATGGACAAGGGCCAGGTCACGGTCGTCGATCAGAAAGGCAATCTGCTGTCCGATCAGCAGGAGCTTTCCGAACTGAGCATGGCTGGCAAGCAGTTCGATTACAGCCGGCGCATGGAAAGCCTGTTTACCCAACGCGTGCACAACATTCTGCAGCCCGTGCTCGGCGCAGGCCGCTACAAGGCGGAAGTGTCCGCGGATGTGGATTTCAGCGCGGTCGAATCGACCTCGGAAATGTTCAACCCCGATCAACCGGCACTGCGCAGCGAGCAGCAGGTCAACGAGCAGCGCACCAGCAGTTCCGGCCCCCAGGGCGTTCCCGGTGCGTTGAGCAATCAACCGCCCGGTGCGGCTGCAGCGCCAGAACAAGCGGGCGGCGCCGCGGCGATCGCCGGTCCGGTAGCGGCAGGCCAGCCATTGCTGGATGCCAACGGCGAACAGGTGGTCGACCCGGCAACCGGTCAGCCGATGCTCGCCCCTTACCCGGCCGACAAGCGCGAACAATCCACCCGCAATTTTGAACTGGACCGCTCGATCAGCTACACCAAGCAGCAGCAGGGCCGTTTACGCCGGCTGTCGGTTGCCGTGGTGGTGGACGACCAGGTGGTTGTTGATGCGGCTACCGGCGAAACCAGCCGCGTGCCGTGGACCAGTGACGAACTGGCGCGTTTCACTCGCCTGGTTCAGGACTCGGTCGGCTTCGACGCCAGCCGTGGCGACAGCGTCAGCGTGATCAACACCGCGTTTGCCGCCAGCGCTGGCGAAGAGATCATCGAAATTCCGTTCTACACCCAGCCGTGGTTCTGGGACATCGTCAAGCAAGTGCTCGGTGTGCTGTTCATCCTGGTACTGGTATTCGGTGTACTGCGTCCGGTGTTGAACAACATTACCGGTGGCGGTAAGAACCGGGGCCTGGCGAGTAATGGTGGGCGCGACGTCGAACTGGGTGAGATGGGTGGGCTGGATGGCGAGCTGTCCGAAGATCGGGTGAGCCTCGGTGGCCCGCAAAGCATCCTCCTGCCCAGCCCGAGCGAGGGGTATGATGGACAACTGAATGCGATCAAGAGCCTGGTTGCTGAAGACCCGGGCCGCGTCGCCCAAGTGGTAAAAGAGTGGATCAACGCCGATGAGTAACGACAACGCCCGTATCAGCAAGTTGAGCAAGGTCGACAAAGCCGCGATCCTTCTGCTCTCGCTCGGCGAAACCGACGCAGCGCAGGTGCTGCGACACCTCGGGCCGAAGGAAGTGCAGCGGGTCGGCGTCGCCATGGCTGGCATGCGCAACATCCATCGCGAGCAGGTCGAGCAGGTGATGGGCGAGTTCGTCGATATCGTCGGCGACCAGACCAGCCTGGGCGTTGGCGCCGACGGCTACATTCGCAAGATGCTCACCCAGGCGCTCGGTGAAGACAAAGCCGGCAATCTGATCGACCGGATTCTGCTCGGCGGTAGCACCAGCGGCCTCGACAGCCTGAAATGGATGGAGCCGCGTGCCGTGGCCGATGTGATCCGCTACGAGCATCCGCAGATCCAGGCGATCGTGGTCGCTTACCTCGATCCCGATCAGGCCGGTGAAGTACTCGGCCATTTCGATCACAAGGTGCGGCTGGATATCGTTCTGCGTGTCTCGTCGCTGAATACCGTGCAGCCAGCGGCGCTGAAGGAACTCAACCAGATTCTCGAGAAGCAGTTCTCCGGCAGCTCCAACACCACTCGCGCGTCCATGGGCGGCGTCAAGCGGGCGGCCGACATCATGAACTTCCTCGACAGCTCGATCGAAGGTCAGTTGATGGATTCGATCCGCGAAGTCGACGAAGACCTGTCCTCGCAGATCGAAGACCTGATGTTCGTCTTCGACAACCTGGCCGATGTCGACGATCGCGGCATTCAGGCACTGCTGCGCGAAGTGTCGTCCGACGTGCTGGTGCTGGCACTCAAGGGCGCCGACGAAGCGATCAAGGAAAAGGTCTTCAAGAACATGTCCAAGCGCGCCGCCGAACTGCTGCGCGACGATCTGGAAGCCAAGGGCCCGGTGCGGGTCAGCGACGTGGAAACGGCGCAGAAAGAAATCCTTACCATTGCCCGCCGTATGGCCGAAGCCGGGGAAATCGTCCTTGGCGGCAAGGGCGGCGAAGAAATGGTCTAACTGAAGGATATTGAGCATGGCTTCCAAGGAAGTGCCCAGCGAACTGATTCGCGCGAAGGACATCGGCGGCTTTGATCGCTGGTCGCTGCCCAGTTTCGACGAGCACGGCGAAACCACAGAAGCCAGCGAGGTGCATTCCCCCGAACCGGCTGCGGCGGCAAGCCCAGCCGAAGCGCCCCAGGAGGTCGAAGACGTCCTGCTGGAGGACGTCAAACCCTTGACGTTGGACGAGCTCGAGGCGATTCGTCAGGACGCCTATAACGAAGGCTTCAGCACCGGCGAGAAGGACGGCTTTCGTGCCGGTCAGTTGAAGGCCCGCCAGGAAGCTGAGGTTGCTCTGAATGCCAGGCTCGCCGGTCTCGAACAACTGATGGGCCAGCTGTTCGATCCAATCGCCGAGCAGGACCAACAGGTCGAAGCTGCGCTGGTCGAGCTCGTCAGCCACATGGCGCGTCAGGTCATCCAGCGGGAATTGAGCACCGACTCCTCGCAGATTCGCCAAGTGTTGCGCGAGGCGCTGAAGCTGTTACCCATGGGCGCAAGCAATGTGCGCATTCACCTCAACCCGCAGGATTTTGAGATGGTCAAAGCCCTGCGCGACCGTCACGAGGAAAGCTGGCGCATTCTCGAAGACGACTCCCTGATGGCGGGTGGTTGCCGCGTCGAAAGCGAGCACAGCCGAATTGATGCGAGCACCGAAACCCGTCTCAGCCAGGTACTCAAGCAACTCTTCGAGCAACGTCGCGAACAGGCGACTCAGGTGCCTGCTGCCGATATCTCGATCAATCTCGATGCTGCCGGCGACTCGACCGATGCGCATTGAGCGCACCAGTTTTGCCAAGCGCCTGGCGGGCTACAACACCGCCATTCAGTTGCCCACCCAGCCGGTGGTCGAAGGCCGCCTGCTGCGCATGGTGGGCCTGACCCTCGAAGCCGAAGGCCTGCGAGCGGCCCTGGGCAATCGCTGCCTGGTGATCAACGACGACAGCTATCAGCCAGTACAGGTTGAGGCGGAGGTCATGGGGTTTTCCAACGGCAAGATTTACCTGATGCCGGTCGGCAGCCTGGCCGGGATTGCGCCGGGTGCGCGGGTGGTGCCGTTGCCCGACACTGGCCGTCTGCCCATGGGCATGTCGATGCTCGGGCGGGTGCTGGACGGCACCGGCCGCGCGCTGGATGGCAAGGGCGGCATGAAAGCCGAGGACTGGGTGCCGCTGGACGGCCCGACGATCAACCCGCTCAACCGCAACCCGATCAACACGCCGCTGGACGTGGGCATCCGCAGTATCAACGGCTTGCTTACGGTTGGTCGGGGTCAGCGGCTTGGGTTGTTTGCCGGTACTGGGGTCGGCAAGAGCGTGCTGCTCGGCATGATGACCCGCTTTACGGAGGCGGACATCATCGTCGTCGGCCTGATCGGTGAGCGTGGCCGTGAGGTCAAGGAGTTCATCGACGAAATCCTCGGCGAGGAGGGGATCAAACGTTCCGTGGTGGTGGCATCGCCCGCGGACGAAGCGCCGTTGATGCGTTTGCGCGCCGCGATGTACTGCACCCGGATCGCGGAATACTTCCGCGACAAGGGCAAGAACGTGCTGCTGCTGATGGACTCGCTGACCCGCTTCGCCCAGGCCCAGCGCGAAATCGCCCTGGCCATCGGTGAGCCGCCCGCAACCAAGGGGTATCCGCCGTCGGTGTTCGCCAAGCTGCCAAGGCTGGTCGAACGTGCCGGCAATGCCGAGAAAGGCGGCGGCTCGATTACCGCTTTCTACACCGTGCTCAGCGAAGGCGATGATCAGCAGGATCCGATCGCCGATGCGGCCCGAGGCGTTCTCGACGGGCATATCGTCTTGTCGCGTCGCCTTGCCGAGGAAGGGCATTACCCGGCCATCGATATCGAAGCGTCGATCAGCCGGGTGATGCCGCAGGTGGTTTCCGCCGAACACCTGAAGAACTCCCAACGCTTCAAACAACTGTGGTCGCGTTACCAGCAAAGCCGCGACCTGATCAGTGTGGGTGCCTACGTGCCCGGCGGCGACGCCGACACCGACCTGGCCATCGCTCGCCAACCCGCAATGGTGCGTTACCTGCGCCAGGGCCTGCGCGAGAGCGAACACCTGCAGCGCAGCAGCGAGCTGCTGGCGGCCACCATCAACCCTGCTGCGCCGGCCTCCTAACCAGTGTCGCAGAGCCGCGCCGCCCGTCTCGGGCCTGTGGTGGAAATGGCCGAGCGTGCCGAGCGCGAGGCGGCGCTGCAGCTTGGCCATAGCCAGGGATTGCTCAGCCAGGCCGAGGTGAAACTCGGCGAGCTGGAAATTTACCGCGGCGACTATCAACAACAGTGGATCAATGAAGGCCAACGCGGTGTCTCAGGTCAGTGGCTGATGAACTACCAGCGGTTTCTTTCCCAGCTCGAAGTGGCCATCGGTCAGCAACGCAACACAGTGAACTGGCATCGCAACAACGTGGCGCAGGTTCGCGAGGTCTGGCAGAAGCGCTACGCCCGTCTGGAAGGGTTGCGCAAATTGGTGCAGCGCTACCTGGATGAAGCGCGTCGTGCTGAGGACAAGCGCGAGCAAAAACTGCTCGACGAACTGGCGCAACGTCTGTCGGGTCGCGATTTGAGTTGATTGCAGTTGCCGCATGGGACTCTGGGTGCTACATCTTGATCATACGGCTTGTGCGTCGGTAGTTTCCGCAAACGGCGACCTAGACGCGAATCGTCGATTTTATCTGCCGGATTTAAGGAGTGGTTCATGGCCATCACCTCGCTGCCCTCGTCGGATGGGCAAGAGCTGACCATCGTTATTCAGGGGCGTTTCGATTTTGGTGCCCATCAGGAATTTCGCGACGCCTACGAGCGCGTCAATTCAACCCCGAAAAGCTACGTGGTCGATCTCAAGGGCACCACTTACCTCGACAGTTCCGCACTCGGCATGTTGTTGCTGCTGCGCGATCATGCCGGCGGTGATCAGGCCCAGATCCGCTTGCTGCATTGCAACCCGGATGTCCGGAAGATCCTCGCCATCTCCAATTTCGAACAACTCTTCCAGATCGCTTAAGCGAGTCCTCGATCATGCCGGCGCGCCTGTCCATTCTGATCGCCGAGGACAATGCGGCGGACCGCATGCTGCTCTCGACCATCGTCAGCCGCCAGGGCCATCGAGCCCTGACTGCGAGCAACGGGTTGGAGGCGGTTGCGCTGTTCGAGCAGGAGCGTCCCCAGCTCGTGCTGATGGACGCGCTGATGCCGGTGATGGATGGCTTCGACGCCGCGCGCCGGATCAAGGAGATCGCCGGCGAGGCGCTGGTTCCGATCATCTTCCTGACCTCGCTGACCGAAGGCGAGGCGCTGGTGCGCTGCCTGGATGCGGGGGGGGACGACTTCCTCGCCAAGCCCTATAACCGCGTCATTCTCGAAGCCAAGATCAAGGCCATGGATCGCCTGCGCCGTTTGCAGGCAACGGTGTTGCAGCAGCGCGACCTGATTGCCATGCATAACGAACACCTGCTTACCGAACAGCGCGTGGCCAAGGCGGTGTTCGACAAGGTGGCCCATTCCGGCTGCCTGGACGCACCGAATATCCGCTACCTGCAGTCGCCGTTCGCGCTGTTCAACGGCGACCTGTTGCTGGCCGCCTACAACCCCTCGGGTGGTATGCACGTGCTGCTCGGCGATTTCACCGGCCATGGCCTGCCGGCGGCGATTGGCGCGATGCCGCTGGCCGAGGTGTTCTATGGCATGACCGCCAAGGGGCATCACCTGGGGGAAATCCTTCGCGAGATCAACGCCAAGCTCAAGCACATCCTGCCGATGGGCGTATTCTGCTGCGCCACCGTGCTCAATATCAGCTTTCAGCGGCAAGTGGTCGAGGTGTGGAACGGCGGGCTGCCGGATGGCTACCTGCTGCGCAAGGACGGCCAGCATACGCCGCTGGTATCGCGTCACTTGCCACTGGGCATTCTCGACCCAAAGCAGTTCAACGATGCGTACGAGGTCTATCCGCTGCATACCGGTGACCGCGTTCTGCTGCTTTCCGACGGCGTGCTCGAAGCGTGCAACGACCAGGCCGAGCAGTTCGGCGAGGCACGCCTGCTTGAGGTCTTTGCCCATAGCCAGGTGCCGGACCAGCTGTTTGCCGAGATTCAGCAAGCCCTCGCGCTGTTCAGGGGCGAGCAGCAGGACGATGTCAGTCTGGTTGAAGTGAGCATGGTCGAGGAGGTCGTGTTGAATCGACCGCTCTTGCGCTTCGCCGACAGTGGGCAAAGCAGCCCATCGGACTGGTCGGCCACGTTTGAATTTCGCGGCGAAACCCTGAAACGCTTCAATCCGCTGCCATTCCTGCTTCAACTTCTGCTGGAGGTACGCGGACTGCGACCGCAGGCTGGAGCGCTGTTCAGCGTGCTCGCCGAGCTGTATTCCAATGCCCTGGAGCACGGTGTGCTGGGGCTGGACTCGGCCCTTAAATGCAACGCCGAGGGCTTTGCCGATTACTACCAGCAGCGCGGCGAGCGCCTCGCCAAGCTGGATGACGGCTACGTACGTTTTCACCTGCAACTGGTGCCGGAAGCTAAGGGCGGGCGACTGATCGTGCGGGTCGAGGACAGCGGTGCCGGGTTCGACAGAAACCGCGTCATGGAGCAGCGACTGCACGCCAACAGCCTGTTTGGCCGAGGCCTGGCGCTGGTTCAGCAGTTGAGCGAACGGTGTACCTTGGGCGACGACGGCCGGGGCATCTGCGTGGAGTTTTCATGGTCCGCTGAGGCATAATCCAGCGCTTTCCGTCCGGGGAGTAACCCCTTGTCCGATATTCATCTCGACAGCGCTGTTCTGGCTTCATTGCAGGACGTCATGGAAGACGAGTATCCGGTGCTGTTGGATACTTTCCTGGCCGATTCGGAAGAACGTCTGCGCCTGCTTCGTCACGCCAACACCACCGGCGATGCACAGGGTCTGCGGCTGGCGGCGCATAGCTTCAAAGGTAGCTGCAGCAACATGGGCGCGCTGATGCTCGCCAATCTGTGCAAGCACCTCGAAGAAGTCGGTCGGCGCGAGCTGATGGACGAGGCGCCCGAGCTGATTGAGCAGGTCGAGCGTGAGTTCGCCATCGTTCGCATCCTGTTGAAATCCGATCGGCAACGCTACCGCCTGTAACCGCCATTGCCTGCTTTGCGGTGCTGAGCAGAGTTGGCCCATCCTTTGCTATCTCTCCGTTACGAACCATCCCGAACGGAGACTATCCATGTCCGTCGCTCCCGATATGCTGCTCAAGTCGGCACCCGAAATAAAGCCCAGGCCGAGCGCCGCCAAAACGCCGGAAAGGCCAGCTGAGCCGCGCAAGAACGAGGCCTCCAGCTTCGCTCAGGTGTATGCCAAGGAGCGTCAGGCGAAGTCGGCCGAGCGCGCCGAAGGTGCTGCCAAGGCCGATCGAAACGCCCAGCCGGAGCCCAAGGGAGACGCCAGCGTGGTTCCTGGCGATGCCGTGGAACAACCGGTTGTTGCCGATAGCGGCAAGGCTTTGCCGACCGAGGCCGAGAGCGACGAGCCAGTGCTGGATCCGTTGCTCCTGCTGGGTATGGGGATGGCCGAGCCGCCGGCCGAGGTGAGCACAGACCCGGCGTTGCAACTGGGTAGCGAGGCGCAGGCCGATCCGGCCATGGTGGCCAATTCGAGCTTGCTCAGTTCAGGGCCAGCCAGCATGACCGACGCCAGCTTCGACCCCGAGATCGACGCGCTCAATCAGATGCCTGCCGTACAGATGGCGCTTGAACTGGGCGCCAAAGCGAAGGCCGCTGCAGCCGAACAGGCATCACCAACCGGACAGGCAAACCAAGCAACACTCAGTGCCGGGCAGAGTTTCGCCAGCGCGATGGCGGCGATGGGCAGCCAGCAACTGGACGCTCCTCCCGAAGACAGCCTTGATGTACCGCTGCTGGAGCTGACCCGCGAAGGCCTGGAAGCCCTCAAGGAGAGCTCGGCGGATACGCGCCCCGAAAACTTTGTTAGCAAGCTCAGCGCCTTGAGCCAGGCGATTGGTCAACAGGCCGCGCAGGCGCCGCGTACTCCGCTGGCACCGGGGCAGCCGATCGCCATGCACCAGGGCGGATGGAGCGAGGCGGTCGTGGATCGGGTCATGCTGTTGTCCAGCCAGAACCTCAAGTCGGCCGAAATTCAGCTCGACCCGGCCGAGCTGGGTCGTCTGGATGTGCGCATTAGCGTTAACCAAGATCAGACCCAGGTGACCTTTGCCAGCCCGAACGCCAACGTGCGGGAAGCACTGGAAGGGCAGATGCATCGTTTGCGCGAAATGTTTGCCCAGCAGGGCATGACCATGGACGCCAACGTATCCGATCAGTCGCTCAATCGTGGGTGGCAGGGGCAGGAGAATGACGGCCGAGGTCGTGGCAGTTCGGGCAGCGAGCTGCTTGCTGGTAGCGAGAGTGACCTGACAGGCCATGCCGTCGAACTTAAGCACAGCCCGCTGAGCGGTGGACGTGGCATGGTGGATTTCTACGCGTAGATCGCTAAGCGCTGTAGTCCACTGCCGCACTGAACTAAACTGCATCTCGCCCGGCCTCGAAAGAGCGCCGGGCGTCTTGCTTTGAGGGCCGCGGTTTTTTGACTCGAGTCAATGGGGTCGCATCTCCAGTCGGAATTGCGGTCAACAGACCTGACAAGCTGGCATAACACTTGCTGCTAACCCTTTGAAAGCGTATAGAACTCTGACACGTGACGGATTATTGGCATGGCTAAGAAAAACGCGCCGCAGGAACCAGCCGCGGCTCAGGCGGTAAAACCGGCCAGCAAGCTGAAGTTGATCATTCTCATTGTTGTGGTGTTGCTGGTGGCGGTGGGTCTGTCGGTGGGGGGCACCTGGTTTTTTCTGAACAAGGGAAGCGCCGAGAAGGCCGCACAGGAACAGGAAGCTGCGGCGAACGCCGCACCGGTCAAGCAGGCGGCAATTTATGAAGAATTGGCGCCGGCTTTCGTGGTCAATTTCAATCACAAAGGTCGTGCCCGCTACATGCAGGTCAGCGTGGCATTGATGGCGCGCGATCAGGCTGCGCTGGATGCGCTGAAGGTGCATATGCCGGTGTTGCGCAATCGGCTGGTCATGCTGTTTTCCAGTCAGGATTTCGAATCCTTGATCACTCCGGTGGGCAAGGAAATGCTGCTGCAGCAGGCCACTGCCAGCGTGCAGGAGCTGGCGCAGAAGGAAACCGGCAACTTGGCGGTAGAGCGCGTGCTGTTCACCAATCTAGTGTTGCAATAGTCAGGAGCCGAGCATGGCTGTGCAAGACCTTCTGTCCCAGGATGAGATCGATGCGCTGCTGCATGGCGTCGATGATGGACTGGTCGATACCGAGGACGCCGCCGAGCCTGGCAGCGTCAAGCAATATGACCTGACCAGCCAGGACCGTATCGTCCGCGGGCGCATGCCGACCCTGGAAATGATCAACGAGCGGTTCGCCCGCTACACGCGGATCAGCATGTTCAACCTGTTGCGGCGTTCCGCCGATGTCGCCGTCGGCGGCGTGCAGGTGATGAAGTTCGGCGAGTACGTGCACTCGCTCTATGTGCCGACCAGCCTCAACCTGGTGAAGATGAAGCCGTTGCGCGGCACCGGCCTGTTCATTCTGGATGCCAAGCTGGTGTTCAAGCTGGTGGACAACTTCTTCGGCGGCGATGGCCGTCATGCCAAGATCGAAGGCCGCGAATTCACCCCGACCGAGCTGCGGGTAGTGCGCATGGTGCTCGATCAGGCATTCATCGACCTGAAAGAAGCCTGGCATGCGGTGATGGATATCAACTTCGAATACGTCAATTCGGAAGTGAATCCAGCGTTGGCGAACATCGTCAGCCCCAGCGAAGTCATCGTCGTCTCGACCTTCCACATCGAGCTGGATGGCGGTGGCGGCGACCTGCACATCACCATGCCATATTCGATGATCGAACCGATTCGCGAGATGCTCGACGCCGGCTTCCAGTCCGATGTCGACGATCAGGACGAGCGCTGGGTCAAGTCGTTGCGCGAAGACATTCTCGACGTCAGCGTGCCGCTCGGCGCCACGGTGGCCAAGCGGCAGCTGCGGCTGCGCGACATTCTGCACATGCAACCGGGCGACGTGATTCCCGTGGAGTTGCCGGAAAACGTGATCATGCGCGCCAATGGCGTGCCCGCCTTCAAGGTCAAGCTGGGGGCGCACAAGGGCAACCTGGCGTTCCAGGTACTTGAACCGATTGACCGTCAGCGCTGACCGACAGTGCTGTAACCCCTTTGAGCCAGCCGAGGACAGACGATGGCAGATGAAGAAAGCACCACACCCGAAGAGCAGGCACTGGCCGATGAGTGGGCCGCTGCGCTGTCCGAGGCCGGCGACGACGCCGGACAGGACGACATTGATGCGATGCTCGCCGCCGGTGGGGTAACCGCTCCAGCCGCCCCTCGTGCGCCGATGGAGGAGTTCGGCAGCGTCGCCAAAGCCAATCTGCCGGTCAATCTGGAAGGGCCGAACCTGGATGTGATCCTGGATATCCCGGTGTCGATTTCCATGGAGGTTGGCAACACCAACATCACCATCCGCAACCTGCTGCAGCTCAACCAGGGCTCGGTCATCGAGCTCGACCGCTTGGCCGGCGAACCGCTGGATGTGCTGGTCAACGGCACCTTGATCGCCCATGGCGAAGTGGTGGTGGTCAATGAGAAGTTCGGTATCCGTCTGACCGACGTGATCAGCCCGAGCGAACGCATCCAGAAGCTGCGCTGACGCCATGAATAAATTGCTCGTGATGTGCCTGCTGTTGCCGTTCACCGTGCTTGCCGCTGAGCCTGCCGCGCAGGCCGCCAAGCCCATAGGTGGTTCCGGAGTGGGTGCCCAGTTGGGGCAACTGCTGCTGGGCCTGCTGGTGGTGATCGGCCTGATCTTTCTCTTGGCCTGGGTAATGCGGCGCGTGCAGCAGATCGTTCCGCGCGGCGGCCAGGTGATCAAAGTGATGGCCACGCAGGCGCTTGGCCCGCGGGATCGGCTGGTGCTGGTACAGATTGGCGGCGAGCAGATCCTGCTCGGGCTCACGCCTGGTCGAATCACCCCGTTGCATGTGATGAGCGAGCCGGTTCATTTGCCTGACGGCGAGCCGGCGAGTACCGAGTTCGCCCAGCGCCTGATGGAGCTGCTGGGCAAGGACCAGAAGGACAAGTCTTGATGAGTGCATTGCGCCTTGCGCTGGTTCTGCTGTTCAGCCTGCTTGCACCCATGGCGCTGGGCGCCGATAACCCGCTGTCCATCCCCGCGATCACCCTGAGCACCGACGCCGAAGGCCAGCAGGAATATTCGGTCAGCCTGCAGATTCTGTTGATCATGACCGCGCTGAGTTTCATTCCAGCGTTCGTCATGCTGATGACCAGCTTCACCCGCATCATCATCGTGTTTTCCATCCTGCGTCAGGCCCTAGGTCTACAGCAGGCACCGTCGAACCAGATTCTGGTGGGGCTGGCGCTGTTTCTGACGCTGTTCATCATGGCGCCGGTGTTCGATCAGATTAACCGCGAGGCGCTGCAGCCTTACCTCAATGAACAACTCCCCGCCCAAGAGGCGCTCAGCCGGGCGGAGGTGCCGCTGAAGAACTTCATGCTGGCGCAGACCCGCGAAAGCGATCTTGAGTTGTTCGTCAGGCTGTCGAAGCGCACCGACATCGCCACACCGGATGAGGCGCCCTTGACCATTTTGGTCCCGGCATTCGTCACCTCCGAGTTGAAAACCGCGTTCCAGATCGGCTTCATGATTTTTATCCCGTTCCTGATCATCGACATGGTGGTGGCCAGTATCCTCATGGCGATGGGCATGATGATGCTTTCGCCGCTGATCATCTCCCTGCCGTTCAAGATCATGCTGTTCGTTTTGATTGATGGCTGGGCGCTGATCATGGGCACCCTGGCCGCCAGCTTCGGGGGGACTTAGCCATGACGCCGGAAGTCGCGGTCGACCTGTTTCGCGAAGCGCTCTGGCTGACGGCAGTGATCGTCGCTGTGGTGGTAGTGCCCAGCTTGCTGGTGGGCCTGGTGGTGGCGATGTTCCAGGCGGCCACCCAGATCAACGAACAGACCTTGAGTTTCCTGCCGCGCTTGCTGGTGATTCTGCTGGTGCTCATCTGGCTCGGGCCCTGGCTGGTACGCCAGTTGATGGAGTACACGCAGAACCTGTTCATGAATATTCCGATGCTGATCGGCTGACATGCTCGAGCTCAGCGATGCGCAGATCGGCGGCTGGGTAGGCAGTTTCGTACTGCCGCTGTTTCGCATCGCCTCGATGTTCATGGTCATGCCGATCATCGGAACCCAGCTGGTGCCCACGCGCATCCGCATGTACCTGTCGCTGGCCGTGTGCATGGTTATCATGCCGACGTTGCCGCCGATGCCTGAGGTCGATGCGATCAGCGTGCAGTCGTTCGTGATGATCGCCCAGGAAGTGCTGATCGGGGTGATGCTGGGGTTCGTTCTGCAACTGTTCTTTCAGGCTTTCGTGATTGCCGGGCAACTGCTGGCGGGGCAGATGGGATTGGGCTTTGCCTCGATGATGGACCCGGCCAATGGCATCTCGGTGCCGGTGATCGGCCAGTTCTTCATGATGCTGGTAACCCTGCTGTTTCTGGCCATGAACGGCCATCTGGTGGTGTTCGAGGTGCTCGCCGAGAGCTTTGTCACCATGCCGGTCGGCACCGGCCTGCTCACCAACCATTACTGGACGATTGCCAACAAGCTGGGCTGGGTATTCGGCGCGGCGCTGCTGCTGGTGCTGCCAGCGATCACCGCCTTGCTGGTGGTCAACCTGGCCTTCGGGGTCATGACCCGGGCGGCGCCGCAGTTGAACATTTTCTCCATCGGCTTCCCGCTGACACTCCTGCTCGGCTTCATCATCGTGTGGATCGGCATGGCCGATATCCTCGCGCATTACCAGGTGTTCGCCACCGAAGCCCTGCAGTTTCTCCGTGAAATGGCTCAAGCGAGCTGAGGATCAGATATGGCTGAATCCGACAGCGGTGCCGATAAAAGCGAGGAACCCACGGCGAAACGCCTGCGCGAGTCTCGCGAGAAAGGTCAGATCGCCCGTTCCAAAGAGCTCAATACCCTTGCCGTGATGCTGGCGGGCACAGGTGCGCTGCTGGCCTCTGGCGGCAGCTTGGGTAACGCACTGCTGGCCATCATGCAGAACAACTTCAGCCTGACCCGAGAAGTGGTCATGGATGAAAACAACATGGCGATTCTACTGCTGGCCGCTGGCAGGATTGCCCTGGATGGGATCATGCCGTTGCTGGTCGCCCTGCTGATCGCCTCCATCGTCGGTCCCATCGGCCTCGGCGGCTGGCTGTTCTCGGGCGGGGCCATGACGCCGAAGTTCAGCCGAATGAATCCGCTGTCCGGCATCAAGCGCATGTTCTCCCTGCAGGCCCTGGCGGAACTGGTAAAGGCATTCGCCAAATTCGTGGTGATTCTAATGGTGGCGCTGGTGGTGCTGGCTGCCGACAAGGACGATTTGCTTGCCATTGGCTATGAGCCGGTGGAAGTGGCGATCATCCATGCGCTCGAGGTGGTTGGCTGGAGCGCGCTGTGGATGTCGTGCGGGCTGATGCTGATCGCAGCGGTGGACGTGCCGTTCCAGCTGTGGAGCAACAAGCAGAAGTTGATGATGACCAAGCAGGAAGTGCGCGACGAGTACAAGGACAGCGAGGGCAAGCCGGAAGTCAAACAGCGCATTCGCCAGCTGCAGCGGGAGATGACCGAGCGACGCATGATGCAGGCGGTGCCCCAGGCCGATGTGATCATCACCAACCCGACCCACTTCGCCGTCGCCCTGAAATACGACCCGGCCGCCGGTAGTGCGCCAATGTTGCTGGCCAAGGGCAGTGACTTCACCGCGTTGAAGATTCGCGAAATCGGCCAGGAACATAAGGTCATGCTGCTGGAGTCGCCCGCGTTGGCCCGTGCGGTGTTCTATTCCACGGAACTGGATCAGGAAATTCCCGCCGGCCTGTACCTGGCGGTTGCCCAGGTATTGGCGTACGTCTACCAGCTACGCCAATACAAGTCGGGGAAGGGCAAGCGTCCTGCGCCGCTGCCCGACCTGCCGATTCCGCCGGACCTGCGCCGCGACAGTTGACCGGCTGTCAGGCTTTCAGCACACAGGCGGCGCTTACTGGATCACGCCGCAGGCGATGCGCTCGCCGCCACCGCCCAGCGGTTTGGGGTGGTCGGCGTGGTTGTCGCCACCCTGATGGACCATGATGGCCAGCCCCTTCACCTCTTCCAGTTGCTTGATGCGTGGCGCCAATACGGGCTGGCTGGCTTTGCCATCTTCGGTGACCAGCAGCGCCGGCAGATCACCCAGATGGCCTTCGCCCCAAGGCGTGTCGTGCTTGTTGGTTTTCTTCGGATCCCAGTGCCCGCCAGCGCCTGCAGCGGCAGTCGGTTTGCCATCCTTCTCGGCGGGGGCGCAGCTGGGGTTGGCGTGCAGGTGGAAGCCATGCACGCCTGGCTCTAGACCCTGCAGTTGCGGCGTGAAAATGAGGCCGTGAGCGCTTTGCTCGATGCTGACGCTGCCAATGGCCGCGCCTTGCCCGTCAGCGCTGACGCTGTGCAGTTGCGCGGTCAGAGCGGCGGCATGGGCAGTGATGGCGAAACAGCCGGCACATGCGCCAATCATCCATTTTTTCATGGGGTACTCCTGCTGGTTGGAAGGAAATATGCAACAGCAGTTGGGACTGGCCACGGCTCAGGAGGTTCGCGGTTTTACTCGAGTGCCTGGCGTTTTTTCAGTCGACAAAGCGACTTGGACAGCTTCTTGCAATCAACCCGGCAGAGGCGCTGCGGCGTCAAAAGTTTGAACCAGCTGGGGTAAGACTGTGGCAGTAGATCGCACACAAGTAGTCGACAACATGCGCAGCAATCTTTCCGGATTGCGCCAGGGCAACCTGGGCATTCCGCTGTTGCTGCTGGTCATGCTCGGCATGGTGATGTTGCCGATTCCGCCGTTTCTGCTCGACGTCCTGTTCACTTTCAGTATTGCGCTGTCGATCGTGGTGCTGCTGGTCGCGATCTATGCGCTGCGGCCGCTGGATTTCGCGGTATTCCCGACCATTCTGCTGGCGGCGACCCTGTTGCGCCTGGCGCTTAACGTAGCCTCCACCCGCGTGGTTCTGCTCAACGGCCAGGACGGTCACGACGCGGCCGGTAAGGTGATCCAGGCGTTCGGTGAGGTGGTGATCGGCGGCAACTACGTCGTGGGTATCGTGGTGTTCGCGATCCTCATGATCATCAACTTCGTGGTGGTAACCAAGGGTGCGGGGCGCATCTCCGAAGTGTCGGCACGCTTCACCCTCGATGCCATGCCCGGCAAGCAGATGGCGATCGATGCGGACCTCAACGCCGGGTTGATCGACCAGGCCGAAGCGAAGAAACGGCGCTCTGAAGTGTCTCAGGAAGCGGATTTCTATGGCTCGATGGACGGCGCCAGCAAGTTCGTCCGCGGTGACGCCGTCGCCGGTTTGCTGATCCTGTTCATCAACCTGATCGGCGGTATCGCCATCGGCATCCTGCAGCATGACCTGCCTTTCGCCGAAGCAGGGCGCATCTACACCTTGCTGACCATCGGCGACGGTCTGGTGGCGCAAATCCCGTCACTGCTACTGTCGACCGCTGCGGCCATTATGGTGACCCGAGTTTCCAGCTCCGAGGACATGGGCGCCCAGGTCAATCGACAGATGTTCGCCTCGCCGCGAGCGCTGGCGGTCACGGCGGCAGTGATGATTGCCATGGGTCTGGTACCCGGCATGCCGCATTTCTCCTTCATCAGCCTGGGCCTAGTGGCTGCAGGTGCAGCCTACTGGATTGCCAACAAGCAGCGCGCGACCAAGGAAAACGAGGTCAAGGAGGTCCAGCGCCAGCAGGAACTGCTGCCTGCCCAGCGCGCCCAGGAAGTCAAAGAACTCGGCTGGGATGACGTCATGCCCGTGGACATGGTCGGCCTTGAGGTCGGCTATCGGCTGATCCCGCTGGTTGATCGCAATCAGGGCGGGCAATTGCTGGCGCGGATCAAGGGCGTGCGCAAGAAGCTCTCCCAGGAAATGGGCTTCCTGATGCCTTCGGTGCATATCCGCGACAACCTCGATCTGCAGCCTAACGCCTACCGCCTGACGCTGATGGGCGTCAGCGTGGCCGAAGCGGAGGTGTACCCGGATCGCGAGCTGGCGATCAACCCGGGTCAGGTGTTCGGCCCGCTCAATGGCGTGGCCGCCAAGGATCCGGCGTTTGGGCTGGAGGCGGTATGGATCGATCCGACCCAGCGCGACCAGGCGCAATCCCTCGGCTACACCGTGGTGGACGCCAGCACTGTGGTGGCGACCCACATCAACCAGATTCTGCACAAGCATGCCCACGAGCTGCTCGGCCACGAGGAAGTGCAGCAGCTGATGCAGTTGCTGGCGAAAAGCTCACCGAAGTTGGCCGAGGAGTTGGTACCGGGCATGGTCTCTTTGTCGACCCTGCTCAAAGTGCTGCAGGCACTGTTGCAGGAGCAGGTGCCGGTTCGCGACATCCGCACCATCGCCGAAACCATCGCCAACGTCGCTCCCAAGAGTCAAGATCCCGCCGCGATGGTGGCTGCGGTACGTGTCTCGCTGGCCCGCGCAATCGTGCAAAGCATTGCAGGACTAGAGCCGGAGCTGCCTGTGATCACCTTGGAACCAAGGTTGGAACAGATATTGCTCAATAGTCTACAGAAGGCCGGTCAGGGCTCCGAGGATGGCATCCTCCTGGAACCTGGCATGGCCGAGAAGCTGCAGCGATCCCTAGTGGAAGCAGGACAGCGCCAGGAAATGCTCGGCAAGCCAGTGATTCTGTTGGTGGCCGGTCCGGTTCGGGCAATGCTCTCACGGTTCGCGCGGTTGGCAGTCCCGAGTATGCATGTGTTGGCATACCAGGAAATTCCGGACAACAAGCAGGTCACCATCGTTGCGACGGTGGGGCAGAATTAACCGAGGTAACAGGCTATGCAGGTCAAACGCTTTTTCGCCGCCGATATGCGTCAAGCCATGAAACTGGTGCGTGATGAGTTAGGCGCTGACGCCTCGATCATTGCCAATCGCCGGGTAGCGGGCGGTGTTGAATTGACCGCCGCGCTGGATTACCAGATCCCCGCTGCGCCTGCCCGCCAAGCGAACCCGGTGCTAGAAGCCGAATTGCGCAAGACCCAGGCGCGTATCGCGTCGGCCCAGGCAGAACTGGCAACACGCGAGAACAGTGATAGCACCAAGGATCGCCAGCTTATTGGCGCAAAGCCTGACGTGCCCGCTGACAGCCTGGCCGCGGTCCTGAAAAAATCTCAGGCTGCAGCCGCTGCTGCAGCGCCCGCTCCGGCGAATCAGCAAGCGCTCGAAGCCATGCGCTTCGAATTGCATGGCCTGCGTGAATTGATCGAAGTGCAGCTGGGCTCCATCGCCTGGGGCCAGATGCAAACCCAGCGGCCGCAGCAGGCCAATCTGTGGCGTCGCTTGCAGCGCATGGGGTTGTCGGCCGATCTGTCGCGTGCACTGCTTGAGCGGGTCAACAAGGTCGCCGAGCCTCGTCAGGCCTGGCGCATGCTGCTGGCACATCTTGCCCACGCGATTCAGACGCCGAAACAGGAACCGCTGGAAGAGGGTGGCTTGATTGCCCTGGTTGGCCCTGCGGGTATGGGTAAGACCACGACTCTGGCGAAACTGGCGGCGCGCTACGTACTCAAGTACGGCGCTCAGAACGTCGCGCTGGTCAGCATGGACAGCTACCGCATCGGTGCCCAGGAGCAACTGAAAACCCTGGGCCGTATTCTCAATGTATCGGTGACCCAGGTCGACGCCTCGCAATCGCTGACCCAGGCACTCGCCCCCTTGGCACGCAAGCGCGTAGTGCTGCTCGATACCGCAGGTTTGCCGGGCAATGATCCAGCACTGCGCATGCAACTGGAAAGCCTCGCCTCGCGCAGCCTAAAAGTGAAGAATTACCTAGTATTGGCGGCAACTAGCCAGAGCCAGGTACTTAAAGCGGCCTACCATAGTTATAAGCATTGCGGCCTGGCCGGCTGCATTCTGACCAAGCTGGACGAGGCCACCAGCCTCGGTGAAGTTTTAAGTCTGGCCATTGGCCAGCGCCTGCCGGTAGCCTACGTGACGGATGGCCCGCGTATTCCGGATGATCTGCAAGTGCCGCGCAGCCACCAGTTGGTGAGCCGCGCAGTTGGCCTGCAATCCGACGAGGCGCCAAGCGAAGATGCAATGGCCGAGGTGTTTGCCGGGCTCTACCAGCAGCCAGCGCGTCGTGCAGGTTGATTGCTAGCGCAGCCGTGGTCGTTGAGATCAGGCATAGTATGTTCGTGTCGTGGTTCGTTGCAGCGCAAGCAGCCACATGGCTTCAGTCGAAGATAGACAAGGTGTGTAGATAACATGGGTAAGCATCCCGTACAGGTGATCGCGGTGACCGGCGGCAAGGGTGGCGTCGGCAAGACCAATGTGTCGGTGAATCTGTCCCTTGCTCTAGCCGATCTGGGGCGGCGAGTGATGCTGATGGATGCTGACCTGGGTCTGGCCAACGTCGACGTGCTGCTCGGCTTGACCGCCAAGCGCACCTTGGAAGATGTCATCAGTGGCGAATGCGAGCTGCGCGATGTGCTGCTGCAGGGCCCGGGCGGTATTCGGATCGTGCCGGCAGCCTCGGGCACCCAGAGCATGGTGCAACTGACCCATATGCAGCATGCCGGGCTGATCCAGGCGTTCAGCGACATCAGCGACAATCTCGACGTGTTGATCATCGACACCGCAGCCGGTATCGGCGACTCGGTGGTGAGCTTCGTGCGCGCGGCTCAGGAAGTGCTGGTGGTTGTCTGCGATGAACCGACCTCGATCACCGACGCCTATGCGCTGATCAAACTGCTCAATCGTGACCATGGCATGAGCCGTTTTCGGGTTCTGGCCAATATGGCCCACAGTCCCCAGGAAGGACGCAATCTCTTTGCTAAGCTGACTAAAGTTACTGATCGTTTTCTCGACGTGGCCCTCCAATACGTAGGTGCCGTGCCGTACGACGAATCGGTACGCAAGGCCGTACAGAAACAGCGTGCGGTTTACGAAGCATTTCCGCGCTCCAAATGCGCATTGGCATTCAAGGCGATCGCGCAGAAAGTCGATGCCTGGCCGCTGCCGGCCAACCCACGCGGTCATTTGGAGTTTTTCGTCGAACGCTTGGTACGCCAACCGATTGCGGATTCGGCCACATGACAGCAGCTACTGGACTCCTTATGTACAGCAAAGCGCAAGCACAGGATTCCCAGCATCAACTGATCGAGCGCTACGCGCCTCTGGTAAAACGCATCGCCTATCACCTGCTGGCGCGCTTGCCGGCGAGTGTGCAGGTTGATGATCTGATTCAGGCCGGCATGATCGGCCTGCTCGAAGCGTCAAAAAAATACGACGGCGGCAAGGGCGCGAGTTTCGAGACTTTTGCCGGCATTCGCATACGTGGCTCGATGCTCGACGAAGTTCGCAAAGGCGACTGGGCCCCGCGTTCGGTGCATCGCAACAGCCGCATGGTCAGCGACGCCATCCGAAAAATTGAGGCCAGAACGGGCCGCGACGCTAAAGATCAAGAGGTTGCGGCCGAACTTCAATTGAGTCTCGAGGATTACTACGGCATTCTGGGGGACACTTTAGGCAGCCGTTTGTTCAGTTTCGACGACCTTCTGCAGGACGGCGAGCACAACGGGTTGCGTGAAGATGCCAGCTCCGCCTACACCGAACCTTCTCGCGATCTGGAAGACGAACGCTTTCAAACGGCCCTGGCCGATGCGATTGCCAACCTGCCAGAGCGCGAGCGCCTGGTGCTGGCGCTGTATTACGACGAAGAACTGAATTTGAAAGAAATTGGTGAAGTACTTGGGGTTAGCGAATCGCGTGTCAGCCAGTTGCATAGCCAGTGCGCCGCGCGGTTGCGTGCACGCCTGGGTGAGTGGCGCGCGAACTAGAAAGCAGCGGTCGTTGCAGAGCGGGCTGGTAGATATTGGCTTGTCGATTTAGCCATACAGATTTTTTGCAACGGCCCGCCAGGCCGGTTTCATGATTAAAAGGCGTAGCCAGGTGCTGGTTACGTTCGGGACGGTACGGAGGTCGACTTGGACAAAAATATGAAAATCCTCATCGTTGACGATTTTTCGACGATGCGACGGATCATCAAGAACCTTTTGCGTGATCTGGGGTTCACCAACACCGCGGAAGCCGATGACGGCACCACGGCACTGCCGATGTTACAAAGCGGCGGTTTTGATTTTCTGGTGACCGACTGGAACATGCCCGGCATGACCGGTATCGATCTGCTGCGCGCGGTACGGGCGGATGAGCGCCTGAAGCAGTTGCCGGTGTTGATGGTGACCGCGGAAGCCAAGCGCGACCAAATTATCGAAGCTGCTCAAGCGGGGGTTAATGGCTACGTGGTCAAGCCCTTCACGGCCCAAGTGCTGAAGGAAAAGATTGAGAAAATCTTTGAGCGGGTTAACGGCTGATGTCTGCCGCGAGGGTTTTATGGAACATGATGATCATCCCCTGGACGACTTCGAGTCGTCCTTGAAACACAACGCTCGCCAGCTGGTTGATAGCCTTGAACAAGGCAACTTTGGCGAAGCGGTTCAGGTTATTAACGAACTCAACAAGACCCGCGATCATGGCTTGTACGTTGAAGTGGGCAAGCTGACCCGCGAATTACATAACGCCATTGTCAATTTTCAGATTGATCCACGGGTACCTCATGCCACTGAAGTGTCGCAAATAACCGACGCGACCGAGCGCCTGAACTACGTGGTGACGATGACCGAGAAAGCGGCCAATCGGACCATGGATCTGGTCGAGCAGAGTGCACCGCTAGTCAATGGCATCGGCGACGAGGCTCAGGCCTTGAGCGCGGAGTGGGGCCGTTTCATGCGACGCGAGCTGAGCGCCGATGGCTTCCGTGAGCTGGCCAAGCGCATCGAGCATTTTCTTGCCTTGAGTGAACGCAGCAGCGGAGCCCTGTCAGGTCACCTGAACGATATTCTGCTAGCCCAGGATTTTCAGGACCTCACCGGCCAGGTGATCAAGCGGGTCACGCAGCTGGTTACCGAGGTTGAAAGCAACCTGCTGAAACTGGTGTTGATGGCCAGCCAGGTCGACCGCTTGGCCGGGGTTCAACACAACCATGTCGAGTTACGTGCCGAACAAGAACAAAAAAAACAGCCTTCCCATGGTGAAGGTCCGCAGATTCATGCCGATAAGCGTGAAGACGTCGCTTCTAATCAGGATGACGTCGACGATCTGCTTTCCAGCCTAGGATTTTAGGAGCACGTCTATGAGCTTCGGCGCCGATGAAGAAATCCTTCAGGATTTCCTGGTAGAGGCCGGCGAGATTCTCGAATTATTGTCCGAGCAGTTGGTCGAGCTAGAAAGCCGCCCGGACGATATGAATCTGCTAAATGCGATTTTTCGCGGCTTCCATACCGTCAAGGGTGGTGCCGGATTCCTTCAGCTCAATGAGCTGGTGGAGTGCTGTCATATCGCCGAAAACGTGTTCGACATCCTGCGCAAGGGTGAGCGGCGCGTCGATTCCGAGCTTATGGACGTTGTGTTGGAAGCGCTGGACGCGGTCAACGGAATGTTCTCGCAGGTACGTGAGCGGGTCGAGCCGACTCCCGCGACTCCTGAACTGCTGGCCGCACTTGCCCGTCTGGCCGAGCCTGCCGGTGCTGAACCGGTAGCTCCTGTGGTCGAGACGAACGTCGCCCCTCCCGCAGCAGATATCACCGACAGCGAATTCGACCAGTTGCTCGATGCGATGGACGAAGAGCGCAGCGCTGCCCCGGCTGCAGCCGCCGCGTCTGATGAAATCACCGACGACGAGTTCGAGTCGTTGCTGGATCAGTTGCACGGCAAGGGCCAGTTTGCCGCCGAAGCACCTGCACAGGCGGCTACGCCTGCGGCTCCCGCTGCCAGTGCAAGCAACGAAATTACCGATGACGAATTCGAGTCTCTGCTGGATCAGTTGCACGGCAAAGGCCAGTTCTCGGCGCCTGAACCGGCTGCGCCAGCGGCGGCTGAGCCAAGTGCGCCCCGCGCTGGCGATGAAATCACCGATGACGAATTCGAAGCGCTGCTTGACCAACTGCATGGCAAAGGCAAGTTCGTCGAGCCTGCGGCGATCCAAGCGCCGGCCGCTGCTGCAGTCGAGCCCGCCAAGCCAGCTGCAAAACCTGTAGCCAAACCCGCTGCGAAGGAAGTGGCCAAGCCAGCTGCCGCAAGCCCGGCGCCTGCGGCTGCAGCGGAAAAAGCACCACCGCCTAGCGAGGCCGAAACCACTGTACGAGTGGATACCGCGCGCCTGGACGAGATCATGAACATGGTCGGCGAACTGGTATTGGTGCGTAACCGCCTGGTGCGTCTGGGTTCCAATAGCGGCGACGAAGCCATGTCCAAGGCAGTCTCCAACCTGGACGTAGTTACTGCCGATCTGCAGACGGCCGTCATGAAAACGCGCATGCAGCCCATCAAGAAAGTCTTCGGGCGTTTTCCCCGCCTGGTTCGCGATCTGGCGCGCAGCCTGAAGAAAGAGATCAATCTGGAGCTGGTCGGGGAAGAGACCGATCTCGACAAGAACCTGGTCGAGGCGCTGGCCGATCCGCTGGTGCACCTGGTGCGCAACGCGGTCGACCATGGCATCGAGACCCCTGAAGAGCGCGAAGCGGCGGGCAAGCAGCGCGGCGGCAAGGTGGTGCTGTCAGCGGAACAGGAAGGTGACCATATTCTGCTGTCGATATCCGATGACGGCAAAGGCATGGATGCCGATCAGCTGCGGGCCAAGGCCGTGGAAAAAGGCCTGCTGGACAAGGACGCTGCCGATCGACTGAACGAATTCGAATGCTACAACCTGATTTTCGCGCCGGGGTTTTCGACCAAAACCGAGATTTCCGATGTGTCCGGCCGCGGCGTGGGCATGGACGTGGTGAAAACCAAGATTTCCCAGCTCAACGGCACCGTCAACGTGTTCTCGGTCAAGGGCCAGGGCTCGAAGATCATCATCAAGGTACCGCTGACGCTGGCGATCATGCCGACCTTGATGGTCATGCTGGGCGATCAGGCGTTCGCGTTCCCTCTGGTCAACGTGAACGAAATCTTCCACCTCGATCTTTCCCGTACCAATGTGGTCGACGGCCAGGAAGTGGTGATCGTGCGGGACAAGGCCCTGCCGCTGTTCTACCTCAAGCGCTGGCTGGTCAGCAAAGCGGCTCATGTGGAGCAGGGCGAGGGTCACGTGGTGATTCTCACGGTGGGCAGCCAGCGTATCGGCTTTGTCGTCGATCAGTTGGTCGGTCAGGAAGAGGTCGTGATCAAGCCGCTGGGGAAAATGCTGCAAGGTACTCCCGGCATGTCGGGCGCCACCATTACCGGGGATGGGCGGATTGCCCTGATCCTTGATGTGCCCAGCATGCTTAAGCGTTACGCACGGCGGATGTGATTGTTAGTAGCCGGGCAGAACCCGGCTACTTGGGAGTGTTTATGGTTGTTAAGGTGTTGGTAGTGGACGACTCCGGCTTCTTTCGCCGGCGTGTCTCGGAAATTCTTGCTACCGATCCGAATATCAAAGTGGTCGGCACGGCCACCAATGGACGTGAAGCCATTGATCAGGCGCTGGCGCTGAAGCCGGATGTGATCACCATGGATTACGAGATGCCGATGATGGACGGCATCACCGCTGTACGAAACATCATGCAGCGCTGTCCCACCCCGGTATTGATGTTTTCCTCGCTGACCCATGAAGGCGCTCGGGTGACGCTCGACGCGCTGGATGCCGGTGCGGTTGATTTCCTGCCGAAGAATTTCGAGGACATCTCGCGCAACCCGGAAAAGGTGAAGCAGATGCTCTGCGAGAAGGTGCACACCATAGCGCGCACCAATCGCCACAGTATCGTCGCGGCGCCGCCAGCCGCTCCCGCTGGGTTGTCCAGGCCGGCGATGCCGCGCACTGCAGCGCCGCGGCCGGTGGCATCAGCGCCCGCTGCAGCTCCCAGTGCGTCGCCAAGTTTCACACCGCCTAAGCGCAAGGCCTACAAACTGGTGGCGATCGGTACGTCGACCGGCGGCCCGGTGGCGCTACAGCGTGTGCTGACCCAGCTGCCCGCGTCCTTCCCGGCGCCGCTGGTGCTGATTCAGCATATGCCGGCGGCCTTTACCAAAGCGTTTGCCGAGCGTCTCGACAAGCTGTGCCAGATCAGCGTCAAGGAAGCGGCGGATGGGGACCTGCTGCGTCCCGGCCTTGCGTTGCTGGCACCTGGCGGCAAGCAGATGATGATTGACGCGCGGGGCACGGTAAGGATTCTGCCGGGCGATGAGCGCCTGAATTACAAGCCCTGCGTCGACATCACCTTCGGCTCGGTAGCCAAGTCCTATCACGACAAGGTTCTCGCTGTGGTGCTTACCGGTATGGGCGCCGACGGTCGCGAAGGTGCGCGATTGCTCAAGCAGAGCGGCAGCCAGGTGTGGGCTCAGGATGAAGCCAGCTGCGTGATCTACGGGATGCCCATGGCGGTGGTGAAGGCTAACCTGGCCGACGCGGTGTATTCGCTGGATGAGATCGGCAAGCATCTGGCGGAGACCTGCGTGTAATGGATGTACTAAGCCTGATTGGCGTCATCCTGGCATTCGTCGCCATTCTCGGCGGCAACTACCTCGAGGGCGGCCATGCGGCGGCGCTGTTGAACGGTCCGGCAGCCTTGATCGTCATCGGCGGTACCTTGGGCGCTGCGTTTCTGCAGGCCCCCGTCAATGTGTTCAAGCGTGCGTTGATGATCATCCGCTGGATATTCTTTCCGCCGCATATCGACCTGGCCGGCGGCGTGAACCGGGTCGTCGGCTGGAGCATGGTCGCGCGCAAGGAAGGTCTGCTGGGCCTGGAAACAGTGGCCGACGCCGAGTCAGATCCGTATGCCCGCAAGGGCCTGCAGCTGCTGGTCGACGGAGCCGAGCCGGAAGCCATCCGCAGTATTCTGGAAGTCGATCTGTACACCCAGGAAGGTCGCGATATCCAGGCCGCCAAGGTTTTCGAAAGCATGGGTGGCTACGCGCCGACCATCGGCATCATCGGCGCCGTAATGGGCTTGATCCATGTCATGGGCAACCTGGCCGACCCGAGCATGTTGGGCAGTGGCATTGCCGTTGCCTTCGTGGCGACCATCTACGGCGTCGGGTTCGCCAACCTGCTGCTGCTGCCCATCGGTAACAAGCTCAAGGCGATTGCCCAGCGTCAGTCGCGTTACCGCGAGATGTTGCTGGAGGGCATATTGTCCATCGCCGAGGGTGAAAACCCGCGCTCCATCGAGTTGAAGCTGCAAGGCTTCATGGACTGATGGAGTGAGCTATGGCCCGTCGTCGTCATCACGAAGAACATGAAAACCATGAGCGTTGGCTGGTCTCCTATGCCGACTTCATTACCCTGTTGTTCGCGTTTTTCGTGGTCATGTATTCGATCTCCTCGATCAACGAGGGCAAATACAAGATTCTCTCCGACAGCCTGACCGGCGTATTCAGCCAGCAGGACCGTGCGATCAAGCCGATCCCGGTGGGCGAAGAGCGGCCGCGCACCACAGAGCCTGATCTTTCCCAGGTCGATGAGGAAGTCAGCCAGGGTTCCGCCGAGTCGCTCGAGGGCATAGCCGCGCGGGTGCGCGAGGCGTTTGGCGAACTGATCGAAAGCAACCAGTTGAAGGTCAGTGGCAACGAGCTGTGGATTGAGATCGAGCTCAGCTCCAGTTTGCTGTTCCCCAGTGGCGATGCGCTGCCGAACAACGCGGCGTTCGACATCATCGAGAAGATCGCCAAAATCCTGGCACCATACGAAAACCCCGTTCACGTGGAAGGTTTTACTGACAACCTGCCAATCCAGACTTCGCAGTTCCCGACCAACTGGGAGCTTTCCACTGCTCGCGCCGCGAGTATCGTGCGCATGTTGGCAATGGACGGCGTCGACCAGGGCCGACTGGCGGCGGTGGGGTACGGCGAGTTTCAACCGGTCGCCGATAACGCTACTGCCGAGGGGCGCGCGCGCAATCGGCGGGTGGTGTTGGTGGTGTCGCGCAACCTCGATGTGCGCCGCAGTGTCAGCGGCGTCGGCAGTGCCAATGCCAAGCCCGATGACGCCTTGCAGCGCGCTGGCACGCAACCTGCAGCGGCGCCTGCGGTGCAGGTACCGCAAGCAGGTGCCGTCAATCCACCGTCGCCAACCCCATGAGGCGGCGCTTGTTCTCGGTCAGGCCTAGCCCGTACCGGCAGGATTAAAGAAGATGAGAGTCTGGGCAGTAGCAAATCAGAAAGGTGGCGTCGGCAAGACCACCACCACCATCGCGTTGGCGGGCCTGCTGGCCGATGCCGGCAAACGCGTGGTCGTGGTCGATCTCGATCCCCATGGTTCGATGACCAGTTATTTCGGCCATGATCCCGACACCCTCGAGCGCAGCAACTTCGACCTGTTCCAGAATCAGGGCAATGTCCCCGAAGGCCTGCCCAGGCAGCTGTTGTTGGCGACCAGCAATGAACGTATTTCGCTGCTGCCATCGAGCACCGCCTTGGCCATTCTGGAGCGTCAATCGCCGGGGCAGAGCGGCCTGGGTCTGGTGATCGCCAAGAGTCTGGCGCAGTTGTGGCAGGACTTCGACTATGCATTGATCGACAGCCCACCCTTGCTGGGCGTGCTGATGGTCAACGCACTGGCGGCGAGTCAGCAGCTGGTGATTCCGGTGCAAACGGAGTTTCTTGCAGTGAAGGGGCTTGAGCGGATGGTCAACACCCTGGTGATGATCAATCGCTCGCGCAAGCAGGCCCTGCCTTACACGATAGTGCCGACCCTGTTCGACCGTCGTACCCAGGCGTCGATGAGCACGCTGCGCGTATTGCGCAACAGTTACCCCGAACACCTTTGGCAAGCCTATGTGCCAGTCGACACGCGCCTGCGTGATGCCAGCCGGGCCGGGCTTACTCCGTCGCAGTTCGATGCCAACAGCCGAGGGGTCATTGCCTATCGCGCGTTGCTCAAACATCTGCTTGCCAATCCGTCGGCAACCAAGGTCGCCTGATATGAGCGTCTATGCTGAGCGTAAGTGCTCAAGTCTGCCGTTGCTGCGGCCGATAAGCTATGAAGGTAATTTCTGCAGGTTTGCTTTATGAGTCGTATCGTTGCCACTGCCTCACGTCCGCAACTGGCCTTGCAGTCCTATCTGGACAGCTTGCTGCAGGAAGCTGCCGTCGAATTGGCCGATAGCATCAGCATTGATGAGTTCGAGGCGGCGGTTCGTGAAGAGCAGGCGCGCGATGCCCGCGTGACGATGCCTGTGGCCGCGCCAGTGATGGTGCAGACCACCGTGGTGGCCGAGGCCAAAGCGAAGGTGCTGCCGACCATCGAGTTGCGCATGCCGGAGGTGCCAGCGGTAGTAGAGGTGCCGGTTGCACAGGTCGAGGTTGCACTGGTGCCGACGCCCGAGCCGTCCAGGCAGCCCCTGGAAGGGCGCCCTGCGTGGGCAGAAGAGCCTTTCGAGTGTCTGTTGTTCGATGTGGCCGGGCTAACCCTGGCCGTGCCGCTGGTGTGCCTGGGCTCGATCTATCCCTTGGCCGGGCAGGAGCTGACGCCGCTGTTCGGTCAGCCCGACTGGTTTCTCGGTATCCTGCCGAGCCAGGGCGGCAATCTGAAGGTGCTGGATACCGCGCGCTGGGTCATGCCCGAGCGGTATCGCGACGACTTTCGTCAAGGTTTGCAATACGTGATTTCTGTGGAAGGCTACGAGTGGGGCCTGGCGGTGCATCAAGTCAACCGTTCGATCCGTCTCGACCCCGCGGAAATCAAATGGCGTACTCAGCGTAGCCAGCGACCCTGGCTGGCGGGCACCGTCATTGAACACATGTGTGCGCTGCTGGATATCGCCGCGCTGGCGGAGTTGATCGCCAGCGGTGCAACCAAGCGGATGGTCAACGGCCAGATTCACTGATTCATGATTCAACATCGGGTGCTCCAGCGGCACCCTTCCGGGTTTTACAGGCGGGTTGACCGCCACGCCGCACCGCGCGGTTTACGACGAGGCTAGGGACATGAAGAAAAGCTCTGCACAAGGTTCTGAAGATCCCATTCTGCAATGGGTGACTTTCCGTCTGGACAACGAGACCTACGGCATCAACGTGATGCAGGTCCAGGAAGTGTTGCGCTACACCGAGATCGCTCCGGTGCCGGGCGCGCCGAGTTACGTGCTGGGGATCATCAACCTGCGCGGCAACGTCGTCACCGTCATCGACACCCGTCAGCGGTTTGGCCTGGACTCAGCGCCGGTGTCGGATAACACCCGTATCGTCATCATCGAGGCGGACAAGCAGGTGGTCGGCATCATGGTCGACAGCGTTGCCGAGGTGGTGTATCTGCGCCAGTCGGAAGTGGAAACCGCACCGAATGTCGGCAACGACGAGTCGGCCAAGTTTATCCAGGGCGTGTGCAACAAGAACGGTGAACTGCTGATTCTGGTCGAGCTGGACAAGATGATGAGCGAAGAAGAGTGGTCAGAGCTGGAGAGCATCTGATTGATACTCGAGGTAGCCCTTGTCG
Source organism: Pseudomonas cistanchae (assembly GCF_054483635.1). Classification (NCBI taxonomy): domain Bacteria; kingdom Pseudomonadati; phylum Pseudomonadota; class Gammaproteobacteria; order Pseudomonadales; family Pseudomonadaceae; genus Pseudomonas; species Pseudomonas cistanchae. The sequence continues at coordinate 111,812 of NZ_JBTLWN010000005.1, read as the reverse complement.
TACTTGCCTTGATCAGCCTGGGGCTGGTCGGCACCTGTGTGTGGCTGGTGATGCAGCAGCGGCACATGGCCGTGCTGCAAGCCGAGCGCGATGCTGCCCGCGATACGCGCATTGGCGAGTTGCGTAAGCGCCTGGATGCGTACCTGACCGGCAGCATTCGCATGGGAGAGGAATTACAGGAGTTGCGCCGGATCGTCACGCCACTGCCTGACAAACTCACCCAGATCGAGCAGCGCGACCCCAGCAGCGTTTCCTTCACCCAGGCCGCGCGCCTGGTTGGGTTGGGTGCCAGTGTCGATGACCTGACCCAGTCCTGTGGTCTGACCAAGGCCGAAGCCGAGCTGGTCAGCAAACTGAATCAACCCAGGGGTCGTTAACGGACGCTAGCGGCGAGGCCCTTCCAGCAACGCTAGAGGCGGGGTTATGTCGCGATCGCGCTCCTGATTGAAACCATCCGGGCACTTCCCCTTCAGGTACCAGGCGAATGCGATGATTTCGGCAATGCAGCGGTATAGCTGCTCGGGAATCGCATCGCCCAGTTCCAGTCGCGCCAGCAGCCGCACCAATTCCGCATTTTCATAGATGGGCACTTCGTATTCGCGGGCGATCGCCAGGATCGCTTCCGCCAGCTCATCATCGCCCTTGGCGCTGACGTGGGGGGTGTTCTTGCCGTCGTAGTTCAGCGCGATGGCCTGGCGGGGGGCTGTTTTTTTCATGCGGTTTCGTCCACCCAGCGTTGTTCCAGCGAGGTTTTCGGGCCTTGGGGCGGTGTGCCCTGATTGCAGGCCAGTTCGCCAACCTCCAGTCCGGCGGCATTCAGGCGTTCGCGCAAGGTGCTCATTTCCGCGGCAATCAGGTCGACGGTATCCGAGCGCTCCGCCCATAGCTGGCTGGACAGGCTGCCACGCAGCAGTTGCGCCTGCACCTGCAGCGGCCCCAGCGGTTCCAGGTCGAACGCCAGCTCGACTTTCCACAGGGTTTCTTTCTGTTCCTTAGCCGGCGATTTCTGTGGCTCCTCGTGCTGGATCTTGACCTGCAATGGCACCAGCTCCTGCTGGTTGCGCATGGGGATTTCCATCTGCCAGGTGGTCACCAGGTTGCCGTCGGGGCCGACCTGGCTCTGCGCCAGGCTTGAGAGCTGATGGGTTTGCAGGCGCGAAACGGCTGCAGCCGCCATCTTCAGCAGCATTTCCAGGTCGGCTTCGCCATCCATTCCCTGTAGCAGGCGCGACGGCAGGGGAAAGGTCAGCGCTTGCTGGCGCGCATTGGGTTGCCCGAGCGAACCCAGCAGATTTCGCGCAAACGCTGGGAGCGCCTGGGCCATGGCCGCGCCCGCATTGGCGGCATTGAGTGGCGCGCTGCCGGGCAGGTGAGGCAGCAACTGGGTGATCAGCCGCAGCAGGTTGGCTTTCATGTCCGCGGGCAGCGCGCTGGCCTGACCGGCCAGCAGCTTGCTTTCGAGAAACAGCCCGCTGTTTTCCAAAGCCGTACCCAGCCCTTTGGCGGTGCTCAACTGGGTCGCGTCGGGCATGGCGCCGAACAGCTTGTCGATGCTGGTGCGCAAGCTGTCAGGCAGGCCCTCTTTACCGCTCAATCCTTGCAGTGCTTTGAACAGGCCTTCCAGCGAGCCTTGCCGGCTCTGCTGGTTGCCCAACTGCTGAGCAAGGGCAAGTTGATCAAGGCGGCCGCTCAACGGCAGGAAATTCAACGCCTGGCTGCCTTGCACCTGGGCACTGAGCAGGCTGCCCAGCGGCAACGCCAGTGGCGTTTCCAGTGACAGTTTGCTGCCGGCCAGGGGCGTATTGAGCAGGCTGACCAGCACTTTGTAGATGACTTGCTGAGATTTGTTCTGGGCCAGCTGCTCGCTGGCCACCACCTTGCCCTGGAGCAGAGTGCCGACGGGTAGCAACTCAAGGTCGAGGCTGGTCATCGCCTTGTTGCCGCCCGCCTGCAATCCCACCGCCAGCTGGGTTTCCGAGAGGGCGGTCACGGCCAGCGCGGTTCCTTGGGCCAGCAGGCGAGGGCTGTTGGCCTGCAGGGTTGCCTGGCGCCCGTTGTCGAGGGTCAGCTTCAGCAGTAGCTGGAAGCTTTGCGCCACCTCCTTGACGGTTACCACTTCCGCCTGGGCCGTCTCGCCGCTGGCCAGAAGCCCTTGCAGGGGCTGCAGCAGCTTAAGCGCTAGCTCATTGGCCACCGCGTTGGGTCGGGTCGCCATAGGGGCTGGAGGAATAGGCCGGGGACTACTGATTTCGCTCATTTGGCGGGGTTACACCCTGTCGAAAATGCCCGCTGCGGGAGGTGGGGCATGGCATGTATAATCGCGCCCCGTCTGGGTTCGGCTGCGCATTCAACTCGCGTCAGTATAGCGGCCAAGACGCTGCCGACTTGAATAGGCCGAGCGCCTGTCGATACTCCGGCGCCACAATTGGCAAATGCCGCAACATCCACCAACCGTCGGTACCCATGCTCTTGACCAGTCCCCATCTCGAAGCCGAGGCGCTCACCTGCGAGCGAGACTGGCGTGTACTTTTCGAGGGGCTCGAGCTGCGCTTGGTTCCGGGGGAGATGCTGCAGGTCTGCGGCCCCAACGGCAGCGGTAAAACCAGCCTGCTGCGATTGCTGGCTGGCCTGATGCAGCCGACTGGCGGGGAGATACGCTTGAATGGCAAGCCACTGCAGGCCCAGCGCGCCGAGTTGGCCCGCACGCTGCTGTGGATCGGCCACGCCGCCGGCATCAAGGGCTTGCTCACCGCCGAAGAAAATCTGACCTGGCTTTGCGCCCTGCATCATCCGGCGGCGCGAGCGGCCATCTGGCAAGCGCTGGAGGCCGTGGGCCTGCGTGGTTTCGAGGACGTTCCCTGTCATACCCTGTCTGCAGGCCAGCAGCGTCGTGTTGCGCTGGCGCGCCTGTACCTGCCGGGGCCGCCGCTGTGGGTCTTGGATGAACCTTTTACCGCCCTGGATAAAGAGGCCGTGGCACAGCTGGAAAATCATCTCAGCCAGCATTGCGAGCAGGGCGGTCTAGTAGTGCTCACGACTCACCATACGCTGACGACCAAACCTGCCGGCTACCGCGAACTCGACCTTGGGCAGCGCGCGTCATGAGCGGCGTATTCACCTTGCTGCTCGCCCGTGAAGCACGTCTGCTGTATCGCCGCCCGGCAGAGCTGGCCAATCCGCTGGTGTTTTTCGCCATCGTGATCGCTCTGTTCCCGCTCGCCGTCGGTCCGCAATCCCAGTTGTTACAAAGCCTTTCGCCAGGCTTGATCTGGGTGGCGGCGCTATTGGCCGTGCTGCTCTCGCTCGACGGGCTGTTTCGCAGTGATTTCGAAGACGGCTCGCTGGAGCAGTGGGTCCTTTCGCCGCACCCCCTGGCTCTTCTGGTTCTGGCCAAGGTGCTGGCACACTGGCTGTTCTCCGGGCTGGCGCTGGTCATAGTCGCGCCCCTGCTGGCAGTGATGCTGGGCTTGCCGGGCCGCTGCATCCCGGTGCTGATGCTGTCGCTGCTGCTGGGTACGCCCGTATTGAGCCTGCTGGGTGCAGTGGGCGCGGCGCTGACGGTAGGTCTAAAGCGTGGCGGCCTGTTGCTGGCGCTGCTGATACTGCCGCTGTACATCCCGGTACTGATTCTGGGCAGCGGTGCCTTGCAAGCGAGTCTGCAGGGATTGCCGGCAGTTGGCCACCTGCTGTGGCTGGCCAGCCTTGCCGCCCTGGCGGTGACCCTGACGCCTTTTGCCATTGCCGCCGGTCTGACCATCAGTGTCGCCGAGTGAGCAGCAACCGTAACACTGAGGACGATGGAGGTAGCCGGGAGGTTCCCGGGATTGGCCAGCTGAGGCCAGCGCTACCTGACATCGTCCCGACGACCGATGAGTGAGTTGATGAACTGGACGTGGTTTCACAAGCTGGGCTCGCCCAAGTGGTTTTACCAGATCAGCGCGCGCTGGCTGCCTTGGCTGGCGGTCGCCGCGGCGTCGCTGCTGGTGGTTGGCCTGGTCTGGGGCCTGGCGTTTGCGCCGCCGGATTACCAGCAGGGCAATAGCTTCCGGATCATCTACATCCATGTACCTGCGGCGTTTCTGGCCCAGTCGATTTACGTGATGCTGGCGGTTGCCGGTATCGTCGGCCTGGTGTGGAAGATGAAGCTGGCCGACGTCGCCCTGCAGCAGGCGGCGCCCATCGGCGCCTGGATGACCGTGATCGCGCTGGTGACAGGCGCTATTTGGGGCAAGCCGACCTGGGGCACTTACTGGGTGTGGGATGCGCGGCTGACCTCGATGCTGATCCTGCTGTTTCTCTACTTCGGCGTGATCGCCCTGGGTCAGGCCATCACCAACCGCGACAGCGCGGCCAAAGCCTGTGCGGTGCTGGCCATCGTGGGCGTGGTGAATATCCCGATCATCAAATACTCGGTGGAGTGGTGGAACACCCTGCACCAGCCCGCCACCTTCAGTGTGGTGGCCAAGCCGGCCATGCCGTTCGAAATGTGGATGCCGCTGCTGATCATGGTGCTGGGCTTCTACTGCTTCTTCGGCGCGGTACTGCTGATGCGCATGCGTCTGGAAGTGCTCAAGCGCGAGGCGCGTAGCAGTTGGGCAAAAGCTGAAATCGAGGTTGCCGCTAAAGCATTGGGGGAGAAAGGCCGATGAGTTTTGCCAGCTTCAGCGACTTCATCGCGATGGGCACCCACGGCCCTTATGTCTGGTCCTGTTATGCCATCAGCCTGGCCGTGCTCGGGCTGAACGTGGCGCTGCCAATCCTAGCGCGCCGCCGATACTTGCAAGACGAGGCGCGTCGTCTGCGCCGGGAGGAGTCGAAGTGAACCCCGTGCGTAAGAAGCGCCTGTATATCGTCCTGGCGATCATCGCCGGTGTCGGCATTGCCGTGGCCCTGGCCCTGAGCGCGTTGCAGCAGAACATCAACCTGTTCTACACCCCCACGCAGATCGCCCATGGCGAAGCTCCGCAGGACACCCGCATCCGCGCCGGCGGCCTGGTCGAGGAGGGTTCCGTAAAGCGCTCCAGCGATTCCCTGGACACCGATTTCGTGGTCACCGATGGCGCCAAGCGCGTGACCATCCGTTACAGCGGCATCCTGCCGGACCTGTTCCGCGAAGGGCAGGGCATCGTCGCCATGGGCAAGCTTGATGCAAGTGGCGTGCTGATCGCCGATGAAGTGCTGGCCAAGCACGACGAAAACTACATGCCGCCGGAAGTCATGCAGGCCTTGGAGCAAAGCGGAATGAAGCAGCAGCACGACGCGGCGCAGGCCACCAAGAAGGCCTACCAACAGGAGGGCGGGCAATGATTCCCGAGCTCGGCCATCTGGCCATGATCCTGGCGCTGTGCATGGCGCTGGTGCAGGCGACGCTGCCATTGATCGGCGCCTGGCGCGGCGACCGGCAGTGGATGAGCCTGGCGCAGCCGGCGGCCTGGGGCCAGTTTGCCTTTCTGCTGTTCTCGTTTATCTGCCTGACCTACGCCTTTATGGTCGACGACTTCAGCGTTGCCTATGTGGCCAACAATTCCAACAGCGCGCTGCCCTGGTACTACAAGTTCAGCGCCGTGTGGGGCGCCCACGAAGGGTCGCTGCTGCTGTGGGGGCTGATTCTCGCCGGCTGGACCTTTGCCGTGTCGATCTTTTCGCGGCAGCTGCCCGAGGAAATGCTTGCGCGGGTGCTGGGCGTGATGGGGATCATCAGCATCGGCTTTCTGCTGTTCCTGATTGTCACCTCCAACCCCTTCGAACGGCTGCTGTTCGATACCCCGACCAATGGCCGTGACCTCAACCCGCTGCTGCAGGACTTCGGCCTGATTATCCACCCGCCGATGCTCTACATGGGCTACGTCGGCTTCTCCGTGGCCTTCGCCTTCGCCATCGCCGCCTTGCTCGGCGGCAAGCTGGATGCCGCCTGGGCGCGCTGGTCGCGGCCGTGGACCATCGTTGCCTGGGCCTTCCTCGGTATCGGTATTGCCTTGGGTTCCTGGTGGGCCTATTACGAACTCGGTTGGGGCGGCTGGTGGTTCTGGGACCCGGTGGAGAACGCCTCATTCATGCCCTGGTTGGTCGGCACGGCACTGATCCACTCCCTGGCCGTGACGGAGAAACGCGGCGTGTTCAAGAGCTGGACCGTGCTGCTGGCCATCGCCGCGTTTTCCCTCAGTCTGCTCGGTACCTTCCTGGTGCGCTCCGGGGTGCTGACCTCGGTGCATGCCTTCGCCAGCGACCCTGAGCGCGGGGTATTTATCCTGGCCTTCCTGCTGCTGGTGGTGGGCAGCTCGCTGGCGTTGTTCGCCGTTCGCGCGCCTGTGGTCAAAAGCCAGGTCGGCTTCGGCCTGTGGTCGCGGGAAACCCTGCTGCTGGTGAATAACCTGATTCTGGTGGTAGCCGCCGCGATGATTCTGCTCGGCACCCTCTATCCGCTGGTACTGGATGCCATGACCGGCGCCAAGCTGTCGGTCGGGCCGCCGTACTTCAACGCGCTGTTCGTCCCCTTGATGGGCTTGCTGATGGCGATGATCGCGGTCGGCGTGATCGTGCGCTGGAAAGAGACGCCGCTCCAATGGCTGCTGAACATGCTGACGCCGGTGCTGATCGGTAGCGTGGTATTGGCGGTGGTGGCGACCCTGCTGGTCGGCGACTTCAACTGGGCGGTGCTCGGCGTTTGCCTACTGTCTGCCTGGGTGGTGCTGGCCGGGCTGCGCGACATCGTCGAGAAGACCCGGCACAAGGGCTTTTTCCGCGGTCTGCCAAGCCTGACCCGCAGTTACTGGGGCATGCAGACCGCGCACCTGGGTATGGCCGTGTGCGCCCTGGGCGTGGTGCTCACCAGCATGGGCAGCTTTGAACGCGACATGCGCATGGCGCCGGGCGAGTCGATGGAGATGGGCGGTTATCGCTTCGTCTTTGAGGGGGCCGAGCATTTCGAGGGGCCGAACTTCACCTCGGACAAAGGCACGGTGCGCATCCTCGAGGACGGTGAACAAATCGCCTTGCTGCACCCGGAAAAGCGCCTGTATACCGTGCAACAGTCGGTGATGACCGAGGCCGGCATCGACGCCGGGATCACTCGCGATCTGTTCGTCGCCCTCGGCGAGCCGCTGGAAAACGGCGCCTGGGCGGTACGCGTGCACATCAAGCCCTTCGTCCGCTGGATCTGGTTCGGCGCATTGCTGATGGGCCTCGGCGGGTTTCTCGCCGCAAGTGACAAGCGCTACCGCATGAAGGTGAAAACCCGTGTGCGCGATGCGCTCGGCATGGCGGGGGCAACGGCATGAAGCGTCTGTTGCTGCTGTTACCGCTGGCACTGTTTCTCGCGATCGCCGTGCTGCTTTATCGGGGCCTGTTTCTCGACCCGACCGAATTGCCTTCCGCACTGATCGGCAAGCCGTTTCCGGCGTTTTCCCTGCCTGCCGTCGCGGACGGCGCGACCATCACCGAGGCGCAGCTCAAGGGCAGGCCGGCGCTGGTCAATGTCTGGGCGACCTGGTGTGTGGCCTGCCGCATCGAACACCCGGTGCTGAACAAGCTGGCCGAGATGGGCGTGACCATCCACGGGGTCAATTACAAGGACGACAACCCTGCCGCGCAGAAGTGGCTGGTCGAGTTCCACGATCCCTACCAGCTCAACATCAACGATGCGCGCGGCACCCTGGGCCTGGATCTGGGCGTATACGGGGCGCCCGAAACCTTCTTTATCGACAAGGCCGGCATCATCCGCCACAAGTACGTGGGCGTGATCGATGACAAGGTCTGGCGCGAGAAACTGGCACCGCTTTATCAAGAGTTAGTCGATGAGGTGCAGCCATGAAGCGCTTGCTGGTTGCCGCTGTATTGGGCATGGCGTTGTTAGGCAGCGCGCAAGCGGCTATCGATACCTACGAATTTGCCAGCGAAGCCGAGCGCGAGCGTTACCGCAATCTGGTGGAAGAGCTGCGTTGCCCCAAGTGCCAGAATCAGAACATCGCCGATTCCGATGCGCCGATCGCCATGGACCTGCGTGCGCAGATCTTCCGCATGCTGGAAGAAGGCCAGAGCAACGAGCAGATCATCGATTTTCTGGTCAGCCGTTATGGCGACTTCGTGCTCTACAAGCCTCCGGTCACCGCGCGCACGCTGCTGCTGTGGTACGGCCCGGCCGGCTTGCTGGTCAGCGGCTTCGTCCTGCTGGGCGTCATCGTGTTGCGCCGCCGCGGCAAGCAGCGTGTCGCGCCCAGCGGGCTATCCGATGACGAGCAACGCCGACTGACCGTCCTGCTCACCCAAACGCCTGTGGATAAGAACGACTGATGAATGAATTCTGGTTATGCGCCGGTCTGTTGTTGCTCGCAGCCCTGGCTTTTCTGCTGATTCCGGTGGTGCGCGGGCGCAAGGCCCAGGCGGAAGAAGATCGCACTGCACTCAACGTGACCCTTTATCAGGAGCGCCTGCACGAGCTGCAGGCGCAGCACGCGGCAGGCGCGCTGGATGATCAGCAACTGCAGCTGGGCCGCGACGAGGCTGCCCGCGAGCTGCTCGCCGATACCGAAGGTGCGCAGGTCGGTGCCGACTCGCGCCGGCTCGGCGGCAAGATCCCGCTGATCGCGGCCCTGATGATGCCACTGCTGGGCTACGGCCTGTACCTGAACTGGGGCGCGATCGACGACCTCGAGCGGGCGCAGACGATGGCCGCACAGCAGCCGAAGACCCTTGAGGAAATGACGGCACGCCTCGAGGCATCGGTGAAGAGCGACCCGAAATCCGCTGAAAGCTGGTACTTCCTCGGTCGGACCTACATGGCGCAGGAGCGTGCAGGTGACGCCGCCAACGCGTTCGAAAAGTCGGTAGCCCTTGCCGGTCGCCAGCCTGAGTTGCTCGGCCAGTGGGCCCAGGCTTTGTACTTCGCCGGCGACAAACAGTGGACCGAGCAGTTGCAGACACTGACCGACGAGGCCTTGCAGGGCGATCCGGCAGAAGTCACCAGCCTCGGTTTGCTGGGAATTGCCGCCTATGAAGACGAGCGCTTCCAGCAGGCCATCGATCATTGGCAACGGCTGGTGGCAGTATTGCCGGAGCAGGACCCTTCGCGCCTGGCGATCCAGGGCGGCATTGACCGAGCTAAACAGCGTCTTGATCCGCAGAGTGCGGCCAACCCGGTGGCGGTCGAGGCGCAACTGACCGTCAAGGTCGAGCTGGCTGCTGCGCTGCGGGACCAGGTGCAGCCAGGCGATGCGGTGTTCGTCTTCGCCCGCGCCGTGACCGGGCCGCCGATGCCGCTGGCGGTAAAGCGCCTGAGCGTTGCCGACTTGCCGACGCAGGTGAGCCTTTCGGACAGCGACGCAATGATGCCGCAACTGAAACTTTCGGGCTTCGAGCAGGTGCAACTGGTGGCGCGGATTTCCCGCAGCGGCGACGCGACGGCGGGGGAGTGGGTCGGCCGTAGCCAACCCTTGGCCAGCAGTACGCGCGAGCCGCAACAGCTGATCATCGATACGGCGGATGGCCAAGCACAATGAATTCGACGATGAAGATAGCCCTGGCCATGATGCTGTTCAGCCTCGCCGGTTGTGCGGTGCAGAGCAGTGCGCCAGTTACTCCGCCAAGCCCAACGACGAGCAAGTCGCACCCGCGCTATGCACCGCCGCCCGGTGTGGCAAGCCACTGGGACGCGGGCCTGAGCGTGTACGTCGTGGGCGGCACCCGCGACCTGTACTACCGCGAGCGCACCTACTACCGCTGGGACGGTGGCTGGAGCTGGGCCAACAACCCGCAGGGCCCGTGGCAGCCGACCGACAGCAGCGGCGTGCCGCCAGGGTTGTATCGCCGTTACGCCCAGTAGGCGCGGTACGGATTGGTACCTGGCGGGTGGTTGTGCAGGCCGGTGGGCCGAGCCCAGCGGCGACATGTTCAAGCCAGTGCGCCGTCACGAAAGTCCCGCAGTGCCTGTTCGATCTCCTCACGGGTATTCATCACGAACGGGCCGTATTGCACGATGGGCTCGCCGAGCGGCTTGCCGGCAATCAACAGCAAGCTGGCGCCTGTGTTGCTCTCAAGCTGCAGCTCGCCCAGGTCGGACAGGCGCACCAGTCGCCCGGCCTTGATCGGTTGACCCTTCGCGCCGGCTATTTCCAGCTCGCCCTCGTAGACATACAGCATCACCCGGTGACCATCCGCCAGGCGCGGGGCTAACCGGCTGCCGGCGGGCATGCGCAGGTCGAACAGCTGCGGTTCGGTATGCGGTTTGTGCACGGCGCCCGGCTGCTGCACTTCGCCATCGTCAAACAGGCCGGCGATCACCACCGCCTCGATGCCCGCGGCAGTTTTCAGCCGTGGGATCGCGCTTGCGGGAATGTCGCGATAACCAGGCTCGCCCAGCTTGTCCTGCGCGGGCAGGTTCAGCCACAACTGGAAGCCGCGCATGGTGCCCTGTTCCTGCTCAGGCATTTCGCTGTGGATGATGCCGCGTGCGGCAGTCATCCACTGCACGTCGCCGCTTTGCAGCAGGCCGACATTGCCCAGGTGGTCTTCATGGCGCATGCGGCCTTCAAGCATGTAGGTGATGGTCTCGAAACCGCGGTGGGGGTGAGGTGGAAAACCGGCAATGTAGTCGTCCGGGTCGTCGGAAGCGAATTCATCGAGCATCAGAAAGGGGTCGAACCGTTCGATTCCGGGGCCGCCGATCACTCGGTTCAGGCGCACGCCAGCACCATCGGAAGCCGGTTGGCCAGGTTGAACGGCAAGGACATGACGTAGATTCATCGGATACCTCCACAGGTGATGAAGCTATCCTATGCCTGTCAATTAGATTGATGGTCGCAAAATATCAGAGATAAGCATCGATTTTGTCGATGTTTAATGGGCGGGGCAAGGCTGTGCCGGACGCACTTCATCACCCAGTTCGAAGTCCTCGATCAGGCGGCAGATCGCCGTCGCGTCTGGGGCGCATTCGGGGCGTCGCGCCCAGTCGCTCAGCGCGTCCTGCATAACCCGCGCGAGGCGCTGGCATTCGTCGATATGCGCTTGCAGCGCCAGCAGGCGACCGCTCAACAGGTCGCGCACCTCGGTGCAGGGTGCTGCACCGCTTTCGGCGCGGGCGAGGATGGCCTGAACATCCTTCAGGCTGAAGCCAAGGCGCCGCGCACGGCTGATAAAGCGCAGGCGCTGGAGGTCGTCGTGGCTGAACAGCTGATAGCCGTTGCCTGGATCGCGCGAAGGGCGCAGCAGGCTCAGGTCGGTGTAATGGCGGACGGTTTCAGCACTGACGCCCGCAGCTTTGGCCAGTTGCGCGACACGCATAGGTGATCCCTCTCAAACAAAAAGGCCGCGCCAGGTTAAAACCCTGGGGCGGCCCTTGGGTCAAGCCCGACCGCTATTCGGCGATTTGCAGCTTGCGCGACTCGTTGTAGAAGAACCGCAGTTTCTCGTATTCGAACGGCGAATTGAGCTGGCCGTAGCGGAAGTTGACCGTGGAGCGTTGGTCGACCACTTCCAGCAGGCTGATCTCAGGGTGGCTGCGGCTGGCCTCGGCCACGTTAAGCAGGTTGGCGTGGAACTCCACATTGAAGTCCACCACCAGCCCGCCGGTGTCGCGCAGGTTCGACGGGCCCAACAGCGGCAACATCAGATAAGGCCCGGCCGGGGTGCCATAAAAGCCCAGGGTCTGGCCAAAGTCCTCGTTCTGCTTGGGCAGGCCCATGCGTGTGGCGGGGTCCCAGAGGCCGGCGATGCCAACCGTGGTATTGAGCAACAGCCGCCCGGTGGTCTGCAGCGAGCGCTTGCCCTTGAATTGCAGCAGGCTGTTGACCAGGTTGGGCACGTCGCCCAGGTTGCTGAAGAAATTGCTCACGCCTTTCTGCACCAGCGTCGGCGTCACGTAGCGATAGCCATCGACGATCGGCAGAAACACCCACTCGTCGAAGCGGTAGTTGAAGTGGTACACCCGGCGGTTCCACGACTCCAGCGGATCATAGACCTGCAGCGCGTTGAGGCTGGAGCGCTCGAACTCGCGCTGGTCCAGACCTGGGTTGAACTCCAGGTGCTGCATCGGTTGCTTGAACCCATCTTCATCGATGGGATGCTGGGCGTGAACCGTGCCGCTGCCAAGCAGCAGAGCAGCCAGTAAGGCGATATGGAAAGGCTTAGCCACGGAAGAACTCCAGCATGGCGTCGCTGTTGACGCGGTAGTTAAGGTTGCCGCAATGCCCGCCCAGCGGGTAGACGGTCAAACGGTCGCCGAGGGTGCGGCGCAGGAAGCCGAGGTCGCCAGGGCCGAGGATCACATCGTCGGCGTTGTGCATCACGGCAATCTTACTGGTGTTCTTCAGGTAGTCCTCGACGGCGTAGAGGCTGACCTGATCGATCAGCTGGCTGAGGCTGCCGCCGCCATAGCGCGCTCGCCACATCGGGATCAGCTGCTCGGTGATGTAACAGTCGAAGTCGCATTGCAGCGAGCGCCTGAAGAACGGCGTCAGGCTGGTGCTCTGTTCGATCGGGTAATCGATCGGTGTGATCAGGCCACGGCGGTTGATCAGGTCCGAGGTGAAGCTGATGTCGGCCGCGGAGAAGCGGAACGAGGTGCCAATCAGCATGGCCATCTGCTCGTCCGTCAGCTGCTCGTCCGATTGCTGGAAGTCATAGAGCAGTGCGTCGTTGATGTCGACGTAGCCCTTTTCTTCGAAGTAGCGGGTGAGCTTGGCCAGCACCAGTTCATAGAAGGTGGTGCTGTTGGTGACGCCCTCGACCTTGGTTTGCACCAGACGATCGAGGTTGGTGATCGAGGTGTAGAGGTTGACCGGTGGGTTGAGCAGCAGCACCCGCTTGAAGTTGAAGCTGCGGCGGGTTTCATCGAGCTGGCTGACGAACGCCGCGTGCAGGGCACCCAGGCTGTAGCCGGTGAGGTGATAGTCGCTGACCTTGAGGCGCGGGTGTTGCGCGCGCACGGCCTGCATGGCGCGGTACAGATCGTCCGCATCGTCGCTGGTGTAGCCCGGCGTAGCGAAGCGCGACGCCGATACCATGAAGTCGTAGCTGGTCGGCGAGGACATCTGGACGACGTGATAGCCGGCGCCGTAGAACAGCTTCTTCAGGTATTCCGGCGTGCTGCTGGAGTAGTGCGCACCGGTACCGGCGATGATGAAGATCAGCGGCGCCTCGCCGTCCTGTTCGGCCAGTCGATAACGCAGGTTCTTGACCGGCCAGAAGTTGTCGGGCAGCTCGAACTCACGTTCCGGGCGCAGCTTGACCTGGTAGTCGTCCTGGTCGATGTCCTCATCGGCGGGCAACTCGGGGCGTAGCTCCGGCGGCGTCGTGGCGATGGTCGCCTCGAATGGATTGGTCAGTGGGTAGCCGTAACTCTGTGCATCTATATCTGCCGCCGACAGCGGCAGGCACAGCAGTAGCGTGCCAACAAGTGCGGCAAGGCGCGAAAAAAACAGCATAACTAAGTCTCTCAGGAAGAACGCAGGCTATGGGTGTAGTGGCAATGTGACCACGGTTTGGCAAACAGGTGCCGTTCATCGCGATTTTTCTGCTATATCTTCCAATGCCGCGCCAGTCAGGCGGTACACCGTCCATGCATCCAGTGGCTTGGCGCCGAGTTGCTCGTAGAAGCCAATGGCGGGGGCGTTCCAGTCCAGTACCGACCATTCCAGCCGTCCACACTTGCGAGTCACCGCAAGCTGCGCCAGTGCGGCCAGCAACGCCTTGCCCAGGCCGAAACCGCGGGCATGGGAGCGTACATAGAGATCTTCGAGATAGATACCGGGCTTGCCGAGAAAAGTGGAGTAATTGTGGAAGAACAGCGCGAAGCCTTCGGGTCGGCCATCCACTTCGCCGACCAGCACTTCTGCGTAGGGACGATGCCCGAATAGGTGCTCGGCCATCTGCTCGGGGTCGGCGACAACCTGATCGCTGAGTTTTTCGTACTCGGCGAGCTCCCGAACAAGACCCAGAATCAACTCGATATCCCCGCGCTCAGCGCTGCGAACCTGTGTCTGCGGCATCGTCATTCCCTTACCTGTGAATTGCATCGAGCATGCCGGGCGAGGCGATAAACGGCAACTCTGTCGTTTGAATCCGACCGGTACGGCATTATGCTGGGCGCCATTTTCTGACTGGAGCCGCATATGCGCCGCTTTCTCCCGCTGGGCCTGCTGTTGATCGCCGTGGTCGTTTGCCTGGCGGCAAGCTACGGGCTGCGTTTCAGCCTGATGGAGAGTGATCAATGGGTCGGGCGTTGCGTGGAAAGCCCCGAGCAGTGGGCCTGTGAACTCAGGGCGGGCCTGGGTTGGTTGATTCACATGCGGCTGATGGCGTGGGCGGCCGTGCTGCTGGCGGTCGCCGCGTTCGTGCTGCCAGGCGCATGGGGCACCTGGCTGGCAGTGCCGGCGCTGCTGCTCGCGCTGCCGGCCATGGTGCTTTACTCGGCGAGCCTCGCCGTGTTCGCGTTGGTGCTGGCCTTGTTGCGACTCGTGCGGGCACCGCGCGCGCGCACCGTTTAAGCCGGGCGCCAGCGCAGACTGCGCCACAGCGCCGCGACGAGCAGACTGCTGACCAGCGCCCAGCCGATCGCCTGCAGGTTGCCTAGGGTTTCCTGATACAGCTGCGGTGCGATTGCCGCGCCAATCAACAGGGCGAGCAGGGCAAGCTCCCGGCGCGGCCCATGCACCGGGCGGCACAGGTACACCAGCGCCGGCAGCAGCAGAGCGACGCTGGGGAAGCTGCGATAACGGGCATCCATCAGCAGCGCCAGCATCATCACCGCACCGGCAAAACCTGCGGCAGCGAGCCACCAGCCGCCGCGCGCTTGCAGCCAGTCGAACAACCGCGTGCGCCAGCCGCCCTTGGCGGCCAACGCCAGCAACCCATGGGCAAGCACGAGCAGATTCAACCCCAGCAGCGCGCCGGCCCACAGCCATTCGCCGACGTAGCGGCTGGTGATCAGGGCCAGTTCCAGCCACAGCGCCATGCAGGCCGCGCCCAGCGCCGCCAGCAGCGGCATCACCAGCGCAGCACGACGCGAGCAGGGGCGCCCGGCCAGAAGCAGGGCGCCCGCGAACACCAGAACGCTGCCAGCCAGCCACATCGGCCAGTGCGGCAGGTTGGAAACCGGACCTGCGAGGATCGATTTGTCCTGGCGGTCGGCGTCGTAAAGTCCCCAGTAACCGCCCACTGCGCCTTCGCTGATGCGCTTCCAGGGTTGATCGAACGCTTCGATCAGGTTGTAGCGCCAGCCGTTCTGTTCGGCCATTTCGACGAAGCCGCGAATGAATCGGGCCTGGTTCACCTGGCTCGGCAATGCCGTTTCCCGTTGCCGGCCCTCGCTGGGCCAGCCTGTTTCGCCGATCAGAATGTCCTTGGGCGCAAATGCGCGGCCGAACTGCTGGCGAACTTCCGCCACCTCTGCCAGTGCGCTGTCGATACCGGCCGGGTCGTCTTCCCAGTAAGGCAGCAGGTGAATGGTGATGAAGTCCACCGCCGGCGCCACCTCCGGGTGCTTCAGCCAGAATTCCCAAACGTCGGCGTAGGTGACCGGCTGCTCGACCCGTGCCTTGACCTGGTCGATCAGCGCGACCAGCTGGCCCGGCGTTACCTCTTTGCGCAGCAAGGCTTCATTGCCGACGATCAGCGCCTGGACCACGTCCGGGTGGCGATTGGCGGTGGCGATCAGCCCGTCGATCTCGATCGCGGTGGCGTGGGCATCGCGGCTGACCCAGGCGCCGATGATCAATTTCAGGCCGTGCTTGCGGGCCAGGTCGGGCAGCGCTTCCAGGCCGGTCACCGAGTAGGTTCGCAGGCAGTCGAAACGCTGGCTGAGCAGGGCAAGGTCAGCGTCCATGCGCGCTTCGCTCAGTTGCAGAGGCTGATCGAACGGTGATTGATGCTTGTCGAACGGTGTGTAGGACGCGCATTGCAGCTTGTGCGTGGGTGTCGCCGCATCGGCCAGCTGCACAGGTTTGCCGATGCCGTACCAGAGGGCCGACAACGCCAGTAATCCGAGGCAGCAGGCGAGAACGTAGGGCAGCAGAGAAACGCGGGAGATGGCGGTCATGGTCAGGTGCGGGTGGTGAGCGAGCTGCGCATCTTAGCGGATTAGCGTGGGCGATTCGCGCTGATCAACCAGCGATCCACTTCATCGCGCTGCCGGGGGATGGCGTTAGAACTGATCGAATGGGGAGCCGGTGCGCCCGACTCCCCATGCGCATCACAGGACCTGGGCGATGGCCCGGGTAACCACAGGCAGGTTGCGCGTGTTCAGCGCGGCGACACATATCCGGCCGGTGCCAACGGCGTAGATGGCGAACTCGCTCTTCAAGCGTTCGACCTGTTCGGCGGTGAGCCCCGAATAGGAGAACATGCCGCGTTGTTCGGCCACGAAGCCGAAGTCGCGCTTGCAGTCGAGGGCCGCCAGCTGCTCGACCATCGCCATGCGCATGCTGCGGATACGCTCGCGCATTTCGCCCAGTTCGGCTTCCCACATCGCCCGCAGCTCAGGGCTGTTGAGGATGCTGGCGACCACGCTGGCGCCGTGGGTTGGCGGGTTGGAGTAGTTGGTGCGAATCACCCGCTTGACCTGCGACAGCACGCGGCCAGCTTCTTCCTGGGAGCCGGTGATGATCGACAGGGCGCCGACCCGCTCGCCGTACAGCGAGAACGATTTGGAGAACGAGCTGGAAACGAAGAACGTCAGCCCGGATTCGGCGAACAGGCGCACGGCATGTGCGTCTTCTTCGATGCCATCGCCAAAGCCCTGGTAGGCAATATCGAGGAAGGGCACGTGCTCGCGCTCGCGCAGTACCTCAAGCACTGCCTTCCATTCTTCCATGCTCAAGTCCACGCCGGTCGGGTTGTGACAGCAGGCGTGCAGCACCACGATCGAACGGGCGGGAAGGTTTTTCAGGTCGTCGAGCATGCCTGCGCGGTTTACGCCGTTGCTGGCCGCATCGTAATAACGGTAGTTGTGCACGGCGAAGCCGGCGGATTCGAACAATGCGCGGTGGTTTTCCCAGCTTGGGTCGCTGATGGCAACCACGGCATCGGGCAGCATGCGCTTGAGAAAATCGGCGCCTATCTTCAGCGCGCCGGTACCGCCAAGCGCCTGGGTGGTCAGTACCCGGCCTTCGCGGATCAGTTGCGAGTCACGGCCAAGCAGCAGGGTCTGGACGGCCTGGTCATAGGCGGCGATGCCGTCAATCGGCAGATAACCGCGCGGGGCGTGGGCAGCAATCCGCTGCTGCTCGGCTTCGGCGACTGCACGCATCAGCGGAATGCGGCCTTCTTCGTTGGTGTAGACACCAACGCCCAAGTTGACCTTGGTAGGACGGCTGTCAGCGTTGAATGCTTCATTGAGGCCCAGGATGGGATCGCGCGGAGCCATTTCGACGGCGGAGAACAGACTCATGGATGCGGCAGCTCGGAGAGTGAGGTGGTTGGCGAGCAATCCCCTGCAACTATGGGGCTAGAACAACATCGAAAACAAAGCGGCCGTGAGGCTCGATAAAAACAGCTGCTGCGCGCCAGCGTGCGGCATTTGTTTTGATCTGCGCGCGGCCCGACGCAGGAGTTTTCAATGCTTGCTAGGGGTTGCGTAAATGGCCCGGTAGTATAACGACCCGGATCGTGCGCCGCGACAGCAGGCTCACGCTTTTCGCCTGGTTTGACGTAGGCTTTTCCGCCGCGTCACAGCCGTTTGTCGAGGTTCTTCATGTCCAAGTTCGAACTGGTCACCCGTTTCCAGCCTGCCGGCGATCAACCGGAGGCGATTCGGCAGATGGTCGAAGGCATCGAGGCTGGGCTTTCCCACCAGACGCTGCTTGGCGTGACCGGCTCCGGCAAGACCTTCAGCATCGCCAACGTGATCGCCCAGGTACAGCGGCCCACCCTGGTGCTGGCGCCGAACAAGACCCTGGCGGCGCAGCTGTACGGCGAGTTCAAGAGCTTCTTTCCGAACAATGCGGTGGAGTATTTCGTCTCCTATTACGACTACTACCAGCCCGAAGCCTACGTGCCGTCGTCGGATACCTTTATCGAGAAGGACGCTTCGATCAACGACCACATCGAGCAGATGCGCCTGTCCGCAACCAAGGCGCTGCTCGAACGGCCAGACGCGATCATCGTCACCACCGTTTCCTGCATCTACGGTCTGGGCAGCCCCGAGTCCTATCTGAAGATGGTGCTGCACGTCGACCGCGGCGACAAAATGGACCAGCGCGCCTTGCTACGTCGCCTGGCCGACCTGCAGTACACCCGCAACGACATGGATTTCGCCCGCGCGACCTTTCGCGTGCGCGGCGATGTGATCGACATCTTCCCGGCGGAGTCGGACCTGGAAGCGATCCGCATCGAGCTGTTCGATGACGAGGTCGAGAGCCTGTCGGCCTTCGATCCGCTGACCGGCGAGGTCATTCGCAAGCTGCCGCGCTTCACTTTTTACCCCAAGAGCCATTACGTCACGCCGCGCGACACGCTGCTGGAGGCGATCGAGAAGATCAAGGTGGAGCTGGCCGAACGCCTCGAGTACCTGCGCGGCGCCAACAAGCTGGTGGAAGCCCAGCGTCTGGAGCAGCGCACCCGCTTCGACCTGGAGATGATTCTTGAGCTCGGCTACTGTAACGGCATCGAGAACTACTCGCGCTACCTCTCCGGGCGCGGGCCGGGCGAGCCGCCCCCGACGCTCTATGACTACCTGCCGGATCATGCCCTGCTGGTGATCGACGAGTCCCACGTTTCGGTGCCGCAGGTCGGCGCCATGTACAAGGGCGACCGTTCGCGCAAGGAAACCCTGGTCGAATACGGTTTCCGTCTGCCCTCGGCACTAGACAACCGGCCGATGCGATTCGAGGAATGGGAGGCCGCCAGCCCGCAGACCATCTTCGTATCGGCCACGCCGGGCCCTTATGAGGCGGACCACGCCGGGCGAACGGTCGAGCAAGTGGTGCGTCCTACAGGGCTGGTCGATCCGCAGATCGAAGTGCGCCCGGCGCGCACCCAGGTCGACGACCTGCTCTCGGAAATCGCCAAGCGCGTGGCCCTCGAAGAGCGCGTGCTGGTAACGACTTTGACCAAGCGCATGGCCGAGGACCTGACCGATTACCTGGGTGATCACGGCGTCAAGGTGCGTTACCTGCACTCGGATATCGACACCGTGGAGCGGGTCGAGATCATCCGCGACCTGCGCATCGGTGCCTTCGACGTGCTGGTCGGCATCAACCTGCTGCGTGAAGGTCTGGATATGCCGGAAGTGTCGCTGGTGGCGATTCTCGATGCGGACAAGGAAGGTTTCCTGCGCTCCGAGCGCTCGCTGATTCAGACCATCGGCCGCGCCGCGCGCAACCTCAACGGCCGGGCGATTCTGTATGCCGACCGCATGACCGGCTCGATGGAGCGCGCGATTGGCGAAACCGAGCGGCGGCGCAACAAGCAGATCGCTTTCAACGAAGCCAATGGCATCACCCCCCGTGGCGTATTCAAGGATGTTCAGGACATTCTCGAAGGCGCCGTGGTACCTGGGTCGCGGAGCAAGAAGCGCAAGGGCATGGCGCAGGCCGCTGAGGAAAGCGCGCGCTACGAGAACGAACTGCGTTCGCCCAGCGAGATCACCAAGCGCATCCGCCAGCTCGAAGAGAAGATGTATCAACTGGCCCGCGACCTGGAGTTCGAGGCTGCGGCGCAGATGCGCGACGAGATCCAGAAGCTGCGAGATCGCCTGTTGCAGGTGTGATCGTCGCTTAATTGCCGCTGGCGCGTGCGGGCTGGAGGGCGCAGCGGTTGGGCTGTTAATATCGCGCCCCTGATCATGGGCCAAGGCGCTGTTTCGCCAGCGCCGGTATCTGCCCGTCCACCTGCTTCGCTTGTCCGAGAATTGCCATGACCACCGTCCGTACCCGCATCGCGCCGTCGCCCACCGGTGACCCGCACGTAGGCACCGCCTATATCGCCCTGTTCAACCTGTGTTTTGCCCGTCAGCATGGGGGTGAATTCATCCTGCGGATCGAGGATACCGATCAGGTGCGCTCGACCCGCGAGTCGGAACAGCAGATATACGACGCTCTGCGCTGGCTCGGTATCGAGTGGAGCGAAGGCCCCGATGTGGGCGGTCCGCACGGTCCGTATCGGCAAAGCGAGCGGGGCCACATCTATAAGCAGTACACCGCTGAACTGGTCGATAAAGGCCACGCCTTCCATTGCTTCTGCAGCGCGGAACGCCTGGACAAGCTGCGCGCCGAGCAGACGGAGGCCAAGCAGACCCCGCGTTACGACGGCCACTGCATGCACCTGACGGCTGATGCCGTGCAGCAACGTCTGGCCGCGGGCGAGCCGAACGTGGTGCGCATGAAGGTGCCGAGCGAAGGCGTTTGCGTGGTCCCGGACATGCTGCGTGGCGATGTCGAGATCCCGTGGGATCGGATGGACATGCAGGTGCTGATGAAGACCGATGGCCTGCCGACCTATTTTCTCGCCAACGTGGTCGACGATCACCTGATGGGCATCACCCACGTGCTGCGCGGCGAAGAATGGCTGCCGTCGGCGCCCAAGCTGATCAAGCTCTACGAGTACTTCGGCTGGGAGCAGCCGCAGCTGTGCTACATGCCGCTGCTGCGTAACCCGGACAAGAGCAAGCTGTCTAAGCGCAAGAACCCGACTTCCATCACGTTCTACGAGCGCATGGGCTTCCTGCCCCAGGCGATGCTCAACTACCTCGGCCGCATGGGCTGGTCGATGCCGGATGAACGCGAGAAATTCACCCTGGACGAGATGATTGAGCACTTCGATATCCAGCGTGTCTCCCTCGGCGGGCCGATTTTCGATCTGGAAAAGCTTTCCTGGCTCAACGGCCAGTGGATGCGCGAGCTGAGCGTCGAGGAGTTCGCCGCGGGCGCGCAGAAGTGGGCATTCAACAGCGACTACCTGATGCGTATCGCGCCGCACGTGCAGGGCAGGGTGGAAACCTTCAGCCAGATCGCACCGCTGGCCAGTTTCTTCTTCGCCGGTGGCGTTGCGCCGGATGCCGCATTGTTCGAGCACAAGAAGCTCTCGACCGATCAGGTGCGCCAGGTCATGCAGCTGATCCTGTGGAGGCTCGAAGCGTTGCGTCAGTGGGAAAAGGACAGGATCACTGGCTGCATCCAGGCGGTTGTCGAGCACCTGGAACTCAAACTGCGGGATGCCATGCCGCTGATGTTTGCCGCCATTACCGGCCACGCCAGCTCGGTGTCGGTGCTTGATGCCATGGAGATTCTCGGCCCGGACCTCACCCGTTTCCGTCTGCGTCAGGCCATTGAGTTGCTCGGTGGCGTGTCGAAGAAGGAAAACAAGGAGTGGGAAAAACTGCTCACCGCGATTGCCTGAGACGCGTCTCGTCGCGATTCACGCAGGGCGGGGTAAGTGATTGTTCTGTCAGCATAAAGAATCCGTCTGTCGGGCAAAATGTTGTTGACAGTGCCCAGGGGCGCACTTAAGATGCGCCCCGTCCTTGAGATGGGGCTATAGCTCAGCTGGGAGAGCGCTTGCATGGCATGCAAGAGGTCGACGGTTCGATCCCGTCTAGCTCCACCAATCTCAAAGCCGTAAAGGCTTGCCACAGCTGACTCCCGGAGTTGGCTGAGTTTTTGAAGGGTATCTGCGTCCCCTTCGTCTAGTGGCCTAGGACACCGCCCTTTCACGGCGGTAACAGGGGTTCGAGTCCCCTAGGGGACGCCACTATTTCCAGCCGCAGTGCTTCGGCATTGTGTGTCGAGAGACGTTAAATCCGGGGCTATAGCTCAGCTGGGAGAGCGCTTGCATGGCATGCAAGAGGTCGACGGTTCGATCCCGTCTAGCTCCACCAATCCACGACAGGCCAGCCTAGTGCTGGCCTTGTTCATCGAAGGTTTCGTCCCCTTCGTCTAGTGGCCTAGGACACCGCCCTTTCACGGCGGTAACAGGGGTTCGAGTCCCCTAGGGGACGCCATTTTTGCCCGCTCTGCGGGATTTTGAAGGGTCATTCCTAACGGAGTGGCCCTTTTGTTTTTCCGCATCCGAATTATTCCCTTCTTCCTATTACCGACCGGCGGTCAGCTGTTCGCCTTGGCATTATTAATTACGGATGTAATATTACGTTCGTAATATATGGAGGCCGTTATGAACGACAAAAAAGCGCAAACCCGCGAACGAATTCTTGCTGCTGCCAGTTCCGCACTCATCAGTCGAGGGCCTGCAGAGCCGAGCGTCGGTGAGGTCATGGGCGCCGCGGGGCTGACGGTTGGCGGCTTCTATGCGCATTTCGGCAGCAAGGATGCGCTGATGCTGGAGGCCTTCACCCAGTTGCTCGGTCAGCGTCGGGCGTTGATCGCGGAAATAGACAACACGCTGCCGGCCGAGGACCGCCGGGTGTTGCTGGCGGCTTTCTACCTGTCGCGCAAGCACCGCGACACGCAGGATCAGGGGTGCCCGCTGCCCAGCTCGCTGGGCGAGCTGACGCGCCTGCCGGAGGACTTCCGTGCGGCTTTGGCCGAGCACCTTGAACTGATGGTGGCGCAGATGGCGGCGAGCGCCGAGGACGCAGACAAGGTACTCGCCGACATGGCGTTGATGGTTGGTGGTCTGGCTTTGGCGCGGGCATTGGGGCCTGGCGAGTTGTCCGACCGGGTTTTGCGTGCCGCCAAGTCGGCGATCGTCTGAGGAGAATGCAATGAGCAGCTTGCAGTGGATTCGTGGTTTCAATGCGTCGGTCGGTTTGCTGGCGCCGCGTACGGTGGCCAACAGAATGCGCCGAGAGTTCATGACCCCGCGCGAGTTGCCGCCCCGTGAGTGGGAGCTACCGCTGCTGGCCCAAGCCGAGCGCATCACGCTGCGCTTCGGGTTGTCGGCGCTGCGCTGGGGCAGTGGTCCGGCGGTGCTGCTGATGCACGGTTGGGAAGGGCGGCCGACGCAATTCGCAGGCTTGATCAAGGCACTGGTCGACGCCGGTTACGGCGTTGTTGCGCTGGATGCACCCGCCCATGGGCGCTCGCCGGGCCACGAGGCCAATGTTGTGCTGTTCGCCCGGGCATTGCTCGAGGCGGCCGGCGAGCTTCCGCCATTGAAAGCCCTGATCGGTCATTCCATGGGGGGTGCGAGCGCGCTGCTTGCCACCCAGCTGGGGTTGCGCGCCGAGGTGGTGGTCAGCATTGCCGCACCGAGCCGGATACTCACGATGCTGCGGCAATTCTCGCGTTTCGTCCGCTTGCCGGCTCAAGCGCGGGCGCACTTTATCCGCTTGGTCGAGGAGAAAGCCGGAATGCCGGCCGGTCAGCTCGACGTGAATCGCTATCGGCTGGATTTCCCTGGGCTGATCGTGCATGCGCTGGATGACCAGAAAGTACCTTTCAGCGAGGCGGAAGCGATCCACGAGGCCTGGTTCGACAGCCGCCTGTTGCGTGTGGAGAGCGGAGGGCATCAGCGAGTCTTGGCCGATCCAAGGCTGCACGAGGCCGTCCTGCAGCTGCTGGCGACTACCCGACAAGCGCCAGCGGATGTCGCCAGTCGTTAGGCGTCTCGGGTTACAACGTGGCTTGATCGAGCGTCCTGGCTTCCAAGGCGCACCTGGCAACTGTAAGGTTGCAGCGAATAACCGGCGCATGCGCGCCGGCGATCACAGTCATCTCGCCGGCGACGATTCGTCCGCCGGCTACCCTGGAGCAGCGCGCATGAGTTGGGATCTCGCCAATCCGTTCGTTATCGATATTGTGGTGGGCGCCGATGACATCGACGGCCTCGGGCATGCCAACAATGCGGTCTATGTCAGCTGGCTGGAGCGTTGCGCCTGGCGCCATTCGCAGTTTCTCGGCCTTGATCTGAGCGAGTACCGTCGGCTCGACCGCGCCATGGCCGTGGTGCGCCATGAAATCGACTACCTGGCCAGCGCATACGAAGAGCAGTCGCTGCAGATGGCGACCTGGATCGTCGAGTCGGATCAGCGCCTGAAGATGGATCGCTGCTTCCAGCTCGTGCGACCTGAGGACGGGGTGACGCTGTTGCGCGCCAGAACCACGTTCGTCTGTATCGAGCTGTCCAGCGGCAGGCCTAAGCGGATGCCGCCTGAATTCGTCGAAGGCTACGGCCGAGCGCTGCAACCCTCGCTTGCTGCGGAGCTGTGATCACGCGTTATTGGTGCTGGGGCGCCAGAAATAGCGCGTCGTTGTCCAGCATCAGCTGGTACTCACGGGTCTCCCCCGGCGCCAGCAGAATCGACTGGCCACTGGCCAGGCCAACGGCGTTGCAGTCCTCCGCAGGCGCCAGCTTGGCCCGCAGGTAATGCGTCCCGGCCGGCACATCGAGTTTCACCGATTCGCCAGCGGGCAATTCGGCAACCGGTTTTTCTTCCAGTGACAGCTCCACCGAGCAGGTGTCGGGAACCTTGGCGTCGCGCCCGATCACCAGTTGCGCCATCTTTGCCGGAGCCGAGGTGTCGGCTTCGGTCATTGGTTCCGCGTGGCTCACGCCAAGCCCCAGGCAAAGATAAAGGCTGCCAAGCACCATGAGTATTCGCATTTTCTGCTCCAATCCGTCGAACTGTCCGATGTGGACTACCTGAAGCTGGCCATGTTCCCTGCATTACCTGGCCGTGTTTGCCCTGCGGTAGTTCTCAGCGGCCAGCGCGCCGCTTACACTGCGCCGCTTTTTTCCGGGAAACCCGCCGAATGAACATTGCACTCGCGCCGATGGAAGGCCTGGTCGACGAGATTCTCCGCGACGTGCTCACCCGTGTGGGCGGCATCGACTGGTGCGTGACCGAATTCATCCGGGTAACCGAGCGCGTGTTGCCAGCCTCGACCTACGCGAAACTCGCGCCTGAGCTATTCAGTGCTGCCCAGACCCGTGCCGGTACGCCGTTGCGGGTGCAGTTTCTCGGTTCGGATCCACAGTGCCTGGCGGACAACGCGGCCTTCGCCTGCACCCTGGGTGCGCCGGTCATCGACCTCAACTTCGGTTGCCCGGCCAAGACCGTGAACAAGTCCCGAGGTGGTGCCGTGCTGCTCAAGGAGCCGGAACTGCTGCACGCCATCGTTCGCGAAGTGCGCCGCACGGTGCCCGCGCATATCCCGGTTACTGCAAAGATGCGGCTGGGCTTTGCGCACAAGGACGACGCCCTGGAGTGCGCCCAGGCCCTGGCCGAAGGCGGCGCCGCGCAACTGGTCGTGCATGCACGGACCAAGGTCGAAGGCTATAAGCCGCCGGCCCATTGGGAGTGGGTGGCGCGCGTGCAGGAGCGGGTCAAGGTGCCGGTCTACGCCAACGGTGAGATCTGGACGTTGCAGGATTGGCAACGCTGTCGCGAAGTCAGCGGCGTAGAGGACATCATGCTGGGCCGTGGCCTGGTGGCGCGACCGGACCTGGCCAGGCAGATCGCAACTGCGCGGGCCGGGCGCGAAGTAGCGGCAATGACCTGGGTGGAGCTGCAGCCATTGCTGGCGGACTTCTGGCTGCAGGCGCGGCGCAAGATGTCGCCGCGCTACGCTCCCGGTCGACTGAAACAGTGGCTGGCGATGCTGACCCGCAGCTACCCGGAGGCGGTCGAGGTGTTCAATCTGCTGCGCCGGGAAACCGACTGCCTGCGTATCGATGCCCTGCTCGGGGTGGTACCCAACCCGCCTGAGCGAGACGCTTAACGGCGCCTACAGGCAACGCAACGCCGGGCTCAGCGGCCGCCCGCAACGTCCAGCAACGCGCCGCTGGTGTAAGACGCCTGATCGCTGGCCAGCCAGAGGATGGCTTCGGCCACTTCCTGCGCCTGTCCGCCGCGGCCCATGGGCACGCTCTGGCTGACCCGGGCAACGCGCCCCGGCTCGCCGCCGCTGGCGTGAATGTCGGTATCTATCACGCCTGGGCGTACCGCGTTCACCCGAATTCCCTCGGCCGCGACTTCCTTCGCCAGGCCCAGGGTCATGCTGTCGATGGCGCCTTTGGCCGCTGCGTAGTCGATGTACTCGCCCGGCGCGCCCAGCCTGGCGGCCACCGAGGAGACGTTGACGATTGCACCACCACCTCCGCCGTTGGCGGTGGACATGCGCGTTATCGCCGCCCGCGCGCAGAGAAAGCTGCCGAATACGTTAGCGGCGAATACACGCTGCCAGCGGCCGAGGTCCATCTGTTCCAGGCGCATTTGCTGTTCCAGCATGCCGGCATTGTTGACCAGCACATCCAGACGTCCGAACTCTCGGTCCAGTTCTGCGAACAGCCGCGCGACCTGAGCCTCATCGGCCACGTCGGCCTGCACCGCGATGGCGCGCCCGCCGGCTCGGACGATATCCGCGACCAGCGCATCGGCGGCCGTCCGGCGCTGATGATAGTTGAGGCACAACGCATAACCGCGAGCGGCTGCGAGCCGCGCGGTGGCGGCGCCAATGCCGCGGCTGGCGCCTGTGATCAGCATCACTTTGTTCATGGCCGGTATCCCTGTAAGAAAATTTTTCAGACACTTGAAATACACCTGGGCATCCACATTTTCGGTCATGTGGGATGCCGAAAGCGGGTCCCGCGACTTACACCACTCGCTGAAATCAGGAGATTGTTATGAGCACTGCATTTTCCATGACCCCGCTGTTCCGTCAGTCGATCGGCTTCGACCGCTTCAACGATTTGTTCGAGTCGGCGATGCGCAACGAGTCGGGCAGCAGCTACCCACCCTACAACGTCGAGAAGTACGCCGACGACCAGTACCGCATCGTCGTTGCGGCCGCCGGTTTTCAGGAGGAAGACCTCGAGCTGCAGGTCGAGCGCGGCGTATTGACCGTGTCGGGTGGCAAGCGTGACACCTCTGCCGGGAACGTCACCTACCTGTATCAGGGCATCGCCCAGCGCGCATTCAAGCTGTCGTTCCGCTTGGCCGATCATATCGAGGTTCGGGCCGCCAATCTGGTCAACGGCCTGCTCAATATCGATCTGGTGCGTCTGGTGCCGGAAGAGGCCAAGCCCAAGCGTATTCCGATCAGCGGCGTGCATCCGGCTCTGAACAGCTGAGGAAGACCGTCGAAGTGCTGATCGATGGTTCGCCAAGGGCGCTTTCAGGGCGCCCTTGGCGTTTCTTATGGCTGCTGACAGCGCAGCAGCAGGGCGCGGAATTCGTCCAGGGGTAACGGCTTGCTGAACAGGTAGCCCTGGTACTGGTGGCATCCCTGCTGTTGCAGGAAATCCAGCTGATCCTGCTGTTCCACGCCTTCGGCGATCATCTCCAGGCCCAGGCTGCGGGCCATGGCGACGATGGCGCGAATGATTTCCGCGCCGTTCGGGTCGTGGGTGGCGTCGCGCACGAAGGATTGGTCGATCTTCAGCACATCCACTGGCAGCCGCTTGAGGTAGGTCAGCGACGAGTAACCGGTGCCGAAGTCATCCATGGCGAAGCTGATGCCGAGCCTTTTCAGCCGGTTCATCTTGGCGATGGTGTCCTCGATATTCTGGATGACGATGCCTTCGGTGATTTCCAGCTTGAGCATGGGCTTGGGCAGGTGGCTATCGACCAGGCTGTTCTCGACCCGCTCAACGAAATTGTTCTGACGGAATTGCCGCGGGCTGATATTGACGCACAGGCTGAAGTCGTCGGCGTTGATCAGGTCGTCGCTGAGCAGCTGGGCGCAGGCATGGCAGGCTTGTGTCAGCACCCAGCCGCCGACGTCCAGAATCAGTCCGGTTTCTTCGAGCACCTGGATGAATACCGCCGGCGACTGCGCGCCGAGGGTCGGGTGGAACCAGCGCAGCAAGGTTTCGGCACCGATGATCTGCCCACTGCGGGCGTCGACCTGGGGCTGGAAGTACAGCTCGAATTCTTCGCGAGCAAGCGCCATGCGCAGGTCGCTTTCAAGGCGCAGGCGCTCGCTGGCGGCTTCCTGCATGCTGCTGCGAAACAGTTGAATGGCGTTGCGCCCGGAGTCCTTCGCCCGGTACAGGGCGATATCGGCGCGCTTGAGCAGGTCCGCCGGGGTGTTGCCATGATCGGGGATCAAGGCGATGCCGATGCTCGGGGTGATCTGCAGGTGATGTCCATCCAGCAGCATCGGTTCGGCAAGCAATTGGCGAAGCTTTTCGGCGATCGTTCGCGCCTGGCGGGTCACCTCGGAACGCTTGCCTTCCAGCCCTGATAACAGCACGACGAACTCGTCGCCGCCCAGGCGGGCCACGGTGTCCTCGAGGCGCACGCTGGCTTCCAGGCGCGCGGTGACCATCTTCAACACGGAGTCACCAACGGGATGGCCAAGGGAATCGTTGATGTGCTTGAAGTGGTCCAGGTCGAGAAACAGCAGGGCGCTGCGCAGCTGATGGCGCTTGAGCAGGGAAATCTGCTGGGTCAGACGGTCCATCAGCAGCGCGCGGTTGGGCAGGTTGGTCAGGGGGTCGTGGTACGCCAGGTGTTGCACCTGGGCCTGGGCCTCTTTCAGTTCGCCGATATCGCGGGCAGTCAGCAACAGACAGGCTTCGTTGTCCAGTTCGATCTGCTCGACCGAGACCTCGACCTGCAGACGTTTGCCATGTCGGTCTCTGGCCAGCAATTCGAGGCGGTGCACGCGCCCCTGGGCTTTTAGCGTGTCGAGAAGTATCTGGCGCTGACCGTCATCGGCCCAGATGTTCAGTTCGCTGGAGGTGCGACCGATGACTTCCTCGGCACTGTAGCCAGTCAGCCGGCTGAAACCCTCGTTGACCTCGATGTGCCGGCCGGTATTGCGCACGGTGATAGTGATGGCGTCCGGGCTCGACTGGAACGCCTTGTAGAACTTCTCCTGGCTGGCCTGAAGCGCCGCTTGCGCGCGTTGCCGTTCGCTGATGTCGCGAAAAGTGGTGAGGATGCAGCGCTGGTTGCTGACATTGATGGGTCTTGATGAAACCACGCAGGTGATGGTGTGCCCCTGTTTGTCACGAAAATCGGCAATCTCGTTAGTCACCCCTTGGTGCTCTTCGAGCTTGCTCAACAGCCGGGCGCGCTCTTCCAGGTCAACCCATAGATTGATGTCGACCATTCTTCGGCCGACGATTTCTTCAGGCTGCCAGCCAAAGGCCTGGCTAAAGCTGGAATTGATTTCCACCGCTATGCCATCAGGCAAGGTGGTCAAGGCGACTGGGTCGGGGCTGGCCTGGAACAGGGTGGAAAACTTCTCTTCGGATGCTTTCAGCCGTTGCTCACGCAGCACCCGTTCGCTGATGTCGATCAGGGTGCCGGCCATGCGCAACGGTTCGCCGCGTTCATCGCGGTAGAGCTTGGCGGTGCTTTCCAGGTAGTGCACCTGTTCATTGGCGTAGACGGCCCGGTAGGTGACCTGGTAATCGTGCCGGCTGCCCTTGACCAGCTCGTTGTAGATGTTGCGCATGGCATGGCGATCCTCCAGCGGGACGTTGCTGAAGAACTTGCGGAAGTCATCGTTGAAGGGCTCCAGTGGCAGGCCGTGGAGCATGGACGCGCGGGCTGAGCCAAACAGGATGTTGCTGGGAATGTGCCAGTCCCAGGTGCCGAGATCGGCGGATTCGAGCGCCAGGTTCAGGCGCTCCTGGCTGTCTTTGAGTGCCATTTCCTGGGCACGTTGCTTGGTGATGTCGCGCACCGTAAGCACCAGGCAGCTGCGGCCGTCGTGCTGGATTTCGCCACCAAACAACAGGTTGTCGCTGATTGCGCCATCACGGCCGTAGAGCTGCACTTCCAGAGCATCGAGGCTGCCTTTCTGCAGCGCCTCGACCATTCTGTTGCGGTCATCGGGGTTGGCCCAGACGCCGAGTTCGACCGAGGTCCGGCCAATGGCTTCGGCGGCGGTCCAGCCGAACTGCCGTTCGAAACTGGGATTCACCTCGATGAAGCGGCCACTGTCCTTTTCCGTTATCACCACCGCGTCAGGGGTATGACGAAAGGCTTGCGAGAACTTCTCCTCGCTGCTGCGCAGCGCCGCTTCCGCCCGCTTGCGCTCGGTGGTGTCGAGAAACGAGGTGAGAAGAAAAGCCTGGCCATCCAGTTCGATGTGCTGGCTGGAAATCACCCCGTCGAGCACGCGCCCGTCGCGGGTGCGCATCTGAACTTCCTGTACCCGCGGTTCGTGGCTGTTGCCTTCGGTGCTGCGCAGCACGGCGCGTTGATGCGGATGGACCCATATGTTGAGGTCGAGGGTCGAGCGGCCGATGGCTTCTTCGATGGGCCAGCCAAAGGTGGTGGTGAAGTGATGGTTGGCTTCGGTGATGACGCTGTCGGCAAAGCGCACCAGGATGATGACTTCGGGGCTCAGATGAAAAAGATTGGAGAAACGCTGTTCGGAATTGATCAGCGCCTGCTCTCGGGCCTGCTGTTGCGTAATGTCGCGAATAACCCCCATGACCCGCTGTTTGCCATCGGCGTCGTGCTGCAGGCTGCCGCTTATTTCCAGCCAGTGCAGGCTGCCGTCCGGCCAGTGGATGCGGTGGCGAAAGGCACTGGTGGTGGGGTTGCCGTCGAGCACGCGCTTGAACAGACGGATGATGTCGCCGCGGTCTTCGTCGGGAATGAAATCGATGTAGTTGACCTGCTTGGGCAGCGGATGCTTCGGGTCCAGGCCGAATAGTGCTTGTGCACCGCGCGACCAATTGACCCGGCCGCTCTCGATGTCCCAGTACCAGGCGCCCAGCCGCGCACCGTTGAGTGCCGCCAGCAGGCGTGGGGCATCGCTCCAGGCTTTCTCGAATTCTGCGGGATCCAGCGCCGGGATGAACGGCAGTGGCGGGAGAGGATTATCGGATTTGGCCATTGGCGGCCCTACCTGTGACAGGTAAACGCGGAACTTCTGCGAAAACTCGGCTGGAATGCGTCATGCAGCGGCCTTCTTATCGTTATTGGCTTCACGTTAGCCTTTGAGTGTGGGCCAGCGCAAGGCTGTCGCGATGGCCGTCTAGCAGTTGCATAAATGCCCGTGCCGCGTTGGAGAGCGTGCGCTCGGTATGGGAGATGTAGCCCAGTTGCCGGCTCAGCTGAATGCCCGGAATCGGCAGGCGAGCGACCTGCTCGTCGAGCATGGTGCGCGGCAGCACACTCCAGGCCAGTCCGATGGACACCATCATTTTGATCGTCTCCAGGTAATTGGTGCTCATGGCGATGTTCGGGGTCAGACCCTGGGCTTCGAACAGACGCCGGACGATGTGATGGGTAAAGGTGTTGCCGCCCGGAAATACCGCAGGGTGCAGCGCCACTTCACTGAGGTTGACCCTGTCATTGCGGGCGAGCGGGTGTTCCGGCGCAGCGACGAAATCCAGCGGGTCGTCCCACACCGGGACCGCATGCACCGGCTCCCGCGTGTCGGGCGCAAGCGTGATGACCGCCAACTCGGCGCGACCGTGCAGCACTTCTTCATAGGCCACTTCGGAGTCGAGAAACTGGATGTCCAGGGCGACTTGGGGATGGGCGCGGGTGAAGGCGCGCAGCAGCGGCGGCAAGCGGTGCAGGCCGATGTGATGGCTGGTCGCGAGCGTCAGGCGGCCACTGATTTCGCCGTTCAGGTTGGTAAGGGCGCGGCGGGTGTCATCCAGAACGTTGAGAATCTGATAGGCACGAGGCAACAACGCGCGGCCCGCTTCCGTCAGGCTGACCTCGCGCCCGAGGCGATCGAACAGGCGCACGTTCAGCTGCTGTTCGAGGCTTGCGATGCGCTTGCTGACGGCCGGTTGGGTCAGGTGCAGGCGTTCCGCGGCATCGGAAAAGCTGCCGAGCTCGGCAATGGCGATAAACGCGTTGAGAGTGGCGAGGTCCATGTCCGTGCTCCGGCAAATTCTTCACAGCGTTAATACCCTATTTGTATTCCTAGCTGGAATCCTTCAAATAAAAAATATGAATTTGAGTAATTCGAAGTGAGCCCATAGGATTACCCCATAAGCCAAAGGGCTATTCGCCCAGGCATATAAACGCTGACGAGGGAAAGCTGATGGCCGGCAAAACGCTGTACGACAAGCTCTGGGAAATGCATGAAGTGAAGCGCCGCGACGACGGCTCGTCACTGATCTATATCGATCGGCATATTCTTCACGAAGTGACCTCGCCCCAGGCCTTCGAAGGGCTGCGTCTGGCCGGTCGCAAGCCGTGGCGCATCGACGCCAATATCGCCACCCCTGACCACAACGTGCCAACCACCAAAGCCGAGCGTCAGGGTGGGCTGGAAGCCATCGCCGACGAGGTGTCGCGAATCCAGGTGCAGACCCTGGATGAGAACTGCGATGATTTCGGCATCCTCGAGTTCAAGATGAACGACATCCGCCAGGGCATCGTTCACGTGGTTGGCCCGGAGCAGGGTGCGACCTTGCCAGGCATGACCGTGGTCTGCGGCGACTCGCACACCTCAACCCACGGCGCATTCGGCGCGCTGGCCCACGGCATCGGCACCTCGGAGGTCGAGCATGTGCTCGCGACCCAGTGCCTGGTGGCGAAGAAAATGAAGAACATGCAGGTGCGCGTGGAAGGCAAATTGCCGTTCGGCGTGACGGCCAAGGACATCGTGCTGGCGGTGATTGGCAAGATCGGCACCGCTGGCGGTAATGGCCATGCACTGGAATTCGCCGGCAGCGCGATTCGCGACCTGTCGCTGGAAGGGCGCATGACCATCTGCAACATGTCGATCGAGGCGGGCGCTCGCGTCGGCCTGGTGGCGGTGGACGAAAAGACCATCGCCTATGTCGAAGGCCGGCCGTTCGCGCCCAAGGGCGCCGATTGGGACGAGGCGGTGGCGCAGTGGCGGCAACTGGTCTCCGATGCCGATGCGCATTTCGATACGGTGGTCGAGCTGAAGGCCGAAGAGATCAAGCCGCAGGTCAGCTGGGGCACTTCGCCGGAAATGGTATTGGCCGTCGACCAGAACGTGCCGGACCCGGCCGCCGAAGCCGATCCGGTCAAGCGCGACTCTATCGTCCGCGCGTTGAAGTACATGGGGCTGAGCGCCAATCAGGCGATCACCGACATTCAGCTGGACCGCGTGTTTATTGGCTCCTGCACCAACTCGCGGATCGAAGACCTGCGCGCTGCCGCCGAAGTCGCCAAGGGCCGCAAGGTGGCCGCGACTATCAAGCAGGCGATGGTGGTGCCGGGCTCCGGCCTGGTGAAACAGCAAGCCGAGGCGGAAGGGCTGGACAAGATTTTTGTCGAAGCCGGTTTTGAATGGCGCGAGCCGGGCTGCTCCATGTGCCTGGCGATGAATCCGGACAAGCTGGGCAGTGGCGAGCATTGCGCGTCCACCTCCAACCGCAACTTTGAAGGCCGCCAGGGCGCCGGTGGTCGTACTCACCTGGTCAGCCCGGCCATGGCGGCGGCGGCAGCGGTAACCGGTCGCTTTATCGATGTGCGCGAATTGATCCAGGTCTGAGGAGTTCGAAAATGAAAGCGTTTACTCAACACACCGGCCTGGTTGCGCCCTTGGATCGCGCCAATGTCGATACCGATCAGATCATTCCCAAGCAGTTTCTCAAGTCGATCAAGCGCACCGGCTTCGGCCCGAACCTGTTCGATGAGTGGCGCTATCTGGATGTCGGTCAGCCAAATCAGGACAACTCCAAGCGCCCGCTCAATCATGATTTCGTGCTGAATGCGCCACGCTACCAGGGCGCCAGCGTACTGCTGGCGCGGGAAAACTTCGGTTGCGGCTCCAGCCGAGAACACGCGCCCTGGGCGCTGGAAGAGTATGGTTTCCGCGCGATCATTGCGCCGAGCTATGCCGATATCTTCTACAACAACAGCTTCAAGAACGGCCTGTTGCCGATTGTTCTCGCCGAAGCGGACGTCGATGCGTTGTTCGAGCAGGCCGAAGCCTGTGAGGGCTATCAACTGACCGTCGACCTCGCAGCGCAAACGGTCACTTGCCCCGACGGCAAGCAATACGCGTTCGAGGTTGATGCCTTCCGCAAGCATTGTCTGCTCAATGGTTTAGATGACATCGGTCTGACCCTGCAGGACAGTGACGCGATCAAGGCCTTCGAGGCCGGTTATCAGCAGAAGAGCCCCTGGCTGTTCGGCGCGATCAAGTAATACATGAGGCGTAGGGTGGATGACGCTTCATCCATCCACCTTGCGTAGTGTCGGTGGATGAAAACAGCGTCATCCACCCTACGGAAAATTGAGGAATGCAATGAGCAAACAGATTCTGATTCTCCCCGGCGACGGTATCGGCCCGGAAATCATGGCCGAAGCGGTCAAGGTGCTGGAGTTGGCCAACGATAAGTTCGCTCTGGGCTTCGAGTTCAGCCACGACGTGATCGGTGGCGCGGCCATCGACAAACATGGCGTGCCCCTGGCTGACGAAACCCTCGAACGCGCCAAGGCGGCCGATGCCGTGCTGCTCGGCGCAGTGGGTGGACCGAAATGGGACAAGCTCGAGCGCGATATCCGCCCGGAGCGCGGCCTGCTGAAGATCCGCTCGCAGCTCGGCCTGTTCGCTAACCTGCGTCCGGCGATTCTCTATCCGCAATTGGCCGATGCCTCTTCGCTGAAGCCAGAAGTCGTCGCCGGTCTGGATATCTTGATCGTCCGCGAGCTGACCGGCGGTATCTACTTCGGCCAGCCCCGCGAGACTCGCGTGCTGGCGAACGGCGAGCGTCAGGCTTACGACACTCTGCCGTACAGTGAGAGCGAGATCCGCCGGATCGCCAGGGTCGGTTTCGACATGGCGCGGGTGCGCGGCAAGAAGCTCTGCTCGGTGGACAAGGCCAACGTCTTGGCGTCCAGCCAGCTCTGGCGGGAAGTGGTGGAGGAGGTGGCCAAGGACTATCCGGACGTCGAACTCAGCCACATGTACGTGGATAACGCTGCCATGCAGCTGGTTCGCGCGCCCAAGCAGTTCGATGTGATGGTTACCGACAACATGTTCGGCGACATTCTGTCGGATGAGGCTTCCATGCTCACTGGTTCCATCGGCATGCTGCCGTCGGCGTCCCTGGATTCCAACAACAAGGGCATGTACGAGCCGTGCCATGGCAGTGCGCCGGATATCGCAGGGCAGGGCATTGCCAATCCGTTGGCGACCATCCTTTCGGTGTCGATGATGCTGCGTTACAGCTTCGCCCAGCACGCGGCAGCCGCGGCCATTGAGCAGGCGGTCAGCAAGGTGCTCGACCAGGGGCTGCGCACTGGCGACATTTATTCGCCAGGCATGACCAAGGTCGGCACGGCTGCGATGGGCGATGCGGTAGTCGAAGCACTGCGCAGTCTGTAATCTTTTTCGCCCGCCGGCGCTAAACCCGGCGGTCTGCTTGTTTATAAAGGTGTAGTGGTTATGAAGCGTGTAGGTTTGATCGGTTGGCGTGGCATGGTGGGTTCCGTGCTGATGCAGCGCATGTTGGAAGAACGGGACTTCGACTTGATCGAGCCCGTGTTTTTCACCACCTCCAATGTCGGCGGCCAGGGTCCTGCCATTGGCAAGGACACGGCTGCGCTGAAGGATGCCTACAGCATTGACGAGCTGAAAAGCCTCGATGTAATCCTCACCTGTCAGGGCGGTGACTACACCAGCGAAGTCTTTCCCAAGCTGCGTGAGGCGGGCTGGCAGGGTTACTGGATCGACGCTGCCTCGTCCCTGCGCATGGCAGATGACGCGGTGATCGTGCTCGATCCGGTCAACCGCAAGGTGATCGATCAGTCGCTCGAAGGTGGCGTAAAAAACTACATCGGCGGCAACTGCACCGTCAGCCTAATGCTGATGGCGCTGGGTGGCCTGTATGAGGCTGGCCTGGTCGAGTGGATGAGCGCCATGACCTACCAGGCAGCATCCGGCGCCGGTGCGCAGAACATGCGCGAGCTGATCAGGCAGATGGGTGCGATCAACGCATCGGTCGCCGATGACCTGGCTGACCCGGCCAGCGCCATTCTGGATATTGACCGCAAGGTCGCCGAAGCCATGCGCGGCGAGTCGTTCCCGGTGGACAACTTCGGCGTGCCTCTGGCCGGCAGCCTGATTCCGTATATCGACAAGGAATTGCCAAACGGCCAGAGCCGCGAGGAATGGAAAGGCCAGGCGGAAACCAATAAGATTCTTGGTCGCTTCAAGAACCCGATCCCGGTCGATGGCTTGTGCGTGCGCATCGGTGCCATGCGGTGCCACAGCCAGGCATTGACCATCAAGCTGAACAAGGATGTACCGCTGTCGGACATCGAAGGGCTGATCAGCCAGCACAACCCCTGGGTCAAGCTGGTGCTGAACCAGCGTGAAGCGAGTATCCGCGAACTGGGTCCGACTGCCGTCACCGGTACGCTCAACGTCCCGGTCGGTCGTCTGCGCAAACTGAACATGGGCTCGCAGTACCTGGGCGCCTTCACTGTCGGCGATCAGTTGCTGTGGGGCGCTGCTGAGCCGCTGCGGCGCATGCTGCGAATCCTGCTCGAGCGGTAATCAACCAGCGGTCGCCACTCGGCGGCTGCGCTGATGAACTCATAGGAAGCGAACTTCGCGGGTATCTGAACATGTTCTTCAGGTGCTCGCGGGTTCGCTTCTATGCTTTTGCGCCGCCGCTCTATACAGTGCCTGACTTATTTTGCTAGAGCCTGACCATGACCCGTTCCTTTGATATTGCCGTGATCGGCGCCACAGGCAGTGTCGGTGAAACCCTGGTGCAGTTGCTGGAAGAGCGTGAGCTGCCGGTGGCAACGCTGCACGTGTTGGCCAGCGGCGAGTCAGCTGGACGCTCGCTGACCTTCAAGGGCAAGAATCTGCGAGTGCGCACGGCTGAAGGGTTCGATTTTTCCACCGTTCAGCTGGTGTTCTTTGCCGTGGCCGAGACCACCTCCCGTCTCTATATCGAGCAGGCGCAGGCTGCTGGTTGCGCGATCATCGATCTGTCAGCGGCGTTTCCGGCAGCACTTGCGCCGCGCGTCGTTCCGGAAGTCAACCCGGAGGTCATCAAGAGGCTAGCGCCGCCTTATCTGCTGACCAGCCCTAGTGCATCAGCGGTTGCCGTTTCCCTGGTTCTGGCAGCGATCTGCGAGCATGTGCAGCTGCAGCGCGTCACCGTTACTGCCTGTATGGCGGTTTCCAGCCGTGGTCGCGAGGGCGTTTCAGAACTGGCGCGACAGTCTGCCGAGCTGCTCAATGCGCGTCCGCTGGAGCCGCGTCTGTTTGATCAGCAGATCGCTTTCAATCTGCTTCCTCAGGTGGATACGCCTGACGACGAGGGGCACGGCGTGCTGGAAAAGCGCCTGAGCAGCGAGTTGAAGGAGTTGTTGGGCGACGCTCAATTGAAGGTTTCGGCAAGTTGCATTCAAGCACCAGTGTTTTTTGGCGATAGCCTGAGCGTGTCGTTGCAAACAACGCAGGCTGTTGATGTGGCTGCGGTTAAGACGGCATTGCAATCCTCTGCTGTATTGGAATACGTCGAGGCGGGCGACTATCCGACCGTGGTAGGCGACGCAGTCGGACAGGATTGCGTGTATGTCGGCCGAGTTCGCGGCGGGTTGGACGACCCAGCAGAACTCAATTTGTGGATTGCGTCTGATAATGTAAGAAAAGGCGCTGCGTTGAACGCTGTGCAATTAGCTGAGTTATTGATAAAACACTATCTGTAAAAGATACTTACCTAGAAATTTGAAGAATCTTTCGAGCTTGGCAATACTGTCTAAGTTGATCGCTGAATGGGGACACGTCTGCGGACGCAGCAGGCAGTGATCATCAAGGCCCTCTCGCATGCCGAGAAAAAAAGATAAAACAAGGGATAACGCTATGGTTCGGGTTCGCAAACTGGTGCTGGCAATCGCAGCTGCTTCGGCGCTGTCCTCCGGTATGGCGCACGCGCTTGGGCTGGGTGAGGTAACTCTGCAGTCCGCGCTTAATCAGCCGTTGGTGGCTGAAATAGAATTGTTGGAAGTGCGCGATCTTGCCTCCAACGAGGTGCTGCCGAACCTGGCGTCTCCTGAAGAATTCAACAAGGCGGGGGTTGACCGTCAGTTCTTTTTGACCGATCTCAAGTTCACTCCCGTACTTAAGCCGAATGGCAAAAGCGTCATTCGAGTGACCTCCAGCAAACCGGTGCGTGAGCCTTATGTGAACTTCCTGGTGGAAGTCCTTTGGCCCAACGGTCGTTTGTTGCGCGAATACACCCTGTTGCTAGACCCGCCGCTCTACTCGCCACAAACCGTCATTGCAGCCGCGCCACAACTGCCGATTGCCGCTCCAGCGCCGCGGCCGCAGGCGGCTAGCCCCGCTCCGCGTCCAGCCGCTCCGGTCAATGCTCCTGCTCCGCGCGCGCCTGTTGCCGCGCCAAGCGCGCTACAAGGTGGTGAGTACAAAACTACGTCGAACGACACGCTTTGGGAGATTGCCCAGCGTGTAGGCGGCGGTAGCGTTCATCAGACCATGCTGGCAATCCAGGATCTGAATCCGAATGCCTTTATTGGCGGCAACATCAACCGCATGAAAAATGGCCAGGTGCTGCGCTTGCCGGAAGGTCAGCAGGTTCAGAGCCGCAGCCGGGCTGAAGCCATTGCTCAGGTTACCGAGCAAAACAATGCCTGGCGCGAAGGTCGCAGCGTCGCCGCAGGCACGCGTCAACTGGATGCAACCAAGCGCACCACGGCTGGCGCGGCTCCTGCCGAGGCCAAAGCCCAGGACAGCCTGAAACTGGTCTCGCCGGACAGCGGTAAATCCACAGCCGGCAGCGATACCGGTGCGGCGGATAGCAAGGCGCTGACCGACAAACTGGCTGTTACCCAGGAGAGCCTGGATTCGACCCGCCGTGAAAACGACGAATTGAAAGGTCGGATGGATGATCTTCAGGGTCAGCTGGAAAAACTGCAGCGTCTGATTCAGCTCAAGGATGACCAGCTCGCCAAGCTGCAAGCCGAACTTGGCAAGCCGGCAGAGGTTCCGGCTGCAGTCACGCCACCTGCTGCCGAGGTCGCACCTGCTGTTCCTGCAAGCGCGACCACGCCTACAGCGCCGGAGGCTCCAGTTGCGCCGCCGGCTGCTGCGCCCGAGGGCGAGGCGACCGATTTCAACTACAGCGAAGAGCCAGTAGAAAAAAAAACTGAGTCCCCTGTAGATTCCACTACCCCACCTGCTGAAGTTGTGGAGCCTGTCACGGCAGAGCCTGCTGCTCCTCCAGTAGTGACACCCGCAACTCCGGCCCCAGCTGCCCCGGCAGTGACTCCAGTAGCTGATGAGCCGGTAGCGGGCCCCTTCGATGATATTCTTGCCAACCCAATGATCTTGGGCGTCGCGGGTGGCGGGGCCCTGCTTTTGCTGTTGGTTGGGTTGATGATGCTGTCGCGTCGCAACGCCATGAAGGAAGCTGAGCTGCAGGAGCAGCTGGCTGCTGGCAGCAACGATATTGATTACACCGCTGACTCCACGCTGCCGGCCGATAGCTTTGAGAGCTTTCCAGATGAGCTGGGCGAGAGTGAGTTCGACCGTGAGGCCGGTGAAGAGCGGGTAACCGCGCAAACTGGCGACGCTCTGGGCGAAGCCGATATCTACATTGCCTATGGCCGTTTCA
The DNA here is from genome assembly GCF_054483635.1 of Pseudomonas cistanchae. Classification (NCBI taxonomy): domain Bacteria; kingdom Pseudomonadati; phylum Pseudomonadota; class Gammaproteobacteria; order Pseudomonadales; family Pseudomonadaceae; genus Pseudomonas; species Pseudomonas cistanchae. Next base: position 72,422 of record NZ_JBTLWN010000005.1, on the reverse strand, counting down.
ATCAGGCTGCCGAGCTGTTGCAGAACGCCATCAATGATGAGCCTCAGCGCAGCGACCTGCGGCTGAAACTCATGGAGGTTCATGCCGAACTGGGCGATCGCGACGGATTCGCCCGCCAGGAAAGCGAGCTGCGCGAAATCGGTGGGGTGAATCCGGAAATCGAGCAGCTTAAAGGCCGTTATCCGGCAATGGCACTTGCGGCTGCTGGAGCGGGATTTGCTGGCGCCTCAGTTGCTGACGATATCGACGCGTTCAGCTTGGATGACCTGACTTTGGACGAGCCAGCGCCAAGTCAGCCTACTGCTGCTAGCGACCTTGATGACGAGTTTGACTTAAGCCTGGATGATCTCGAATCCGAGCTAGACCGTGACCTGCAGGCCTCTGGCGACAATTCCTTGGCCGATCTGGATAGCTTCTCTCTCGACAGCGACCTGGATTTCAATACCCCGGCTGCGCCTGCTGCCGACAAGACAAACGACCTCGATTTCATGCTGGATGCGCCGGCCACTAGTGACAGCAACGAATTCAGTTCCGATCTGGCTGACTTCAGCCTGGACCTGGATGCTGAAAGCAAGCCTGCAGCCGCGGCTCCCGAAGACGAGTTCCTGCTCAGCCTGGATGAGCCAGATGCAGGCCATGACTTCGCCGGGCTGGGTTCGGATGCGCCAAGCACCGTTGCCGCAGACAACGAGTTCGATCTGCCTGCCGATTTCGATCTGTCCTTGAACGAAGAAGCGCCAGCGCAGCCAAGCGCCGACAGCTTCGCCGCTCAGCTCGATGAAGTAACCGCAGACCTTGATCAGCTGTCCGAAAGCCTGGACCAGCCATTTGCTGCCGATGCCTTCGACGAGCCGGTCGCCAGTTCGCCGCAGCCGGTCAGCCTTGACGAAAGCGACGACGATTTCGACTTCCTTTCCGGTACGGATGAAACCGCTACCAAGCTCGACCTCGCACGTGCCTATATCGACATGGGTGATACCGAAGGTGCCCGCGATATCCTTGATGAGGTGATTGCCGAAGGCAATGATGGTCAGCAGCAGGAAGCACGCGAGTTGATTGGCAAACTGGTTTGATACATGTCTGATGCAACTCCTACAACGGCAGCCGAATCGGCTGCCGTTGGCGTTTATAAAGTCGCCCTCGGTGTTGAATACAAAGGCTCGCGCTACCGTGGCTTTCAGCGCCAGCGGGCGGGTGTGCCTTCAATTCAGGAGTCGCTGGAAAAAGCACTCAGCAAAGTTGCTGGAGGCGCTTCGGTAACCTTGAGTTGCGCCGGTCGCACCGATGCGTTGGTGCATGCCAGCGCTCAAGTGGTGCATTTCACCACACCGGTCGAGCGCTCCACCCATGCATGGGTGATGGGCGCCAATATGAATTTACCTGCCGACATCAGCGTGACCTGGGCCAAGCTCATGCCTGCGCACTTCGATGCGCGCTTTTGCGCCATGGCGCGACGTTATCGCTATGTGATCTACAACGATCAGATCCGCCCTGCGCATATGGCCGAAGAGGTTACCTGGAATCATCGTCCGCTGGATATCGAGCGGATGCGCGAAGCGGCCGAGGCCCTTGTCGGTACCCATGACTTCAGCGCGTTTCGCGCCCGGCAATGCCAGGCGAAGTCTCCGGTCAAGACAGTCCATCACCTCAAGCTGCTTCAGCACGGCCGTTTTATCGTTCTGGACATTCGCGCCAACGCGTTCCTGCATCACATGGTACGTAATATTGCGGGTGTTCTGATGACGATCGGCGCGGGCGAGCGCCCCGTGGAGTGGGCGCGGGAAGTGCTGGAGACTCGCATAAGGCGCACTGGCGGGGTGACGGCGCACCCCTACGGGCTCTACCTGGTGCAAGTCGACTACCCAGCCGAGTTCGATTTGCCCAAACGCTATCTGGGTCCTCACTTCCTTTCCGGGTTACCGGATGTAGCGGCTGACGGGTAGGGCGTCATTTGCTACCATCCGACCATCCTTTAGCTGGAGTTGTCGCCAGTTGTCAGCCGTTCGTAGCAAGATCTGTGGGATTACCCGCATACAAGATGCACTCGTCGCTGCCCAGGCCGGCGCAGACGCCATTGGGTTGGTGTTTTACCCGGCCAGCCCGCGTGCGGTGACTATTCGACAAGCGCAGGAAATAATTGCCGCGCTGCCACCTTTCGTCACCACAGTCGGGCTTTTTGTAGATGCCAGCCGCGCTGAGCTGGACGAGGTGCTTGCAGCGGTACCGCTGGACCTTCTGCAGTTTCATGGTGATGAGTCGCCAACGTTCTGCGAAAGCTTCAACCGCCCGTATATCAAAGCGTTACGGGTCAAGCCGGATGGTGATCTAGACGCAGAAATTGCCCGGTATTCCGGTGCCTCGGGAATCCTGCTCGATACGTTCGTTCCGGGAGTGCCTGGCGGTACTGGTGAGGCGTTCGATTGGGCGTTGGTGCCGCGCGGTTCGAAGCGCGCGATCATTCTCGCGGGGGGCTTGACGCCAGCGAATGTTGCCGCCGCTATCGAACAGGTGCGGCCGTATGCTGTGGATGTCAGCGGGGGAGTCGAGGCTGGCAAAGGGCTCAAGGACCCCGCAAAAATCAAAGCATTCCTGCACGCCGTCAACTCCGTTTAAGGTCTGATGAGATGTGACGGCATTCCAGGCATTGCCGTCCATAACCCAGTTGTAGAACGCTGCAGCAGCGCTTTTTTTGTGGTCCTGGGTGGCGGGTTTCATACCGGCCCCTGCTGAGACTGCCCGTGAATTCGCTTGCATATGTTTGGCCTCGTTGCCGAACGTATATGCCAGCTACTGTTTTGGAGAATCGAGAGCATGAGCAACTGGTTGGTAGATAAGCTGATTCCATCGATCATGCGATCCGAGGTCAAGAAGAGCTCGGTTCCTGAAGGGCTATGGCATAAATGTCCATCCTGTGATGCCGTGCTATATAAACCGGAGTTGGAAAAGACTCTGGATGTCTGCCCGAAATGCAATCACCACATGCGTATTGATGCCCGCGCCCGTCTGGATATATTCCTTGACGCCGATGGGCGGGAGGAAATCGGCGCTGAGCTCGAGCCGGTTGACCGGCTGAAGTTCCGTGATAGCAAGAAGTACAAGGATCGTTTAGTCGGTGCGCAGAAGCAGACGGGTGAAAAGGATGCGCTGATCGCCATGCGCGGCACCCTGGAGTCCATGCCGGTAGTCGCCTGTGCTTTCGAGTTTTCGTTTATGGGCGGCTCGATGGGTGCTGTCGTTGGCGAGCGCTTTGTGCGTGCCGCCAATGTAGCCCTGGAGCAGCGGTGCCCCTTGGTATGTTTTTCCGCCTCGGGCGGCGCACGCATGCAGGAGGCGTTGATCTCCTTGATGCAGATGGCCAAGACGTCCGCGGTGCTGGCGCGTTTGCGTGAAGAGGGGATTCCTTTTATCTCTGTGCTTACCGATCCGGTATACGGCGGCGTTTCTGCCAGCCTGGCCATGCTGGGCGATGTGATTGTTGCGGAGCCGCGCGCCCTGATCGGCTTTGCCGGTCCGCGCGTGATCGAGCAAACCGTGCGTGAAAAACTGCCGGAAGGTTTCCAGCGCAGCGAGTTTCTCCTGGAGCATGGGGCGATCGACATGATCATCCACCGTGAAGAATTGCGCCCGCGTCTTGCCCGGCTGCTCGCACAACTGATGCACCTACCATCACCCGTCACGCTGCCGGTCACTGCATGATCGAAAGATCCCTGGCCGATTGGCTGGCGTACCTGGAGCACCTGCACCCAACAACGATTGAGATGGGGTTGGAGCGCTGCAGGGCGGTGGCGCAGCGCTTGGGTCTCGGCAAGCCTGCGCCTCGGGTGATCACTGTTACTGGTACCAACGGCAAGGGTTCGACCTGCGCATTCCTGGCTGAGCTGCTGCGTGAGCAGGGACTCCAGGTGGGCGTCTACAGTTCGCCCCATTTGTTGCGATACAACGAGCGCGTGCAGGTTGCAGGTCGTGAGGCCAGCGACGACGAATTATGCGAAGCGTTCTGCGCAGTCGAGGCCGCCCGCGCCGACACCTCGTTGACCTACTTTGAGATGGGCACCCTGGCAGCTTTCTGGCTATTCCAGCGAGCAGCGCTGGATGTAGTCGTTCTGGAGGTCGGTCTGGGCGGGCGGCTGGATGCGGTCAATCTGATTGATGCGGACCTGGCGCTGGTGACCAGCATTGGCCTGGACCATGCCGAGTGGCTGGGCGATACCCGTGAATCAGTTGCTTACGAGAAGGCCGGGATCTTTCGCCCTGGTCTGCCTGCATTATGTGGCGACCTCGATCCGCCGTTACCGCTGCTGGAACAGGTTGCGCTTCTGGATTCGCCCCTGTTTCTACGCGGGCGCGACTACGACCTGAGCATCAGCGAGAATGCCTGGCACTGGTACGGATTATCCGCAGATGGGCAGGTTCTGCGTCTGGACGCGCTGCCATTGCTTGATTTGCCCATGGAAAACGCTGCCCTTGCCATTCAGGCGTATGCATTGCTGGGGTTGCCCTGGCGGCAAGAGTCCATTGTCGAAGCCTTGCGGCGCACGCGGGTAACTGGCCGGCTAGATCGCAGACAGATCAACTGGCACGGCAAGCAGCTCACACTGCTGCTTGATGTTGGGCATAATCCCCACGCTGCTGATTTTCTGGCACAGCGCCTAGCGTCGCGGGTCATCCCTGGCAGGCGTCTGGCGGTGTTCGGCTTGCTGGCCGACAAGGATTTGGCAGGCGTGCTGCAGCCGCTTTTAAGCGAGGTGGCGGAATGGGCCGTAGCGCCTCTTCTGACCAGCCGCACCCGTTCAGCCGCCGAATTGCTGGTGCACCTGCAGAATAAACGCGCGCAGGCGAGTGCTCATGTCTCCGTTCTGGCGGCATTGGAGGCACAATGCGAGCGCGCTTCGGCGGACGATGAAATTCTGCTGTTCGGATCTTTTTACTGCGTTGCCGAGGCCTTGGAATGGTTGGCCCGTCACGCCAATGGGGATGTGCAGGATGGCTTTGCTGGATAAAGGGTTGAAACAGCGCATGGTCGGGGCACTGGTGCTCGTGGCGCTGGCGGTCATTTTTCTGCCGATGCTGCTTTCGCGTGAAGACGAGTTGCGTCGTGTGGCAGTTGATGCGCCTGCAATGCCGCAGGCTCCGAGCATGCCTGAGGTTGAAATGCAGCCGGTTATCGTGCCCGAGCCGCAAGTATTACCGGACGAACCCGTTCCTGCGGACCCGGCTATTGCCGTCGCCGCACCGGTCGAGACGCCTGCGCCCGTCGCCGAAACCGCGCAGCCAAGCGCGCCGGTAGCACCGCCGGCGAGTCGTCTGGATGCCAACAGCCTGCCGGTGAGCTGGTCGGTGCAGCTGGCCAGCCTTTCCAGCAAGGAAGGTGCGCAAAGCTTGCAGAAGACGCTGCGTAGCCAGGGCTACAACGCCTACATCCGTTCGGTCGATGGAATGAACCGGGTTTTTGTCGGGCCTTTGATTGAGCGCGTCGAAGCCGATCGGTTGCGTGACCAACTGAATCGTCAGCACAAGCTCAACGGGTTTGTCGTGCGCTTTCAGCCTGAGCACGGCTAGCAGGCCCGTCATCCACCTGGGTCGCTTTTCGACGGCTAGCCAATCCTTTGCTTACCCCCGGGCAGGGGCTCTGATAAAATGCAGCGCCTTTTCCGTCGGTAACCTGCATCGTGGCATTCACCTGGGTCGATTGGGCGATTATCGCCATCATCGCCGTATCGAGTCTGATCAGTCTGAGTCGTGGTTTCGTTAAAGAAGCCCTGTCCCTGCTCACCTGGATCATCGCCGGGGTGGTTGCCTGGATGTTCGGCGGCGCACTGTCGCATCATCTCAGCGGGTTGATCGAGACGCCTTCGGCTCGAGTCATCGCCGCCTGCGCCATACTCTTTATCGTCACCCTGCTGGTGGGTGCGCTGATCAACTATCTGATCGGCGAGCTGATTCGTGTCACGGGCTTATCCGGCACGGATCGCTTTCTCGGCATGGTGTTCGGCGCCGCGCGGGGCGGTTTGCTGGTTGTAGTGCTGGTGGGGCTGCTCAGCCTGGCGCCGGTACAGGAAGATCCCTGGTGGCAGCAGTCCACGCTGTTGCCGCACTTTTTAATGGTTGCGGACTGGTCGAAGAACCTCATTTTGGGGATGTCCAGTCAGTGGCTTGCTAGCGGCATCAGTGCACCTGCTGAGCTGCCGTTCACAGACGCACTTATGCAGCCTAAACAGCCATAAGCGCGTCGGATTTCGCCTGTTTCACTCAAGTAGGGGTTGCGTCGCATGTGTGGCATTGTCGGCATCGTCGGTAAATCGAACGTCAATCAGGCGCTGTACGACGGCCTGACCGTCCTCCAGCATCGCGGCCAGGACGCTGCCGGTATCGTTACTAGCCATGACGGCCGGTTGTTCTTGCGCAAAGACAACGGCCTGGTGCGGGATGTCTTCCATCAGCGTCACATGCAGCGTCTGGTTGGGCACATGGGCATCGGCCACGTGCGCTACCCGACAGCCGGCAGCTCCAGCTCGGCCGAAGCGCAGCCGTTCTATGTCAACTCGCCCTACGGCATCACCCTGGCGCACAACGGCAACCTGACCAACGTCGAGCAGTTGGCCAAGGAAATTTACGAGTCCGACCTGCGCCACGTGAACACCAATTCCGATTCGGAAGTGCTCCTCAATGTGTTCGCCCACGAATTGGCTCAGCGCGGCAAGCTGCAACCCACCGAGGAAGACGTGTTCGCTGCTGTCACCGACGTGCATGAGCGTTGCCGCGGCGGTTATGCAGTGGTGGCGATGATTACCGGTTACGGCATCGTCGGTTTCCGCGACCCCAACGGTATCCGTCCGATCGTTTTCGGCCAGCGTCATACCGATGAAGGCGTGGAGTACATGATCGCCTCGGAAAGCGTTTCGCTGGACGTACTCGGCTTTACCCTGATCCGCGACCTGGCGCCGGGCGAGGCGGTGTACATCACCGAGGACGGCAAGCTTTCGACCCGTCAGTGCGCAAGCAATCCGCATTTCTCGCCCTGCATCTTCGAGCACGTCTACCTCGCGCGTCCCGACTCGATCATGGACGGCGTCTCGGTGTACAAGGCGCGCCTGCGGATGGGCGAAAAGCTCGCCGAGAAGATACTTCGCGAGCGGCCGGACCACGATATCGATGTGGTCATCCCGATTCCCGATACCAGCCGGACCTCGGCACTTGAGCTGGCCAATCACCTGGGCGTGAAGTTCCGTGAAGGCTTCGTCAAGAACCGCTACATCGGCCGCACCTTCATCATGCCGGGGCAGGCTGCGCGCAAGAAGTCGGTGCGGCAGAAGCTCAACGCCATCGAGCTGGAGTTCCGCGGCAAGAATGTGATGCTGGTGGACGATTCCATCGTGCGCGGCACCACCTGCAAGCAGATCATTCAGATGGCCCGCGAAGCAGGCGCGAAGAACGTGTATTTCTGTTCGGCGGCGCCGGCAGTGCGTTACCCGAATGTCTATGGTATCGACATGCCGAGTGCCCACGAGCTGATCGCCCACAATCGCAGCACCGAAGAGGTGGCCGAGCTGATCGGCGCCGATTGGCTGGTGTACCAGGACCTCAACGATCTGGTCGAAGCGGTCGGTGGCGGCAAGGTCAAGATCGAACAGTTCGACTGCGCGGTGTTCGATGGCAAGTACGTCACCGGTGATGTCGACGAGCATTACCTGAACAAGATCGAGCAGGCGCGCAACGACGCGACCAAGGTCAAGTCTCAGGCGGTCAGTGCGATCATTGATCTGTATAACAACTGAATGCGCACGCCAGGCTCGATAGAGGCTGGCGCTGCAGGTGCCCGGATCTGCCCGGGCTTCGCTTTGGGTGAGGTAGTGCTATGACGCAAGAGTGGGATGCAGGCCGCCTCGACAGCGACCTGGAAGGGGTCGGTTTCGACACCCTGGCCGTGCGCGCAGGGCAACATCGCACAGCCGAAGGGGAGCACAGCGAGGCCCTGTTTCCGACCTCGAGTTATGTGTTTCGTACCGCTGCCGACGCTGCGGCGCGCTTTGCGGGCGAAGTCCCCGGCAACGTGTACTCGCGTTACACCAACCCCACCGTAAGGGCCTTCGAAGAGCGCATCGCTGCGCTGGAAGGCGCTGAACAGGCAGTCGCCACATCGTCTGGCATGTCCGCCATTCTCGCCATGGTCATGAGTCTGTGCAGTGCGGGCGACCATGTGCTGGTCTCACGCAGTGTGTTCGGCTCGACCATCAGCCTGTTCGAGAAGTACCTCAAGCGCTTTGGTGTACAGGTCGATTATGTCCCCTTGGCGGATTTAACCGCCTGGGCACAAGCCTTCAAACCCAATACCAAATTGCTGTTCGTCGAGTCGCCGTCGAACCCATTGGCCGAGTTGGTCGATATCGCCGCGCTGGCCGAGATCGCCCATGGCAAAGGCGCGCTGCTAGCCGTGGACAACTGCTTCTGCACGCCTGCGTTGCAACAGCCGATCAAGCTGGGTGCGGACATCATCATGCATTCGGCGACCAAGTACATCGACGGGCAGGGCCGCAGCATGGGTGGTGTGGTGGCGGGCCGCGCGGAGCTGATGAAGGAAGTGGTCGGTTTCCTGCGGACCGCCGGGCCGACGCTCAGTCCGTTCAATGCCTGGATTTTCCTCAAGGGCCTGGAAACGTTGCGCGTGCGCATGCAAGCCCATTGCGCCAGTGCGCAGCAGTTGGCCGAGTGGCTCGAGCAGCAGCCGGGTGTTGAGCACGTCTACTATGCCGGGCTGCCCAGCCATCCGCAGCACGAGCTGGCCAAGCGGCAGCAATCGGCGTTTGGCGCGGTCGTCAGTTTCGAGGTCAAGGGGGGCAAGGAAGCGGCGTGGCGTTTCATCGACGCGACCCGGGTGATTTCCATCACCACCAACCTGGGCGACACAAAAACCACCATCGCCCATCCGGCTACAACCTCCCATGGCCGCTTGTCACCGGCTGAGCGCGCCAATGCCGGGATTCGCGACAACCTGATTCGAGTGGCGGTTGGGTTGGAAGACCTTGCGGACTTGAAAGCGGATCTGGCACGTGGTCTGGCGGCGTTGTAAGCCGCAGCGCAGACAAAAAAGCCTCGGCAGTGACCGAGGCTTTTTTATGCCTGCCGACTACTGGCGCAAATCGATGGTCGGCGCTTGCGAGCCATTCGACGTCGAGCCGCTCGAATCGAACAGTGTTTCCGCTTCGACGGGCAGAACTCCCGGCTTGTAGTCCTCGCGGATGTCGCCAAGGACGCGAATGTCGCTGTATTTCTGCCCGGAAAGCGCCGCCATGCCCGCCGCATCGCGAATTACCGTTGGCCGCAGGAAGACCATGAGGTTGCGTTTGATCCGGGTGTCACGGGTCGAGCGGAACAGCTTGCCCAGCAGCGGAATATCCCCCAGCAGTGGGACCTTCGAGTGGGTCTGGGTGACGTCATCCTGAATCAGTCCGCCCAGCACGATGACCTGGCCGTTCTCGGCTAGGATGGTGCTTTTAATCGAGCGCTTGTTGGTAATCAGGTCAACTGCATTGACGCCCTGAGTGGTTGGCGCAATCGACGAAATTTCCTGCTCGATCTCCAGCCGCAGGCTTGCGCCGTCATTGATGTGCGGGGTGACCTTGAGCGTCACGCCAATGTCCTGGCGTTCGATGGTGGTAAAGGGGTTGTCCGCGCCAGAGGCACTGGTGGTGAACGAGCCGGTCTGAAACGGGACGTTCTGCCCCACCAGAATCTCCGCCTTCTGATGGTCCAGCGTCAGCAGACTAGGTGTCGACAGCAGGTTGCTCTTGGTGTTGGAGGAGAGCGCGGTGATCAGCACGCCAAAGCTGTCGGTGCCAAGGCCGATGATCGCGCCGTCGGGCAGGTTCAACGATGTGCCATCGGCGCTATCGGTATCGTTACCGCGGTCCTGAATGGCCTGCAGCACCGTACCTACCGACAGCCCGGTGTTGCCGAAATTGACCCCGCCCAGGCCGCCGGTGCTGCCGCGCGCGTCCACCGCCCATTGCACACCCAGCGCATCAGTGACGTCGCCGGACACCTCGACGATGGCTGCTTCCACCATGACCTGAGCGCGTGGTACGTCGAGCTGGCGAACGATGTCCTCCAGCGTCGCGACCAGGTCTGGTGGCGCCAGCAGCACCAGTGCGTTGAGGCTTTCGTCCGCACGAATCAGGATGTTCTGGGTAGGCGCAGTTGCGGCCTCGCCGCCTTCTGGCGTGGTCAATCCTTCCGATATCTCGCCCAGGGTTTCCGCGAGTGCCTTGGCGTCGTTGTGCCGTAGGCGAATCACCCGAGTGTTGGCCGAGCGACTGGTCGGCGTGTCGAGGGACTGCGCCAGTGCCAGCATCTTCGCCCTGGCTGCAGGCGGCCCGAGCAATATCAGGCGGTTGGTGCGGGCATCGGCGATGACCTGGGTGCCCGTCGCGCCTTTGGCCTGGCCTCGTTCCAGGGCATTTCTCACCACTTCAGCGGTGTCCATGACCCAAGCGTGCTTGAGGTCCAGGACGCTGTAATCGTTCTGCCCCTTCTGATCGAGCTGCCTGAGCAGGTCTTCGATTCGTTCGATGTTGGCGCTGCGGTCGCTGATGATGATGGCGTTGGCAGAGGTCACCGCGGCGAGGTGGCCATATTGCGGAACCAGCGGGCGCAGCAGGGGAATCAGCTCGGTCGCCGAGCCGTGCTGAACCTGGATCAGGCGGGTTTCCAGGCGGTCAGGTGCAGGATTGCCGCTACCGGCGTCGGCCTTGGCTTCCGCGTTCGGCACGATGCGCGCCTGGTCGCCCTGGGTGATCACGCTGAAACCGTGGGTTGCCATGACCGAAAGAAACAGCTGATACACCTCGCTCAAGTTCAGCGGTGTGCTGGAGATCACACTGACCTGGCCCTTTACCCGCGGGTCGACGACAAAGGTCTCCCCGCTGATCTGAGCGATCTGGTCGATGAATTCACGAATATCCGCACCCTTGAGGTTGATCGTCCAGGATTCCTCCTGCTGATTGGTGCTTTGCGGCGCTGGCGTGATGGCGGCGCTCAGTGGCAGCGGGGTGATGACAAGACCTGCAGCAAGCAGGGCGAAGGAGAGGCGTGAAAAGATCGGGAGCATGGGTTCAGTCGCTTTCCGTAGGCTGATCGGTGGGCTCGACATCGGTCGGCAAGGTACCAGAAGCCTCCATCTGCTGACGCAAGGCATCCATGCGTTCACGCAGTAGGGACATGTCTTCGGCTTCCATTTCGTCAAGTTCCTCGACCGAACTGCGGGTCTCATCGGCGGGGACGTAAATCATGCTGTCATCGCTGGCCTGACGCTGAGGGAACGCCAGACTTTCTCTGCGGCCGTTGCGCATCAGTTCGACACGGTCCGTGAAAACCGCAGACAGGCGAACGCCGCCAGTGACTTCGGCATCAATGCCATAGCGCTGTGGATCACTGCCTTCGCGGCGAATAATAGCGGTGGAGCGCGCTGGATCGGCATGCACGAAGCTGCCAAGCAGGGTCAGGTTCATCTGGGTGGCGGGCGCCGCACCATCGCTGCTCTGGCTACTACTGCCGAACAACTGGTCGAGGTTCTGGTAGGCGGCAACCTCGGGTTGCTGCTGCAGGCCTTGTTCGTCGGCAACTGTCGGTGCGCGTAGCACGCGCAACCAGTTAGCCGTCTGCCAGGCCAAGCTGATACTCATGGCCAGGATCAGCGCTATCGCTACCAGACTGGTGGCGTGCAACTTTATCCAGCGCTGAGTAGCCAAAAGAGGCAAGGGCGTCACTCCGTTAGATTTCTTGTGTGGTGTGTATCGCGCGCCGATGATAGACACTTGGCGCGCATTTGACAGCCCCCCTGTCGGGGTGGTGTAACCTGCGACACTGTTGTGCTAAAGATAGTGCCGCATTTGCGTTAAATGACTACAACTCTCATCAATCATTAACGGCGGTACATCACCGTTATCGGGTCTGCAGCCCGGTATGGTGTTCACTTTTTAGTCTTAAGGCCTTCCTGGATGAATGCTTCGCTCTATCAGACTCCTCTGCGCCGCCTGCCGTTCAGCTTTGCCAAACGCCACGGCGTAGTTCTGCTGATCGATGCCACTCCCCCCTGTTTAGCGCACCGTCCTCAGGTCGAGTTGGTCGCCTTGGCCGAGGCACAGCGTTTCGTTGGTCGCCAGTTACCGTTGCGCATGCTGCCCATCGAGGCATTCGAGCAGGCGTTGGCAAGGGCGTATCAGCATGAGTCTGGCGCCATGCAACTGGCCGAAGGGCTAGGGGGCAGTCTGGACCTCGCCGCGTTGGCTGAGCAGGTGCCGGAAACCGAAGATCTGCTTGAGCAGGAAGACGACGCGCCGATCATTCGTCTGATCAACGCCATCCTCGGCGAAGCGATCAAAGAGGATGCATCGGACATTCACCTGGAAACCTTCGAGAAGCGCCTGGTCGTGCGTTTCCGTGTCGATGGTGTGCTGCGTGAAGTGCTTGAGCCGAAGCGCGAGTTGGCCGCGTTGCTGGTATCGCGGATCAAGGTTATGGCGCGCCTGGATATCGCCGAGAAGCGTATCCCCCAGGACGGCCGCATTTCCCTGAAGGTCGGTGGGCGCGAGGTGGATATTCGCGTGTCCACCTTGCCGTCGGCCAACGGCGAGCGGGTAGTGCTGCGTTTGCTCGACAAGCAGGCCGGGCGCCTGAATCTGCAGCATCTGGGCATGAGCGCGCGGGACCGTCAGGTGATGGAGGAGACCGTACGCAAGCCCCACGGCATCCTGCTGGTCACCGGTCCCACGGGCTCTGGTAAAACCACCACGCTCTACGCGAGCCTGGTCAGTCTGAACGACCGCACGCGCAATATTCTTACCGTTGAAGACCCGATCGAATACCACCTCGAAGGCATCGGCCAGACCCAGGTCAACCCCAAGGTCGACATGACCTTCGCTCGCGGGCTGCGCGCCATTTTGCGTCAGGACCCGGACGTGGTGATGGTCGGCGAGATTCGCGACAAGGAAACCGCCGAGATCGCCGTGCAGGCGTCCTTGACTGGTCACCTGGTGCTATCGACGCTGCACACCAACAGCGCGATCGGCGCCATCACCCGTCTGGTGGACATGGGTATTGAGCCGTTCCTGCTGTCCTCCTCGTTGCTGGGGGTGCTCGCGCAGCGGTTGGTACGTGTGCTGTGCCCACAGTGTAAAGAGGCTTATCAGGCTGATGCGGCCGAGTGCGCGGTGCTGGCGGTGTCGCCCGATCAGCCGCCGACGCTCTATCACGCCCGTGGCTGCAGCGAATGCCACCAGCAGGGGTACCGCGGCCGGACCGGTATCTATGAATTGGTGGTGTTCGACGACCGCCTGCGCACGTTGATCCACAACGCGGCTTCCGAGCAGGACATGACCCGCCACGCCCGTGCACTGGGGCCGAGCATCCGCGATGATGGCCGGCGCAAGGTGCTCGAAGGCGCGACCACGATCGAGGAAGTATTGCGCGTGACGCGGGAGGACTAGCGCGTGGCCGCGTTCGAATACCTCGCCCTCGACGGCAAAGGCCGTCAGCAGAAAGGCGTGCTGGAAGCCGATAGTGCCCGTCAGGTGCGGCAGATCTTGCGCGAACGGCAGCTCGCGCCGCTCGACGTCAAAGCCACGCGCACCCGCGGGAACGCGGCCGGTGGCAGCCATTTCAGTTTTACCCGCGGGTTGTCTGCACGGGACCTGGCGCTGCTCACCCGGCAGTTGGCGACTTTGGTGCAGGCGGCTCTGCCGATCGAGGAAGCGCTGCGTGCCGCGGCGGCCCAGGCCGGTACGCCGCGCATCCAGGGCATGCTCCTGGCGGTGCGCGCGCGGGTGCTGGAAGGCCATGACTTGGCCAGTAGTCTCAAGGAGTTTCCCGCAGCCTTCCCCGAGTTGTATCGCGCCACCGTAGCGGCCGGCGAGCATGCGGGCCACCTGGGCCCGGTGCTGGAACAGCTGGCCGATTACACCGAACAGCGCCAGCAGTCGCGGCAGAAAGTTCAACTGGCGCTGCTTTATCCGATGATCCTGATGTGCGCCTCGCTGCTGATCGTCGGCTTCCTGCTCGGGTACGTGGTGCCAGATATCGTGCGGGTATTCGTCGATTCCGGACAAACCCTGCCGGGACTTACCCGCGGCCTGATCGCCCTCAGCGAATGGGTGAAGAACTGGGGCTGGCTGGCGGTGATTGTCGCCGTGCTGAGCTTTTTCGCCATGCGCTTCGCCCTGCGTGACGACGCGGTGAAGCTGCGTTGGCACCGCTTCCTGTTACGCGTCCCGCTGGTCGGCAAGCTTATTCGCGCTACCGATTGCGCGCGCTTCGCCTCTACCCTGGCGATTCTGACCCAAAGCGGGGTGCCGTTGGTCGAGGCCCTGGGCATCGGCGCTGAGGTGATCGTCAACCGGGTGATCCGCGCCGAAGTAGTGATCGCCGCGCAGAAGGTCCGCGAGGGTGGCAGCCTGACTCGCGCGCTGGAGGCCAGCGGACAGTTCCCGCCAATGATGATGCACATGATCGCCAGCGGCGAACGTTCAGGTGAACTGGATCAAATGTTGGCGCGTACGGCGCGCAATCAGGAAAACGACTTGGGTGCCCAGGTGTCTCTACTGGTGGGGCTGTTCGAGCCTTTCATGCTGGTGTTCATGGGCGCAGTGGTGTTGGTCATCGTTCTGGCCATCCTGATGCCAATTCTGTCTCTCAATCAACTGGTGGGGTAATTAGGGTGAATAAGCGTCAAACGGGTTTCACACTTATCGAAATCATGGTCGTCGTGGTCATTCTCGGTATCCTCGCCGCCCTGGTGGTGCCGCAGGTAATGAGCCGGCCAGACCAGGCCAAGATCACCGTGGCCAAGGGCGACATCAAGGCCGTGGCCGCGGCGTTGGACATGTATAAGCTGGACAACCATGCCTACCCAAGCACCCAACAGGGTCTCGAAGCGCTGGTGAAGAAGCCGTCCGGCAACCCGCAACCGAAGAACTGGAACCGCGACGGTTACCTCAAGCGTCTGCCGGTCGACCCGTGGGGCAACGTTTATCAATACCTGGCACCCGGTACCAAGGGCGCGTTCGACCTCTACTCGCTCGGTGCCGACGGCAAGGAAGGCGGTAGCGAGCAGGATAGCGACATCGGTAACTGGGACCTCTAAGCGGCATGCGCGCGACCCGCGGATTCACCCTGATCGAGCTGCTGGTCGTGCTGGTGATTATCGGCGCGCTGATCGGCCTGGCTACGCTCAGCATGGGCATAGCCGGGCCGTCTCGCGAACTGCGCAATGAAGCCGAACGGCTGGCCGGCCTGATTGGCGTACTGGCGGAGGAAGCGGTGCTGGATAACCGCGAGTACGGCGTGTACCTGACCGACAAAAGCTACCAGGTACTGCAATACGACCCGCAAACCGCGAAGTGGCGTGCGCTCGATGACGAGCCCCACAGCATTCCCGCCTGGGCCGAGCTGCGGGTCGAGTTGGAGGGGGACGCGCTGCAACTGCCTCAGCCCGCCGGCGAGGAGGATGAAAAAGCGGCGAAAACGCCTCAGCTGTTGATGCTCTCGAGCGGCGAAATCAGCCCGTTCAGCTTGCGCCTGAGCGAGCGGCGTAAGGATGGCATGCGCCTGGTGCTGTCCAGCGATGGCTTTCGTCTGCCCACCGTCGAAGTGGAAGGCCAGCAGGGCCGTGCCGGATGAAATCGTGCCGCGGGTTCACCCTGCTTGAAGTGCTGGTCGCCCTGGCAATCTTTGCCTTGGTCGCCGCCAGCGTGCTGACGGCCAGCGGGCGCAGCCTGCAAACCGCCGCCAAACTGGAAGATAAAACCCTGGCGATGTGGATCGCCGATAACCGTCTCACCGAGCTGCAGTTGGCCGAATCGCCGGCTGATGATGGCAGGGATCAAGGTGAGCTGGAATTCGCCGGCCGTCGTTGGCAGTGGCAAAGCGAAATACAGGCAACCAGCGAGCCGAGCATGCGCCGGGTTACCTTGTGGGTGGCGCCACGGCCCGAGCGCGGTGCGACTGGCGGCGATCTGCGCGAGCGTTCGGTAGTCAGCCTGAGCGGCTTTCTTGGGGCGCCGCAATGAAGCGCTCCGCCGGATTCACCCTACTTGAGCTGCTGATAGCGATCGCCATCTTTGCCCTGCTCGGGTTGGCCACTTACCGCATGCTCGACAGCGTGCTGGGCACCGACGCCACTACCCGCGCCCATGAGTTGCAGCTGCGTGAGCTGGTGCGCGGGATCGCGGCGTTCGAGCGCGACATTCTGCAAGTCATCACCCGTCCCGCACGGGATCCATTCGGCGAGTCGCGTCCCGCGCTGTTGGGCGAAGAAGGCGAAAACGTCGCGATCGAGCTGACCCGTACTGGCTGGCGTAACCCGCTGGGGCAACCGCGTGCGACGTTGCAGCGGGTCCGTTGGCAGCTGAGCGGCGAGCAGTTGCAGCGGCGCTATTGGAACGTGCTCGATCAGGCCCAGGACAGCGAGCCCCAGGTGCAGCAGGTGCTCGATGGCGTCACCCGACTCGAGCTGCGCTACCTGGACGACGACGGCAACTGGCAAACGGGGTGGCCGTCCAACGAGCAAAGCGGCGACGAACAGCTCGCTCAGCTGCCCATCGCCGTGGAGCTGATACTGGAACACCGGCGTTATGGCGAGCTGCGCCGGGTTCTGCGGTTGCCCGATGTGTTGCCGAAACAAACTGAGCAGCCACCCTCGGATGAGCAGCCTGGAACAGGCGAACCGGTCGATGAACCGCCCCGGGATCCGGCGCCATGAGAACCCAGCGGGGCATGGCCCTGATCACGGTAATGCTGGTGGTGGCGGTGGTGACTGTGGTGTGCGCCGGCATCATTGCGCGTCAGCAGCTGTCGATTCGCAGCAGCGCGAATCAGCTGCACGTGCGCCAGGCCTGGCATTACGCCCTGGGTGGTGAAACCCTGGCGAAAGCGGTGCTGAAGCGCGACCTGCGCGAGGATGAATCGCGGCCGCCGATCGATCATCTCGGTGAACTGTGGGCCAGGCCCTTGGCGTCTTTCAGCCTGGATGAAGGCGGCGAGCTGAGTGTTCGCATCGAAGACCCCAGTGGGCGATTCAATCTCAATAGCCTGGTGCGTGAGGACGCGCCGAGCAACGATGCGGCGGTGGCGCAGTTCCGCCGTCTGCTGCTGGGGTTGCAGATCGAGCAACCTTACGCCGACCGCCTGGTGGACTGGCTGGATGCCGATCAGGAGCCAAACGGTGGCTACGGCGCGGAAGATAACCAATACCTATTGGCCAAGCCGCCATACCGGGCCGCAAACCGGGCCCTGGCTGACGTGTCGGAATTGCGCCTGCTGCTGGAAATGAGCGAAGTCGATTACCGGCGTCTGTTGCCTTTCGTCAGCGCATTGCCGGCTGATACGAGCCTGAACGTCAACACCGCGCCGGCGCGGGTGATCGCCAGCCTGGCGGATGGCATTCCCCTGAGCACCGCCGAGGCAGTGGTGGCAAACCGCGGCAAGCAGGGTTACCGGGACCTGGAGGCTTTTAAACGGCAACTGCAGGGGCTTGATCTGCAAGGGCAGGCGATTGCACTCGGCAGCCAATATTTTCAAGTGATCAGCGAGGTCACCGTTGGGGATCGCCGGCAGATTTTACGCAGCACCCTGCAACGCGCCAGCGATGGCAAAGTGTTTGTTATAGCCCGTGATCTGGGGCAGGGCGGCATTACGCCCACGCCCATCGAGGAAGTCGAGCAATGAGTCAATCGTGTGTATTTTTGCCGCCCATTGCCAGTCTTGGTGCGGACGCCGAGCTACCCGTGCAGCGGGTTCAGGCGGACATCAGTGAGCGGTTGTCATTTGCCGAGGCGGTTGCCGAACTCGACAGCGCCTGGACCCTGGTGCTGCCAGTTGAGGCGGTCACCGCCTGCGCCGTGCGTCTGCCGACACAGAAGGCCCGTTGGTTACGCCAGGCCCTGCCGTTCGCAGTAGAAGAGCTGCTCGCCGAGGACGTCGATCAGTTGCACCTGGCGTTGGGCGATGTGCTGGAGGACGGCCGTCACCGGGTGTTTGCCGTGCGCCGCGCCTGGCTCGCGGATTGGCTGGCGCTATGCCCGACATCACCACAGTCGATTGCCGTGGATGCCGATCTGCTGCCCCATGAAGGAACCCAGTTGTTGCAGGCGGAGTCGCGCTGGCTGCTTGGCGGCGTCGATGTTGCCCGTATGGCTATCGCGGGCGAGGAGTGGGCTGGGCTGGCGGGCATCTGCCCACATCCGCATATCGCCTACCGAGCGGCGCAGCAGGAAGAACTGGCGGCAGTCGATGAGGCCCCGGTTATCGAGGACGCGTACCGGTTTCTGGCGCAGCAGAAAGTCACCAACAACTTGGCGCAGGGCGATTTCGCTACCCAGCAAAGCAGCGGCGACTGGCAGCGCTGGCGGCCGCTGGTCGGCTTGCTTGGTCTGTGGCTGGTTTTGCAATGGGGCTTCAACCTGGCCCAGGGCTGGCATCTGCAGCGCCAGGCCGACAGCTATGCCCAGGCCAGTACCGACCTCTACCGTGAGTTGTTTCCACAGGACAGCAAGCTGATCAACCTGCGTGCGCAGCTGGATCAGCACCTGGAGGCTGCCAGTGGCAGCGGCCAGGGTCGCTTGCTCGGCCTGCTGGCGGAAGTCAATCAGGCGCTGGGTGCTGAAGGTGCACCTGTGCAGATCGAGCAGCTGGATTTCAGTGACATCCGCGGCGATCTCGCCATGCAGGTTCGTGCGCCGGGTTTTGCCGAGCTCGAGCGTTTGCGTGAGCGCCTGCAAGAAACCGGGTTGGCGGTGCAGATGGGGTCGGCCAGTCAGGAAGAGTCCGGTGTCAGCGCGCGCCTGGTGATAGGAGGATGAACATGGGACTGGATGCGTTGACATCGCCATTCACGGCACAGCTGGAAAATTCTCAGCTGGCGCAACGCTGGCGTGGCCTGGCGCCGCGAGACCGAATGTCGCTCGGTTTGCTGGGGTTGTTTCTCGGGTTGGTGGTGCTGTACCTGCTGCTCTGGCAGCCGGTTCAGCAGCGGGTGGCTGCCGCGCAAAGCGCGTTCGAACAGCAGCGCGACCTGTATGCCTATCTGCAGGCCAAGGCGCCGCAGGCGCGCAACCTGGTCAGCAAGCCGAAGGTTAGCGTCGATCCGGCGAGGCTGCAGGGTCTGGTCACCGCCAGCGCTGCCGAACAAGGTCTTTCCATCGAGCGAATGGACAGCGACGGTGATGGTGCGGTGCAGGTCAGTTTGCAGGCAGCGCCTTTCGCTCAACTGCTGCGCTGGTTCGCCGTGCTTGAAGAGCAGGGCGTGCAGATTGCCGAGGCGGGTCTGGATCGCGGTGAAGAAAATCAGGTAGCGGCGCGCCTCAACCTGCGCGTTGCGCCCTGAATCCGGCGTGGGCGGCTAAGGATGAATCCGCCTGCGATGGCAGCGACTGCCGTAGCGGCATGGTTGTTTTCGCTGGCTTTTTTATCTCGCGATACGAGAAAAAACTTAAGCCGAGTGTTGACTTAGGTGAGGCCGCCAAGTAGATTGCGCGCCTCGCAAAGCGATGGGTGATTAGCTCAGCTGGGAGAGCATCTGCCTTACAAGCAGAGGGTCGGCGGTTCGATCCCGTCATCACCCACCACTCTTTGCGGATTTAAGATCGAAAATTTCGGACGCAAGTCCGACCGACGCGCAGCGGTAGTTCAGTCGGTTAGAATACCGGCCTGTCACGCCGGGGGTCGCGGGTTCGAGTCCCGTCCGCTGCGCCATATTTTCCATGTCGAGTTCGCTCGGTATGAGGTCAAACAACCGGATGGTTGCCTGGCCAGAAGCAAGAGTTCTACGGACGCAAGTCCACCGACACGCAGCGGTAGTTCAGTCGGTTAGAATACCGGCCTGTCACGCCGGGGGTCGCGGGTTCGAGTCCCGTCCGCTGCGCCATATATGAAGCCCTCAGGTAGCGATACCTGAGGGTTTTTTATTGCGTGCGATTTATCGTCATCGCTTATTCATCCGGGACTTTTAAACTTATCAGGTGGTCATTGTTTGCCACGTTAATTATCTGAGAGTTTTCTATGGACGATTATCAGGAAGAGCTGCTGGAGTCGCGCCCGTTCGATGAGGATGGGCTCGAACCGGTGGAAGACGCTACCGAGCTTTAGCGCCCGTTGCGCAGCCGTTCCGGATGTTCGCGCTGGTGGGCTCGTGCAGCTGCCGCGTGTTCTCAGGCGTTCTTACGCTGAGTACGGCGGAACTCGCCTGGGGTCTGTTGATTCCAGCGTTTGAACGCGCGCTGGAACGCCTCGGCGGATGCGAAGCCGAGCAGATAGGCGATCTCGCCGAACGCCAGTTCGGTGTCGCGGATATAGGCCATGGCCAGGTCGCGGCGGGTTTCGTTGAGGATGGTGCGAAACTGCGTGCCTTCTTCGGCCAGCTTGCGGCGCAGCGTCCAGCTTGGCAGCTGCAGACGCGCAGCGACTTCCGACAGGTCCGGCTCGCGCCCATGCAGCAGTGGGCCCAGCAATTGAGTGATGCGCTCGCGCAGGCTGCGGGTGCGCGTCAGCTGTTCCAGCTCGCGTTCGCAGATTTCGATCATGTGTTTCCAAGTGCTTGGGCAGTGTTCGGGGTTGCGCAGGTTGAGGGTGGTTTTGCTCAGGCGCAGACGGTTGTCGGCGCAGCCGAATTCGACGGCGCAACCGAACGCTTCCGCGTAGCGTTCGCTGTAGCTGGGCTGAGCGAATTCGATCTGCACTTTCTCCACTGGCAGGCGCTGGCCGGTGAGACTCCCCAACTGCTGCATCCAGCTGCTCAGCACCGAATCGACCACGAACCGGTTGTAGGCGTTGTAGGGGCTGATCGAATAGAACCGCAGCCAGGCGCCTTGGCTGTCTTCGCTCAGGCTGGATTGGCCGCGGTAGTTAGAAGCGTACAAAGGTTCGAAGCGGGTCAGTGCCCAGGCCGCGTCCCTCACCGTGGGCGCTTGCGCGGCGCTGAGTCCGGCCAGGCCCGCCTGACTCAGTCGGGTCAGCTGGCCCATCAGCAGACCCAGGGCGGGTTCGCCGGTTTGCTGAATGGCGTTGTAACCCAGGCGCATGTACCGCGGGATCGATAAGCGTGCGCGCGCCTCGGCCATCCGCGCGGCGTCGAAGCCATAGCGCTCCAGCAGCGGCTGAGGGTCCTGGCCAAGCTGGGTCATCGCATCGGCCAGGCTATGGATAAAGCCAACGGAAAGATCGCCCAGGCGAACCCGTGGAGTTTTCATGGTGGGGTGCCGCCTCGAGTCAATATCGGCGCCTTACGCGCTGCGTTCTCAGGGTAAGTATTTCGCAGGGGATTGCCAAGGCGGGCTGTAACTTAAGATCAATAAGTTGTCACTTTGGGTCATTGAGCCGTTTCGCATGGCTCTTTATCGTCTAGCGCATACCGACTGTGGCCCTTGGAGGTCACGGCACTTCCGTGAAATATGCCGATCGATGTGGAGAGTCCTATGACCACCGCCCATTACCCGCACCTGCTTGCTCCGCTGGACCTTGGTTTCACCACCCTGAAGAACCGCACACTGATGGGCTCCATGCATACCGGCCTGGAAGAGAAGCCCGACGGCTTCGAGCGGATGGCGGCCTATTTTGCCGAGCGTGCGCGTGGTGGGGTTGGCCTGATGGTCACGGGTGGTATCGGCCCTAACGAGGAGGGGGGGGTTTATTCCGGCGCGGCGAAACTGACCACCGTCGAGGAAGCCGAGAAACACAAGATCGTCACCCGCGCCGTGCATGAAGCAGACGGCAAGATCTGCATGCAGATCCTGCATGCGGGTCGTTACGCCTACAGCCCGAAATCCGTAGGGCCGAGCGCGATTCAGGCGCCGATCAACCCGTTCAAGCCCAAAGAGCTGGACGAGGAAGGCATCGAGAAGCAGATTAAGGACTTCATCAACTGTTCGCTGCTGGCCCAACAGGCTGAGTACGATGGCGTCGAGATCATGGGTTCGGAAGGCTACTTCATCAACCAGTTCCTGGCGGCCCACACCAACCATCGTACCGACCGTTGGGGCGGCAGCTACGAAAACCGCATGCGCCTGCCGGTGGAAATCGTCCGCCGCGTGCGCGAGGCCGTCGGCCCGAACTTCATCATCATTTATCGTTTGTCGATGCTCGACTTGGTCGAAGGCGGCAGCACCTGGGACGAGATCGTCCTGCTGGCCAAGGCCATCGAAAAGGCCGGCGCGACCATCATCAACACCGGTATCGGCTGGCACGAAGCGCGTATCCCGACCATCGCCACCAAGGTGCCGCGCGCGGCCTTCACCAAGGTCACCGCCAAGTTGCGCGGTGAGGTGAACATTCCGCTGATTACCACCAACCGCATCAACACGCCGGAAGTGGCCGAACAAGTCTTGGCTGAAGGCGACGCCGACATGGTCTCCATGGCCCGGCCGTTTCTCGCTGACCCGGATTTCGTCAACAAAGCTGCCGCAGGCCGTAGCGATGAGATCAACACCTGCATCGGCTGCAACCAGGCCTGCCTGGATCACACCTTCGGTGGCAAGCTGACCAGCTGCCTGGTCAACCCGCGCGCCTGCCACGAGACCGAGCTGAACTACATCCCCACCACCGCGGTGAAGAAGATCGCCGTGGTCGGCGCCGGTCCGGCGGGCCTGTCCGCGGCTACTGTGGCCGCCGAGCGTGGCCATAGCGTGACCCTGTTCGATTCGGCCAGCGAAATCGGCGGCCAGTTCAACGTGGCCAAGCGCGTGCCGGGCAAGGAAGAGTTCTTTGAGACCCTGCGCTACTTCAAGCGCAAGCTGGAAACCACTGGTGTCGATGTGCGCTTGAACACCCGCGTCTCGGCAGATGACCTGGCCAAGGGCGGCTTTGACGAGATCATCCTGGCCACCGGTATCGCTCCGCGCACGCCGGAAATTCCAGGGGTCGACAACCCAAAAGTCATCAGCTACCTGGACGCCATCCTGCAGCGTAAGCCCGTGGGGCAGACGGTCGCCGTGATCGGTGCCGGCGGCATCGGCTTCGATGTGTCCGAGTTCATCACCCACCAGGGAGAAGCCACCAGCCTCAACCGTGAAGCTTTCTGGAAAGAGTGGGGGATCGACACCCAGCTCGAAGCCCGTGGCGGCGTCGCCGGCATTCAGGCTGACGTGCACGCGCCGGCACGCCAGGTGTATCTGCTGCAACGCAAGAAGTCCAAGGTCGGCGACGGCCTGGGCAAGACCACTGGCTGGATTCACCGTACCGGCCTGAAGAACAAGAACGTGCAGATGCTCAACAGCGTCGAGTACGTGAAGGTCGACAACGACGGTTTGCATATCCGTGTCGGTGAAGGCGAGCCGCAGCTGTTGCCGGTGGATACGGTGATCATCTGCGCTGGCCAGGACCCGCTGCGCGAGCTGCAGGACGGGCTGGTCGCGGCGGGGCAGAACGTGCACCTGATTGGCGGCGCCGATGTAGCGGCCGAGCTCGATGCCAAGCGCGCCATCAATCAGGGCTCGCGCTTGGCGGCGGCGCTTTAAATCCTGCCCGGTGCTGGCGTGCGAGATCCTGATCAGGTTTAACGCTGGCTGGCACCGAGCTTTTGCACCGCTCACAACAACAAAAAGGTTCATAACCATAAGAGGTGCCGTGTATGTCCGCTCTAGCCGTGCAACCTCAGGCTGCCGTTACGCTTGCGCAATGGCATGACCTGATCGCCAAGAATGACCTGAGTGCCTTGCCGGGCCTCCTGCATCCGCAGGTGGTGTTTCGCTCGCCGATGGCCTTCAAGCCTTATGCCGGGGCGCCGGTGGTGTCGATGATCCTCAACACCGTGAGCAAGGTGTTTGAAGGGTTCACCTACTACCGTGAGCTTGTCAGCGAAGATGGCCTGAGTGTGGTGCTGGAATTCAGCGCCGAGGTCAATGGCCGCGAGCTTAAGGGCATCGATATGATTCGGTTCGACGAGCAGGGAAAGATCGTCGAGTTCGAGGTGATGATCCGCCCCATGAGCGGTTTGCAGGCGCTTGGCGAGGAAATGGGCGCGCGCCTAGGGCCGTTCCTGGCGGCCGCAAAGCGCTGATTCGTTGCACTAATCCCATCACACTTTCGCGCTGTCGCCGGCCTGCCCAGGTTTGGCGGCAGAGGCGACTGCCAACCCAGTCACATTGCTGGCGTTGGTTTTTCCCCTAGACTTGCTTCCACGTGGGCAATGCCCCTGAATTACAGGGTCAGTCCAGATCGCTGGGCGCACCCGCTTGAGCGGATTCCACCGTTTTGGCCTAGAGGGGAACCGATGAGCATGCAGAACAAACCGCAGATGGTTGAGGCCGTGATGTTCTTTTCGGAACGCGGCGGTATCTGCAAGGAAATGCTCTTTCCCGAATTTGAGGCGTTGCTTGATGGCGTAGTGAATATGCCGGAGTTCGCCGATCAGCAGATGCGTGTCGCATTCGTCCTGATCAATCCCCGTTTGCTGATCAAATCCGCCGTATTCTTCTACCTCGATTTCGATGAAAACGGCGCGCCGGATACTGGCTGGAATATCCCGTTGCAACACCTCGCCGAACGTGCCGGGCGTGGTCCTGACCTGGGTGCCGGCCCCATTCGTCTGGCCTGCCGCAGCCAGTGCCCGGTGTCCTGGCACCAAATGCACCTGTGGGACCCAAGCCTGGCGCCGGGGCAGAATGATCTGGTTCTGCTGCGGGACGTGGTCAAACGCAATCTGCTTGGTTTGCTGATCGAAGACGATGCGTCCCAGGCCCTGGCGCCCGAGCGGCTGCAAATGGCCTCGGAGGACAAGTGGTACGCCGCCGATCCTGCCCAGGAAAGTGCCGACAAGGCTGCTGAGCAGGCCGCCGAAAAGGTCGATCAGGAACAGCGGCAGAAGGCCGCCCAACTGATCAAACAGCAGCGCCTGCGCATCGCCAGCCTGAGTCAGCAGCACGAAGAAGAGCTGGCCAAGCTGAAACTGCTCAATGATGAACAGAGCAAGAATCTCCAGGCGCAGATTCACGGGCTGCACCAGGCGCTGCGCCAGCAGGAAGAACTGAATTCCAGCCTCAAGGCGCAACTGGCGGCGCAAGCGGCGAGCATCCAGACATCGCGCGAGGAAATGACCGAGCAATTGCGCACCCTGGAGCGCCAGGGCCGGAGCGAAAGTGACCTGGTGCGGGCCCAGCTGGAGTCCGAACTGCAGGCGAAAATCGCCTCGGCAGTGGTGGAGTACAAGGAACAGATCGCCATTCGTGATGTGGAGCTGGCCTACCGCAAGGAGCAGGACAGCCAGCTGTTGCAGGAGATCGAACGTCTCAAGCGTGAGCGCAATGAATTGGCTGGGCAGAGCGGCGACCAGATTCTGGAGCGGCTGGCCAAGCTGGGCGTGGTGTTCGTGGTCTACCACCCAGGCGCCGGTCATCTGACCATCGCGCTGCAGGACATTGCCCGCTATCAGGACAACCCGATGGCCTACGTGTCGGCCAAATGCTTCGTCTCCGAAGAGCAGTACCGTCAGTGGCTGGGCCACTATCAACAGCCAAGCTGCGAGGCCAAGCTCCCCAGCGGCGAGCGCTGCGCCATCCCGATTGACCGCATCGATACACCCAGCCGTTTTACCCTGGGTGATTCCAATTGCTGCGCGCGACACAAAGCAAGCAGCCGCCTCCGCACCGTCAGCTGATCTTGCCGCTTGCATTCGCCGACTGGGCCGGCGATGTGCCGCTCCAGCCCGTGCACCTGGATTGGCTGAGCCAGGCAGGAATCGAACTTGCCGTTCTTCGTCTGGACCTGATCGATCCGCTGATCAGCGGCAACAAGTGGTTCAAGCTTGCGCCGCACCTGCGCGCTGCTGCGGCCACAGGCGCTGAAGGTGTCATCAGCCTTGGCGGTGCTTATTCCAATCACCTGCACGCGCTGGCGGCAGCGGGCCGCCGATTCGACTTTCCAACCGTTGGTCTGGTTCGCGGGAATGCGCAGGATACCCCCACCGTTCGCGATCTCGAGCGATTCGGCATGCAGCTGCACTGGCTTGGATACGCGGGCTATCGGGCCCGGCATGAGGCTGGATTCTGGACGCCGTGGCGTGAGCGCTATGCTGATTTTGCGGTAGTGCCTGAAGGCGGTGGTGGCTTGCTGGGTGCAAGCGGCTGCGCCGAACTGGTAGCGCGGGTGCGCGAACAGCTTCCTGCCCTGGGCTGGGCTGACTACGACGGTATCTGGGTTGCCGCCGGTACGGGCACCACCATGGCGGGCTTGCTGATGGGCGAGGCTGGCGCTCACCCGGTGTATGGCGCGCTGGCGGTACCGGCTGATTATGGAGTTGCTGAACTGCTGCGTACGGTGTTGGCCGAGGCGGGGCTGGCGGATGAAAACTATTCTCTGATCGAGGCGAGCCGCGGTGGGTTTGCCAAGGTGGACGCGCAGTTGCTGGCTTTTATCGAGGAGAGCGAGGCCGCATTGGGTTTCGCGTTGGAGCCGCTGTATACCGGCAAAGCGTTAATGGCATTGCGCCAGCAAGTGGCGGCCGGTACCTTTGCCCGCGGTTATCGTCTGGTGTTCTTACACACCGGTGGATTACAAGGGCGTGACACTGCACTGCGCAAGCACGGCGGGGTTAAGCCCACCGACTTCATTGGCCGGCTACACTGAACCTCGATCCGCGGGACCTGGAAATTGCGATGAGTGAACCTCTTAATCCCGAGCAACTGCGCAGCCTGACGCCGCTGAATGTGCTCTCTGAACAGCAGTGGCGGGAGCTGCGCAGCCAGTTGGTCCCGCAACCGCTGCTGGCCGGGCAGTTGCTGTTTCGCCAGGGTGACCAGGCGCGCCTGACCTACTACCTGCTGGCCGGCGACCTGGCACTGCACGATGCGGACGGGCAGCAGCGCATCCTGCGTGCCGGTAGCGAGGCCAGTTGTCATCCGTTGTCGCCGAGCCTGCCTCGTTTGCACGAAGCCCGCGCAGTTAGCGATGTCAGCGTGCTTGCGCTCGACAGTGCCACCCTCAATCGGCTGGTCACCTGGCGATTGGCATACCAAGATCTGCTTCTTGAGCTCGGGCAGAACCACGAAGAAGTCGAGTGGCTGGAGCGGCTGCTGGCCAACCCGCTGTTTGCCAAGGTGCCGCCCTCCAACGTGCGCGCCATGTTGACGCGCCTGCAGCGCATCGAATTGCCAGCCGGTAGCACTGTCCTGCATGAAGGCGATGTCGGCGACTGCTGCTACTTTCTCAAGAGCGGTCGGCTGGAGGTGATCCGCAATGCCGACAGCGCGCATCAGGTCTTGGCCGAACTCGACGTTGGCGCCTGCTTTGGCGAGGAAGCCTTGCT
Source organism: Pseudomonas cistanchae (assembly GCF_054483635.1). Classification (NCBI taxonomy): domain Bacteria; kingdom Pseudomonadati; phylum Pseudomonadota; class Gammaproteobacteria; order Pseudomonadales; family Pseudomonadaceae; genus Pseudomonas; species Pseudomonas cistanchae. The sequence continues at coordinate 45,142 of NZ_JBTLWN010000005.1, read as the reverse complement.
GGCGGATCGCCCGCGCAATGCCACCGTGACCTTGCTCGAAGACGGCGTGGTGCTGCGGCTTGATCGCCAGGACTTTTTCTCCCTGCTCAAGGCGCCGGTGGTCAACGAGGTATCGCTGGGTGAAGCCGCGCGCCTGTTGAGCGCCGGCGCGCAGTGGCTGGACGTGCGCTTGCAGGAAGAGTACGAGCGCGGCCATGCTCTGGAGTCTTTGAACATGCCGCTGCAACTGCTGCGTTTGAAGGCGCGCCTGCTGGACAAGGACCGTGCCTACCTGTGTTATTGCGACAGCGGTAAACGCAGTGCCAGCGCAGTTTTCCTGTTGTCCCAGCTGGGCTTCAATGCTTACGTGCTGCGTGATGGTCTGGATGCTTTGCCTGCCGTGCAGCGCGATGGCCTGCTGTGTGAAAGTGGCTCAGGCTATCTGGCCCGTTCGGGCGGTCGCACCGAACGCAGCCGCTGAAGCAAGCGTGCCGCCTCAGGCGGCTCGCTGTTGCAACGACCTTATTCCTTGTTTTCAGGTTGTGCCGGCCACAGGTCGCTGACCAGAAACACGCGCTCTGTCTCGAACCATTTCCCAGCAGGCCCCTCGACCAGCCTCACTAATAACTGAGCATTGGCATGCGCCGGCAGCGTAGTCAGCCAGGCGTCCAACTGCGCGGTGGGCCACAGGTCCTGCGGCTCGATTCGCGCCGCGGCCAACCAGGCGTGGCGTTGCAGCGGCTGCCAGTAACCCTCGCCACGCTGTGCCGCGAACAGCGGCCAATCACGCCGGTGCAGCCAGTGCCCGCGCAAGTGCTGCGGATTGGCGCCATGCGGGGCGGCGCTACCGCAAGCCCACGGATAGAACAGATAACCACCCAGCCACAGCGCCGGTTGCGCCGAATGGATGTCCAGCTCAGCCAGCAGCGGGCGTGCGTCGACGCTGGCCGACAAGGGCAGCTGATGCTGATCGAGGTGGGCGAGCTTGATATCGAGACGGTCATGACTGCCGGGGCCGAGCCAGCGTGCTGGTTGCTCGCCGCCGCCCTGCGCCGGTCCGAGGTAGAGCTTGATCGCCAGTTCGAGGTGGTGCACGCCTTGTTCGTCGCGCAGCAACAAGTCCAGTTCGCCAAGCGTATGACCGCCACGGCGCACTGGCAGATTAGCGGCGAGGATGTGCACGTCCGGCGCCGCCCGCAGGGCGAACTGCCAGAGGCGCTCGTAATACAGCCCCAGACGGCGCACCGAGCGTTGCGCCAGCCAAGTGTCCAGCTCGCCGCTGTCGCCATCGAGCTGCAGCAGCCAGTCAGCCAGCAACCCGGGCGTGTGTGACCACCGGCTGGCCTGCAAGGGATGGCGCTGTGGTTGTGGCGTGACGCTCAGCAGGGGCGGCGAAAGCAGCACCCAGGCCAGGTCGCGAACCGCAGCGGTATGCAGTTGGTCAGGCAGCTCAGCGAGCGAAGGGAAGGGCTTCATGCTGCGAGCATAGCGTCAAACAGCCTGACTGACGGAAGCAGGATTAGCGCGCGGGGACTGCTGTAGCTGCAAGTTTGCCGCTGCTGCTGGCTTTCGCCCATAATCGGACGCTCTAGAGCAGAGCTTGCGAGTGCACCATGGAGCAGTTTCGTAACATCGGCATCATCGGTCGGTTGGGCAGTCCCCAGGTGCTCGACACCATTCGCCGGCTGAAAACGTTCCTGATCGACCGTCATCTGCATGTGATTCTCGAGGACACCATCGCCGAAGTGCTGCCTGGCCATGGCCTGCAGACCTCGTCGCGCAAGATCCTTGGTGAAGTCTGCGACCTGGTGATAGTCGTGGGCGGCGACGGCAGCATGCTTGGCGCCGCCCGGGCGCTGGCCAGACACAAGGTCCCGGTCCTGGGCATCAACCGCGGCAGCCTGGGCTTTCTTACCGACATTCGGCCGGATGAGCTGGAACTCAAAGTGGCCCAGGTGCTCGAAGGCAACTACCTCACCGAGAACCGTTTTCTGCTGGAAGCGGAAGTGCGCCGCAGCGGTGAGGCCATCGGTCAGGGTGATGCGCTCAACGATGTGGTGCTGCACCCTGGCAAATCGACGCGGATGATCGAGTTTGAGTTATTCATTGATGGGCAGTTTGTCTGCAGCCAGAAGGCCGACGGCTTGATCGTGGCTACCCCAACGGGCTCTACCGCCTATGCGCTGTCGGCGGGTGGGCCGATCATGCACCCCAAGCTCGACGCCATCGTGGTGGTGCCGATGTACCCGCATACATTGTCCAGCCGGCCAATCGTGGTCGACGGCAACAGTGAGCTGAAAATCGTCGTGTCGCAGGACCTGCAGATCTACCCGCTGGTGTCCTGCGATGGGCAGAACCATTTCACTTGTGCGCCCGGCGACACCATCACCATCGGTAAAAAGCCGCAGAAGCTCTGCCTGATTCATCCGCTGGATCACAATTACTACGAGGTGTGCCGCACCAAGCTGGGGTGGGGCAGTCGCCTCGGTGGCGGAGGCGATTGATGCAGCTCGATCCTTCCCGCGGCTATGACCTGATTGGTGACATTCACGGCTGTACCGCTGCCCTCGAGCAGTTGCTGGACCGGCTCGGTTACCGGATCCATGGCGGCGTCTGGCGTCATCCGCGGCGCCAGGTAGTTTTTCTCGGCGATCTGGTCGACCGCGGCCCGCAGATTCGCGAAACGCTGCACCTGGTACGCGATATGGTCGCGGCGGGCGAAGCGCTGTGCATCATGGGCAATCATGAATTCAATGCGCTCGGCTGGAGCACGCCCGCACCGCCCGGCAGTGGTCGCCAGTTCGTGCGCGAGCACAGCGCCCGGCATGCCCGCCTGAACAAGCAAACCCTTGAGCAGTTCGCCACTTACCCGGCGGAGTGGCGCGCTTTTCTCGACTGGTTCTACGAGCTGCCGCTGTTTATCGACGCGGGCCATTTTCGCGTGGTGCACGCGTGCTGGGATGCGGGCCTGATCGAGTCGCTGCGTGCGCAATTTCCTGACGGTTGCATTGATGAGCATTTTCTCCAGGCGTCCGCTGTGCCCGGCAGCTTTGCCAATACCGCGCTGGACCGACTGTTGCGCGGTACCGACATGCGCCTGCCGCATGGCTTGACCGTGACTGGCGGCGACGGTTTCACCCGCGCGCATTTCCGCACCAAATTCTGGGAGGAAGACCCGCAGACCTATGGCGATATCGTGTTTCAGCCCGACGCCCTGCCAGAGCTCGCCGCCCAGATGCCGCTCAGCGAGGTGCAGAAAGTCGAACTGCTGAAATATGCGGCAGACGAACCGCTGCTGTTTGTGGGGCATTACTGGCGCAGCGGCAAGCCAGCGCCGATCCGTCCCAACCTTGCTTGCCTGGATTACAGTGCGGTGTTGAACGGCAAGCTGGTGGCATACCGTCTGGATCAGGAGAAACGTCTGGACCCGGGCAAGTTCGTCTGGGTGGAGCTGAGCCCGGAGTTCTTGCAATGAGCCCGGTGGCGGCATTGCGCGTGCCGGCGCACATCAACCTGAGCGGGTTTATCGCCATGCTCCAGCGCGGGCAGGTTCCGCACCGTGTCGCGGAAGAGGCCGGGGAGCAGGTGCTGTGGGTGCCAGGCGATGCGCTGGCCGAACAGGTTCGCGACCTGTATGCGCGCTATCCGCTGGGCGACGCCTCGTTGCAGGTGTCGGAAAGCCCAGAGAGCCAGGGTCAGGGCGGCGGCTTCGCCCGGCAATTGCGGACGAGCCCGCTGACCGCCGCGCTGCTGGTAACCACCTTGCTGGCTGCGGCGGTGACCATGCTGGGCGACAACTTCGTCACCATTCGCTGGCTGAGCTTTATCGATTTTCGCATTCAGGGTCAGTACATCTATTTCAGCGAGCTGGACGAAACCCTGGCGCTAGGCCAGTGGTGGCGGCTGGTCACGCCGATGCTGATCCACTTCGGCATTCTTCATCTGGCGATGAATGCGCTCTGGTACTGGGAACTGGGCCGGCGTATCGAGGCGCGTCAGGGTGCGTTGGCGCTGCTGGCCTTGACCCTGTTGTTCAGCCTTGCGTCGAACTTCGCCCAATACCTGTGGAGCGGCCCTTCGTTGTTCGGCGGGTTGTCCGGGGTGCTCTATGGGTTGCTCGGCCACTGCTGGATTTTCCAGCGCCTCGCACCGACGGCGGTTTACCGCTTGCCCACTGGCGTCCTGGTGATGATGCTGGCCTGGCTGCTGATCTGCATGACCGGGATTTTCGAATTGCTGCAATTTGGCGCCATTGCCAACGCTGCCCATGTCGGCGGCTTGCTCGCCGGCTGCCTGACGGGGCTGCTTGGCGGTGCGCTGGCGCGCCGGCACCGGTAAACTGACCCATCGCATTCGACGGTAACCATTCGGAGTCACCATGTCGTCCTTTCTCGCCGCTATCGACAACATCACCCCCGAGATCTACCAGAGCCTCAAGCTTGCGGTCGAAATCGGCAAATGGCCGGACGGCCGCAAGCTGACCCAGGAGCAGAAGGAGCTGACCCTGCAGGCGCTTATCGCCTGGGAGATCCAGAACCTGCCGGAAGATCAACGCATCGGCTACATGGGCCCGCAGGAATGCAGCTCCAAGTCCGAGCCGATTGCTAATCTGTTGTTCAAGTCCTCGGATACTCTGCACTGATGATCGAGTTGGCTCGCGGCACCCTGAGCAAGATGAAGACGCGTCTGGACTTGCCCGTGCACTATAGCTTTCGCCTGGGCGACGAGGAAATTCCCGTCAACCCGCTGGTCGGCAAAACACTGCGGCTGGAGTTTCTCGGCGCCATTCACTGCAACCATTGCGGCCGCCGCACGAAGAGCAGTTTCAGTCAGGGCTACTGCTACCCGTGCATGCAGAAGCTGGCGCAATGCGACCTGTGCATCATGAGTCCCGAGCGCTGCCACTATGAGGCTGGCACCTGTCGCGAGCCGAGCTGGGGCGAGCAGTTCTGCATGACCGATCATGTGGTCTACCTGGCGAATTCTTCCGGGGTAAAGGTCGGCATCACCCGAGCGACGCAGATTCCAACTCGCTGGATCGACCAGGGCGCGACCCAGGCCCTGCCGATTTTGCGGGTCGCGACGCGCCAGCAGTCCGGTTTCGTCGAAGACCTGCTGCGCAGCCAGGTGGCGGATAAAACCAACTGGCGAGCCCTGCTCAAGGGCCACGCCGCGCCGGTTGACCTGCTCGCCGTGCGCGATCAGTTGCTCGCCAGCTGCGGCGCCGGGCTGACGGAGCTGCAGCAGCGTTTTGGTATCCAGGCGATCCAGCCGTTGAACGACCAGCCGGTTGTCGAGATTGCCTACCCGATCGAGGCTTACCCGGCCAAGATCAACAGCTTCAACCTGGACAAGAACCCAATCGCCGAGGGCACGTTGCTGGGAATCAAGGGCCAGTACCTGATGTTCGACACCGGCGTGATCAATATCCGCAAATACACCGCCTACCAGTTGGCGGTGCATCAGTAAGCGCACATCCCATTTCGCCAACAGGCCGACCGGGCCTGAACCTGAAGGGCCATAAGCCATGCGTACCGAACAACCGAAAATGATCTACCTCAAGGACTATCAGGCGCCGGACTATCTGATCGACGAGACGCACCTGACATTCGAGTTGTTCGAAGACCACACCCTGGTCCATGCGCAGCTGATGATGCGGCGCAACCCAGACGCGGGCGCAGGCTTGCCGCCCTTGCAGCTGGATGGCCAGCAGCTGGAGCTGCTGTCGCTGGCGCTCGACGATCGCGTCCTGGGTGCCGGCGACTATCAGTTGAGCGACAGCCACCTAACCCTGCAGCCGACCCAGACCCGCTTTGTCATCGACAGCAGCGTACGCATCCATCCGGAGAGCAATACCGCGCTGGAAGGCCTGTACAAGTCCGGCAGCATGTTCTGCACCCAGTGTGAAGCCGAAGGGTTTCGCAAGATCACCTACTACCTCGATCGGCCGGACGTGATGAGCCGCTTCACCACGACGCTGAGCGCGGAGCAACACCGCTACCCGGTGCTGCTGTCCAACGGCAACCCGATTGCCAGTGGCAGCGAGCAGAGCGAATCAGGAAATGGGCTCCGCCACTGGGCGACCTGGGAAGACCCGTTCATGAAGCCGGCGTATCTGTTCGCCCTGGTGGCGGGTGATCTCTGGTGCGTGGAGGACAGCTTCACCACCATGAGCCAGCGCGAAGTAGCCCTGCGCATCTACACCGAGCCGGAAAATATCGACAAGTGCCAGCACGCAATGGACAGCCTGAAGAAGTCTATGCGGTGGGATGAAGAGGCGTACGGCCGCGAATACGATCTGGATATCTTCATGATCGTTGCGGTCAACGATTTCAACATGGGCGCCATGGAAAACAAGGGCCTCAATATTTTCAATTCCAGCGCCGTGCTGGCCCGCGCCGAAACCGCGACCGATGCCGCCCACCAGCGCGTCGAAGCGATCGTCGCCCATGAATACTTCCATAACTGGTCGGGCAATCGGGTGACCTGCCGCGATTGGTTCCAGCTGTCGCTCAAGGAAGGTTTCACGGTATTCCGCGATGCGCAGTTCAGCGCCGACATGAATTCGGCCACGGTCAAGCGCATCGAGGATGTGGCCTACCTGCGCACCCACCAGTTTGCTGAGGATGCCGGGCCCATGGCCCATTCGGTCAGGCCCGATGCCTTTATCGAAATCTCCAATTTCTACACCCTGACCGTGTACGAAAAGGGCGCGGAAGTGGTGCGGATGATCCAGACCCTGGTGGGCGATGAGGGTTTTCGCAGGGGCTCCGACCTGTACTTCGAGCGCCACGATGGCCAGGCCGTCACCGTGGATGATTTCGTCAAGGCGATGGAAGATGCCAACGGCACGGACCTGACCCAGTTCAAGCGCTGGTACAGTCAGGCCGGCACGCCGCGCCTGGTCGTCAGCGAAGCGTACGACGGCGCAAGCCAGACCTATCGATTGACCTTCAGGCAGAGCTGCCCGGCCACCCCGGGGCAGAGCGAGAAGCAGCCGTTCGTGATTCCCGTCGAACTTGGCCTGCTCGGCGCCCAGGGTCAGGCATTGCCGGTACGCCTGCAGGGCGAGGCGGCGAGCGATGCGCTGTCACGGGTGATCGCAATCACCGAAGCCGAGCAGGTGGTGACGTTCGTTGATGTGCCCGAGCAGCCCTTGCCGTCACTGCTGCGCGGCTTCTCGGCACCGGTCAAACTGAGCTTTCCGTACAGCCGCGATCAGCTGATGTTCCTCATGCAGCATGACAGCGATGGCTTCAACCGCTGGGATGCAGGTCAGCAGCTGTCGGTCCAGGTACTGCAGGAACTGATCGGCCAGCACCAGCGCGGCGAACCTCTGCAGCTGGATCAGCGCCTGGTCGTGGCGTTGCAAAGCGTGGTGGAGAACGAGCAACTGGACCAGGCCATGGTCGCTGAAATGCTGTCCTTGCCGGGGGAGGCCTACCTGACCGAGATCAGTGAAGTCGCCGATGTCGATGCGATCCACGCTGCTCGCGAATTTGCCCGTGCCCAGTTGGCCGAAGCGCTGTACGAGCCGCTATGGCGGCGATATCAGCGCAACCGCGAGGTCTCACTCAAGACCCCTTACGTTGCCGAGGCCGAGCATTTCGCCCGCCGCAGCTTGCAGAACATTGCCCTGTCTTATCTGATGCTCAGCGGCAAGGAACATGTGCTCGCCGCCTGTCTCGATCAGTTCGACGCCAGTGACAACATGACCGAGCGTCTGGCGGCGCTGGCGGTGCTGGTCAACTCGCCGTTCGAGGACGCCAAGGCCAGGGCGTTGGCAAGTTTCGCCGAGTTCTTCAAGGACAACCCGCTGGTGATGGACCAGTGGTTTAGCGTGCAGGCGGCGAGCGGGTTGCCGGGCGCGCTGCAGCGGGTCGAGCAGCTGATGAAGCATCCAGCGTTCACGCTGAAGAATCCGAACAAGGTTCGTGCGCTTATCGGCGCCTTTGCCGGGCAGAATCTGATCGGCTTTCACCAGGCCGATGGCAGTGGCTATCGCTTCCTGGCAGATCAGGTGATCGTCTTGAATGCGCTCAATCCGCAGATCGCGTCCCGCCTGCTGGCGCCATTGACCCGCTGGCGCAAGTACGACAGCGCCCGCCAGGCGCTGATGAAGGCCGAATTGGAGCGCATTCTGGCGTCCGGTGAGCTGTCCAGTGATGTGTATGAAGTAGTCAGCAAAAGCCTCGCCTAGCGACTCTGATAAAGCGACTGGCGGCGTGACCGGCAGGTCAGCGCCAGTTTTGTTTGAGGGGCAGGCGAAGTGTGGCGGGGTCGTCTGACGTCGCTATGCTTTACCAGAGGCTGGCCAAAGGCCGCTACCGTGGTAGCGGCTCGCCAATTTCGCGCGCAAGCCGTCAACCATGCCGGTTGGCTTTAACAAAACATAACCGCATGTTGATTGTCAGCTCTTCCGAAAGCCCGATAGCATAGACTGTCTGCCATCAGGCAGTACCACCTATAAGAATAAGGGGGAAGGTATATGAGTGAGCCCGTTATGCGGCGCACCCAGACCGGTCTTGCTGCAGGATTGCTCTGCACGCCGGCGCTACGTGTCCACTCGCAGCTGGCTAAAACGCTTTCGCTGTGCGGTCTACTGTCTATCGTCAGTTTCGCTGCGCCCTTGCATGCGCAAACAGCGGGCGATCCTGCATCCAGCTATTCCATCGAGTCGGCCAAAGCACAGACCTCGCTGCTTCTGGATGTCGTTCAGGTGGGCAAACGCCTGGTTGCCGTGGGCGATCGCGGTCATATCCTCTACTCCGACGACAATGCAGCCACCTGGACCCAGGCCAAGGTGCCGACCAAGCAGATGCTGACGGCCGTCTATTTTGTCGACGACAGCCATGGCTGGGCCGTTGGCCATGACGCGCAGATTCTCGCCAGCGTCGACGGCGGCTCGACCTGGGTCAAGCAGTTCGAAGACCGGGAGCGTGAGGAAGGAGCTCCGTTCCTGGACGTCTGGTTCAAGGACCAGAACACCGGTTTCGTGGTCGGCGCGTATGGCGCGCTGTTCACCACCAGCGATGGCGGCAAGACCTGGAACGATGTCGGCGACCGCCTGGACAGCGAAGACGGTTACCACCTCAACGGCATTATCGAAGTCAAGGACGCAGGCCTGTTTGCCGTTGGCGAACTGGGCGGCATGTTCCGTTCCGCGGACATGGGCGAAACCTGGGAAACCGTCCAGGGCCCATACGAAGGCTCGCTGTTCGGCGCCCTGGCAACAGGCGAAAGCGGCACGCTGCTGGTGTACGGTCTGCGCGGTCACTTGTTCCGTTCAAGCGATTTTGGCACCACCTGGGAAGAGATCCCGCTCAAGGCCGCCAACGGTGGTCCGCTCGAGTTCGGTCTGGCCAATGGCACCTTGCTCGCAGACGGCACCATTGTCGTCGTGGGCCATGGTGGCAGCGTTCTCAAGAGCACCGACAACGGGCGCAGCTTCAGCGTGTTGAATCGTCCCGATCGCCTATCGTTGGCGGCCGTGACCGCCGACAGCGAAGGGCGTTTGATTCTTGTAGGGCAGGGCGGTGTGCATGTTTCCTCGCCGACCGGCGCCAATCTGGGCCAACAATAATAAGCTGGGGTAGTGTTTGATGAGTAACCATCACCAGGACAAGGCGAGCTTTCTCGAGCGCCTGATTTTCAACAACCGGCCCGCGGTCATCCTGATCTGCCTGCTGGTTAGCATTTTTCTGTTCTATCAGGCCACGCAGGTCCGGCCTTCCACCAGCTTCGAGAAGATGATTCCGCTGTCCCATCCCTTCATTCAGAAGATGATGGAGCACCGCAATGATCTGGCCAACCTCGGCAATACCGTACGTATCTCGGTCGAAGCCAAAGAGGGCGACATCTTCACCAAGGAGTACATGGAGACGCTGCGTCAGATAAACGACGAAGTGTTCTACATTCCGGGTGTCGATCGCTCAGGCCTCAAGTCGCTCTGGAGCCCCAGTGTGCGCTGGACCGAAGTGACTGAAGAAGGCTTTGCCGGTGGCGAGGTGATTCCGCAAACCTACGACGGTGGCCCGGAAAGCCTCGATGAGCTGCGCAACAACGTGCTCAAGTCCGGCCAGATTGGCCGCCTGGTGGCGAACAACTTCAAGTCGAGCATCGTCGACGTTCCCCTGCTGGAGTCCTATCCGGACCCTAATGACCAGGGCAAGCAGGTCAAACTCAACTACCAGGAGTTTTCCCACCAGCTTGAAGAAAAGATTCGCGAGAAATACCAGGCCCAGAACCCCAACGTTGAAGTCCACATCATCGGTTTCGCCAAGAAAGTGGGCGACCTGATCGATGGCCTGCTGATGGTCGTGCTGTTCTTCGGCGTCGCGCTGCTGGTCACCTTCGTGCTGCTGTACTGGTTCACCTGGTGTATCCGCAGCACCGTCGCCGTATTGTTCACCACGCTGATCGCAGTGGGCTGGCAGCTGGGTCTGATGCACACCGTCGGCTTCGGGCTCGATCCGTACTCGATGCTCGTGCCGTTTCTGATCTTCGCCATCGGCATTTCCCACGGCGTACAGAAGATCAACGGTATCGCGCTGCAGTCGAGCGAGGCCGAGAACTCCCTGATGGCCGCGCGACGCACGTTCCGTCAGCTGTTCCTTCCGGGGATGATCGCGATTCTGGCTGACGCCGTGGGCTTTATCACGCTGCTGCTGATCGATATCGGCGTGATCCGCGAACTGGCGATTGGCGCATCCATCGGTGTGGCGGTTATCGTCTTCACCAACCTGATTCTGCTGCCGGTGGCGATTTCCTACGTCGGTATCAGCAAGAAGGCGGTGGAGCGCAGCAAGCGCGATGCGGTACGCGACCAGCCATTCTGGCGGCTGCTGTCCAACTTCGCCCATCCGGTGGTGGCGCCGATTTCGGTGGTCATTGCACTGGCAGCGGGCATTGGCGGCTTCTGGTACCAGCAGCAGAACCTGCAGATCGGCGACCTCGATCAGGGTGCGCCGGAGCTGCGTCCGGATTCGCGCTACAACCAGGACAATGACTTCGTCATCAGGAACTACTCCACCAGCTCCGACGTACTGGTGGTGATGGTCAAGACCTCGTCGGAAGGATGCTCCACCTACGAGGCCCTGGCCGCGATGGACGAGCTGATGTGGAAGATGGAAAACACGCCGGGCGTGCAGTCGGCCATTTCCATGGTTTCCGTTTCGCGTCAGCTCATCAAGGGCATGAACGAGGGCAACCTGAAGTGGGAGACCCTGTCGCGCAACCAGGACGTTCTGAACAACTCGATCGCCCGTGCCGATGGTCTGTATAACGCCGACTGTTCGGTCGCACCGGTGCTGGTATTCCTCCAGGACCACAAGGCCGAAACCCTCAAGCGCGCCGTTTCGGCCGTGCAGGCCTTCGCCGAGGAAAACAACAAGGACGGTCTCGAGTTCCTGCTTGCTTCCGGCAACGCCGGCATCGAAGCGGCCACCAATGAAGTCATCGCCAAATCCGAGCTGCTGATTCTGGTGCTGGTCTACATCTGCGTTGGCGTGATGTGCATGATCACGTTCCGCTCGTTTGCTGCGACGATCTGCATCGTGCTGCCGCTGATCCTGACCTCGATTCTGGGCAATGCGCTGATGGCGTTCCTCGGCATCGGCGTCAAGGTCGCGACCCTGCCGGTAATCGCGCTGGGTGTCGGTATCGGGGTCGACTACGGCATCTATATCTACAGCCGCCTGGAAACCTTCCTGCGCGCCGGGCTGCCGTTGCAGGAAGCCTATTACCAGACGCTCAAGTCCACCGGTAAAGCTGTGCTGTTCACCGGGCTGTGCCTGGCGATCGGCGTTGCCACCTGGATCTTCTCGGCGATCAAGTTCCAGGCCGATATGGGTCTGATGCTGACCTTCATGTTTATCGTCAACATGTTCGGCGCGCTCTGGCTGCTGCCAGCCCTGGCACGCTTCCTGATCAAGCCCGAGAAACTGGCGGGCAAGGTCGGCAACTCGCTGTTCTCCCACTAAATCGGGAGCAATAAAAAACCGCAGCCTAGGCTGCGGTTTTTTTTGCCTGCGATTTTGCAGGCGGTAATCATCGGTGCGCACAGCGCACCCTACGGGTTGATGCGCCTGGCGTTAGGGTGCGCCATGCGCACCGGCTTGTATTGCAATTGCTTCAGCGACGAAGCGTCGTCAACGCTTGCGTCAGTGCGTACGAGCTTGGGAACACGGACAGCAAGTTCGATCGTGGCGGCTACAAGCGTGACCACCGCGTAACCCATGCTTCTATGGCGAGATTGCCAGCATGCGTTGGTTGCTGTGCACCGCGTTTATCGCCGCAGTCATCTATGCCGCTTGCTTGTTACCGCGGATACAGCGGTGGCAGCGGGCTTGCTTCCTGGGCGGAGGTACTGTCAGTGGCTTCGATGGCAGGCAGGCTGCGGATCGCTTGCCAGAGGTCCTGACCTTGCCACTGTTGCCCGGTTTCGCTGTACAGCGCGCCGTTGAGCCCATCGAGCGCGTCGGACAGGGGCGCGAAGCGTGCCGCCATATCGGCCAGGGTTTCCGGTTGTTGGCGCGCCCAGGCGTCCAGCGCCTGGCGCGTGCCCTGGGTGTCGTTGGCCAGGCAGGCCCGCTTCAGGTCGTCGAGCAGCGTACGGGGGCTCGGCCCCGTCTGTGCCGCTCGCTGTACGGCGGGTTGGCGCCGGGCGCGCCACCACAGACCGAAACCCAGCGCGGTGGTCAGCGTCAGCAGTACGGTGCTCAGTTGCCAAGGCCAGAGTTCGTCGGCCTGGGCCAGAGCGGCAGGCTGGCTCTGTTCGACCGGCGTCTCGATCATCAGACTGGGGTTAGGCGCCACCTTGAGCGTGCGAGCGGGCAGGCTGGTGCGCTCGAGGCGGTCCTCATGGGTATTCCACCAGACCACTTCCACGGGCTTGAGCGTGAACTCTCCGTCACGGTTGGGCACCAGCGCTTCGCGCTCCTCGCGGCTGCCGATCACACCGTTTTCACTGAACTGATTGGCCAGCTGCGGCTGGTCAGGATACCGGCGCAAGCCTTGCGCTTCGGTGGCCGGCAGCGGGGGCAGCTGGGCGCTGGATAACCCGTCGACCTTGAGCATCAGGCTGCGCGTCAGCGAGTCGCCAACCTTGACGTTTTCCGGCTCCGGGCTCCAGGCTTCGGCGAGGCTCAGGGCCTTGGCCGGCAGCCAGGGCGCATCGCTTGGATAGCTGGCGGGCTTGGCCTTGACGGTCAACGGAATCTGCGGCGATTCCACCCGGGTGACCTTGCCTGGTGGTGGGCCAAACGGCAGGTAATCGTTGCTTCGCGACCGGTCGACCAAGGTCGCGCTGAACGTCTGGCTGGGGATGATCAACTCGCCGCTCTGCTGCGGAAAAATCGCATAACGCAACTCGATGACGCCATGCAGCACGCCATTGATTTCCTTCTCGTAGGTGCGCGGCTCGCCAAGCGCCTCGATTCGCGCTTCGGGCATTTGCAGCGGCGTCAGGCTGCTGTCGTCGTACAGCGAAACGGAGTGGTAGATGCGCAGCGTCAGCACGGTCTGTGCCTGTACGTAAAGGCTTTCCTGATCCACGCTGGCATCGATGAAAACCGCCGCAAGCGAGCTGGCGCTGCCACTTTCCTGAACATGCAGGGTAATGGGGACGGTCTGCCGGTCGCCTACTTGCAAGGGCGGAATCACCACGCCGCCGCTCTGTTTGGGCTGCAGGATTACGATCCAGCGGCTGGTGGCGCGGGCCTTGCCGTTGAACGTGCTCAGCTGTTTGACCTGTCGCGTGTCGACGACGGTGAACAGTGTGTGGAGCGGGCTCAGGTCCGGCATGTCGAACGAGGCGACATCGTCGGATTCGAGCGTCAGCTCGACCGTTTCGTCGAGGCTCAAGCGCGTGCGGTCGACGCTCGCGCTAACCGCCTGTGCGTTGTTCGAAAAGGCCAGCAGAAGCAGGAAAAAAGTGCAGAGCAGGCGAGTCATTGGCGTTGTTCCTGACGCTGTTGCTGTTCGTACCAGAATTTGCGCCGCAACAGCTCGCCCGGGTCGTCGGGGATTTGCCGCAGCCATTGTTCCAGGGCCTGTTTGCGCTCGCCGCTAAGGGCTTCGCCGGCGTTGGCGATCTGCTGTTCGCCTTCCTGGGTATCGTCGGGCGGGCTCGGCTCGGCTGGCGTTTGTTCCGCATCGCCGGGCTCGGGACTTTCCGGTGGTTGCGGGTTTTCGCCCGGTGGCGCGGGCGTTGACGGCTGCTGGCTATCGGCGTTCTGCTCGCCTGGCGCGCTTTGCCCCTGTTGCTGAGGCTGCTGGCCTTCCTGCGGCTGCTGCTCGGCTTCGTCGTCTTGTGAGGGTTGGTTCTGTTGTTGCTCGCGTTGACGCAGCAGCTCCTCCACCAGCGCCTTGTTGCTGAGCGCGGGGGCGAGGTCAGGTTGCAGCTCGAGCGCCTGTTGATAGGCTTCGAGCGCGGCTTCCAGCTCGTTGCTGTGGGCCAGGGCATTGCCACGGTTATAGTGCGCCGCGGCGCTGTCACCACGGGCAAAACGCTCCGCTGCCGCTGCGTAATCGCCGGCCTGATAGAGCGCCTGGCCTTGCCACTGAGGGTCGACGAAACGCTTCGCAGCCTCGGCGGGTTGGCCGTCCTGCAACAGGCGCTGGCCTTGTTGATCGGCGCGCAGCCACAGGTCGTCGAACTCGAGCGCGTAGCTGGGTTGCGGTGTGCCCAACAGCAGCAACGGCAGGCACAGCAGCCACCCGCGGCGGCCGGCGCAGGCCGCGAGCAATAACAGCGGCAGCAGCAGCCAGTGACCCTGGTCGGCCCATGCCTGCAGGCTCATCTGCTCACCGTCTTCACGCAGTTGTGATGGGCCATCGAGCAGGCCGAGGCTGCGCAGGTCGCGATCATCCAGCCGGGCCTGGCGGTAGCGCCCGCCAATCTCCTTGGCGAAGCGGCTGAGCCCGACACTGTCGAGTTGCGGAAGCAGAATCGCGCCTTGTTTGTCCTTGAGAAAACTGCCGTCTTCCTGAAGGATTGGCGCGCCCTGGGGCGTGCCGATGCCCAGTATCTGCAGGCGCTTGCCGTCTTCGCCCAAGGCCTGGCGAATGCCTGCGCGTTCCTGCTCGTCCAACGCACTGCCGATCAGCAACAGCCGGCCTTTACCCTGGGCGCCCTGTTCGAGCAGGGTCAGCGCCTGGATCACGGCAAGTTCAGCGCGCCGCCCCGGTTCGGGCATGATCGCGGGTTTCAGCGACTCAAGCAGGTTGCGGCTGGTCGCCAGGTCGTCGGACAGCGGCACCAGGGTATGGGCGCTGCCGGCGTACACCACGATTGCAGTTTGCGCATCGCGGCGTGCTTCCAGCAGGTCGAGCAGTTTGCGCTTGGCCTGTGCCAGCCGGTTGGGCGCAGCGTCGCTGGCGAGCATCTGCGGCGTCACTTCGAGCAGCACCACCAGCGGATCGGCCGGTTTCAGGTTGTTGTGCTCGATCCGCTGCCAGCTCGGCCCAAGCAGCGCCAGTACCGCGAGCAACCAGCCCAGGCCGAGGGCGATCCAGGGCAGGCGGCTGGTCTTGCCGCTGCCGCCACTCAGCAGCACGGCATGAAAGGCTGACGGCAGCAGGGTCTGCCAGCGGCCGATGCGTTTTTCGCGGTGCCACAGTTGCCAGAGCAGCCAGGCCAGCACGGGCACCAGCAGCAGCCAATAGGGCCGCAGCCAGTGAGGCCAGAGCATCTGCACGACGTCTTCAATCATGCCGACCTCCGGCGCAGGCGCTGGTAGATCCGGCTGCGCTGCTGTTGCAGTTGCGGCCACAGCGAGCGGAGCACCAGCAGCACGCTGAGCAGCAAGGCGCCGCCCAGCGGCCAGCAATACAGCGCCAGCGCCGGTCGCGCGAGGGTCGATTGCTGGGCCACAGGTTCGAGTCGGTCGAGGGTCGCCTCGATGGCGCGCAACTCTTCGCTGTCGCGCGCGCGGAAGTATTCGCCGCCGGTCATTTCGGCGATCCCGCGCAAGGTCGGTTCGTCCAGGTCAAGCCCGGGGTTGAGCCCGAACATGCCAAGGACGCCGCCTTGTTCCGGGTCCGCGCCGATACCGATCGGGTAGATGGTGACGCCTTCCTCCGCCGCCAGGCGCGCAGCGGTCATGGGATCGATCTCGCCGCCGGTGTTCGCGCCGTCGGTGACCAGTACCAGCACGCGACTCTGTGCAGGCCGCTGGCGCAGGCGTTTCACCCCCAGGCCAATGGCGTCGCCGATGGCCGTGTTCTTGCCGGCGATGCCGATCACCGCTTCGTCGAGCCAGGTGCGCACGGTCAGCCGGTCAAACGTCAGCGGCGCCTGCAGATAGGCCTGGCTGCCGAACAGGATCAGGCCGACGCGGTCGCCATGGCGGCCTTCGATGAAATCGCCGAGCAGGTGCTTGACCAGGGTCAGGCGGTCGACTTCCTCATCGTTCCAGCGCATGTCGGCGTAACTCATCGAGCCCGACACGTCGACCGCGACCAGCAGATCGCGACCGCTGGCGGGCAAGGGCAGCGGCTCGCCGACCCATTCGGGGCGGGCCGCCGCGCACAGCAGTAGCAGCCAGACCAGCAGAAACGGCAATTGCTGGCGCCAGCCCGGCAGGCTGGCTTTGGCACGACGCCCGGCCAGGCCTTCCAGTTCGGCGAGAAAACTGACGTTCAGCGCCGCTTCACCGCTGTCCGCCGCAGGCAGCAGCAGGCGCAGCACCCAGGGCAGCGGCGCAAGGAGGAAGACCCAGGCCCAGGTGAACTCAAACATGTTTGCGTATCCAGATCGCGACGGCCTGATTGAGCTCGTCGACAGCCTTGTCCTGCAGCGTGCAGCGCGGACGGTAGGCGCCTTCCACCAGAATCATCCAGCGGGTCAGACCGGCGGCCGGGCAGCGGCTGTCGAGGAAGGCCAGCCAGGCACGGCTGCTGAGGATATGGCTGTGGCTGTCGGGATACCGCTCGCGGCACAAACGCTTGAGCACGCCGTTTAGCTGCTGCAGCCAAGGTCCGGCGGGCGCACCGTCGTAGGGCTTGCTCAGCCGCTCGAGTTCGCTCAGGGCGGCCAGCCGCAGCGGATCGAGGCTCTGCTCGTCCACCACCGTCTGGCGTTTACCCGGCAGGCGCTTGAGCAGGCGAACCAACCCCCACAGCAGCAGTGGCAGCAGCATCGCGAGCAGCCACCAGCCAGGCGCCGGCGGCCACCAGCCAATGGCGGCGGGCGCGATCAGCGGTTCGAGCTGGTCGAGCGGGTTCATGGCTTCTTCCCCGGCCGTGCGTTGAGGTGATCACGCAGTTGCTCGATCATTTCCCGTTGGGTGCTCAGAGACAACAGCGGTACGCCGAGCTTCTGTGCCAGGCGCTGCCAGCGGGCCTGACGCGCATCGGCCTGGTTGCGATAGGCCTGCCGCAGCTCGGCATTGTGGGTGTCGAGCTCCAACTGCGCGCCGCGCTCGGCAAAACGCAGCAAGCCAGCGGCGGGCAGGGCGTGGTCCAGCGGGTCAGACACCGGCAGCAATAACAGGTCGGTATGCCGCGCCAGCAGAATCAGTTGCTGCTCACCGCCGTCGCTGAGGGTGCGTTCGTCGCAAATCACCACCACCAGGCTGCCGGGGCGCAGCACCTCTCGTGCGCGTCGCAGCGCCAGGCCAAAGCTGTCGCGCGCTGGCTGGGCTTCGCTGGACAGCGCCTGGTTGGCCCGCGCCAGGCGATTGAGCAGTTGCAGCAGGCTCTGCTTGCTGCGCCGCGGCTTGATTTCGTGATGCTCCAGGTCGCCGAACACCAGCCCGCCGATGCGATCGTTGTGGCCCAGCGCCGCCCAGCCGATCAGGCTGGCCGCCTGCGCCGCGAGCACCGACTTGAACATCAGTCCGGAGCCGAAGAACAGTCGCTGGCTCTGCTCCACCAGGATGTAGATGGGCCGTTCGCGCTCTTCATGAAACAGCTTGGTGTGCGGCTCCTGGGTGCGTGCGGTAACGCGCCAGTCGATGGTGCGCACATCGTCGCCCGCCTGATAGACACGCACCTGGTCGAAGTCCACACCCCGCCCGCGCAGCTTGGAATGGTGCAGGCCGATCAGCGGGCTGCGCTGGGCCGGGGTGGAGAACAGCTGGACCTCGCGCACGCGGTGGCGCATCTCGATCAGCTCGGCGAGATTGACGCGAATACCGGGTTGCGTGGGAAGGGCGTGCATAGAAGTCAGGCGACGGCAACCACATCGAGAATGCGTTGCACCACGCGGTCCTGGTCGATGCCGGCAGCTTCCGCTTCGAACGACAGGATGATGCGGTGGCGCAACACGTCAAACAGCACGGCCTGGATGTCTTCCGGGCTGACGAAGTCGCGTCCGGCGAGCCAGGCATGCGCGCGTGCGCAGCGATCCAGTGCAATCGAGCCGCGCGGGCTGGCGCCGTAGGCGATCCACTCGGCCAGCTCAGGGTCGAACTTGCCTGGCGTGCGTGACGCCATCACCAGCTGCACCAGGTATTCCTCCACCGCATCGGCCATGTACAGGCCGAGAATTTCCTTGCGAGCAGCAAAGATCGCCTGCTGGCTGACCCGGTGCTCGGGCTTGGCTTCGCCATTGAGCGCTTCGCCGCGGGCCTGGGCGAGGATCTTGCGCTCGACGCTGGCGTCCGGGAAGCCGATCTTCACGTGCATCAGGAAGCGATCGAGCTGGGCTTCCGGCAACGGATAGGTGCCTTCCTGTTCGATCGGGTTCTGCGTCGCCATCACCAGAAACAGCGGCGACAGGTTGTAGGTGCTGCGCCCGATGCTGACCTGGCGTTCGGCCATGGCTTCGAGCAGCGCCGACTGCACCTTGGCCGGAGCGCGATTGATTTCGTCCGCCAGCACCAGATTGTGGAAAATCGGCCCTTGCTGGAACACGAAGCTGCCGGTCTCGGGCCGATAGATTTCGGTGCCGGTGATATCCGCCGGAAGCAGGTCGGGCGTGAACTGAATGCGGTGGAACTCGGCTTCGATGCCCTCGGCCAGTTCCTTGATCGCCTTGGTCTTGGCCAGCCCCGGCGCGCCCTCGACCAGCATGTGGCCATCGGCGAGCAGGGCGATCAGCAGCCGTTCGATGAGTTTTTCCTGACCAAGAATCTGGGTTGAAAGAAATTGCCGCAACTCAAGCAGCGCGCCGCGATGCTGTGCGCCTTTTGTCTCTTCAGTCATGTTCCCGACACCCTGTGTATACCGATTCGCCCCGGAGAGTCCGCGTCGCCGAACAGAGGTCCTGCCGCTGGTTTGGCCTGACCGTCGTGTTGAACTCCAGCCGCGGGGCGGCGTGAGGCGCCATGGTCGCATAACTGCGGGGCGCGTCGTACTGACGGCGCGCACGAATTTTATATGGGGCGAGCGCCCTGAGCGACTCGGCTATCGGGCCGTGCTTCCAGTAAATGGTTGGAACCTGTGGTGAGCCGGGATGGCCAGACCTATAGGTACTCACGAGGAGCAAGGCCATGTCTGACTTCGCAATGCTGTTTGCCATCGCGGTGGCGGTGATCGTCATCCTGCTCGACCTGTGGGCAATTCTGAGCGTGTTTCGCAGCAATAAGAATGTGAATACCAAGGCCTTATGGGCGATCGGCATTAGCCTGTTGCCGGTCATCGGCTTGATTGCCTGGGGTATTGCTGGGCCGCGCGGTGTGGTCGAAGGGCCGAGCTCGCCCGAGCACAGCAAATAGGCGAGCGTATGGCGCCCCTAGTCTGGCTGCCATTGCTTGAGCAGGCGCAGATGGGCGTGCTGGGCGGTTTCCTGCAGGACTGGCTTGAAGCGCAGCGTTTCGCCCGGCATGCATTGCGCCAGCCGCGCCACGGCCTGGGGAGTCAGCGCGCCGAGGCGGGGGTAGCCGCCGATGGTCTGCCGGTCATTCAGCAGGATGATCGGCTGGCCATCCGGCGGTACCTGCACCGCTCCCAGCGGAATGCCTTCGGAAATCATCGCCGGGCGTTTGCTGCAAAGGCTCGGGCCAAGCAGGCGCATGCCCATCCGATCAGCGCGCGAGTCGATTTTCCAGTTGCTGTTGAACACGTCAAACAGGCTCTGCCCGCTGAAGTCGCCAAGCTGGGCGCCCATGATCAGCTCTAGGCAGGGCGCAGGCGAGAACCGCGGAATCAGCGACGTGGCCATGCTGCGTTGCACCCGTATGTCGGCGCACCAGTTCAGCTGATCGCCCGCCGCCAGCGCCTTGCCGGTGCCGTCGAGCCCGCCGAGTGTTTCCCGCGTCATGCTTGAACAGCTGCCAAGTACCGGCGGCGCATCGAAGCCGCCAGGTGCGGCGAGATAGGCGCGGGCACCCAGCCGTGGCTGCGCGAAGCGCAGGCGTTGGCCTTGTCGAACGCTGAAAGCACTCCAGGGTGGCAGCGGTGCGCCGTCCAGGGTGGCGCCCAGGTCTGCACCGGCGACTGCAAGGACACCGTCCTGCTGACACAGCAGTTCGAAGTTGCCCAGGGTGATTTCCACCACGGCCGCGTCAAGCGGATTGCCCAGCAGCCAGTTGGCCCAGTACATGGAAATCCAGTCCAGCGCGCCGCTCTGGGTGACCCCCAGATGGCGTACGCCGAAGCGTCCCGTATCCTGCAGCAGGATAAACGGGCTGCTGCGTTCGACCTGCAAACCGGCACCGCGAACGGGACTGTTCATAGCGCCTCCAGCGGGCTGTCGTCGCCGCCCAGGTGGATAAATTCGGCATGGTCGATAGGCACGAAACGCACCCGGTCGCCCGGCTGCAGCAGGCTGTAGCCATCAATCGAGTGATCGAAGAGGGTGGTCGGGCAGCGGCCCAACAGGTTCCAGCCGCCCGGCGACGCGGCTGGATAGACCGCGGTCTGGCGCTCGGCGATACCGACGCTGCCCGGTGCGATGCGCTTACGCGGTGTGCTCAGGCGCGGTGCTGTCAGAGCGTCTTCCACCAATCCCATAAAGGCGAAACCGGGCGCAAAACCCAAGGCGAACACCTGATAAGTGCGACCGCTGTGGCGCTGAATCACCTGCGCCTCGCTGAGCCCCGAGCGCTGGGCCACTAGCGTCAGCTCAGGGCCGACGCTGCGGTCATACCAGGTCGGTAGGTCATGGCAGCGGCCGCCTTCAGCACTGGCCGGTTGCAGGTCGATAAATGCCTCGGCGATCAGCTCGCGAACCTGTGCCGCCGTGACGCGTTGAAGATCATAGTGCAGCAGCAGCGTGGTGTAGGACGGCACCAGGTCGATCAGCGCAGCGCCGAAGGCGGCACGCAGCCGCTCGCTGGCGGCCAGTATCCAGGGCATGTTGCATTCATCAATGCTGTCGAACAGGCGCAGGATCAGGCTGTCGATCCCGGCTATTTCGAGTGTCGGAACGGGTGCGCTCATGCAGGGTCCATGGCAGTGAATGTCATCAAGCGCGCATCAGGGGTTACCGCAGCGCGCCTGGAACCGGGTTCGCAAGGATAGCGCGCAGGCGCAACGGGTGAGCAGGGTAATGAGCCGGGTTTGCCGTGCTGGCAGCTCTGTTAGTGAGACCCGCGCCGAGGTTTTGCCCGGTTTCAGCGGCTGGGGTGGCGCAGTTGAAAGAAAATGTCGCAGCGCGGCAAGCGCTTGACGGCGTTCCCTCGTTAAGCTCGACCAGCAAATTGTGACCGGTGAGTCGCTGATGTCGCCAACGTTCCGAGGCAGCCGCTTTTATGCAATCGCTGCCCGCTGAACTAACGTTGAACCGAGACATTGCGCCGTCAGTTGCAACTCATGACAGCCCCTAGTCGAATCCCCAGCCAAACGGAGCATAAAAAACATGGCGTTCTTTACGGCGGCCAGCAAAGCCGACTTTCAGCACCATCTGCAAGCGGCACTGGCGCAGCACGTTAGTGAACAGGCATTGCCACAAATTGCCCTGTTCGCCGAGCATTTCTTCGGCATCATCGCCCTCGACGAACTGACCCAACGCCGGCTTTCCGATCTGGTTGGCTGCACCCTGTCATCCTGGCGTCTGCTCGAGCGGTTCGACCCCGCCAAGACCGAAGTCCGCGTCTTCAACCCCGATTACGAAAAGCACGGCTGGCAGTCGACTCACACCGCCGTCGAGATTCTCCACGCCGACATCCCGTTTCTCGTCGACTCGGTGCGCATGGAACTGAACCGTCACGGTTACAGCATCCACACCCTGCAAAACAGCGTGTTCAGCGTTCGCCGCAATCCCAAGGGCGAGCTGCTGGAGATCCTGCCTAAGGGCTCGCAGGGTGAAGACGTCAAGCAAGAAGCGCTGATGTTCCTCGAAATCGACCGTTGCGCCAGCACCAGCGAGATGAAAACCATTGAGAAGGCGCTGCATGACGTCTTCGCCGAGGTACGCCAGAGCGTGGCTGACTTCCGGCCCATGAAGGCCAAGGCCCAGGAACTGCTGACCTGGTTGGCCAAGGTCAAGCCAGGTCAGGCCGGACTCAATGTTGACGCCGCCGAACTGGAAGAAATCAAGGTGTTCGTCAATTGGTTGCTGGACGACCACTTCACCTTCCTTGGCTATGAAGAATTCACGGTGACCGAAGCCCCGGGCGGCGGCGCTATCGTTTACGACGAGAAATCCCTGCTCGGTCTGTCCAAACGCCTACGTAGCGGTTTGAGCAGCGACGACCTGCATATCGAACCGGAAGCCCTGAATTACCTGCGCGAACCCCTATTGCTGTCGTTCGCCAAGGCTGCGGTGCCAAGCCGTGTGCACCGTCCGGCCTACCCGGATTTCGTGTCGATTCGCGAACTCGACAGCAAGGGACGGGTCGTCAAGGAATGCCGGTTCATGGGCCTTTACACCTCGGCGGTGTACGCCGAAAGCGTGTGGAATATCCCTTATATCCGTCGCAAGGTGGCAGTCATCGAGCAGCGCGCCGGTTTCGACAGCAAGGCGCACCTGGGCAAGGAACTGGCTCAGGTTCTGGAAGTGTTGCCACGCGATGACCTGTTCCAGACGCCGGTCGACGACCTGTGCGACACCGCGCTGGCGATCGTGCAGATTCAGGAACGCAACAAGATTCGGGTATTCCTGCGCCGCGATCCTTACGGCAGGTTCTGCTATTGCCTGGCCTACGTGCCGCGCGATGTGTACTCCACCGAAACACGCCTGAAGATCCAGCAGGTGCTGATGGAGCGCCTGCTAGCGACCGACTGCGAGTTCTGGACGTTCTTCTCCGAGTCGGTGCTGGCGCGGGTGCAGTTCATTCTGCGGGTCGATCCGAAGAACAAGCTGCAGATCGATCCGGCGCGTCTGGAAAAAGAAGTGATTCAGGCGTGCCGTTCATGGAAGGACGATTACGCGAGCCTAGTGGTGGAAACCTTCGGCGAAGCCCAGGGCACCAATGTGCTGGCCGATTTCCCGACGGGTTTCCCGGCTGGTTACCGCGAACGTTTCGCCCCGCATTCGGCGGTGGTGGACATGCAGCACCTGCTCAACCTGAGCGCCAAGCGCCCGCTGGTGATGAGTTTCTACCAACCGCTGTCGCCAGATGGCCAGCAGCTGCACTGCAAGCTCTACCACGCCGACACGCCGCTGCCGCTGTCGGACGTGCTGCCGATCCTGGAGAACCTGGGCCTGCGCGTGCTGGGCGAGTTCCCGTATCGCCTGCACCAGCTGAACGGCCGCGAGTTCTGGATTCACGATTTCGCCTTCACCTATGCCGAAGGCCTGGACGTGGATATCCAGCAGCTCAACGACACGCTGCAGGACGCCTTCGTCAATATCGTCGGCGGTGAGGCCGAGAACGATGCCTTCAACCGCCTGGTGCTGACCGCGGCGATGCCGTGGCGCGACGTGGCGTTGCTGCGGGCCTATGCCCGCTACCTCAAGCAGATTCGCCTGGGTTTCGACCTGAGCTACATTGCCGGCACCCTCGTCAACCACGCCGATATCGCCAAGGAACTGGTGCGCCTGTTCAAGACCCGTTTTTACCTGGCGCGCAAGCTCAGTGCGGATGATCTGGAAGACAAGCAGCAGAAGCTTGAGCAGGCGATTCTCAACGCCCTGGACAACGTCGCGGTGCTCAACGAAGACCGTATCCTGCGCCGCTACCTGGACCTGATCAAGGCCACCCTGCGCACCAACTTCTACCAGACCGACGCAGCCGGGCAGAGCAAGTCCTACTTCAGCTTCAAGCTCAATCCGCGGGCCATTCCCGAAATTCCCAAGCCGGTGCCGAAATTCGAAATATTCGTCTACTCGCCGCGGGTCGAGGGCGTGCACCTGCGCTTCGGCGACGTTGCTCGCGGCGGCCTGCGCTGGTCGGATCGGGAAGAGGATTTCCGTACCGAAGTGCTCGGCCTGGTTAAGGCGCAGCAGGTGAAAAACGCCGTCATCGTGCCGATGGGCGCGAAGGGCGGGTTCATTCCGCGGCGCATGCCGGTGGGCGCGAGCCGCGACGAGGTGCTGGCCGAAGGTATTGCCTGCTACCGGATTTTCATCAGCGGCCTGCTCGATATCACCGACAACCTCAAGGAAGGCAGCGTCGTGCCGCCGGCCAACGTGGTTCGTCATGATCAGGACGACCCGTATCTGGTGGTTGCGGCCGATAAGGGCACCGCGACCTTCTCCGACATCGCCAACGGAATTGCCGGCGAATACGGCTTCTGGCTGGGCGATGCGTTCGCCTCCGGTGGTTCTGCCGGTTACGACCACAAAGGCATGGGCATCACCGCCAAGGGCGGCTGGGTCAGCGTGCAGCGGCACTTCCGCGAGCGCGGTATCGATGTGCAGAAGGACAGCATCACCGTGGTCGGCATCGGCGACATGGCCGGCGACGTTTTCGGCAACGGCCTGCTGCTGTCGGAAAGCCTGCAACTGGTGGCAGCGTTCAACCACCTGCACATCTTCATCGACCCGAACCCGGACGCGGCGAAGAGCTTCGTCGAGCGCAAGCGCCTGTTCAACCTGCCGCGCTCCAGCTGGGCCGACTATGACAGCGCGTTGATCTCCGCTGGCGGCGGAATTTTCCAGCGCAGCGCGAAAAGCATCGCGATCAGCCCAGAGATGAAAGCGCGCTTCGACATCAGCGCCGACAAGCTGGCACCGAATGAGTTGCTCAACGCGCTGCTCAAGGCGCCGGTCGACCTGATCTGGAACGGCGGCATCGGCACTTACGTCAAGTCGAGCAAGGAAAGCCACGCGGATGTGGGCGACAAGGCCAACGATGCCCTGCGGGTCGACGGTCGCGAGCTGCGCGCCAAGGTGGTCGGCGAGGGCGGCAACCTCGGCATGAGCCAGCTGGGGCGGATCGAATACGGCCTCAACGGCGGCGCCAGCTTCACCGACTTCATCGACAACGCCGGCGGCGTGGACTGCTCGGACCACGAGGTCAACATCAAGATCCTGCTCAACGAGATCGTGGCCGCGGGCGACATGACCGGCAAGCAGCGCAATGTCCTGCTGGCCCAGATGACCGATGCGGTCGGCGGCCTGGTACTCGGCAACAACTACAAGCAGACCCAGGCACTGTCGCTGGCCGAACGCCGCGCTCGCGAGCGTTTGGGCGAATACAAGCGGCTGATGTCGGCGTTGGAGTCGGCCGGCAAGCTGGACCGTGCGCTGGAATTCCTGCCGTCAGACGAGGAGCTGAACGAGCGTGCTGCCAATGGTCAGGGCCTGACGCGGCCGGAGCTGTCGGTGCTGATTTCCTACAGCAAGATCGACCTGAAGGAGTCGCTGCTCAAATCCCTGGTGCCGGACGACGATTACCTGGCGCGCGAGATGGAGACTGCGTTTCCGCCGCTGCTGGCGGAGAAGTTCGGTGATGCCATGCGCCGCCACCGGCTGAAGCGCGAAATCGTCAGCACCCAGATCGCCAACGATCTGGTCAACCATATGGGCATTACCTTCGTTCAGCGGCTGAAGGAGTCCACCGGCATGAGCGCTGCCAACGTGGCAGGTGCCTATGTCATCGTGCGTGATGTGTTCCGTCTGCCGCACTGGTGGAAGCAGATCGAGGCGCTGGACTACAAGGTGCCGGCCGAGCTGCAACTGGCGCTGATGGATGAGCTGATGCGCCTGGGGCGCCGTGCCACCCGCTGGTTCCTGCGCAGCCGCCGCAACGAGCTGGATGCGGCCCACGACGTTGCACATTTCAGCCCGCGTATCGAAGCATTGGCGCTGCGGCTGGACGAGTTGCTCGAAGGCCCGGCCCGTGAGCAATGGCAGGCGCGCTACCAGGGTTATGTCGAGGCCGGTGTGCCTGAGGAACTGGCGCGGGTGGTGGCGGGTACCAGCCATCTGTATACGCTGCTGCCCATCATCGAAGCCTCGGACGTTACCGGTCAGGATCCTGCCCGTGTAGCTGCCGCCTACTTTGCGGTAGGCAGTGCGCTGGAGTTGTCCTGGTACCTGCAGCAGATCACCAACTTGCCGGTGGAAAGCAACTGGCAGGCGCTGGCGCGCGAAGCCTTCCGCGATGACCTGGACTGGCAGCAGCGGGCGATTACCGTATCGCTGCTGCAGATGGTCGACAGCCCCGCGGATATCGAAGTGCGTGTGGTGGGCTGGCTGGAGCAGCATCGTCGCCTGGTTGAGCGCTGGAAAACCATGCTCGCCGAGTTGCGTGCTGCCACAGGGACCGATTACGCCATGTATGCGGTGGCGAACCGGGAGTTGATGGACCTGGCCCAGAGTGCTCAGCGCGGGGTAGGTGGTTCCTGAACGGCTGATCGAGCTACACCTGAGCCCCGCCTAGTGCGGGGCTTTTTATTGCTATGTACCCTTGCGGGTTACACGGGGCGCCCAGGGAAGTACAGCGCTCGCCATCGGTAGGGTGCGCTGTGCGCACCAGCGTCTGCTGGTATTGACGTTTGTGCGCACTGCACAGGCGGCGTGCATCCTCGATTTCGCACCCTACGAATTAGCCCCTTATACCTGGGCGCCGATACCTAAGCGCAACAGAGTAGGGAGAAATAGTTTTTCATTGGCAGCAGCCAGAGAGGTAAGAGCGGCGATGCAGTGATTCGCTAATTTCAGTGCAGCGGAGCCAAGTGCTCGATGTAGGCGATCACGTCCGGCGCGCCAGCCAGCCGCAGGCCCTCGCCCAGCGCGTTGGCCTCGCTGGAATGCTTGGGCAGCAGCAGGGCTTCCGGTGCGCCTGGTTTACGCAGCAGCGCCAGACGTGCGTAAGGCAGGCCGTTATCCAGCAGCAAGCCCATGAAGGTCGGATCGCTCCAGGCCGCGGCGGGCATCGCCAGCACATGGTAGCGCTGCTCCAGCTCGGCCAGGCCGGCGCGACTCAGTTGATAGCGGGTGAATTCAGCGGGAAGCGTCACTTCCAGTTCGCGGCGTCGGGCATAGGCGACCGCGCAGGCAAACGCTTCGCTGTGGTGTTCTCCCGCCCAGAACACTCGATCACCGCGCCAGCTGGCCTGCCGCAGCTCGATTGCCTCGCCAGCCATGAAACGAGGCAGTGCCAGGCTGATGGTCTTGACGAAATCCTTGTAGCTGATGATGCGCACCTGCCGGCAATTTTCGCAGGCGGCATAGTCTTCGAAACTGGCAAAACCTGCATGGTCTGAAGCGCAGTGGGATAAGCCGTTGATAAGACGCAGGTCGAATGAGGTCAGTCGTTGTTGTTGCTGCTCGACGACATTGGCCAGTGCGGCATGGGCCTGGGCCTTGTCTTCCTGCACGGGGCCGGATAGCGCGTTGCGCGGCAGGTCAACCAGGCGGTGAAGCGGGGCACCGTCGAGCCAGCAGATACTTTCCGTGGCGGCAGGCAGGGCGCTGAACGGCAGACGCAGGGCGCTGGCGCGCGCCAGGATCTGTTTCGGCGCACGACCGATGATGCCCAGGCGCTGTGCCAGGCCAGCGAGGCGCGAGCTTAACGTGGACGACTGTTCGGACAGACTCATGGCCAAATGAGCACTCTAGGGTGATCGTCACAAGTGTGGCAGAGCATGGTAGCCGGTGCACAGGCTTTGCCGGCCAACTTGAGCGGGGTTTTGCGAGTATAAAATAGCGCGTGTGGCAAAATTATCGCATTCCTCTGCAAAGGTGCCTCCATGCCCAGTCTAGTACTGGATGTCGCTGTATCGGCCGAACGATTTATGGCGGTCTATCAAGGTCGGGCCAACCGCATCCTAGCGCGCAGTCGCGATGGTCGGAAGGTCAGCGTGCCGGCCTACCATTTTCGGCCCTTTTTGACTCGTGAAGGCGTCTACGGTTCCTTCGAGATGGAATTTAGCGTGGCTGGTGAATTAATAAACCTGCGGCGACTGTCCTGAGCGGACCACGCGCCTCGCCTGCAAGGCTGCTGCGCCTGTATAATCGCCGGCCTTCCGCCTTCGACTACTCGAGCTAAGCCTGCCCATGTACAACCTGGCCCGCGAGCTGCTTTTCAAACTTTCCCCGGAAACCTCCCACGAGCTGTCGATCGACTTGATCGGTGCCGGCGGCCGACTGGGCTTGAATGCGCTGCTGAACAAGGCGCCTGCCAGTTTGCCGGTCAAGGTCATGGGACTGGAGTTCGCCAACCCGGTAGGCCTGGCCGCAGGGTTGGACAAGAATGGCGACGCTATCGACGGGTTTGCCCAGCTGGGCTTCGGTTTCATTGAAATTGGCACCGTGACGCCGCGGCCTCAGCCGGGCAATTCCAAGCCCCGGTTGTTCCGTCTGCCCGAAGCGGAGGCGATCATCAACCGCATGGGCTTCAACAATCACGGTGTCGATCATCTGCTCTCACGGGTACAGGCAGCCAAGTACAACGGCGTGCTGGGCATTAATATCGGCAAGAACTTCGATACGCCGGTCGAGCAAGCCGTGGATGACTACCTGCTGTGTCTGGACAAGGTCTATCAGCACGCCAGCTATGTGACCGTCAACGTCAGCTCGCCCAACACGCCGGGGCTGCGCAGCTTGCAGTTCGGTGACTCACTCAAGCAACTGCTCGAAGCCTTGCGTCTGCGTCAGGAGGATTTGACCCAGCGGCACGGCAAGCGGGTGCCCCTGGCAATCAAGATTGCCCCTGACATGAGTGATGAGGAAACCCTGGAGGTGGCCAATGCGTTGGTGCAGGCAGGTATGGACGCGGTGATCGCCACCAACACCACCCTGGGCCGCGACGGCGTTAAGGGCCTTGAATGTGCCGACGAGGCCGGTGGTTTGTCCGGTGCCCCGGTGCGCGACAAGAGCACTCATATCGTCAAGGTGCTGGCTGGCGAACTGGCCGGGCGCTTGCCGATCATCGCCGCGGGCGGGATTACCGAAGGCAAGCATGCGGCTGAGAAAATCGCCGCTGGTGCCAGCCTGGTGCAGATCTACTCCGGGTTTATCTACAAAGGGCCGGCGCTGATTCGCGAGGCAGTGGATGCAATTGCCGGTTTACCTCGCTGAATTGCGCCGCTTGCCAACTCAACTGGGGTTTGATCGCCTACTGTGCGGGCAATAAAAAGGGCTCCATAAGGAGCCCCTGGGCTTGCGCCCGCCGCTCGAATGGAGCGGTCTCGATTGAGTCGTTGAGTTGCGAATTAGCTGACTGCGTGAAGTTCGTTAAGTCGATGGATACCAGCGGTGCCGGTCAGTCCGTCCCAGTTGTCGCCGCGGCCTTCGCGCCAGCCGTTTAGCCAGGCATGCCGTACAGACGGAAGAGTAAATGGACAAAGCTCGCGGGATTTTCCATGGATGCCGTATTGATAACCGCGCAAAAAAGCTCTTTCTAACGGATCACGCTTAAGTCTTCTCATAGGGTGTTGCCCTCAATGTGGACTGTTGATTCCCTTAGACCTTTAGCAAGGTCAGGCAGAAATTCTGCCGTTGGAGTCCGCTGCCGGCGTCGCGAGCCTCCAGTGCCGTCACCGTTGCGGTGACGGCCTGAGTTGATTTCTAACGAATGCTCGGGTCGCTGTGAATGATCGTTTTGTAATAAGGACGTAATGCTTTTGCCGGTAGGACCATAAGGCCATGCCCTACGCCTCTGCTGATTCGGGCCAAGCTAGATGAGCCGGGGCCTGCAGCGCATGCTGGTAATTCGCCATCGCGAATCGCTCGCAGTTGCGAGTGTTATTTATTCAGACGAAATGTCGCAATGTGCGCCTTTGTCACCTATTTTTGCCCGTGCTCGATCAGCAGCACGCTTTTTTGCCCATAGGCACTGGATCACCATGTCGGATCATTACGAACTCTTTCTCACCTGCCCCAAGGGGCTCGAAGGCCTGTTGCTTGAAGAAGCGGGCACGCTGGGGCTGCAAGAGGCGCGCGAACACACCTCGGCCATCCGCGGTTTTGCGACCCTGGAAATTGCCTATCGCCTGTGCCTATGGTCGCGGCTGGCCAACCGCGTGCTGCTGGTACTCAAGCGTTTCCCGATAAAGGACGCCGAAACTCTTTACGAAGGCGTGTTGGAAGTCGACTGGTTCGAACACCTGGAGCCTCACGGCAGTCTGGCGGTGGAGTTCAGCGGTAATGGTTCGGGCATCGACAACACCCATTTCGGCGCCCTCAAGGTCAAAGATGCAATTGTCGACAAGCTTCGCCAGGCCGATGGCACCCGGCCCTCGGTCGACAAGCTCAATCCGGACATGCGCGTGCACCTGCGTCTGGATCGCGGCGAGGCGATTCTGTCGCTTGATCTATCCGGCCACAGCCTGCATCAGCGCGGCTATCGCTTGCAGCAAGGCGCTGCGCCGCTGAAGGAGAACCTTGCCGCCGCGGTATTGATCCGCGCGGGCTGGCCACGTATTGCGGCCGAAGGCGGCGCACTGGCTGACCCGATGTGCGGTGTCGGCACCTTCCTGGTCGAGGCCGCGATGATCGCCGCCGACATCGCCCCCAACCTGACCCGCGAGCAGTGGGGCTTCAGCAAGTGGCTGGGGCATGTGCCGGCGCTGTGGAAAAAACTCCAGGCCGAAGCCGAGCAGCGTGCGGCCGAGGGCATGGCGAAGCCGCCGCTGTGGATTCGCGGTTACGAGGCCGATCCGCGGCTGATTCAACCCGCGCGCAATAACATCGAGCGTGCTGGCCTAAGCCATTGGATCAAGGTCTATCAGGGCGAAGTGGCGACCTTTGAGCCGCGCCCGGATCAGAATCAGAAAGGTCTGGTGATCTGCAATCCGCCGTACGGCGAGCGTCTGGGTGATGAAGCCAGCTTGCTCTACCTCTATCAGAACCTCGGCGAGCGTCTACGTCAGGCCTGCATGGGCTGGGAAGCGGCGGTGTTTACCGGCGCGCCGGACCTGGGCAAGCGCATGGGCATTCGCAGCCACAAGCAGTACGCCTTCTGGAACGGCGCTCTGCCGTGCAAGTTGCTGCTGATCAAGGTGCAGCCCGAGCAATTCGTCACCGGCGAGCGCCGCACCCCCGAGCAGCGTGAACGCGAGCGCGAACAGGCCCAAGCCGACAAGGCGCCGTTGGAGCCCCTGGAGCGCCAGTACAACAAGAACGGCAACCCGATCAAACCCGTCCCCGAACCTGTGGTCGAGCAAGCGCGCTTGAGCGAAGGCGGGCAGATGTTTGCCAATCGCTTGCAGAAGAACCTCAAGCTGCTGAGCAAGTGGGCGCGCCGCGAGGACATCCAGTGCTACCGCCTGTATGACGCTGATATGCCGGAATACTCCATGGCAGTCGATTTGTATGGCGATTGGGTGCATGTGCAGGAATATGCCGCGCCCAAGTCAATTGATCCTGAAAAAGCCAAGGCCCGCATGTTTGACGCCATCGCAGCGCTTCCGCAAACCCTGGGCGTCGACAAGAGCAAAGTGGTGATCAAGCGCCGTGAGCGCCAGAGCGGCGCCAAGCAGTACCAGCGGCAGAGTGCCCAGGGCCAGTTCATGGAAGTCAGCGAGGGCGGGGTGAAGTTGCTGGTCAACCTCACCGACTACCTGGATACCGGGCTGTTTCTCGATCACCGTCCGCTGCGCCTGCGCATTCAAAAGGAGGCCGCCGGCAAGCGCTTCCTCAACCTGTTCTGCTACACCGCCACGGCGACCGTGCATGCGGCCAAGGGCGGTGCGCGGACCACCACCAGTGTCGATCTGTCGAAAACCTACCTGGACTGGGCGCGGCGCAATCTGTCGCTCAACGGTTATTCAGACAAGAATCGGCTGGAGCAGGGCGACGTGATGGCCTGGCTGGCAGAGGATCGTGGTGAGTACGAATTGATCTTCATCGACCCGCCGACCTTCTCCAACTCCAAGCGCATGGAAGGCATCTTTGATATCCAGCGTGACCACGTGCAGATGCTCGACCTGGCCATGGCCCGTTTGGCGCCGGGCGGCGTGCTGTATTTCTCCAACAACTTCCGCAAGTTCCAGCTCGATGAGGGGCTGGCCACTCGCTACGTGGTCGAGGACATCAGCGCATCGACCATTGATCAGGACTTCATCCGCAACCCGAAAATCCACCGGGCCTGGCGCATCAGCGCGCAGCACTAAACCGTAGCAGCGGCGTCATCCGCGCAAACCGCGAATGACGCCTGGTGGCTATTTAACTTTGGGCTGGCGATACAGGTCGACCAGCACCTGGTCGAGAATCGAGGACGCGCCCCATGGCCGGGGGTCGTTGAGAATGGCCACCACCGCCCAGCTGTTGCCGTTGCTGTCGCGGCTGTAACCGGCAATCGCGCGTACGTTGTTCAGTGTGCCGGTCTTGATCCGCGCCTCACCGAGCAGCGGTGTGTTGCGCAGGCGTTTGCGCATTGTCCCGTCCATGCCTACCAGCGGCAGCGAACTCATGAATTCGGCAGCGTAGGGGCTTTTCCAGGCGGCCTGCAGCATTTTCGCCAGCTCGTTGGCGCTGACTCGCTCGGCCCGCGACAGGCCAGAGCCGTTCTCCATGACCAAGTGCGGCGCGATGATGTTTTTGCGCGCCAGCCAACTGCGGATCACCCGCTGCGCCGCGATCGCGTCGTCCGCATCGGTCTCGTTGCGGAACTGCGCGCCGATGCTGAGGAACAACTGACGAGCCATGGTGTTGTTGCTGTACTTGTTGATGTCGCGAATGATCTCGCTCAGGTCCGGCGAAAAAGTGCGTGCGAGCAGTCGTGCGTCCTTCGGCACTTCGGCCAGGCGGTCGGCGCCGATGATGCTACCACCCAGTTCCTGCCAGATGGCGCGGATGGCGCCGGCGGCGTAGCTGGGATGGTCGAGCAGCGACAGGTACGTCTGCGAGCTGCAGCCTTCGGCCAGCTTGCCGGTGACGATGACCGTGGTGCCGTCGAATTCAGTGACCGGGTTGTAGCGCACATCCGGCCAGCCCGGGCACTTGGCGGCGGGCAGGGCTTTGACGCGATTATCGATACGGATATCGGCGATCGGCGGCTCGATCGCGACCTGGACCTTGCCGCCCTCGGTGCGGGCGATGAAACGCAGCGCCTTGAGGTTGACCAGCAGCGAGTCCGGCTTGACCAGAAACGGCTTGTTGGCGTCGCCGCCGTCGTCGTTGAATGTCGGTAGCGCCGGCTGATTGAAATGGCTGCGATCAAGCACCAGGTCGCCGCTGACCTGACGCACGCCATTGGCACGCAGGTCGCGCAGCAGCAGCCAGAGTTTCTCCATGTTCAACTTTGGGTCGCCGCCACCCTTGAGGAACAGGTTGCCGTTCAATACCCCATCCTTGAGCGGACCGTCGGCATAGAACTCGGTTTTCCACTGGTGCGTCGGGCCCAATAGTTCCAGCGCGGCGTAGGTGGTGACCAGCTTCATCGTCGAGGCCGGATTGACTGACACATCGGCATTGAACACCGTCCCGTTGCCCCGCGCGTTGAGCGGCAGAGTAACCACGGAAATGGATTGCGGGCTGATCTTGTTGGCTTTCAGCGCCTGCTGCACCTTGGTCGGTAAGGTGGTGCTGACGGCAGCGTGGAGAGGCAGTGCGGAAGGAATCAATAACGTGGCGATCGCAAGATGACGCAGGGTTTTTAACATTGGACGGACAACCTTGAGGCGGGCGCTTTGAGCGTGGATAGATTTATGAGCGCTGGGGCGTTTGAAAGTTGCCCGCATTATGCCCCAAGCCCGCGCTGCCAGGACCGTTTCGGATAAGCCGGCACGGGCTTTTTTCGGCCGCAGAGGCGGAGTAGCCGCGCGCAGCCAAGCAAATCCGGCGCCAAGCTGCTAGAGTGCCGCGCGTTATCACTCTTGAGGATTGTTCCATGGCTACTAACCGTTCCCGCCGTCTGCGTAAAAAACTTTGCGTGGATGAATTCCAAGAGCTGGGTTTTGAGCTGAATCTGAATCTGAAGGAAGACCTGAGCGAAAAGGCGGTCGACGCCTTCCTCGAGGCATTCCTGCGCGACGCCATGACCGCCAACGGTCTGGGCTATGTAGGTGGCGACGACTTCGGTCTGGTCTGCCTGAGCAAGCGCGGCTCCGTGAGCGAAGAGCAGCGCAGCCTGGTTGAAGCCTGGCTGAAAGGCCGCAGCGAGGTGGTCGATTTCACCGCCAGCCCGCTGATGGACGTCTGGTACCCGGAAAACGCAATCAACCCGGCCTGACGTTACGCTGGCCGGTCTGCATCGCGCAGCCGGCCGCTGTTTTCCCGCCCGAACCTTTACAACGCCAACCCCGCCTTCACCATCACTGCTGCCTCATCGACCGCGTCGATCTGCCCAGGCTGTAGGAATTTCTCCGCATAAACTTGATAGATCTTCTCACGCACAAAGAGCGCGAACAGCTCTTGGTCGATATGTGCGTGCTTGCACATGCCCGCCATGATCTCCAGCGACTCGGACAGCAACTTGCCTTTCTTGTAGGGCCGGTCCACCGCCGTCAGTGCCTCGAAGATGTCGGCAATCGCCATCATCCGCGCCGGTAGGCTCATCTGCTCGCGCAGCAGGCGTTTGGGGTAGCCGCTGCCATCCATCTTTTCGTGATGACCGCCCGCGATTTCGGGCACCTGTTGCAGATGCGCGGGGAAGGGCAGTTTGTCGAGCATCAGGATGGTTTGCACGATGTGGTCGTTGATGATGTAGCGCTCCTCGCTCGTCAAGGTGCCGCGCTTGATGCCGAGGTTGTACAACTCGCCGCGGTTGAATTTGTGGGCGGGCGCTTCGAGTTTGATTCCCCAGGGATTGTCCTGGGCAATGACATCAGACGCTGCCCGCTCGATAAGGTGTTCGGGGCGGTCCGCAAGCAGCGGTTCCTGCACCGGCAGAACCGTGGGCGGGTGACGCGCCTGGCGTCTGGACTCCTCCCAGGAAACCCCGAGCCGGTCATCCAGGGTGCGGGTCCAGGTGCGCTGCGCGATCCGCTGCAGGCGCTCCAGATCAGGCTCCGCCATGGCCTCGCTGCCCAGGTTGCAGTGGGCGATGAAGGCGAAGTCGTCATCCAGGGCGGCGAGCGCCTGCTCACGTTGCACCGCCAGGCTCTGTGCGTCGCCGCCTTCGGCGCAGCCCTGCCAGTAGCTCACCCAGCAATCGCGCTTGAGCACTTCGAAGCGGGTGCGGACTTCGTGGATGCGGTCGTACAGCGTTTCAAGCTTGGTGGCTTTATCCACCACGTATTCGGGCGTGGTGATTTTGCCGCAATCGTGCAGCCAGGCGGCGATGTGCATGGCTTCCCAGTCGTCTTCGCTGGGCTGGAATGCGCTGAACGCCGGCGCATTGCTCGCCGCTGCTGCCTTGGCGAGCATCAGGGTCAGTTCTGGTACGCGTTGGCAATGGCCGCCGGTATAGGGACTTTTCGCATCGATGGCGCCGGCGAGCAACTGGATGAATGCGTTCAGCAGGTGCTTTTGTCGTTCAAGCAGACGCTGACTTTCGATGCACAGTGCGGCGACGCCGGAGACCGCTTCGATAAAGGCCACCCGCTCCGGGCGTTGCATAAGGCGATCGGACTCGTCGCCGTGGTCGCAATGCAGTAATACCAGCACACCCAGCGTTGCGCCCTGGCGATTGTGCAGTCCGGTTGCCACCAGGTGCACGCGCGGGCTGTCGAGCGTTCGCAGCAGGCTTTTGTAGTCGCCCGCCTGATCGAAGCCGATGGACGCCACGGCACTCGGGCCGCCCTCTGCGGGTTGATGCAGCCAGGGTGGCAGTTGTTCGCTGCCACGGGCATAGCCGGGAATCGCATGACGCTCCAGGTTGTGCTGCTCACCGCCGATAAACAGCGCATGGGGCTCGAGGCGGTCATTGTCGATCAGGTAGAGCAGGCCGCCGTGGGCGTCGCCGATCTCGATGGTTTCTTCCAGCACGCGCTTGAGCAGGGTGTCGAAACGGGTTTCGCCGGACAGGCTGGCGGCGATTTCCAGAAAACTGGAGATGGTCTCCTTCATTCGCGCCATGGATACGGCCAACTGGTCGACCTCCAGCACGGGCGAGCGACCGCTGGCTGGGTAGGCGAAGTCGAAGCGGCGAATCGCTTCGGCTTCCAGCACCAATGCCCGCAGCGGTTTGACGATGATGCGCGAGGTCGCCCAGCCAACCGGTATGCATAGCAGCAGGGTCGTCAGCGTCAGCAGCGCGCCTTGCCAGCGTATTTGATACGCCTTGGCGAGCAACTCGTCTTCCGGCACCAGTAGCGCCAGATCGAGGCCCTGGGGTCCGCCTTCGGGCAGGTGACGGTGCGAAACGACCCAGCGCCGGCCGTTGAGCTGCATCACGCTGGCCGTCTTGTAGTCGGAGCCCTCGGCCAGCAGCGCCGAAAGCGTTGGACTGAGGTCGCGGGCCTTGATCAAGCGATCCGGGGCCGCGGGACTGATCAGACGGTCGTTGTCGGGATAGGCGACAGCATTGCCCTGGGGGTCGATCAGCACTACTTCGCTGCTGGGGGAAATCTGATGTTCCGCCAGTGTGGCCGACAGGTCGCCCAGGGTCAGGTCGGCCGCCAGCACATGGGTCAGTCCGGCGCGGCGGGCCAGGGTGGTGCCGACTTCGGCGCTGGAGAAAAATACGTAGGGCGCCGTGGTGATCTGGCCGCCGTCGCTGCGCGCGCTCTGGTACCAGTTGCGGCTGCGCGGGTCGTAGTCTTCATTGAGCCGCTGGCGCCTGCTGATCAGGTTCAGCGAGCCATCGTAAAACAGGTAATCCGCAGCGACCCTGGTGTCGCTGCGGTCGATCGACCAGACGTGGAACACCGCGTTGGCGGGCGCATCGAAACGCTGCTTGAGGGCATCGCTGCGCAGCGGCCTGACCATGAAAAAATCGCCATCGGCGTAGCCCAGGTACAGCGAGGCCAGCTTGGGGTTGTCGCGCAGCGCCTGGGCGAAGGGCTTGAGCAACTGCACGCGGGTTTCCAGATCGCTCGCCTGGGTGGCCTCGTTCAGGGCGATCAGGCTGAGCAAATGGCGAATCGGCTGATAGGTGTAATCGAGGTCCTGTTGAACATCCAGCTGAATCCGCGCGAACAGCTGCGCGCTGCTGGCAAAGATGATCTCGCTGGTTTGCCGGTAGTTGAACAGCCCCAGTACCACACCTGTAAGCAGCAACAGCAAGGTGAACAGCACGCTGATATGCACATGCAAGGGGAAGCGGCGTTGCAGGGGAAGGCGACGGGGCGAGGGCATAGCGCGGTTACTCCTTGAATTGCGCTGCGAACCCGAAAAGCATAGTGAACGGTGGGGGATTTGCCGACGGATGAAGTCCCGCCGCGCGAATTACCGAAGCAGCCGTGTTTAACGGCTGCTTGCCAGGCTTTACCCGGCGCGGTGAACGCTGGCGGAGCGGCGCTCAAGCAACTGGCGAATGCCGTGAACCAGCAGCGCAACCAGCAGGGCGAGTACCACGCCGAACAGTGCATTGAGCAAACGGACCTCGGCTAGGTGCCAATCCTTGGCCAGGCTTTCGGCGAGCAGCACGAAGCACACGGTGGTCTGCATCACGAACAGGCCGTAGTGATTGGCCTGCAAGGCGCGACTGAGGGCGATCAGGGGCAGCAGGGTCGCCACCATCATCCCCGGGCTCTGCAGGCTGTGGCCGAGCAGAATCAGCAAACCTGCGGCGGCGAGACTTGCCAGGCTGGTTTGCAAGGCGCGCACCAGGCTGCCCTGAAATTCCAGGTGCAGGGTGGTAACCAGTGTCAGCGTCAGCCAATAGCCGCGCTCCAGCCCCGCCAGGTTGACCACCAAACCGGCGAGCGCCATCGCCAGCGTGCAACCCAGCGCATGCAGACGCCATTGCCGCCGCGGCATGCGTTTGGCGTGGCGCCTGAGGACCTTGAGAATACTGATGAAGCGCGGCATGTACGGCCACATGCGTAGTCCGTGCATGCCGCGCAGCCCAAATGCCAGCAGCATGACCCAGAGCCCGCCGAGAATGAACAGCATCGCGATGGCATAAGAGTTGTTGAGCGCCCCCAGGCCATACTGGCCCTGACCCAGGCACAGGCAGATGGCGAGCCCCAATCCCAGCTTGCCCGCTTCGCTGCCGAAGCGCTGCAGCCAGGCGAGCAGGAAGCCGAACGCGGCGAACAGCCAGAAGCTGATCAGCGGGTGACTGGCCGACCAGAATCCCAATCCCGCACTGCAGGCACCCAGGCCGCACAGCATGAGCATGCGCAACATGCCGAGGCGGTGCAGCGGGTTGGCCTGTGCCGCCTGGAACGCACCTGCCGATGCCCAGAGAAACCCCGGGTGGGCGCTGAACAGGCCCAGCAGCAGCGGCAAGGCGCAACCAAAACCGGCGACTATCGCCGGCCCCCAGGCGGGCGGCCCTGCATGCCAGCTGAAGGCTTGTTTGAGGATCGCTTTCATCGTCAGACCGGGCTCGAACGGCCGGTCATCTCCCGTGCCATTTCAGTTGCATAGCTGTCGGTCATGCCGGCAATGAAATCGATCATGCGCAGAAACGAGGTGTACAGCGGCCAGCTCGGGTCCGGTGCGTTGTTGCCGAGCAAATCCAGGATGCGCCTGTTCTTGAACGACGGGGTTCGCCCGCCTTGCTGTTCCAATGCCGCACCGCAGAACGCGTTCAAGAGGATTTCCAGGGTGGTGTAGGCACCGATTTCATGCAGGGTTTTGCGTTTGTCCTGAAAGATCTTCTGCCGGGCCATGGCCTTGGCGCTTTGCACGCAGCGTTTCGCCGGGCCGTGCATGTGTTCGACCAGATCGCCCGGCAGCGTGCCGGCCAGCAGGGCGGTCTGCTGTTCGACGAAGGCGTGGGCCGCGGCGTTGGTCAGGTGCTCGATCGCCTTGCCGCGCAGGATCGCCAGCTTGCGCCGCCGCGAGTCCTGCGGACCAAGCTGGCGATAGGTTTCGGGTATGTCGTCGCCGACTAGATCGAGCAACAGTGCCTCCACCTCGCTGTAGTCCAACAGCTCCATTTCCAGACCGTCTTCCAAGTCGATCAGGCCGTAGCAGATGTCGTCCGCCGCCTCCATCAGGTAGACCAACGGATGGCGACCCCAGCGCTGCGCTTCCAGCTGCGGCAAGCCGAGCTTCTGGGCGATCTGTTCCAGCAACGGCAGTTCGCTCTGGTAGCAACCGAACTTGTGCTTCTTGTAGCCGAGTGCTTCGGCGTGGCGGGCCGTCCAGGGGTATTTCAGGTAGGTGCCGAGCGTTGCGTAGGTCAACCGGGTGCCGCCATCGAACTGGTGATATTCCAGCTGGGTGAGCACGCGAAAGCCCTGGGCGTTGCCTTCGAAGCTGAGGAAGTCACCGCGCTCCGCCTCGCTCATGGCGTCGAGCCAACCGCGGCCGGCCGCCTGTTGAAACCAGTGGCGGATCGCGTCTTCGCCGGAATGGCCGAAAGGCGGGTTGCCGATGTCGTGGGCCAGGCAGGCGGACTGCACCACCATGCCCAGGTCGCTCGGTTCACACCAGGCCGGCAAGTCGTCGCGAATCATTTCGCCGACGCGCATGCCGAGCGAGCGACCCACGCAGCTGACTTCCAGCGAGTGGGTAAGGCGGGTATGGATGTGGTCGTTGCTCGACACCGGGTGCACCTGGGTCTTGCGGCCCAGCCGGCGAAAAGCGCCGGAGAAGATGATCCGGTCGTGATCCTTGTGAAAGGGGCTGCGGCCAAGTTCATCGGCACTGTGGGTCGGTTTGCCAAGCCGTTCGCGGGTGAGTAGGGTCTGCCAATCCAAAGCTGTTCCTCGCCATTCAGTGGCCGTTGCGCTTAGCTTCCGGGTTCGCGCCATTGCCTGCAAGCGGCCGTTGCGATGAGGGGGCGGTGGCGAGAACCAGGCCCGGTGCTAAGGTCAGGCTAATTACAATAAGAACAAGGTGAGTCTAGTGGTACTGACCGGCATGCCCAAAGACGACCAGCAGCAGCTGCGTATCCGTCGATTTCTGATGAGTGTGGCGATGTATGTGCTCGCCAGCGTGCCCCAGATCATTTCCTATTACGGCGGCATTTTTCCCGGCTGGGTGCTGGTCAGCTGGGCGTGCGCCGCTGCGCTGATCCAGTTTGGCTTTTACCTGGCGTTTCGGTTCAACCTCAATTTGCGCTTCAAGGACCCCAGCCTGACGATCGCCCAGATGCTGGTGGCGATCGTCATGGTGTTGTTGACGCAGATCTATGCGGGCCAGGCGCGTGGGGCTTATCTGGTGGTACTGGTCATCATCATGGTTTTCGGCAGTTTCAAGCTGCATACGCGGCAGCTGCTCCTTATCAGCGTGTTGGCGGTGCTGACGTACGGTCTGACGCTGCCACTGGTGCGCATCGTCGAAGGCGACCGCTTCAACCTGGCAGTGGAGGCGACGCTCTGGTGCAGCTTTTCGGCCTTCCTGCCCTTCGTGTCGGTGCTTGGCGGCAGCATCAGTGCATTGCGCAAGCGCCTGGTAATGAGCAACACGAAATTGCAGGTCGCCCTGCAACAGGTCACCGAACTTGCCACCCACGACGAGCTGACCGGCGCGTACAACCGGCGCTACCTTCTGGAAATGCTCAAGCACGAGAAGAATCGGGCTGACCGCGGTGGTGGAAGTTTCTGCATCTGCCTGTTCGATCTCGATCACTTCAAGAATGTTAACGACACCCTTGGCCATCAGGCGGGAGACCAGGTGTTGAAAGTGTTCGCCAGTACCATCGAGTCGGTACTGCGCAGTACTGATCTGTTCGCGCGCTTCGGCGGCGAAGAGTTTTTGCTGTTTCTGCCGCACACCACGCTGGAAATGGCCAGGCGCTGCGTTCAGCGGATTCAGGCGGCGATCTCGACCGCGACCTATGCGGGTTTGCCCGCTGACTTGCGGATTACTGCCTCCATTGGCCTGGCGCATTACGACCTGCAGGAAGAAATTCCTGCGTTGATCGAGCGAGTCGATAAGGCCCTTTACCAGGCCAAGCGCAGCGGCCGCAACCGCATGGAAGTCGCGCCGCTCAACCGCGTTTAGCCGTTATCACCAGTCATGGGATCAGGCGCAGCGGTCGCTGGCGGGCTGGAGCGTCTGGGTTGATTGCGTCTAAGCAGCGGAAAGGCGATCAAGGCAACCCGCACCCAGCTGCGCCACTTGCCCTGCTTGATTCCCCAGGCCGCGAGCGCTAACGCGCCGCCAGCAACCCAGAATGGCGCAGTACTGTTGCCAAGCTCCTCACGCCAGCGATGACTGAACTGTTGCGCCTGTCGCAACGGCTGCAGCATCACCAATGCTTCGTGGCGGAGTTCCTGGCGACTGAGTTCCAGGCGCATGCGCAGCAGTGCCTTGCGCATGTCGCGCCGGCTGGCGTTATCAGGCAGGTTCATGGCAGCAGTTGCTCACGGTCACGGGCCAGTTCTTCAAGGCTGGCACTGAAGGGCGGGGTTGCGTTGCGCAGCTGCGACAGCAGTGCCATCAGGCAGCACAGCAGTCCGAGGCCATAGACCAGGCACAGGCCGCCAATTGCCGCCAGCCGGTAGCTGTCCCAAAGACTGATCAATAACGCTGCGGACAATCCGATGATCAGCAGCAAGGCGAAAAACAGACTGAGGCTGGCAAGCGCAAGCAGCCGCAGGGTAGCGCCCTGCTGTTCCTTTAGCTCCTCGCCAAGCAAGGCGATATGGCCGTGGGCGAGGCCTAGCAGGGCAGCTGCAAAACGCCGCGGCGAGGGGCCGCGGCCGATGCTGGAGTCAGGTGTCGCGTCGTCCATGTCGTTCTCTTAACGTCGCGTGATCAGCATGCCAAGTAACAGGCCGATGGCTGCCGCTATGCCGAGGGAATGCCAAGGATGGGTCTGCACATAGTCGGTGGTGGCGTTGACCGCCGCCTGACCGCGTTCGCGCAGGTTGTTCTCGGCATTGTGCAGGGTGCCGCGAGCACGACCCAGGCTGCCGCGAATCTGTTCGCGCAGTTCTTCCGCATGTTCGCCTACGAGGGTGGTCGAGGTTTGCAGGAGCTTTTCGGTGTCACTCACCAGCGCCTGAAATTCCTGAATCAGTTGTTCCTGGCTGGACGGGGTGGCTTTGCTACGGGACATAAGGTTTCTCTCCATGAGTCGGTGTGAGTCTACCGGGCTTAGCGCGATGCCGTTGCAGTTAATCCTAGGCAGCGCGGTACCCGGTGAACGGGGAGGCTACATGTGGCGCGGGAAGCGACGGCTTCAGCCCTTCGGCATATTGATGAACCGACACCTGTTCGAGTGCCATCACTGGCACGCGGTTCCGCTTGATTTGATATCACGTGATGGCACGCTGCTGGTATAGCGCTTGCATTAACCTGGTGCGTACACATCTAGCGTCGCCCTGTAATAGAGCCTTTAAAGCGCCCCGCCCGTTGAGGTGGTGCATCCATAACTCACTGATCAACAAGAGATAAGTATTTCAGATCCGCAGTGCGGGTGAGCCGTTTTGGGGCGGGCGCGGCGGGGTGATCCTCGTGCTTGTGCTGCCTTATGGTGCGCTTACCGTTAGCGCTGTTCTTCTTTGGTGCTTATTCCGCTTACGGAGCCTCATGCTGATGGAAAACATCAACAGTGCCGTGGAGACCCTGATTCATGGGTCCAACACCCTTTTTATCCTGATGGGCGCCGTCATGGTGCTGGCGATGCACGCAGGGTTTGCCTTCCTCGAGGTAGGCACCGTGCGGCAAAAGAATCAGGTCAACGCCCTGTCGAAGATCATCTCGGACTTTGCCGTGTCGGCGTTGGCCTACTTCTTCGTCGGCTACTGGATCGCCTACGGCGTCACCTTCCTTGCGCCTGCCAGCGTGCTGACTGAGGGTAATGGCTATGCGCTGGTGAAGTTCTTCTTTCTGCTGACGTTCGCGGCTGCCATACCGGCAATCATCTCCGGCGGTATCGCCGAGCGCGCCAGGTTCGGCCCGCAGTTATGCGCCACCGTGTTGATCGTCGCGTTCATCTACCCATTTTTCGAAGGCATGATCTGGAACGGCAATTACGGCGTGCAAAGCTGGCTGGAGGCGCAGTTCGGCGCGACTTTCCATGACTTCGCCGGCTCGGTGGTAGTGCATGCCATGGGCGGCTGGCTGGCCTTTGGCGCGGTGATTCTGCTAGGCCGTCGCGATGGCCGTTACCGTGAGGGACGTCTAGTCGCGTTCGCGCCGTCGAATATTCCGTTCCTTGCCCTTGGCTCCTGGATTCTGATCATCGGCTGGTTTGGCTTTAACGTAATGAGCGCGCAAACCCTGGGCAGCGTCAGTGGCCTGGTGGCGGTCAATACCCTGATGGCCATGGTCGGCGGCACCGTGGCCGCCCTGGTGGTCGGTCGCAACGACCCAGGTTTCCTGCACAACGGTCCATTGGCTGGCTTGGTAGCGGTATGTGCCGGTTCTGACCTGATGCATCCGGTCGGCGCGCTGGTAACTGGCGCGATCGCCGGTGCGCTGTTTGTCTGGGCATTCACCGCAACCCAGGTGAAGTGGAAAATCGACGACGTGCTCGGAGTCTGGCCGCTGCATGGTATCTGCGGTGTCTGGGGCGGTATCGCCTGTGGCATTTTCGGTCAGCAGGCATTGGGTGGCCTGGGTGGCGTGAGCCTGGCCAGTCAGTTCGTCGGCACCGGCCTGGGTGTGCTGATCGCTTTGATCGGCGGCTTTCTGGTGTACGGCGTGCTGAAGGCGCTGATCGGCATTCGCCTGAGCCAGGAAGAGGAGTACTACGGCGCTGACCTGTCGGTGCACAAGATCGGTGCGGTCAGCCAGGACTAGGCACCGCGCAAGCAATAAAAAGCCCGGCGCAGTGCCGGGCTTTTTTTCATCACCGCCAGCCTGTCACAGCAGCGGCAGGGTGTAGCTGACGATCAGACGGTTCTCGTCGATATCGCGACCGAAGTTGTTGCGCATGGTCGCGTTACGCCATTTCAGGCCGAGGTTCTTGAAGGTGCCTTCCTGAACCACATAGGCGATGTCCATGTTGCGTTCCCATTCCTTGCCATCCGCCAGCGCGCCGCGGTCGATGTTGTCGCCCGTCAGGTAGCGGGTCATGAAGGTCAGGCCGGGAATGCCGATGGAGGCGAAGTTGAAGTCGTAACGCGCCTGCCAGGAAGTTTCGTCCTTGGCCGCGAAGTTGCCGATCTGCACGTAGTTGACCAGGAACGGGTCAGTACCGCCGACGTAGGCGAAGCCGGTGTCGCCGCTCATCTTCTGGT
The DNA here is from genome assembly GCF_054483635.1 of Pseudomonas cistanchae. Taxonomy (NCBI): domain Bacteria; kingdom Pseudomonadati; phylum Pseudomonadota; class Gammaproteobacteria; order Pseudomonadales; family Pseudomonadaceae; genus Pseudomonas; species Pseudomonas cistanchae. The sequence goes on along the minus strand of NZ_JBTLWN010000005.1, from coordinate 805 downwards.
AGCCGAGGCCGAGGCTGTGGCCGCTCAGCGCGTAGGTAACCATCGCACCGAAGGCCTTGTTGTCGACATTGCTCACCCCGTCATCGGTGGAGCGGGCGTAGCGCAGGTCGGTTTTCAGCGACTGCTTGTCGCCCAGTGGCAGCACGTGCACCAGGTTGAAGGAATGCTGCTTATACATGTCCTCCAGGTTGCTGTAGTAGTAACCGCCGGTGAGGCTGTCGGTGAGCTTGTAGTTGCCGCCGGCGAAGATGAACTCGTTCGACTGGTTGGGATTGCCGCCGAAGGTAATTCCGCTCAGGGTGAACTGATTCAGCGTCATGTCTTCGTAATCGGCGGAGTTGCGGTTGTTGACCTCGTCGAGGTAACCGGCGTCGAGGGTCAGCCCGGCGATGTCCTTGGAGACGATGTTGCCGCCGCGGAACACCTGCGGCAGCAGGCGGCTGTCGCTGGAACCGATGGCCTGGTTCTTCAGCTGCAGCGAGCCGACTTTGAGCACGCTTTCGGAGATCTTCGCCTTGGCCGTCAGGCCCAGGCCGCCGTAGTAGTCCTGCGAACCGCCGGAGCGATCCGGGTTGAGCAGGCCGCTGCCGGAGGTGCCGTCACCGGAGTCCAGCTTGAAGCCCAGGGTGCCCAGGGCATCGACGCCAAAACCGACGGTGCCTTCGGTGTAGCCGGATTCCAGACGCAGCAGAAAGCCCTGCGCCCATTCTTCCTGCTTGGACTGGCCGGCGTCTTCGCGGAAATCACGGTTGAAATAGAAATTGCGCGCTTCGATGCTCGCTTTGCTGTCCTCAAGGAACGCGGC